>NZ_WTYM01000032.1 GCF_009827435.1 Croceibacterium salegens | reverse complement strand
CCAGCCGCCTCCGGCGCATCCTTGCCCTGGTATTCGAGCGCGAAGGTCGGGTCGCAGTCGTAGGGGTAGATGTAGTCGCTGCCGCGAGTCCACTTAATGTAGCGGGCGCCGTGGTTTTCGAGCATTTCGGGGTCCTCGAACCACTGCGTCGCCTCGAGCGACTTGCCGTCGTCGGCGAGGCGGTAGCGTTCGACCATGTGCGCCTCGCTCGAATGGTCGAGACCGTTGTTGGTGATGGTCGAGGGGGCGAGGTGGGTGGTGTCGATGACCAGTTCGTCGCCCTCCCAGTGGCCGATCGAATCGCCCATCTTGGTGTGCGGCGCGGCGGCCGGCAGGTGGCCGCGGCCGTCGGTGTAGATCAGCCGGTACTGGTCGTAGTACTCGTACCGGAACACGATCAGGCCGGGAGCCTCGATGACCTGGAAGGGGAAGGGGCCCTGCACCGTGTACATGATCGACTGCGGCTGGCAGACGCGGGCGATGGTCATGTCGTCGGTCGGCTGCCAGTCCCTGGCACGATCGAGCGCCTTCTGTGTCAGCTTGAGCCCGCCGTAGACCCCGCGCGGGAATTCCGCCGCGCCGGTATCTTCCAGCACCACCGTATCGGGCGGCAGCTTGGCCTTCAGGTCGTCGGGCATCGGGTAGCCGCGGAACGGGGCATTCCAGTAGCCCGAGAGGTCGGGGTGGCCGGCGTCTTCGGCGAGCGCCGGGGCGGTAATGGCGATGGCGGCAAGCGCCGCGAGGGCAAGCCGCATCAGCTCTGGTCCTGCCGTCCGAACGGGGCGATTCCGATCGACTTGCCGTTGGCGTCGGTGACCGCCGAAACGCGCATGTAGGGCTTGCCGTCGCGCGAGGGCCAGCCGGTGAGGGTGACGGTCTCGCCCGGCTTGATGATGTCGCGCGTCCAGCCGCGGCGGACGAGGATCACCGGGGCATTGGTCTCCCCGCGCCAGTGCTCGACAGTTCCGTCGGGATTGGTCACGTCGAGCGCAATCGTGCCGTGCGGGTTGGTGAAGCGGAAGGCGGTGACCACGCCAGTGACCGTCACGCTCTTCTCGGGGTCGAAGAACACGGCAAACGAGTGGTGCGCCGCCGCCGCTGTGGGTAGCGCCAGTGCGAAGGCGGCAAGCATGGCCGGGAGCCTATTCACGATCGTACCTCTCCCTTTTTCCTTGCGCCAAGATACCAACTCCGGGGCGCAAGCCAAGCAGCTTGCTGTGCGGCGGTCCGTTCAGCCTCGACAGGACAATGCTGAATGCCTAGGGCGTCAGGGTTAAACGACGGGGCACGGTCCATGAAGCTCATCATCGGCAACAAGAACTATTCGAGCTGGTCGCTGCGCGGCTGGTTGGCGATGAAGCAGTCCGGCCTCCATTTCGAAGAGCTGACCGTCCACATCGACGGCGACGATTGGCAGGCGATGAAGCGCGAAGGCGACGAGTTCCAGCCGAGCGCCGGCAAGGTCCCGGTGCTGTGGGACGGCGACGTCGTGGTCTGGGACAGCCTGGCAATCCTCGAATATCTCGGCGACAAGGTCGGGCGCGACCGGTTCTGGCCCAAGGACGACGCCGCGCGCGGAATGGCGCGGGCTTGCGTCGCGGAAATGCACAGTTCCTACCTCGCGTTGCGCCGCGAGTGCCCGATGAACATCCGCCGCCATGTCGAAGGCCACATGATCAGCGACGAGGCGCGCCACGACATCGTGCGCATACTGCAGCTATGGGCCGAGGCGCGAGCGCGCTTCGGCAGCGGGGGACCGTTCCTGTTCGGCACCTTCGGCGCGGCCGACGTTTTCTACGCGCCCGTCGTCAGCCGCTTCATCACGTACGGGCTGCAGGTGCCCGGCTTTGCCCAGGCCTACATGCAGGCGGTCTGGGAGCACGCCTGGATGCAGCAGTGGGTCGAAGAGGCCGAGGACGAGGAATGGGTGATCCAGAAGTTCGAGGATACCGCCTGACGCGAACTCAGCCCTTAGGAGGGTAGGGGGTGCCGTCCTTGTGGTAGTAGTCGCGGTTGCGAAACATCAGGTCGATGTCGGGGTATTCGCCCCAGTCCTTCGAGGTATCGCCCGCGCTGAGCGCGAGCATCACGCAGTCGGCATTTGAGCGGTTCTGGAGGCAGTGCCCGTTCTTCACGCCCTTGGCCCAGGTGGCGATGTCGCCGGTGCGCAGGACGGACTCGCCTTCGTCCTCGACCAGCACGCATTCGCCCGAAAGGATCACCACCAGTTCATCCTCCGCCGCATGCCAGTGGCGCTGCGAGGACCACGCCCCGGGCTTGAGCACGACATGCGCCGCGCCCAGCTCGGTGAGCCCGGAGGCGGGGCGCAGGCGGCGCACGAAGCGCCCGGCAACGTCCTTGTCATAGGGCGAGGGGTAGCCGGTGGTGTTGGCTTGCGGGATGGCGTCAAGATCGAGCTTGGGCATGACTGGGCGCTCCGGCTGGAAAGCTGTGTGGCGCTCGTCTACTCCGCAGGGATGGACAAGACCAGCGATGCACTCGCGCATGCCCGGGCGCTGATTGCCTGCGAGAGCGTGACCCCGGCCACCGGCGCGGTGTTCGACGCGCTCGAGGCGATGCTCGCCCCCTTGGGGTTCGAATGCCATCGCTTCGTCCGGGGCGATGCCGACGAGGGCGGTCCGGTCGAGAACTGCCTCGCGGTGCGCCGCGGTCCCGAGGGCTCGCGTCACTTCGCTTTCGCCGGGCACGTCGATGTCGTGCCGCCGGGCGAGGGCTGGACGAGCGACCCCTTCGAACCCGAAATCCGCGGCGACCTGCTTTACGGGCGCGGCGCGGTCGACATGAAGGGCGCCGTCGCGGCGATGGTCGCGGCGGCGGGGGAGATCCCGCGCGAGGCCGGCACGATCAGCCTGATCATCACCGGCGACGAGGAGGGCATGGGAATCCACGGCACGCGCGCCCTGATCGACGTGATCCGTGAGCGCGGCGAGATTCCCGACCTCTGCCTCGTCGGGGAGCCGACCAGCGTCAACCGTCTCGGCGACATGATGAAGCCCGGCCGCCGCGGCTCGATCAACGTCTGGCTGGAAGTTGAGGGCGTGCAGGGCCACGTCGCCTACCCGCACCTCGCCGACAACCCGGTGAGCAAGCTGGTTGCCATGCTGTCCGAACTCGATGCGCTGGTGCTCGACGAAGGCACCGACTGGTTCCAGCCCTCGAACCTCGAGATCACCGACCTCGAAGTCGGCAACGCCGCGCACAACGTCATTCCGCGCAAGGCCAGGGCGCGCATCTCGATCCGCTTCAATGACCTGCACACGGGGCAGGCGCTGGCCGACATGGTCAGCGCGATCGCCCAGCGGCACGGCGGCACTGCGAAGCCGGTGATCTCGGGCGAACCGTTCCTGACCCCGCCGGGCCGCTTCCAGGACCTTGTCGCCGCGGCGGTGAAGGCCGAGACCGGGATCGAGCCCCAACCCTCGACCAGCGGCGGCACGTCGGATGCGCGGTTCCTCAAGGACATCGTGCCGGTGATCGAATTCGGACTGGTCAACGCCACCATGCACAAACTCGACGAGGCGGTCGCCGTTGCCGACCTCGAAACGCTGGCGCGCATCTATCGCCGTATCGCGCTGGCAGCCCTTGCCGGAGATACTGAATGACCGATGCCAGCGAAATCGCCGAAGAAGCTGCAAGGATCGACCACGGCAAGCTGCAATGGCGCATTTTCCTGGGTTTCGTCCTCGGCCTCGCCGCCGGTCTGCTGACCTACACATTCGCGCCCGGCGCGGCGTGGCTCGGCACGGTGGTGACCTATGTCACCGGGCCCATCGGACAGGTCTTCCTGCGTCTGCTGTTCATGCTCGTGCTGCCGCTGCTGTTTTCCGCACTCGTGGTCGGCATCGCCGAGATGGGCGAGATTCGCGCGCTGAAAAAGATCGGCCTGCGCACGCTGGTCTACACCGTCGTCGTATCGGGCATCGCGGTCGCTCTGTCGATCACGCTGGTCAACCTGCTCAAGCCCGGCGGTGGAGTGGACCGCGCCGCCGCGCAAGACCTGTTGGCGCAAGGCGCGGAGAACGCCGCGGGCATCGTCGAGCGCTCGGGCGAGGCCAAGACCGGTGTCGAGGCGGTGGTCGGGCTCGTCCCCTCGAACGTGATCGAGGCGATGGGCAACAACGACATCCTCGCGGTGATGGTCTTCGCGCTGATCTTTGGGATCGGCCTGCTGCTCGTCCAGACACACCGGACGGCCACGCTCAAGGATGCCATCGAAGGCGTTTTCGAAGTCTCGATGAAGCTCATCGGAGTGGTCATCCAGCTCGCCCCGATCGCGATCTTCTGCTTCATGTTCAATCTTTCGGCGCAATTCGGCTGGGACCTGCTGGTCAAGCTCGCCGCTTACGTTTCGGTCGTCCTGCTGGCGCTGGCTATCCAGATGTTCGGGGTCTTCCCGATGCTGCTCAAGTTCGTCGCGAAGAAGAGCCCCGTGGCCTTCTTCCGCCAGACCCGCGAGGCCAGCGTCATGGCCTTCAGCACGGCCAGCTCGAACGCGACGCTGCCTACCGCGCTGCGCGTCGCTGAATCCGAGCTGAAGCTGCCGCCACGAATCGCCCGCTTCGTCCTGACCATCGGCGCGACCGCCAACCAGAACGGCACCGCGATGTTCGAGGGCGTGACGGTGCTGTTCCTCGCCCAGTTCTTCGGCGTCGACCTTACGATCGGCGACCAGGTGTTCGTGATGTTCGTGTGCATCCTCGCCGGGATCGGTACCGCGGGCGTGCCCGCCGGCTCGCTGCCGGTAATCGCGCTGATCCTGTCGGGCGTTGGCGTCAATCCGGCCGGGATCGGCCTGATCCTCGGCGTCGACCGCTTCCTCGACATGTGCCGCACGACGCTAAACGTCATCGGCGACCTTGTCTGCGCGCAGGTCATCAGCGCGACGAGCGCCGACAATCCGGCAGTCGTCGCGGCCTAACCGGCGGAGTCCTTGACCAGCTCGACCGGCACGAACTTGCCGAGCCCGCAGCCCGGACCGCGTATCGAGCTGCCCCGTTGCAGCACCGTGATCATGTCGATCCGGCACAGCTGGCTGACAGTAGTCCGGTAGGCGAAGGCTTCGTCGAACCCGAGCCCCGGACAGCGGTTCGGCAGGGTGTTGCGGTAGGTCTTCCCGCCGGTCATCTCGAAGTCGATGGTGTAGTCGTCATGGACCCGTGTGTTGCGGATGAAGTTGGTCTGGATGCACTCGACCGGCTCGCCGACGACGACCGCTTCGGGCACGTCCCCGTGGCCGTTGGTTGCCTGGTTGGTGCCCTGTACGCAGGCTCCCGCTAGCAGCGCGGCAGTGGCGGCGAGAAGGGTCCTCGAAATCGTGTGCATGATCGTTCTCCTCTCTGCGAGCGATGGCCTCACCCGGAAGACGGAGCCGTCACGCGCCTACCTTTGCCCCGGCTCCGCTTGTAGCACAGGCGTTCGCTTCTGCAGCACCAACAATTGGGTAATCTCCCGACCATTTGGGGGAGCCAGTGCGACGGGCCCTCTCAACGCCCCTTAGGCTTTTCCAGCACCTTCGTCCTGAAACCGCACAGGTCCACGACCTTGCAGCGCCAGCATTCGGGCGTGCGAGCCTTGCAGACATATCGGCCGTGCAGGATCAGCCAGTGGTGGGCGTGCAGGCGGAAAGGCTGGGGGACCCGCTTCTCCAGCTTGGCCTCGACCTGCTCGGGCGTCTTGCCCGGAGCGAGGCCGGTGCGGTTGCCGACGCGGAAGATGTGCGTGTCGACCGCGAAGGTTTCCTGCCCGAACCAGCAGTTGAGCACGACGTTGGCAGTCTTGCGCCCCACGCCGGGCAGCTTGACGAGATCCTCGCGGTTGTCCGGCACTTCGCCGCCGAAGTCGTCGACAAGCATCTGCGACAGGGCGATGACGTTCTTCGCCTTGGAGTTGAACAGGCCGATCGTCTTGATGTGCTCCTTCAGTCCCTCCTCACCCAGTTCAATCATTTGTGCGGGCGTTGTGACCTCGGCAAACAACTTCCTCGTGGCCTTGTTGACCCCGACGTCGGTCGCCTGTGCGGACAGCGCCACGGCAACGACGAGTTGGAAGGCATTGCCGTATTCGAGTTCGGTTTCGGGTGCGGGATCGTCTTCGGCAAGGCGGCGGAAGAATTCGAAAATCTGGTCCTTGGTCATCAGTCCCGCTTACTAAGCCGTTCCAGCGCGGCAAGCTTTGCGGCGATGCGCTGGTCCTCGGTGTCGAGTTGTTCGAGCTGGCGGCGCAGTTCTTCGATGCGCAGGTCGCGGTGGTGCTGCATCGCTTCGGAGAAGGCCGCGGCGAAGATGCCGATCGGCATGGCGACGAGCGCGATCCCGGCGATCGCGATGACACTGGCGAAGAACTTGCCGAGCGCGGTCACCGGCACGACGTCGCCGTAGCCGACCTGCGTCAGCGTGATCACCGACCAGTACAGCGCGCGCAGGATCGAGCCGAAAGCCTCGGGCTGAGCCTCGTGCTCGGCGAAGTACAGCGCGGTTGCGCCGAGCAGGAATGCGACCAGCGACAGCGCGCCGGTCACGAGAAGTTCCTCGGCCCGGTCTCGTATGGCCGTAAAGACCTCGCGCAAGGCTTTCGAGAAACGGCCGAATTTGATCGTCGCGAGCACGCGCAGCAGCCGCACGATCCGCAGTACCGCGGCATTGGCGACGAACAGCGGGAACAGCGAGGTGGCCACCACCAGCAGGTCGATCAGCCCGAGCGGCGACAGGATGAATCGCATGCGCTTGGCGAAGGCGGACTTTGGCCCCGGCTGCTCGGCCGCAGCATGAATCCGCGCGAGGTATTCGAGCAGGAAGACCGCGCCGAACGCGACCTCGGCGGCGATCAGCACGGAGTGCCATGGTCCTGCGATGCTCGGCTCGGTCGCCAATACCGCGGCGGTGACGGCGGCGATGATGACAACGACGAGGACGCGGTTCATCCAGGTGAGCCGCCCGTCGGGCTCTACTCCGTCGAACAGCTGGTGATGAAGGTAGCCGCGCAGCCCTGCCACTTGCCCCTCCTACTCGCCTCTCAATCGAGGCCGAGCACTTGCCCCATGGTGTAGCGTCCCGCCGGTTGGTCGAGCAGCCATGTCGCCCCGCGCACCGCGCCATGGGCGAAGATCATCCGGTCCTCGGCATGGTGCGAGAGCGTCAGCCGCTCCTGTTCCCCGGCGAGGATCACCGAATGATCGCCGGCCACCGTGCCGCCGCGCAGCGAGGCGAAGCCGATGGTACCTTGTACGCGCACGCCGGTATGCCCGTCGCGACCGCGTTCCGAATGGCTTGCGAGGTCGATATCGCGCCCTTCCGCCGCGGCGGCGCCGAGCAGCAGTGCGGTTCCCGACGGCGCGTCGACTTTCATACGGTGGTGCATCTCGAGGACCTCGATATCCCATTCGGGGCCGAGCCGGCTCGCCGCCTCGCGCACGAGGTGGGCAAGGAGGGTCACGCCGAGCGAAGTGTTGCCGGTCTGCAGGACGGCGATCGCCCCGGCGGCGGAATCGAGCGAGGCGTGGTGCCGCTCGTCGAGCCCGGTGGTGCCGACAAGAATGGGTATCCCCGCCCCAATCGCCGCATGAAGGTTGGCCGCCAGCGCGCCGGGGGCCGAGAAGTCGACAAGCACGTCGCTTGCGTCGGCCAGCGCGGCCGGATCGTCGCCCTTGTCGACCCCGCCGACGCAGGAGTGTCCGGCTGCCGCAATGGCACGAGCCAGCGCATGCCCCATGCGCCCTTCGCTGCCGATGATGCCGATGCGTGCCATTGTGTTTCCCGTTTCCGGCGTGCTTCATGCGGTACATGAACGATATCCGCAACATCGTCATCCTTACCGGCGCCGGGATCAGTGCCGAATCAGGACTGCGCACCTTCCGCGCCGAGGACGGGCTATGGGAAGACCACCCGGTCGAGGAAGTGGCGACGCCGCAGGGATTTCGCCGCGATCCCGATCTCGTCCAGCGCTTCTACGACGAGCGGCGCTCGGGTATCCTGGCAGCGCAGCCGAACCCCGCGCACGACGCGCTGGCGCGGCTCGACCGGGCATGGGACGGCGAGCTGTTGATCGTCACGCAGAACATCGACGACCTGCATGAACGGGCCGGAGCCGCGCGCGTCCTTCACATGCACGGCGAAGGGCTGAGCGCGTGGTGCACGGTGTGTGACGCGCGTCACAGCTGGACCGGAACCTTGCGCGACAACCCGCCATGCCCCTCATGCGGGCAGGCGGCGCTCAGGCCCGACATCGTGTGGTTCGGCGAGATGCCCTACCGGATGGACGAGATCTTCGCCGCGCTCTCGCGCGCCGACCTGTTCGTCTCGATTGGCACAAGCGGCGCGGTCTATCCTGCGGCCGGATTCGTGCAAGGTGCGAAGGAGGCGGGGGCGGCGACGCTCGAACTCAACCTCGAACGCAGCCAGGGTTCGCACTGGTTCGACGAGACAAGGCTCGGCCCGGCGAGCATGCTCGTGCCGCAGTGGGTGGAGGACCTCCTCACCGCAGCAAAGTGATATGCTATCAGTAACCCAGTTTGACTGCGAGCACCGCCAGCGATGCTGCGAGCGCGCCGAGTGCGACAACGAAGACCTTGCCCAGTTTTTGCATTTGTCGTTGTTTCCGGGCGTATTTCTTACGCCCTTCGGCACTCATCGGTACTCGTTTCGCCACGACCCAGTTCCTCACTTCAAGGCCAATTCCCTATCCACAGTTGCCCTGCTTTGGCCAGGCCCGTTTCCAAGAAAGTTCACATTTCATGGCAACAGGACCGGGCTCCGACCGGCCTGGGTTCCGGCTTGAAGCTTCGCGGCAGTCGCAGCATATTTCCGGGATGGTTTGGGATCTCGGCAAGGCCATGCGCAAGAAGGAGGAGTTCGAATCCGCCCGGCTCATGGACTTCGAATATCGCCTCCGAGCCCGCGCCATGCGCCACCTTGCTGCGCGCTACGGACTCGACGGTGCGGAGCTTGCGCGGGCGTCGGTCGTGACGAGCGACAGTGAATTGCTCGAGCAAATTGTCGCGCTGGGAGTAGGTGAGCGGGAGGAGGTCGCCGCGGCTCATCTTCGCTGCATGGTCAAGGCCCGCAGCGAACTTGTGGCCGAACGCGGGGACCCGACGCCTAACCGGCTGGGCTGATCGCCCCGCATCCTCGGCATTCGGGATCCCTGGCAATACGCATCGTGCGCAAGCCGGGCGTGAGGCCGTCGAGAACGTGCAGCTTGCTCCACTGAGGATCGCCCATCGCGCCGACGGGGGCGAGCAGGGCGCGGATCGCCTGCAGCGCAGCGAACGTCCCGGTCCACCCGGCCATTGCACCGAGCATGCCGTCCTCGGCGCAGGTGTCGCAGTCCTCGGCATCGAAGGCGTCGCCCACGAAGCAGCGGTAACAGGCCTCGTCCGGCAGGTGTCCGGCGAAGGCGCCGACCTGGCCCTGGAAGCGACCGACCGCGGCGCTGAGCAGGGGGATTCCGGCGGCGACGCAGGCGTCCGACACGGCCAGCCGGGTAGCGAAGTTGTCGCACCCGTCGAGCACGAGGTCAGCCCCGGCGATGAGCGCCACTGCATTGGCCGCTTCGACGCGGATGACGACCGCCTGCACGGCGATGGTTGGGTCGAAGGCCTCGAGCCAGGCCTCGGCGCGCTCGGCCTTGAGATGCCCGATGTCGGCTTCGGTGAAGAGCGTCTGGCGCTGAAGGTTGCTGGCATCGACCCGGTCGTCGTCGATCAGGGTCAGCTTTCCGATACCCGCTCCGGCGAGATACTGGAGAGCCGGGCTGCCGATCCCGCCGAGACCGACCAGCACGACATGGCTGTAGGCCAGCTTGGCCTGACCCGCTCCGCCGACTTCGGGAAGGACGATGTGGCGGGCGAAGCGTTCGAGGCGGTCAGGCGGCAGCATTGCGCCTCCCTAGGCTGCCCGGGCCTTGTGCAAAAGGCTGTTCAGGACCCGCCGGATATGTCCGGCAGGCCCTGTGCAGATTGTGTGGGAATTAACCCTCAGCTTTCCAGCTGGCGCAGCAAGCTGCGCACGTCGCCGTCCATGTCGGCGTCGCGCTTGCGCAGGTCCTCGATCAGCCGCACCGCGTGGATCACCGTCGAGTGGTCGCGACCGCCGAACTTGCGCCCGATCTCCGGGTAGCTGCGCGGGGTCAGCACTTTCGAGAGGTACATCGCCACCTGACGCGGGCGAACCACGGCGCGGGCGCGGCGTTTGCTGCTCATCTCCGAGCGGTCGACCCGGTAAAACTGGCAGACGGTGCGTTGGATCTCGTCGATGGTGATGCGCTTGCGGTTGGCCGACAGGATATCGGTGAGCTGTTCCTCGGCCAGCTGCAGCGAGACTTCCTGCCCGGTCAGCTGGGCATAGGCGATCAGCTTGTTGAGCCCGCCGACCAGCTCGCGCACGTTGCGGTTGATGGTCCGTGCAAGGAACTCGATCACGTCGCCCGGCACCGAGAGCGGTGCAAAACGGGCGAGCTTCGATTCGAGGATCGAACGACGCAACTCGATATCGGCCGGCTGGATGTCGGCGACGAGGCCCATCGACAGGCGGCTCAGCAGGCGCGGTTCCACGCCGTCGAGCGCCTGCGGCGCGCGATCGGCGGCGAAGACCAGCCGCTTGCCTTCGGCGAGCAGCGCGTCGATCGTGTAGAGCAGTTCCTCCTGCGCGGCGGCCTTGCCGATGATGAACTGGATGTCGTCCACCAGCAGCAGGTCGAAGGCGCGCAAGCGGGCCTTGAACTCCATCATCTCGTTCTGGCGCAGCGCCTGGACGAACTCGATCATGAAGCGTTCGGCGCTGCAGTAGAAGATGCGCGCCCGCGGGTGCGCCTGCAGGTAGCTGTGGCCGATGGCGTGCAGCAGGTGCGTCTTGCCCTGGCCGGTGGCAGCCTTGAGGTAGAGCGGGCTGAACTGCGGCTGCTCGACCTTCGACATCCGCTCTGCGGCGTTGAACGCAAGCACGTTGGTGGTGCCGGTGACGAAGGCGGCGAAAGTCAGCGATGGGTCGAGCCCGACCGAGCTGGTGAAACCGTGCTCGCCGATCGAGGCCATGGCCATGCCGGGGACGGCATCGTTGGCCGCGCGGCGGCCGAAGCCGTCGTCGCCGCGCAGGTCGATGTCGGCCAGCTTGCGGCGGCCCGGGTGGACCTGGATCTTGACCTGACGCACTTCGCTACGGGCGATCTTCCAAGCGAGCGAGAGCCGGTCATGGAACCGGTCCTGCACCCAGTTGGCTGAGAATTCGGTCGGCAGGAACAGGTTCAGCGTGCCCGAATCCTTGCAGAACGTGCCCAGCTGGATCGGCTTGATCCACTGGCTGTGCAGCTGGTGACCAAGGTCTTTGCGCAAGCCCTGAGAGATGTCCGCCCAATCGGCGGCCAGGTCTAACGCTTCCTGGTCTTCCATGCTTCCCTCAACCCTCTTTTCGCCTGACACCCCGATACGACCCGCTTGCGCGCTTCTTCGAATCATCGAACCCACCTCATTACGAAGAGCATCGTCTTAAAACCCCCTCTGACGATACTGTGCGTCGGCAAAGCTGCGCCCCCCGCCGGAGTCGTCCCCAATGGTCCGGCGCGCACGTATCGTCGTCTCGATGTAATGGCCGTGACAGAAGACTCGTCCGACCTGATGCCCTGTCTTAAAAACGACATCGACCGATGGGCAAGAGGTGCAGGGGGAAAAAAAGAAAATTTTTGCATCTTGACAGTGCGCTAACCCGCAGGCTTCCGTAGAAATTGCACAATATCAACGAGTTGGCAAAATCCAGCCCGCGAATCGCGGGTTTTCCTACATTTCTGTTACATCATCCGGTGAGCACTTCGCAGGTGCAAAAAAAGGCCGGCGCTTTCGCACCGGCCCCGTTCCGATTTCGTTCCTCCGCAAAAAATGCGAAGGCGCGACTCACATGCCCGCGACTCGCTTGCTGAGTCGGCTCATCTTGCGCGATGCGGTGTTCTTGTGGAGCACACCGCGAGCGACGCCGCGCGCCAGTTCCGGCTGGGCGTCCTTGAGCGCCGCGGCAGCAGCAGTCTTGTCGCCGCCGGCGATCGCGGTCTCGACCTTCTTCACGAACGAACGGATGCGGCTGATGCGGGCTCCGTTGATTTCGGCGCGGCGGTCGTTGCGACGAATGCGCTTCTTGGCTTGCGGCGTATTGGCCATGTCTATCCTTGTCTCGGGCCGCCCCGTGCGGCCGGAATGTCTATCTTCCAGGTGTTTTGAACGGCGGTCTACCGCCGGAAAGCGGCGCCCTTAGCGGCGCTCCGACGAATCGTCAACTCATTCGCGGCCTGCGGCGACGCAGGCGCGACCGGCGATCAGTTCGTTGCCCCCAGGATACCTATCAGGATCGGCACGACGATGGCCATGGCCCCGAGAAACCAAAGCAGGTTTTCGATCCTCCGCGACAGTTTCTTGCGTTGCGGATTTCCCTGCCCCTGCGCCTTGCTCCTTCTCCTGCGTCGGCTGGTTTGCCCGTCACCGTCTTCACTCATCCCAGGCCCTGTTCAGCTCCGTTGCCGATGACCGCCACTATGATACGCATTTTTGGATTGCTAAATATGCATCATCGCTGGCAGCGGGGACAAAACCAGGTCGAGCGTCCGCCTTGTACGAGGCGGCTTATCGTCCCCTCATCCGCGCGCCGGCAGGTTTCGCCTTCTCGGTCGTAGACGTCGAATCGCTTCGAAAAGTAGCCGAGTTGGCCATCGGGGCGCGCATAGTCGCGCAAGGTCGATCCGCCGGCCTCGATCGCCTCGTCGAGCACGCCGCGTATCGCCGGGACGAGTCGTTCGAGCGCCGCCAGCGAAACGCGCCCGGCGGCCTTGCGCGGGTCGATCCCGGCGCGCCACAGCGCCTCGCAGACGTAGATGTTGCCGAGCCCGGCGACCACACGCTGGTCGAGCAGCATGAGCTTGATCGCAGCCTTGCGTCCGGCAAGCGCCGCCTTGAGGTGCCGCGGGGTCAGGTCGGGGCCGAGCGGTTCGGGCCCCATCGCGGCGAAGGCAGGCCAGGCTTTCAGCGCCAAGGTCGGGACAAGATCGACGAAACCGAAGCGCCGCGGATCGCACAGCGCGAAGCTGTGCCCGGCGGTGGCGAGGATGAGATGGTCGTGCCTGTCGGGCGTCTCGGGATCTATCCGCCAGCGCCCGCTCATTCCGAGGTGGAACACCATGGTGCTTTCGCGGTCGGTGTGGACGAGGCCATACTTGGCGCGGCGCGAGAGGCCGGTGACCCTGGCGCCGCTCAACGCCTGGACGAAACCGGTCGGGAAGGGGAAGCGCATGTCGGGGCGGTTAAGGATCACCGACTCGAGCCGCTCGCCGTCGAGGAAGCGGGCGAGGCCGCGCACGGTGGTTTCGACTTCGGGCAGTTCGGGCATGGCGCGGGTGCGTTAGCCGGGCCTGACGATTCTGTCATCGCCAAGCGCAGCGGGCGCGGCTAGGGGCACGCGCGATGCAAGATGCCGGCCGCCAGTACCGAGCTTTCGCCCTGCTCGGTGTTGTCATGGTCCTGTGGGCGGGCAATTCGATCGTCGGGCGCGCCGTGCGTCTCGACGTGCCGCCGCTGACGCTGGCGTGGGTGCGCTGGGCGGGCGCATCGCTGATCGTCCTGCCGCTCGCCTGGCGCTCGCTGCGGCGCGACTGGCCGACGATCAGGCAGAACTGGATGCCGGTGCTCCTGCTCGGCCTGCTCGGGGTCGCTGCGTTCAATTCGCTGCTCTATTCGGGCTTGCGCTACACGACCGCCACCAATGCCCTGCTGCTGCAGGCCGCGGTTCCGGCGGTGGTGGTGGTGCTCGACCGGTTGTTCTTCGCCGTGCGCAGCCCGCTGGTGCAGAATATCGGAGTCGCGGCCTCGATCGTGGGCGTGGCCGCGATCGTGTTCGAGGGCGACCCGGCGCGCGCGCTGACGCTGCATTTTGGCTTGGGCGACCTGCTGGTGCTGGCCAGCGTCGTGGTCTGGGCGCTCTACACCGTGCTGCTGCGCCTGCGCCCGAAGATTTCGCCGATCAGCTTCGTTGCCGCGACTTTCATCGTCGGCGCCGTCGTGCTGGCGCCGTTTGCGGCCCGGGACTGGCTTTCGGGTGACCGCATCGTCTGGGGGCCGGGCGTGCTTGCCGCCTTCGCCTATGTCTGCGTCCTGCCCTCCATCGTCGCCTATTTCATGTTCAACCATGCGACGCAGGTGGTCGGTGCTGCCCGCGCAGGGCTGGCGATCACGCTGATGCCGATCTTTGGCGCGCTGCTCTCAGCCGCCCTGCTCGGCGAGAAGCTCCACAGTTACCATTTCGCGGGCATGGCGATGATCCTGGCCGGAATTGCCTTGTCGGTGATGGCGATGCGGCGGCAAGCCGGTGCTGGCGCTGGCGGCACGCCGCCGCTAGGGGAAAGCGCATGAGCGAAACCGTTTCCTTCGGCTACGAAGAGGTCGATCCGCAGGAGAAGACCCGCCGCGTGGGCGCGGTGTTCTCCGGCGTTGCCGCCAGGTACGACGTGATGAACGATGCCATGTCGGGCGGGATGCACCGGCTGTGGAAGGACCAGTTCGTGCGCCGGGTAAAGCCGCAACCGGGCGAGGCGATCCTCGACATGGCCGGCGGCACCGGCGACATCGCCTTCCGCATGGCGGCGCGCGGGGCCGAAGTCACCGTCGCCGACATCAACCAGGAGATGCTCGACGTCGGGGTTGAGCGGGCGATGGACCGCGGGATCGACGGGCTGGTCTGGTCGAACCAGAACGCCGAGGCGCTGACCTATGGCCCGCGCATGTTCGATGCCTACACCATCGCCTTCGGCATCAGGAACGTGACCCACATCGACAAGGCGCTGGCCGAGGCATACCGCGTGCTCAAATACGGCGGGCGGTTCTTCTGCCTCGAGTTCTCGACCACCGAGTGGCCGGGGTTCAAGGAAGTCTACGACTTCTATTCGCACAAGCTTGTGCCGCAGCTCGGCAAGGCCATCGCCGGCGATGCCGACAGCTACCGTTACCTGATCGAATCGATCCGCCGCTTCCCGCCGATGCCCGAATTCGAGCGGATGATCCGCGAGGCCGGGTTCGCCCGCACGAAGGTCGAGCCGATCCTGGGCGGGCTGGTGGCGATCCACTCGGGGTGGAAAATCTGACACGGTGACCCGTCCGGCGACCCATATCTGGCGCCTTTTCTGGTGGGGCGTTACTGCCGCGCGCCATCGTGCGCTCGTTGGGATTGAAGTCGATCCCAACACGCCCGTGCCAGTCAAGCGCATGGCCAAAGCGGCGCGCTGGCTTTCTCTGACGGGCAAGTCGGGTGAACCGGACTACGCCGCCGCGTTCCAGAAGATCGGCCCCGCGGCGATCAAGCTGGGCCAGTCGCTCGCCACACGGCCCGACCTTGTGGGCGAGGACGCGGCGCGCAATCTCCTGAGCCTGCAGGACAGCCTGCCGCCGGTCCCCTTCGCGGCGATCGAGGCCGAGATCGCGCGCAGTTTCGACGCGCCTGTCGCCACCCTGTTCAGCCATATCGACCCGGTCCCGGTAGGCTCGGCCTCGATCGCGCAAGTCCACCGGGCGACGACGACCGAAGGCCGGGACGTGGCGGTCAAGGTCCTCCGCCCGGGCATCCGCGAGCGGCTGGCGAAGGACATCGCAACCTACGAATGGGCTGCGGCGCATCTCGAGGAACTGGGCGGCGAGGCCCGCCGGCTGCGCCCGGCGCTGACCATCGCCAACTTCAAGCGCTGGACCAATCGCGAGCTCGACCTGCGCCGCGAGGCTGCCTCGGCTTCCGAACTGGCCGAAGGCATGAAGGGCTTCGAGGGGTACTGCATCCCCTCGATCGACTGGGACCGGACCAACGGCCGGGTAATGACCATCGAGTGGATCGACGGGATCAAGATTTCCGACGTCGAGGCGCTCAAGGCCGCCGGGCACGACCTGCCGTCGCTCGCCCGGCGCCTCGTCCTCGCCTTCCTCACACAGGCGATCAGCGCCGGATTCTTCCACGCCGACATGCACCAGGGGAACCTGTTCGTGCGTCCCGACGGAACCATCGTCGCCATCGACTTCGGCATCATGGGGCGGATCGACCGGCGGGCCCGGCAGTGGCTCGCGGAGATCCTCTACGGGCTGACCACCGGCAATTACCGCCGCGTCGCCGAAATTCATTTCGAGGCGCAGTACGTGCCGAGCTACCACTCGGTCGACGAGTTCGCGACGGCCTTGCGTGCGGTCGGCGAACCGATGCGCGGCAAGCCGGTGAGCGAGCTTTCGGTCGGGCAGATGCTCGACGGACTCTTCGCCATCACCCGCGACTTCGACATGCAGACCCAGCCGCACCTGCTGCTGCTGCAGAAGACCATGGTCATGGTCGAGGGCATTGCCACCCAGCTCCACCCGCAGATCAACATGTGGGACGTTTCCGCGCCCTATGTAAAGAGCTGGATCCGCGACGAGCTTGGCCCGGAGGCGGCGCTGGCCGACCGGATTCGCGAGGACTTCCACACGCTGCTGCGCCTGCCCGCGCTGGTGCGCCGGCTGGAGGATCAGTTCCCGCCCAAGGGCGGTGCGCCCGAACCGCCGCCGCTGCCCGAGATCGAGCTGGTGTGGGAACGCCGGCCGGGTATGGGCCGCCGCTGGCTAGGGTACCTCGGCGCGGCGATTGCCGGCGGGGTGCTGGTGTGGATCGCCAGCGTGGCGGGTTGGCTGGGATAGCATGGAGCCGGGGGGAACGCCGCAGTGGCACCGTTTCGCGCACTGGCCGCGCGGCGCAGCCCGTGCGGCGCTGGCGGCAATCGTCGTGCTGTTGCTGTGGGCGTTCCTCTCCGCCCCCCTGCCGCTGCCGCAGACGCCGGTCAATGGCGCGAATCGCACGGCATCAGCAGTTACTGCCAAGCGCGACACCGACCTTGCACTCTACGACCGGGTTTCGGAGCGCGTCGTGGCCGGCGATCCCTACTACAAGGCCGCGGTCGAGGAGCAGCGCGCGCGCAACTTCCCGGTGCGGCCTGCCGTCGCCGTGCGGCTGCCGACGCTCGCGTTCCTGACCGGGCTCATGGGCGGCGAGGCCGAAGGGGTGATCCTGCTGCTCGCGGTGATCGCCGCGGCCACCTGGTACGTGCGGCTGGCGGCGGAGCCGGGAGGCGATCCGCGCAAGGTCATCGGCGTCGCCTGCCTGATCATCGGCATGGCTTCGGGCCTCAACCCCAAATACCTCGTGCTGCATGAGGTCTGGGCCGGGCTGCTGGTGGCGCTGGCGATCGGCGTGCACCGGCCGGGCAAGTGGGGCTGGGCCCTGCTTGCCGCCGGGGGGGCGCTGGCGATCCGCGAGCATGTGCTGCCTTTCGTCCTGCTGCTCGGCGCAATGGCCGCATGGCGCCGCGACTGGCGCGAGGCCGGAGCGTGGGGAGCGCTGGTGCTGGCCTTCCTCGGCTACATGGCGTGGCATTTCTCAAAGGTCGATCCGCTGCTCCTGCCGGGAGACCGGCCGTCCGATGGCTGGCTCGCTCTGCGCGGGATGCGCGGGCTCACCGGCAACGTGGTCGAGACCAGCCCGCTGCAGTTCCTTCCGGCGCTCATCGCCGCTCCGCTGGCGCTGCTGCCGCTGGTCGGATGGACGGGGTGGAAAAGCCCGCTCGGCACCTTCTGCACCCTGCTGTGCGCAGGCTATGGGCTGTTCTTCATGATCGCGGGCCGTGACAACAACTTCTATTGGGCGCTGGTGGTGACGCCGGTCTGGTTCGCGGGCCTTGCGTTCCTGCCGCTGACGCTCGGCTCGCTGTGGCGGCGCGCCTTCGCCAGATGATCCGGTTGCCCGACATCGTTGGCTGGTGGGAAGGGCTCGATCGCCCGCTTCGCCGGCTGCCTGCGATTGCAGCGGCGGCGCTGCTCGCCCTGACGGTCGTCGCCTGCGTGTGGAGCGTTTCTGCGGAGGAAACCTATGGCAAGCAGGCGCAGGCCAGCAACAAGAAGAAGCTGAAGAGCGGGGCGCGCCGCGACTTCGACCTCTACGAGACGATCTACCGGCGCGTGGGCAACGGCGAGAGCTACTACGTTGTCGCGCTCGATGAGCAGCGCCATTCGAGATACCCGACCAAGCCCTTCGTCACGGTGCGTCCGCCGACGCTGGCATGGAGCTCGACCATCCTGGGCCTCGCCGGCCTGCGCGTGATCGCTGCGCTGCTCTGGGCGACGACCGCGATGGGGCTCTACTTCGGACTGCGCGGCAAGGTCAGGAGTGCCGAGCAGATCGGCATCGGCCTGTTTTCGCTGGCGATGGGGGCCGTGGCGCTGATCCCGAAGGTCGGGCTGAGCCCGGAAATCATGGCGGGACTGTTCGTCTCGGCTGCGCTGGCGACCTATCGCCGCGAGCGTTGGTGGCCCTCGCTGCTGCTTGCCTGCTGCGGGCTGGCGATTCGCGAACTGGCGCTGGCCTATTTTCTGCTTTGGGGCGCACTCGCCGTAAGCCAGGCGCGCTGGCGCGAGGCGGCGGCGGTCGGCGCGGCGGTCGCAGTGTTCGCCATCGGCATGTATTTCCACGCCCAGGCGGTGATCGCGCACCAGTTGCCGACCGACATCGTCTCGGATGGCTGGACCGCGCACCAGGGTCTCAACCTCGCGCTGCACGGGATCGTCCTCGTCAGCCTGCTGTCGGCGCTGCCCGGCTGGCTGGGTCCGCCGCTGGCCGTGCTGCCACTGCTCGGATGGGCCGCGCTCGGCGGACGGCTCGGACTGGTCGCGACGTGCTGGTTCGCCGGAATCCTCACCGCGGTCGCGCTTTTTGCGCGGATCGACAACTTCTACTGGGTGGCGCTGATCTTCCCGATCTACGGCGCCGGGCTGGCGCTCGTCCCGCGCGCGCTCGGCGACCTTGTCGCCGCGCTCAGATCGTTTCGTGGCCGACGGCCCGATGCGGCAGCATCTGGCTCGACAGGACACTGAGGACGACCACGCTCGCTTCGACCAGCATCGGTTGCCAGAAGCCCGGATATGTGCCGTCGGCAAAGAAGCTGACCAGCCGCCCGGTAAAGGCGATTCCGAACAGCGCGGCAGGGACCAGCAGCAGTTCGCCGTTGCGTTGCCAGGCACCGAAGGCCAGCGCCAGCCCGCCGACGATGAAGAACGCCGTCATGTCGGCGCGCATCACCGCCAGGCTCTGCGTTCCGCTCGGCAGCAGGCCGAGGCTGGCGCCCGAGCTTTCGGGCGTGAGCAGAAAGCCGATGCCCATGAAGGTGAAGACAATGCCGCCGATCATGGCGAGAGCGGTTAGGACGAAGCGCATCGGATTTCCCCGTATTCCAAGTTTGCAGACATTGCCTGAAAGACTAGTGCTAGGCAAAAGTTAACCACCCTGAGGCAAGGCTGGCCTCGCGTCGGGCGGATCATTAGGGTTCGTCCGATAGTTGGGGCCTTACAGAGGGATACCTAGGCAGGCATGGCAGGGCCACGCATTCTTCTTGTCGTGGGCGGAGGTATAGCCGCCTACAAGAGCTGCGAACTCGTCCGCCTTATCAGGAAGGGCGGAGGCGACGTGACCTGCGTGCTCACCGACGGTGGCGCGCAATTCGTCACGCCGATGAGCCTTGCCGCGCTCTCGGGCAACCAGGTCCATTCGAGCCTGTGGGACCTCAAGGACGAGGCCGAAATCGGCCATATCCAGCTCTCGCGCGCGGCCGATCTCGTGGTCGTCTGCCCGGCGACCGCCGACTTGCTCGCCAAGATGGCCGCCGGCATCGCCGACGACCTTGGCACCACGCTGATTCTCGCCACCGACAAGCCGGTGCTGGCGGTGCCGGGGATGAACGTGAAGATGTGGGAGCACGAGGCGACGCAGCGCAATGTCGCCTTGTTGCGCGAAGCCGGCGTTACCGTGCTCGATCCCGACGAGGGCGAGATGGCCTGTGGCGAATACGGCCCGGGCCGCCTGCCCGAGCCCGAAGCCGTGTGGCTGGAAATCGCCGATGCGCTGGGCCTCGACCCGGGCGATGCCGGCCCGAAGGAAATCGCCGACTACCTCGAGGCGCTCGAACCGGAGGAAGAGCCGGAAGCCGAGCACGAGGAAGAACACAAGAAGGGCGGACTCGGCGGCCTGCTCGCCTCGATCATTCCGCGCTCGACCCCGCGCAAGATCGCGGACGAAGAAGTCATCTACCACGACCTGCCGATGGAAGACCTGCCGGCAGAGGACGTGGTCGACGCCGAGCCCGATCTCGATCACCCGCTGTTCGCCAAGAAGGGCAAGGCCAAGGCCGCGCCGCCGACCGACCGCGAGGCGATCAACCACGAGGTCAACGCCAACCAGGTCGCGCCAGAGCCAACTGTCGGCGAACCCACCGCCGTGCCCGTAGCGCCCCCGCCGCCCGCGCCAGCCGCGCCGGTCGAGATCGTCGACGACCCGCTCGAAGGGCAGGGCGATTTCGACGTCGCTCCCGATCATCGCCCGCTCCACGGCAAGCACGTGCTGGTCACCGCCGGGCCGACATGGGAAGGGCTCGACCCGGTTCGTTACATCACCAACCGTTCGAGCGGGAAGCAGGGCTTCGCCATCGCCGCCGCGGCCGCCGCGCTGGGTGCGCGAGTCACGCTGGTTGCCGGCCCGGTGCACCTCGCCACGCCGCTCGGGGTCGACCGGATCGACGTCGAGAGCGCCGACGAGATGCAGAAGGCGGTCAAGAAAGCGCTTCCCGCCGATGCCGCGGTGCTTGTCGCCGCGGTGTCCGACTGGCGCACGCGCGAATATTCGGACCACAAGATCAAAAAGCGCGGCGATGCGCCCCCCGCGCTGCTGCTGCAGGAAAATCCCGACATCCTCGTCAACCTCGCCGCCGAAAAGAAGCGGCCCAAGGTGCTGATCGGCTTCGCCGCCGAAACCGACGACCTGATCGCCAACGCCAAGAAAAAGCGCAAGAACAAGGGCGCCGACTGGATCGTCGCCAACGACGTATCGGGCGGCCGGGGCAAGAGCGTGATGGGCGGCGACGAAAACCACGTCACCATCGTTACCGAGAAGGGTGAAGAAGAGTGGGACCCGATGAGCAAGAAGGACGTCGCGCTCAAACTGATGCAGAAAGTGGCCGATGAGCTTGCCTGAACGGGTGCCGGTACGAGTTCGGCGCCTTCCCCACGGTGAGGGGCTTTCGCTCCCGGCCTACGCGACCGACGGCGCTGCCGGGATGGACGTGCTTTCTGCCGAGGATGTGGAGATTGCGCCGGGTGCCCGACATGCGGTTGCCACCGGCCTCGCGATGGCCATTGCGCCGGGTTACGAAATCCAGGTCCGCCCGCGCTCGGGCCTCGCGCTCAAGCACGGGATTTCGGTGCCCAACACGCCGGGTACGATCGATTCCGACTATCGCGGCGAATTGAAGGTTATCCTCATCAACCACGGCGCCGAGCCCTTCGCGATCGCCCGTGGCGACCGGGTGGCGCAGCTTGTCCTCGCCCCGGTGACGCTGGCGGCGTGGGACGAGGTCGAGGAACTCGATGACACCGCGCGCGGCACCGGCGGCTTCGGCTCGACCGGCGGCCACGCGAAGCTGGGCTAACGGTCGATGAAAGCCCGGGAGTGGACGAAACTGGCACTCCTGGCGGCGCTTTCAGCCTGCGCAGCGACACCGGCGCCTGTGAGCGAGGAAGCGGTCAAGGTCTCGCAGCGGCATGCCTATGCAATCTGCGCTGGATCCTGTCCCGAGCACGACCTCCAGGTCCGCGCGGACGGCCGGATCGACGTGCATCGCATCGACTTCGATGGGACCGACGCATACGAAACCTTCACTGTGGCGCCCAGCCGCGCGGTGGAATTCGCCACCTCCTTGCGAAACTTGCGCTCCTCCGCGGCGGACGAGGCATCCTGCCATTCCTCAGACACGGCGGCGGACCAGGACATGCGTCGTGACGTTACCGAACTGGCGGTAACATGGGTTTCGTCACACGTTGACCATTTCGAAGGATGCCTGACGCCCGCGCGGCTCAATACGCTGCGCGAAGCCTATCGCGCGCTGGGCCTCACTGCGGACGCGGAGAGATTATCCCGTTGAGCTTGAGCCAGGCCACCAGCGCGGTGGCCAGCGTCTTGTCCTCGCTGCCGAGCGACAGGCCTTCAGTGAAGTGGTTGTGGTCGGGCAGGTCGATGAACTCGGGGCAGCGCTCGGGCTGTTCGCACAGCCAGTCGCGGGCGTTGAGGCCGAACGTACGCATCGGCTCGATGTCGTACTGGGCGACGCCGATGAACAGCGGAACATGGCTCATCCGCAAGCGCTCGACCTGCGGAACGGCGGTTTGAAGCGCTTCATCCGCACCATAATAGACGTGCGGCTGGGCCGGATCGGCCTGCGGCGCGTAGAACGGCGAAAGCAGCACGGCGCCCTTCACCCCGGCGAGTTCGCTGCCGTGAAACTCGTTGTGTCCGACGTAATCCGCGACGTGGTTGGCCCCGGCGGAATGGCCGAACAGCACGATGCGGTCGGGATCGCCGCCGTATCCGGCAATGTGTTCGCGGACCCAGGCAAGCGCGGACTTGAGGTCCTCGGAGCCCGCCGGCCAGGAGCTCAGGGGGGCGAGGCGATAGTCGATGCTGACCCCGATCATCCCCTCGTGCACCGCCCAGCCGGGGATGTTGTCGGGATAGGGCATCCCCTCGCGCCGCCCGCCGCGAAACCCGCCACCGTGGACGAACAGCAGGACCGGGCGCCGGGCATCGTCCTCCGCCGCGCCGTCGGGCAGGTAGACGTCGAGCACCTGCGCCGAATCGCTGCCGTAGGCGATGCCGCGGGTGACGGTCATGCCGTTCCAGTAGGACGGGTCGAAACGCCCGACCCACGGGCTGTAGCCGATTGCCGGATCCATCATCGCCCCTAGCGCACGGGTCTTCTCGGCGATGTCCGGCGGCACCTGCGCGGCGGCAGGGGCAGTGAGGGCGAGGGCGGCTAAGGCTGCGGCAAGTTTCAGGTTTTTCATGTCCCGACCGGACTGGCCATGGCCGAGCGGGAAATCAAGTCATGCCCACCAGCCGAGACGCCAAAGGATCGCGACGCCCCAGCTTCGCGTGGTGAAGAAATAGGCCGCCAGCACCAGGAAGGCGGTCACTCCGGCAATCACGCCGCTTGCGCCCCACTTCATTGCTGCCGAACTGCGCGGCGCGGTCGAGCGGATCGCCAGTTCCGCCACCAGCAGGTTGGGCAGGTAGAACCAGAAATCCATGAAATAGTCGAAAGGCCCGTGGAAATCGGCGGTATGGCCGGCCTTGCCGAAGAGCAGAAACCAGAAGCCGTAGTCCATCCGGTAGAGCCACGAACCGACGGCGAGGGCGAACAGCCGGATCGCCCAGGCCCGGTGACGCTGCAGCCTTCGGGCCATGGCGTGGCGAAGGGTTTCCGCGCCGCACACCACCATCGCCGCGCCGTACAGCGCAAAGGCGATCGACATCGGCAGACCCCCGACCGTCCCGCGCAAGGCGATGAAGGTCAGGCCGCCGATGCCTGTCAGGATTGCGCTGGCGACATAGGTCCGGCCCACCCAGTGATGGAAGCGCGGCCAGCGCGTCCGCACCCCAGCGATGAGTTGCAGCGGCCCGAGCAGCAGGAGCACCGCGCCGAGCATGAAATGCACGCCGATACCCATGTTCGCCGCCGGGCTGCCCTGCGCTTCGTAAAGCCGGGGCAGGACCGAGTTCCAGTCTTGCATCGTGCCGGCGGGAACGGCGCCGACGTAGTAGGCGAGGATGTAGGCTCCGAATATCGCGCCGCTCAGCCACGCCGTGGCGGTCAAGGCGACGAGCGACCAGCGCAACGCCTGGTCTGCTGCGGGCCGGGCGCGCGGAGCTATTGCGACGATCGTTGCCATCGGGGGTTCCTATCCGCGCCGTGCCGTCGGGCAAACGAAAAAGGGCGGGCCGCCGCCGGCCCGCCCTTCGTCTATGTGACTTTTCACCCGACCTATTTGGGTTGTACCGGCTGGTCCTCGGGCGCGATCGAGATGCGCATCGTCTTGCCAGAATCGCCGGGGAAGTCGGTGAACATCGCCTCGACCAGGTTGGGCACGAGGTATTGCAGCCGGTTCGAGGTCGAGAGCGCCTGCGCCTTGCCTTCGAACAGTCGCTTGCCGGCTGCGTCGTCGATCTTCAGCGAGATGCCGCTGGTGTAGACGGTGTAGCTTTCGGTCCCGCCATCGAACCAGGGATCGTAGAAGCCGTAGCCCCACGGGCGGGTCGGGACGTAACTGACCCGGGTGCGGCCCTGACGGTCGCGGAAGACGATCGGCTGGTAATCGTACCAGCCGCTATAAAAGGGGTCGCGATAGCCATAGGCGAAGGGGCTGCGGTCGATCCGTTCGCGGCCGTTGTCGACTCCGTAGTCGAAGCGCACCAGCAGGTTCGCTTCCTGCGGCGAGGCAGCATCGGTGTAGCCGAGTTCCCTGAGATTCTGCGCGACATAGCCGGCATACTGCGCGAACTCGAGGCCACCGGCGAGCGCCGGGTCATCGGCGACGATGGCGAAGCTCTGGCCCTGCGGCGCGGGCAGTTGCGCTTGGAAACGCGAGACGTCGGCATTGAACGGCGCGGCACAGGCGGCCAGCCCGGCCAGCGCCAGCGCCAGCGAGGCGGCGGCGATCTTCAGTTTGCGCAGCGAAAACGAAACGGGCGACATGATCGAGGTACTCCACAGGCTCGGCTCACGGCGCGCCTCCTGAGTCGCGGCGCACTGCTGCCGACTATGACAACACCATAGCTATGACGCCCTGAACCGGGATTGAACATCCGGTACGGCAAAAACCACCGATTTCAGGAGCTTTTCGCCTCAGCCCCGCACAAGACCGAGCGCCGCGTATGCGCGCGAAAGCGTCGGCCCGCTCATGTCTCGTGCCCGGGCCGCGCCCCGCGCGAGGATGGCGTCGAGCAGTTCGCGGTCGGCGCGCAGTTCGTTGAAGCGTGCAGTGATCGGCGAGAGCGTCTCGACCATCAATTCGCCTAGCGCCGGCTTGAATGTACCGAACCCGGCGCCGCCGTATTCGGCCAGCACTTCGTCCACGCTCTTCCCGCTGAAGGCGCCGTAGATCGCCACGAGGTTCTTTGCCTCCGGCCGATCTTCCAGCCCCGCTGCTTCGGGCGGCAAGGGCTCGGGATCGGTCTTGGCCTTCTTGACCTTCTTCATGATGGTGTCGGCATCGTCGGACAGGTTGATCCGGCTCATGTCGGAGGGATCCGACTTGCTCATCTTCGACGTGCCGTCGCGCAGGCTCATGATCCGCGCCGCTTCGGGCGGGATGTAGGGCTCGGGCAGGGTGAAGACCGGGTCGTCTTCGGATGCGAAGTCGTTGTTGAACTTCTGCGCGATGTCGCGCGCCAGTTCGAGGTGCTGCTTCTGGTCCTCGCCCACCGGAACGTGGGTCGCCTGGTAGAGCAGCACGTCGGCTGCCTGCAGTACCGGGTAGGTGAACAGCGCGATGCTCGCGCCCTCACGGTTCTTGCCCGACTTGTCCTTGAACTGGGTCATGCGCGACAGCCAGCCCATCCGCGCGGTGCCCGACAGCAGCCATTGAAGCTCGGCATGGGCCGGAACCTGCGCCTGGTTGAAAAGGACAGTCTTGGACGTGTCGAGACCGCAGGCGACCAGCGTGGCGACGAGCTCGAGCGTCGAGTTGTGCAACTCGACCGGGTCGTGCGGCATGGAGATGGCGTGCAGGTCGGCGATGAAGATGAAGCATTCGCCGTTTGCGGCAAGCGCATCGTCCTGAAGCTTCACGTAGTTGCGGATGGCGCCGAGGTAGTTGCCGAGGTGGGGCTTGCCGGTGGGCTGAATGCCGGAAACAACGCGCATGGAAATGGCCTTCATGAAATTGGGAAAACGGGGATGCGAACTGCCCGCGGGATCCGGGCAGCAAGGATCAAGCCTGGCCGAGCCATCGCCAGGCCGCCCGGCCGCGGACCGCAAAGCGGGGCGGCGCGCATGTCACGAGGGCAGGCATCCGTTCCATCGGACGGCCCTTACCATAATCGCCTGCGAGGGAAACCCTACTCGGAGAGATCGACCGGAGCCGCCGGGCGCTTGCGCCTGAGCTGGGCGATGAGATCCTTGTCGAGCGCCCCAAGGAGGTAGGCCGCGCCGAAGAAGCTCACGCCTCCCGCCACAACCAGCGCTGCAAGCGAGAAGACGCGCTCCCCGGCATGGCCCGACCAGTACGGTTCGAGCGACGGAGTCAGCCAGTAGAGCACCGCGCCCATGATCGCGGTTGCGGCAAGCTGGCGGACGATGCGGCCGGCCAGCTTGGCGGTGAAGTGGTACCAGCCGCGCAACTGCAGGATCGTGTAGAGCGTCGCGACGTTCAGGGTGGCCGTGATGGCCGTTGCCGCGGCAAGTCCGACAATGCCGTAGCGCGGCACGACGTAGAAATTGAGCGCGATGTTGATCGCGAGCGCGCCGGCGGCGACAAACACTGGGGTGCGCGTATCCTCGCGGCTGAAGAAGGCCGGCTGGAACACCTTGATGAGCACGTATGCAGGAAGTCCGCAGACCAGCGCGACGACGATCTGGCCCATGATTGCGGTGTCTTCGAGCCGCATCTTGCCGCCTTGGAAGATGCCGGTGGTGAAGGCCTCGGCGCAGACGATCAGCGCCACCGCGGCGGGCAGGCACAGCAGCATGGCGATCTCGATCGCGTTCGACTGCAGGCGCTGCGCTTCCGACTTGTTGTCGCTCTGGATGTGCCGCGCCAGCATCGGCAGGATCGCGGTACCAAGCGCGATGCCGAAGATGCCCAGCGGCATCTGGTTGAGGCGGTCGGCATACTTGAGCAGCGAGAGCGAGCCCTGCGGCAGGCTGGTGGCGAAGAAGGTGTCGACCAGCTGGCTGACCTGGTAGATGCCCGCGCCGAAAGTGGCGGGGAGGATCAGCATTCCGAGACGCTTGACCTCTGGTGTGAACTTCGGGGCGGAAATCTTCAGGCGGACACCCGCACGGCGGCTCGCCCAGGCCATGTAGGCGAGCTGCACAACGCCCGAGAGGGCAAGCGAAATCGCCAGTGCCCAGGCGACGATGCGGTCGTCGCCATGCTCGCCGCGTAGCACCCAGCCGATGATTATACCGGCGATCATCACGAGGTTGAGGAACACCGGCACGAAGGCCCCGGGGGCAAATTTGGAGCGCGCGTTGAGTACGCCCGAGAGCATCGCCACGAGGCTGATCAGGCCAAGGTAGGGGAATGTCACCCGGCTGAGCAGGACGGATAGCTCGAACTTGCCCGGTACCTCCTGATATTCGCGCGCCAGCAGCCAGACGATGCCGGGCATGAAGATCATGCACAGCGCGGAAAAGCCCAGCAGGACCCAGACGAACACCGACAGCACATCGCCGGCGAAGGCGTCGGCCTCTTCCTGGCGGCGAGCCACGTCCTCCTCGCCCTCGGCACCGTGCAGGCGACGGGTGTACATCGGCACGAAGGCGACGCTGAACGCGCCCTCGGCGAAGAGCCGGCGAAAGGTGTTGGGCAGGGTGAAGGCGAGCTGCCAGGCGTCGGCCGCGAGACCGGCACCCAGCGCGCGCGAAATCAGCATGTCGCGGGCAAAGCCGAAGATCCGGCTCACCGCGGTGAGACCGCCGATCGTGCCGACGTTGCGGACGAGGCTCATCGGCCCCTGCCTGCGCGCGCAGTGAGGCTCAGTTGGCCTCGCCTCCGGTGATCGATCCTTCACCGCTGAAGCCGGCTTCGCCGCGTTGCTGGAGTTGCTGGATGTAGAGGCCCTGGAAGTCGATCGGGTCGAGCATCAGAGGGGCGAAACCGGCATTGCGGACCGCATCGGCGATCACCGCACGGGCGAACGGGAACAGGAAGCGAGGCGCTTCGGCGTAGGAGAACATGTGCTTCTGGTCGTCGGGCATGTTGCGCATGCCGACGAGTCCGCAATAGGACAGCTCGACGATGTAGGCGGTGCCTTGCGCGGTCTTGGCGGTGCAGGAAATCTTCAGTTCGACTTCGGTGACTTCGTCGTTCACCGGGTTGGCGCCGATGTTGAACTGCACGTCGAGCTCGGGCGCTTCGTTCCACTGAAAGCTTTCCGGGGCCTTCGGGTTTTCGACCGAGAGATCCTTCACGTACTGCGAGATGATGCCCGCCGTGGGAGCGGTGTCGGCACCATTGGCGCCAGCGCCGGGATTGAGATCGGTCAGGACGTCGCCTTCGTCGGCCATGGGAACTGCTCTTTCACTTGAATGTCTATAAGATTGGCGGCGCGCCTAGCAGCCGCGTGGCCGCGCCGCAACGGTGTCTGCTGGCGAGAGCGTTCCATGGTTGTTCATTTGTAATTCGTAACTAACTCGGGCATCATTACGACATATCACATTCCGGGCCCATTTTCCGGGAGAACAGGACAGACCAAACGGTGATTTACGAGATTGTCATCCTCGCGGCGATCGCGGCCTTCCTTGGGTTGCGGCTCTATTCGGTGCTCGGGCGCCGGGCCGAGCACGAGGAAGAATCGATCCCGACTCGTTTCGAAGCCCCCGAGAGCACCGGGGCGGCGACTTCGGCGCCGCAGAACGCCGGCCAGCAGCTGGCGACTCCGCGCGACCTTGCCGGCTTCCCGCCGGCCATCGAGCGCGGGCTTTCGGCCATCGTTGCTGCCGACCGGACGTTCGACCTGCTGCCGTTCCTCGAAGGGGCCAAGGGCGCCTACGTCATGATCCTCGAGGCCTTCTGGCGCGGCGACAAGGACGAGTTGCGCGGGCTGTGCGACTCGGACGTCTATGCCGGATTCGCCGCTGCTATCGACGAACGCGCTAAGGAAGGTCTGACGCTCGACAACCGCGTCATCCGCATCGAGGACACGACGGTGCATTCGGCGCGGCTCGACGGGCAGATCGCCCGGATCGCAGTGCGCTTCGTCACCGACATAGCCACTGTCACCCGTGACAAGGACGGAAACCCGGTGGCCGGTTCGCTCGACGACGCGGTCGAGAGCCGCGACATCTGGACGTTCTCGCGCGACACCCGGTCTGCCGCGCCCGACTGGCTGCTCGACGAAACCGACGCGGACTAAGACGCCAAGCTGGGGGGCTTAAATGCAGGGCAAGCGCTGGCGGACCGGACAGTTCGCCGTAGCACTCGCCGCGATGGCCCTGCTCGGCAGCTGTACCGGTATCGTGCCGCCCGGCGGACCTACTCCCCGGCCCTCGCCGACGCCGACACCCGCTCAGCCGCCCACCGCGCTTCTCCTCGGCGTCAGGCATGGCCCGTCGATCGGTTCGCTCGGCATCGCCGCAAGCGACGCCGGGGCGGCGCTGGCCGGGTTCGTCGAATCCTGTCCCGCGCTGCTCAAGCGCGAGGACGTCAGCGGGCTGACACAGGCGCGCGACTGGGAACCGGCCTGCCGTGCCGCCTCGACCTGGTCCTACAACGAGGCCGGGAGCTTCTTCGGCACCTGGTTCGAGACCGCCGAGATCGGCGACGGCAGCAGCTTCGCCACGGGCTATTACGAGCCTGAAATCGCCGGTCAGCGGACCCGCTCATCGGCTTTCGATGTCCCGGTCTATGGCCTGCCCACCGATCTCGTCCGCGCCTGGCCGGATGACATGCCCGAGGCGGAACGCACGGGCCGCCCGCCGCTCGGTCGCTACGACGATAGCGGCAAGTTCGTCCTCTACTACGACCGCGCACAGATCGAGGACGGCGCGCTGGCTGGTCGTGGGCTGGAAATCGCCTGGGCCGCCGACCCGGTCGAGTTCTTCTTCCTGCAGGTGCAGGGTTCGGGCTTGCTGCGAGCGCCCGACGGCAACGTGATGCGGATCGGTTACGCCGGGCAGAACGGACGCGAATACGTCGCGATCGGCCGGGTCATGCGCGATCGCGGGTTGCTCGGCGACGGGCCGGGACAATATGCCAGCACGATGCAGGGCATCATGCAGTACCTGCGCGAGCATCCGGAAGAGGGCCGCGCGCTGATGCGCGAGAACAAGTCGTGGATTTTCTTCCGCGAGATTGTCGGCGACGGGCCGTTGGGGGCGCTTTCCGTGCCGGTGCGGCGGGAGAGTTCCGTCGCAGCCGATCCCAACTACGTGCCGCTTGGCGCGCCGGTCTGGCTCGGCATGGACAACCCCCAGGCCGACGGACTGTGGATCGCGCAGGACACCGGCGGGGCGATCAAGGGCGCCAACCGGTTCGACACCTTCTGGGGCAACGGCGCCGATGCGCGGGTGATCGCCGGCGGGATGAGCGCCCGCGGCCGCGCGCTGCTGCTGCTGCCCAAGGGCACCGTCTATCGGCTGACCGGCAAGTGAAACCGCCGCGCGGGCTGAGCGCCGAGGAGGCGGCTGCTTGGTCGCGCTTGGCTGCGACGGTGAAGCCGTTGCGACCGCGCGCGGCGGCTCCGTCCCCGGTGCCAGTCGAGGCCGTACCACCGCCCGTTGCGCCGCGCCCGCCCAAGGGTCGTGTGCCACTACCGCGCGCAGTTCCTGCTCCTACACCCGCCCCGCGCGACCCCGCTCAGCCGCTCGATACGACGTGGGAACGCAAGCTCGCGCGCGGTGCGGTGGCGCCCGACTTTACGCTCGACCTGCACGGCCACACGCTTGATGCGGCGCACCGGCGACTCGACAGTGGGCTGATACAGGCCAAGGCGATGCGCGCGCGGGTGATCCTGCTGATAACCGGCAAGCCGCGACCGGGCGCCGCCGCGGACCGTGGCGAGCGCCGCGGGGCGATCCGCGCCAAGGTCCTCGACTGGCTCGCTGCCGGGCCGCACGGCAGCGACATCGCCGCAATCCGCTCCGCCCACCGCCGCCACGGCGGCGACGGCGCGCTCTACCTCGTGCTGCGGCGGCGGCGCTGAGGGTCAGGGTCGGAAAGTCAGGCTCACGGTAAAGCGATTGGAGCCTTGGCCCAGGTTGTATTCGCCCTGCATCGTCCAGTGCCTGCCAAACTGCAGGTTGCCGCCCATGATCGCAGCCCACGGCTTCGATGCCCGCAGGTCGAGCTCGTATTTCATGGCCAGCGGATCGCCGTCATCGAACAGCGGGCCGGTCACCAGCTGGCCGGTCACGCGAGTTTTGAAGTCGAAGTAGTCCGCGCCGACGTAGGCTGAAAGGACCACATCGCCGCCGAGGTTGAATCGCGGTCCGCCGCGCACGCCGAGATCGGTGGTCTGGATGTCGGAACGGTCCTTCTTCGCAACGGCGATCGTCTTTGCGGCCGAGGCGGAGATGAACCAGTGGTCCGATCCGTACGCCGCGATCGCACCACCGGTGAAAGTGGTGTTGTTGACATCCGCCTCGAACGGCAGGTTGATGATCCCGCACGGCTTTGCCGGCCGGCAGAACGGGAAAGGGACAAAGGCGTCGAGATCGATGTCGACGGCGATATCCATTTTGCCCCTGGTCTTGCCGATAGTTGCAAATACGTCGAGGAACGGGAAGACCCACAGGTCCGCCTTGAACTGATAATTGGTCGTGTGGGACTTGAGCTTGGTCGGTACCACGAAGGGCAGGTCGGCCAAGTTTGCGTCGCTGGCGATAGTGCCGCCCTTGGCCAGGGCGATGGCTAGGTTCTCGCCGGTAAGCGTCTGCCGGTTGTCGACCACCAATCCCGCCATCCCGAATGCGGGGAGGAGGACGATCCCCCGCTCGCGCGCCTGCTTGCCCCAGATTGGAAACAGCGGACCGTCGTCTTCCGGTTCCTCGGGGCTGCTGCCAGCCGCCGATTGTGCCGCGTCCTCTCCGGGGGGGGGCAACCGCGCAGGCTGGGGATCGGCCGGGCCGTAGGAATAGGTCGCCTTGGTTGTCGACGGCGGCAAGGCGTAGACGAGCGACGACTGCACATATGCGCGGGATAGCTGGGCGACCGGCGGAGAGGGCGGGTTCGCTGGTTGGGGCCCCTCACGGTCTCCGGCCTTGTTCGCTTGATCTGGCTCGGGATCGACCGGGCCGTAGATCCTGATTTCAGCCGGTACCGGCGTGTCGGTCGTTTCAGAGGCATGCGCCGGTAATGCACAGGCCAGCAAAGGCAATCCCAAAATCGCGATTATGGCCGCCCCGTTCATGCTTGCATCGAACAACGCTAATTAACGCTTGTATATCGGGGTTTATTCCTATGGCGACGGCTCCTTCCGCCAATAGATTGTCCCGATGTACATAGCGGTCAGAACGCGTCGCGCCGCCTTGCTTGTGGCCGGAATCGGCCTCGCCGTCTTTCCATCCGCTGTCCTGGCCCAGTCGCAAGTGACCGAAGAGACCATCGACCAGGCGGAAACCGCGCGCTCGCCGGAAATGTCGGAGGCTGAGAAGGACCCCGCGCCAATGGCCGGGAAGTCCGACATGATCATTGCCCCGATCCCGATCTCGACACCCTCGCTGGGCGGGGGTCTCGCGGTATTCGGGGTGCTCTATTACAATCCGAACGGCGGACCCAAGGCATGGAGCAGCGGCGGCGGTGCCGGATACACCAGTTCCGGCACCTGGTTCGCGGGTGGGTTCCACGAGATGTCGCTGGCCGACGACCGGATCCGGTTCAAGGCCGTCGGCGGCTTTGCCAGCATCAATTCCGATTTCTACGGCATAGGCGCGGATGCCGGGTCGGCGGGAATCTCGGTCAAGCTGCACAACAACGCGGCCGGTGGTTATGTCGACCTGCAGACCCGGCCCTTCAAGAAGGGATTCCTGAGCCACGTGCTCGTCGGAGGGCGGATTTCCTACCTCGATCTCACCGCCAGCATCGACCTGCCCAACGACCAGTTACCCGATTTCGTGCCCGACACGATCGAGCAGCGGACCCAAACCTTCAAGATCGGCCCGTCGTTCACTTTCGACACGCGCAACGATTCCAACAACCCGAGCAAGGGCGTGCTGGTGGAGGGAACCTACCTGTTCAGCACCGGCTGGCTGGGCGGAGATTACGATCACCGGCGGTTCGACCTTGCCGCCAATGGCTATTTCAAGGTCGGCGAGAGCAGCGTCCTCGCCATTCGCCGCCAGGCCTGTATCGCCTCGGGCAGCACGCCCTATTTCGATCTTTGCCAGTTCGGCAGCGGGGCCGACCTGCGCGGCTATGAAGCCGGGCGTTATCGAGACCGTGCGACCTGGGCGATCCAGGCGGAATGGCGCAGGCACCTGAAGGGCAAGTTCGGCATGGCGGCCTTCTTCGGCGTGGGCGGCATCGCAGCGAGCGGAGGCGACGTGCTCAAGCACAGCAAGGTGCTTGTCGCGGGCGGGATCGGCGCGCGCTATCTCGCCTCGAAGGAGGCGAACGTGAATTTGCGGGTCGATGTAGCTTACGGAAAGGACGGCGCCGCCTTCTATGTCGGGATCGGGGAGGCGTTCTGAGCCGCCTTTAGACCAAGACAAAACCCCCGACATCTCTGCCGGGGGTCCGTCCGTACGGCCCGGGGGGGAGGGGCCGACTGAAATGTAGCACCTGCCTACTTGTGATACTTGGCGTAGGTCAGGTCGAAACGGTCGGCGTTCATGACCTTGGTCCAGGCGGCGACGAAGTCGTCGTGGAACTTCTTCTCCGCCCCGTTCTGGGCGTAGATCTCGCTCACCGCGCGCAGCTCGGAATTGGAGCCGAAGACGAGGTCGGCGCGGGTCGCGCGCCAGCACTCGCTGCCGCTCTTGCGGTCGGTGGCGACGTATTCCTCGTCGCCCGAACCATCGACGGCATTCCACACGTTGGTCATGTCGAGCAGGTTGACGAAGAAGTCGTTGGTCAACTGGCCCGATCGCTTGGTGAAGTGGCCGTGGCCGCGATCGCCATGGTTGGCGCCGAGCACGCGCAGGCCGCCGATCAGCACGGTCATCTCGGGAACCGAGAGGCCGAGCAGGCTGGCCTTGTCGAGCATCATTTCCTCGGTCTTCACCGCCAGTTTCCTGGGCAGGTAGTTGCGGAAGGCGTCGGCTTGCGGCTCCATCACGTCGAAGCTGTCGCAGTCAGTCTGCTCGGCCGTCGCGTCGCCGCGGCCGCCGGTGAATGGCACGTTCCTGGCGCCGGCCACTTCGAGACCGACCACGCCGCCGAGCACGATGGCATCGGCTAGCGACATCGAACCGCGCAGGCCGTTCAGCGTGTCGATCACCTTGGCAAGCATGGCCGGCTCGTTGACGTCCCAGTCTTTCTGCGGAGCCAGCGCAACGCGTGCGCCGTTGGCACCGCCGCGATGGTCCGACTTGCGGTAGGTCGAGGCCGAAGCCCAGGCGGTCTTGACCAGCTGGCTGACCGTGAGGCCGCTGTCGGCGATCTTCTTCTTCACCGCCGCCACGTCGGCGTCCGAAGGCATGGTGCCGGCGGGGATCGGGTCCTGCCAGATCAGGTCTTCGGCCGGGACTTCCGGGCCGAGGTAGCGGGCCTTGGGGCCCATGTCGCGGTGGGTCAGCTTGAACCAGGCGCGGGCGAAAGCGTCCTTGAACGCTTCGTGGTCATGGCGGAACTTCTCCGAGATCGCGCGGTACGCCGGGTCGCGCTTGAGCTGCATGTCGGCGGTCGTCATCATGGTCGGGACCTTGATGCTCGGGTCCCAGGCCGCCGGGGCCATGTCCTCTTCCTTCGGATTGATCGGCTGCCACTGGTTGGCACCCGCGGGCGATTTCACCAGCTCATAGTCGTAGTCGAGCAGCAGGCGGAAATAATTCTCGGTCCACTTGTTGGGCACGTTGGTCCACGACCCTTCGATGCCGCTGGTGACGGTATGTTCACCGATACCGCCGTGTGCCTGGTTGGAGACCCAGCCGAAGCCCTGCGCGGCGAGATCGCCACCGGCAGGAGCTGCGCCGAGCGTCGAGGCATCGCCGTTGCCGTGGGCCTTGCCGAAGGTGTGGCCGCCGGCGGTGAGCGCGACGGTTTCCTCGTCGTTCATGGCCATGCGCGCGAAGGTTTCCTTCATGTCGCGCGCCATGCCCTCGTCATCGTGCGGGTTGCCGCCCGGGCCTTCCGGGTTGACGTAGATCAGGCCCATCTGGATCGCGGCCAGCGGCCCTTCGAGCTGTTCGAAGCCGTGGGCCGGATCGATACGGGTCTGCACGCCTTCGTTGACCCACTTGTCTTCCGAACCCCAATAGATGTCACGCTCCGGCTCGAAAACGTCGGCGCGGCCGCCGCCGAAGCCGAACACCGGACCGCCCATGCTCTCAATGGCGACGTTGCCGGCGAGGATGAAGAGGTCGGCCCAGGAGATGTTGTTGCCGTACTTCTGCTTGATCGGCCAGAGCAGGCGGCGGGCCTTGTCGAGGTTGCCGTTGTCGGGCCAGCTGTCGAGCGGGGCAAAGCGCTGCTGCCCGCTGTTGGCGCCGCCGCGGCCGTCGGCCGTGCGATATGTGCCGGCCGCGTGCCAGGCCATGCGGATGAAGAACGGGCCGTAATGGCCATAATCCGCCGGCCACCACGGCTGGCTGTCGGTCATCAGCGCGGTGAGGTCGGCCTTGAGCGCCTTGTAGTCGAGCGCGTTGAACGCTTCGGCGTAATCGAAGTCATCGCCCAGCGGGTTGGTCGGACCATTGGGATTGAGGATCTCGGTCGCCAGCATTTCCGGCCACCAGTCCTTGTTGGTGCGGCCGAGCAGCGCTCGAACGCCGCCTTCATGCATCGGGCAACCGCCCATCGAACCTGTCTTGGCGTCCATGACTCACTCTCCTGTCGACGTGTTTTGCGGGCACGACTCATGCCGTGCCTATGTGACAGGAGGAGACTACCAAGAGGCCAGCCGGGGCCGAAACGAGATAGTCCGATAAGGTTGAGCGAATTAATCAATCACCGCCTATCGAACGACTCACTCGATTAATCGCAGGGCGGCTCAGGCAGCCTCGGCGATGTCGTTCACCGGTTCGGTGCGGATCAGGTAGTCGAACGCCGACAGCGCGGCCTTCGAGCCCTCGCCCATGGCGATGACGATCTGCTTGTAGGGCACCGTGGTGACGTCGCCTGCGGCGAAGACGCCGGGCAGGCTCGTCGCCGCCTTGTGGTCGATAACGATCTCGCCATGGCGCGACAGTTCGATGCCGCTGTCCGCGAGCCACTCGGTGTTGGGGACGAGGCCGATCTGCACGAACACGCCCTCCAGCTCGACGCGGTGTTCCTGCCCCGAATGGCGACCACGCCAGACGAGGCCGTCGACCCGCCCGCCGTCGCCGGTGATCTCGGTCGTCTCGGCGCTAAGCAACACCGTCACATTCTTGAGCGAGTAGAGCTTGTCCTGCAGCACCTGGTCGGCGCGCAGTCCGTCGGCGAATTCGACCAGCGTGACGTGGCCGACGATATTGGCAAGGTCGATCGCCGCCTCAACGCCGGAGTTGCCACCGCCGATCACGGCCACGCGCTTGCCCTTGAACAGCGGGCCGTCGCAGTGCGGGCAATAGGCCACGCCCTTGTTGCGGTACTCATTCTCCCCGGGAACGCCGAGCTGGCGCCAGCGTGCGCCGGTGGCGAGCACCACGCTACGCGCCTTGAGGCTGCCGCCGTTGGCGAAGCGGATCTCGTGCAGGCCCCCGGGCACCTTCGCCGGGACCAGTTTGTCGGCGACCTGCAGGGTCATCACGTCGACGTTGTTCTCAGCCACATGCTGTTCGAGCTGCGCAGCGAGCCTGGGTCCCTCGGTGTAGGGGACCGAAATGAAGTTCTCGATGCCGAGCGTGTCGAGCACCTGTCCGCCGAAGCGCTCGGCGGCGATGCCGGTGGCAAAGCCTTTGCGCGAGGCATAGATCGAGGCCGCGGCACCCGCCGGACCGCCGCCGACGATGAGCACGTCGAACGGCTTCTTTTCGGCCAGCTTGGCGGCGGCTCGCGCGCCGGCGTTGCTGTCGAGCTTCGCAAGGATTTCCTCGACGCCCATCTTGCCGCTGGCCCACATCTCGCCGCCCAGGAAGATGGCGGGCACGGCCATGACGCCGCGGCCCTCGACCTCGTCCTTGAAGGTCCCGCCTTCGATCAGCGTGGCGGTGACGCCGGGGTTGTTGAGCGCCAGCAGGGTCAGTGCCTGCACCACCTCGGGGCAGTTGTGGCACGACAGCGAGAAGTACATCTCGAAAGCGTACTGGCCCTCGAGCGCGCGGACCTGCGCCATGACCTCGTCGGAGACCTTGGGGGGGTGACCGCCGGCCCAGAGCAGCGCGAGCACCAGCGAAGTGAACTCGTGGCCCATCGGCAGCCCGGCGAACTCGACCGCGGCATTCTCATCCGAAACGCGGCGGATGAGGAAGCTCGGCGCGCGGGCGGCGGTCCCATCGAAACGGGCGCTGACCATGTCGTGCAGCGCGGCGATCTCGGTCAGCAGTTCGCGCGTCTCGTCCGACTTCTGTCCTTCGCCGAGCGTGGCGACGAGCTCGATCGGCTCGCGCAGGTTGGCGAGGTAGGTCTTGAGCTGCTGGGTCAGGGTCGCGTCGAGCATGGTCTTCTCCAAATTCCTCCCCGGCACGGGGAGGGGGCCGTTCGAAGGTTGGTGGAGGGGATTCTCCACCAGCGCCGGCGCTTGCGGAGAGTCCCCTCCGTCAGTCGCCTTCGGCGTCTGCCACCTCCCCGGCACGGGGAGGAACTTTGGTTGGAGGCCCGGAGCGGCTTTGGGGGGGAGAGGGTGCCGCCCCGGGTCTCGCGGCCGCCGCTTGGGAGAAGCGGCCGTATCCGGCCTAGATCTTGCCGACGAGGTCGAGTGAGGGGGCCAGCGTCTCGGCGCCTTCTTCCCACGCCGCAGGGCAGACTTCGCCCGGGTGGGCGCGGACGTACTGTGCGGCCTTGATCTTGCGGGTCAGCTCGTTGGCGTTGCGGCCCACGCCCTCGCAGGTGATTTCCATGATCTGGATCACGCCGTCGGGATCGACCACAAAGGTCGCGCGGTCCGCCAGACCGACGCCGTCACGCAACACGCCGAAGTTGTTCGACAGCGTGTGCATCTGGTCGCCGAGGAAGGCGTACTGCAACTTGCCGATCTTCTCGGAGGTGTCGTGCCAGGCCTTGTGGCTGAAGTGCGTGTCGGTCGACACGGCATAGACCTCGACGCCCATCGACTGGAGCATGGCGTACTTCTCGCCCAGGTCCTCCAGTTCGGTCGGGCACACAAAGGTGAAGTCGGCCGGGTAGAAGAAGAACACCGCCCACTTGCCGGCGATGTCCTCATTGGTGACCTCGAAGAAGTCCTTGCCCGCCTGGAACGCGGTCGCCTTGAACAGCTTGATGGTGCTGCCGATAATACCCATAAATTCTCCTGTCCGGTTGATGGTTCGGGTGTAAAACTCGCGGCCAGCAGATAGAGAGTGTTGCAGCGCAGCAAAGTGCTTTGTTGCGATTGCGAATATCGAAATTTTCAATCAGTCGCGTGACACTTTCGAAAAGCGCAACAGGTGTTGCGATTGTCGCAATCGAGCGCGCTTCGTGGCATGGAAGCCGGGCCGGAATCGGAGAGGCCGATGAGCGAACACATCAGGATCGAGGACAGCGGCGGGGTGCGCGAGATCACCTTCGCGCGGCCCGACAAGAAGAACGCGCTCTCGAACGCGATGTACCGTGCCGCGCGCGAGGCGCTCGAGTCGGCGCAAGGCGATCCGGCGGTCCGTGTCGTGCTGTTAAGCGGGGAGGGCGACGCCTTCACCGCGGGCAACGACCTCGCCGATTTCGCTGCCGTGGCGACAGGCAAGAGCGATGTGGTTGAAGCGCTGCCCTTCGTCGAGGCGCTGGCCCGTGCCGACAAGCCGATCGTCGCTGCGGTGCCCGGCCTCGCGGTTGGCCTCGGCACTACGATGCTGCTGCACTGCGACCTCGTTTACGTCGCCGAGGGCGCGCGCTTCACCACACCGTTCGTCGACCTCGCGCTGGTGCCCGAAGCGGCGTCGAGCCTGCTGCTGCCGGCGCACATCGGCCACGTCCGCGCCTTCGCGATGTTCGCCCTGGGCGAGGCGCTGGATGCCTCCGAGATGCTCGAACTGGGCCTCGCCAACGCGGTCCTGTCGCAGGACGAGGTGCTCCCCGCCGCGCGCGAGGCGGCAACTCGTCTGGCCGCCAAGCCGCTCGGCGCGCTCGTGGCAACCAAGCGCCTGATGCGCGACGCCGAAGCGCTTGTTGCGCAGACGCGGGCCGAAAGCGCGGTCTTCCGCGACCGTCTGCAGAGCGCCGAAGCGCGCGAGGCCTTCACCGCCTTCATGGAACGCCGCCCACCCGACTTTTCGAGGTGCTGAGATGACCGTGGAGCAGGAAATCGAAGACTACGTCGCCAGCCTCCCCGCAGCCAAGCAGGACGACCTGCGTCGGCTTCATGCCACGATCCAGGCCATCGCGCCGGGCTGCAGCCTGTGGTTACTCGACGGCAAGGACGAGAGTGGCAAGGTCGTGTCCAACCCGAACATCGGCTACGGGAGACTGGAAATCCGCTACGCCAACGGCACCAGCAAACCGTTCTACCGGGTTGGCACGAGCGCCAATACCTCGGGCCTGTCGATTTACGTCATGGGTCTCGACGACCGGAAGTACCTGGCAGAAGCGTTCGGCGGTCGGCTCGGAAAGGCGGCGGTGACCGGGTACTGCGTAAAGTTCCGGGCGCTTGCCGATCTCGACATGGGCGTACTGGAAGAACTGCTGCGCTTCGGCATGGCCGACCGGGAGAATGCAGACTAGCGACCCACTTGCGCCCGGTGCAGCATCTTGTGGTCGGCCAGCACCAGCGCCATCATCGCCTCGACCACGGGCGTGCCGCGGATGCCGACACATGGGTCGTGGCGGCCCTTGGTGGCGAGTTCGGTCGCCTCGCCTTCGCGCGTCACCGTTTCCTGCGCGATCAGGATCGAGCTGGTCGGCTTGAACGCCACCCTGCACACGACCGGCTGGCCGGTGCTGATGCCCCCGGCGATGCCGCCCGCGTGGTTGGCGAGGAACTCCGGTCCGTCTGAACCGGGCCGCATCGGGTCGGCGTTCTGCTCGCCGCGCAGTCGGGCCGCGGCCATGCCCTCGCCGATCTCGACGCCCTTGGCCGCGTTGATGCCCATCATCGCGGCGGCGAGGTCGGCGTCGAGCTTGGCGTAGATCGGCGCGCCCCAGCCGGCGGGAACGCCGGTCGCTACGCACTCGACCACCGCGCCGAGCGAGGACCCGGCCAGCCGCGCGTCGTCGACCAGCGTTTCCCAGCGCTTGGCAGCCGCCGCATCGGGGCAGAAGAACGGGTTGTTGCCGATTTCGGCCGCCTCGAAATTCGCATGATCGATCGCATCCCCGCCGATTTCGGAGACGTAGGCCAGCAGCGTCACTTCGGGGACCACCAGCCGCGCCACGGCGCCTGCAGCGACCCGCGCCGCCGTTTCGCGCGCCGAACTGCGCCCGCCGCCGCGATAGTCGCGGAAGCCGTACTTGGCGTCGTAGGCGTAGTCTGCGTGGCCCGGGCGATAGGCCTTGGCGACGTCCGAATAGTCCTTCGAGCGCTGGTCGACGTTCTCGATCATCAGCGAAATCGGCGTGCCGGTGGTCCTGCCCTCGAACGTGCCCGAGAGAATGCGGACCTGGTCCGGCTCCTTGCGCTGGGTGGTGAACTTGCTCGTCCCCGGACGGCGCGCGTCGAGGAAGGGCTGGATTGCCTCTTCGCTCAGCGTCAGGCCCGGAGGGCAGCCGTCCACGACCGCGCCCAGCGCCGGCCCGTGGCTTTCGCCCCAGGTCGTAAAGCGCAATACCCGTCCAAAGGTGTTCCAGCTCATGGGCGCACGCTTTTGCCGAAACCGAGCGCGCTGTCCACTTCCCCTTCGTCATTGCGAGGCGACGCAGTCGCCGCGGCAATCCAGGGCGGCACGCTACAACGCCCTGGATTGCATGGTCACTTCGCTCCTCGCAATGACGAAGTTTCGCTGTCCTACAGGCCCCAACCTGTGCCAGCACCGCTGCATGACCGGCCTGCCGCATCGATCCGACCCCACGCGACATGGCTTCAAGGGCGGTGCGGAGTTTTGCCCCAGGACACTGTCAGATGTGTCAACCCGGCGTGACCTTGGCGCACCGGCTGGACGGCAAATCTCAGCGAAGTTTCGCACTGAACTTTGCCCGAACTTTGGGGGACAGCGGGCGCGCCGCCACTTCCCAAACCTGCGCCGAACGGGCAGGAACAAAGCATGATTGCGAAACTCCGGGGGGTGCTCGACGAGACGGGGAGCGACTGGGCGGTGATCGACGTCGCCGGCGTCGGTTACCTCGTCCACTGCTCGTCGAAGACGCTCGCCGCACTGGGCGAGGTAGGCGAGGGCTGCACGGTCTTCACCGACCTGCAGGTTTCCGAGAACGACATGCGCCTGCTCGGCTTCGCCGAGGCCGGGGAGCGCGACTGGTTTCGCCTGCTGACGCAAGTGCAGGGGGTGGGCTCGAAGGTTGCTTTGGCGATCCTCTCGGCGCTTTCGCCCGGCGAACTGCGCGACGCCTGCGCCGCGACTGACGCCGCGACCGTGGCAAGGGCGCAGGGCGTGGGGCCGAAACTGGCCGGGCGCATCGTCAACGAACTCAAGGACAAGGCCGGCGCGCTGCCCGGCAGCGGGCTGGCAGGGGCCAGCGTGGTCACGCCGAAGGGCGGCACGGTTGCGGCGGATGCGATGTCGGCCCTCCAGAACCTCGGCTTCAAGCCTGCAGTGGCGGCGAGCGCCGTCGCTCACGCGCAAGGCGAACTGGGCGAGGGCGCGGGGCTGAACGAGCTGGTCCGCGTGGCGCTAAAGAGGGCGGCTGGGTGATGGCCACCGCCTCTACACTCCGTCATCCTGAACTCGTTTCAGGATCCATTCGTCCGTCCGCTCCGCGCCAGCGGTGGCAGTCCGAACCCCACCGCCAGATCAACCCACTGCGGGTTCCCGGAATTGATCGGGTTGATCTTCCACTGCCGCCGCCAGTTCTTGAACTGCTTCTCGCGCGCGATGGCGGATTCCATCGTGTCGAATATCTCGAAATGAACGAGCCGATGAATCTTGAAGCGGCTGGTGAAACCCGAGATCAGCCCCTCGCGATGCTGCACGAGCCGACCGAGAAGGTCCGACGTGACGCCGATGTAGATCGCACCGTAAAGCCCGTTGGTGAGCAAGTAGACGCATGGTTGCCGCTCTTGACGCATGAGTCTGAGCATGCCGGGGGATGGACCCTGAAACAAGTTCAGGGTGACGAAAAAGTGTCGGGTTTGGAGCTGTTTGGTTGACCGATAACCCCACCCTCTCCCCCCAGCGCCAGCCGGAGGATGCCGACGCCGCGCTGCGGCCGAAGTCGCTCGGCGAGTTCATCGGGCAGGAGGCGGCGCGCGAGAACCTGCGGGTGTTCATCGAGGCGGCGCGCGGGCGGGGCGAGGCGATGGACCACGTGCTGTTCTTCGGCCCGCCGGGCCTCGGCAAGACCACGCTGGCGCAGATCGTGGCCAAGGAAATGGGCGTCGGCTTCCGCGCCACCAGCGGGCCGGTGATCGGCAAGACCGGCGACCTCGCCGCGCTGCTGACCAACCTTGAGCCCAACGACGTCCTGTTCATCGACGAGATCCACCGGCTCAATCCGGTGGTCGAGGAGGTGCTTTACCCGGCGATGGAGGACCGTGCGCTCGACCTGATCATCGGCGAGGGGCCGTCGGCGCGCTCGGTGCGAATCGACCTGCCGCCGTTCACGCTGATCGGCGCGACCACCCGGCAGGGGCTGCTGACCACCCCGCTGCGCGACCGCTTCGGCATCCCGGTGCGGCTCAATTTCTACACCGTCGAGGAGCTGGAGGAGGTCGTCAGGCGTGGTGCCCGGCTGCTCGGCCTGGCGATAGATGCCGCGGGCGCGCGCGAGATCGCGCGGCGCGCGCGCGGGACGCCGCGCGTCGCCGGGCGGCTGCTGCGCCGGGTCAGGGATTTCTCCGATGTCGCGAAATCGGGCGTCGTGACGCGCGATGTTGCAGATGCCGCGCTGACCCGGCTCGAGGTCGACGGGCTTGGGCTCGATGCGATGGACCGGCGTTATCTGACCATGATCGCCGAGATCTACGGCGGCGGTCCGGTGGGCGTCGAGACGCTCGCTGCGGGCCTCGCCGAGCCGCGCGACACGATCGAGGAAGTGGTCGAACCCTACCTCATCCAGCTCGGCCTGGTGGCCCGCACGGCGCGCGGAAGATGTCTTAACGAAGGGGGCTGGAAACACCTCAAAATGACCCCTCCGAAGGGTGTCCAGGGCGGCCTGTTCGGTGATTCTCCTGAGGCCAAATAGGGCTTGGGTGACAATGGCAAAAAGGCGGAAAACCCGCGCAAATCCTTAATTTAGCTTATCGATTGCCCGCCATTCGGTGCCACTGTGGGACAACCCGGGTTCTCGCGACGTTCCGGGCCCAAAAAAAGTCCTCCTAAGGGTACTTTTCTTGGTTAACGCAATTGCTGGGTAAGGTTTTTTGGCTGTTCTTGGCCGGAACCGAATGCGCCGTGCCCTCCAATCCAGGCGGGTCAGGCAATTTCGGGAAAGCTTGAGAGAACGACCATGTCTGTACGTATGGCCCTCGCGAAACTGTCTGCAGCGGCGTCGATCGGTGCGGTTGCCGTTGGCGGTGCGGTGCACGTCGCAGAGGCACCCGCAACCAGCAATCCGGAATATCACGCAGGGAAGTACGCCAAGGGCGCCGCGCCCGTGAAGTACACCAAGACCGCCGAGCGCACGATCCCGCGCAAGGTCAAGCGTATCCGCCGGACGATCACGCTGGAATGCGTGCCGGGCGAAACCATGGTCAAGCCGGGCGAACTCGGCCCGAACGGAATGGCGGCGCGCAGCGAGGCCTATTGCTACTCGCAGGCCGCGCCGCAGATGGCGATGGTCCCGGTCAGCGTGCCGCTGCCGCCACAGGGCGGCATGGTCGGCAGCAGTGGCGGCGGTACCCCGGTGGTAATCGGCGGTTCGGGCGGCTTCGGCGGCTTCGGCGGTGGTTTCTTCGGGGGCTTCTTCGGCGGCTCTAACGGCAGAAGTAACGTGAGCCTCTCGACCACCACAACGACCAGCGGGGGACAAAGCCAAAGCACATCCGGTTCGACTTCGTCCTCCGGCGGATCGAACTCGTCCTCGGGCGGCTCGACATCGACATCCGGCGGTTCGACTTCGTCCTCCAGCGGTTCAATATCCACATCTGGTGGTTCGACTTCGACCTCGACTTCGGGCAGCTCGGGCTCGACAAGCGGCGTTAACATCAACATCAACATCAATAATTCGAGCTTTGGCGGCTCGACTTCGACCGGTGGTTTCACGTCGACAACATCGACAGGAGGATCTTCGACTTCCACGGGTGGGAGCTCGACATCGACTGGCGGCAGCTCCACGTCGACCGGCGGCTCTTCGACCTCGACCGGAGGTTCCTCGACCTCGAGTTCGACCGGTGGTTCGTCTACCTCCAGTTCGACCGGCGGTTCATCGACTTCCAGTTCGACTTCGACAGGCGGCCTAACCAGCACGACGACGTCTTCATCGGGTAACGTAAGCTCGACTTCAAGTTCCTCGGGAAACCTCTCGAGCTCGAGTTCGGGAAACGTCTCCTCATCCAGTTCAACCTCAAGTTCGACTTCGGGCAACGTCTCGACAAGCACGTCGACCTCAGGCTCCAGTTCGACTTCGGGCAACATTACCTCAAGTACCTCGAGTTCGAGCAGCTCGTCTTCTTCTTCTTCTTCTTCTTCTTCCAGTTCGAGTGGCTCTTCGGGGAGCAGCAGCTCTTCGCACGGGTCATCATCGGGTACTGAAGTCCCTGCCCCGCCAATGTTGTTCCTGTTCGGCGCTGGTGCCGCAGTGGCCTTCGGTCGGCGAAAACGCAGAAAGTCCGCAGAAGACTGAGCTGTCGCGAGGGACCGAATACTGGCGGTCGGCAGTCCCAAGGTGCCGGCCGCCTTCTTTGCTACTCAGCAGATCACGATCAGAGCGGGTTGAGTTGGCGCCAGGCTTCCTGGCGGTACCACTTCGTGATGACGTGTTTGACGCCCTTTATCACCGGCATTCCGGCGTGGAGCGTTTTCATGTTGGGACGACCGTCGAGGTCCATGTTGTTCCAGATCGCCAGCATTCCGCATTGCAGCCGGATCGTGACGTCGAGCAGCGGAAACTGCGTGCATCCGCCCTCGCGCGGTTCGTCGAGGAACACCATCGCCGTCCAGGTCCGCTGCCCGCCGCGCAGGGCCTCGTCCCGCCAGTAACGCTCGCCGAGATGGAAGAAGTCGTGGTGCGCCTTGAATTCCTGGCCCGGCTTGTAGCGCTGGCCCTGCATGATTTCCGAATAGTCGTCGTCGATCCCGAGCAGGTCCGAAATGTAGAGCTCGATGTCTTCGGTCAGCGGGTCGTCCGGATCGAAATGGTGGGTGAAGCTGGTCCTGAAACCTTCATTCCCCTGGCCGTCATAGAGCGTCGAGGGCTCCGCCTTGCGATCGATGACGCGGACCACCTCGCGGCAGTCCCTCGGGTCCATGAAGCCGGGGACGAGGAACAGTTCGGCACCGCTGACGTCGACCTTCTGCACCTCCGGGATACCCGCCAGCCGAAACCGCACGAGTTCTCCCAGCTTGGCGAGCTTCGTCGCGTCGCTAAAGCGGCGGCTCAGGTCCTCGTTGGACGGTGTCTGCACGGCGGCGTTCATGCCGATGTGTTAGCAGGTGCGGGTTGATGAAGACCTAAGCGCGCCGGCGCGTGTGCGCGGTGGGGTTCATTCCGGGCCCCAGTTGTGCGCTTCAAGCCGGTACCACTGGGTGACGATGTACTTGGACCCTACCTCGACAGGCCTGCCGCCGTGGCGCGTCGCCTTGTTGGGACGGCCGCGCCTGTCCATGTTGTTCCAGGCGAGCAGCATGCCGGTTTCCGGCCGGATCGACAGGCCGAGATCGGGGAAATCGGTGGTGCCGCCGGCTTCCACCTCGTTGAGGTAGATCATGGCCGTCCAGCTGCGCTGCCCGCCGCGAAGGCGTTCGCGCTGCCAGTGTTCGCGATCCTCGAGAAAATGGTCGCGGTGGACGCGGTATTCTTCGCCGAGGCAGTAGCGCTGCCCCTGCATCGGTTCGGCGTTCGCCCGGTCGAGGCCGAGCAAGGCGTCGATCTGCTCGCCCAGCAGCAGCGCCCGCGGATCGTCGCGGAAGTAGTGGGTCGAGCTGGTACGGATGCCCTTGCGGCCGGTCGGGCTGTCGTTGAACAGCGGCGACGGCGTAGCGCGCTCCTCGATGATCGCGACCAGCTCGCGGCATCGGTCCGCGCCGATGAAGCCTGGCAGCGTGAACAGGTCCGCCTTGCGCCCTCCGAGCGGGCGGGCTCGCGGATCGGCCAGCAGCCGCGCCCGCACTTTCTTCCCGACCGCGGCGAGACGGGCCGGATCAGCCCTCTCGTCCGCGATCTTGTCGAAGCCGAGGCGGCTCAGCAGGCTCAGGAGGCGAGTTTCCTCAGGACGTAGTGCAGGATGCCGCCGTTGCGGAAGTATTCGAGCTCGTTGGCGGTATCGATGCGGCACCTGGCGGTAAAGGTGAACCCGGTGCCGTCGGCGCGGGTCAGCTCTACCTCGACGTCCTGCTGCGGCTTGATGTCGGCGAGGCCGCGGATGGTGAAAGCATCGTCGCTCTTCAGGCCCAGAGTTGCGCGGGTGTCGCCGCCGGTGAACTGCAGCGGCAGCACGCCCATGCCGACCAGGTTGGAACGGTGAATTCGCTCGAAGCTCTCGACGATGACCGCACGCACGCCCAGCAGGTTGGTGCCCTTGGCCGCCCAGTCGCGGCTCGACCCGGTGCCGTATTCCTTGCCGGCGATGACGACCAGAGGGGTGCCATCGGCCTTGTGCTTCATGGCCGCGTCGTAGATCGGCATGACCTCGCCGCCGTAGAGGGTCATGCCCCCTTCGACGCCGGGGACCATCTCGTTCTTGATGCGAATGTTGGCGAAAGTGCCGCGCATCATCACGTCGTGGTTGCCGCGGCGGCTGCCGTAGGAGTTGAAGTCCTGCTTCGCGACCTGGTGGCCGAGCAGGTATTCGCCGGCCGGGCTATCCGCCTTGATCGAGCCCGCGGGGCTGATGTGGTCGGTGGTGACGGAGTCACCAAGGACCGCGAGCGGCTTGGCCTCGACGATGTCGGTCACCGGCGCGGGCTCCACCGTCATGCCCTCGAAGTAGGGCGGGTTGGCGATGTAGGTGCTGCCGGCGCGCCACTGGTAGGTGTCGGAACCGGTGACGTTGATCGCCTGCCAGTGCTCGTCGCCCTTGTAGACGTCGGCATAGCGGCTCTGGAACATGCCGCGGTCGATCGAGCCGGAGCGGATCTCGTTCACTTCGGCGGTGGTCGGCCAGACGTCCTTGAGGAAGACGTCGGCGCCGTTCTGGTCCTGTCCCAGCGGGGTGGTTGTGATGTCCTCGGTCACGGTGCCCTTGAGCGCGTAGGCGACGACCAGCGGCGGGCTGGCGAGGAAGTTGGCGCGCACGTCAGGCGAAACGCGGCCTTCGAAGTTGCGGTTGCCCGAGAGCACCGAAGCGGCGACGATGTCGTTACCGTTGATCGCCTTGGAGATTGGCTCGGCCAGCGGGCCCGAATTTCCGATGCAGGTGGTGCAGCCATAGCCGACGAGGTCGAAGCCGATGGCGTCGAGATGCTCCTGCAGCCCGGCCTTGACGAGGTAGTCGGTGACCACCTGCGATCCCGGCGCGAGGCTGGTCTTGACCCACGGCTTGGGCTTCAGGCCCTTCTCGTGCGCCTTCTTGGCGACGAGGCCGGCGGCGATCAGCACGTCGGGGTTGGAGGTGTTGGTGCAGCTGGTGATCGCGGCAATGACCACGTCGCCGTCGCCGATGTCGTGGTCCTTGCCATCGACGCCGACGCGGGCCGGGGCGCTCTTGCCGTAAAGCTTCTGCAGGTCGCTGTTGAACAGCTCGTCGACCTCGGGGAGCGCGACCTTGTCCTGCGGGCGCTTGGGGCCGGCGAGCGAGGGGACGACGCTGGCCATGTCGAGATCGAGTGTCTTGGTGAAAACCGGCTCGTTCTCGGGCGTGAACCAAAGGCCCTGCGCTTTCGAATAGGCCTCGACGAGGGCGAGCTGCTCTTCGTCGCGGCCGGTCAGCGCAAGGTATTCGATCGTCTTCTCATCGACCCCGAAGAAGCCGCAGGTGGCGCCGTATTCGGGGGCCATGTTGGCAATCGTTGCGCGGTCGGCAAGGCTCAGCTGGGCGACGCCCGGGCCGTAGAATTCGACGAAGCTGCCGACCACGCCGACCTGGCGCAGCATCTGCACGCAGGTGAGGACGAGGTCGGTGGCGGTGACGCCTTCGGCCAGCTTGCCGGTCAGCTTGAAGCCGACGACTTCGGGAATGAGCATCGAGACCGGCTGGCCAAGCATGGCCGCCTCCGCCTCGATCCCGCCGACGCCCCAGCCGAGCACGCCGAGGCCGTTGATCATCGTGGTGTGGCTATCGGTGCCGACGCAGGTGTCGGGGTAGGCGACCGTCGCGCCGCTCTCGTCGACGCTTGTCCACACGCACTGCGCGATGTGTTCGAGATTGACCTGGTGGCAGATGCCGGTGCCCGGGGGCACGGCCTTGAAGTTGTCGAGGCTCTTCGAACCCCACTTGAGGAAGTCGTAGCGCTCGGCGTTGCGCTGGTATTCGAGCTCGACGTTCTTGGCGAAGGCCTTGGGCGTACCGAACTCGTCGACCATTACCGAGTGGTCGATGACGAGATGGACCGGAACCAGCGGGTTGATCTTGCTGGTGTCGCCGCCAAGCCGGGCGATGGCGTCACGCATGGCGGCGAGGTCGACTACGCAAGGAACGCCGGTGAAGTCCTGCATCAGCACGCGCGCCGGGCGGTACTGGATCTCGCTGCCGGTGACGGGGTTGTTCTGCCAGTCGGCAATTGCCTGGATATCGCCTTGCGAGACGGTGAAGCCGGAGTCCTCGAAGCGCAGCAGGTTCTCCAGCAGGACCTTCATGCTGAAGGGCAGGCGGCTGACGTCGCCCACCGTCTCGGCCGCCTTGGCCAGCGAATAGTACGCGTAGGACTTGCCCCCCACTTCGAGCGTCGAGCGGGTTCCGAGCGAGTTCTTGCCGACCTGAGTCATCTACGGCTGGTCCTTCCTGTTTGTCGGGTCCGACCTGAGGAGGGAATCGCGCGTCTGCGCAAGGGCCGGATTTACGCGGGGCCCTGCGCGTTCCGCGGCGTAAAATCAAGGGGGCGGGATTGGAATGGAGCCCCGCAGCGGCTAGGGGCCAGCCCTCAGGACTCGGTACCTCGCACCATGCCATTCGGATCGCCCAGCAGACCGCCAGTACGGCTCCACGTCTTCGTCATGGCCTTGGGCCTGGCGCTGGCGGCGTTCGCCGGGGGTGCGGCGGGGCTGGTGTGGAACTGGCTGACCGAGGACAGCGCAGACGAGGAGAGCTCCCTTTCGGAGGCCGCTTCGGCAGAACCCACTCCCACGCCGAGCGCGGCGCCGCCCAAGGTCCCGAGCCCCTCGCCGAACTAGGCGGCGGTCAGTTCCGGCGGCTTGCGCGGCGCAGCGATCCAGCACCCCGCGACAATCAGCACGGCGCCGACCAGCGTCGGTGCGGAGACCGGTTCGCGGAAGAACAGCCAGCCGAACAGCATGGCCCACAGGAACCCCGAATATTCGAGCGGGATGAGCGCCTGCGCCTCGGCCCGGGCATAGGCCCAGACCAGCAACATCGCCCCGCCGACCGACATCGCCGCGGCCGCCGCGATCCACGGCAGCGACGCCGTGTCCGGCCAGGTGAAGAACCATGGGGCGAACAGGAGGAAGACGAAGCCCGAAACGATCGTTTGGAAAGTCGCCACCTCCACCGGCTTGGCGACCAGGGCCTGTTGGCGCTGCAGCACGAGGTTCCATGCATAGAGCAGCGAGGAGACCAGCACCGCGGCAATGCCCAGCGCTGTTCCCTCGTCCGCCGCCGGGCCGTCCATCCGGCCCCAGGCGATGATCAGCACCCCGGCGAGGCCGAGCAGCGAGGCGGCAATGGCACCCCGCGCGATCTTTTCGCCAAGCAGCACGGCGGCAAGGTACAGGGCGACGAGCGGTGCGGTGAAGCTCAGCGCGATCGCCTCGGCCAGCGGCAGCCGGGTGAGGCCCCAGAAGAAGGTGAAGCTCATCCCGGCTATGACCACGCCGCGCAAGGCGTGCAACCGCAGGACCTGGCGCGTCGGCCGGCCTTTTCGCGTTGCGAGGTAGACGGGTCCGACAATTGCGAGCGAGAAGCCGTTACGGACCACCAGGGTCGCGTAGGTGCCTGCCGCCAGGGCCGCGAGTTTCATCACCGCGTCCATAAGCGAAAGCAGCCCCACGGCTGCCAGAGTGACGAGGAACGGCAGCAAATCGCGCGGCGGCTTCATGTCCGGCCTTTACGCCTTTGCGTGCGCCGGGCAATGGCGCGCACGCGTTTCATCGATTCAGCCCACAGCAAGGCCAGATGCTTGATGGAATGAAGCGAAACGGGCACAATTCCGCCGCCGCGTGCGTTATCTTCACACATCGGCCTTGGGGCATGGGAAACAATGACCAACCTGACGCGTAAACTCCTCCTCGCTACCGGCGCCGCAGTTCTTGCGGCCGCGCCGGCTGCTGCCCGGCAGCAGACGCGCGAGCAGAGCTTCGCCGAACAGTTTGCCCCCTTCCAGGCCGAAGACGTGCTCGAAAACGATGCCGTCGAAGTCGTTTCGAACCCGGTCATTCAGGGCGACCTCCCACCCGCTCCGCAATTCCCGGTCGTGCAGCCGTGGTCCCTCGCGGATGCGCAGGGGCTGCTCGATGCGATCGAGCATATCGACAGCGAGGGGCTCGATTCGCGCGACTACCGCCCCGATGCGCTGCGCCAGGCCATTGCTTTCGGCGCCAGCCCCCAGCTCGACCAACTGGCGAGCGAGGTGTTCGGCTGGCTGGTCGAGGACCTGCGTGACGGACGCACGCCGATGGAAGCGCGCAAGCAGTGGTTCGTGGTCGATCCCGATCCCGACCTGATGCCGACCGGCAAGGTTCTGGCCGATGCGCTTGCGAGCCACGATATCGCCGGGACTCTTGCCGGCCTCGACCCGACCAATCCCGATTATGCCGCGCTCAAGGTGTTGCTCGCTGCGACGCCCGCGAGCAACACGGCGAAGCGCAAGATGATCCGCGCCAACATGGACCGTTGGCGCTGGCTCGCCCGCGATCTCGGCGGACAATACCTGATCACCAACGTTCCGGAGATGCAGCTGCGCCTGACGGTAAATGACCAGATCATCCGCACCTACAAGACGATCGTCGGGAAGCCCGGCCGCACGGCGACGCCGCAACTGGCCGAGACGGTCGAAGGCGTGATCTTCAACCCGACCTGGACCGTCCCGCAATCGATCGTGAAGGGCGAAGGGCTCGGCGCCAGGGTCCTTGGCAATCCGGGCTGGGCCAAATCGGCCGGCTACGTCGCGACCAGGGGCGCCAATGGTTATGTCTCGGTGGTGCAGCAGCCCGGGCCGAGCAATTCGCTCGGCATGATGAAGCTCGACATGCCCAATCCGCACGCGATCTTCCTCCACGACACGCCGAGCCGCGGCTTGTTCAACCAGGACAACCGGGCGCTCAGCCACGGCTGCATCCGCACGGAGCGGGCGCTCGAACTGGCGATGACCATCGCGATTCTCGGGCAGGGTGCAACCAAGGACGAGGCCGTCGCGATCTCCACTTCGCGCAAGTACACGCGCGTTCCGGTGGTCAAGACCATGCCGGTCTACATCACCTACTTCACCATGGGCCGCGACATCGACGGCAACCTGCGATCGTTTAACGACATCTACGGCCGCGATGCGCCGGTCCTTGCCGCGCTGGACCAGCCACGGGTCGGTAACCGCGCCCGCGTTTCGGATGAGAAGGTCATTGAAATCGTCGACGACCTGCAGGATTCCTAACCGAAGGTAGGGGCAGGCTTAACCATTCGATGGGTCGCGTTCTGGCGGTTCGGCATAGACCGGACTGGGACAGGCGGTCGAGGCGCGGCGCGCGCTACGCCACGATCTACCCGCGGCCGACCGATGCGCAGATCTCGAGTGTCGTGAAGAATGGCGGATACGGGCTCAAGAGCGCCGGTCTCAGCAACCCGACATTTGTTCATGGCACCAACAACGGCTCGGCCTATGTCGATATCATCATGACCTACAGCCAGACGCTGAACTTCGCGTTCTTCACCGTCGGCCCGGTCAAGCCGAGCCACACCCGGCGCGCCTACCAGGTCTGAGCGGCCGGCCCGGTCAGGCGGCGACCGCCACCTTGGCATCCTGCAGGATCATCTCGGCGCCGCGCTCGGCGATCATGATCGTCGGGGCGTTGGTGTTGCCGCTGGTGATCCTGGGGAACACGCTCGCGTCGATGACCCGTAGCGCCTCCACTCCGCGAACCTTGAGGTCGGGCGTCACCGGGAAGCGATCGTCGCCCATCGCGACAGTGCCGACCGGGTGGTAGACCGTAGCGGAAGCGACCTTGGCGTATTCGAAGATCGCCTCGTCGGTGTCGCCGAAGGGATCGCCCGGGTCCTTGATGTATTGTCGGATCGCCGGCTGGTTCCAGATGTTGCGGATGACCTTGAGCTGGGTGACCGCCATGGCCTGGTCGATCGGATCGCTGAAGTAGTTCGGCACGATCTTCGGGTTGACCATCCCGTCGGGCGACTTCGCGTGGATCGAGCCGCGCGATTCCGGCCTTAGCTGGCAAGGGTTGCTCGCCATGCCGGGTTCCTTCTCGAGCTGCAGCGCCTGCTTGGTGGCGAGAACCTCGAGGTCCATGCTCGCCGCCATCATGTGGATCTGCATGTCGGGATGTTCGAGCTCGGGGCGCGTCTTCACGAAGGCGCAGCCGTGCGCCACCGCCATGCTCAGGATGCCAGTCTTGGCGAAGCCGTACTTGGCGACTTCCTTGACGAGGTTGAGTCCGGTCGAGCGATGGTTGATCGATTGCCAGTCTTCGCGCAGGCGGGCCTGGCAGCCGATCATCACGTGATCCTGCAGGTTCTCGCCGACCATCCTGCTTTCGTGGACCACGCCCACGCCCAGATCCTGTAGCAGCGCGCCCTGGCCGACGCCGCTGATCTCGAGCAGCTTGGGCGATTCCACCGAGCCGGCGGAAAGGATCACCTCGCGCGCGACCATCACCTTGCGGCGCTCGCCGTTCTGCATGAACTCGACGCCGACCGCCTTCTTGCCGTCGAAGATGATCCTTGTGGTCATGGCGCGCTTTTCGACCAGCAGGTTGGGGCGGTTCATCGCCGGGTGCAGGAAGGCCACCGCGGTCGAATTGCGCTTGCCCTTGCTGGCGGTCAGCTGGAACCAGGTGCAGCCTTCCTGGTCGCCGCTGTTGAGATCGTCGCGATAGGGGATGCCGGCTTCGACGCAGGCGTCGATCAGCGCGGCGGAGACCGGGTGCTTTTCCGGAAAGTCGCTGACCTGCAGCGGGCCGCCGACGCCGTGGGTGTCGATTTCGCCGCGCTGCTGGTTCTCGGACTTCTTGAAGTAGGGCAGGCACTCGTCCCAGCTCCAGCCGCGCGCGCCCATCTGCGCCCAGCCGTCATAGTCCGCGGCCTGTCCGCGAACGTAGAGCAGGCCGTTGATCGACGAGGAACCGCCGAGCACCTTGCCCTTGGGCCACTTGTGCGGCCGCCCGCCCGTGCCCTCGTCGACCTCGGTGTCGTAGAGCCAGTTGACCTTAGGATCGTTGAGCGTCTTGCCGAACCCGATCGGAGTGTGGATCATCATGTTCGACATGAACTGGCCGGGTTCCTTGAGCGGCCGGTCGTCGCCGCCCGCTTCGAGCAGGACCACCTTGTGCTCGCCGCTCTCGGTCAGTCGCGCCGCCAGGACGCAACCCGCGCTGCCCGCGCCGACGATGACATAGTCCGCGTAGAGATCCGCCGCCATTTTCCTCTCCTCCAGCGCCTCGTGGATGCAACATTCATGCGATTCGCTTGGAAATGAGCCTAGGAAAGTGCACTCCCCGGGTCACGGAAAACCGTGTGCCATCGAATTGATCCTGGGTACGGTTACGGGGCAATCGCTTTGGGGGAAGTCTATGAAGCGTATCGGAATGGTCTGGGCGCCCTTGGCACTGTTGGCGCAGCCGTATCCGGCCGTTGCACAGGAAGCCCCCGAAGACCTTGCCAGCGTTTCTCCGGTCAGGACCGACTACGTGCCCGCGAAGACCGAATGGGGCGATCCGGACCTGCGCGGTACTTGGCCGATCGAGCACGTGAACGAAGCGCGCATTCCCATCGAGCGGGAGGAAGAGTTCGGCACTCGCGCCTGGCTGACGCCTGAAGAATACGCCGAACGGCTGAAGAAGGCGCAGGATTCCGACGGCGGTTTTTCGGCGGACCTTCGCAACAACGGCACCTCGGGCCTCGCCGACTGGATCGAGCGGACCGAGATTGGTCACAGGAACTCGATGATAATCGATCCGCCGGATGGGCGGCGCCCGGCGCTCCTGCCCGATGCCAGGACCCGGCACGAGTCCGGCCGGGCCAGCTGGGTCGAGGGGCAGCCGATCGACTGGGTGACCGATCTCGACATCTGGGACCGCTGCGTGAGTCCGGGCTTTCCCGCGGCGATGTTCTCGTTCCCTTACGAAAACGGCATCCGCGTGTTCCAGTCGCCGGGCTACGTCGTGATCGACCGCGCCATGCTCGGCGCACGGATCATCCCGCTGGGCAAGGAGGGGCACTGGCCCGCCGCGGTGCGCGGCTGGATGGGTAGCAGTCTCGGCCACTGGGAGGGCAATACCCTCGTCGTCGAGACGACCAACATCGTTCCCGGTGACAGCGCGACCTACGACGTTGCCAAGCGTGCCGCCTCGCCGACCTACGACGTCGACCAGGCCATCCCGGTAGGGCCGGATGCGAAGGCGGTCGAACGGCTGACCATGCTCGACCCCGACCGGCTGATCTACGAGATCACCTACAGCGATCCCGACGTGTTTTCGGCCCCGTGGACCGCCCGGCTCGACTGGGTGCGCGACGAGAACTACCAGTTCTTCGAATTCGCCTGCCACGAAGGCAATTCGCAAGTGCGCCACATGATCAATTCCAGCCGCGCCCAGCGAAAGCTCGATGCGGCGGCTGCAACAGGTGTGGAGCAGGCGACGCCCTGAGTTCCGCTGAAAGACGAGGCAAAGAGGGGAAGGCAAGTGCGGGCTGGAACGACGCTGATCTCGGCAATCGCTTTCGCATTGGCTGCGTTTGTACCCCTGGCAGTTAGCGCGCAGCAGAATCCGGAGAGCCTCACGCAAGTTCCTCCGGTTGCGACCGACTACGTTCCGGCCCGCACCGATTGGGGGGACCCCGATTTCAGCGGCACCTGGCCGTTCAATCGGCTCAACGAGATGGACTACCAGATGGAGCGTGCCGAGGAGTTCGGCACCCAGGCCTGGCTGAGCGACGAGGCCTATGCCGAGCGGTTGGCGCAGGCGCGAAAGCTGGAAGAGTCCTTTGCAGACGAATGGCGTGCCCGAGACACCAGGGGGCTTACTGCATGGCTTGAATCGACCGATTTCGGGCGACGCAACTCACTGCTGATCGATCCGCCAAACGGCCGTTTTCCTGCCCTGACGCCCGAAGCGCAGGCGCTGAAGGATGCCCATAGTGATAGCTTTGTCGAGGGGCAGAACTTCGACTGGATGCAGGATTTCGACGTCTATGAACGCTGCGTCACCAGCGGCTTTCCTGCAACGATGTTTCCGTTCCGAGAAAACAACAACGCTGTGCGCATCTTCCAGACACCAGGCTTTGTCGTGATCCAGCACGAGATGATGTCGACCCGCATCATTCCGATCATTGATGAAGATGCTGAGCCCAAACGGTGGCCTTCAGTCACCCGGACATGGATGGGACAGGGCATTGGTCATTGGGAAGGCAATACGCTGGTGATTGAAACGACCAATATCATCGCCGGTGATGGCGCAACCCACGACGTCAGCAAGCGTGCAGCCAGCCCCTATGTCAGGATTGGCGGCACACCAACGAGCGCGAACGCAACGGTGGTCGAGCGGCTCACCATGCTTGACGAAGGGCGCATGAATTATGACGTCACCTATAGCGATCCGGATGTGTTCACCGCGCCATGGACGGCCCGGCTCGAATGGACCCGCGACGAAGGCTACAAGATGTACGAGTTCGCCTGCCATGAAGGCAACGTGCAGCTTCGCTACATGATCAATGAATCGCGGGCGCGTCGACGCGACAAGGCGAACGGGGTCGAAGTCGAAGACATCGAGCTGCCTTACAGGTTTCCACCAGGGTAGGGCGCGGGCCGCGTCCTAGCCGCGACTGGCCAGCCCGCCCGACTTGGCCCAGGCAATTGCGTCCTCGAGCCGGTCGTTGCCCCAGAACAGTTCGCCTCCAACAGCGAAAGTGGGGGCTCCGAAGACGCCGAGGGCCATGGCCCTTTTGGTCACCGCCAGCAGGCGGGCATGGCCATCAGGCGAATTGGCCTCTGCAAGTACCCGCGCAGGGTCCTGTCCGGCCTCGGCGATGCTGGCCGAGAGGTTCGGCTCCTCACCGGCGCACTGTCCGTCTTCGAACCAGCGCCGGTAGGTGGCCCGTACATAGGGTTCAACCCAGCCTTCCTCGGCCGCAAGTGCGGCGATGCGATTGGCCTGCGGGGAATCGGCGAGCGGGTAGGGTGCCGGAAAGCGGGGAGAGAGGCCGTAGGCATCGGACCAGCGCTGCAGGTCGCGCCACATGTAGGCCGACTTTTCTACCTTCCCGGCATAGGGGATGTTGTCGTGCGCGATCAGGACGTGGCGGATGTCGAACGGCCGCCAGCGCACTTCCACGCCCGCGGCGAGTTCGTCGATCCGCATGACTGAGAGGTACGTGTAGGTGCTGCCGATCGCGAACCAGAAATCGATCATCAGGAAATCCGTATGTCGAGCAGTGTGGGACCGCTCGCATCGAAGCTCCATTTGAGGGCCGAGTCCAGTTCCTCGACCGTTTCAACTCGCTTGGCTGGGACCCCGTGGCCCTCGGCGATCTTGACGAAATCGAGCCCGGTCAGGTCGCAGCCCGGCACGTGGTTCATCCCGAATTCGCCGGAAAAGCCGGTCAACGCGGCGTAGGCGCGGTTGTTCATGATGAGGAAGCTGACGTTGGCCGCTTCCTCCTTCGCCGCGAACAGGCCCTGGATGGTGTACATCGCTGCCCCGTCGCCGAGGACGGCGAGGACCTTGTCCTCCTGGCCGAGTGCGACGCCAATGCTGCCGGGGAGCGAGTAGCCGAGGCCCCCGCTGGCGCAGGAATAAAACCCGCCCTCGCGGGTGATCGGCAGCACGTCGTGCTCCGGGCCGCGCGCGGTCGGGGCTTCCTCGACAATGATAGCCTCTTCCGGCCGCAATTTGGCGACGCGGCTGAGCACGTAGGCGGCGGTCATTTCCCTGGCTGGCTTCTTGAGCTGGTGCTGCTTGCCGGTGAACTTGCGCGCGTTGACCCGCTCGGCGAGCTGCGCCAGCCCGTCCCCGACGTCGCCGAGGACACCCCCGCCGCCAGGCATGGCGGCAAGGTGCTGCGGATCGTCGGACAGCGCCATGAGCTTGGCGTGCTCGGGCCAGTGCGGGCCCTGGCCCTCGACGTGATAGGTGAAGACCGGCGCGCCGACGACGAGGATCGCGTCGAACGGATCGAGCAGGACGCGGATCTGGTCGCGCCAGGCGGGCAGGAACCCGGCGAACTGCGGGTGGTCCTCGGGGAAGGTCTCGCGTGCGTTGTAGGGTGCGGTCCACACGCTCGCACCGCAGCGTTCGGCAAGGCGGATCGCATGGGTCCAGCCTTGCGAATTGGCGACGCCGGTGCCGAGCACCAGCGCGGGCTTCTCGCAGCCGTCGATGATCGCCGAGATGCGTTCGATGCCCGTGGCCGAAGGCACCGCATCCAAGGTCAGTTCGGGCAAGGCGGACATTTCGCATTCGCGGTCCCAGTCATCGACCGGGATCGAGATGAAGACCGGCCCCATCGGCGGCGTCAGCGCGGTGACGAAGGCGCGGATCAGCGCCTGCGGCACGTCCTCGGCGCGGGCAGGTTCGACCGAGTACTTGACGTAGGGCCGGGGGAATTCGGTCGGCCGCTCGGCATAGAGGAACGGGTCGAAGGGCAGGATCGAGCGCGCCTGCTGCCCGGCGGTGACGACCACCGGCGCATTGTTCTTCCACGCGGTGAACAGGTTGCCGAGCGAATGCCCGGTGCCCGCCGCGCTGTGCAGGTTGACCAGCGCCGGCTTGCGCGCCGAGCGGGCGAAACCGTCGGCCATGCCCACGACCACCGCCTCGTTGAGCCCCATGACGTAGGGGAAGGGGAGGCCCTTGAGCATCGGCAGCTCGGTGCTGCCGGGATTGCCGAACAGCCGGTCGACCCCGAAATGCTCGAACACGGCAAAGGCGGCATCGCGGACGGTGGGCATGAATTCAGACCTTTCTTCTCGTCATTGCGAGGAGGCGAAGCCGACGCGGCAATCCAGGGCGGTATCGCGCAACGCACTGGATTGCTTCGCGATGCTCGCAATGACGAAACGAGGCATCAGACGGGTTCTCCGGCGGCGCGGGCGCGGGGGAGGACCGAGTCCTCGTCACGCTGGATGCGGGTCAGGACGTAGATCAGGATCACTGCGATGAATGGGCCGACGACGTTGATCGAGATGATCGCCTGCCCGAGGTCGCCACCGTTGCGGTCGGACACGATGCCGACGAAGTACGGCCCCATGCCGAGCCCGAGCAGGGTCGAGATGATGATGTAAGTGCTGCTGGTGATCCCGCGCATGCGCGGCAGCACGAGGTCGTAGTAGAGCGAATAGATCGGCGGCAGCCACAGCGTGAGGATCAGGCTGTAGGCGGAGAAGCGGACATAGAAGCTCATCGGATCGGGTGCGCTGTAGGTCCAGATGCCGAAGAACGGCGAAATGCCGAGCGAGGCGAGGGTGAGCCACACCCGTCCGCGGGCGCCGAGCTTGCCGGTGAGGAAGTCGCTCAGCGGACCCGCCACCACCGGCCCGCAGAAGCCGAGCGCGGCGGCGAGCAGGCCGAACTGCAGGCCGGTCGTCGCCTGGTCCATTCCGTATTCGCGGATCAGGAAGCTGGGGGTGAAGCCCATCACGCCGTAGTTGATCGAGGTCTGCAGCCCGCCGACGACCATCAGCAGGATCAGCGAGGGGCTCAGCACCACGGCGTAGGTCGGCCTGTCGGTCAGCTTGAGCGCCTGGAACAGGTTGAGGATCACGAACATCCCGAAGCCGACGACGAACCACTGCAGCACGTGCGGGTCGATCGAAAGGCCGAGCACCTGGAGCGGAGGGCGCGGGCTGAAGGACTGCGTGACGCCGGTCATGATCCAGCAGAACACCAGGATGACGGCGAGGCCTACGAGGTTGATCGTCCACTGCCGCGCGCCCGCGTCGCGCCGCCAGAGGTAGAACCAGTTGGCCAGCGGGGTGACCGAACCGAGCACTGCGGCACTGGCCTTGAACGGATGCGGGTCGGGCGGCGAGGTCACGCCGTCGATCGCACCGCGCTCGGGCTCCTTCATACGCCAGAGCAGCGCGGCGAGCAGGATTCCGGGCGATGCGGCGATGAGGAAGGCGAACTGCCAGCCGGAAAAGCCGAACGAAGCGCCGCCCGCGGCGACGCGCGCGTCCCACCACTGCGCCGCAAACCCGCCGAGCGCCATCGACAGGCCGAGGCCGAGCGCGGTCGTCACGCCCATCGCGGCCATCGCAGTGCCCCGGCGGCTGCGCGGGAAGGTGTCGAAGATGATCGAGTTGGCGCCGGGCTGCGCCGCGCCTTCGCCGATGCCCACGCCAAGGCGCGAGATGGCGAGCAGGGTGAAGCCCTTGGCGAAGGCCGAAAGCCCGGCAAAGACCGACCAGCCGAGGATGCAGATCGCCAGCAGCCGGGTGCGGATCCAGCCGTCGACCAGACGGCCGAGCGGCAGCGAGAACAACGCATAGAACAGCGCGAAGACCGTGCCGTAGAGCAGCCCAAGCTCGGCATCGCCGATGCCGAGATCGGCGCGGATCGAGGGCGCGAGGATCGACAGGATCTGCCGGTCGAGCAGGCTCAGCCCCTGCGCCGACGATACCAGCGCGAGCGCGTACCAGCCGGCGCGGCTGACCTTCGCGGCCTGCGTCGGCGTTCCCGCCTCAGCCGTAGTTGCCATTTCCCTCTCTCCCAAAAAGTCTTCGAACCTAGAGCTTGAACCAGCGCTCCGCGTTTGTCTGGAAGAACTTCTTCTTCTGTTCGGCCGAAATGTCCATGTCGTCCATCCAGCGCACCTCGTCGGGCAGGTATTGGTAGGGATAGTCCATCGCGTACATGACGCGGTCCTCGCCCATCACCTCGATCATCAGCTTGATCGCCGGCTCGAAGGCCATGCCGCTGTTTGTGGCGAGCACATTGTTGCGCAGGTAGTGGAACAGGTCGTGCTGCAAGGGCTTGAGCCGCGGATAGCGGTTCGAGCGCACGCCGGCGCGGTGCATGTAGTCGTGACGGTAGATCCAGTAGGGGATCGCCTCGCAGCCGTGGCCGAGCATCATCTGCAGACCCGGGTAGCGGTCGAACACGCCGGTGGTCAGCATGCGCAGCCCGTGGAACGCGGTCTCGACGCCGAAGCCGAACACGGCACCATCGAGCCCCGCCTCGACCATCGTGCCGATCATCCCGTCGGGCGGGCCCTGCGGGTGGATGTAGAGCGGCAGGTCGAGATCGGCGCAGGCGCGCAGGATCGGGTCGAACTGCTCTTCGTCGAGGTAGTGCCCGTGGGTGTGGCTGTTCACCTGCACCCCGTGGAAGCCGAGCTCCTCCTTGCCGCGCCGCAGTTCTTCGGCAGACCATTCGGGATCGAGCGGGGCGATGGCGATCATGCCGTAGAAGCGGTCGGGGTGCTTCTCGCAGGCGTCCTTGAGCCGGTCGTTCGCGTTGCGGGCGATGCGCCGGGCTTCTTCCGGGTCGTGCATCGACTGCGTGCCGGGGCTGGTCAGGGCGAGCACTGCCTTGTCGATCCCGGCATCGTCCATCGCCTGCAGCCGCAGCTCGCCGAGATCGAGCAGGCGTTCGCGGATGAAGGTCGTGCGCTCGCTCGCGCTCGTGCCGTAGAAGCCCCACAGGCTGACCGTGCCCTCGTCGGCGCGGCCCTCGCGGACCAGCCGCATGATCGCATCGAGCTGCTCCTGGGTGGCGAAGGCTTCCTCGGTGGCGATGCGCAGGTAGCCGCGATCGCCGCCGGTCTTGAGTTCGTGGGTCATCCTTCGTGCAACGCCTTGAGCACCATGCAGGCGCGAACGCCTTCGGGGCCATCCTCGCTGCCGTGGCCCGACCACTTCACGCCGCCGAACGGGCTGTCCGCCCCGCCGATCATGTGGCTGTTGATGCCGACCATGCCGGTCTCGATGGCGTCGGCGAGGCGCCGCTGGCGCTTGACGTCGTTGGTCCAGGCATAGCCGGCGAGCCCGTAATCGACGCGGTTGGCCTCGGCGATCATGTCCTCTTCGCTGCCATAGGGGTTGATCAGCGCGACCGGGCCGAAGGGCTCCTCGGTCATGATGTCGGCGTCGAGCGGGATCTGGCTGAGCACGGTCGGCTCGTAGAAGTAGCCCTGGTTGCCGAAGCGCTTGCCACCGGTGTCGACGCTGGCGCCCTTGTCGCGGGCGTTGCCGATCAGGCGGTCCATTGCCTCGGGGCGGCGGGCGTTGGCCATCGGGCCCATCTGCGTGCCGTCCTTGAGGCCGTCGCCGACGTTGACCGACCTGGCGCGTGCGGCGAAGCCGTCGCGGAACTTCTCGAAGACGCCTTCCTGCACGATAAAGCGGGTCGGGCTGACGCAGACCTGGCCGCAGTTGCGGTACTTGCCCATGACCGCGGTATCGAGGACCGTGTCCACGTCGACATCGTCGAACACCAGCACCGGGCCATGCCCGCCGAGCTCCATCGTGGTGCGCAGCATGTTGTCGGCGGCGAGCTTCATCAGGTGCTTGCCGACCACGGTCGAACCGGTGAAGCTGAGCTTGCGGATGACCTTGCTGCCGAGCAGGTGGCGGCTGACCTCGTCGGGCACGCCGAACACCGCCTGCGCGACCTGAGGTGGCAAGCCGGCATCGAGCAGGCACTGCAGCACGCCGAGCGCGCTGGCGGGGGTTTCCTCGGCCGCCTTGAGGATAACCGAGCAGCCCGCGGCGATCGGCGCACCAAGCTTGCGGCTAGGGTTGCCGAGCGGGAAGTTCCACGGCGCGAAGGCGGCGACGGGGCCAACGGGCTCCCACCGCACGGTCGAGCGCTGGCCGAGCGGTCGGACCAGTTCGCGGCCATAGAGGCGGCTCGCCTCGCCGGCGTAGAAGTTGAACAGGCCGACGTTCATCATCAGCTCGATCTTCGCCTCGGCGAAGGGCTTGCCCTGCTCCATTGTCGCGATGCGCGCCATGTCGTCGGCACGTTCGAGCATCAGCCGTGCCGCGCCGCTGAGCACCGCGGCGCGCTCCTGCGGGGTCGAGCGGCGCCAGATGCGGAAGCCTTCGGCCGCCACTTCGAGCGCGCGGTCGAGGTCCTCGGCGCTGGCCAGCGGCAGCGCGCCGATCGGCTCGCCGGTCACCGGGTTGATCACGTCGAAGGTGCGCCGGCCACCGCCGGAAACCTTCTCGCCGTTGATGATCATGTGGAGGGAGGGGTAGTCGGTCATTCTGATACTCCGTCATCCCAGCGGAAGCTGGGATCGCGCGCCTCTTGCGCTTCACTGGATAGAAACCAGTCCCAGCTTCCGCTGGGACGACGCTTACTCCGCCGCCTTCTTGGCAGCCCGTTCCGCGTCTCTCTTGGCGTCGCCTTCCCAGCGCTCCGCGACCATTTCCTCACCCGTGATCGGGTGCTTCATGTGGAAAGGCAGCAGCTTGTGGATCGGCCAGAGCCAGTGCTCGTCGATCAGTTCGTCGGGCCCGGCCGGGTCGGTCGGATAGGTCTCGCGGATGAAGGGGGTGAACTCGGGGTCGGTGTTGGCCCAGCCGTCCTCGAAATTGGCGTGCCAGTGCGGGAAGTAGTTGAGCACATGGATGCGCCACTTGCCGTCGTCGCCCTTCTTGTAGGTGTTCTCGTAGAGGCCGCCTTCCCACCATTGGCGCTTCTTGAGGTGCGGCGCGTCGCCTTCGAAATCCTTGTGCCGCCCGGCCTGCATCGTGCTGCGGCCGCGCAGCTTGGCGGTGCGCCCGTCGTCGCAGATGGTGACGATGGTCTGCAACTGCGGGTGGTCGAGCAGGAAGCCGTCGATCGGTCCATTGGTGTTGTGCGTGAAGCGCTTGCGGAAGCGGTCGACGTAGAGGCGGCGAACGCCTTCCTTGCCCTTCCACACGCCGCCGAAGAAGCGCACTTCGGCATCGTCGGTGAAGAGATCGACGACCTGGTCGTACATGCATTTGTCGATCAGGTAGCCGTATAGGTACTGCAGGTTGCGAACGTCGATCTCGTCCTCGCGCCTGGTCAGGCGTCGCTCGAGTTCGGCAACCTTGTTGGCAAGCGATTCCACGCTCGTTTCAGACATTCGACTCTCTCCAGATTTTGTATGTGTTGCTTACTTTTTCGGCGGTTCGCGGAGTCGAGTCAACGGGGCATCGGAGGACTTCTAGAGGCCCACTGCCTCAAGTCGTTCCACTTCCTCGCGATAGGGACGGATGCCGCGCCACATCAGGAAGGTGGCAAGGGGCAGGAAGGCGACGCCGGTAATCAGCAGCGCCTTCCACAGCTGCTGTTCGTCGCCGACGATGTAGGTGCTGACCGCGCCGATTACCCAGCTGCCGAGCGCGCCGAAGAAAGTGAACATGAACAGGTAAAAGGCGCTCACCTGCCCTCGCATGGCGTTGGGCGCGATGCGCTGGATGGCCGCGTTCTGCGCCGGCGCACCGGCGAGGCCGAAGAACGTACCCAGCGCCATCATGCCGATCGCCAGTTCGGCCGTTGGCATCAGCGGGGTGACGATCGTCACGGTTGTGGTGCACACGAAGATGATCGCCGTCGCGCGGATGTTTGCGTCCTTGTAGCGTTTGCCCATCCAGGTCACGAAAATGCCACCAACGGTGATCCCGGCCAGCATGGCGAACAGGAACAGCGTGCCGAGCAGCGCCCCGATCTCCGCCTCGTTCCAGCCATAGGTGCGGGCGATGAAGGGCACGCGCCAGGGGATCAGCCCCTGGCTTTCGATCGCCGACATGGCCAGCGCCCCGAACAGCGGCAGGAACACTGCCTTGCGGGCCCAGATTGCCTTGAGCGCATCCCATCCCATGAAGGCGGCGAACTTGCGGGCGAGCGGGGCGTCGGGTGCGGTCAGGGCGGAAGCCTCGGGCGGGCTGCGCCGCGGCGGTTCCTTGACCAGCATATAGAGCAGGCCGGCGACGAGGCCCGGCGCACCGATCATCAGCAGGACGAGCTGCCAGTTGAAGATCGGCAGGCCGAGGAACGATATCGTTTCGGGTAATGTCGACGTGTAGCCGATCATCTGGCCGCCGATGATCGCGCCGAGCGAGGTGCCGCCGATGAAGCCGAGCTGGAGCAGCGCGAAGACCAGCGGAATACGGAACGGGCGGAAGGAATCGACCAGCAGCGAATAGGATCCGGGACCGTTGGCCGAACTCGCCGCCCCGACGAACAGACGGGTGAAGACCAGCTGGCGAAAGCTTTGCGCCAGCCCGCCCAGCGCCATGATCGAACCGAGCACGGCGATGCTTGCGCCGAGAACGTACTTGCGCGGGAAGATGTCGACGAGACGCGCAAGGGGGATGCCGACGATAACGTAGGCGACGACCGTGACCGGACCCTGGAGCAGGCCGAGAGTAGAATCGGAAATGCCGAAGCTTTGCTTCATGCGCTCGGAAAGCATCCCGAACACGGTCTGGTCGAAAAACGTCACGAAGGTCGCAAAGACCACGACGAACAGTGCGAACCAGCCGCGGCTCTCGGACGGCCAGGGTTGGCCGGTGACGGTTTCGGACGTCGTGACAGACGGCTCGCCGGCGGTCGGAGCGATAGCCATTGCGTTCTCCCTGGTCCCCGTCCCTTGTTCGGGCGGTGAATTCTCTTGCAGCTTTTTGTAAGTGGCAACTACAAAACGGCGAAGCGAAAAATTGTCGCCAGTTGTGGCGTCGCGTTTCGCCGAGGGGAGAGAACGATGCCGAAGTCCAGCGCCCGACGGGTGCTTGCCGCCATTTCCGCCATGACCATAGCCGGAGCAATACCAATGACCACTGCCCATGCGCAGCAGACTTACGATGAAACATACGCGGTGGATCGCGCGGAAATCGAGGACCTGATGGCGCGCTATCTCTTCGCCATCGACTACTTCGACTGGGATTCCTACGTAGCCACGTTCGCCCCCGATGGCGAACTCGAATTCGCCAGCGGTTCGTACAAGGGCCGCGATACCATCCGCGAGGCGGTGACCAGCTTCAGCAGCCGGATCGGCCAGTTCTATCACACCGAGGACGGTAAGCCCGCGATCCTCCGCCACGTGGTCCTGCAAAGCTCGGTGCGGGTAGAAGGCGACCACGCCTGGGCGAGCACGATCTGGGTGGAGATGGCCAACCACGGCCCGGGTGACACCATGAAGATGGGCACCTACGGCCTCTACGAGGACGAGTTCACCAAGGCCTCCGGCCGCTGGCTGATCGCCAAGCGTCGCGTGCTCAACGAGTTCATTCCCAATCGCCATTCGGGTCCGGAGAACCCCGTCCGCGCGATGGACGAAGCGGCCGCGGCACTGGCAAGGTGAGCTACGCCTCTGACCGGGCGGAGATCGCGGATCTCATGGCGCGCTACCTACTTGCCATGGATTTCCACGATGCCGACGCCTACGCGGAATGTTTCGCCGAGGACGGCGAGCTCGACTGGGCGATGGGTGTGGCAAGCGGACGCGAGGCAATCCGTGCCGAGGCGCGGACCTTCGCTTCGAAGATCGGCGAAATCTTCAAGGACCATCAGGGCAATCCGGCCAAGCTGCGCCATGTGGTCAACCAGAAGGTGATCCGGGTCGAGGGCGACCTTGCCTGGAACACCGGCTTCTGGTGGGAAATGACCAACGGCGGGCCGGACGGCTCGATCGCCTTGCCGAGCTTCGGCATTTACGAAGATGAACTCGTCCGGGTCGATGGGCGCTGGCTCTTCAAGCGGCGCAAGATCTGCAACGAGTTCCTGCCGGGCCGGGAAAGCGGCTCGGTCAACCCCGTTATCGCGATGGATGCAGCAGCGGAGAAAGCGGCATGACCGACATTGCCGGGCGCACAGCGTTTGTCACCGGAGGTGCCAACGGTGTCGGCATCGGCATCGTGCGCAACCTGCTCGAAGCCGGGGCCAAGGTCGCCATTGCCGACATCCGCCAGGATGCGATCGACAAGGCGCTGGCCACGCTCGACAACCGTGAGGTCATGGGCGTCCAGCTGAACGTCATGGACCGCGCCGGATTCGCGGCGGCGGCAGACGAAGTGGAAGCGAAGTTCGGGCCGGTCAGCCTGCTGTTCAACAACGCCGGGATCAACCTCTTCCAGACCATAGAGGACAGTTCCTACGACGACTGGGACTGGGTGCTGGGCGTCAACCTCGGAGGCGTCATCAACGGCGTGCAGACCTTCGCCCCGCGCATGAAGGCCTGCGTCGAGGCGGGCGAGCAGGTGGGCGGCCACATCACCAACACGGCCTCGATGGCGAGTTTCATCGCCGGTGGCGCGCCCGGCATCTACAACACCGCCAAGTTCGCGGTGCGCGGCCTCAGCTATTCGCTGCGCCACTCGATGTACAAGTACGGCGTCGGCGTCTCGGTTGTTCACCCCGGCCTTGTGAAAAGCGTGATCTACGCCAGCGACGACGTCCGCCCCGACGAGCTCAAGGGCGCGATGAAGCCGGTCGATCCGGCCGCGGTCGAGCGACTCGCCGGGATCCACGAGTTCGGCATGGAACCCGATGTGATCGGGGCGCGAATCCTCGAAGGGGTCCGGGAAAATCGGACCAACATTTTCACCCACCCCGATCACAAGGACGAACTGCGGGTCCTTTTCGATGAGATCCTGGGTGATTATCGGGACTATCCGGCCGACACGGGGTACGGGCAGCGCGTGGCCTTCGAAAAGATAAGACACGATAATTTCAAGGAAACTCGCCGGAAAGCCCGCGAGATCTAATCGCCGCCGCCTGTTGCGGCGTGGGACACTGACCTTTCGGCCGATTGTTACCCGCCATACCTTGGTAGTCCTGACACCTGAGAAAGACGGTTAACGGGTCCTTGACGGTCATTGCTGTTTACAGCGTGAAGGGAGGCGTGGGGAAGACGACGCTCGCTGTCGACTTCGCCTGGCGCTGCGCGTCGGTTTCCGGCCATCGTACCCAGATCTGGGACCTTGATCCGCAAGGTGGCTCGGGATACCTGCTCGACAAGGAACCGCCCAGCCGAGCGCGGGCAATCAGCGTGTTCGGCAACGACGGCAAGCCGCGCAAGCTCATAACCGCGAGCCGCTATCCCAACCTTGACATGCTGCCCGGCGACATCAGCCTGTGCGAGATGCCGGTCCAGCTCGTTCGCATCGTTGCGCGCAAACGGATCAGCAAGATCTGCCGATCCCTCTCGTCGGACTATGACCGGATCATTCGCGATTGCCCGCCGATGATGAACGAGGTAAGCAACCAGATCATCCGCGCCGCCGATGTCATCGTCCTGCCGCTGCCGCCGTCGCCGCTCTCCGCCCGGGCCATGGCGCAAGTTCGGGCCGAACTGGCGCGGCACGACCGGCATCCCCCGGTCCTGCCGGTGCTTTCCATGTACGACACTCGCCGACGCCTGCACCGCGAAGCGCGTGAGGGCTTCGCACAGGGCTGGCCGGTCATCCCAGCGAGCACCTGGGGCGAACAGGCCGCCGCGCGCCGTGCGCCCGTGCCGACCTTCGCAAACTGGAGCGACACCTCGAAGGGCATGGAGCGGCTGTGGACGGCAGTCGAACGCAAGCTCGAGGAAATGGGCCAGTCCTGACAGACGTTCCCGCGGCGCGTTCACTTCGGGGCAATCGCGCTGCTATAGGCGCTCGCCATGCGAAAGATTCTCCTTGCCTCCGTCTTGCTCGTTGCCGCCTCCACCGGCGTCTCGGCGCAGGAAGCCCCGCAGCTCACGCCCGACCAGAAGGTGCTGGTGCGCTGCTCGGCAGCATTCTCGCTAGCGGCCAACTTGCAGGAACATGGCGACAAGTCGCTCGGCGAAATTCCTGAACTGCGGGCACGCGGGATGGAATATTTCGTGCGCGCCATGGCTTCGCTGATGGACAGCAATTCGCTCAGCCGCGCGCAGGTTTCGGCCCTGCTCAAGGAAGAAATCAAATCGCTCACAAAGGACGACGCACTGGCCAGGGCAATGCCCGGGTGCCTCGCGTCGCTCGAAGCATCGGGGCTCTGAACTCATAACCTAGGACATTGGTCCACAGCGCTATTTACGCGCCGCCCCGCATGCGGCATTGCGGCCCGCCATGTGGCAGGTCCATTGCTTCCCCCTTTGTCCGTTCAGCCGCAAGGTGCGCCTCGCGATGGCCGAAAAGGGCGTCGCGTTCGAGCTACGCCGCGCCAATCCCTGGGAAGGCAGCGACGCCTTCTTCGCGCTCAATCCGGCCGGCCGCACACCCGTTGTGCGCGACGAGGGCAAGGGCATCACGCTGATCGATAGCCAGGCGATCTGCGAATACTTTGAGGAGACCGAGGACAAGGCGCCGCTGATCCTCGGCACCGCCGCCGGAAGGGCCGAAATCCGCCGCCTCGTGGCGTTGTTCGACGAGCAGTTCTTCGGCGAGGTCACGCTGCCGCTGCTCAACGAGCGGATGAAGAAGCGGCTGGTCCTGCGTTCCTCGCCTGACAGTAAGACCCTGCGCGAGGCGATGCGTCTGGCGCACGAGCATCTCGACTACATAGACTGGCTGATCGACAACCGCCGCTGGATCGCCGGCGCGCAGCTCAGCCTCGCCGACTTTGCTGCCGCGGCGCAGATCTCGGTCGCCGACTACCTCGGCGGGATCGACTGGTCGGGACACGGCGAGGCGCGCGGCTGGTACCGGGTCATGAAGAGCCGCCCGAGCTTCCGCCCGCTGCTGACCGAAAAAATGGAAGGCCTGCCGCCGCCCCCGGGCTATAACGATCCGAACTCTTGAATTCCTCCCCGGAACGGGGAGGGGGACCACGACGTGGTGGAGGGGCGCCATCGGATGATCGCCACATCGGCTCATTCTTTGCCGAACGTGCCCCTCCAGCATCCTGCGGATGGTCTCCCTCCCCTTGCAAGGGAGGAATTGAACCCGATATCTCCAGCAAAGGAGGATCCCATGCCCGATGAGAAAATCCACCTGTCCGATGCGGAGTGGCGCGAGCGGCTGACGCCGGAGCAATATGCCATCCTGCGCCAGGGTGTGACCGAACGCGCCTTCACCGGAGAGTACGAGCAGAACAAAGAGGCCGGCGAATATCGCTGCGCCGGGTGCGGGCAGCCGCTGTTCGAGAGCTACGACAAGTTCGATTCCGGCTCGGGCTGGCCGAGCTTCGTCAAGCCTGCCGACAGCAATGCAGTCGAGGAACACCGCGATATGTCGCACGGCATGATCCGGACCGAAGTGGTCTGCGCCACGTGCCAGGGCCATCTTGGCCACGTCTTCCCCGACGGGCCGAGCGACCGAGGCGGCATGCGTTACTGCATCAACAGCGCCGCGCTCGATTTCGAGCCCGAGGATTAGCGCTCAGTATTTCGGGCCGATGCCCATCTTGCCGCGCTTCTTGGGGAAGGTCTCGTCGCGCCGTTCGAGCTTGATCGGGTAGCGCTCGGACAGTCCGCGATAGGCTCCGACGAGTCCGTTAACGGTTTCAAGGATATTCTCGCGCTCTGCCGGGTCGATGACGCCGTAGCTCTTGACCTTGGCGCGATAGGTGTCGAACCAGTCATGGTAGGCCGGCGTCCAGACCTGGTCGAGCTTGGTCAGCATCCGGTCGAGGTGATCGTAGAGCACCACCAGACGGTGCCAGCGGTGCTCGTCGAAGTCGAACCCGCCGCTTTCGCTGCCCTTGCAGAACTCCTGCCCGGCCTCGAGCCCGAAATCCATCAGCGTGCGCGAGCGATTGGGATCCATGTCCAGGTTGAGCCCGCCTTCTTCAGACGTCAGGTAGACGCGCACGACACGTTCGCGCTGCCCGGTCAGCTCGGACATCAACTGGTCCTGCCAGTCTTTGGCCGAATCGACCAGCTGCCAACCGAATTCCTTGACCGAGGATAGCTCCTTGATCATCACGCCGGCGGTTTCCGTCGCGTCCCCAGGGAACGCCACACGCTTGCGCACCTTGTCGCCTCTTACCGGCAGTTCCTCGAGGCTGATGGCGAATGTCGGGCGGGTCGGTAGCGGCGAATCGAACAGGTGGATCGGGAAATTGCTGCTCAACCCGCCGTCGGAAAAGGTAACCCGCTTCAGCGCATCCACGCCCGCCCCGGACGCGCGTTCGGCTCCCAGCTTCGCGAGTGTCTCGGGCAGCTCGGTGTCTTCCATGAGCAGGTCAACCGCGGAGAACAACAGGGGGAAGCTGAGGCTCATCCGTACGCCGACAAGGACCGGGAGTTCTCCCACCTCGGGATAGGTGCCAGGTGCAGCGTCGGGAGAGGGCTTCGCGCCGGGCATCAAGCGCACGTTGCTGGCGTGTCCGGGCCATGGGGTCGTCTTCGCCTTGAGGTGCTCGATGATCGGCGGCGGGAACAGTTCTTTCCAGCGATTCAGGTCGAACCCTGCCCTGACGCCGAGGTCGGGCAGGGTGTGCGGGCGACGCATCGACAGGTTGGTCGTCACCATCATCAATTCGATCGGGACGGCATCGGGTGTCGGCAGCGTCGTCAGGTCGCGGAAGGTCAGCGGCGGCTTGCCCGCAGCCGTGTCGCCGTAGGCAATGTATTGCAGTGCGTCGTGGAGCCATTCGGTCAGCGCGGGCGGTCCACCCTCGCTGTTGGACAGGCCCGAACAGATGCCGAAGCCGTTGTCGGGTAACTGCTTCCACGCCTTGTGGATCGGGCGCACGTAGTTGCCGTAGACTGCCACGCCGAACGCGAGGATGGCAGCTAACAACCCTGCGAGTAGGCCGATCACCCAGTTTCGGCTCCATGCCCAGCCGAGGATGCCGATCAGCACCCCGACAAGCGCCCCTGCGGTCAGGAGGCGCGGTAGGATCGTCGCGATGCCGCCACTCTTGTACGCGGCGTAGAGCCGCTTGACGGTCGGGTTGAGCTCGCGATCTGGCTGGAACAGCGACAAGAGGATGCGCGGGAGTTCCTCGCACCGCTCTTGCAAGCGCTTGAATCCCCCCAGGTCGCCGTTGCGGCGGGCGAATTCGGCGCCAGCGGCGAAAGCCGCGGCGATCGCCCCGGCCGAGGTGCCGCCAAGTCCACGCAAGCGGTACTGCTTGGCAATCTCGAGCACGGTGTAGGGGTAGACGATACCCGAGGTGACGCCGCCCTTCATGATCATGTCGCAATCGCCCAGAGGATGGGCGAAATCCTCCGTCCGATAGCGCAGCGACGGCTGTTCGGGCGATGTGGTTGCGGTACTCATGGTGTCCCCTCGATCTGCACTGTCCCCGGCGGGATTGCTTGCCGAACGGCTCGTGGAAGGCAATTGGCGGCGATTGGCATACGAAAAGGCGGGATAGCGCTGCTCCGCACCGTTAACGCGGTGTTCGGTTTAGCTTATGCATGGCGGCGGGACCAAGTCGGGACTAATCGGGACCGATTTCAAACGGCGAAGCTGACGGGTACGGATGGCGATCAGGCGGGGCGAGCGCTCCAGAAAACGGAAACGGCAGGAAACTAGCCGCCGCGCGGAAAGGGAAAAGACGCAGTCGGGCTGGCGCCTGTGGCTGCGGCGCGGAATAGTGTGGGGTGGCGCGCTGGCGTTGCTCGGCGTGATCGCGCTCGGCAGCGCGGTACTCTTCGCCGCGCGTTCGATGCCGAATTACTCGTCGCTGATGAGCAGCCAGAACGGGCAGAACGTCGTCGTGCGGGCCCGCGACGGGACGGAAATCGTCGTGCTCGGTCCGAGCTACGGCAAGTGGTTGACATCGGAAGAGATTCCGCAGTCGATGAAGGATGCGATGGTCGCGGTGGAGGACCGCCGGTTCTATTCGCACTTCGGCGTCGACCCGATCGGGCTGATGCGCGCGGTCTATGTCTGGGGGACGGGCGACCGGCGGCTCGGCGCCACCTCGACGCTTACCCAGCAGCTGGCCCGCAACGTCTTCCTCAATTCGAACCGCACGATCGACCGCAAGTTTCGCGAAGCCGTGTTGGCGATGGCGCTCGAAGCCAAGTTCTCGAAGGAACAGATTCTCGAGCTCTACCTCAACAAGGTCTATTTCGGCGGCGGAGCCTATGGCATCGATTCCGCCTCGCGGAAGTTCTTCAGTCACCCCGCGACCGAGCTCAGCGTCCCCGAGGCGGCGATCATCGCCGGCCTGGTCAAGGCGCCGAGCCGCTATTCGCCGACGGCCGACGTAGATGCCGCGGTTGGGCGGGCCAACGTCGTGCTGCAGCTGATGCGCGAACAGGGGATGATCTCGCATTCCGAAGCTTCGGTCGATCTCGACACCGTCAAGATCAAGGGCGAAGGCGGGCAGAACTCCGTCCGCTATTTCACCGACTGGGCGTTGCCCCAGCTCGACCTCCTGCTGCCCTACGACAGCTACGAGCCGATCGAGGTGTGGACGACGATCGACCTCGGCATGCAGCGTGCGGCCACGGCGGCGATCAAGGCCAATGTTCCTTCGGGTGCGCAAGGCGCCATGGTCAGCCTAGACCGTGACGGCGCGATCCTCGCGATGGTCGGCGGAACCGACTACGTCGCGACGAACTACAACCGCGCCACCGAGTCGGTGCGCCAGCCCGGTTCGGCATGGAAGCTGTTCGTCTACCTTGCTGCCCTTGAAGCCGGTTACACGCCGGATTCCACGGTGCATGACGAGGAGACCACGATCAACGGTTGGACACCGCGCAGCAGCAACTACGCTGGCGCAATCGACGTCCGCGCGGCCTTCGCCTATTCCAAGAACACGGTTGCGGCGCAGCTCGGCAACGAGGTCGGGTTCGGCACGGTCGCCTCGATGGCCCGGCGCTTCGGGATTACCACGCCAATCTCGACCTACCCCTCGATGGTTCTCGGCACGTCCGAAACCCGGGTGATCGACATGACCCGTGCCTTCGCCGAAGTCTCCGCCGGCGGCCGGTCGGTCGAACCCTACGGCATTGTCAAGGTCGCCACCACCGATGGCCGCGTTCTCTACCAGCACGCGCAGGCGCGCAGCAACCAACTGGTGCCCGACTACGTTGCCGCGGGCATCACCGATCTGTTGCAGACCGCGGTCAACACCGGCACCGGCCGCGCGGCGCAGATCGGCCGTCCCGTCGCGGGCAAGACTGGCACAACCAATTCTAACAAGGACGGGTGGTTCCTCGGTTTTTCAAGCGGCATTACCACCGGTGTCTGGATGGGCCGCGACGACGCCAAGCCGGTGAGCGGATTGCAGGGCGGCACCGCGCCGGCACGCGCCTTCGCCGCATACATGCGCTATGCCGTGCGCGACCGTCCGGTCGAGGAATTCGATACCGACGTGCAGTTGCCCGAATGGCAGCTCGAGCCCGACGACGAGTATCTCTACGGCGATCCGCAGGACTACTACTTCATCGACGAGAACGGAAACCTGGTCGAACCCAGCCGGGCCGGTGACGACCGCGACGCACTGACACTGCCGGATGATCGCACCGCTACGCCGGTGCCGCGCCAGCAGCCGGCTCCGGCACGCCCGCAGCCGGCCGTTCCGTCACCGACTCCCCAAGCCGCCAGCGACGATTTCCTGGAACGGGCGACGGGTGGCGACCTGCCGCAGGACCGGCCGACGCCGCGCCGGAACGCGACGCCGGGTCAGTAGCGCCCAGCCGCGCTCAGTTGTCGTTGCGCAAGCGGATCGGCGCCGAGATGGTCGGGCCGCCGCGCGGCTGCAGGCGCAGCAGGATGGCCTCGCGGCCTTCCGACTTGACCGCGCTGACCGCGGCTTCGAGGTCCTTCGGCGAGGCGATGTCACGGTAGTTGGCCTGGTAGATCACCGTCCCGCGCTGAAGGCCCTTCTGGGCCGCATCGGAATTGGGATCGACCGCCGTCACGACAACGCCCGAGGTTCCTTCGGTCAGGCCGAGCTGGCGCGAGATTTGCGGGGTCAGGGCAAGCGCCTGAATGCCCAGCGCGCGCTCGACGAGGCCGCTGCCGGCCGGGGCGAGGCTATCCTGCTGGTCGTTGTTGTTGCTCGGGTCGAACCGCTGGCTGGCGAGCTGCTCGGCGCTGGGCCGGCGGCCGACGACCAGCTGGACCGTCTCGCGCTTTCCGTTGCGGATGAATTCGAGCGGCACGCGGGTGCCCGGCGGAATATTGGCGACGATGAACGACAGCGTCTGGTCCGGCGTGATGTCCTTGCCGTTGACCTTGAGCACGACGTCGCCGGCCTGAAGGCCTGCCTTGTCCGCCGGCTCGCCCTTCTCGACGCGCTGGATGAACTCGCCGCGATTGGCCGGAATGCCGAGCGCATCGGCGAAGTCTTCCGATACCGGGTTGATCTGCACCCCGAGGTAGCCGCGCAGGATTTCCTCGCCGCTGATCAGCTTCTGCACGATCGGTTCGGCGGTGTCGGCGGGAATCGCGAAACCGATACCGACGCTGCCGCCCGAGGGGCTGAAGATCGCGTTGTTGATGCCGATGACGTTGCCCTGCATGTCGAACAGCGGGCCGCCCGAGTTGCCCCGGTTGATGCTGGCGTCGGTCTGGATGAAGCGATCGTAGGCGCCGCCGCCGGTGGCGCGATAGACCGCCGAAACGATGCCGCTCGTCACCGTCCCGCCGAGGCCGAACGGGTTGCCGATGGCGATTACCCAGTCACCGACGCGGGCGTGCTTGGAATCGCCAAAATGCACGAACGGGAAGTCGTTCTTGCCGGAGATCTTGAGCACCGCGAGGTCGGAATCGGCGTCGGAACCGACCAGCGTGGCCGGGTATTCGGTGCCGTCGGCGGTCGTGACGGAGATTTCCTCGACCTTGCCCTGTCCGTCGGCGGTGATGACGTGATTGTTGGTGACGACGTATCCGTCGGCCGAGACGATGAAGCCGGAGCCGAGCGACTGTGCCTCGCGCGTCGCCGGAGTGCCGCCGCCCTGGTTGCCGAACAGGTCGGCGAACGGGGTGCCCTGGAACGGATTCTGGCTGACCTGGACTCGCTGCTTGGTGGCGATGTTGACCACCGCGGGTTGCAGCTGCGCCGTCAGGTCGGCGAAGCTCGTGGGCGCGCCCTGCTTGGGCACGATCCGGTCCATCGCCCGATCGTCGTTCTGCGCCACCTGGGCGCCGGCAGGAAAGCCAGTGATGAGAGTTGCTGCCGCTCCACCGAGAAGCAGGGCCGAGGTGATTCCGTATGAGTAGCGCACGGGCTTCACGTCCTTCGTAATCCTCTTGTTCCGGGGTGCATCGCACCCCAACAATCTACAACTGTCCCCGAAGTCTTTCACGCCTGTTTGGCTGAACCTCGGTTTAATGTCCCACCGCTAGCGACCGCGAAACTGCCGCAGGTATTCGTTGTCGTTGCTCATGATGATCTGGCTCGATCCACTGCCGTCACCCGATTGCTTGGCGAAGGTCAGGTCGTAGCTCTGCATGGCGCGGTAGAAATCGTAGAACCCCGGATCCTTGTTATAGGCATCGGCATAGATCTTGGCGGCCTCGGCGTCGGCGTCGGCGCGGATGATCTGGGCGTTCTTCTGGCCTTGCGCGCGAATTGTCGCCGCTTCCTGCTGCCGCGCGGTCTTCATCCGGGCGAAGGCGGACTGCAGCGGAGTGCCGTCGGGCAGGTCGGCGCGCTTGATCCGCACGTCGATGACCTGGGCGCCGTATTCGCGTGCCTGGGTGTCGAGCTTGTTGCGAATGTTGAGCATGGTCGTGCCGCGTTCGGCAGTGAGCAGCGAGGCGAAGCTGCGGCGGCCGAGTTCCTGGCGGACCACCGACGAGAGGATCGGAGCCAACTGGGCCTCGAAGTTCTCGGTAGTGCCGACGGTTTCGACCAGCTTGACCGGATCGATCACGCGGTATCGGGCATAGGCATCGACATTGAGGCGCAGCTGGTCGGTCGAGAGCACCTGCTGGGTGTCCATGTCGACCGTCAGCACGCGCTTGTCGATGTACTGCACGGTATCGACCATCGGAATGCGGTACCAGATGCCTGCGCCGGTCTGCCCATAGGGCTGGTTCGGCTTGAACTTGTTGACCACCGTGATCGGCTCACCGGTGCGGACGATCACTGCCTGCTTCGTTTCCGGAACGACGATCATCGTCGAAAGCGCCGCGACGACCAGCACCACGATCGCGACGATGCTCATCTTGTGGTTATGCCAGAAGGTTTCCATCACTGGCCTCCCGGCGTGTTCGAGGGTGCCGTCTGGGCCCGTCGGTTCAGCTCGTTGAGTGGCAGGTAGGCCTGCACGCCCGGCGCCTCGATCACGGTCTTGTCGGTGTTACGCAGCACGCGCTCCATTGTGTCGTAATACATGCGGCGGCGGGTCACTTCCGGGGCCAGCTTGTATTGTTCGTAGACCTTGTTGAAGGCCGTCGCGTCGCCCTGCGCGCGGGCCAGGACCTGCTGGGCCACCGCCTCGGCCTGGTTGACGTAGCTCTCCGCTTCCTGCTGCGCGGCGGAAACATCCTTGAACGCCTCTTCCACTTCGGTCGGCGGGTCGGTCTTGCGGATTTCGACGCCCTGGATGGCGACGCCCGAGCGATAGGCGTCGAGGACCTGCTGCATTCGGTTGCGCACCTGCAGTTCGATGTCGGCGCGCCCGGCGCCCGACAGCACCCGGTTGAGCGGTTCCTCGGCCACCGAGGCGCGCATCGCGGCCTCGCCGACTTCCTTCACCGTGCTTTCGGGATCGAGCAGCTGGAATTCGAACTGCTTCAGGTCCTTGATATTCCAGCGCACGAGGTAGCTCAGGTCGACGAGGTTCTGGTCGCCGGTGAGCATCAGGCGTTGCGCGGCGCCTTCGGGGATCTGTTCGATGCGGATCTGCGACACCGGCTGAACGTCGACGTGCTGGAACGGCCAGGGCAGCGTGAAATTGAGGCCCGGCTGCAGCGTGCGCGAGTACTTGCCGAAGGTGGTGACGATGCCCTGCTCCTTCGGCTGGATCTGGTGCATCATCGAAAATGCCAGCCAGGCGAGCGCAATCGCGCCGATCGCCACCGGGAACCACGATCCACCGCCGGGACGCTGCGGCAGGCGGAAGTTCGAACCGCCCCCGCCGCCACGGCGCGGACCTTCGGGCCCGCGATGCTTGAAGATGTCCTCGATGTTCGCCGAACGGCGCGGCCGGTCGCTGCCGCCACCGGGCAGCCACGGATTGCGCGGTCCGCGCGGCTTGTCTTCGCTCCGCGGCTCGTTGCCGTCGTTGCCTTCAGGTTCGCCGTCGCCTCCGCCAGCCGGATTTCCCCAAGGGCTCTTCTTGCCCGCCATTGCCAGCGCGATCCTCTCTAACCACCCACTCGAGTGTTCCATGACAACCCTTATAGGTGGCCGATGCCGGAAAAACAGGGGCCGCGGCCAAGTTTTCGCTGCACGTAACCGGACCTTGCGCTAGCACGCGCGCCAATGATCGAAGAAACTACGATACGTGAAGCCTTGCCGCCAACTGCGGCGGGCCGGGTCAGGCAGGTGCTGGCGCGGGGCGGAGCGGCGACGCTCGTGGTCGATGCCTCCGGCATGGCGAAGGCCGACGCCGAGGCGCTTGAACAGGATATCAGACAGCACCTGGGCGCTGTGGAGGGCATTTCCGAGGTTCGCGTCGCGCTGATGGCCGACAAGCCGACGCGGCGGATCATCGCCGTGGGATCGGGCAAGGGCGGTGTGGGCAAGTCGACGCTGACCGCCAACCTCGCGGTTGCATTGGCGGCAACGGGCCGCAAGGTCGGTGTGGTCGATGCCGACGTTTACGGACCGAGCCAGGTCATGCTGCTCGACGCCGCCGAGCAGAAGCCGCGGGCCAACGAGAACACGCTCATCCCGGTCGAGACCGATTTCGGTATCCGCTTCCTGTCGATGGGCCAGCTGATCCAGCCGGGCAAGGCGATCGCCTGGCGCGGGGCGATGGTCGGAAAGGCGCTGGGCCAGCTGATGAGCGCCGACTGGGGCGAAACCGAGGTGCTGCTGGTCGACATGCCGCCGGGCACCGGTGACGTGCAGCTGACGATGATCCAGCAGCATCGGCCCGCCGGAGCGATCATCGTTACCACGCCGCAGGACCTTGCCCTGATCGACGCCACCCGGGCCATCGACCTGTTCAACCAGGTCGGCGTGCCCGTGGTCGGGCTGGTCGAGAACATGGCCGGCTATGTCTGCCCGCACTGCGGGGAGAGCTCCGACCCGTTCGGGCAGGGCGGGGCGGAAGCGGCCGCCCGCGCGCTCGACGTGCCGTTCCTCGGCCGCGTGCCGCTGGCGATGGAAATTCGCGTGGCCAGCGACACCGGCCAGCCACCCGCAGCCAATCCCGGTCCGCTGAGCAAGCCCTTCGCCGTCATCGCCTCGCGTCTAGCCGCATGGCTGGACCGGGAAGGGAGCCGCTAACCGGTGCGGGTCTCGCGCCGCGGGTTGATCGCCGGCGCGGCCGTCGGCGGCGGCCTGCTTGTCGCGTGGTCTCTATTCCCGCGCCGCTACGGTGCGCAGTTGCCGACCGGGCCGGGCGAACAGGCCTTCGGGGCCTGGCTGACCATCGGCGAGGACGGAGTCATCACCGTCGCGGTTCCGCAGCTCGAGATGGGGCAGGGGGTCACCACTCTGCTGCCGCAAGTCGTGGCGATGGAACTCGGGGCCGACTGGCGTCAGGTCGCCGCGGTTCCGGCACCGGTCAGCGGGGCCTATGCCAACCTGCCGCTGGCGGCGAAGTGGTCGCCGTTGTGGCGCCCGGAAATTGCCGCGCTGGCCGACGAGCCGGACGACCTCCTGCTGCGCCGCTGGGCCGAAGACGAAAGCTTCACCCTCACAGCCGACGGTACCACTCTCGCGGCCTACGAAATGCCATGCCGCGAGGCCGCCGCTAGCGCGCGGGCGATGCTGTGCATGGCCGCCGCCGACCGCTGGGACGTCGACTGGGAGGAATGCGACACGTCCGCCGGGCTCGTGACCCACCAGGACAAGCGCGCGACCTTCGGCGAACTCGCGGCGGAGGCGGCGGAATACGATCCGCCCTCGCGCCCGCCGCTGCGCACCGACGACATGTCCGAAACGAGCGCGCGTTTCCTCGACAGCGAAGACCTGCAGACCGACTATCCGCGGCTCGACCTGCCGTCCAAGGTCGACGGCAGCCACCAGTTCGCGGGCGACGTGCGCCTGCCCGACATGGCCTACGCTGCAATCCGCCACGGTCCGCTGAGCCGCGCCGAGTTGTCGAGTTTCGACAAGCGCGCGGCAGCGGGCACGCCCGGGCTGCTCAACGTCGTCAAGGGCAAGCGCTGGATCGCCGCCGTCGCCGAGACCTGGTGGGCCGCCGAGCAGGCGCTGGGCGCGCTCGCCCCGCGCTTCCAGGTCGCCAACCCGCTCGAGAGTGATCGCATCGCCGGTGCGCTCGACGATGGTGTTCGCAACGGCAAGCCGCAGCGGGTGGCCGAGCGCGGCGAGGGAGACGGCGAGATGACCAAGCCGTCGCTGGCGCTGCGCTACGACGTCCTCCCTGCGGCGCACGGTGCAATCGAGACCGCCAGCTGCACCGCGCGCCTCGCGGACGGGCGGCTCGAATTGTGGCTCGCCTCTCAAGCCCCCGAAGCCGCGCGCAAGGCCGCGGCAAAGGCGCTCGGCATGTCGAGCCACGACGTCGTGCTCTATCCGATGCCGGCGGGCGGCAGCTTTGACAGCCGGCTCGAACACGACCACGCCATCGAGGCCGCACTGATCGCCCGCGAGGCGGGGCGGCCGGTCCAGCTCGTCTGGTCGCGCTGGCAGGAACACCTGATGGAGCGCCCACGACCGCCAGTCTCCGCCGTGCTCAGCGCCCGGCTCGGCGAGAGCGGCTACATCGACACCTTCCGCGCCCGGCTCGCGGTTCCACCCGCCGCGCAGGAATTCGGACGCCGCCTGTTCGACAACCGAACTACGTGGGCCGCCATCGACGACGTCGAGGACGAGACCGACCCGATGGTGCTCGAAGGGCTCATGCCGGCCTATTCGATCCCCAACGTCGCGATCGACCAGGTGCCGGTCAGGATCGGCCTGCCAAGCGGCCGCCTGCGCGGCAACGCCCACGGCTACACCGCCTTCATGGTCGAAAGCTTCGTCGACGAGGTAGCGCATCGTCACGAGCAGGAGCCGCTCGCCTTCCGCATGTCGATGCTCGGCGGCAGTCCGCGCCTCGCGCAGTGCCTGCAGGCCGCGGCTCAGCTCGGCGGCTGGGGCGGCGGCGAGGGCGGCAGCGGGCAGGGCATCGCCTGCCACCGCATGGGCGATGCCGAGAGCGGGGGGCACATCGCGCTGGTCGCAACCGCCGGGGCCGGCGAAGGCGGGGTTCGCGTCAGCAAGCTCTTTGCCGCGGTCGATATCGGCCGCGTCGTCAACCGCGACATCGCCCTGCAACAGATCGAGGGCGGGCTCATCTACGGCCTCGGCCTCGCACTCAGTTCGGCGGCCGAGTACGAGCGCGGGCTTCCCGTCAACGGGCGTCTCGCGGCTCTCCAGTTACCGACCCTGGAAGATTGCCCGGAAATCACCATTCAACTGATCGACAGCGAAGCGCCGCCCTTCGATCCGGGCGAAATCGGCGTGCCGCCGGTCGCCCCGGCCGTGGCCAACGCGCTGTTTTCGGCAACCGGGCTTCGCCTGCGGCACCTGCCGCTGCTATCGGGCAGTCTATGACCTGGCAGAGCCAAGATCCTCCCCCCGATCATGCTGCAGTGAAGAGCGGCGCCGTGGGCGTCTTGCTGGTCAACCTCGGCACCCCCGATGGGCCCGATGCGAAGTCGGTCAAACGCTACCTGCTCGAATTCCTTTCCGACCGCCGCGTGGTCGAGATTCCGGCACTGGCGTGGCAACCGATACTGCGCGGTATCATATTGAATACACGGCCAAAGAAGTCGGCCCATGCCTATTCGCAGGTCTGGACCGAGGAAGGATCCCCACTTGCAGCAATCACAGCCCGGCAGGCCGTCATGCTGCAGGAACGGCTGGGCGATGCGGCGGTGGTGCGCCACGCCATGCGCTACGGCAAGCCGGCCATCGGCGACGAGCTGCAGGCGTTGATGGACGAGGGTTGCGAGCGCATCCTGCTCGCGCCGCTCTACCCGCAATACAGCGGCGCGACGACGGCGACGGTTGTGGACAAGGCCGGGGACAAGTTGCGGGAAATGCGTTGGCAACCCGCGCTGCGCACGCTCCCCGCCTACCACGACGATCCGGTGCACATTGCTGCGCTTGCGCGCGATCTCGGCGCGCAGCTCAATGCGCTGGATTTTGCGCCCGAGGTCCTGCTGCTGAGCTTCCACGGCATGCCCGAACGCACGCTGCACCTCGGCGATCCCTACCATTGCCAGTGCCGCAAGACCGCGCGCCTCCTCGAAGCCGCGATGGACCGGCCCGGCCTGCGCTTCGTCACCACCTTCCAGAGCCGCTTCGGCCGCGCCAAGTGGCTCGAACCGGCGACCGACGCCGTGCTCGAGGAGGAGGCGCGCAAGGGCACCCAGCGCCTCGCCGTCGCTGCCCCGGGCTTTTCCGCCGACTGCCTCGAAACGCTCGAAGAACTGGCTATCCGCGGCCGCGAACAGTTCCTCGCGGCTGGCGGCACGTATTATGCCGCGCTGGCATGCCTCAATGACGGGGAGGTCGGCATGGACATGCTCGAAGCGCTCGTCCGTCGCGAACTGGCGGGGTGGATCGGCTGACGCGCGGCGTCAGAAGTCGATCGCGATGCCCTTCTTGACCCAGTCGCCGTAGCGCGTCGGGCTCAGGTCTTCGTGGTCCGATCCGGCTTTCGGCTCGGGCGGCGGTTCGCTGGTCCAGTGGGCCGGCTTGGCGAACTTCCCCGGCCGCTTTGTGGCACGCTTGGTCATGTCGGAAAGATGGCCGCTATGGCGCGGCGATGCAATCGCGGATAGGGCCGCGCGCATGCCCCAGACCGCAGGACTTCCCGCTCGCCGCGCCGCGCTCAAGTTGCTCGATGCCGTGCTGCGCCGGGGCGAGACGCTCGACCAGGCGGCAGGCGCGGCGACGCAGGGCCTGCGCGACCACGCCGACCGGGCGCTGGCCCGCGCCATCGCCAGCGAAGTGCTGCGCTGGCTGGTCGATCTCGACGCCCTGATCGATTCCGCCACGAAGCAGCGCCTGCCCGACGATGCCAAGCCGCGCATGGTGCTGCGCATGATGCTGGCGCAGTGGCTACGGCTCGACACCCCGCCGCACGCGGTGGTGGCGACCGGGCTCGAACTGCTCGCCGGCGGACCGCGGCGGCTGGCGCACGGGGTGTTCTCGACGCTCAATCGCAAGGGCGTGACGCTACCCGACGTCCCGACCCTGCCGCCCGAAGTGGCCGAGCGCTGGGGCGAGCGGGCCCCGGCCATCGCCGCCGGTCTCGCTTACCCGCCGCAGCTCGACCTGACCACGCGCGACCCGGCCGAAGCTGCGGCACTGGCGCTGGAGATGGGCGGCTTCTCGCTCGCGCCGGGCCACGTCCGCCTGCCGCGCGGGACGTCGGTGGAGAAGCTGCCGGGGTTCAAGGAAGGCAAGTGGTGGGCGCAGGACCTTGCCGCCTCGATCCCTGCGCGCCTGCTCGGGCCGGGTGAAGGGCGCCACGCGCTCGACCTCTGCGCCGCGCCAGGCGGCAAGACCCTGCAGCTCGCCGCGGCGGGCTGGAAGGTGACTTCGCTCGACATGAGCGCGCGGCGGCTCGACCTGCTCAAGGACAACCTCAAGCGCACCGGTCTCAAGGCCTCGCCGGTCCGCGCCGATGTGCTGGAGTGGGAACCGAAGCACCGCTTCGACGCCATCCTGCTTGACGCGCCGTGCACCGCCACCGGCACTTGCCGCCGCCACCCCGACGTCTTTCACCGCATTCGCGAGCGGCACATCGAGGAAATGGCCGAACTGCAAGCCGCCCTGCTCGCCCGCGCCGCCACCTGGCTCGCCTCGGGCGGGCGGCTGGTTTACGCCGTCTGTTCGCTGGAAAGCGCCGAGGGCGAGGCGCAGGCCGACGGCGTTTCGCTGACGCCGGACCCGGTCCGTGCGGAGGAACTGCCCGCCGGATTGCAGCCGACACCCGAGGGTTGGGTGATGACCGACCCGGGCATGCTCGCCGACGAGGGAGGCCTTGACGGTTTCTTCATCGCGCGGTGGTTAGCGATCGACTAACCGTCGTCGATTATTCATTTAAAGCACTCTAGAACAGGAGCTTAGGCAATGCAGGGACTTGCCGAAGGCTATCGTACGCTTTGTAACTGAAACGACGGAATTCTTGGTAAACGATGTAGGTGTCATTGCTTAGGTGCTTTCGAATCAAGGTGCTCACGAACGACGTGCTTGCGTAATAAATGATCGCTGCAGGAGGTGATTTTGACTCCACTAGAAGCAAATTTGGCATATATGTTACAGGTCGCGAAGATATCGCCCATTGCGTATCGATTTGCTTCAAGTTGGACATCCGACCATCGTATTGCGACCATGAATTCCGTGCTGTGAATTCAGTGCTATATACTTCAGCTGCCTGCAACTGCTGGCCTTTCCTCGGTTTTCTGTCGCGGGTGTTGTGGACTTCTTTGCTGCTACAAGCGAAGATTCGTAACGTAAGGTGCTGCTCAATCGCGAGCGTCAGATGCAGATAGATTTGTGCCTCGTATGCAAAACTCTACTGGTGGCCGGAGACTCTCCAGTCATACCAGTCATAGCAGAGGAAATCGAACCATAGGCGGCCGTGGCAGGGAATGCAGAAGCATGTCCCGCAGGTGACATCGTCCTCGCCAGGGATGCAGTTCATGTCATGGCACCGACGAGCAGTCGTTTTGGCCACACTCGAGTTGCCGGCAGAAAGGAGCTGACGTGTAGTCTTGCGGTGGATCCACCTAGCTGGACAGCATTGATCCAAGACGGCGCCCCCTTGGCTGCGATAATCTTGAAACAAATCTATCGTCGTTTAATAGAGCAGGCTAATCCTTCATTCCTTACAATTTACGTTGTTCCAATCAAATCTGATCCGGGCACCGAGCTGGGTGCAACCCATCACTAAAGCGCATTCCGGCATGGAGGGCAGATGGTAGCCTACTCGAATCTCCTGAAGAATGCACTTCTCTCAGCTCGGCTTACACTGAACAGGATCGGAGATCCGATCGAATTGCCCTCTACAATCGATTACTCCCGGCTCAACATAATGCTGATCGTTTGATGTCATGCGCACGATTCGATCGGCGAGGCGCCATTAATTGATGAGCTTGGCTAGGCACTGCTATTTACAATAGATTTCGAACTGGCGCATATGATCGCCGTTCCTCTCCCCTCCAAAGGCCTCATGGGGTGGCGCGAGGATAATCTTTTCGAGAGAACCGCGCACGTTTCCATAGGCGCCGTTCTAGCTTGCGGATTGCCTGCCTCTGAATTTTGTGGACAGCAATGTTTTTGGTTCTCGATAAGTAGGCGCAACGAAGATAGGGCCCGCCAGCTTGCCGGCTGGCGGGCCCTTTTCGTTGCCAAGCCTTGCGGCTCAGAAGATGCGGCAGGCTGTCGTCGCCGGAGCGGCCAGCAGCTTTTCCAGCTCATCGTCGAGCTTGAGCAGGGTCAGCGAGCAGCCTGCCATTTCGATCGCGGTGCAGTATTCGCCGACATAGTTGCGGGCGATGGTCAGGCCACGATCGGCGCAGAGCTGCGCGGCCTTGTTGTACAGCACGTAGAGCTCGGCGGGCGGGGTGCCGCCGAGGCCGTTGATCATCAGCGCCACGCGGTCGCCCGAGTTGTAGGGCAGGTCGTTGGCGACGGCATCGAACAGCATCTCGACGATCTCGTCAGCCGGCTTGATCTTGGCCCGCTCGCGGCCCGGTTCGCCATGGATGCCGACGCCGACTTCCATCTCGTCGTCGCCGATGTCGAAGATCGGCGTACCCTTGGCCGGCGGGATGCAGCTGGTCAGCGCCAGGCCCATCGTGCGCACGTTCGAGTTGACCTTGTCGGCAATGGCATAGACCGCATCGAGGTCGGCACCGGCTTCCGCGGCAGCCCCGCAGGCCTTCAAAACGAAGAAGTTGCCGGCCACGCCGCGGCGGCCGACGGTGTAGAGGCTGTCCTGCACCGCGACGTCATCGTTGATCCAGAACTGCTTGAGTGTGACGCCGTCGGCTTCGGCCATTTCGCAGGCCATGTCCCACGCCATGCGGTCACCCTGGTAGTTGTTGACCAGCACCAGCACGCCGGCATCGGTCGCGACTGACTTGATCGTCTCGTAGCAGGCGTCGACCGGCGGGGCGGCGAAGACCGGACCCTGGCAGGCGGCGGTCAGCATGCCCGGGCCGACGGCCATGACGTGCGCCGGCTCGTGGCCCGAACCCGAACCCTGGACGATGGCCACCTTGCTGGCATCGACGTTCTTGCGCTTGATCAGCTGGAATTCCGGGATCGCTTCCAGCAGGTCCGGATTGGCGGCGACAACGCCGGCCATGAACTCGGGTACGAACTGTTCGGGGTCGTTGACGAACTTCTTCATCGGTCTTTCCTCTCCGTCGAATTTGAAATCAGGCGATGGCTTTCTTGACTTCCTCGGCCGTCGGTGCGCTCTCCACGCCGAACGCCTTGCACCAGTCCTGCAGGATGGTGGCGATGGCGACGATGCCGGGGTCGGGGGTGTTGGTGCTGCGCTCGCCTACCTGGCTGGCGCGGCCGCGGCCGGCGCGCAGCGAGCGGGTCTCGTCGACCGCTGCGTCGGCGGCGGCGGCGGCGTCCTTGAGCGCGGAGGCGGTGTCACCGGCAGCGGAGTGTGCGGCCATGGCTTCCTGCACCGGGAACAGCGCATCGAGCAGCGTCTTGTCGCCACGCTTGGCGCCGCCGCGGGCCATGATCCCGTCGATGGCGCTCTGCAGCAGCTCGGCCGCTTCGGCGAGCGTGATCTCGGTCTTGCCGCGCGTCGGCATTGCGGCCTTCATGAAGCCGGTGCCCCAGATCGGACCCGAGCTGCCGCCAACGTGCTTAGAGCAGATCATCGAAATCTTGAGCAGCATCGTACCGATCGAGCTCTTGTCGATCTCGTCCCATTCGCGGTTCATGGCCTTGAAGCCCGAGGCCAGCGAAGTGCCGAAGTCGCCGTCGCCGGCGAGGCCGTCGAGGTCGGAAAAATAGTGTTCGTTGCGCAGGACCGTCTCGGCGGTGGTCTGCAGCGCCTTCTCGATCATCGCCTGGGTAATATCGGACATTCCCACTCTCTCCCTCAGGCCGCGTGGGCCGCGGCCAGCTCGTCCAGGTCGGCGAGCGTCACGTTGATATTCGGTTCGTCGCCCAGTTCGGGGACGATGCGGTCGGCTTCGGACAGGTCCTCGTCGACGGTGTAGGTGCTGGTGGTGACGAGGCACGGGAAGCCCGCGCCCTTGGCGGCGAGCAGGCCGTTGCGGCTGTCCTCGATCACCACGCAGCGTTCGGGCGGCAGGCCGAGCGACTGCTTGGCCAGCTCGTAGATTTCCGGGGCGGGTTTCTTCTTCGAGACGACGTCCCCGGCATGGACGAACTCGAATTTCGCCTTCCGCGCCGGGCCGAACAGGTCGAGCACGGCATCGATGAATTTCGGGTTCGAAGTGGTGCAAACGCCCAGCCGAACACCTGCATCAATCGCTTCATCGACAAGCCGCAACACGCCCGGGCGAACCGGCAGGCTCGAAACGAGCTTCGAGGTTATGCGGGTCTTTTCCTTGTGCAAGGCGGCGATCAGCTCGTCCCTGCCGCCGTATTCGGCGACCTTGTCATTGGGCCAGCCAAACTCGTCGAAATAGACCTTCATGCGTTCCTTGCCGCCCGCGGTGAGCAGCAGATTCGCATAGAGTTGGACGCTCCATTCGGCGTCGATGCCGAATTCGCCGAAGGCCTTGTTGAAGCCGACCCGGTGCGCATCGCGCTCGGTATCGACGAGCACGCCGTCGCAGTCGAAGATCAGTGCCTCGATCATCCGCGCCTCAGCCATGCTGCGCCATGAAAGCGGGAGCACGGTCCTTGCCGCCGAACTTCTCGATGAAGCCGCCGAACAGGTCCTTGCAGGCCTTGTACTGCGCATCGATCACGCGGAGCGGCTCGTAGTCGCCGGGCTTGTCCTTGGTGTACTGGACGAAACTGTCGACAAAGACGTGCTTGAGGTTGGTCGAGATGTTCACCTTGGCGCTACCGCGGGCGATCGCCTTGGCAAAGGTATCGTCCGAGAGGCCGGTGCCGCCATGTAGCGCCATCGGCGTGCGGGTCGCCTTGTTGATCGCCTCGATGCGGTCGAAATCGACCTTGGGCTCGCCCTTGTAGAAGCCGTGCGCGGTGCCGACGGCACAGGCGAAGGCGGAAAGGTCGAGCGCATCGCAGAACACCCTGGCGTCTTCGGGGTCGGTCAGGACCGAGTCCTCCTCGGCGACGTGCATGTCGTCTTCGACGCCCATGATCTGGCCGAGTTCGGCTTCCATGCCGACGCCGTACTTCTCGGCGATGTCGCGCACGCGCTTGGAGACTTCGAGGTTCTCATCGAAGGGCATGCTCGATGCGTCGATCATGATCGAGGTCCAGCCTTCGCGGGCGCAGGCCTCGATCATCGCGAGGTCCTTGCAGTGATCGAGGTGGAGCACGACCGGCACGGCGGAATCGTCGGCGACGGTGCGCACCCACGAGACGATCTCGCGATGGCTCCAGTACTGGATGGTCTTGGCGCTGGTCTGGCAGATCACCGGGGCGTTGAGTTCCTCGGCCGCCGCGACCATGGCCTTCGTCGTACCGTAATCGACCAGGTTGAACGCCGCGACAGCATAGCCGTTGTCCATCGCGTGGCGCAGCAGCGGCTTCATATTCACCAGTGGCATGGTGCCATAACTCCCTGTCCTCACCCCCGCTGGCGAAGGCGATTCGCTTCGAGGCAGCCTAGCCGAGCAGGCCGCCCGAGTCTTGTCCATCGGACCCGGCGCTGCGGCACTTCGCAGGCCGGGCGGGCAACAAAAATGCCGCAGCCGCAGGCGGCCACGGCACTCCTGCATCCGCCCGCTGCGCAGCCTGCGCGGCGGGCGGATAATCCGGCTTAGTTGCCTTCGGCGCGCTTGGCGGCGGCGGCGACCGCTTCGGTCGTCGGGTTGCCGAGCGAGAGCTCGCGGCCGTCGGGGAAGCTGATTTCCGCGGCGCTGGCGCGGGTATCGCCGTCGCGGGCCTGGAAGGCCTGGACGATGATCTTGGTGCCGGCCGGCAGCGAGTTCCTGTTCCAGCCGCGACGCAGCAGAGCCGACGGGGCACCGCCCTCAACGCGCCAGACCTGGCCGTTGGGAAGCTTGATGTGGATCCACGAGTGGGGGTTGACCCACTCGAACTTCACGACCGAGCCTTCCAGCTTGATCGGCTTGTTACGGTCGAATTCAGCGGCGAACGAGTGGTGGGC
>NZ_WTYM01000031.1 GCF_009827435.1 Croceibacterium salegens | reverse complement strand
ACGGTGTTGAACGTCACATTATTCTCGACACGAACATCGTCGGTTCCATGCACCGTAACGCAACGGCTGTAGGTGTCGTGGATCGAGGCGTTCTCGATGTATTGCCCGGAGGCCTTGCCGATGATGTGCCAGTGGATCGGATAGCGGGCGAGGTGCATGTTCTGCCCCATTCGATAGAGCTCGACACCAGAGACGTACATTTTCGCGCCGGCCATCGCCATGATGTGCCCGCCGAAGTAGGTCTTCTCGGCGTCGTCCGAAGCCTGGACCTTGATGTTGCGCGTCAGCAGGCCGACTTCGCCGCGCTCGTCGACACCGTAGGTGATCTTGCCAAAGTGCATGTACTCCAGCGGGCGGTCGAGCGTGATGGCATTGCCGCTGATGGCGATAATTGTCCGCTCTTCGGCCTGCCGGGGATTGAAGTCGGTAGAGGCAAGTACGATCCGGTCGCCCTTGCGCCACTCGCTGGCATCCAGGACCTCGATCTTATTGCTGCCGGCGTCGGCCGTGTTCGCGAGCTTTGTCCAGGCGTTCTTCCGGTCACCATGAAGGTTCAGGGTGCCGCCCATGTTCAAGATGCCGCGGTCGCCCATCGTGTTGATGTCTTCGTTCGGCACGTTGTCCGTCAGCGTGATCGTGGCCTTGTGCCGGAAGGGCTTGGCCTCGCTGCCGATCTGCAGCTCGCCGCGGCGCAGGTAGATCCACTCGGTCTCAAGCCCGATGTCGAGATCGTCCGCGAAGCTGAGCTTGCCGTCGATGGTCAGGCTGCGCAGTTCCGGCGGATTTACGTCGAGGATGACATTCATGCCGCGGTCGATCGTGACCGCATCGCCCTTGGCCGGGACCTTGCCGTTGGGCCAAGTCTTGGGATCGGACCAGCGGGTGGCCTTGCCAAGCGTTACGGGAGCCCCCGCAGACACTTCATTATGGTCGTGGCTCTCCTGTGCGACCGCGCCGGACCCTAGCGACGCAGGAAGCAGCAAGGCAAATACGAACAGGCCACGCAGATTGCGCATGACGATCATCCCCTCTGCAGGGACTGCGAATCCCCCTTTTTGTCCTTGTCTATAACCCTGCAACGGATTGGCGGGTTTGACAAGCAGTCCGGAATATGGCTGATCAAGCCAGTTATTATTGCATTGCCTTCTTGGGCTTCGCACTTTGCGTGGTCCGATTGCGTCAGGATCACCACCCGTCGTTCGTCTGCTCGTCGAACGGGCGGGTGTCGGCGGGTTCGCTCTTGTAGGGCGGGCGCATCGGCAGGGTTCGGTCGCCCTTCCACGGGATCTGGTCGACTGCGGTCCAGGCGTTGACCTTTAGCCGGTAGAACACCCAGCGGCCGTCTTCCTTGATCAGGCGGTCGTCACGCGTGCCGATGCCGAACACGAAGTTGGTGTTGTAGTCGGCGTTCCACTGGATGATCTGGAAGAAGCAGCGCACCCGCGCGCCCTGCTCCATCGGGTCCATGATGAAGTGGCTCATCAGGTGCTGGCGGCCGTACCACCAGTGCTGGCGGTCGTACCACAGGCTGCGCAGGTTCTTGCGGATCGCCTCGTGGCCCTTGACCTTGCCTTGCCACAGGTGGTCGAATTCCGCCTCGCGGGCGAAGGTGGCGATGGCCTGTTCCTCGTCGGCGAGGTCGATGCCCCAGGCATAGCGGGCGAACAGTTCCTCGATCTCGCCCCGGTCCTGCGCCGGCATGACCTTGGGCACGCCATCGGGCCACGGATTTTCAGGCATTCGCAATTTCCCTCTCAATTTCGGAGGCGATACTAATCACAAATTTCGTCATTGCGAGGAGCGAAGCGACGAAGCAATCCAGCGCGGTGCTTGACGCCCTGGATTGCCGCGGGCCCTTGCGGCGCCTCGCAATGACGATACGGTACGTCGAGATAACGGAGAGGACCATGCCCGAGATTTTTCACCCCTATGCGAGCTTCGGCTTCCAGAACCGCATGCCGATGCGCTTCGAGGCCGACGTGTTCGAGTGCGAGATCGAGGGCGAGATCCCGCCCGAACTTGAGGGCGCCTATTACCGTACCGGGGCCGACCGGCAGTATCCGAGCCTGGAGGACGACATCATCCTGGCGGGCGACGGGATGTTCTCCATGTTCAGGTTCGAGAACGGCCACGTCAGCTTCAAGAGCCGCTACGTCCAGACCGAGCGGCTGAAGGCCGAGCGCGCGGCGCGGCGGCGCCTCTATGGGCACTACCGCAACAAGTATACCGACGACGAAAGCGTCTCCAACCTCCCCGAGCGCGACAACACCGGCAACACCTATGCCTTCGCCCACCACGGCGAGGTCTTTGCGCTGCGCGAGGATTCGCGACCCTACCGGCTCGACCCCGAAACGCTCGACACGCTCGACATTCCCGACTTCGGCGATCTCAAGTCGACCGCGCTGACCGCGCACCCGAAGATCGACCCGCACACCGGCGAATGGTGGAGCTATGGCGTGTTCGCCGCGGGAGGCCCGACCACCGAAGCCAGTCTCCACGTCTTCGACAAGGACGGCACGCTCATCCGCGAGGAACTGTTCCACACCCCATACCCCGGCCTGAGCCACGATTTCGCGGTGACGCGCGAGCATGTCGTGTTCCCGATCATGCCGCTGGTCGCCGACGAGAAGCGGCTGCGCGCGGGCGACCAGTATTACCAGTACGACCCCGACCTGCCGAGCAAGTGGGGGATCATGCCGCGCAATGGCTCGGTCGAGCAGATGCGCTGGTTCGACATCCCGGGCATCGTGATGGGCCATATCATGAACGCCTACACCGACGGCGATAGGGTGATCGTCGACACCCCCGTCAGCCCGGGCAACTGCTTCTGCTTCTTCAGGGACAAGAACGGCAACTTCCCGACCATGGCCGAGACGGTGACGCAGATCACCCGCATTACCTTCGACCTTTCGAAGGACGGCGACGAGGCGGTGACCATGGAGCCGCTGCAGGGCGCCTATGGCGACATGCCCAAGATCGACGACCGCTATGCGATGGAAAAGTACCGCATCGGCTACTTCGCCTTCCGCGACCCGCCGCGCATGGGCATCGCGCAGATCGACTGGGATACGGGCGAGATCGTCTACCACGACCTCGAAGCTGCCGCCGCGCAGGAGCCGGTCTTCGTGCCGCGCACCCCGGACTCGCCCGAGGGCGACGGCTATGTCCTGACCGTCGTCGACCGCTTCATCGAAAAGCGCACCGACCTCATGATCCTCGACGGCAACGACGTCAGCCGCCCGCCAATCGCCACGATCAAGCTGCCCTTCGCGCTGCCGATGAGCTTCCACGGCAGCTGGGTGGCGGCGGCATGACCGACCTGGCGAAAGCGAAAGCCATGCTCGAGGCCCGGCTCGCGGAGCTGGAGGAGCGGCTCGACAACATCCAGCGCGACCTCGACGAGCCGCACGATCCCGACAGCTCCGAACGTGCAGTGCAGATGGAGGACGACGAGACGCTCGAAGCGCAGGCGGCGCTGGCGGCGCAGGAAATCGCCTCGGTCCGCCGCGCGCTCGACCGGGTCGAGGACGGCGACTACGGCACCTGCGTCAAATGCGGCGAGGAGATCTCGGAAAACCGGCTGGCTGCCCGGCCCGAGGCTGCCCTGTGCATCAATTGCGCGAGCGGGAACTGACCTTGCGGCCGCTCCGCCTGCTCGCCGCGCTCGCCGCTTTCGTCCTCGCCACCCCGGCTAGCGCACAGGACTGCGACCGCGCCTGCCTCAAGGGGTTGCTCGACGGCTACATCGAAGCGCTGGTCGCGCACGAGCCCGGCCGCGTGCCGACCACTCCCGACGTGCGGATGACCGAGAACACGCGAGAGGTCCCGTTTGGTGAGGGCGAATGGCAGACCGTCACCGGCATCGGCACCTTCCGCCACGACTATCTCGACACCGGGGCGCAAGTCGCCGCGGCGCACGTCCACCTGCTCGAAGGCGCGATCCCGGTGCTCTATTCGGTCGTGCTCCACGTGAAGGACAGCCGCATCGCCGGGGTCGAGGCGATCGTCCACAAGGTCCAGCCCGGCGACCGCTTCCAGCCCAAGGTGCTGGGTGAACCGGTGCGCGGCATGGATACCACCGTCCCGCCGGGCGCGGCGATGAGCCGTGCCGACATGGTGCAGGCGGCGCTGTCCTATACCGAGGGGCTGAGAATCGGGAACTTCACCACGTCCGGCACGGGCTTCGCCAGCGAAACCTACCGCGTGGAGAACGGCGTCATCACTTCGGGCGCGGGCTGCCCGTTCTACGACTGCGGGATGTACGCAACGCCGCTGATGCTGCACCCCGACATTGCCGCCAGCGTCGCTGCGGTCGACGAAGAGGCCGGCACGGTCCTGCTCTGGATGAACTTCGGCGACACCAACAGCTACGGCCCCGGAAATGCACTGGTAACGCTGGAGGCGTTCAAGATCTGGGGCGGCCAGATCCACGCGATCAACGCCTTCTTCTCGTTCCTGCCGCACGAGGCGCGCCGCAACTGGACGACCACCGACCCGCTGCCCGCGGACAGCCCGTTCCCGCTCGGCGACTAGTCGGGATCGAACAGCAGGCGGCCGACCCCGGCGGCGAGGGCCGCCCCGCTAAGTTGCGCCACCACGAACAGCGGCACGTGCGCCGGGGCGATCCCGGCGAAGCTGTCGCTGAGCGAACGGACGACGGTAATCGCCGGGTTGGCGAAGCTGGTCGAAGAGGTGAACCAGTAGGCGGCGGTGATGTAGAGTGCGACCGCGGGTGCGATCCATTCGGGGCGGTAGCGCAGCGTGCCGAGGATGGTCAAAATCAGGCCGAAGGTGGCGATCAGTTCGCCCGTCCATTGGCCGATGCCGCTGCGCGCCTTTGCCGAGTACTGCAGGATCGGCAGGTCGAACATCAGGTGGACGGCGAAGGCGCCGAGCATCCCGAAGGCCAGCTGTACCAGCACGTAGAGCAGGCAATCGCGCCACGACATCTCCCCGCGCAGGGCCATGACCAGCGAAACCGCCGGGTTCATGTGCGCGCCCGATACCGGGCCGAAGACGACGATCAGAACGAACAGGATCGCGCCGGTCGCCAGCGTGTTGCCGAGCAGGGCCACGGCGATGTTGCCGCCCGCCAGCGCCTCGGCCATCACGCCGGAACCGATCACGCCGGAGAAGAGGAAGAAGCTCGCCAGCCCCTCCGCCGCTAGCTTGCGCGCCAGTTGGTTCACGCGGCGCCCTCCATCGCGCCGATATCCGCCAGCGCAATCTGCAGCGCACTGCGGTCAATCGTTTCGAGCGGCAGGGCGAGGAAGGCCTCGACGCGCAACCTCAACAGCCGCCAGGTCGCCCAGAACGCGGCATCGACTTGCGCCTCGTTGCCCTCGACCGCAGCAGGATCGGCCAGCCCCCAATGCGCGCGCAAAGGGGAGCCCGGGAACACCGGACAGGCCTCGCCCGCGGCGTTGCCGCACACGGTGATCGCGAGATCGATGTCGGGCGCGTCGGGTCCGGTAAACTCGCCCCACGATTTCGAGCGAAAATCATCGGTATCGAACCCCTCGCGCTGCAGCAGCCGCAGCGCGCCGGGATTGACCTGCCCGGCCGGGCGGCTCCCGGCGCTGAAGGCCTGCACCCGCCCCTCGCCAAGTCGGTCGAGCAAGGCTTCGCCGAGAATGCTGCGAGCGGAATTGCCGGTGCACAGGACGAGGACGTTCAGCATCGATGCGCCATGTGCCGCGATTGTTTCCGCCGCGTGACGTCAGGCCGTCACGCGGCCGACGAAATCCGCGAGCAGCGCTTCGGTGTCGGTCACGGGCGAGCCGAGGCTCTGAGCCGGGCTCAGGTGATTGTGCCCGGCGAGGTAGTGCATCTCCGGGTATCCGGCCTTGGCCTCGCCCCAAGCGCCAACGAGGCGCGCCGCCTCGAGCCGGAAGGCCTCGGGATCGAACTCACTGACCGTCAGGCACAGCGGGATCTCGGTATCGAGCAGGCCCGGTACGCAGTTCGCCGCAGGGTACCTGGCCGGATCGGTGCCGTAGTAGGCGCGGTGCATGTCGTTCGGCTCGGTCCCGACGGTGTCGTAGATGCCGCTCATCAGGACCGCCCCGGCAATACCGCCTCCGGGCACAGCATGGTGCGCCGGGTGCGCGACGTAGCTGGCGACGTGCACCGCGCCGGCGCTCTGGCCCGACAGGACGATCTTCTCCGGGTCGCCGCCGTACCTGGCGATGTTCTCGCGCAGCCAGCCGACCAGCAGGCCGAGGTCCTCCGGACCGCTAGGCCACATGTGTTCGGGCGCGAGGCGATAGGTGATGGTCACTCCGATCCAGCCCTGTCGCGCGGCGAAATCGCCGACGTTGCGGTAGAACGGGCTCGCCTCGTTGCGCTTGTCGCCCATGATGAAGCCGCCGCCGTGGACGAAGACGAAGACCGGCGCCCCGCTCACGCCCTCGCGGCGGTAGATGTCGAGCCTGTTGCGCTCGTGCGGGCCGTAGGCGTAGTCGGCCTCTTCCATCGTGGCGCTGTCCATGCCCTTGAAAAGCTGACTGAACATCATGCTCGTTCCGCCGAGCAGTTCGGGCGTCAGCTCGTAGCCGAAGGCGGCGATCTTCGTGCGCAGGTCGGGCGGCATCATGCGGCGTCTCCTATCAGCAGGACCGGCTTGATCGCCTTGCCGCTCTCGGCGTCGGCAAAGGCACGGTCGATTTCGGCGAAGGGGTAGAAGGTCAGAAGGCGGTCGAAGGGGAAGCGGCCCTGGCGCCAGTATTCGGCGAGCTGCGGCAGGAACAGGCCCGGATGCGCATCGCCGCCGAGGATGCCGCGCAGCTGACGCCCGCCCGCCAGCATGGCGAACATCTTTGGCGACCACTCCCCACGCGGTGCAGCGACGAACCCGGCGGTGCCGTTCATCGCCAGCGCCTCGAGCGCCCAGGTGTGGACCTCGGGGACGGTGGTGGTGTTGAAAGTGAAGCGCACGCCGCGGCCCGTGACGGCGCGGATCTTCTCGACCACGCCGTCCTCGTCCGCCGCGATGCAGTCGGTCGCGCCGAGTTCGCGTGCGAGGACGAGCCGTTCGCGGTTGAGGTCGATGGCGACGATGCGCTTCGCCCCGACCAGCTTTGCCGCCATGACTGCGCTGAGGCCCACGCCGCCGACCCCGAAGATTGCGATGGTGTCGCCGTAGCCCACCTTGAGCGCTTCGATCACCGCCCCCGCGCCGGTGACGACGCCGCAGCCGAGCGGACCGAGCTTTTCGAGCGGCAGGTCCTTGTCCATCTTCACCGCCGTGCGCTGCGGCACGAGGCAGTGGGTGGCGAAGCTCGACTGGCCGAAGAAGTGCGAATGGACCTTTCCGCCCCCACCTTCTTTAGCAAGCGAGGTCGAGCCGTCGAGCCGCTGCCCACCGAAACACAGCGGCATGGCGAGGTCGCAATAGGTCGGGCGGTTGCCGAGGCAACTCGGGCACTTGCCGCACGAGTTGCCGCTGAGAATGACATGGTCGCCGACCGCGAAGCCGGTCACCCCCTCGCCCAGTTCCTCGACCACGCCCGCGCCTTCGTGCCCGAGCACGATCGGGTGCGGCGCATGGCGGCCGGGGTGTTCGTGCAGGTCGGTGTGGCAGATGCCCGTGGCGACGAGCCGGATGCGCATTTCACCCGGACGTGGGGCCTCGAGTTCGAGCTCTTCGAGCGAGGGCGCGTGGCTCTCCGGATCGCGGCTGACAGCGGCGGTGATCTTCATGCGCCCGGCTTTCCGAGGTGATGATCGTCCTGGATGTCCGCCACCTTGCCCGTCTGGGTCAACAGGCTCTTGCGGCGCAGGAAGCGGCGCAGGCTTTCCGGCCCGATGCGCGGCGCGCCGTAGCCCGACCAGCCGAAGCTGTCCGAACCGAAGGTGCGCAGCTTCGCAAAGGTCAGAAAGGTGTCCTGCAGGAAGATGCCCCCCGCGTTGATCCGCTTGCCGATCGCCTTGGCCTCCTCGGCATCACCGGCAATGACGCTGGCGGTAAGGCCGAAGTGCGTGTCGTTGGCGAGACGGATCGCCTCTTCGGTGTCGCTGTAGGCCATTACCGGGATGCACGGGCCGAAGGTCTCGTCCTGCATGATCTCCATCTCGTGCGTCACGCCGGTCAGCACCGTCGGGCGCAGGTAGAGCCCGCCGCCGATATCCTCGATCTCGCCGCCGGTCAGGACCGTCGCGCCCTTGGCCCTGGCATCCTCGAGGTGCCGCATGACGATGGCGGCCTGCGGGGCGAAGGTGAACGGGCCGATGTGCCCGGCGCGCGGGTTGTCGGCGTTGAGCCGGACCTCCTTCGCCAGCGCCACGAGCTTTTCGACGAAGGCGTCGTGCACGCTTTCGTGGACGTAGACCCGCTCGACCGAATAGCAGACCTGCCCGGTCGCATAGACCGCGCCGCGCAGCACCGCTGTCGCCGCGCGGTCGAGGTCGGCGGTGGCGGTGACGATGCACGGGTCCTTGCCGCCGAGTTCGAGGTTGCACGGAATGAGCCGCTCGGCGCAGGCAACCGCGACCTTGCGGCCCGTCAGAACCGAGCCGGTGAAGCAGATCGTGTCGGCCTCGGCGATCACCGCCTGGCCGACATCGCCCGGGCCGGTGACGTAGTCGAACACCGCCGCCAGCTCGGGCACTTCACGCACCGTCTCGAACAGAGTCTCGATCACTCGCGGGGTGACCTCGCTCGGCTTGAGCAGGACCGCGCTGCCCGCGAACAGCGCCGGGATCGCATCGAGAAGCGCGAGCATCAACGGCGCGTTCCACGGGCTGATGACGCCGGTGATCGGATAGGCGACAACCTGGCTTTCGATCTCCACGGTCGGCATCGAGGTGCTCATGCCCTGCCATTCGAGATCGGTGAAGGCCTTGGGCGCATCCTCAAGCCAGCCGCCGATGTTGCCCATGGTGATGAAGCCCTGGATGTAGCTGGTGTGGCAGCCGCCAGTGTCGACCGCGTCGGCCTCCCCGATGTCCATCGCCCGCGCCTTCACCGCGCCGAGCCAGCGCGCCATCACCCCGCAGCGCGCACCCACGCCCATCGCTTCCCACACCGGCTGGTTGGCGCGCAGACGCGCGGCCTTGGCCGCCACTTCTTCGCGGCTTGCCACCGCGATAGTGTGATCAGCCTTCCCGGTGCGCGGATTGCGCACTTCGAGCACCTGTGTGTCAGCCATCGTCTCTCCTTGCGGCGGCAGAGTTACTGCCCCTCGCCACCGGCGCAAGCGCCGAGTTTGCAATTCTCAAATGCACCCTCTCGGAAGACCGCCAATCTCGCCGCGATTGACGGGCGTTCCAGCGCAAACCCCGGCCGGAAGGGGATACCGGGCCTGCGCAAGCCGTTGTTCTGACAGGTCGCCACCCCCCTTCGGCGTGCCGTATCAGGAGTACTGAAAATGAACGATCGCAAGAACCAGCAGCAGGAGCAGGGCAAGAACAAGCCCGCCAAGCAGCCGGGCGATTCCGGCCAGCACGACTTGCAGCAGGAGCAGCAGCAGCAGCAGCAGCAGGACGCCGAAAAGCGCCGCCAGGCAGAGCAGCAGGGCAACCCGCCGCGCCAGCCCGACGAATAGCCGCTTTCAGCGAACCAGCCACGCAAGGGCCGCCACTGGCGGCCCTTGTTTCGTCCGGGCCTAGAATCCGAAGCGGAAACCGCCCCAAACGGTGCGGGGCGCGCCGAGGTCCATCGATCCGCCCTGGTTGCGGGTGATGATCGTGGCATCGAACAGGTTCTCTGCGCGGGCAACGAAGCTCACCTGATCGAACAGCGGCACTTCGACGAATGCGTTGAGCGTGGTCGCCGATGGCAGTGCGTCGGTCTGCTGGTCGTCTTCGAACTGCTTGCCGACATAGCGCAGCGTGAGCGCGACGGTGGGACCGTCCATCGGACGCCAGCTTGCCGTCGCACTGGCCGCCCAGCGCGGAGTCTGCGAGGGGCGGAAACCGTCGAGTGCCGCTGCGAAACCGCTGCCGCGCTGGGTCGCCTCGGTATAGGCGAGCGATCCGTCGAAGCCGAAATCGCCAAACTTCAGCGCTGCGTCAAACTCGACGCCCGAGGCATCGATGGCATCGATGTTCTGCCGCTGGCGCAAGTTTGTGGCGATGGTGACGTTGGTGATCGCGTCCTTCAGTTTGTTGTCGAACACGGTAGCGGTCAGGCGCACTTCGGGCAGCGGGCGCCAGTCGAAGCCGACGTCCCAGCCTTCCAGCTTCTCGGGCGTCAGGTTCTCGTTGGACAGCGTGGTGACGGGGAAGACCACGAAGGGACGGTACAGCTCGTTTAGCGTCGGCAGGCGCAATCCGCTGTAGGCGGCACCGCGCAGCTTGAGGTTCTCGGCGATCTCGAGCACTGCCCCGCCGCGCCAGGAGAATTCCCAGTCGGAGCGGTTCGCAAAGGTGGTCGAGCCGGTCGGCGTCCCGGCGTCGTTCGCGGTGCTGTAGTATCCGTCGCGGATCGAGTAACGGTCGGCGCGCACGCCGCCGGTCAGGGTCACCGGTCCGAGTTCCCAGTCGTCCTCGGCAAACAGCCCGAAATCGGTGTTCACTCCCCCGGCGAAGCGCTGTTCGGTGCGCAGGCCGGAGAAGGCCGAATAGGCGTCCTCGAACAGGTCGCCCGCGCTGCGCCGGAAGTCGCCACCGAGGCGCAGGGTGTGCGCATCACCGACCGGCGGGCGGATCTCGATCTTGCCGCCCTGTCCTTCGGCCGGGGTGTCCTTCTGGTCGAGCACCGGCACGAAGCGGGTCGAGGATACCACGACGTTGTAGAAGTTGCGCCACTGGGCGTAACCGATGACGTCGAACTGCCAGTCGCCGCGCCCGACCAGGCGCAGGCTGACGTCCTGCCCCTCGCTGCCGGTATTGGCCCCGTCGAAACGCAGCACCCGGTCGTCGTCCCACGCCGCGCCGCGCAGCTGCACGGTCACGTCGCTGCCGAGCGATTGCACCACCCGGCCGCCGACCGACCAACTGTCGTACTTGGCCCGCACGCTGGCCGGGACGCGCTGGTCGTCGGGTGTGGTCCAGAAGCCCTTGCCGCGGTCCCAGCGCCCGCCGAGCGAAGCGTAACCGTTGCCGAGTTCGGGCGCGATCGTCGCCGACAGCTCGGTTTCCGAACGGTCGTTGATCAGCGCGGAGGCCTGCACCAACCCGAGTTCGCCAGCATCGGCGCTGTCGAGCTCGATCGTCCCCGCCAGCGCGCCCGCACCGAACGGCCCAGTGCCGCCGCCGCGGGTCACGCGGATGTTGCCAAGCCGGTTGGGATCGACAGCGTTGAAAGGGATGTAGCCGAAGAACGGATCCGACAGTGGCACGCCGTCGAGCAGCACCTGCGCGCGGCTAGTGGCGTTGCCGCCGATGGCGCGCAGCGTCACGCCTTGCGCGCTGGGGTTCGATGAGCGGCTGTCCGAGCGGCGGAACTGCTGGAACCCGGCGACGTTCGACAACGCATCCTCGAGCCGGCCCGATCCGGTGGCGACGATTTCCTCGCGGTCGATGTCCTGCACGTCGTAGGCGGGCGTGGCCGGCGTTACCGCCAGGCCCTTGCCGGTGACGATGATCGGCGTGCCGTCGATTGTGCCGTCGCCAGTGGTGTCCTGCGCGAAAGCCGGAACCGCCGCCAGCAGCACCGGTGCGGCCAACAGCATCCTCAATTTGCGCGGCATCCGAGTCCCTCCCTCGTTGACTTTGTCCGGGCGATGTAGCGGAGCTTGCTTGCCCTGTCATCCCGCCTTTGGCATTGCCGCTGTTAAAGGGAGACCGCCGCCGATGCGAAAAAGCTTTTGTTTGGCCCTGCTGATGGCGGCCTGTGCCCTGCCCTTCGCCACTGCCGCCTCCGGAGAGGAATCTACGAAGATGACCGCCACCCCGCCCACGGTCGCCGAGGACCACGCGGCGCTGCTCGCCAGCCCCGATCCGAAGCTCGCCGCCAACAAGAGGCTGGTCTACGACATGTACCGCATCGTGCTGCAGGCCGGCCTCGCCGACCGCGCCGGCGAGTTCATCGCCGATGACTACGTCCAGCATAATCCCAACGCCGGGCAGGGGCTGGCGGGCGTGCAGGACTACATCCGCAAGACCCGCCCCGAGCGGCCGATTGCCGACACGCTCGAACTGCCGCTGATCCAGCTGATCGCAGAGGGTGACTATGTGACGACCAGCTTCGTGAGGCCCGAGAAGGACAAGGACGGCGAGACCTATTACTCGACCTGGTTCGACCTCTACCGCATCGAAAACGGCAAGATTGCCGAGCACTGGGACCCGATGCTCAAGAGCGACCCGCCGATCGACCCCAACGACAAGAAGCTCTGACTCTCAGGCCTTGCTTGTCGCGAGCGAGGCCAGCAGCCTGTCGCGCTCCGCCTCGGTCGCTGTCAGGCGGTCGCGCAGGTTGACGATCTTGCCGTCGAGCATTTTCGCCCGCAAGGCCTGCAGGTCGAGGCCGACCTGGTGCGCGGCCCAGCCGATGTTCTCTTCCTCGTCGGGCCGGAAGTGCGAGCCGTCGGGCTTGGCGCCAAAGAGAACGAACCCGGCGAGGCCCTGCTGGTCGAGCATAGGCACCGCCAGTTCGCCGGGCAGGCCGCTGTGCGCGTGGGCCAGCTCGATCGGTTCGCGTTCGGTGCGCATAAGCGCGAAGGCGCGGGCTTCCTCGGGGTAGCATTCTGCCGCTGAAGGAAGCGCGCCGGTCTCGAGGCAGAAGTCCCCGTCATCGCGGCGCAGGTAGAGCGCCACTTCGGAAGTCTGCGCATAGCGGCGCAGTTCGGCGACGAATTCGCGGCACAGCGCTTCCGCCTTCGTGAACTGCCCTGCACTGCCGATGAAGCGCTTCAATTCGCCCTCGGAAACGTGCCACTTGTGGAAGAACAGCCGCTCGATGTGGTGCTCGAACCAGTGGTGCAGGTGGTGGAAGCTGAGGAACAGCAGCACTGCGATGATCGCGGTGAACACCGACCCGGCCTGCGGCCAGGCGTGCGGGATGGTAATCTTGGCGAGGTATTCGACCAGTCCGAACGCCACGAGGATCGTGAAGGCCACCGCGCCGTAGACCAGCGTGCGGTTGATAGCGAAGCCGAGGTCGATCACGCGGTGCTTGAGGATGGCGTAGGCGAACAGCAGCGAGCCGGCCACGCGGGTGACGCTCGATATGTTTATTACCGCGCGGGGAAAGACGTTCGTTCCCTTGTCGAAGTAGGCAAAAAGCAGGTTGCCAAGGATGCTCATGCTGACTGCGACAAACAGCAGGAACATGCGTTGCCCGGCCTGACTGTCGGCCTTGATCCAGCCGTACAAGAGGGTGCCCATGGTCAGCACATAGGGCAGCGTCGAGAGCCGCTGCGGGAACGCCAGCCAGGTCCGCGGGACCGCATCCAACAGCGTGGTCGCGCCGGCGAGTACGTTCATCATCCAAAGCAGCGAAGCCAGCACCATGCCGAGGCGCACGATCCACTTCAGTATTGCGGGCAGGCGGATTCCGGATTCTTCGAGGAAAGCCATAGCAAACGCTGGAAACGCGTAGGAAAGCACGATCATGAAATTGAAGGCAGCGGCGATCACATCCCTGCTGAGTGGTTCCAATGGTGCTGTGAAGAGCGGGAATGGGGTCAGGCTGACCAGACCCAGTCCGAGCAGGAACACGCTCCGACGGTCCGCCATCCGCCACAGGATGACTACCCCGACACCGTACATCAGCATGCGTGCCGCATCGTCGATCGCGCGATCGAGGGGGTTCGGCACAGCGAGGGCCTGTTCCTCGAAGTGAAGTATGGAGTTCGCGATCTCGAAAAGGTTTGTGGCAAGCGAATTGAAAAGGACGAAGGCGGCAAGCGCGAGCCACCCCGCGTTCGGCCGCCACGTATCCCGCTCAGGCTCTGCGCTGCTGCCGTGCATTGTGTGCCCCCCGTGCCGAACCCCCCAGCCCGGCTTGCGAGGACACGTTAGGGACTAGTTGCCCCCGCGGCCAGCCGCTCCCTGAGTTTTCTCAGTTCGCCTTCGGAAATACGGCCCGGCTCTTTCGCCGGCTTGCCTTCGCGCAGTCGCTCGCGGTCCTTCTTCGACGGCTCGACCGCGCGGACGCGGACCGGGGCGACGCCTTTGCGCAACATACCCAATTCTTCCGCCGCACCACGCGACAGGTCGATGATCCGCCCGCGCCCGGAGAACGGCCCGCGGTCGTTGACCCGCACGATGATCCGCTTGCCGGTGTCGAGGTCGGTCACTTCGACGTAGCTCGGCAGCGGCAGCGTGGTGTGCGCGGCGCTGATCCAGTCGGGCTGGTAGCGCTCGCCGTTGGAGGTCTGGTTGCCGGATTCGGGGCCGTACCATGTGGCATAGCCGAGCCGGTCGTAGTTGCTCTCGGCGCGCGGCGTGTAGGTCACCCCGCGCACCGTGTAAGGCGGGCCGATGCGCACCGGCACATCGCTGACCGGACGGAACTTGGTGCCGCCACCGCAGGCCGAAAGCGCCAGCAGCGCGGCTGCGACGCCTGATGCCCGGAGTGCCCTCGCTATCTCCATGGCGCACAGGATACGCCCGCCTCGCCCGGCCCGGAAGCTCCGCCGCCGCGCTATGCCCGGGACTTTCCGGTAGTTCTTGCGAATCGTTCTCAGGTCTGCTTGGAGGGACGCTCTATTGCGAGGGGTTCTCAAGTGGCGAGTGCGAATTCGGCGACGGTGCGGCTGCGCAGGGCGTGGTTCCAGGTACACAAGTGGATCGGGCTGCTGCTCGCAATCGTCATCATCCCGCTGTGCCTGACCGGCTCGGCACTGGTGTGGGACGAGTGGGTCAACGATGCGCTCAACCCGCAGCGCTCGTCGGCGGCCGTGCCGCAGCAGAACGCCGAATTCTACGCCGCCGCGGCGCGCCAGGCGCTCGAGTCGGGCGAAACGCTGCTCAGCCTGAGCTGGCCCGAAGGCGCCGGTGCGGTCATGGCCACCGCAGCCCAACCCGGCCCGCAGCGCGGACGCCCGGTGCGCACGCAGCTCTGGCTCGACCCGGTCGACGGGCGCGTGCTTGACAAGGCCAACAGCGGAGAAGGCGCTGTGCGAGTGATGCATGTCATCCACGGTTCGCTGATGATCCCCGAGGTCGGCCGCAAGGTCGTCGGCTGGATCGGCGTCGCCATGCTGATTTCCTCGCTCACCGGCCTGTGGCTGTGGTGGCCGTTCAAGGGCGGATTCACCCGGGGCCTGCGCTGGAAGCGCATGCCGACGACCAGCGGCAACCTGCACCACCAGGGCGGATTCTGGATCACCATCCCGCTCGCCATCCTCAGCTTCACCGGCGCGTGGATCAGCTTTCCGGCGTTCTTCGGCGCGCTGTCGGGCGATCCCGGCGGCCCGCCGCGCGGCCCCCGCGGCTTCGGCGCCGCGCCGATCGAACAGGTGATGATGAGCCCCGACGCCGTCATTGCCGCCGCAAAGCCGCTGGGCGAAGGCCCGCTGCTTTCGCTGTCGTGGCCGACCGAGCCCGACGCGGCGTGGTCGCTGCGCTACGAAGGGCTCGACGCTCCCGTGACGGTGTCCGACGCCAGCGGCGAAGCCACTCCGCCTCCTCCCGCCGAACCGGAATCGACCGCCCGCCTGATGCGCCGAATCCACGACGGCAACGGCATGCCGGTGTGGTGGCAGGTGCTGGTCTTCCTCGGCGGGCTGATTCCTGCCGGGCTGGCCGTCACCGGCGTGATGATGTGGCTGCGCGGGCGGAGGGTGAAGGGCAGCGTGCGCGCCGCCTTCTCTGCCCAAAACGCCGGCTAGGCGTCCTGCCCGAGGATAGAGCCACCGCGCACCTCGTCCATCATCCGGCAGTAGTTCCACGCCGGATCGCTCTTGGGCAGCGCCGTGTAGGCGGTGCAGCTCGCCGGCTTCCTGAGCGGGTACTGCTCGAGCGGGTCGCCGGCGATGTCGTAGAACTCGCAGGCCGCCGCCTCTTTGGTGCAGGTCAGCTTGTACTTCGCGTTGCGGATGCCGACGACCTTGATGGAATCCACCATCAGGTTGGTCGATTCCGTGACCACGAAATCGCTCCACGGATCGCGGTTGGCGCTCGCCTTGCCGGTGAGGATCGGGAACAGCGAACGTCCGTCGAGCGCCATTGTCCGCGCCCCGGTCTCGTCGGCGACCTTTTGCGGCACCGGCAGGCCGGCCATGTCGAGGATGGTCGAGAACAGGTCGACGACGTGGGTGATCTGCCCGCTGCTCGTCCCGGACTTCACGCCTGGCCCGCGAATGGCCATCGGCACCAGCGCGCCGCCCTGGTAGGCGCTGCCCTTCCCGCGATCCTTGCGGGTGATGTACATGTTGTCGATGAAGTCGAGCATGGGGCGCCCGTACATCGGCGTGCCGTTGTCACCGACGAAGATCACATAGGTGTCGGGATCGTCGATCGCGCTGAGCAAGTGGCCGATCAGCGTGTCCATCGCGTTGGTCATGGCCCGGAACTGGGTCTCGCCCGAACAGTCGCCGGTTTCCATCGTGCCGAACTTGCCGCCGCATGCCTCAACCTCGGCGCGGGTCTTTGCGTCGAGCGTGTCGGCATTGGGGATCATCATCGCGCTGGGGCGCTGGACGATCGTCGCATGGCTGAGGTTGAAAGCGACCCAGGCAAACCATGGCCGGTTCGGGTCGGCCTTTTCCTGCGCCCTGATCCAGTCGATCGCGTCGGCGGTCTTGACCACCCCGGCGAAGGTAGTCGGCGCGATACCGGGCAGCGAGGCGGTCCGCTCACCGGTGGTGCGGAACTCGTCCGGCGCGGTGGCATCGTCCTGCTCGTGGATTTCGTAGTCCCAGTATGTCCTCAGCGCGGCGTGCATGTTGCCTTCGAACCGCTCGAACCCGGCCTCCTTGGGCTTCATGCCCGGATAGTCCTTGCCGCCGCTGTTCGGAGCGGCCGGCAGCCCGGCCATGTGCCACTTGCCGAACACCCCGGTACGGTAGCCCGCGTCATGGAGCATGCGCACGAAGCTGTCGTGATGCTGGTCGAGCGCGTCGGCGTATGTCTGCACCCGGTGGCGCGAGGCGTTGAGCCCGGTCAGCAGCGAAGCGCGCGTCGGCGAGCAGAACGGTTCGGCCCAAGCCTGGCTGAAGGTCATCGACTGCCGCGCGAAGGCGTCCATCACCGGGGTCGAGGCGGGATGTCCCGCGATCCGGCGATACTCGGGGTTGTTGAAGCCCGAAGGGCCGTAACGCTCGGTCAACTCGTCGATCAGGCCGGGATACATGCCGGTCATGCCGTCCATGCCGATGTCGTCGGCGATGATCAGCAGGATGTTGGGGCGATCATGGCGGACGGCTGCGACCTGCTCTGGAGGGGCATCGGCTACGCATGACCCAAGCGCCGCCGCGGCTGCCAGCGCGAGCAGAATCCGTTTCATCAGTGCCCTCCCCCAACTCTCCGGTCCGACTTATGCCGGACCGGAGGGGGAAATCAAAGCGCGGGTTCGGCGTCGAGCAGGATGGTCTTGGTTTCGAGGTAGGCCCAGAGGCCCTCCTCGCCGCCCTCGCGCCCGATGCCCGACTGCTTGAAGCCGCCGAACGGCTGGCCGAATTCCATCCGCATGCCGTTCTGGCCGACGACGCCGGTCCGCACCTTGCGGGCGATGTCGTAGGCGGCCTGGGCGTCGGTGGTCATGACCGAGCCGTTGAGGCCGAAGTTGCTCTCGTTGGCGATGCGGATCGCGTCTTCCTCGTCCTCGGCCGGGATCAGGCACAGCACGGGGCCGAAGATCTCTTCCTGGGCGATGCGGCTCTTGTTGTCGACGTTCGCGAACAGCGTGGGCTCGATGTAGTAGCCCTTGTTCATGTGCGGCGGACGGTGGCCGCCGGTGACGAGATCGGCACCCGACTTGCGGCCTTCCTCGATGTACATTTCGACCCGGTCGAGCTGCCGCTTCATCGCCAGCGGGCCGAGCTGGGTCTCGGGGTCCGAGGGATCGCCGATCTTCACGCCCTTCATGACTTTGGCGATCGCTTCGGCCAGTTCGTCGTGGCGGTCCTTGGTGACGATCGCGCGGCTGAGCATGGCGCAGATCTGGCCGCTCATCATGGTGATGGTGTTGCCGAGGATGTTGGCCGCGTCCTCGATCGGGAAGTCGTCGCGGACGATGGCCGCGGACTTGCCGCCGAGTTCGAAGGTCGCGCGGGTCATCTTGGAGCCGCAGACGCTGGCGATGTGCATGCCTGCCGCCGAGGAGCCCGTGAAGCTGACCTTGTCGATGTCGTTCGAGTGGATCAGGTGGTCCGAGGCCTCGCGGTCGGCCGGGACGAGGTTGACCACGCCTGCCGGGATGCCTGCTTCCTCCGCCGCCTCGGCGATGATGTAAGCCTCGAGCGGGGTTTCCGGCGAGGGCTTCATGACGATCGTGCAGCCGGCGATCAGCGAATAGGCGACCTTGTTGAGCATGATGCCGAACGGTGCGTTCCACGGGGCGATGCCGACGACGACTCCGACCGGCTCACGCGCGATCACCGCGGTATCGACCATCAGGCCCTTGCGCTTCTCGGTCCACGGGAAGCTCTCGCCAAGCGCGGCAATCCCGCGCATGCCCATGACCGAGCCCATCTGCATCATCACCGAACGCTGCTCGAGCCCGCCGATCTGCGCGCACCAGGCGGCGGCGATCTCGGGCACGCGGCGTTCGAGCACGTCCGCCATCTTCATCAGCATCGCGCCGCGCTCGGCCGGCGGCATCGTCGGCCAGGGGCCCTCGTCGAACGCCTTGCGAGCGGCGGCGACCGCGCGGTCCATGTCGGCATTGCCGGCAGCGCCGACGCGGGCCACGATTTCCTCGGTCACCGGGCTTTCGACCTCGATGCTCTCGCCCGACAGCGGGGCGACCCATTCGCCGCCGATGAAGAGCTTGTCCGGATTGCGGATCATTACGCCTTGGGGGGTCATCACAAATCTCCTCTCGCCCGAGAGACTCGGGTCTTTGTGTCAGAAGTTACTCAGGATCGCGGCGCTGGGCGAATCCAATGGCTCGCCGCGTTTCTGCAGTTCGAGTTCGCGCGCGCGGAGCTTGCCCTGCGTGTCGATCAGCCAGGCGTGAATTGCCTTGACCTGGTCCTTGCTCAGGCGGTCGTCCCATGCCGGCATGCCGTTCGCAACCAGCGCGCCGTCGAGCACTATCGTATCGAAGGCATCGTGAATGTTGCCGGACATGCGCCGCAAGTCGGGAAGGCCGGCGCGCGGCTGGTTCGAATGGCATGCGGCGCAGTTGGCGGTGAACGTCGCCTGCCCTTCAGCGATCATCGCCGGGGTCACGCCGGAAAGCTGCGGCGGCGGAGCCGGCGCGGGCTCGAGCGGTGGGAGCTTTGCCGGAAGCGGGACTGCGCCGCCGCCGACCTTGAACACCAGCAGCCGGTTGGCGTTGCCGCGCTGGTAGGCGGCCGAATAGGGCGGTACGAAGCCCCAGCCGCCGCCGCCGAAACCGGTCTGCACGGCGACGTATTGCACCCCGTCGACGCGGTAGGTCATCGGTGCGGCCATGATCGAACTGCCGGTATCGACGCTCCACAGCTCCTTGCCGGTCTCCGCATCCACCGCGTGGAGCTTGCCCGCGAGGTCGCCGTAGAAGACGAGGCCGGAGGCCGTGACGAGCACGCCGTGGCGATCCTGGTAGCCGTCGCCGGGGATCGACCACCTGGTCTTGCCGGTCAGAGGATCGATCGCCCGCACCTCGTTCGACTGCGGCAGATCCATCGCCGTCTTGTAGGTCGGAAGTGCCTTGACCTGCTCCTGGATCAGCGGAGGCAGAGTGGCGAGTACACTGGGCAGGTCGGCACCGAAGATCGCCGCGACGCCGGCGTTCATCCCGCCCTTGATCCGCTCGGGCCGATCGGGACCGGGTACCCAGAACAGGTTCCCCATGTCGATGACGTGGGCGAAATAGATGTTGCGGCCCGGGTCATAGGCCGCCGGATACCAGTTGCGCGCGCCCGGGCTGGCCGGAAAGATGATCTGCGGCCCGTTGCTGTAGTCGCTCGTCTCCGGCGTCAGATGCGGCTTGCCGGTCGCAAGGTCCCACGTGTCGGCCCAGCTCGTCCGCACGATCGGGTTGGCGGCGAGCGGCTTGCCGGTCTCGCGGTCGACCACGAAGAAGAAACCGTTCTTGGGCGTGTGCAGGATGACCGGGCGTTGTTCGCCGCCGACGTCCAACTGCGCGAGGATCATTGGCTGGGTCGCGGTCAGGTCCCATTGGTCCTGCGGGGTTTCCTGGAAATGCCACTTCATCGCCCCCGTCTTGCGGTCGAGCGCGACGAGGCTGTCGAGATAGAGATTGTCGCCGCCGCCGGGGCTGCGGATCTTCATCGGGTAGGGACCGCCGTTGCCGACACCGACGATGACCTGGTCGAACTGCGGATCGTAGGTGATCGCGTCCCACGCCGTGCCGCCGCCGCCGATATCCCAGCGCGTGTCCTTGCTCCAGGTCTCGAGCGCCGCCTCGAGCTCGGGCGATTCCTGCGGGCCGTCCCTGGGATCGTGCGGGATGGTCCAGAAACGCCATGCCTGCGTGCCGTCGGAGACATTGTAGGCGGTAACGTAGCCCCGCGTGTCGTATTCCGCCCCGCCGTTGCCGATGACGACCAGATCGCCGGCAAGCTCGGGCGCGCCGGTGCTAGTGTAGGCGCGTTCGTGGTCGACGATGGTGTCGACCTTCCACAACACCTCGCCGGTCTTGGCGTCGAGCGCGTAAAGCATGCCGTCGAGCGCCGCGGTGAAGACCTTGCCGCCCGCCACCGCCAGGCCGCGATTGGCCTGGTCGCAGCACGCGGCACGGTTGGCCTGCATGTCGACCTCCGGGGTGAAGCTCCACAATTCCTCGCCGGTCGCGGCATTGAGCGCATAGGCGCGGCCGAGATTGCCGCTGGCGTACATCACCCCGTCGATGACGATCGGGGTCGATTCCTGCACGCGGTTGGTGCCGAGGTCGAATTCCCACGCGAGGCCGAGCTGGCCGACATTGTCGGCCGAGATGTCGGTCAGCCGTGAGAAATGGCTCTCCGCCCAGTCGCCGCCCGGGTTGTCCCAGTTGTCGCCCGCGCCATAGGTCGAAGTATCGACCGAGTTGGTATCGCAGGCGGCGAGCGCCAGCGCGGCAAGCGCAACGAGTGCCCTCACTGCGGCCACGCCCCGCGATACTGCTCCATCACCGAGCGCAGCGTGCGCGGCTTGCGGCCGGTGATGCGTTCGACGTCGTTGGACTCGACGTCCATGAAGCCTTCGCGGATCGACTGGCCGAAGGTCACCATGCCCTCGCTTGCCCACGGGATCGGCCCGTCGGGCACGACGTCGGAGGCCTTGCGGGCAACGCCGAGCGAGTCGAAGTACCGGAACATGCCCTCGTCATCGACAGGCTCGACCACGATCGGCTTGCCGGCCATTTCGGAGACCAGCGCCATCGCGTCGGGCAGGGTCCACATCTCCGGTCCGGTGACGTCGACGGCCGTGTTGGCGTGCCCGTCCTGCGTCAGCACGCCGACCGCAGTCGCCACGCAGTCGTCGCGGCTGACGATCGGCACGCGGCCCGCGCCCGAGTTCTCGGGCTTGTGACCGGCGGCCAGCGCCGGGATCGCCATCGCGGTGGCCACGGCCTCGGCATAGAGGCTGTCGCGCAAGTGCGTGAACGCGAGGCCCGAGGCTTCGATCATCTTTTCGGTGGCGATGTGGTCGAAGCCTTCGACCGAAGGATTGCCCGGCGTGCGCACCCCGAGCAGCGAGGTGTAGACGACGTGCTTCACGCCGGCCGCCTTCGCCGCCTCGACCGCGGCGGTGTGCTGCTCGACCCGGCTGCCGACACGCACGGTCGAAATCAGCAGCAGCTTCTCGCCGCCCTGCATCGCCCCGACGAGCGAGGTAGGGTCGTCGAAATCGCCCGCGCGCACGCTGGCCCCGGCCTCGGCGAATTCCGCCAGCTTGTCGGGCGAGCGGCTGAACACGATCAGGTCCTCCGCCGGAATCTGCTCCAGCAGCATCCGCGCCGCCGCCATGCCGAATTGCCCGGACGCGCCGGACACGATCACTTTGCCCAAGAATCCTCTCCTTACTTGGCGGCGATCATAACGGGTGTTACGATTGATTCAACAACCGGGAGAGTCATCTTGAGCAAGCTATCCGTCGAGGACCGCCTCGGCCTGCAGGACCTGATCGCCGCCTATTCGTGGGCGCTCGACACGGGAGACGCCGAAGGTCTCGTCGCCTGTTTTACCGCGGACTGCGTGATGAGCGAGGAAGTGTTCGAGGATCCCGACATCTGGGAAGGCCACGAGGGCATCCGCGGGCTGATGAAGCACTACGCCAACGCGCCGGGCTTCCCCGGCCGCCAGCACCATGTAACGCAGGTCCAGTACATGCCGCAGGATGACGGCAGCGTGAAAATGCGCGGCTTTGCCTTCGTCACCGAATGCGAGGGCGAACCGCCCTACCTCCTGCGCTTCACCGGCTGGTACGACGACCACGCGGTCAAGGAAGCCGACGGCGAATGGCGCTTCAAACGCCGCACCGTGCGGCTGTGGGACGGCGAGGTGCTGAAGAACTTCCCGGGACGCGGGCATTGGGTGGCGAGGAAGCGGCCTGAGTCGCTGATTATTCGGCGGTAGCGCGATCCGCTCTGGATTGCTTCGTCGCTGCGCTCCTCGCAATGACGATCATAGGTTGTCTCGTCATTGCGAGCGAAGCGAAGCAATCCAGGGCGGTCAGGCACAAATCTCCGCATACAAGCCACGCCACTTCAGGTTCGCCTGCTCGATCAGTTCCAGCTTCCTGCGCCGTGGACCGCCCTTGATCTGCTTCTCGCGCAGGATCGCGTATTCCATCGTGGAATGTGACTCGTACCAGACGAGCATCTTGCAGCCATATTGCTTTGTGAATCCGTCAGCCACGCCCTCGCGGTGCTGCCAGATGCGTTGAACGAGGTCGGACGTCACGCCGGTGTAGATCGCGCCGTTGCGGCGATTGGCTACGATGTAGACAGCCGGCTGGAATTCGCGCTTCACCGCTCTGGATTGCTTCGTCGCTTCGCTCCTCGCAACGACGAAAACCCGTTCGTGATTGCGAGCGTAGCGAAGCAAACCAGTGCGTCGAAGTGCAGCACCTCAAACTTCAACGCGGCGCCAGCACCCAGCCCAACACCAGTCCCGCATCGACCGGCCCAGCCACAAGCCCTCCAAGCGCCCTTCCCGCCGCCTCACCCGGTTTCGCGGCGTAGTCGGCCAGCGCCTCGATCCACGATCCGCCGGCCATGCGCGCCATGCGGCCGACGGCTTGCCAGCCGGGCTGGCATTCGTGGCCGGCGCACTGGCGGGCGCGGCCGTAGACTGTGGCGGCGGGGCGGTAGCCGTGTTCGCGGGCGACATCGGCAAGCAGGATGAAATCGGCGTGGCGGCTGACCCCGGCGACGAGTGCCGGTTTCGCGGCCAGAACCTCACGGGCGAGGCGCACGCGGTCGCCTTCGATCGCCATGACCTGCCCGCCGCGCTCGTTACCGGCGGCGGCGAAGCGGCGGCCCGCGGCCAGGCTGTCGTCGTAGAGCAGCAGCGAGCGCTCGCCATGCCGCCAGCGCCATTGCGCGAGGCCGGCGACGGTCGGCACGGCGAGCGCGCCCATCAGCGCGGTGCGGCGCGTGGTGCGGATCATTGCGAGGCCTCGTGCGGGCCGGCGGCAAGATATTGGGCGATTGCGACGAGTTCCTCGTCCGAGACTTCGCCGCGAGTGATTGCCGGCATGTTGCCGATCCCGCGCCGCGCGAAGGTGGTGACGAGGTCGACCGTCAGGTTGTCGCGCTTCTCGAGGTCGGGCGTGTCGCTGCGCCGGCCGATCAGGCCGACGCCCATGCCCGGCGCCGAGTGGCACATGGCGCACTTCTCGAGATAAGCCCTCTCGCCGCCCGTTGCGTTGGGCCGAGAGGACACGGTGAGCGGCTTGGGCATCGGCGCGGCCCCGCCCCGCTGCGCGGGTTGGGCGGACACGGCATCGGCCCCGGCCTGCGAGTTCGCCTGCGTCGCGCAGAGCAGCAAAATGGCCCCGGCAAAGACACCTGAAGTTATCTTGAGGTTCATGATTTGCGCTCCCCTGCCAGCCTGCTGGGCCAGATCCCGCTCTTGCCCGGGGCAATGATTCCATTGGGATCGAGCGCGTTCTTTACAGTCTCGTTGAGTCTGCGCAGCGCGTTGTTGTTCCAGCCGTAGCTGCCCGCGACTAGGTCCATGTAATCGAGGTGGGTGCGGTATTCGCCGTACCCGTTGGCCTTGGCGTCGGCCACCAGCGCGCGGAAGAAGGTGTCGATCTTGGCCATCTTCGCGTCGTCATCCTTGTCGATGATCATCGCGTTGACGTTGATCAGGTGGCGCTCGCCGAAGGCGAAGCTGCCCTGGTAGTCCATCCCGTATTCCTTGTAGCGGGCGTAGGTCCGCTGGAACTGGGCGAGCGCCTTGTCGCCGTCCTGCGGCAGGATCGGCGAGAAGCCGATGTGCCCGCCGCGCCCGCCGTACCAGTTCACGTTCTGCAGCGGGAAGGTCATCGGCGTGCCGGTGAAGCCGGAACGCTCCATCGGCTGGCCCTTCACCCAGCTCGTCGGCTTGACCAGCATCGGCTTGATCTTGCCGATCTCGCTTTCGAGCACCTTGTAGGCCGCCTTGTTCATTTCCTCGCGGCCGTAGAGCCGCAACGAAACGCCCCACCAGCCGATGTTGAAGCGCTTGCGGATCGCGTCGATCACGTCGTCCGACAGCGCGCCGGGCTGGTCGGTCCACTCGTCGCGCGTGGTCAGGATCGAGGCGGCGCGCAACCAGTTGCCGATGCTCGGGCTCTGCCGCAGCAGGCCCTCCCGTCGCAGCGGACCGATGCAGTCGACCATTGCCTTGAGGTCCTCGGGACGGTCGAATTCGACGTCCATGCCCATCAGGCTTTCCGGCTCCTCCATCAGCCAGACATTTGCCTTGGTGACGATGCCGAAGTTCGACTGGACGAACATCTGGTCCCAGCCGGGGCCGAAGCCGAACGGGTAGAGGCCCCAGGTATCGGCGCCGTCGAACGCGCCCATCCCGGTGCGCACCAGCTCGCCGTTGGGCAAGACGACCTCCAGCCCGCAGAGGAACTTGGTGTTCTCGCCATAGGGCGTGTAGCCGACGCCGCGATCGAGCGCGTTGCCGATCACCGAACCCCACGAGTTGCCCGGGGTCGAGAGCCAGAACGGCAGCCCGTTCGCCTGCAGGTAGTCGTAGAGGTCGTAGAAGCCGACGCCCGGTTCGATCGTGGCGACGCCGTTGGCGGCGTCGAACTCGATCTTCTTCATGCCCGACAGGTCGACCACGACCGATCCGGCCAGTTCCGGCGCCGAAGTGCCGTAGCCGAAGTTCTTGCCCCGGCTGATCGGCCACAGCGGCATGGCGAACTGGTTGGCGATCTTAACGATCGCCTGGACTTCCTCGACCGTGGTCGGGCCGACCGCACCCGAAGGATGGTGCGCATCCTCGTCGATCGCGAACTTGTCCTGGTAGGTCAGCCGGTCGAGGTCCTCGAAGAAGACCTTGTCGGCCCCCAGCGCGGCCTCGAAGGCCTTGCGCACCTGGTCGAGTTTCCGGGCGGTGAAGCCCGGCGGGAGGGGGAGTTCTTCCATCTAGGCCTTCTCTACTAGCTCGATGCCCACTTGGTCCGCGCCGGAGGACGGGCGCCGCCGTCGAGGCGGATCACCTCGCCGTTGACCAGCGGGGTGCGGATCAGGAAATCGACCACTGCGGCATATTCGTCGGCGCGTCCGGCGCGCTTGGGGAATTCGTTGTCGGCGAGCAGTTCGGTGACCATCGCCTCGGGCAGCATGGCCACCATCGGCGTGTCCATGAAGCCCGGCGCGACCCCGTTGACGCGGATGCCGAACTTGCCGAGGTCGCGCGCCCAGACCAGCGTCAGCGCGTGGAGCGCGGATTTGGTCGCAGTGTAGGCGCCCATCCCCTCCTGCCCTTCGAAGCTGGCGATCGAGCAGGTGTTGACGATCACCCCGCGCTCGCCGTCCGGGCCGGAGGGTTCGTTCTTCGTCATCGCATGACCGACGTGGGCGACGACCTGCGCCGCGCCGACGAGGTTCACGCCGATGATCTTGCGGAAGTTGGCCATGTCGCCGGGCCCTTCCGCGCTTGCCACCTGGCCGAGGCCGCCGATCCCGGCGTTGTTGAGCAGGATGTCGATCCGGCCGTGCTTCGCGAGCACTTCCGCCACGGCGGCGGCGACCGATTGCTCGTCGCCGACGTCGCAATGGACGAAGTCGGCGCCGTCCGGCGCCGTGCCCGCGACGTCGAGCGAAACGACTGTCGCGCCGGCTTCGAGCAGGCGCTTCACCCCGCCCTCGCCCAGCCCGGAATTGCCCCCGCTGACCACGGCGATCTTGCCTTGCGGATCCATTCTCTCTCCCTGCCGCTTTGCATGCGACTTTAACGGTCGTTACTTTTCAGCTAGCAGGGCATGGAGTCAAGCGACCCCTGCCAAAACGGGGTGCGAAAGGAGAGAGGGATTGGCAACACGTCACGAGCTCTACGGGGCGCTCGACCGCTATCTTGCCGCCTTGCTGGCGCAGGATCACACTCGGCTCGACTGGGCAGACGGGGCGTTGACCACCGAAAACAACGTCGCGCTCGAACAGGGTGACGGGCTATGGCAGACGGTGACCGGCATCGGACCTTACGATTTGCGCTTTGCCGACGAGCAGACCGGGCAGGTCGCGCTGTTCACCACCGTTACCGAGACGAACGATACGTCCGGTGCATGCATTCGAATCCGTTATTCAAGCGCTTCATTCGCAGAAGTTGAAACCATCGTCGTGCGGCAGAAGGACGAGGCGCTGGTCTTCCCCGACCCGAAGTTCGAAACGAAGCCGGTGATGGAAACCCCGGTCCCCGAAGCCGAGCGTTCGAGACGCGACGAAATGATCGCACTGGCCGACGGCTATTTCTCGACGCTGCAACTCAACGACGGCACGATCCGCACGAGGTTCCATCCCGGCTGCAACCGGATCGAGAACGGCGTGCAGACCACCAACAACCCCGACTTCTTCGTCCCCGTCGCGCACCTCGGCTGCGAGGAGCAGTTCGCGCAGGGCAACTACCGTTACGACGACCGCCTGCGCGGCCGACGTTTTCCGCTGGTCGACGAAGAGCGCGGCATCGTCCTGGCGCACGGGTTCATTGATCACTGCGGCAAGCTGGGCGAATACGAGCTGACCGACGGGACGAAGGTAACCAGCCCGATCCGCCGGCCGCATACGTTCTACCTGTCCGAAGCGTTCAAGATCAGGGAGGGTGCGATCGAACAGATCGAGGCGAATTTCATCACGGTGCCCTATCACATGCCCTCGCCGTGGGATTCGCGCGCATGAGCGGGGCAAGGCGCATCCTAGCCCAGGTCCTGCTGGCCGGCGTCTTTGTGATGGACGGTTACGACCTCAACGCCATGCCGCTGGCGGTTCCACACCTCGAGACCTCGCTCGGCATGTCGCCGGCGCTGTTCGGCGTGGTGTTTTCCGCTGTGCTGGTCGGCATGGGAGCGGGATCTGCAATCTTTGCGCCGCTGGGCGACAGGTTCGGGCGCAAACCGATGATCGTCTTCGGTTGTGTGCTGGCCGCTGTTTCGACGCTCGGTACGGCGACCGCCGGATCGATTACCGCCTTTGCATTCTGGCGCTTCCTGACCGGGCTCTCGCTCGGCGCGACATTGCCCAACTGCACCGCGCTTTCCGCCGAGCTGGCGCCCGCGGGCCGCAAGGCCTTCGTCATGGCTTTGGTCTCGGCCGGGATCACGCTCGGCGCGATGGGGGCAGGCCTGACCGCACCCGAGGTCGTGCGCATGGGCGGCTGGGAAGGCCTGTTCGTCATTCCCGGGCTGTTCGCGGCAGCACTGGCCGTGGCATTGGGTTTCGTCCTCGGCGGCAACGTCGCTGCGACCGAAGCGGTGCCGGAAAAGGCCGCGAAGGTTCCCCAGCTGCAACTCTTCAAGCACCCGTGGACATTCCCGTTCGCGGTCTTTGCCGTCGCTCTCACGCTCAATGCCGTGAACCTTTACCTGCTCTCCAACTGGATCCCCACGATCCTGCCCAGGGCCGGCTACACAATCGACGCGGCGGCGAGGATCTCGGGTCTGATGCAGGGCGCGGGCTTCGTGATGGGTCTGGCGATGAGCTTCCTGATCGACCGTTGGCGACCCGGCTGGGTCATGGTTGGGACCTACCTGATGATGGCCGCCGCGCTGCTCGCAATAGGTCTTGGCGTCGTTGCTCCCGAGGATTGGACCCCGTTCATCCTGCTGGCGATGGGCGGCGTGACGGGGGCCGCCATGGCGCTGCCGGCGCTGGCCGCGTTCCTCATGCCGAGCCACCTCCTGTCATCCGCGCTCGGGGTTGGCGTCCTCGTCGCGCGCGCCGGGGCGATTGCCGGTCCGATGATCGGACAGTTCCTGCTGACCACTGGCGCTGAACCCCGCGAATTCCTGCTCGCCGCGGCGGGACCTGCCATCCTCGGCGCGCTGGTGTGCCTCGCCCTGCCGGCGGCCCTGAGGGTCAAGCCCAAGGTCGAAGCCGCGGTCGCCTGATCAGGGCGCCTTGCGCGTCGCGGTGGTCGGTTCTCCGGTCGGACTCTTGCCGGTAAAGCCGGCTACCTTACCGTTCGCGTCGAGGGTGAAATTCACGTCTCCGCCGTCGAGCGAGACGAAATTTTGCGGACCCTTGGCAAACATCGGAATCCACACGTCGGCACCTGGAGGCTTCAGGTAGAGCCGTTCGTCGTGCCGTTCGAACACCACTTCGAGTGGTGTGCCGTCGAGGGTGTAGGTGCCTGCCACCGCATCCAGTTGCGTGTGACTGAGCGTAATTCCGCTCGGCAGCGGCACGCCAGTGAACTCCGTACGCGTCGAGGACGTGATCGTCTGCGCTTCGGTGTCGTTGCGATCGTCGTAGGCATCGAGGGTCAGCCGGTCGAGGCCCGCCGGAATGAAAGTAAGCGAAACCGTCCACGGCTTTTCGAGATAGAGCGGATCGGTGATCGTCATCACGTCTTCCATGCGGTCCGGCGCCACCATGCGGATGCGTTCGACGAAATGGGCCTGCTCGGACAGGGGCGGAGCGGCATAATTGAACGCCGGATCGAAGCGCACGCTGACCGTGTCGACAACAAGCGTATCCCCCTCCCAGCAACCGGTGGAATCGCCCCAGTTGGTTGCCCAGGCATCCTCTTCGGGCACGTGCCCGCGCCCGTCGGTGTAGATCGAGCGGACCTCGCGGTACTGGTTGATGATGGCGGTCTGCGACGGCGAAATCACGAAGGTGAATTCCGAGAAGGAATCCATCATCATCGGGAAACCCCAGCCGCCCTGCTTGATGTTGCCCTTGCTGGCTTCCCTGAGCACCGCCGCCATGCGGCCCCAGCCTTCGTCGTTCCAAGGAGCATTGAGGCCGATCAGCTTGTAATCGGCCTGGCCGCTCCGGCCGCTGAGTCCCTGATCGGCGGCATCGATCCCCTCGACCGCCCAGACGCCCTGCCAGGCCTCAAACGCGGCGGGGTCCTTTGCCTTGCAGGACGCGCCTTCCGAGGCCGCGAAAGCAGGCTGCAACGCCAACAGCGCGGCACCTGCGCCGAAAGGGACGAGCCGAACGCTCATGCCGGCTTGCCGACCGGCTTGCCATCCGCCGTGAAGGCCTCCAGCACGTTCCCACCCGGCTCACCGTTGCGCAGAGGGTGGAACTTGACCGTGATCCTGTCGCCCGGCTTGAGCGAGGACTTGCGCCAGCCAAGCCGCTGCAGGTGAACCGGCGCGGTCATTTCCAGGCTCCACTCCACGTCCTGCCCTTTGTCGTCCTTGGCGACGAGCTGGATGAAACAGTGCGGGTTGGTCCATTGGAACTGCCGGACCGTACCGGTGAGGGTCGTGGTCTTCAGTTGGTCGTACATGGCGCCGGAATGGTGCGCCGGCGCGGCGCTCGCGATCAGGACCGCGAGGCCTGCTGCCAGTGTAAGAATCCTTTGTAACTTCCAGCGTCTCCCGTCGCCGATTTCAGCCGACGATAAGCGGTTGCGCGCCTTCGTCAAATGTACATTGGTACCGCCCGGTCAGGGCCGGAAGTCGAGCCCGCCGGTCCGCTCGGCGAAACGCCAGCCGTGAGGTGTGAGAACGATGCGGTCGCGGAACCAGCCGATCAGCGGGCTGTTCGCGTCCTGCACAGGCAGTTCGTCCCCCTCCGCAGGCTGCCCCATGTACAGCACGATCACGCTGAAGGCGCGCGCGGTCGCCGGGCCTTCGACATCGACGACGACATTGGCGATTACGTGGCGCTGGGCGCGCGCCGGGCGGGCGCGGAAGCTGGCGAGGATCGCCTCGCGCCCATGCACCGGATCGCCCCCGCTCGGGCGGCGGAACACCGCGTCTTCGGTGTAGAGCGCGGCGCAGCCTTCCCAGTCCTGCGCATCGTTGAGATTGACGTAGTGGTTGATCAGCCGCGTGCAGTCGGCTTCGATCGCGCGGCGCTCATCGTGGTTCATGCGGCTCTCCTCGATAGCCGAACTTGCCACCGTGCGAGCCTGGGCGCCACAAATCCGGTGCGGGAAAATTTGGCATGCCCGCTTTCGCCGTTATGAGGGGCGGCATGAAACTGGACCGGTATACGATCGTGCGCGAGGCGGTGGCCGTGATGTGCGAGGAAGGCCTCGCCGAGGTCAGCCTGCGCAAGATCGCCCGGCGCTTCAACGCCACCGCCCCGGCGCTAACCCGCCACGTCGGCGACAAGGGCCACCTGCTGGCGCTGATGAGCCACCATCTGTTCATGGGCGCGCTCGACGAGATCCCGCCCGGTCTCAAGGGACGCGACTGGCTCCACGCCTTCGGACTGATCCTGTGGCGGATGCAGCGATCGACGCGCGACGTGCTCGCCCTCATCGGCGCACGTCCGTCAGTCTCCAACCTCGACCAGGAAATGCAGGCAAAGTTCCTCGGCCTGCTCGACGAGGCCGGGATCGGCGACGAGCGCGGACTGAAGGCACAGCGTTCGATCCAAGCTTTGGTGATCGGCTGGAACAGCTTTGCGACCAGCCGCAGCGGCCCCGTCAGGACGACTGGGCTGGCCGACATCGACGAGACGTTCGAGGCCGGGCTGGACGCGCTGATCAAGGGTTTCGGCTACTAGCCCTCGCCGGCGGGCTTGGTTTCTTCGATGAACTGCGAACGCCCCTCGGTGTCGGTCGCCTCTAGGCGGGCGATGAGCTTGCCGAGGATCGCGTCGAGCGTCGCCAGGTCTTCGTCGGCCATGCCGCGTAGCAGGTAGTCTGCGACGACCTGGGTGTGCGGCAGCATCACCTCGTAGAGCCGCTCGCCCTCCCCGGTCAGACGCAGGACCTTGCGGCGGCGGTTGGCCGGGTCGGTTTCGACCGTGATGCGGCCGTGGCGTTCCAGCGTGCTGACCGCGCGGCTGACGCTCATCGCGTTCACCCCGGTGTGCTCGGCCAGCTCGTGGCTGGCGCTGGCGCCGAGCCGACCGATCGCCATCAATAATCGAAATTCGTTGAGGCTGATCGCATAGCGGTGCGCGAGGTGGGTCGAGAACGGTGCCAGCAGGCGATTGTTGAGCTTGAGCAGCCTGTGCAGCGTGCCCACGCGCCCCTCAGGCTCGCTCAAAACCAAGCGGCGATCGTCGGTATCAGCCTCGACCAAGGTCCACCCCCTCATTTTGCGCCCGGTCAATGCCGAAGCTTTGCGCAGACTGTAACAGGCGTTACGGTCATAAGCCAAGAATCATTGGGAGAGTTATCAGCCATGGCTGCAGATCCGCAGACGATCCACTTCATCGGCAGCAACACCCCGCGCCGCATGGAGATTTCCCGGCGCAACCTCGTCGTCGAGGGCGAAATCCCCGCCGAGATCGAAGGCGCGTTCTTCCGGGCCGTGCCCGATAACGCCCACGCACCAATGTTCGAGGACGACATCGCGCTCAATCACGACGGCATGGTGGCGCGCTTCAACTTCGATCACGGCGCGGTCGACTTCGACATCAAGTATGTCGAGACCGAGCGCTACCTGGCCGAAAAGGACGCGCGCAAAGCGCTGTTCGGGCGCTATCGCAACCCCTTCACCGACGATCCCAGCGTCGCGGGCAAGGACCGCACCGTTGCCAACACCACCCCGGTGTTCCACGGCGGACGCCTGCTGATGACCAAGGAGGACGGGCTCGGCTACGAGATCAACCCGCACACACTGGAGACCGCCGGGCGCTGGGACTACGGCGGCAAGCTCAAATCCGAGACCTTCACCGCCCACCCGCGGATCGACCCGGTCACCGGCGAGTTGTTCTTCTTCGGCTACGAGGCCGGCGGTTTGTGCAGCCTCGATGTCGCCTATTGCATCGCCGATGAAGACGGCAATCTCGTCTCGGAACAGTGGTTCCAGCAGCCCTATTGCTCCACCATCCACGATTTCGTGATCACCGAAAACTACGCCGTCTTCCCGATCTTCCCGACGCTGGCCGACCTCGACCGCCTGAAGGCCGGAGGGGCGCACTGGGCGCACCACCAGGACCTGCCCAGCTATCTCGGGATCATGAAGCGCTATGGAGACGTGAAGGACATCCAGTGGATCGAGGGGCCGGTCGGCGTCTCGTGCTTCCACGAGGTCAACGCCTACGAGGACGGAGACCTCATCCACATCGACCTGTGCCTGACCGACACCAACGCCTTCGCCTTCATGCGCGAGGCCGGCGGAATCCAGCGCGAACAGCAGACGATCCACGGCGCGGTCACGCGCTGGACGGTAGACATTAGCAAGGCCACTCCGACGCTCGAGACCAAGGAAATCGGCCCGCCGGGCGACCTCTGCCGCCTCGCCGACGCCGACCAGGGACGACCCTACAATCGCTGCTGGTACCTGACGATGAACCCGCAGGGCGGGCCGCCGATGCCGGGCGGCCCGGTCGGCGCGAACTTCAACGCGCTGATCCGCTTCGAACCGGGCAACGGCCGCGTCAGCCTGATGGGCCTGCCCCCCGGCGCCGCGATCAGCGAGCCGGCCTACGTCCCCTCGTGCGAAACCGGCCACGGCGGCTGGGTGATGAGCGTGATCGATATCCCACTGAACCCCGACCCATCGCAGCAGATTCCGGGAGAATATCTCTCCGAGCTCTGGATCATGGAGGCCGACAACGTCGAGGCCGGGCCGATCGCCAGGATCAAGACGGGCCTCGCGCTGCGCAGTCAGGTCCACGGGACATGGGTGAGCCGGGAAAAGCTCGACAATTCCGTCCTTCAGGGCTGAGCGGACCGAATCAACGAAGTTGCATCGCCAGACCAGCGGTGCATACTCTCCGGCAAAACTGGGGAGAGTTTCGATGAGTCTGCGAATGGTCGGTATCGCGCTGGCGCTGCCCCTCACCATTGTGGCGGTGGCGCCTGTCGCTGCCGAGGATCAAGTCAATGCCACGGCGATGGATCCGATATACCAGTCGCCGCCGGGGTGGAGCGTCCCACGCACCGAGTGGGGCGATCCCGACCTGACCGGAAAGTGGCCGATCGACAATCTCAGCGGCACGCCGGCGCAGCGCCCAGCCCCGCTCGGGACCAAGGCCTGGCTCACCGACGAGGAATACGCTGCCGCGCAGAAGGCTGCCGACGAGCAGCTCAAGCTCTACAACATGGAGGTCAAGGCCAACCGCATGGGGATGGGCCACTGGACCGAGCGCGGCCAGCCGATGCGCCAGACCTCGCTGATCATGGAGCCGGCCGACGGCCGCGTGCCGCCCCCGACGGCTGCGGGTCTCGAAGGCTCCAAGAACATGAAGAGCAGCTGGAGCGAGGACACCTTCATCTGGGTCACCGACTTCAGCCCCTACGACCGCTGCATCGCCCGCGGCCTGCCCGGGGCGATGACCCCCGGCGCCTACAACAGCGGGATCGAGGTCTGGCAGTCTCCCGGCTACGCGGTGATCCGGCTCGAGATGATCCACGACGCGCGCATCATCCCGCTGGCAGGCAAGGGCCCGCCGCCCGCGCCGGTGAAGAGCTGGATGGGCTATTCGGTCGGGCACTGGGAAGGAGACACGCTGGTCATCGAGACCACCAACTTCCTTCCCGGCCAGCCGATCGGCGGCAGCGGGGTGAACGGGCGTTCGATCCCCAGCAGCGACCAGATGAAGATGGTCGAAAAGCTCACGCTGACCAATCCGGATCACATCCACTACGAAGCATGGGTGAGCGATCCGGTCACGCTGACCGCGCCGTTCAAGTACGATTTCCCGTGGACCCGCAATTCGGACTACGTGCAGTACGAATACGCCTGCATCGAGGGCAACGAGCAGACCCGCGGCTATATCGAAGGCACCAGCCCCTTCCTCGCCGCCAAGCGCGAGGCCCGGGCCGAGCAACGCGACGCCGGCGAAATCATGCATACGGAAGAAGGCATCACGCTGTCGGTTCACAAGTAAGGTCCGGCGGCGCCTGACGCTGCGCGGGAGGGGGCATGTTCAGGTACGTCTACCACGCCAGCCGCGTGATCTTCGGCGGCTGGTTTCTCTTTTCAGGCCTTGCCCACTTCCTCATCGAGGGCTGGCAGCCGATGGGCAGCCACCAGCCGGCGATCGACTTCACCCAGGCGCTGATCGACAGCGGGCTGTTCACCTGGATCAAGGTGATCGAGGTCGTGCTCGGCGTGACGATCCTCGCCAACCGCTGGATGCCGGCGACCATCGTCGCGCTGGTGCCGATCAACGTGGTGATCTGCTACTGGAATTTCGTGCTCGACCCCGGCGTGGTCGAATACACCTTCGGGATCCTCACGATCGTCTTCAACGCCATCCTTGCGTGGCCCTGGCGCGCCTATTTCTGGCCGCTGTTCGTCTGGCGGGGTCGCCCCGACTACTCGCTCGATCCCAAGATACCGGAGAGCCTTTCATGAAGTCCAAGACCTGGCTGCTTGCCGCTACTGCCGCGCTGTTCGCCGCCCCCTCCGCCGCGCAGGACGACGGCAACTGCGACCGGCAGTGCCTGCTCGACATGGCCGACACCTACCTTTCGGCGATGGTCGCGCACGATCCCTCGAAGGCGCCGCTCGCCAGCGACGTGGTCATGGTAGAGAACCTCAAGCGGATCGCACCCGGCGAAGGGCTGTGGGCCAGCCTGACCGGCGCGCCGGGCGACTACAAGATCCCCGTCGCCGACCCGATCAGCCAGGAAGTCGGCGTCATGACCGTCGCACCCGGAGCAGACGGCAAGCCGGTCATGTTTTCCGTCAGGCTCAAGCGCGACGGCGGCAGGATCGTCGAAGCCGAGCACATCATCGGCAACGCGCTCTCCCCTGGCCAACTCGCCAACCTGCAAGCCCCGCGCCCGGCCCTGCTGCGCCCGGTGCCCTACGAATACGCGGATTCGCGCGGGCGGATGATCTGGCTCGGCAAGAGCTATTACAACGCGCTCGACAACAACAACTCGAAGCATTCGGCGATGGCCGACGATTGCGAGCGGCGCGAGAACGGCTTCCAGACCGCGCGCAACCCGATGAGCCGCCCGCTGGTGACCGGAAACGGCCAGGCCGACCCGGCCTTCGCCTACCTCGGCGGGCTCGGCTGCGCGGCGCAGATGGACACCAACATGTGGGAATACATCTCCGCGATACATCATCGCAGGGTGGAGATCGCCGATCCGGTGACCGGGCTGGTCTGGGGCCAGAGCCACTTCCAGCACGACTTCACCAAGAAGGACTTCGAACTGATCGGCGTCCCCGGCACGCCGGTGCGGCACATGGAGTTCAACCCGTTCGATATGCCCGCGGTGCACATCTACAAGGTCTGGGGCGGACAGATCCACGAGATCGAGGCGGTCGGCTGGACCGCGCCCTACAAGTCGCCCAACTGGACCGACCTGACCGGGCAGGAATAGGCATGAAAAAGCCCCGCCGGATCGTGTCCGGCGGGGCCAGTCCCTGGCCTGATTACCGGATCAGGCCGGGTCGGCGGTCGCTTCAGCAGAAGCGCCTTCCTTTTTTGTCAGGGCGTTGGCGAGCATTTCCGACACGTAGCCGAAGGCCGTGCCGATGATCACCGACACGATCGTCGGCACGATGGCGTCTGTCGCGGACATGTTGGCGAGCAGGATCGGGCCGGCGACGGAGGCAAAGCCGTAGACGCTCGCCGGGATGGTCGCCAGCAGCGGAATGGCGCTGGCGAGGCAGATTACCGCGGCGCCAAGGCCGACCGCGACCGGCGCGGCAAGGTCACCGAGTCCGGCCAGCGCTCCGCCGGCGAGGATCACCGCGACCATGCCGACGAGGGCGCCGAAGCTCATGCCGACGATCGCCGTCGTGCTGCCCTTGACCCCGCCGCCGGAGTGGAAATGGCAGCCCCAGGCGATGAACGAAATCCACACCAGCCCCGGCAGGAAGCTGGCGAGCGGTCCGACGAACAACCAGGTATCGACAACGGCAAGAAGGCCGACGGAAACGGCAAGTGCAATCAATGCAGGCATCAGTTTCTCTCCCCCAGAACGACCGCAGTCGCTTCTTTCTTTTAACGAGGGCTCTCCTTCCCTCGGAACTTGGCAGGCTAATCCGGGGACGCGCGAAGGTCCACTGCCCTGCTTGTGTTTACCCACCATCCTGCAATGATCGCCGTGAAGGGAGAGAGACATGAAAGCAGGATTTGTAATCGCCACCGCAGCCCTGCTGCTGGCGGGATGCAGCGAAGGCACGGGAGAAACAGCGGAGGATGCCGCCGAGCAGGTGCTGCTCGACAAGATGGCGATCGCCGACCTGCTCAACCGCTATTACGAAGGCTTCGGCACCGACAACGCGGCCGCGTTCAACGACTTCTACACCGACGATGCAGTGTTCGACGTCAACGGCATCGTCGCCAACGGGAAGAAGGAGATCGAGGCGATCTACGCCGGTCTGGACGAGGATGGCGAAGCGCCGACCAACGTCGGCACCTTTCACATGGTCATTTCCAACCCGGTGATCGACGTCGACGGGGACACGGCAACCGCCAAGGTCCTGTGGACGGGAATCCAGAACAAGGACATATCCGCCCCGCCGACCTTCGTCGAACAGGGCCGCGAATACGACAAGCTCGTCAAGGTCGATGGCAAGTGGCTAATCAAGCACCGCGTCGTCGTCGCGGACAGCGGCCTGCCGCCGAGCATGAATGCCACTTACACGCCGCGGAAGGACTTCAGCTTCGACGCGAAGTGACCGGCTGTCATCGGGCAAGACAAGAAAAAGGGCCCCCGCCCAAGTCGGGGGCCCCTAAGTCAGAGCGGAAGGCAATTGCCGGGCCGCCCTTCGGGTCGCATGGAAAGAACTAGACAACCGCAGGCATTTTTACAAGATGTAAAACCCGAACGTTCTCAACGCTCCATGCAGTTTTCAGTATCGAAATTCAGGACTGTGAACAAAGTCCAGGCAAGGCGATTCGTTCTATGGAACTGTAATTCGCAACAAAACTGTAAAATTTGACATCAATCCGCAACAATGAAAGTTCGCATATATGAACGATTTTGATTTGTGATGTCCGCTCCGGAGTGATAAAGTCTCATCCATGGGTCGCACGAAAATTGACAACGTGTCCAATAATGGACGCCGGGCACAGGCAGGCGAAGAACGTCGCGCCAGGACCCGGTCGGCGATCCTCGCCGCGGGATTCGATCTGCTCGGGAAAGAGCCCGGCACGCAACTGCGGGTCGAAGACATTGCGCGCGCGGCCAAGGTAACGCGGGCGACGTTCTACAATCACTTCGGTGGCACAGCCGAACTGCGCGAAGCCATCTCCTATGAGTTGACGCACGATTTCCTCAACCGAACCATTCTCACGATCAGCAAGCTCGAGAATCCGGCCGAGCGGGCAAGCTGCGCGATCCGTTTCTACTTGCGCCGGGCCAGGAGCAATCCCTCCTGGGCCAAGTCCCTGATCAACATCAGTGCCAACGGAATCATCTTTGGCGCCGAGACCTATCGTCAGGCCGAAGTGACGATCATGGAGGGCATGGAAGCCGGACAGTTCAAGCTCAGGAACAGCGCGCTGGGCCGGGACCTCGTTCTTGGAACCTGCCTGGCAGCGATGTCGAACATGCTCCACGAGAAGACTCCCGAAGACTATCCGGAACTGATTTCAGGACATGTGCTGTCTGCGCTGGGCTTGCCATTCGACAAGGCGAGGGAACTGGCGAACCTGCCCCTGCCGGAACTGGCGGAACTACCTCGGTCCTAAGGCCTGGAGCGCTTGCTCCGCCCCGCCTGTCAAACCAGCGCGTAGTACCGCAGCAGGTTGCCGTCCGCCTTGCGCTCGCCGACGCCGATGAACACGTGCTTGGTCAGCCAATCGTGCTTGCCGACGGGGCATTCGAACGTCGGGTTGCCGCGAAGGTAATATTCGTCGTGCGGTACCGGCGTACCGTTGTTGAAGGCCCAGTCGCGCAGGCGCGCCATGGTGTCAGGCTTGCGGCCCCAGAGGTAGCCCTTGTTGTGCAGCAGGATGATCGTTCCGTCGTCTTCCTGCAGCAGGTACCGGGCGTCGAACACCGCCACGTCGTCGGGCCGGAAATAAGCGTAGTCGCCGCCCGATCCGGGCACCGCCCTTCCCTTGAGTTGCGGACCTTCGAACGTGCCGCCTTGTACCAATACCGCACTGCGCATCCCGCCGAACGGGTGCGGCGCCATGGTGTAGACCTCAGGGAAGGTGAGGCGCACTTCCATGACGAATTCGAGCCGCGGGTTATCGATGTCCGAAAATGGCGGCTGGAACGGGGTCGTGTCGTTGAATTCGGGCATGTCAGCTCAACTCGATAAGGCCGCCATCGACCAGCAGGTCGGCGCCGGTAATGAAGCTTGCATCGTCGCTGGCGAGGAACAGGACCGCCTTGGCGACCTCGTCGCTCTCGCCCATGCGGTGCATCGGGATATTGGCGATCATCATCTCCTTGAGCCGCGCGACGTCCTCCGGCCCCATACCCGGATTGCGGTGCAGGAGCGGGGTATCGATCGGTCCGGGCGAGACCATGTTGAGGCGGATCTTCCTCGGCAACAGCTCCTTGGCGAAGACCTTCATCGCCATGGCGAGGCCCGCCTTGGCCGCGGCATACGTGCCGTTGCCCTCGAGTGGGCCGTGCGCGCCGATCGAGCCGGTGACGACGATGGAGCCGCCCTCGCCCATGATCCGCACGGCCTTCTGCAAGGCGAAGACGCAGCCCTTGAGATTGATCGAGTGGACGTGATCCCAGTCCGCCTCGGTGATCCCTTCGAGCGGGGCGAAGCCGCCGACGCCGGCATTGATGTAGAGCACGTCGATCCGCCCGTCGGATGCCTCGATCTGCGCCACAACCGCCTCTGTGGCGGTGATGTCGGCGATGTCGGATTGGTAGCCCTTCCCGCCGGGGATCGAAGCTTCGGCCTCGGCGATCGTATCGGGGTTGCGGCCGGTGAAATGGACCTTGGCTCCCTCGGCCGCGAAGGCCTGCACGGCGGCAAGTCCCATCCCCGAATTGCCGCCGAGGACGAGAACGACCTTGTCTTCGAATCTCATTTCATTTCCCTCGGTTCGTCATTGCGAGCGGAGCGAAGCAATCCAGCGCGGTTGCGCGCGACGCTCTGGATTGCCGCGTCGCCTTCGGCTCCTCGCAATGACGAAATTCCTAACATCAGAACGGCCCGAGCGGGTTCGGACCGCCTTCGACAACGTCCTGCATCACGTCCCAATGTTCGGCGATCATGCCATCTTCGAGCCGGAAGATATCCATCACCGCCCAGCCCATGTCGCCCGGCCAGCGGCGCACGTGGTAATGCACCGTCACGTGGTCGCCGTCGACGAAGGCGCGCCTGACGTCGTGGACCGCCTCGGGCGTCTGCGCCTTGATCATGTCGAGGAAGGCCTTGAGCCCCTCGCGGCCCGGCTCGGCCATCTGGTTGTGCTGGATGTAATCCTTGCCGATGAAGCGCTCGACGGCGCTCGAATCCATCGGATTGAGCACCTGTTCGAACATCGCCAGCACGAAATCGAGGTTCGCCTGCTCCTGCTCGGTCCGGCTCATTGGGGCAACTCGGCGGCGGGCAGCGACTGGCCGCGAATGAGGTCGGCCGCCTTCTCGCCGACCATGATCGAGGGGATCATCGTGTTGCCGCCCGGCACCGTCGGCATAACCGAGGCGTCCGCGACGCGCAGGCCTTCGACGCCGATGACCTTCAAATCGCTGTCGACCACCGACTTGTCGCCCATGCCCATCGAGCAGGAACTGGTCGGGTGCTGGCCGACGTAGCAGGCGGCGGTGAGGTAGGCGTCGAGTTCGTCGTCGGACTGGACGTTGATGCCCGGCGTCTTCTCCTCGCCGACCAGTTCGGCCATCGGTTCGGTGTTGTAGATTGTGCGCGTCAGCCGGATCGCATCGCGCAATTGCCGGCGGTCGTTCTCGGTGTCGAGGATGTTGAGCGTGACCGCAGCGACTTCACGCGGGTCGGCGCTTTTCAGTTCGACCCAGCCGCGGCTTTCGGGATGGAGCTGGACCACCCCGGCCCACCACACGTCGTCCTGCCGCTTCTTCAGGCCGGGGAACCAGGTCTGCGCGTCGAAGCGGATCGGGTTGACCATGATCTGCATGTCGGGCCGGTCGAGCTCGGGCCGCGTCTTGATCACGACGTTGCACGAATTGACCTGGTAGGTGTTGGTCCCGGTGCCGAGGACCGCCCAGCGCAGCGTGTTGAACGCCAGCTTGTCCCAGCGCAGCTCGCTCAGGAAAGTGACCGGCTGCGTCGCATGCCATTCGAGGCTCGCGGTCGGATGCTCCTGCAGGTTGCGCCCGACGCCCGGGCTGTCGTGCAGCACGTCGATGCCGTGCTCCTTCAGGTGCGCTGCCGGGCCGATGCCCGATAGCATGAGCAGGTGCGGCGAGTTGTAGGTGCCGCCCGAGAGGATCACTTCGCGCCGCGCTCTCACGACCTGAGGGCCGACGGGCCCCTCGATCTCGACGCCGACCGCGCGCTTGCCCTCGAACACCACGCGGCGGACCAGCACGCCCGAGCGCACGTCGAGGTTCTGCCGGCCCAGCGCCGGGCGGATGTAGGCGGTCGCCGCGCTGACCCGGCGGCCGCGCTTGTCGGCGGTCATCTCGCCGCGCGCGAAGCCGACGGGATCGGCCCCGCCAAGGTCCTCGCTGAGCGGGAAGCCGAGATTGCGCCCGGTCTCCATCATCCGTTCGTGGTGCAGCACCGGCAGGTCGATCGACTTGATCCGCACCGGCCCGCCCTCACCGTGATAGGTGCCCTCGCCGCGCCAGGAATCCTCGAGCCGCCGGAAGTAGGGCAGCACGTCGGCGTAGGACCAGCCGCGCGCGCCCATCTGCGCCCACTGGTCGTAGTCGCCGGGGTGACCGCGCATCGCGAACATGCCGTTGATCGAGCCGGAGCCGCCAATAACCCGCCCGCGCGGCAACGGCATCCTGCGGCCGCCGAGGTTGGGCTCGGGCTCGGTCCAGTAGGTCCAGTTGAACTGCGGCTTGGTCATCGCCCTGAGGAAACCCAGCGGCATGCGGATGTACGGATGGTCGTCGCGCCCGCCCGCTTCGAGCAACAGCACCTGCGTGCCCGGATCCTCGCTCAGGCGCGCGGCGACGACGCAGCCCGAGCTGCCCGCGCCCACGACGATGTAATCGAAACTGTCTGGCAATGCCCTCTCCTGTGGCCCTCGCGGGGTACCTTGTAGCCTTGCTAACGCTCGTTACTATTGCGCGCAAGGAGAGGAAGATGACTCGCGACGACTACGAGCGCTACGCCGCCGCCTTCAACGCGCGCGATTATGACGCGGTGTTCGACTTCTACGCCGAAAACCCGCGCATGGCGTTCTTCGGGATCGAGATCACCACGCGCGACCAGCTCAAGGATTTCTACGGCTTCATGCACAGCTACGTGCGAGAGACCGTCGAGATCGAGCGCTTCGCCGGGAGCGAGGAACTGGCCGCGGTCGAAGCGATCGTGCGGATCGAGGCGACCGCCGACCTGACCCGCGAAATCCTCGACGCGCGCGGGATGCAGCAGTTCTTCCCCATCGCCAAAGGCGAGGTGCAGGAGATGCGGCAGTACATCCACTACCACCTTAAGTACGGGAAGATAGAAAGCGTGGGTTGCGCCCTAGTCTGAGAAGCGCGTAAGATCTCCTTCACCGCCTTGGACGTGCAATGTTTTCGCTCTTGCGGTAATTTCGCATATATGAAACAACGGGCTACCTTCTTGAGAGGATAGTCTGATTGTGATCAGCACCATCGCATCCGGCCGATCCGGGGCGCGCGCCTGATGGCGACGACGTCCCCCACTGCCAGCCAGGTCAAGTCGGCTACCCGCACGCTCGACATCATCGAGTACGTGGTCGCGCACCCGCGCCCGCTGGTGGCGCAGGAAATCGCCACCGCGCTCGGCATTCCGGTGTCGAGCCTGTCGTACCTGCTCGCGACGCTGGTCGAGCGCGACTACCTCGTGCGCGAGGGACGGCGCTATTCGCCGGGCAAGGGGCTCGAGAAGCTGCAGTTGCACGGCACGAGCTTCTCGCTCGCCGACCGCGCCGCGCCTGTGGTCCGCACGCTGCGCCAGCAATTGAACGAGACTTCCAGCTTCTTTGTTCGCGATGGCTGGGAGGTCGAGGCGCTGGTGACCGAATCGAGCCACCAGGCGTTGCGCTATGCCGTACCGACCGGTGATCGCCTGCCGATGCATGCGCTGGCCAGCGGCAAGGCGCTGCTCGCCGGGCTTAGCGACGCCGAACTCGACCGCTATTTCGCCGAGACCGAGCGCCAGAAGTTCACCTCGTCGACGATCACCGAAGAGAAGGCCCTGCGCCGCGAGCTGGCAGAGATCCGCAAGACCGGCTTTTCCAGCACCGACGAGGAATTCAGTCTCGGGATCATCGGCATCGGCCGCATGGTGACGATTTCCGGCGAGCCCGCAGGTTCGCTCTCGGTCGCCATTCCCAAGGTCCGTTGCGATGCGGCCATGCGCGAGCGGGTGCAGGACATGCTGGCACGTACCGCAAGCCTGCTCGACGAAACCTGACCCCTCGACCCGGGCGAATGATCGGCTAAGGGGCGGAGCATGAAAACACTCCGCATCCTGACCGCCCTCGCCCTCGTCCTCCCTGCCCCGGCACTGGCCGGACCGCCAATCGATCCCGCCAAGGTCGAAGCGACCGGCGCGCGGGCCATGGGAGAACTCGAACTCATCGGCCTGACCGTGGCGGTCGTCGACAAGGACGGCACCGTCATCGAGCGGCAGTTCGGGTTGCGCGAACTCGGCAAGCCCGAGACAATCGACGCCGACACCCTCTGGCCGATCGAATCGCTGACCAAAGCCTTCACCGCCGCCTCGCTGGCGCTGCTGGTCGAACGCGGCAAGGTCCACTGGGAAGACCCGCTAGTGCAGTACATGCCCGAATTCGACTTGGGCGATCCGTGGGTGACGGCGCATTTCACCGTGCGAGACCTGCTGACCCACCGCTCGGGCCTGAGCCTCGGCGCGGGCGACCTGCTGCTTTCGCCGGCCGAGGGATCGACCCCGGCCGACATCATCGCCTCGCTCAAGGCGATCCCGCCAGCCACCGGTTTCCGCGAGAAATACGCCTACGACAACGTGCTCTACGTGCTCGCCGGCGACCTCGTCCGTCGCATCGACGGGCGCAAGTGGGAAGACTTCGTCCGCCAGGAACTGTTCGCCCCGCTCGGCATGAGCCGCTGCACGGCGATGGCCAGCGAGCGCCTGACCAAGTCCAACCGCATCACCGAGCACGCCCCCTTCCCCGGCAGCGACGGGCACGAGGTGCTCAACCCGAAGATGATCCTCAACGATTCGTTCTATTCCGCAGGGTCGATCGGCTGCCCGGTCGGCGACATGGCCAAGTGGGCGAGGATGTGGCTCAACAACGGGGCCATCGACGCCGATCACCAGCTGCTCTCCAAGGAAAGCGTCAAGGAATTGTGGACGCTGGTCACGCCGACCGGAACCTCGATCCCGTTCGACGAGACGAAGCAGAAGCACCTCTCCGGCTACGCGCTCGGCTGGTTCGTCGGCGACATGCTCGGCCGGGTCGTGGCCAGCCATTCGGGCGGCTCCTTCGGGGCGACCTCGTACCTGATGATCGCGCCGGAAGAGGGCGTGGCGACCATCGCCATGACCAACACCTATTCGAGCGGCGCCAGTTCCGTGGCGCAGCAACTCATGCAGGACATGCTCGTCGCCCGTCCGCTGCCCTCGCACGACTACATTGCCGATGCAGCCAAGCGCTGGACCGAACAGCAATCCAACGTCTCGGCGATCGAAGACAGCGTTGCGCCGCCCAAGGGTGCCAAGGCACCTCCGGTGGCGCTGGCCGGCTTCACCGGCACTTTCCGCGACCCGTGGTTCGGCGAAGCGACCGTATCGCAGCGCGACGGCAAGCTGTGGCTCGACCTGCCGCATGGCGACATGCTCGACGGCCCGCTCAACCCCTATGACGGGACGCGCTTCTCCGCGCTGTGGCCGGAGCGGCGGCTGATGGCCGACGCCTTCGTCGATTTCATCGTCGAGGATGGCAAGGTCACCGGCTTCACCATGCTGCCGGTTTCCAAGGAGACCGACTTCTCATGGGACTTCAAGGATCTGCGCTTCGTCCGCAGCGGCGATTGAGCGCCTAGCGGTTGCCTTCGCGGGGGCGGGCCAACGCCAATGTCTGGCCGAGGTCGGCACCCTGCTGGCCGGTGATACGGAACACCGCCTCGAAGTCGTCGTTACCGTCGGCCACCTGTCGTAGCGCCCTGGGCAACTCGTGCCCGGCGGCGATCGGGGCGATGCCGCGCAGGCCGGTGTCGCGCGCTCCTGCGACCACCGCGAGCAACGCCCCGCCCGGTTCGTGGAAGCGCGTGATGTAGGCGAAGTCCTGGTAGTATTCGGGCGAGACACGGCTGAGCGCTTCGCCGCTGTTGAACTTCTTCCCGGTCCTGTTGTCGTCGAGTTCGTCGTAGGTCTGGCCGACCTGCAGGTCGGAGTTCATGAAGTTGACGTCCTCGAGCAGGCCCATGCCGCTGACCAGCCCCACGTAGACAACGTTGAAGTCGCGCAGCGTGCTGCTGTCGACTTGCGAGGCGGGCATGATCCGCACCGGCTTGGGATGGCGCGCGAGCACCGGCATGATCGAACGCAGCCCGTAAGCGGTCGAGAACGGCAGGTAGGTCAGGCCGACGTCCTCGGCCTTCTCGTAGCGGGCCGGATCGGTTTCCTGCGCGCGGGCGAGGTCGGTCGGCGAATCGATCGCGAAATCGCGGATCAGGCGGCTCCTTTCCGGATCGAAGGGATCGAGCTCGCCGAACATGTAGTAGTCGCCGACCGCGACCATGATCGGGCGGTCGGAATCGAGGAACGGCTGCCAGATCGCGTTCCCCTCCGCCGCCGTTCCGGGCGAGCTGGTCTCGCGGCCCGCCGCGAAGGACAGCGCGAGCGCGAGGACCGCCGCGACCGGCAGGGCCCAGCGCCACTTGCGCCAGAGCTGGACCGGAGGGGCCGGGACGCCGTCGGACTGTTCGAGCACCAGTCCGTAGCTGCCGGCCGGCAGGACCAGCCGCGCGCCGTCACCCGGCTCGCGCTCGTAGAACCGCTCGAGCCGCTTGCGCAGGCGGTGGATGTAGACCCGGGCGGTGGCATCGTCGCCCTCCGCGCCCATCTGGCCGAACACCTCCTGCGCGATCTCCGCCTGGCTTGCGGGCGGTGCCCCGGGACCGCGCGCGGCGAGGAAGTCGAACAGCTCGCGCAGGCGCCCGTTGCGGCCCACGACGTTGGCCGCCGTGATCCGCTGCACTTCCTCGGCGAATGCGCTGTCCTGCTCCACCCCGGCTTCCCTGTAACGCCCTGTTACGGGCGATTACCGTAATTAACTTGGTTTGGCGAGGCATCGCTGGGACACCGCACCCCAGCCGTAATTGCCGAAAGCAAAAACATCTTGAACCGCCTGTATTCTGGCCACGCAACAGCTCGTAACAGGATGGCCGCCTTCCTCGCCGCGACGGCCTTTTCCGTGTTCGCACAGCCTGCCCTTGCGCAGGACGCGGACGACAGCGACGGCACGACCGCCGATCCCGACATCATCACCGACATGCCCGAGATCGTGGTCTACGGACGCGGCGAACAGCGCATCGGCACGGCGGGAGCTGCGAGCGAGGGCGGCGTTACCGGCGCCGACATTTCGCTCCGCCCGCTATCACGCCCGGGCGAGGTCCTCGAATCCACCCCCGGCCTGATCGCCACGCAGCACTCCGGCGGCGGCAAGGCCAACCAGTACTTCCTGCGCGGCTTCAATCTCGACCACGGCACCGACTACGCGCTGTACATCGACGACATGCCGATGAACTTCCGCACCCACGGCCACGGCCAGGGCTACCTCGACGTCAACGGACTGATTCCGGAAATCGTCGAGCGGGTCGACTACCGCAAGGGCCCCTACCGCGCCGACACCGGCGACTTCAGTTTCGTCGGTTCGAGCTTCATCACCACCCGCGACGAGATGGAACCCTTCGCGCTCGTCGAGGCGGGGATGTACGATTACTACCGCGCCGTCGCCGGGGGGTCATTCAAGGTCGGCGTCGGCGACCTCGCCTTCGCCGGGCAGGCCAAGTTCAACAACGGCCCGTGGGAGCTGCCCGAAAGCTACAAGGGCTACTCGGCCTTCGCAAAATACTCGGTGCCGCTCGGCATGGGCCAGCTCGAGGCCAGCTTCAACGGCTTCTGGGCGACCTGGGACCCGACCGAGCAGATCCCCGAACGCGCCGTCGGCACGCTGATCAAGGACCGCTACGGTTCGCTCGACAAGACCCTGACCGGGCGCACCGAACGCGAGACCTTCACCGTCCGCTACACCGACGACGACTGGAAGCTGACCGCCTGGGCCCAGCACTACGACTGGAGCCTGCTCAACAACTTCACCTTCTACCTCGACGACCCGGTCAACGGCGACCAGCGGCGGCAGTACGACAATCTGTGGGGCTACGGCGGCCGCATCGAGCGCAACTTCACGCTGAACGACACCCTTTCACTGCGCGGCGGGACCGAACTGCGCGCCGACGACATCGGCACGGTCGGGCTCGATCACACCATCGCCGGGGCCTACGACTACACCTACTCGACCTTCTCGGTGAACGAGACCAGCGCGGGCGTCTACGCCGAGGCCGTTTGGCGCCCGGTCATGGGGCTGATGGTCATCGGCGGCGGGCGCGGCGACTTCTACCGCTTCAAGACCACCCCGCTGGCCGGCGGGGCGTGGGGCGGCACGGTCAAGGATTCGCTGTTCGCCCCCAAGGTCGGCGCCAACTACGAGATCGCACCGGGGATCGCGCTCTATGCCAACTACGGGCAGGGGTTCCATTCCAACGATGCGCGCGGCGTCACCAACCCGGTCTCGCCCGCCCCCGGCCTGGTGAAGGGCCATTTCAAGGAAGTCGGTGGCCGCTTCGAGCGCGGCGGGCTGATCCTCAGTGGGGTCTACTGGTGGAGCTTCATCGCCAGCGAACTGATCTACGTCGGCGATTCCGGCGCGGTCGAACCGAGCGATCCGGGCCGCCGCCGCGGCTACGAACTGACCGCGTTCTGGAAACCCAACGGCTGGCTCGCGCTCGACGGCGTGTGGACCGGCACGCACTCGCGCTACGTCGGCCTGCCCAAGGGCGAGGACTTCGTGCCCGGGGCGCTGGAAAGCTCGGGCGAGATCGGCGTGTCGGCGCTGTTTCCCGACTGGAACGCCTCGATGCGCGTGCGCTACCTTGGTCCGCACCCGATCATCGAGGACAACTCCCAGCGCGGCGAGCCGACCACGCTGCTCAACTTCCGCGCCGCGTGGACGCCGCAGCGCGGGCACGGCTGGGAAGTCTACGCCGAGCTGCTCAACGCGCTCGATTCCAAGCGGGACGACATCGACTACTATTACGCGACCCGCTTCCCCGGCGAACCGGTCGACGGTGTCGAGGACCGCAATAGCCGCATCGTCGAACCGCGGCAGGTCCGGGTAGGGATCAGGAAGACCTTCTAGGCGGCCTAGCGCCCGACCGGGGCGCCCGGTGGATTTCGCAGGTTCTCCGGATTCGTGGTCACAGGCGGCAGGGCCGGCAGGTCTTCCGGCTCGGGCTCGGGCTCGGGCTCGATAGCCGGTAAGGGCCCGAGGTCGTTCTTCGCCCCATTGGGGCGCGTGAGGCGGCGGGCGTAGGTGACACCCTCCTTGAACGGTCCGAGCTTCGTATCGGGGCCGACCCGCTGCATAATGTAGGGGTCGAGGCCGGTGCCGACATAGACCATCTCGGCTGCATCGCGATCGATCAGGCGAAAGCGGAAGACATCGGGCACCGCGCCGGGCCGCGGGTCGTTGAAGCTGACCTCGACCGAGTCGCCTTCGACCGTACCGGCCAAAGAGCGCAGGATCCGCGCCGGCATGACGATCTGGGCGAATCGATCGCCGTCGCTGGCAAAGCTCTCGGGGCGCTGCCAGGTACCGAGCCATTCACGGGTCTTGGGGTCGCGGTCCAGGTCGAAGCGAAAGATCACCGTTCCGGCAATCTCCAGCGCCCACGAGCCTTCGAGCGAACTGGGACCCTCCTGCGCGGCGGCGGGCAGCGGCAGGAGCAGGGCGAGGAGGAACAGCAGTCGCGCAAGCATGGCGCACTGCCTAGCGCGGTTTCGCCGGATGCAAAAGATAAGGGCGGCCCTCGCAGACCGCCCTTCCTCTTAATTCAGGCTTGCGAAGGGGCTTACGAGACGCCCTTGCCCGACTGGCGCCAGCTGTCGGCGTACGAGTTGCGCGCCACCGACGAGTACGGCACCGGCGAGACGATCGCCTTGATCTCGGTCTGCACGTGCGGCTCGACCGTCGGCTTGCTGGTGCCGCCGTTGGGTTCGCCCCAGACCAGCGTCACTTCCTTGCCGAACTCGACGTAGTCCGGATCGATCATCGCGAGCGAGAGCATCGAGCCTTCGTTCGACGAGTAGCCGATCCAGGTCGAAACGCCGATCTGCTTGCCGTCGCACAGCACCTGGTCGAACGGGTGCATCGCGTAGACCGCACTCGGGAACTCGAAGTACTTGGCGCGGTCGCCGTTGGCGAACATCGAGCTCATCGCCCGCAGCACGTCTTCCGGATCGAGCGCCAGGGTGACCTTGGTCTTGTGCGTTTCGGTCGCCATCTTCTCGAGCGCCTCGCGGCCCACGAAGTCGTGGTCGAACTTGACGATGTGGCCGTAACCGATGTCCCACGGCGTGAGGTAGTAGCCCTCGACGCTGTCGGGAACGTGGCTGCCGCCGACCGAGCACATGCCGGCATAGGAGTTGGCACCGGCCCAGGCGCGGAAGTCCTTCATCATCTGCGAATCGCCGGTGTAGAACGCCGGCAGCGGGCTCGGGAGCCAGCCGGATTCGAGCGTGTTCGACGAATAGGCGCGGCCGCCGACGAGGGTCAGGCCGTCGTTCTTGCCCGCTTCGACCAGCGCGGCGTGGACCGCCTTGTAGTCTTCCCACGGACCGAACAGTTCGTAGCCCGGCTGGCCGGCCATGCCGTGACGCAGCGCGATGACGTCCTTACCGCCGATGTCGATGTGCGCCATGTTGAAGAATTTCAGGTCCGGCGGGGTCTCGCCCATGGCAATGCCGAGGATCTTCATCGCGTTCGGGCCCTGGAGCTGGAAGCGATAGTTCTTGCGCACGCCATCGGTACGCATCGCGGTGCGCTCGTCACGCTCAACGGTCACTTCCCAGTCGCCGTACTGGGCGTGGAATTCGACCCACTCGATGGCGGGCACGCGGCCGACCAGGCTGAACTCTTCCTCGGCGAGGTAGAACAGGATCACGTCGCCGATGACGTAGCCGTCCGGGGTCACCGGAACGAACTGCTTGGCCTTGTTGACCGCGAAATTCTTGAAGCTGTTGATGGCGAGGTATTCGAGCAGCTTGAAGGCATCCGGACCGCGCACGTAGAGCTCGACCATGTGGTAGCTCTGGTTGAAGAGCACCGCGCTCTTCGACCAGGCGCGCTGCTCGTTGCGCCAGTTCGAATATTCGGCCGGAACGCCCGGGTAGGGGTTCGGGCCGACCTGCTGGTTGCGCAGCAGTTCGACGACGTCGCCCGCTGCATCCAGCTTCTGCTGCAGATTCTGATCACTCATTGTCTTTGCCTCTCCAATCGAAAGGGGGTTGTAACGGTTTACTTCGAAACTTCAGGCCGGCCTCGCGAGCCAGCCTGCAATGGCGGAATTGACGCCCTCGGGCGCCTCGAGCTGGATCATGTGTCCGGCGCCCGGAACGATGACGAGTTCGGCGCCCGGGATCGCCGCGGCGATAGTCTCGTGCTGGGCCGGGGGAGCCCAGGTATCGAGTTCGCCGGTCATCACCAGCGTCGGGCAGGAAATCTGCGGCAGCAGGTCCATCACGTCGGGCCGGTTGACCAATGCGTGGATTTGCGCGTCGAACACCTCCTGTCCGGCCTCGACGTTCATCTGGTGCAGCGGTCCGTAGATCGCCGGGTCGGCGCGATTGGCCTCGGCCACCATCGGCGGCAGCCACTGGTAGATCAGCGCCTCGAACCCGTTGTCCCAGCCGACCTGCTGCAAGGCGCGGCGGCTGGCCGGTTCGCCATCCCTCAGCGGGTGGATGCCGGTGCTGACCAAAGCCAGTCGGCGGACGCGTTCGGGGGCCATGCGGTAGACCTCGAGCGCGACCCGGCCGCCCATCGAATGGCCGAGCAGGTCGAACGAATCGGGGGCTTGGTCGAGCACGATGCGCGCCATGTCCTGCAGGGTGTCGGCCAGCCCGTAGCCGTTCACCGCCCGCGAATCGGCGAAGGCCGCAAGCTGCGGCTCATAGATGCGCGCGTCGCACGCCAGCCCGGGCAGGAACAACAACATGGCGATTTGCTCGCCTCTCTCCCTAGGAATTCGCAGGTGTGAAATTTTCGTCTATACGAAGAAATGCGATTGCGCTAGGGGCTTTTCGCAAGTGTCGTGCGGCCCTAGGGAGTCGCGCGCAAGAGAGGAGAAAGCCTGATGTCATACGCCGCGATCCACCCCAATTGGGAGAAGCCGCGCGACAACATGGTCGACGGCTATTCGCTGGAAATGACCGCCAAGGAAATCGAAGGCCTGCGTGAAGCGGCGCCGCTGATTCGTCCCAAGACGCAGATCGCGGTGACCTTCCTCCCCGGCGAGGAAATGGAGCAGCGGGTCGAAGCGGCAGTGCTTGTCCGCGAGCTCGGCTTCGAACCCATCGTCCACCTCTCGGCGCGCCGCCTGACCTCGCTCGAGGAACTCGACAAGTACGTCAGCGACATCAGCAGCAAGGCCGGCGTGAAGCGCGTCTTCATCATCGCCGGCGATCCGCCGGAGCCCGAAGGCCCATTCTCGGATTCGCTGCAGATCATCGAGAGCGGCGTGCTCGAGAAGTACGGCATCGAGATCGTCGGCGTCGGCGGCCATCCCGAAGGCCACCCCAACGTCTCCAAGTCCGACCTGTGGGTGTGGATGGAAAAGAAGCTCGCCGCAGTCCGTGCCCACGGCATGGTCCCGCTGGTCGTTACCCAGTTCGCCTTCGACGACGACGCCATCGTCGAATGGATCAAGGAAATGCGCGGGCGCGGGATCGACGTGCCGGTGCGCCTCGGCATCCCCGGCCCGGCGGGCATCAAGCGCCTGCTCGGCTTCGCCAAGCGCTGCGGCGTCGGCGCCTCGGCCTCGGTGATGAAGAAGTACGGCGTGTCGCTGACCAACCTCATCGGCAGCGCGGGCCCGGACAAGCTGGTCGCCAGCCTCGAAAAGGGCCTGACCCCCGAGCTCGGCCGCGTGCGCCTGCACCTCTATCCGTTCGGGGCGCTCAAGGCTTCGGCGGAATGGATCAACGACTACGAAGCGAAGCACTGATCCGATGGCTGACATTATCGACGGCAAAGCCGTCGCGAAAACGCTCGACGGAGAAACCAAGGCGCAGATCGACGCTATGGTTGCGGCAGGCCTGCCGCGCCCGGGCCTCGCGGTGGTGCTGGTCGGCAGCGACCCGGCGAGCGAAGTCTACGTCGGCCGCAAGATCAAGAAGTCGCAGGAACTCGGCATCACCAGCTTCGAGCACCGGCTGCCGGCCGAGACCTCGCAGGAGGAGCTGCTGGCGCTGATCGCCAGGCTCAACGCCGACAACGCGGTCAACGGCATCCTCGTGCAGGTCCCGCTGCCCGCGCACATCGACACCGGGCTGGTGCTGCGCGCCATCGCGCCCTCCAAGGACGTCGACGGGTTCCACCCGGTCAACGTCGGACGCCTGTCGACCGGGACCGGCGGGATCATCCCGTGCACCCCCTTCGGCGTGATGAAGCTGCTCGACACCGTGTTCGACGACCTCACCGGGCTCGACGTGGTGGTGATCGGCAAGTCCAACATCGTCGGCAAGCCGATCGCCATGCTCATGCTCGAGCGCGAGGCGACGGTGACCGTGACGCACATCGAAACCAAGGACCTGCCCGATATCTGCCGCCAGGCCGACGTGATCATCGCCGCCGCCGGCGCGCCGGAGCTGGTCAGGGGCTACTGGGTCAAGCCCGGCGCGGTCATCATCGATGTCGGCATCACCCGCCGCAAGACCGAGGACGGCAAGACCAAGCTGGTCGGCGACGTCAAGTTCGACGAGGTGCAGCACGCCCGCGCGGTCACTCCGGTGCCCGGCGGCGTCGGGCCGATGACCATCTCCTGCCTGATGGCCAACACCGTCCAGGCCGCGCGCGACCAGGTCGAAGGCAAGAGCGCCGACGGCTTCGCCATCGACTGGGACGACCTGCCCGACCGCTCGATGTTCACCACCGCGAACGGCAACGGAAACGGCTGATCCACGCTGCCGGGGGGTGGCAATCGCCCGCGAAAGGGTTAGTTTCAAATCCGAACCGGAAGAGGAACGGATGAACCCCCAACCCGATATCGATGTCGCCATCGTGGGCGCCGGCATTTCCGGCATCTCGATGGCCGCCCACATGAAGTTGATGTGCCCCGAACGAAGCTTCGCCATGTTCGAGCGGCGCAGCAACATCGGCGGCACATGGGACCTGTTCCGCTACCCCGGCATCCGCAGCGACAGCGACATGCACACCCTCGGCTTCAAGTTCGAGCCGTGGGTCCATGAAAAGGCCATCGCCGACGCCCCGGCGATCCGCGAATACCTCGACCGCATCGTCCACGAACGCGGAATTGCGGATCACATCCGTTACGATTCGAAGGTCGTCTCCGCCGACTGGCATTCGGACGAGGCGATGTGGCACCTTACGGTCGAGGACCCGCGCGGCTGGCAGCACGTCACTTCCCGCTTCCTCTACCTTGCCTCGGGCTATTACGATTACGACGACCCGCACGATGCGCAGTTGCCGGGCATCGACAAGTTCGGCGGACAGGTGATCCACCCGCAATTCTGGCCCGAGGGGCTCGATTACGCGGGCAAGAAGATCGTGGTGATCGGATCGGGCGCGACCGCGGTGACGATCGTTCCGGCGATGACCGACAAGGCCGCCCACGTCACCATGCTCCAGCGCACGCCGACGTGGATGGCCGCCGGGCCAAGCCGCGACAAGATCGCCAACAACCTGCGCAAGTACCTGCCCGAATGGCTCGCCTACCGGATCACCCGGCAGAAGAACATTCGCCTGCGCGACTACCTGTTCAAGCGCGCCCGTAACGAGCCGGACAAGGTCGCCAACTTCCTCACCGGGATGCTCAAGCAGGAGCTCGGCGAGGATTACCCGCTCGACGATTTCCAGCCGCCCTACCCGCCGTGGGACCAGCGCCTGTGCCTGGTGCCCGACAGCGACCTGTTCGCCGCGCTCAAGGCCGGCACCGCCTCGATCAAGACCGGCCACATCGAGAGCTTCGAAGCCGGCGGTATCCGTCTCAAGTCGGGCGAACTTCTCGAAGCCGACATCGTCATCACCGCCACCGGCCTGCGGCTCGCGCTCGGCGGCAAGGTCGACGTCAGCCTCGACGGCGAGACGCTGATCTGGCCCGATCGCTGGTTTTACCGGGGCTGCATGTTCTCGAACGTGCCCAACCTCGCCATCGTGTTCGGCTACCTCAACGCCAGCTGGACGCTGCGGGCCGACAACAACTCCGACTACATCTGCCGCGTGCTCAACCGCATGCACGACAAGCGCGCCGTCATCGCCGTTCCACGCCTGCCCGAAGACCACGGGATGGAGGAAATCGAGCCGTTTCCGTTCTCCTCAGGCTACCTGCAGCGGGCCAAGCACCTCATCCCCAAGAGCGCGCCGACTTTGCCGTGGCGGCTCAACCAGGACTACCTCGAGGACTGCAAGGACTTCAGGAAGCGTCCGGTCGATGACGGGGTGCTGAAGTTCGAGCGACTGCCGGCCAAGACCGAGGCGGCGTGATGGCCGGGGCCGGGCGGATCTGGACCGCCGCGCTGATCGTGATCGGCGACGAGATCCTGTCCGGCCGCACGCACGACAAGAACATTGCCCAGGTGGCAAGCTGGCTGCAGGTCCAGGGCATCCGCCTGTCCGAAGTTCGCGTCGTCCCGGACGTGATCGAGCGCATCGCCGAGGCGGTCAACGCGCTCCGGACGAGCTACGATTACCTCTTCACCACCGGCGGGATCGGCCCGACGCACGACGACATCTCGGTCGATGGCGTCGCCCATGCCCTTGGCGTGCCCGTGGTCATCGATCCGCGCGCCCGGGAGATCCTCGAGGCCTACTACGTCACCAAGGGCGGGATGAACGAAGCGCGCCTCAGGATGGCCCGCGTGCCGGAAGGCGCCGACCTGATCGAGAACCGCATGTCCGGCGCACCGGGCATCCGCATCGGCAACATCCACATGATGGCGGGCGTCCCGGCGATCGCCGCTCAGATGCTCGATGCCCTGACCGGCACGCTGGAAGGCGGTGCCCCGCTGCTCAGCGAGACGGTCGGCGGGTGGATCCAGGAGAGCCAGGTCGCCGACCTGCTAAGTGAAGTCGAGAAGGCGCACGAGGGGTGCCAGATCGGCAGCTACCCGTTCTTCCGCGAGGGCAAGACCGGGGCCAACTTTGTCATCCGCTCGACCGACCGCGATGCGCTCGATTCCTGCGTCGATACGCTGTGCGAGGGACTCGGCGAGCGCGGCTTCGACTGGACGCCGGGCGGGATATGAGCGGCGAACGCGGGCACCTGCAGGCCCTGCTCGACCAAGTGCTCGACCTGGCGGGATCGCCCGAAGCGGCAACCCGCTTTGCCGGCTGGCGCTACACCGAAAACGGGCAGGTACTGCCCGTGGGCGAGGGCCTGTGGGCGACGACCGACCGGATCGGTCCCTACTGCCACACGTTCCTCGATCCGGATGCCGGACAAGCCGCCTGCTTCGCCACGCTGACCGAGGGCCGCACCCGCTCGATCATGGCGTTGCGCGTGGCCGAGGGGGAGATAGAGGCGCTGGTTGCCCGCCCTGCCCCATTTGGCACCGGCGGAGCCTTCGGCGACGGACCGGCCGCGCTCGACGCCTCGACCCTTGACCCGCGCTGGCTGGCCGAAATCGACCCCACCGAGCGGGCTTCTCGCGATGCGTTGGTCGCTATTGCCGACGCCTATTTCACCGGCCTCGAATGCAACGACGGCAAGGGCCACTATCCCTTTGCCGACGACTGCATCCGTATCGAGAACGGCTTTCGCACCACCGGCGTCCAGCCTTCACCCAGCGCCGGCAAGACGCCCTACCTCGAAGCCTTCCGCGCGATGTCGGCGAAGGAGCAGTTCGAGACCGGATATTTTGCCTTCGTCGACCGCATCCGCGACCGCCGCTTCCCTGTGGTCGATGTCGAGCGCGGGCTGGTCTTCTCGTTCGCCTTCTTCGACCACTCGGGCACGATCCGCGAGTACGAACTGGCCGACTGCACTCCCGTCAGCGCCGGTCTCGACCGCCCCTTCAGCTGGATGATCGCCGAGGCCTTCCGCATCGAGCAGGGGCTCCTGACCCGCATCGAGGCGCTGATGACCGAGTGTCCCTACGGCATGAAACCGGGCTGGTCCTAGGCCGCCGTCGCCTTCCGCGCCTCGACCTCGCCGAGCTTGTGGCGGAACTGCGCCTTGGGTTTCATGACCACGTGGCCGACCGCCGTGTTGCTGGCAGGAACGTGGTAGAAGCGGTGCAACTCATCGACGTTTGGCCCCATCGCCGCGCGCATGATGAGCCACATGATCAGCTCGATCCCCTCGGTCCCGGCCTCGCGCAGGAAGTCGAGGCGGGTGATGCCGCGCAACTCGCTCGTGCCGTCGGGTCCAGCCGCAAGGCGTTCCAGGAAGGCGTTGTCGAACTCGGGCGCAATCAGCCCGGCGCGCGGGCCCTGGAGCTGGTGGCTCATCCCGCCCGTGCCCCAGACCTGCACCTCGATATCCTCGGGGTAGCATTCGACCGCGTCGCGGATCGCCTCGCCGAGCTTCCAGCAGCGCTCGGCCGAAGGGGTCGGGAACTGGGTGACGTTGACGGCCAGCGGGATGACCTTGCACGGCCATTCCTCGGGCTGGCCGAAGACCAGGCTGAGCGGCACGGTCAGGCCGTGGTCGACCGCGATGTCGTTCATGATGGTGATGTCGAACTCGTCGATCACCAGCTGTTCGGCGATGTGCCCGGCGAGGTCAGGATGGCCGATTACCGTCGGCACCGGGCGCGGGCCCCAGCCCTCGTCGGCGGGCTCGAATTCTTCCGCGAAACCGATCGCGAAGGTCGGCACGATGTCGAGCATCATCGCGCTGGCATGGTCGTTGTAGCAAAGGATGACGACGTCGGGCGTGTTGTCCTTCACCCATGCCTTCACGAACTCGTACCCGGCAAAGACCGGCGCCCAGTAGTCGTCGGCGGTGCGACCGAGGTCTATCGCCGCGCCGATGGCAGGGACGTGGCTGGTGCCGATCCCGGCGGTGATCCGGGCCATTACTTGCCCTCCCCGCCGAATTCGCGCTGCTGCTGCTCGCGGATCGACTTCAGCCCCTCGGGCGAACGGCCCCCGGCGCTCATCATGTCGGCGTATTCGTCGGGCGTCATGCCGGTCATCGAGCTGACCGCACGCTGCGCACTCCAGCCGTCGGTGTTCGACAGCTTGACGAGGAAATAGATGTTGCCGCCGAGGTCGATCAAGCGCGGAAAGTCGCGTTCGAGCACCGCCTGCTTCTGCTCCTCGCTCATCCGGAAACGGTCGAGATAGGCGCGCTCGTCGGCCTTGAAGGCCTCGCGATTGGCGGCTTCCATCAGCGACATGCAGAACTTGTGCAGGTGATAGGCCTGGCGGCTGCGCCGGGCGGTGAACACCGTGGTGCCGGGAATGTCCTCGAGGTCGGACAGCGGATAGAGACGGTGGCGCATCGGACAGACTTTCGTTGCGGCGGACAGTGAGCCTACCAGCGGCAGCCCACGACCGCCAGCACTCCGGCCTCCCAACTCCGGACCGCGCCAATCCACGGCGGCGATGCGACCCCGCTTGCATCGGGCAGCGCCGCGGCTAGCATCCGCGCCGGGAGGGGGTCACGATGGAGTTCCTGTTATTCCTCGGCCTGGCGGTCATCGTCTGGCAGCTGTGGTCCTCGTTCAAGGGTCTTGAGCGGCGGATCGACGAGTTCGAGCGGCAACTGGGCGACCTCGAATGGCGCGGTGTCGCACCGTTGGCCGAACCCTCGCCCGCTACCGTACCGGCACCCTCCGTGCCCAAGGTGGCGCGCACGGTCACGACCTCCACGCCCGCTCCCACGCCGCCGCCCGAACCGGAGCCCACGACCGCCGAATCCCCGGTTGAACCGGAGCCTGCATTCGAACCCCGGCCGAGCCTGCTCGACCGCCTTGCCGAACGCCGCCTGACGTTCGACTTCGAGGACGTGTTTGGACGCCGCCTGCCAATCTGGGGCGGAGGGATCGCGCTTGCGCTCGCCGGTATCTTCCTGGTCAAATACTCGATCGAGGCCGGGCTGCTCACGCCGCCCGTCCGCGTCGCCTTCAGTTTCGCTTTCGGCGTATTGCTGCTCGCTGCCGCCGAGCTGGCCTACCGCCAGGAACACCGCATTGCCGACCCGCGGGTGCGACAGGCGCTCGCCGGGGCCGGGCTCGCGACCCTCTACGCCGCCTTCTACCTCGCCGGCACGCGCTACGGCCTGATCGGCCCGGCGGTGGCCTTCGGCGGACTCGCTGCGATCACCGCTGCGGCGATTGCACTGTCCTACCGCTTCGGCCTGCCCTGCGCGGTGCTCGGGCTGGTCGGCGGGTTCGCCGCACCTGCGCTCGTGGCGAGCGACGAGGCCAATGTGCCTGTGCTCACGCTTTACCTCGCGCTGGTAACCGGTGGGCTGACCTGGACCGGCGGCAGGCAGGGCCGCCCGTGGCTCGGCTACCTCGCGCTCGCCGCGGCCTTCGTCTGGGGCGGGCTGATGCTGCTCGGCGGCGTCGCTGGGAACGGCGATTTTGGCTCGCTCGGGCTCTACATAGCGGCGGTCGGCGTCGTGCTGCCGCTGGCTATCGCCGGCGATCCCAACCACCGGGTAACCCGCCTCGCCGCTGCGGTGCTCGGCACCCTGCAGATGGCGGCGCTGGTCGAGCAGGGCGGCAACGCCCCGCTGACCTGGGGCCTCTACCTGTTGCTGGGAGCTGCGCTGGCGTTCCTCGGCTGGCGCGATCCGCGTGTGCGCGAAGGGAGCGGGGTCGCCGCCGCGCTCGGCGTGTGGCTGCTGTTCGGCTGGGACATTCCCCCTGCCGGACCGTTCGCCGCGGTCTGCGCCGGGTATGCCGCGATCTTCCTTGCCGTGCCGCTCGCCGCGCTGTGGCTTGGCCGCGCGCGCCAGCTCGACCTGTGGCAGGTCTCGCTCGCCGCCCCGGCCCTGGCTGCGGCGGTCTACTGGCTGTTCGGATCGTGGTACGCCAACGACAGCGAGCCCGGCATGGCCGCCGCCTGCGCCGGCCTCGGCCTTTTCCCCGCACTCGCCGCGGCGCGCTGCTGGCGCGACGGGACGACGGACCGGCTGCTGTCGATGCCGCTCGCCAGCACCGCGCTGCTCGCCTTTGCGGCGTTGCTGATGCTGAGCCCGGAATGGTTCGCACCTGTCGCCGCTGCGATCGTTGCCGGTGGCTTGCTGGTCCTGTTCTCCCGCCGACGCACACGCCCGCTGGCGGAGCTCGCCTGGGTCGCCGCGATCGTCGCACTGCTTGCATTGCTGGCCGACCTGCCAATCAGCGAACGCGAGATCGAGCGGCTCGGCGGCGGCACCGCTGCGACTGACGTAGCCCGTGCGCTGCTGCGCTGGGCTGCGGTGATGGCGCCTTTTGCCGGGCTGGCCTGGTTCGAGGTTCGCAAACGCCACCTCCGTGCCGCCGAAGCGCTCGCCGCGCTCGTCGCCTATGGACTGGTCGCACAAGTCATGCCCGGCGGCTGGCTGGCATGGACTGCGGCGCTCGGAGCCATCGGGGTGGCACTGGCGTGGCGTGAACGTGGCGCTGCCGGCTGGACGGTGGGCGCGGTAGCTGGCATCTGGGCTATGCCGGAGGTCGGGCAGTGGCTGTCGCGCGGCATTGAGGCGCTCACCGGCCCGCCAATGCTGACAGTCGCCACGCTGTCGGTGCGCGACGCGCTTCTCCACATCGCCCCAGTGGCGACGGCAGCGCTGCTCGCCTGGTGGTCATTGCGCGAGGCGAGTGACATGCAGCGCCGTGTACTTGCCGGAGCGGGGCTCGCCGCGGCGACGATCGGCCTGCACATCGTCTTCAAGCACGCGCTGGCGATCGACGACATCGCCCGGTTCCGCGAACTTGGCATGGCGGAGCGTGCGCTGTGGGACCTGCTGCTCGCAGCCGCCGCGCTTGCCGCTTCGCGGTTCGGCAAGGCACACGCCAAGGCGGGAGAGGCGCTCGGCATCGCCCTCCTCCTCGCCCACTTTACGGTGTTCACCCTGCTGCTGCGCAATCCGCTGACCACGCACCAGGCCATCGGCCCGGCGCCGATGTTCGACTGGCTGGCGCTAGCCTATGCTCTGGCACTGATCGCGCTCTGGGACGCGCGCCGCCTCCTGCCCGAAGCGTTCATCGCGCTGCGCCCGGTTTGCGACGGGGCGATGATGCTGCTCATCGCCCTGCTCGCGCTGTCAGAACTGCGCCACCTGTTCGCCGGGACGGTCCTGACCGACGGCTTTGTCGGGCAGAGCGAGGACCTGCTGCGCTCGCTGCTAGGCATAGTTCTGGCGCTCGCCTTCCTGTGGTGGGGATCGCGCAGCGGCCAGCGCAGCTGGCGCATCGGTTCGCTGGTGCTGATGCTGCTCGCGGTCGGCAAGGTGTTCCTGGTCGACGCCGCTGGCCTCGAGGGGCTGCTGCGCATCGCCAGCTTCCTCGCGCTCGGCGTCAGCCTGATCGGCATCGGCTGGGTCTATTCGCGGCAACTCGGCAGGCGCGAGGGGTAGCACAAACGGAAAAGGACCGGCGGATTGCTCCGCCGGTCCCCGTGTCCATCCGAAGCGATGGACAGTCCTACTGCCTCGCCATCGCGGCCTTGAGATAGGCCTCGATCAGGTGTTCCTTGTCTTCAAGGCTCTCGCCGGTGATATCGACCAGCACCTTGTGGATCTGGCCGGTGAAGGTGAACGGCGGCTTGTATTCATCCTCCAGCATGACCGGCGAACCATTGTCGCAACCGACGATGGAACTGGCGGCAAGTCCGAACTGGATCGGGATGGTCACCGGCAATTCGCCTTCCCCGGCCGCTTCGCCGTCGAAGAACAGGGAAATATTGCCGGGCGTTCCCTTGCCCTTCGCAACATCGGCTTCGCCCGTCGGCTCGAATTCGAAACTGAGAACGTGATCGCCCTCGGGCACCTTGTCGTCGGATCGAATGGTGAACCGCTGGTCGGCCACATAATTGTAGCCATAGGTCAGCTTGCCGTCCTTGATGTAGAGGCAGAAGCCCCCATCATTGCCGCCGACCGTGAACAGCGCACCCTCGGCCCCACCCTTGGGTATCGTGACATGCACGCTGACCGAATGCGCCACGTTCAGCAGGCGTGGACCGACCGATGAGGGCACTGTCTGGGTTCCGGGATAGTAGACGTATTTGTCCCGCGCGGCTGCGATTTGCGGTCGTTCCTCGGCGAGGCGAATGGTGGTCCGGCTGTCGATCGGGAACACCTTGTACTTCCCAGCTTCGGAGTACCACAGACCGATCATCTCGATCAGCTTGGCGGGATTGTCCTTTGCGACATTGGTAGTCTCCGCCGGGTCCTCGGTGAGGTCGAAGAGTTCCCAGCCCTTGGCATCGAGTTCGGTGAGCATGTCATTCGAGATCATCTCGCCGAATTCGTGCTCTGCTTCGGTAAAGGAATCGCCCGGCCACGGACAAACGGCGCGCCAGCCATCGTGATAGATCGAACGGTGCCCAAACATCTCGAAATACTGGGTCCGGTGGACAGCTTCCGCATCCTTGTCGTCGAAGGTACTCTTGAGGCTGAAACCTTCGATCGGTGATTGCGTGATCCCGCGGATCGCTTCCGGCGGGTCGATTTCCAGGCAGTCGAGCACTGTCGGAACCATGTCGATACCATGGCAGAATTGGGTGCGGATCTCGCCCTTCGCCTTGATCCCCTTGGGCCAGGTCACGATGAACGGATCGGACACGCCACCACGATATGTCTCGCGCTTCCAGCGGCGATAGGGGGTGTTGCCGGCATGGGTCCAGCCCCAGGGGAAGTGGTTGAAGTACTTTGGCCCGCCAATGTCTTCGATCGCCGCCAGGTTCTGCTCGAGGCTGTCGGGGACGTTGTTGAAGAACTTGTTCTCGTTGACCGAACCGGTCGCGCCGCCCTCGGCGCTTGAGCCATTGTCGGAAACGAGCATGATCAGCGTGTTCTCATACTCGCCGATGTCCTTCAGGAAGGCGAGCAGCTCGCCGATATAATGGTCGGTGTGCTCGAGGAAGCCGGCAAAGACTTCCATCATGCGGGCGTAGAGCTTGCGCTCATCGGCGGAGAGCTTCTCCCAGTCCTGCACGTCAGGGTCGTGTCGCGAAAGCTTGGTGTTCTTGGGAATGACACCAATTTCCTTCTGCTTCTTGAACACCCTTTCGCGGTAGGCGTCCCAGCCGTCATCGAAGACGCCCTTGTACTTGTCCGCCCATTCGGCGGGGACATGGTGCGGAGCATGTGCGGCACCGGTGCAGAAGTACATGAAGAAGGGCTTGTTCGGCGCGACCTGCTTGGCGTCGGCGATCATTGCCTTAGCCTTCTCAGCCAGGTCGATGTTGACGTGATAGCCGTCCTCCGGACCGTATTCGGGCTCGACCTGCGTGTTGTCGCGCACCAGCTCAGGGTAATACTGGTGCGTGTCGCCGCCCAGCCAGCCGTAATAGCGCTCGAAGCCGCGGCCCAACGGCCAGCGGTCGTAGGGACCAGCGGCGGACACCTGGTTGGCCGGCGTCAGATGCCACTTGCCGATCGCATAGGTGTTGTAACCGTTCTGCTGGAGGATTTCGGATATGAAGCCGTTTTCGAACGGTATCATTCCGTTGCCGCCGGGGAAGCCGGTTGCGCCTTCGGTGATGCAATTCATGCCGTTCGAATGGTGATTGCGCCCGTTGATAAAGCACGAGCGCGAGGGCGAGCAGAGCGATGTCGTATGCATGTTGGTGTAGCGCAGCCCATCGGCCGCCAGGGCATCGATGTTGGGCGTGTTGATCGGACTGCCGTAACAACCGAGATGTCCGTACCCGGTGTCGTCGATGACAATGAAAAGGACGTTCGGCACCCCCTCCTTCGCCCGGTTCGGAGAGGGCCAGGACGGTTCGGATACGTCGAAGGTCCTGCCGATCACGCCATTGAATGCCTGACTGGGCTTGTATTCCTTGAGTGCCATGGGGAGTTCCTCTCACGCGGATTAGGCCCCGACTGTCGACCCCTTCCCCCCCCGCGGCTATCGGGTGAATCCCCCCCTTTTGGCATCGAGTCGACGTATCGCCCCGCCAAAGCGCCGGGCGCCAAACGAAAGGGGCCGGCGGATCGCTCCGCCGGCCCCTTGCTTGTCCCTTGCTCGCGCTCAAGGAGCGCAAAGCGCGGTAGCGCAGAAGGTTACGCGCCTTCGACTTCCGCGAGGTCGACCTTGAGGCCCGGGCCCATCGTCGAGGTGACGGTCACCTTCCTGACGTACTTGCCCTTGGCGCCGCTCGGCTTGGCCTTGACGATCGCGTCGGTCAGCGCCTTGAAGTTCGCCTTCAGGTCGGCGTCCTTGAACGACAGCTTGCCGATGCCCGAGTGGATGATGCCCATCTTCTCGACGCGGAATTCGACCTGGCCGCCCTTGGCGTCCTTGACTGCCTGCGCGACGTTCGGCGTGACGGTGCCGAGCTTCGGGTTCGGCATCAGGCCCTTGGGGCCGAGCACCTTACCGAGACGGCCGACGACGCCCATCATGTCGGGGGTCGCGATCACGCGGTCGTAGTTGAGGTTGCCGGCCTGCATGTCTTCCATCAGGTCTTCGGCACCGACCTTGTCGGCACCGGCGGCGAGCGCCTCGTCGGCCTTGTCGCCCTTGGCGAACACGGCGACCTTCATCTCCTTGCCGGTACCGGCCGGGAGCGAGACCATGCCGCGAACCATCTGGTCGGCGTGACGCGGGTCGACGCCGAGGTTCATAGCGACTTCGACGGTCTCGTCGAACTTCTTCGAGGCCATGTCGCGCAGCATCTTCAGCGCTTCTTCGATGCCGTACAGCTTCTCGCCGTCGAGTTCGGCCGCGGCCTTCTGCTTCTTGCTGAGCTTAGCCATCGGTTCAGCCCTCCACCACTTCGAGGCCCATCGCGCGAGCGGAGCCTTCGATGATCTTCGTCGCCGCTTCGATGTCGTTGGCGTTGAGATCCTTCATCTTCACTTCGGCGATTTCGGCCAGCTTCGACCGGGCGATCTTGCCCGCCGAAACCTTGCCCGGTTCCTTGGAACCCGACTTGAGGCCCGCCGCCTTCTTGATCAGGAAGCTCGCCGGGGGCGTCTTCGTGACGAAGGTGAAGCTGCGATCCGCATAGACCGTGATGATGGTCGGGATCGGCATGGACTTTTCGAGATCCTGCGTGGCGGCATTGAACGCCTTGCAGAATTCCATGATGTTCACGCCGCGCTGGCCCAGCGCAGGGCCGATGGGCGGACTTGGGGTGGCCGAGCCTGCAGGAACCTGCAGCTTGATATAGCCGTCGATCTTCTTGGCCACGTATGGCCTCCTTTCTCACTGTCGCCTCGGTCTCTCGACCTGGGCTCATGGTAAGCGGTAATAACGGAGGGCCCGAAGGCGCTCCTCCCGCGCGGTTTTCCCGAGGCCGGAGCACCGGGAAGCGGCGCCCCTAATCGAAACCCGCCGCGATTACAAGCAAAGAGGGGCGCCCCCTGCGGGACGCCCCTCCTCGCTGTCGTGCGGTCAGCCTCAGAACTTGAGCGTCGCCGTCAGCTTCGCGGTGTTGCTGTCGAAGGTCTTCGAGAAGCTGCCGCTGTAGCCGAGGCCCAGTTCGATCTTGCCGGCGGTGTAGCGCAGGCCGGCTTCGACCTCCGCTGCAGTCTTGGCGATCGGCAGGCCGGTGACCAAGCCGCTCGTCGTGTTGCCGGCGAAGGCAACGCCGGCGAGCGAGGCGCGGTCGCCCCAGGCCATGCGGTAGGACGCCGAGCCGTACGGCGTGACACCGCCCGGCAACGGTGCCGAGATCCGCAGGCCGAGGTCGCCGAAGGTCACGTCGCGGTCCATCCCGTTCACGGTCAGCGCGGTGGCGCCGCCGGTCTCGGTGAAGCTGTCGACCTTGAGCGACACGTGGCTGACGCCCGCAAACGGCTCGATCGAGACCGCGACCGAAGGCACCGCGAAGGCGACTTCGCCGTAGTACTGCGTGTAGTCGCCCTTGAGCGCGCCGCTCAGCGAGTTGCTGATCGTGCCCAGCGAGGTGCTGCGGCTCGACTTGGCGTCGAACCAGCCGAGCTGGACGCCGCCGCGCACCTTGAAGCCGATCGGGCTGTCATAGGCCGCCTGCAAAGTCGCGAAGGTCACCTTGCTGTCGGAGACCTGGCTGCCGCTCGGATCCTGCGACAGGTAACCGACCCCGCCCGAGATATCGAACCCGGCCATCGCATAGCCGAGGCCGCCGGCAACGCCGGTGTTGTCGGCCTTGTAGCCGGCAATACCGGTGCCCGCCGTACCCTTGACGTTGCCGAGCAGGCCGGTGGCCCAGCCGTAGGCGCCCGAGCCCGAACGCGGCGCGTCCATCGTCTGGCGGCGAAGCATGTCGGCCGTTTCGACCATCGCCCCGACGAACGACGGATAGACCCCGCCGGTCAGCGTCTCGAAGTCGTCCGCAACGTCGGCACGCGCCAGCAACAAAGTGCTATCGTAGAGCGTGCTGCCGAAGCCGAGATCCTCGATCAAGTTGCCGATCGCAGACTGGTTCGGATTCGCGGCGTAGCCCGAGAAGTCGACGTCGTTGCGGCTGAGACGCAGCGAGACGGTGTCGACCGTGTAGCTGAGCAGCGGGACGAGGTAGGCGAGGTTGGTGGTGACCGTGCCGAACGTTCCCGAGATGCCGCCGTCGGCGGTCAGGATCGTGTAGTCGGTGACGGGTGCGTAAGTGCCCGCTCCGGCCAGCACGTTGACCGTCGCCCCGCCGAGCGTGGCGGCGCCGGTCACTTCGATCAGGTCGGCGTTGCCGGCCGGATCGACTTCGACCACGAGCGTCGAGGCCGAGGTAAAGGTGAGGTCGCCGGCCACGGTGAGGTGGCCGATCGAGTTGCCCGCACCGAGCGCGCCGCCCTGGATCGTCGTGTCGCCGACCGTGCCGTTACCGCCCAGCAAGCCGCCGTCGTTCACCGTGAAGGTGCCGCCGGCATAGGAGCCGTTGACCGACAGCGTGCCGCCGTTGACGTTGGCCGAGCCAGTGAAGGTGCTGTCGCCCTCGAGCTTGAGGTCGCCGGTCCCTTCCTTGTTCACCGTCCCGTCGCCCGAGATCGTGCCAGAGAAGACGGTGTTGGTCTGCTGGTTGATGGTCAGCGTCGTGGTGCCGAGCTCGAGGTTGCCGCCGGTGCCCGAAAGCTCGGCAACTTCCTGCGTACCGCCGGAGACCTGCGACAGGTCGAACGAACCGTCGCCCGACAGGTCGAGCTCGCTGTTGGCGTCGAGCTGGCCCGTCAGCGCGATTGCACCGGCGTTGATCGTCGTGGTTCCGCTAAAGTCGTAGGTCCCGCCGAACGACAGCGTGCCGTCGCCGTTCTTGACCAGCAGGCCGGTGCCGCTGAAGGCGCCGGACAGCGAGTAGTCGTCGCTGCGCGAGAAGACGAAAGTACCGTCGTTGACGAGGTCGCCGGTGAAATCGCCGGTGGTTCCGCCGTCGCCAAGCTCGAAGGTGCCGTCACCCGAGGTGGTGACAGCGCCGCCGTAGACATCGGTCAGCAGCAGCGTGCCGTTCTCGACGAAAGTACCGCCGGTGAACTGCAGGCCGCTGGCGTCTTCGACAAGTACCGTTGCCCCGCCGACGAGGTGCAGCGAGCCCGCGCCTTCGATCAGCACTCCGGTCACGTCGGTGTCGTGAGCAAAGTCGAGGTTCAGCGTACCGCCAAGATCGACGTAGCCGGTGCCGATCGACGAATCGCCGTTGGCGTCCTGCGCGACGGTCAGCGTGGCGCCTTCCTCGATCTCGACTTCATCGTAGTCCGAAGCCACGCCTTCCGCGCGCCAGCTTCCCCTTTCGACAGAAAGCATCTCGACATTGACGGTCGAAACCACCTGGCCGATCGCGTCGGCTGCGGCGTTGTCGTTGAAGTCGAGCACGAGGTGGTCGTAGCCGGCGCCAAGGTCGGCAATGCCGTCGATAACCGAGTTTTCGGTCAGTTCGAGGACGTCGTCGCCCGCGCCGGTCAGGACCGCGACGCCTGTATCGGACGAAAGCGTGCCGTTGTTCTGGATGTAATAGTCCGCGGGAACGAAGTTCGGGTCGGCTTGCAGACCGCGGACAGCGACCCCGGCCGTGCCGTGAACCGTGCCCGAGTTGTAGAGCTCGCTGAACCCGCCCTGCGCCTGGCCGAGCATGGCCACGCCCGCGGCACCACCGTTGACGCTCGCACCCTCGGCGATCGTAACGACGCCATGGGCGGACGTCGTTACAACGCCCGATGCATTGCTTTCAGTGGTCGTGATCGAGCCATTTACGGTGACATTGCTCTCGACGAAGCCCGTTGCACTGATACCGCGCCCGGTTGTCGAGACATCGCCGTTGACCGTCACATTGACGATCTGTCCGGTCGCCGTCAGTCCGAGGGACGTCAGGCCAGTAGCGGTAATATCTCCGATCGTGACGTTGGCGACCCCGTTATTGGCCCGGGCGCCAACAGCACCGGCGTTGTCGCCGGAAATCGTCACCGAGCCGACATCCATGGTCAGGGCGCCAAAATTGGACCGCCCGAACACCGCCGCCCCGCCATCGCCGGTGGTCTCGGCCACATTGCTGACGATGGAAACGTCGCCGTCGGAAATGCCGACGACGGCCGAACCGTAGAGCGCCGCACTGAAGGCATTGTCGCTGGTGATCGATACCGAACCGCTGCCCGAAATACCGACGACCGCATCGCCGGTGAACTGGCCCTGCATTCCGGCGTTCTCGACCCGCGTCGTTCCGGCATCGATTGTGATGTTGCCCGTGGTCGAGTTGCCGAACACGCCGACGCCGCTGGCGCCGGTGGTGGTCACCGTGCCGGTGGTGATGCTGACGTCGCCTGCCCCGCCGCGCGCGACAACCGCCACCGCATCGGCACTGGCGAGGTCGACTGTGTCGGCGTTGATGGTGATCGCACCGTTGCCACGCGCCGTGATGCCGTAACGATGCTCGCCCTCGACTGTAACCGAACCGGCATCGATCGAAATCGCCTCGCCGCCGCCCTGGACGACGATGCCGCCCTGGTCCTTGCGCAGGCCGTCCGGCCCCGCGCCGGGATCCGCGCCCGCACCGGTTACCGCGACCGCATCGGCGGCTATGGAGACGGGCCCTGCAGCCGTGACCTTGATCGCCGAGCCGAGATTGTTCGAGGCCTGCGCCGTACCGACGTCGAGCGAGATTGCGCCGTTGCCGGTTCCGACTGCGTAGAGGCCATAGCCGGCCGTGACGCTGCCGACCTCAGCCGTGACGGTGCCCGCAGCCTTGAGGAAGACACCCTGTGCCGTACTGTTTGCCGAAACCGTTTCGGCAGCCAGGCTGACGTTGCCGCTATTCGACAGGCCGTAAACGGCGACACCGCCGTCGCCGGTCGTTTCGGCATTGCCGCTGACCAGCGCAACATCGCCGGCGGAAATGCCGACGATGGCCGAGCCGTAAAGCGCCGCACTGAAGGCATCCTGGCTGGTGATCGAGATATTGCCGGTGTCCGAAGTGGCCACCACCGCATCGCCGGTGAACTGGCCCTGCATTCCGGCGTTCTCGACCCGGGTGATACCCGCATCGATCGCAATGTCGCCCGAACCGGTGTGGCCGAACACGCCGACGCCGCTCGCGCCGGTGGTGGTCACCGTGCCGGTGGTGATGCTGACGTCGCCCGCATCGCTCTTGCCGGCAACTGCGACCGTGTCGGCGCTCGCCAGCTCGACGTCGTTGGCGTTGATAGTCACGCCGCCGGCGCCCTCGCCATAGACGGCGTAACGGAACTCACCCGCCACCGTCACCGTGTCGGCATCGATGTCGATCGCGCCGTCGGCAAAGGCGACGATGCCGCCCTGCGGCACCCGCAGCCCGTCCTGTCCGACACCCGGATCGACACCCGGACCCACCGCTTCCGCATGTGCCGAAGTAATCGAGACGGATCCGCCTGACTGGGCGTAGATCGCGCTGCCCATGCCGCCGGTCGTCCGCGCCGTGCCCTGGTTGCCGATGGTCACCGATTCGGTGGCCTCGCCCCAGATTGCATTGGTGCTTGCTTGAGTCACCGTATCGGCCGCGGTCGAGATGGTGACGTTGGTACCGGTGCCGCGCAGGCCGTAGCCAGCACCCACCGAAGTGTTGCCAGTGGTGACGACACTGGCATTGCCGGTGCCGGTCACATTGGCCCAGGCACCGTATACGTCAGCCTCGATGCTTCCCGCCGTGACCGAAGCGCCCGATCCGCCGCGGGCAAAAATGCCCTTGGTGCTGGTACCCTCGTCCACCACGCTGTCGATGGTGACCGTAGCCACACCGACGTCCGCCAGGGCGTTGATGCCGGCCTGCTGGTCGCCGCGCAGGGTGACCGTCCCGGCATCCACGGTGGCGTTGCCTCCGGAGCTCTTGGAAAAGACCACCGCGCCCTGCAGTCCGGCGGCGCTCACATCGCCAACCGTCACGTGGGCACCGGCTCCACCGACCGCCGCAGCGACCGACGAATACTTGCCTTCGGTCGTGCCGCTGCCCACGGTCACCGTGGCGGTGCCGTTGGTCGAGATCGCGGTCACGCCGTCCGCCGAGTAGATGGCTCCCAGGCCCAGACCCGTCGTCGCGACGGTGTCGACCGAGACATCGATGTTGCCGTCGGTGCTCTGGGCGAGCACGCCCATGGCACCATCGCCGCTGGTGCTGACGTCGCCCGCGACAATCGAAATGTCGCCGCTGTCGGTCGTCGCCTCGATCGCGGCGTGGTCCACACCCGCGCCGGTTACGCTGTCGGCCGCGACGGCCAGAGTGCCGCCGCCCGTTGCACTGGCAATGATCGTGGCTGTGTCGGCGAGATGACTGGTCGCATCGCCGACATCGATCGTGAGGCCACCTCCCGACGTGGTCGAGGCGTTGACCGCCGAGGTATAGGTTTCGACACTGTCGATAGCGATGGTGACATCGCCAGCGGTCGGGTCGACACGCACGCCCTGCCCACCGGTAATCGTTCCGACGTCAACCTTGACGTCGTCGGCCGCAACGATACGCGCGCCTTGGGCAAAGTCGCCCACGGTGATGGTGTCGGCGCTGAGCGAAACGCTCCCGCCATTCGACTTCAGGTAAGCGCCCTGTCCGTCGTCGGCGGTCGAGGTAATCGTTCCGACATCGGCGGAGACATCACCCGCGGCGATGGCGTAGACGGTGACAGCTCCGGCCCCGTGATTGGTCGCGCCGTCGGCAGTAATGGCCACATTACTGCCGGCGAGCCCGACGATGGCCGAGCCGTAGGTGCCGTAGGTCTCGGACGTGCCGACGGCGATATTGACCGAGCCGTTCTGCGAATTGCCCAGGACCGCTTCGTAGAATTCCTGTTGCGAATCTTCGCCAGTGCCGCGCGAGATGACCGTATCGGCGGTGATGCCTATGTCGCCGTTGGTCGAGATCGCGGCGATGCCGGCCGATGCGGCACCGTCCACATCGAGCGTGCCCACGTCGAGCGTGATGTCGCCGTCGATGGTGGTCGCGCCGAGTCCGAGAATCTCGCCTGCGCCGGTTGCGGTGATCGTGCTGAACGTGCCGGTAATGGAGCCGGTGAGGTCGGTCTCCATGCCAATGACGTAGTCGCGATCGCCACCCACCGTCGTGCCGGTGACGTCGGTAACGCTGGCGTCGATCGAACCGCCAGAGCTGTAGAGTTCGACCGCGATCGGCGTGCCGCTCGCACTGTCGGCGGTAACCGTGATGTCGCTGTCGAACTGCTCGGTGATCGGATTGGCGTTGGCGGCCACGGCGAATGCGACCAGCGGCAATGCGGTGCCGCAGTACATGGCGCGGCGGAATGTGCGGCTCTTCAAGGCCTTGGAAACGGCTTCAGAATTCAAGATCAACTCCTTTGTGCATCACGTAGTCTTGCGTGAGCTGCAGGCAGGGGCACGGTCTCCCGAGCGAAAAAGCGCTGGAAGCCGACCGGATCAGATTGTTTGCTGGCGCCCCATACCCACGAACTCTCGTGCGGGGCTCATGTTCGCAGATCCCGGTTCAATCTTTCCCGGGATTCTGAAAAATTCTGAATGCGACAATTTGTGACAAGTTTGACGCAGGAAAAGTCCCCTTCCGGGACATTTCTAGCGCACGGACGGATTGCCGAACTCGCCGACGACAATCGACCGAATTTCCTGCGGCGTCACCGCCAACCTCCGGGCCCCCGCATCGGCAACGAGCCGACGCTGGGCACTTTGCGCCTTCGCGCCATCGGCGCGGACAGTGTAGATCACAACCGGGGTTGCATCACCGCGCTGGCGCATCTGCTCCACTAGCTTGAGCCCTGCCAGCCGGTCATCGCCGCGCCCCATGTCGGAGATCACCAGCTTGTAGTCGTAGATCGCCAGCAGCTTGATCGCATCTGCCGTGTTAGCGGCGGAGTGCACGGCGATTCGCCGCTTTTCGAAGTACTGCTTTTCGAAAGCGTTGTTTTCCGGGTGATCGTCGACCCACAGGATCTTGCCGATGGCGTCCGGCGCATCGGCGACGATCGGGTCGGCAGTGCGGTAGGGAGTCCCGAAGATACCCGCCACGCTTTCGCTCGAAGACAAGATCACGCCAACCGCGGCCATGCCCGCCGCGCCGGCGCTCCATGCCAGCCACGGCCTGCGGCCCGGGGTATCGCTGAGCGCGGCGCCAACGGTGGCGAGCAAGCCCTCTTCTCGCTCGGGAGTGACCAACTGCGCACTTACGTCGAGCTTGTAGCCATGCCCATAGACCGAGCCAAGCCGTTCCCCATGCTCACCCAGTGCGATACGCAAACGACCGATTGCCTTGGCCAGAGAATTTTCATGCACGAGCCGCCCCGGCCATCCGGCCCGGAGCAAGGCATCCTTGTCGACGCCCTGGCCTGCGTTGGCGAGCAGCACGCCGAGAATCCTTTGACAGCTTCTATCGAGTTCTACGTCGTCGGAACCGACCTGAAGGTTTCCCGATGACTCATCAAATCGAACGTTACCAAACCACCAGATGCCACTCACTACGACCCCACTCAGGCGCTATCCCTATATTGTTGCGACTTTTTTGCGCCAGATTGCATTTGTCCGCGAGCGCGGACATTTGCAAGTTGCCTGCGATGAATAGAGTGTGCGCGGCCCCAGGCCCGGCTACCTGACCAGTTCGACCTGCTCGAAATCGAGTTCGACTGGCGTGGCGCGGCCGAAGATCGAGACGCTGACCTTGACCTTGTTCTTGTCGAAGTCGAGCTCTTCCACCAGGCCGTTGAAGCTGGCGAAGGGACCGTCGAGCACCTTGACGCTGTCGCCGATCTCGTAATCGACGTGGATCTCGCGCTTGGGAGCGTTCTTCGCTTCCTCGACACCGCCGAAATAGCGCGCCGCGTCCTTCTCGCTGATCGGCTGCGGCTTGCCGCCTGCACCGAGGAAACCGGTCACTTTCGGCGTGTTCTTGACGAGGTGATAGACGTCGTCGGTCAGCTTGAGCTTGGCCAGCACGTAGCCGGGCATGAACTTGCGCTCGACCTGCACCTTCTTGCCGCGCTTGACCTCGGTCACGGTCTCGGTCGGAACCTCGACCGATTCGACCGCTTCGGACAGGCCCATGCGTTCGGCCTCGGCGATGATCGAATCGCGGACCTTGTTCTCGAACCCCGAGTAGGCGTGGATGATGTACCAGCGGGCCATGTGCTTCAGCTTTCCGTCAATTCCGTTGGGATCAGGCGAGGGTCAGCAGCCAGCGCACTGCGGCGCCGAACAGGGAATCAATGCCGAGGAAGAAGACCGCCAGGATCACCATCAGGATCCCGACGAAAATCGCCGTGCGATAGGTCTCCGGCCAGCTCGGCCAGACGACCTTGCGGGCTTCGCCCTGCACCTGCTTGATGAACTCCGCGGGATTGGTCCTGGCCATTCTCTCGCCTGCCTTCTCAACCTGAAAAAATTCTCTTCCGCCATTGGCTCAGCGCCGCCCCGGTCCATGCTGACCGGGAGGGGCGATGCGGTTCCGATGTCGGAAGTCGGCTGTGCAGATAGCGATGCGCCTGCGTCAAGGCAAGGGGCGCGCCGGAGAGTTGAAGCAAAGCAGCGGCGGGCGCGTCCCCGCCGCCATGGCTGGACGGAATTGCGGGCCGGGGCCCGCCGTCAGCAGCGTCCGAACAGCCGGGCGAAGAAGCCCGGTTCTTCCATCGGCTGGATGCGACCGTACTTCATCAACCGAAGCGATGCGTCCTGATGGGGCCGCGGCTGGGTCCAGCCGTCGGGCCGGCTTGACCGGAATGTGTAGCTCGACATTTCTGTCTCCTCGAACCAGTGCCCCGTCGCAGTAAAAAACCGCTTGGGCGCACCTCGGTTCCTCAGGAGCGGCGAGATGCATCCGATGTGTTGCCGCGCGTCCACACCAGCCATGCGAGGAGCATCGCGGCCAGCGGCATGAGGTTGAGCCCGAGCGGCAGGGACACAGCTCGCGTGGCATATGGCGCGAACCACAGGGCGACGAGCAACAGCTTCTCCCACGGCCGGAACCCCTCGCGCAGCCCTTCGCGGACCAGCCACAGCAGCGGCAGGATGAGGAACGGCAGGTCGTAGTTGAACAGGTAGAGCGATGCGATCGCCGTGGCGGCCAGCATGAAGGCGCCTGTCGCCATCGCATCCTGTCCCATGTGCCGCCACGAACGCATGACCAGCGCGATCATCGCCACCACCACGACGCCGGCCACTGCCAGCGCCACCGTCCCGCCGGCGAACAGGCGGACTTGCGAGTACAGCGTCGCCATGCGCAGCAGGAAGTCGGCGTCCGCCGCGCGCATGATCGCCGAACTGGCCTCCCAGCTCTGCGTGTAGGCGAGCATGGTGTCGGTACCGAGTGCCGCCCAGGCGGCAAGCAGGAGCCCGACCGCGCTACAGGCAGCCGCGACGATGGTTCGCCAGCGACCGCCCGCCGCGAGCCAGAACGGCACCAGCAGCGCGAGGTGCGGCTTGATCACGAGCGCGCCGAACAGGATTCCGGACAGGACCGGCCGCCGGTCGAGCAGCGCCACCCCGCCGACCAGGAGCGCCCCGGTGACGAAACCGTTCTGCGCGTGCCCCGCCGCTATCAGCGCGCCGGGAAAGACCAGCACCAGCAACCAGAGGCGGGCGAAAGCATTCACCGAAACCCGCGCCCAGACGGCGTAGGTCACCACCACCCATGCGATCCACGCCAGCGGATAGCTCAGCAGGGCAAACGGCCAGACAAGGAACAGGAAGGGCGGCGGATTGACGTAGGCGTACCAGCCGGTCGATCCGGAGGAAGTCTGCACCCGTTCTTGCCAGGAAAGGTCGTATGCAGAGCTTGGTTCGCCCGCGAGAAGAGCTTTACCGGCACCCCAGAATGCAAGGAAATCGCTCGCCTCGCTCCCCTGTGCCTGCCACCACGATACCGCGAGCAGCACCAGCGAGGCGACGGCGAACAGTATCGCGTAGCCACGCACGCGAGAGGCATCGAGCCATTCCGCCGTGCGCAATTTGTCTAAAGCGTCCCCCGCCATTGGCGGGCAATAGCGCGGCAATTTCCAGTTAGGAATCATCCAACCACAATTGGCCGGGGATGGAACGACCGGCGACCAGCGGGACGCAAGGCCGAACGGCCGCCCGCAGGCGCCCCGGGAGGGGATCGGCGCCGAGGACGAGCGCCCGGATGGGCGCTCGAAAAGCAGGAGAGGAAAAAATGGCAGGGGTGACAGGATTCGAACCCGTGGCCCTCGGTTTTGGAGACCGATGCTCTACCAGCTGAGCTACACCCCTGCACGGGAGCCGCGCCTCTAGGGCGGCGAATGCAAATTGGCAAGGCGGTTGGCGCGGCGCTGTGATATGAATTCGCGTCATGCACTCGCCCGGTCCACAGACCATCCCGCCCGAGACACTCCTGCTGGCCTACCGCAGCGGGATCTTCCCCATGGCCGACGGACGCGAGGACCCGGAAATCTTCTACGTCGAACCGCGCAATCGGGCGATCGTGCCGCTCGACAGGTTCCATTGCTCGCGCTCGCTGGCCAAGGTGTTGCGGCAAGAACGCTTCACCGTGACCTGCGACCTCGCGTTCGAACGCGTCATCGCCGCCTGTGCCGAGCCGCGCCCCGATCATCCGGAAACCTGGATAAGCCGCCGCATCGAAGCGAGCTACTGCATGCTGCACAATGTCGGCCATGCCCATTCAATCGAAGTCTGGTCGGACGACGATCTCGTCGGCGGGCTCTACGGCGTCGGCTTCGACGGCGTGTTCTGCGGCGAATCGATGTTCAGCCGCGTGCCCAACGCCTCGAAAGTGGCGCTGGCCTGGCTGGTCGCAGCCATGCGCAAGGCCAGGATGCGCCTGCTCGACTGCCAGTTCATGACCGAACACCTCGAATCGATGGGCGCGGTCGAGGTCTCGCAGGCACGCTACCTCGCCCTGCTCGGATCGGCGCAGGGTTCGCGCTCGAGCTGGGCTCAGGCGGTCGGCGAGGAGGGGCTGGCAGAGGGGCTCGGCGTCGGCGCGGGTGCGCTTTCGCTGCCCGAAGGATTCGCGCTCCTGCTCGAAGACGGCGACGCCACCGGCGCGTCTTCGCCCGGGAAACGCATCGCGCAGGACTTGATCCAAACGTCGTAGACCGGGTGCTCGACGACGTTGACCGCCGGCGCGTTCCTGAACAGCCAGCCGGAAAAGACCGTGTGCCAGGCAAAGTCGGAGCTGACGTCCTTGCGCTCGCGCACCAGCACCTGGACGAAGGCGCCCTCTTCGGGGTCCGATTCCCACGGCGCGGTCTTCTCGCAGGCCGACAGCCTCACGACGACGTTGCCGACGCGCTTCGATTCGCCCGGCTTCATCACCAGGTCCTGCGAGATGTTGTTGCGCTTGTTGAGCAGCCCCAGCGTCGCCACCCTTTCGGCCATCGGGGTGCCGATCGAATCCTGGCCGGCAAAGGCCGGCGCACCCGATTGCGCCAGTTCGGCGGGGACATCGGTCTCGACCGCCTGCGGCTTGGGCGCCTGTCCGGAACAGGCCGCCAGCACCAGCATGGGTGGCAGGAGCGCAAGCGCCCGCATTGTCAGGCGTCCGGGGTCCAGGCTTCGTAGTCGCCGGTCGCAGCTGCGCGCATGCCGCCGCGCTCGAGCGCCCCGGCCGGGCGATAGGCGCCCAGCGTGCCGGTGGCGTTGGGCGAGTAGTCCGCCTCCCAGATCTTCGCCGGTTCCAGGTGGCTCTCGGGAAGCTCGTCATAGGAATGGTGCAGCCAGCCGTGCCATTCGGAAGGTACCCTGCTGGCATCGTTGGCGCCGTCGTAGATGACCCAGCGCCGCTCGCGCCCGTTCTCGGCCTTCTTCGAGCGGTAGTACTTGTTGCCCTGCGCGTCGGTGCCGACGTGCTCGCCGTTGCGCGCCGACCACAGCATGGTGCCGAAGGTGGCGCCATCCCACCAGGTGAATATCTTGCCGAGGAAACTCATGTGTCCGCCGTTAGCGGCTGACTGCGGGCGCTGGCAAGCGCGACCTCACCATGTCACCCGCGCACCGGGCATGATGCCCAGTTCCTTCGCCCGCCCGCCGGGAATTTCCAGCACCGCGATGGCGAGGCCCGAGGAAGGAATCGGCGCATCGGAGTACGGCACCGCGTCGGCGGCGATATTGCTGACGAGGTGATCCGGGCCGATGAACAACAGGTCGAGCGAGATGACCGTGTTGTGCATCCAGAAGCGGCGGAACTGCGGCGGCCCTTGCGTCGGGAATATCATGCCTTCGTCCGGCCCGAGCTCGGTGCGGAACATCAGGCCGCGAGACTGCTCTTCGCTGCTCTGGGCCAGTTCGACGCGGAAATTGTGGGTCTTGCCGTTCTGGGCAATCGTCAGGGGAATGACTTTGAGCCCCGAAACCGGGTGGACACCCGTCGTTTCGACCGCCTGCACCGGAGGAGAGGCCTGCGACGAGCAACTCGCCAGCAAGATTCCGAGGGCCGAAAGGAACGGATAGGCAACGCGGTGCATGGTCTGGTCAGTTGTCCTCTTCGTCGCCCGCCTCGGCGAGCCATTGTTCGGCTTCGGCGGCGGACGGGGCGTCGATTAGCGCGCGTGCCGCATCAAAGCCATGCCCGGCGCGCACCATTGCGGCGATTTGTTTCTGGCGGCGATCGGGATCGGGCGCCTCCAGGCCGAATGGTCCGAAACGGCGGCGCGTGGCATAGGCCATGGCCGCCTCGCGCGCCGCCCGCTCGCCCGGCATCGCGCGTTCACGCAGGTCTTCGGCTATGCCCGCCTCCCCAAGCGCCTGCCGCACCCTGCGCCCGCCATAGCCGCGCCGAAGCAGGCTTCCGGACTTCATCCGCGCATAGGCCTCGTCGTCGATATAGCCGAGTTCGACATAGCGCTCGACCGTTGCCGCGACCGGCGGATCGCCCTCGCCATCCCATCCCCGCTCGCGTAATTTTCGAACCAGGTAGCGTTCGAATTTTGCCGCGCTTGTGGAGAACCTTGCGACGTAGGATAGGGCCAATTCCTCGAATCTTGCTGAATCGAGGGGCTTTGGCGGCCTTTTGCGTCCGCGGGCTGGACCACTATGATCGCTCATCGGCCTTATTCGTGCCACAGTCCGGCTCAAGAGGGAAAGGCTGTCCCGGGGGAGGGGCCGAAAAGAAGCTCGCTCATCTCCTATTCACCCGCCTGCGCGTCTTGCGCCGGCCAAGGAAAGAACGAAGACGGGTAAATCGCGAGATACGATGGAAAACGACGCCGCACTGATGCCGACGCCGAACCGCTGTGCGCTGCCGCGCCGCTTCTCTGACTTCGCCACCTTCGGCGATGCGCTGGACTATGCCGCGCAGGGTTCGAGAGGACTCAACTTCCACGATGCGCGGGGCAAGCTGACCCGCGTCTATCCCTATGCCGAGCTGCGCGAAGACGCCTTGGCGATGGCCCGGCGACTGGTTGCCAAGGGCGTAAAGCCGGGCGAACGCATCGCCCTCGTTGCGCAGACGGGGACGGAATTCGCCGCCATGTTCTGCGGTGCGGTATACGCCGGGGCCTGGCCGGTCCCGCTGCCGTTGCCGACGAGCTTCGGCGGCAAGGACAGCTACATCGACCAGCTCGCAGTCCAGTTGGCGAGTTCGGACCCCTTGATGCTGCTCTACCCGGCAGAGATTGCCGGAATGGCGGCCGCCGCCGCTGAGCGCCAGGGCTGCGAGGGCATGAGCTACGAGGACTTCGCGGTCCTGCCGCTCGCCACCGGCAGCCTGCCGAACCCCGATCCCGACGACATCTGCTACCTGCAGTATTCCTCCGGTTCGACCCGTTTCCCGCACGGCGTGGCGGTGACCCACCGATCGCTGCTCAACAACCTGCGCGGGCACGGAGTGGGCATGCAGCTCGTGCTCGACGACCGCTGCGTTTCGTGGCTGCCGTGGTATCACGACATGGGGCTGGTCGGCTGCCTGCTGTCGCCGATCGCCAACCAGGTCTCGACCGACTACCTGCGCACCGAGGATTTCGCCCGCCGCCCACTGGCCTGGCTCGACATGATCAGCCGCAACCAGGGCACGACGCTCTCCTATTCGCCGACCTTCGGCTACGACATCTGCGCCCGCCGCATTTCCAGCCAAAGTCACGTCGACGAGCGTTTCGACCTGTCGCGCTGGCGGCTCGCCGGCAATGGCGCCGACATGATCCGGCCCGACGTGATGCAGAACTTCGTCAACGCCTTCGCCGATGCCGGGTTCAAGGCCAACGCCTTCTGCCCGAGCTACGGCCTCGCCGAGGCGACTCTGGCGGTAACACTGATGCCGCCGGGTGAAGGGATCCGGGTCGAGCTGGTCGAGGAGGAGCGCCTGAGCGGCTCCCTGCGCGACCTCAGCCGCCCGGCCCGCTACCGCGCGATCGTCAACTGCGGCAAGCCGGTGCTCGACATGGAAGTCGAAATCCGCGGCGAAGAAGGCAACCCGCGCGGCGATCACCAGATCGGCAAGGTCTGGTGCAAGGGCCCGAGCGTGATGCACTCCTACTACCGCGACGAGGAAGCGACCAAGGCCTGCCTCGTCGACGGATGGCTCGACACCGGCGACATGGGCTACATGGCCGACGGCTACCTGTTCATCGTCGGCCGGGCGAAGGACATGATCATCATCAACGGCAAGAACCACTGGCCGCAGGATATCGAGTGGGCGGTCGAGCAGCTGCCCGGCTTCCACCAGGGCGATATCGCCGCGTTCAGCGTCGAGACCGAGAACGGCGAGGAAGTTCCCGCGGTGCTGGTCCATTGCCGCGTGTCCGACCCGGACGAACGCCGCAAGCTGCACAACGAGATTCGCGAAAAGGTCCGCTCGATCACCGGCATGAACTGCGTGGTCGAACTGGTCCCGCCGCGCACCTTGCCGCGCACCAGCTCGGGCAAGCTGAGCCGCGCCAAGGCGAAGAAGCTCTACCTGTCGGGCGAGATCGAGCCGTTCAAGCTCGCCGCCTGAGCGGTCAACCGAATATCAGGACCCCGAGGACGGTGAGTATCGCCGCGAGGCCGATCGCCCAGACGAGGGTCCGCACCTTGGGCACGCCCGTCCAGTAGAGCGGCAGGTAGACTGCACGCGCGCCGAGCCAGATCCAGCCGGCGGTGGCTGTCAGCGTGCTCGCCTTGCCGGCGATTACCACGCCAAACAGTGCGATGATCACAATCGGCAGGGTCTCGAGGTAGTTGTCGCGGGCACGTTCGAGCCGGCCGACGACAGGATTCGGCGCGGGCATATCCGTGTCGCGCGCGCCCATGTTCCAGTCGATGCCGTACTGCTTGGTCTTGGCGCGAATCGCGACCTGGATGTGGAGGACCAGCAGGACCGCGGCGAGTGCGAGGACAAGGAGTTCGGGGCGCATCGGCATGCTTCCTACTGATCCGGCGCTGCCCAACTGGCGGTGACGGGACCTGTCTGCCCACGCGGCTGCCTGCGCGCGGCGACACCCTGCTTTTCGAGCGTGGCGGCGACGAGGTCGACCTTGTCCTCGGGTCCGCCCAGCACGATCGGAGCCCCGACCCGCTGGCCGGCCCAGCCGACCAGCGCCAGGGCCTGGGCGCCGGCTTCGGTCAGCTTGTCGTCCTCATAGGTAATGTCAGGGAGCGGACGCGCCGGCGGACGCAGGCGGATCTTCCAGCCCGGCTCGTCGGTGGCGACGCGGTTTTCCAGCTCGCGATAGGCGCCGAGGCTGGCCCCTTCGAGCGCGCGCGCGGTGACCGTGGCGACCTTGCGCTCCCGATCGACCACGACCTGGTCATTGGAAACGCCGGCAACGAGCGCCAGCCGGTCGGCCAGTTGCCGGGCATGGGCGAGTTCCGCTGCCTGCCGCTCGTTGGCGCGCGCCAGCTGGGCCATTTCCGCCGCCTGCGCACTGTTACCGACCGGAACCTGGGTCAACGACAGATCGACCTTGGTGCCAACGATCCGGTCGACCCGGGCCTGGACCTCGGCCAGCGCCTCGGAACGCACTTCAGGTGTCAGGACGACGGCGGCAACCTTGGGCATCTCGCCATGAAGATCGACTTCGAGCTTCGAGATAAGCGCCTTGTTGCTGAACGGCGAGAGTACCGCGCCGTTGATCTGCCGGGTGTTGGCGGCATCCTTGGCGAGATCGATCAACGACAGCCCGAGCGGGATCGCCAGCGCGATGAACACGGTGAAGATCAGCATCGTCTGCAGGTTGGTCTGCTTTTCGGATAGTCGCGTGCTGAAGCCGTAGAGCCGGGCCATGACGAAGGCCGTCCCGGCAATCGTCATCAGGTTGGTGAAGAACAGCAGCAGCGCCCCCCAGAACACCGTGCCGTTGAGCGTCGCCAGCCCGAAACCGACGACCGCCAGCGGCGGCATCAAGGCCGTGGCGATTGCCACGCCAACGACGGTGCCGGCGCGTCCGCGGATCATCGCGTAGGCGCCCGCGATGGCCGAGAACAGCGCCACGAACAGGTCGAACAGGTTGGGCTGGGTGCGGGCCGCGATCTCTGGCGTGACCGTCTGCAGCGGCGAAAGCAAGACGATCAGAGCGCAGAACAGGATCGAGATTCCGGTGCCGACCCCGAGCGCCTTGCTCGACTGCTTGATCCACTGGAAATCGCCGATTGCCAGCGCAAACCCGAGGCCGATGATCGGCCCCATCAGCGGCGACAGCAGCATCGCGCCGATGACAACCGCCGGTGAGGACAGCAGCAGGCCGAGGATTGCGATGCCCGCACTCATGGCCAGCATCAGCAGGTAACGCGCCGAAAGCTCGCATTCCTCACGCCTGCCGGCGATGACCCCGGCCTGGTCGACCGTGCTGACGACCGAGCGGCGCCACCAGTGCTGCCAGGTGTCCACGACGTGCCGGAAGGACTGGTCGGTTCCTGGAGCCGGAACGGCGTCTGCTGTCTGTTTCTTTGCCCCGCTTGTCATATCCATGGGTTACCCGCTCGGCACTGCATGCAAAAGGGCTTTGTCGCCGGGCGGGCTGCGGCCATACTGCCCTGACTTGAAACACGTGTCTTGCGCACCTAATACAGTGACGAGATACGAGGGAGAATGACGAGCGCCATGGCCGAAACTGCACCGACCGCCACTGCGACGAAGACCGACACCGCGCTGCACCTGACGCCGCCCGACCCGGTGCCGGTCGTCACGGCCGAGAAGGCAGCCGGGCTGGTGCCGGTCGATGCCGAAAAGAAATCGAAGCTCGAGGAAAAGGTCGACGGGTTCGTCACCGAACTCGTCGCGCTCGACGCCAACTCGCCCGAGTTCGGCAAGAAAGTCGACCAGATCACCAACATGGGGCGCAAGGAAATCGCCGCCGCGGCAGGGATGTCGAACCGCTTCCTCGATCGGCCGATCAAGGCGATGGACAAGGATTCGGGCGTCGGCGCCAACCTGTCCGAACTGCGCAAGGTCGTGGAAGACCTCGACCCGGGCAGGAACGGGGCGCAGAGCGGGGGCAAGAAGTTCCTCGGCATCATCCCGTTCGGCAACAAGCTGACGAGCTACTTCCGCCGCTACCAGAGCGCGCAGACGCACATCCAGTCGATCCTCGGCCACCTGTCGAGCGGCAAGGACGAGCTGCTGATGGACAACGCCGCCATCGACGTCGAACGGCAGAAGCTGTGGGAAGCGATGGGCAACCTCGAGCAGATGGTTCACATCTCCAAGACGCTCGACGAACGGCTCGAGGAAAAGGCAGCCGAACTCGACGCGATCGATCCGGCCAAGGCCAAGGCGATCCGCGAAAGCGCGCTGTTCTACGTGCGCCAGCGCACGCAGGATCTCTACACCCAGATGGCGGTCAGCGTGCAGGGCTACCTCGCGCTCGACCTAGTGAAGAAGAACAACGTCGAACTGGTCAAGGGCGTCGACCGCGCCAGCACGACCACGGTCGGCGCGCTGCGCACCGCGGTGACCGTGGCCGAGGCGATGACCAACCAGCGGCTGGTGCTGAGCCAGATTACCCAGCTCAACCAGACCACCGCCGGTATCATCGATTCGACCAGCGCGATGCTGCGCGACCAGACCGGCAAGATCCACGAGCAGGCGGCGAGCAGCACGATCCCGATCGAGACACTGCAGCGCGCCTTCCAGAACATCTACGACACGATGGACGAGGTCGACAATTTCAAGGTTCGCGCGCTCGAAAGCATGAAGCAGACGGTCGAAACGCTGGGCAAGGAAGTCGAGAAGTCGAAAGGCTACATCGCCCGCGCCGAGGGTCAGAACCAGGCGTCGAAGCTGACCAACCAGTCCTCGCTGCTGTCGCTGGAGGGCTGATGGCCGACAGCACCGGAAATTCGCAGGAGATCATGGCGGCAGCCAGCCGCTCGCTGGCGCATAACCGCGCCGGGGGCCGGCGCTTGCAGCCGATCGGCGAAGGCAGCCGGCGGATGCGGCGCGAGTTCCAGCTCAAGAAGCTGCGCAACATCGCCTATGCGGCGGCGGGCATCTTCGCCTTCTCGGTTATCGCGGGGATCGTCATCGACGGGATAGGCTTCACCGGCATCGTCCTGACGTTCATGGCCTTGCTCGCGGCCGGATTCATCTTCGGCAAGTTTCCGCGCATGAAGGTTCCGCAGCGCGGCGACCTCAACAAGGGTGACGTGCGGCAGATGGTGGCGCGGACCGAGCTGTGGCTCGAGAACCAGCGCCCCGCCCTGCCCCCACTGGCGATCACGCTGGTCGACCAGATCGGGACCCAGCTCGACGCGCTGGGACTCCAGCTCGAGACGATCGACCAGTCGCACCCGGCGGCGCAGGAAACGCGCAAGCTGGTCGGCGAACACCTGCCCGAGATGGTCGACGCCTACCGGCGCATCCCGGCGAACCTGCGCGGCGAAAAGCGCGCCGGCTCGACACCCGACGAACAGCTGGTCGAAAGCCTCGGCAAGATCAGCGGCGAGATCGATCACGTCACCCGGCAACTGGCCGAAGGGTCGCTCGACGACCTCGCCATCCGCACCCGCTATCTCGGCTATCGCTATGGCGAGACCGACGAACCCGTTTCGGAGAACAATTGATGCAAGTCGCCATTCCGCACCACCTCGACCGTGCCACGGTGCGCCAGCGACTGCGCGACAACAGCCACAAGATCGCCGACCACGTTCCCGGCGGGGTGGCCGAAGTTCACACCAACTGGCTCAACGAGGACACGATGGAAATGGCCATCGGCGCTCTCGGCCAGCAAGTCCGCGGCCAGGTGCAGATCGAAGACGGCCAGGTCGTGTTCGTGATCGACCTGCCTGCAGCGCTCGGCTTCATGGAACCGATGGTCCGGGGTGCAATCGAGCAGTCGGGCCAGAAGATGATCGCCGCGCCGAAGGACTAGGTCGGATCGAGCTTGCCGACGACGGCTCTCCGTTCGTCGAGCCGAAAGCGCTTTCCTACACGGCGGTGATCTGTCTAGGATCCTGCCGACGCCCTTCGCCTCTTCGCCCCCTGCCAAGGCCCTGCCCGGCGGGGACGCGCGGACCGCGGGAATTTTCTTCGCACACCGGTGATGAGACCCCGCCAATTTGTGACCTTTCCCATCTAACCTATTGAGATATCTTAATTTTTTTGAAATGCGTCAGGTTCTCACCTGAGAACTTTGTGACCCTGGCCCGGCCCTTCCCGAGCCTTCCGAGTCGGCCCTAGAGCTTGCGCTCCAGCTCGAGATAGGTCTCGGGAATCCGCAGCGCCTCGGTGGCCTCGCGGGTTTCGCGCAGGAACAGCAGCAGCGCCCACATGATCAGCACGATGGCGAGCAGGAACACGCCCGCCACCACCGCCTGCATGTTCACGCCGATGAATTCCTCGATGAACAGCAGCGTGACCACCAGCCCGACGCAGAGGCCGGCGGAGACCAGCAGGCGGATCGCCTTGCCGATGAAGGCGATGCGGCGGTCGATCAGGCGGATTTCGCGCACCACCCTGTCGTGCTCGGGGCCCTCGGTCTCGACGTGGCGATCCTGCAGCTGCCGCGAGCGGTCGACGACCCGGCCGAGCCGGGTCGAGAGGATGTTCATGATGTTGCCGATGGCCACCAGCATGAACACCGGGGCGAGCGCGAGCTGGATAGTCTGGGCGATCATGGCGTTGCTCCAGGCGGTCGCTACTGGTTGGCCGCGCCGCCGAGTTTGCCGACTTTCTGCGCGCCGTCCATCGTCGTGACCAGCACTTCGTCGCCGTCGACGACGATGGCGACATCGGTAAGGCCGATGACCGAGACGCGCGGACCGTCGCTGTCGACGAAGACGCCGCTGCAATCGACCAGTTCGGCGCGGCCGCGCACCGAATTGCCATCGCCGTCGGCATCGGTCGCATCGCGCAGCGCAGCCCAGCTGCCGATGTCCGACCAACCCATCGCGGCCGGGACCATCGCCGAGCGGTCGGTCTCCTCCATCACCGCGTAGTCGACCGATTCGCCTTCGATGGCCGCAAAAGGGGCGGGATCGGGATGGAACCGCGCGCCGTCCTCGCGGCCGCCCGCGACCGCCGCCGCGACCGCCTCGGCCAGTGCAGGGCGATGCCGGGCCAGCTCGGCGAGGAAAAACCCGGCGCGAAAAGCGAAGATGCCGCCGTTCCAGCTGTAATTGCCGTCGGCAAGGAACTGCTGCGCCCGTTCGAGATCGGGCTTCTCGACGAAGCGCTCGATGCGGCGGCCGCCATCGAGCGGCTCGCCCTGCAGCAGGTAGCCGTAGCCGGTCTCGGGCGCCGTCGGGACAATGCCGAAGGCGACCAGCCAGTCCTGCGCCGCCAGCTTCGCCGCAGCAGCAGCCGCGGCGCGAAAGGCCGGCACATCGGCGATATGGTGGTCGCTGGGGCAGACCAGCATGACCGCATCAGGATCGAGGCGGTGCGCAGCCAGCGCGATGGCGGCGGCAGTGTTCTTCGCCTCGGGCTCGACGATAACGGCCGCCCCGCTGCCTGCGGATTGCGCTTCGACATGTTCCATGTGAGCGCTGCCCGTAACAATGACCGGCGTTGCAAACTGGTCGGGGTCGGCACAGCGGGACAGCGTCCCCTCGAACATCGTCTGCTCGCCGACCAGCGGCAGGAACGGCTTGGGCATGGCCTTGCGGCTGCGCGGCCAAAGGCGGGTTCCGCTGCCGCCGCACAGCACGACCGGAGTGATCTTGCTCATCAACCGCTCACTCGGGGATTCGGGCGTTTCGTGCAAGACGCCAGTCACTTGGCGCTGAAATCGACCCGGTATCCGTAGCGCGCCTCGACCGGAGTCCCGTCCGCCCTGGTGGCAGGGTTGAAGCGGATCTTTTCCTCCACCAGCGGGCAGACGCGCGCCGCGGTTGCCGCATCGACCTCCGTGCGCGCCACGGTGCAGTTGCGTGCCCGGCCGTCGGTCGTGACGGTGAAGTAGACGGTCACCGACTTGCCGAACCGCGCCTGCCGCCCGCCATCGGGCACGGGGAAGTCGCGGGCCTGGTTGAGTTCGCCGGACCTCACCGATGGCCCGGCCGCGATCCCGCCGCCGGATCCCTGACCACCATTCCCGCTGCCGGTGCCATCGCCCGGCCCGCCGGCCCCGGTCCCAGAGCCCTGGTCGCGCGCGCCGGAATCGTTGGCCTTGCCGGTCGATGCCGCCTTGGGCGCATCGGTTTTTTTCGGCTTGGGCTTCGGCGGGACGGCGACGTCCTTTGCCTTGGCCTCCTTGGCCTCCTCACCCGACGCGCCCTCGTCGGGGCTCGGTTCGGCAGGGGGCGGGGTATAGACCGTCACCATGAACCCCGAAGTCGCCTGCTCGACCACCGCGGCGGTGAAGTCGGGAGCGAAGGCACGGGCCAGCCCGAACAGGACCAGCACGTGCGCCAGGCCGATGAGCACGAGCGCGCCCCAGCGCGGCCTGCGCCGGCGCTCGGTGAACTTCGTCGCCTGCTCGGATCGGATCGTCTCGCTCACGTCACCCCCTGCAACGCGCAGCCCCCGCGCCGGTGCCCGGCAGTGTTAGCAGACGTCGCGGCGAAAATCGTTAGCTTGCAATCCAGTTGCGCGCTCGGGACCGAGACGGTAGCCCTACCAGGAACGAGGCGCCGGGGGACCTTGGATGGGACGAGCCGGCGTCCGGAGGGAGATACCAATGTCGAAACGCCTGGCAGCCCTGCTTGTCGCAACCGTTATGCTGCCGTTCACCGCCGGGGCCGAGGAGCCCTACAACGTGGCCTCGGAGGGCGACTGGCCGCGCTACGCCCGCGACCTCGAAGGCACCCGGTTCTCCCCGCTCGACCAGATCGACACGAAGAACGTCGGCAAGCTCGAAGAGGCATGGTCGTTCCGCCTGCGCCCCGATGGCGGGGCCGGCCTGCTCGGCGGCACCGTGCCGATCGTCGTCGACGGGATCATGTACCTGCCGCTCGGCAACGCCGTGGTCGCGCTCGACGGCAGCACCGGCGAAGAGCTGTGGCGGCACGCGGTTACCGACGGGCTGGTGCGCCGCGCGGTCAGCTACTGGCCGGGCGACGGCGAGATTGGACCGCGCATATTCTATTCGACCGGCAGCAAGATATTCGCCCTCGACCCGAAGACCGGCGACCTCGATGCCAGCTACGGCGATGGCGGCTCGTCGGTGATCGACGGCACGCCCTACGGCTATCCGCCCTCGATCTACGGCAACGTGATGGTGCTCGGCGCCCAGGTGCAGGAGGATTCCTTCGGCCCATCGGGAGACAGCCGGGCCTACGATGCCCGCACCGGCAAGAAGCTGTGGCAGTTCCATACAGTGCCACACCCGGGGGAAGTCGGCCACGAGACCTGGCTGGACGGCGAGACCGAGGGCCGTTCGGGCACCAACATGTGGGTATGGTACACCACGGCCGACCCGGCGACCGACACCATCTACATGACCATCGGCGGCCCCTCGCCCAACTACTACGGCGGCGACCGCCCGGGCGCGAACCTGTTTGGCAATTCGATCGTCGCGGTCGACGCCACGACCGGCAAGTACAAGTGGCACTTCCAGACCATCCATCACGACCTGTGGGACTGGGACCTTCCTGCCCCGCCGGTGCTGGTGGATATCGAGAAGGACGGGAAGACGATCCACGCGCTGGCCGAGACCGGCAAGCCGGGCTTCATGTACATCCTCGACCGCGAGGCCGGGAAGCCGGTGTTCGGGGTGACCGAGCGCCCGGTCGCCTCGGCCGACGTGCCGGGCGAGTGGTATTCGCCGACCCAGCCGGTGCCGGTGAAGCCCGAACAGCTCAATCGCGGGTTCTGGGACAAGAGCGATATCGTCACCGAGGCGGATACCAACTCCGAACATGTCGCCGCCTGCCACGCGCTGCTCGATAGCTATGGCGGCAACTTCTACAACGCCGGCAGCTTCACCCCGTTCTTCATGAAGAAGGACGTGAACGGCAAGCCGTTCTCCTCCATCAACATGCCGCACAACGGCGGCTCGGTGTGGGGCGGCAGCGCTGCCGATCCGCGCACGGGCGTGGTCTTCGTCAACACCAGCGAGGGCGGTTCGATCGGCTGGATCGAGAAGCGCGACCCCAAGGGCGACTATGGCCGCGGCACCACGACCTCGACCCAGCCCTACGACCGCGGAAGCCTGATCGGCCCCGGCGCCTACTCGGGTTTCATGGCCGCCTTCACCGGAAAGGACGGGCGCAAGGTCACCCTGCCGTGCTTCAAGCCGCCGTGGGGCCGCCTGCTCGCGGTCGACGCAAATACCGGCGACATCCTCTGGGCGAGCAAGCTCGGCATCACCGAGGAACTGCCCAAGGGCAAGCAGGACACCGGCGCCAACAACGGCTCTGGAGGGCCGACCGCGACCGCCGGGGGCCTGGTATTCATCGGCGCGACCGGCGACCGCTACTTCCGCGCCTTCGACGCGAAGACCGGCAAGGTCCTGTGGGAGAAGCAGCTCGAGTACCCGGCGCTGTCGATCCCGATCAGCTATCAGGGCAAGGACGGGCGGCAGTACGTCGCGATCCTCGCCTCGGGTTCGAGCCTCGCCCCCTCGTCGCGGCGCGACGACGGCAAGCCGGCCAACATGGAATCGCTCGTCACTTTCGCCCTGCCGAAGTAGGCCAAGGAAGATTCGGACGGCAGTTGGAGAGAATGCGATGAAGTCTATCGTCCGCGGGCTGCTTGGCGCCGCAATCGTCATCCCGGCTGCCGCATCGGCGCAGGACACTGTCGTAAGGACGCCCGAGGGCGCGCAGATGAACGTCGCCAGCGACCTCGCCTACAAGCCGGGCGAACTGACGCAGGAACAGCTGATGAGCTCGACCCGCGACCTGATGGCGATGGAGGCGATGAACGTGTTCCGCCGCTATCCGCGCGAAAAAACGGCGGAGATGGTCAAGTTCTACACCGAGGCGCTGGCGCTCAAGTCGCTCAGCCCGATCCAGCTTACCGCGACCCAGCAGATGCTGCTGACCGGCGTCGGCAGGGCGCAGATCAAGCTCAGCGCTGGTCAGCAGGGCAACCGGCTCTACGACATGAGCGGCGGGATCAAGGGCGGCACAGGCATTCGCTACTTCCGCCTGACCTATCCCGACAAGCACATGCTGATGAAGCGCTTCAGCGACGCCGGATTCGACGCTCCGATGTTCCAGAAACGCTCCGATGGCACCGAAGCGGCGGTGGTGAACGATCCGGGCGGCTTCCCGATCGAGATCGTCATCGAGCCGGGTGCCAAGGACGGGTCGAACGACGGCGTCGGGGTCGGCATCGCCGCGTCCGACCTGGCGGTGAGCCGGAAGTTCTACCGCGAGTTCGTCGGGCTCGACGAACTGCCGGCGGTTACCGACTCCACGACCGGGCTCGAACTCTACCCGTTCCGCAATGGCGAGACGACGCTGTACCTTTATCAGTCGCCCGACACATCGCGGCACGACAACGGCAGCGCGGGGATTCAATACGTGGTCACCGATTCCCCGATGGCCGACGCCAAGGCCAAGGCGCGCGGAATCGCGGTGGAGACGCCGCTCAACAAGCTCGCCGGTTTCGACCTCGTCACCGTATGGCTCAACGATCCCGACGGGGTGACCAACTATTACGCACAGGTCGGCCCCAACAGCCGCACCGCGCGGCAGCAGGCCGGCAACTAGGCCCGAGAACGAGAAAGGGCGGCCACTGGCCGCCCCTTCCCGGATACAACTTGTTCAGCCGCGCCTTATTGGGCTGGGGCCTGGTGATTCACCTCGACGATGTAGTCGGCCAGCAGCGCGATCTCGTCGTCGGAGAGCTGGCCGCCGAAGCTCGGCATCGCGCCCTGCCCGTTGGTGACCCGGCCGATGATGAAATCGCGGGTCAGCGCGGGATCGTCGAGCGAAGGGCCGACGCTGCCGGTCGCGCCGGCGTCGGTCAGCGAGTGGCAGGCACTGCACGAATAGGTGTTGAAGAGGTCGCGCGCCGCGTCCTTGTCGACGTGCGCCGGATGTGGCGCCTCTTCGGCATGGGCGCTCGCCGCGAGCATGCCGCAGCCTGCGACAATGCCGGCCACTGCGGCCAACACGGCGTAGAGAACGTCCTTCTTCGAATTCGGCTTAATCACCCCGGTCAACTCCACTTGTTGATTTTGTCCGTTTCCGAGGCCGCCATTGCTTGCACTTGCCCCGAAAGTCAATCACGATGTAGCGCGAAGGCCATGAAGCGAAGTTGAACGAAGGCTCACCCGAACGTTCACGCAAGCCAACGAGGGGACCGGAATGATCCGCCGCACATTGACTATGTTTGCATTGTCGACCGCTCTCGCCGCCTGCACCAGCGGCGAGCCTGCCAAGCCGATCAAGGATTACATGGCGCAGGACGTCCAGCCGACGGCGGAGATTTACTGGAACGCGGTCCAGTTCATCAGCGACGAATCCGGCGATCACGACATCGAGCCGCAGACCGATGCCGAGTGGGCCGACGTCGCTCAGGCCGCGGCCCGGCTCGGCGAAATCGGCAAGGAACTTAAGGATCCCGCCTACAGCGACACGCGCGGATCGGGATGGAACGACTTTGCCGACGGGCTGATAAAGATCTCCGCCGATGCAGAAGCGGCCGCCAAGGCCAAGGATCCGGACAAGGTCTTCGAGGTCGGCGGCACGATGTATTCGGTCTGCTCGGCCTGCCACGAAGCCTATCCTGCGGAAACTCCGGAGACCGGGGCCGATGCCACCAGCACTGGCTAAGTCGACCTTCGAGCGGCTCAAGCCGCTGCTGCTGATCGCCGCCATCATCCTGCTCGCCGACGCGGCGCTGGCGCACGACGTTTCGGAATCCGACCGGAAGGCGGTGGCCGGGATCGACGGGCCGGCGTTCATCCCGTTCCTCTACCTCGGGGCCAAGCACATGGTCACCGGGTACGATCACATCGCCTTCCTCGTCGGCGTGGTTTTCTACCTGCGCCGGCTGCGCGACGTGGTGATCTATGTGTCGATGTTCACCATCGGCCACTCGCTGACGCTGATGGGCGGTGTGCTGCTCCACACCGGCGGCAACCCCTACGTGATCGACGCGATCATCGGCCTGTCGGTGGTCTACAAGGCGGCCGAGAACCTCGGGGCATTCAAGAAGCTCGGCTGGAATTTCGACCCGCGCTGGGTGGTGCTGGTCTTCGGCCTGTTCCACGGCCTCGGCCTTGCCACCAAGCTGCAGGACCTGGCGATTTCCGAGAACGGACTGCTCATAAACCTCATCGGTTTCAACATCGGCGTCGAGGTCGGGCAGGTGCTGGTGCTGACCGTCGTCGTCTTCCTTCTCAATCTGTGGCGGACCTCGCCCAGCTTCGATCGCGGCGCGCGCTTGGCCAACTGGCTGCTGGTCGCCGTGGGCCTCGCACTCACGCTCTATCAATTGTCAGGATTGGCTACCTCATGACCGAAGCAGCACCCTCGCGCAAAAAAGTGATCATCGGCGGCGCGGTTGCCGTAATCGTCGCCGCGGCGATCGTCGTCGTTTTCGTCATGCCCGCAGAGTTCGGTAAGGACCCGACCGGCCTCGGCAAGGCGCTCGGCCTCAGCGTCCTGTCGGAGGAGCCCGAGAACATCTATCTCGAACGCGGCAAGAAGCGCGTCGGCGTGCTCGCCCCGCTCGAGGGCGACATCGCCAGGCCCGACGACGTCTACACGCTCGAGCTTGGCCCGTTCGAATCGGGCGAGTTCAAGTACACCCTCGCCGAGGGCGACAAGATGCGTTTCGAATGGGCCGCCACCGGGCCGGTCGATTACGACATGCACAGCCATCCCTTCGAAGGCGGCGTCGACCTGACCGAGAGCTATTCGATCGAGAAGGCGCCCTCGCAGAGCGGCGTCTACACCGCGCAGTTCAGCGGAATCCATGGCTGGTACTGGCAGAATCGCACAACGGACAATGTCACGGTGATGCTCAAGGCCGCGGGACCGATGACGGAGTCGACGGTCTTCTCCAAAGCGGGCGAATACCCGCGCGCGCTGGTGCCTCCGGCAGCGAGCGATGACGAAAGCTGAGCTTTCCCCAACCGCGCGCGAATTTTTCGGATTTTGTCAACGAAAGGGCGATTCCACCCTTGTTGTCTGAGCCATGTGTCGGCTAGGCTGCGCGCGGGAGATAACCTGTCAAATGACGTCTGGGGCATTCTTGAGAACCAACAGCAATTCGCCGCGCCGTGAGCGCAGCCTCGTTGCCGCGTGCGCCGCGGCCCTGCTCGCTTCGGCCTGCACCTCGACCGGCAGCACGAGCGAAGTGGCTTCGGCCAGCGCCGACACCGCGACCAGTTTCGACTACGCCGGGTGGGATTCGTACCTCGGTGGCGCGGATTCGTCGCAGTACTCGTCGGCGGCGCAGATCGACACCAGCAATGTCGCGCAGCTCGAAGTCGCCTGGACCTTTGAAACCGGGCCCGGGCAGGCGCCGCAGTTTAACCCCGTAAAGATAGGCGACACCGTCTACCTGATGAATGGGGCCAAGCTCGTCGCGCTCGATGCGACAACAGGCGCTCAGAAGTGGTCGAAGGACTACGGTGGCCGGGTCGGTGGCCGCGGCATGAACTTCTGGCAGAGCGCGGATGGCAAGGACCGCCGGTTCTACTTCCTCAACGATGGCATGCTGCGCGCGGTCAACGCCGACAACGGCGAACCTATCACCAGCTTCGGCACCGACGGGAAGGTCGACATCCGCACCGGTCTCGAGCCGAACAAGATGCCCGAACGGCCGCTGATGACCAACAATCCGGGCCGGATCTACAAGGACACGATCATCATGTCCCTGCCGGCGGCGGCTTACGACTTCGCCTCCGCCCCGGCCGACATCCACGCCTACGACGTTCATACCGGCGCGCTGAAGTGGACCTTCCACACCGTTCCCGAAAAGGGCGAACTGGGATACGAAACCTGGCCGGAGAAGGACCACGACCAGTTCGGCGGCGTGCACAACTGGTCGGAATCGACCGTCGACGAGAAGCTAGGCCTGGTCTTCATCCCGACTGGTACCGCACGCTACGATTTCTATGGCGGCAATCGCGAAGGCGCGAACCTGTTCGCCAATACGATCCTGGCGATCGATGCCGCGACGGGCAAGCTCGTCTGGCACTACCAGACATTGCATCACGACCTGTGGGACTTCGACATCCCGCAGGCGCCGAAGCTGATGACCATTCGTAAGGACGGGAAGGACATCCCGGTCCTGATCCAGGCGACCAAGTTCGGTTTCCTGTTCGTGCTCGATCGCCGCACCGGCAAGCCGGTCTGGCCGATCGAGGAAAAGCCGGTCCCGGCCTCCGACGTCCCCGGCGAGAAGGCCTGGCCGACGCAGCCTTTCCCGACCTGGCCCGAACCGTTCGCACGTCAGGGTGTCTTTACTGAAGACATGATCAACCCGTACATTTCGGAAGAAGACCAGGCGAAGCTTCGCGAACTGCTGAAGACGGCGCGCAACGAAGGGCTTTACACCCCGCCGAGCATCCAGGGCTCGATCTCGCTGCCCGGCCATAACGGCGGCGCCAACTGGGGCTCTTCGGCAGTCGACCCGGTCAAGAAGCGGTTTTTTGTCGTCTCCAAGCAGATGCCGACCTTCGACAAGCTCACGCTCGACGAACGGCCCGAAGCGGCCGCGGCGATGCCCAACGGCGGCGGCGACGTGAAGCCCTACAAGTCGGGCGTCGACTTCATGCTGCAGACCAACGGACTGCCGGCAATCGCCCCGCCGTGGTCGAAGATTACCGCCTACAACATGGAGACCGGCGAGAAGATTTGGGACCTTCCCAACGGCGAGGTCACAATGCTGGCCGAGAAGGGCATTCGCGACACCGGCAGCACCGCTCCGCGCGGTGGTCCGGTCGCGACCGCCGGCGGCCTCGTGTTCGTCGGCACCTCGTCGGATCGCAAGGTCCGTGCGCGCGACGCGGCGACCGGCAAGGTCCTGTGGGAGCATCAGCTCGACGCGGCGAGCGAAGGCGTGCCGACTGTCTACACCGAAGGCGGCAAGGAATACGTCGTCTTCGCGGTCGGCGGTGACGGGCTGTTCCCGCCCAAGCTCGGCCAGTCCAAGCCCGGCCCGAACCGCTACGTCGCCTTCGCACTGCCCGGCAAATGAGGCTGACGACGCTTCTTGCTGCGTCTGTGCTCGCCAGCGGTGCCCTGCCCGCAATCGCGCAGGACGCTCTGCAGGACCTCACGGTCCTGCCGCCGGCGCAGAACGGCTACAAGCCGACCAAGACCGAGTGGGGCGAGCCCGACATCAGCGGCGGCTGGCCGATCGACCACCTCAACGGCCGCACGCCGCTGATGCGCGATCCGAAGGACGGCAACCGCATCTACCTCACCGACGAGGAATTCGCCGAGCGCACCGAACAGGTCGCTATCCTCGCCAAGCGCTACGAGAGCGAAGACAGCCAGGGCAAGATGGGCATCGGCCACTGGGCCGAAGTCGCCGCGGCCAACCGACGCACCAGCTGGATCACCAGCCCGAGCGACGGCCGCCTGCCGCCCTACGCGGAGGAGGGCAAGCGCCTGTCCGGCCAGATGCGCTCGACCTGGCGGCGCGGGCAGGCGTTCGACTGGCCGACCGATTTCGACAGCTGGGACCGTTGCATCTCGCGCGGTCTTCCGGCCTCGATGTTCCCGGTGATGTACAACAACGGGATCCGCATCTTCCAGTCGCCCGGCGTGGTCGCGATCCAGCTCGAGATGGTGCACGAAACGCGCATCATCCCGACCGATGGCAGCCCGTCGCTGCCGCGCCAGATCGACATGTGGCTGGGCGAAAGCCGTGGCCATTGGGAAGACGGCAACACGCTGGTGGTCGAAACGACCAACTTCAAGCCGGGCCCGTCGATCACCAATATCGGCACCACCGGTTCGCCGCCGGAGAATGACACCCCGCTGAGCCCGCAGGCCAGGCTTGTGGAACGCTTCACGATGACTGGCCCCGACTCGATCGTCTACGACATGACCTGGACCGACCCGGTGGTCTTCACCGCCCCATGGTCCGCACGTCTCGACTGGGTGAGGGACGACGACTTCTCGATTTTCGAGTATGCCTGCACCGAAGGCAACGAACAGATCCGCAACTACATCAACGTATCGCGCCAGGAACGGGCGCAGGGAATGGAGAGCTCCCAATGAATCGCAAGACCACCTTCCGCTTCGCCGCCGCAGCGGCGCTCCTTGCAGCTACCGCGATGGGCGGTGCGGCCCTAGCCGAAACGGCAGTGGCCGACCCGACCAAGCTGCTTCCGGTCCCCGACGACTTCACGCCGAAGAAGACCGCGTGGGGCGATCCGGACTTCACCGGCGTCTGGCCGATCGACAACATCGCTAGCATCTTCTTCCAGCGCAACGACCGCTACGGCGATCGCTTCTACCTGAATCAGGAAGAGCTCGACGAGCGCGCCAAGCAGGCCGAAGGCTCAAAGGCGCGCTACGAGGAAGAGGATCGGCAGGGCAAGATCGGTATGGGCCACTGGGTCGAATCCGATGCCAACGGCAGCCAGACTGCATTCCTTGTCTCGCCCGCCAACGGCAAGCTCCCGGCATTCACCGCCTATGGCGAGGAAAAGTACAAGGCCGGCCGCTCGAGCTGGAACCAGCATCCCTATGACTGGGTGTCGGACTTCGACAGCTGGGACCGCTGCGTGTCGCGCGGCTTCCCGGGCTCGATGTTCCCGTTCCGCTATAACAACGGCATCCGCATCGAACAGGGTCCGGGCACCGTGGTCATCGATCTCGAGATGATCCACGATTCGCGGGTCATCCCGGTCGTGGCCAAGAAGGATTGGGCGAAGCTGCAGGCGACCCGCTGGCCCGCCAATGTGCGCACGTGGATGGGCCAGTCTCTCGGCTACTGGGAAGACAAGAACACGCTGGTGGTCGAAACGACCAACATCAAGGCCGGCGATAGCGTAGTCGGCAACGGTTACGACCGCGGCCCGAGCCCGCTTAACATGGCGACCATGGGCGTCCCGCCGAACAACACGATCCCGACCAGCGAAGAAGCCAAGGTGACCGAGCGCTTCACGATGACCGGCCAGAACTCGATCGTCTACGAAGTCACCTATTCGGATCCGAAGGTCTTCACCGCTCCGTGGACGGCGCGCTTCCCGTGGACGCGCAACGACGATTACGGGTTCTTCGAATACGCCTGCCACGAGGGCAACGTGCAGGTCCGCAACTACATCAATTCCTCGCGTGCGGAACGCGGCCTGAAGACGAGCCTGGTCGGGGCGCACGAGCCCGAAGCACGAGTCGGCGAAGGAACGACGGACGAGGTCGGGGGCGTTCAGTGAGCGGAGCGCGATTGCGCTTCGCCGCTACCGCCGCTCCCCTGGCGCTGGCCTTGGCGGCCGGCGCCATGGCCCTCTCTGCTACCCCGGCCGTCGCTGCCGACGGGCCGATGGCCCAGCCGGTCAGGACGGCACAGGGCATGGTCAAGGGCACCGCGGCCGAAGTTGCCGGGGTGACGGTGTTCAAGGGTATTCCCTTCGCCGCGGCCCCGGTCGGCGACCTTCGCTTCAAGCCGGCCCAGCCGCCCAAGGCGTGGGATGGCGTACGTGACGGTTCGAAGTGGGGCGATACCTGCATCCAGCCCAAGGCCCCGACCCGCACGATCGGTGTGAACCAGGCGACCGACATGCCGGATTCACCGGCAATAAGCGAGGACTGCCTCAATCTTAACGTCTGGACCCCGGCCAAGACCTCGGGCGAAAAGCTGCCGGTCATGGTGTGGTTCTACGGCGGCGCCTATGCCGAAGGCGGCGGCTCAATGCCCTTCGCCAACGGCAGCAAGCTCGCCAGCAAGGGCGTCATTGTCGTCTCGATGAACTATCGTGTCGGCCCGTTCGGCTTCCTCTCGCAGTCCGAACTAACCGCAGGCTCGCCTAACGGCGCTTCAGGCAACCAGGCCCTGTCGGACGCGATCGCTTCGCTCGAATGGGTCAAAGCCAATATCGCGGCGTTCGGTGGCGATCCCGACAACGTGACGATTTTCGGCCAGTCGGCGGGTGCCTGCGTCTCGGCCGCACTGGTCGGTTCCCCGGTCGCCAAGGGTCTGTTCAACAAGGCCATTTCGCAAAGCGGCGCCTGGGCCGGCCTCACTGCCGCCAAGATGGTCACCCGCGAAGCCGCCGAAGCGCAGACCGCGGCGGCAATGGAAAAGGCCGGGATCAAGAACCTCGCCGACCTCCAGTCCCTGCCGGCGGACGAAGTCGCCGCCAAGCTCGGCCGCGCGCAAGGCATCATCGTCGATGGCTGGATCGTGCCGGAAGACCAGTCGATTACCTTCGCCGAAGGGCGGCAGAACAAGGTCGACGTCTTGCTCGGCTCGAACGCCAACGAGGGCGGCAGCTTCGGCTTCGGCCCGCCGATGACGGCAGCCAACTGGAAATCCGGTGCCGAGCAGCGTTGGCGCGACCTGGCTGAGGTCGGGCTGAAGGCTTACCCAGCGGAGACCGACGAACAGGCGCGGGCAGTGTCCTCGCGCCCGTTCACCGACGGAATCGCCTGGTTCATGCACCGCTATGCCGACGACCAGGCGAAAATCGGCAAGAGCGCATACCTGTATCAGTTCGCGCACAACCCGCCGGCCGCCGAAGGCAAGCCGAGCGGGGGCCCGACCCACGCGTCGGAACTGGCCTACATGTTCAACAACCTCGACAAGCCGCGCGAAGTGCCGGACCCGAGCTCGCCCGAAGTGGCGAGCAGGAGTGCGGAAGACCTCAAGCTGGCCGACCAGATGTCGAGCTATTGGGTAAACTTCGCCAAGACCGGCAATCCCAACGGCCCCGGTCTGCCGACATGGCCAAAGGCAAGCACGCTCAAGGAGAACGAGGCGTTCCTGCTCAAGGCGAACGACATGTCGGCGGCGGGCCCCACCATGACGCCGGCGCAGGTCGAACTCTACAGCGCGCTGTTCCAGCGGGATGTGGCCACTCCGCTGGGCATGACGGACAAGTAGCCCGCGAAGGTACGAGGGGAGGAGTAGCAAATGTCGCTGTCGCACCGGGGGCGGCGCGTGCCGCTCCTCCTCGCCGCCTCGGCCCTCGCCGCGCTGGGCACGGCCGGGCTGGCGCAGAACCTCGCCAGCTTCTCCGCGCAGGCCGAAGCCGGCAAGCTCGCCTATGCGAAGAATTGCGCGGCCTGCCACGGCGCGGAAATGCAGGGCCAGATCGCCACGGGGCTGAAGGGCGACGAGTTCCTCGGCAAGTGGGGCGCGGGCTCGGCAACGCTCGACGACCTGAGCGTTTACATCCGCGAGAACATGCCGCCGGGCCAGGGCGGTATCCTGCCCGACGAGACCTACACCAACATCATCGCATACATCATGGAGCAGAACGGCGCGAAGCATGACGGGCCGCTCAGCGCCGGAGAGAACCTTTCCGAGGTGACACTTCCGGCCCCGACGGTGGACAGCGCCGTCGGCGGCCTGTCGACCCGCGTCCACCCGCTGCCGCCGGGACCGCCGATCCCCAATCCGCTGGCCAGTTACACACCGGTGACCGAGGCGTTGCTGTCCGACCCGCCGGCCGACGAATGGCCGGCATGGCGCCGCAGCCACCTCGGCCACGGATATTCGCCGCTGGGGCAGATCGACACCAGCAACGTCGGCAAGCTGACCGTAGCCTGGGCGCAGGCCCTGCCCGCGGGCAACAACATGAACGAACCGTTGGTGCACAACGGCGTGCTCTACGTCTTCGGCTACGGCGACCAGGTCTTCGCCTTCGACGCGGCGAGCGGGCGGATGCTGTGGCGCTACCAGCGCAAGCTGGCCGAGGGCACGCCGCTGACCTCGCACAAGACGATCGCGCTCTACGGCGACAATCTCTACACTGCGACGTCCGACAACAAGATGATCGCGCTCAACGCCCAGACCGGCAAGCTAGTATGGGAAACGTCGCTGACCGACCGCGACGGCATGCGCAACCCGGGCGGGCCGCTGGCCGCCGACGGGGTCATCATGCAGGGCATGGCGAGCCAGGCACCGGGCGGAGGCATCATCACCGCCTTCGATGCCGCGACCGGCAAGCGGCTATGGACTTTCGAGACCGTGGCCAAGGACGGCCAGCCAGGCGGCGATACGTGGAACGGCGAGCCCTCGAACGAGCGCAAGGGCGGTTCGGTCTGGACATCGGGCAGCTACGACCCGGTCAACAAGCTGGCGCTGTGGGGCGTCGGCAACACTTACGACACCGCGCCGCTGCGCGATCTCAAGCCGGGCATGAACAACGACGCGCTCTATACCGAGAGCACACTGGCGTTCGATCCGCACACCGGCAAGCTGGTCTGGTACTATCAGCACAACCGCAACGACCAGTACGACCTCGACTGGGTCTTCGACCGTGTGATCGGCACGCTCGAGGTCGGCGGCAAGACCGAGCGGGTCGTGCTCACTGGCGGCAAGAGCGGGCTGTTCGACGCGCTCGACGCGAAGACCGGCAAGTACCTCAAGACCTTCGACATGGGCATCCAGGACTACATCGACCGGATCGACCCCGTCACCGGCGACAAGCACGTGAAACCGGAGTTGACGCCGGGACGCGACAAGGGGCCGGTGTTCATGTGCCCGCACGGCGGCGGGGGCCGCAACTGGTCGCCGACCTCGTGGAACCCGGAAACCAAGACCTTCTTCGTCAACGCGCGCGATGTCTGCACCGACCTGACACCGACCAGCGGCGCGGGCCTGCTCAGCACCGGCGTCAGGGCCGTCTATGCCCCTCCGCCCAACGGTGACGGCAACTATGGCGTGCTACAGGCAATCGACCCGCAGAGCGGCAAGGTGCTGTGGGAGACCCGCCGCCGCCAGACGCCCGACATGGGCATCCTGACCACGGCCGGCGGCCTGCTGTTCACCGGCTGGATGGACCGTCAGTTCGTCGCCTACGACCAGAAGACCGGCAAGCAGCTGTGGAGCACGGGCGTCACCGGCGTCCCCAACGCTTCGGCCATCACCTATTCGATCGACGGCAAGCAGTACGTCGCGATGGTCACCGGTGTCGGAAACCCGCTGTCGTTCGGAATTCCCGACGTGATCCCGGAGACGCAGTTGCCGCCGGTCACCAGCTCGGCGGTCTACGTCTTCGCCCTGCCCGACGACGAATAGCAAAAGGGCCGGCGCATCGGCCGGCCCTTCGCAATTTCAATGGTGTTTGCGCTCAGCCGAAGATGCCGAGCGTGAAGCCGATCGCGCGGCCGAAGAACACCACCACGACCCACGAGATCAGCGACAGCGCGCCCGCGACCTTGACCGCGAACGGCATCGACGCGTCGCGGTCCCAGTGCGTGACCGTGCGATAGGTGATGAAGTGGAAGTACATCATGTTCAGACCGGCGAAGGCGATCATCACCAGCTTCCGGATGAACCACGGGTTCTCCATGTAGCTGCTCGCCTTGCTGGTGAAGAGCAGCAGGCCGGTAATCGCCGCGCAGACGAACGCGCCCCAGGTCCATGGCAGCGTGTCCTTGGCGGTGGCGGTGACCGCGAACTTGTTCGAGGTCCACCCCAGCATGCGCAGGTCCATCACGAAGATGGTGCCGAGCACGATGACGAACGAAATGACGTGCAGCGTCTCCAGCGTCGGGAACATCCACGTGGATTCGGCGATCGTCGTCCCGAGCGCCGAATACTCGATCGATTCCCAGATGTTGGTCGGTTCCGGATACAGCGACATTTAGAACTCCTCAGACCGGCGCGTAGGCGATCCAGCGACCGCACAGCATGATGACGCACCACAAGATAATGATGAAGACGGCTCCGCCCTTGGTGCCGGAGGTAATCGCCCCACCGGTCGAAAGCTTGGTCATGACGCCGCGATGGAACCACAGGCTCGTGAGGATCGCGACGATCACCAGGATCATCTTGATCCAGAAGATCGGGTTGATCAGCTCGCGGATGGGTTCGGCGGTAATCATGCCGAGGCCGGAGATGACCAGCGTCAGCAGCGCCCACCAGATCCACCGCGTGTAGCGGCGCTCGGTCTCGGCGAAGGTCCGGTCCATGCCGGCCATGCCGAAGATCCGCAGGTTGATCATCAGGATTGCACCGAAGGCCGCGGCGATCGACAGGATGTGGACCACCTGCATGATCGGGATGGCCCAGAAGTGGGTGACCAGCCACATGCTCAGCGATGTGTCGGAGATCCATAGCGAGAAGTCGACGAGGAACGTCGTCCTCAGCCACTCCGTAAAATTGAATAACAGGTCACTCATCGAAAGCGTCTTCCCTCTTGTCTGGCCACCCTCGTCCATGGCGCGAGTGGCGGACTTCGTCCGTCTTGCCGAGTTATTTACGGTAACCGGCAGTTACATGCTGCGTTGCCGACCTATTCCGGCGTGATTTTCCCCGCATCCCTGTGCGCTGCCTCGCGGGCCGCGATCCCTGCCGCACGCTCGGCGGCGAACCGCGGGCTCGTCGCCTTGATGTAGGCGGGGATCAGCGTGTTGCCTTCGTGACAGGCATATTCGAAACTCTCGTAGCTCTCGTCGCGCCGCCACGGGAAATCCATCTTGAACGGTGCGGTCAGGATCACGGGGTCCTCGATCCAGGCTTCGTAACGGATCGTGTCGGACCCGGTCATCGTGAAGTGCTCGGTGACCTTGAGCTGGTCGCTGGTCATCAGCTTCTGGTTGGTCGGGCCGACGATGACCATCGGGCTCTCGCCATTGAAGTTGGTAGAGACCACGACCAGCGTGTTACCTTCCCAGTGGCCCCGCGAATCGCCCAGCCAGGTCCGCATTTCGTCAGGTAGCTGCGGGCGGTCGAACACCGGGATGATTCGCGTCTCGTGGATCATCTCGTGGTTGAACACGACATAGCCCGGTGCCTGGAAGATCTCGACGCCGTTGTTGTAGGGGAACGGAATCATCGTCGCGGGCAGGCCGCGAGTGATGCAGCGGTCGAGCGAATTGAAGTCGAAGATCGTCTCGAAGACGTCGTTGTCCCAGCTCGAACGCGAGGCCTCGGAGCGGCGCTTACCCTCCTCGGTCAGCGGCGGGATTCGGCCATTGGCCGGCTCCATCACCAGCGAGGTCTGGCGCAGAACCCTGCCGCGCTCGAACCAGCTACCCGCGCCAAGGGTGTCCGACCGCTCTTCGACATCGGCGCCTTGGTTGAGCTCGATCGCAGCCTTGAGCGCGGCCTCGTATTCCTCGTCGGTCAGGTAGGCCTGGTCGCCGTAGCGGGGGTTGCGCTGCATGGGAGTCTGGCCGACTTCGAGCGGCCACATGCCGGTCAAGTCCGGATCGCCCCATTCCGTACGCGGCGGTTGAAAGGTGGCCGAAGCCTCCTGCGCTTGCAGGACGCATGCCGGCATGGCGAGGGCAAAGACGCCCATGCCCAATGCGGCAAGTCCTGGTTTCATGCGCCTCTACTCCCCGCCCTCGCCGCGCATCATTGTTGAGCGACAGGGCATTGTCAAAGTCACTAACCCACATTAGGACTAAGTCAACAAAAGGATATGCCGGGCTTCGGATTCGGCGAAATCGGTGGTGCTCGAGGGGGCCTGTAGGAAATGCGTCAGATCGCGAAATTCGGGCTGGTGTCCGGCTTGGCCTGCATGGCGGCCATGGGCATCCTTGCCCCGGTCGGGGCCCAGTCGAACAAGGCTTCGACGATGCCCGACGGCGACTGGCGGACGATCAACCGCACTCTCGATTCCGATCGCTTCTCGCCGCTGGACGAGATCAACAAGTCCAACGTCGCCGGCCTGGGCGAAAAGTGGTCCTACGCGCTCAAGGGCTTCAACAGCGCCGTCCCCCTGGTCATCAATGGAACGATGTACGTCAGCGTCGGCAACAAGGTCGTCGCGCTCGATGCCGATACCGGCGCGGAAGTCTGGGTCTACGAAGAACCGAAGGCGTCCGGACCGGGCGGCGGCATGTCCGGCCGCGGGGTCGCGTACTGGCCCGGCAAGAAGGGTTATGCGCCGCGCATCGTGGTGATGGCTGGCTCGCGCCTGATCCAACTCGATGCGGCGACCGGCAAGAAAGTGGCCAAGTTCGGTAACAGCGGCGAGATCGATGTGACGATCGCCTATGGCGGCGTTCCGACCATAGGCGGCGATGTCGCGATCATTGGTGCCGCCTCGCTCGAAAGCCCGCAGGGCAATGCCGGCAATCCGCGCGCCTACGACATCGTGACCGGCAAGAAGCTGTGGGAATTCGACACCACGCCCGATGCCGGCCAGCCCTTCAGCGACACCTGGGGCGAAGGGTGGAAGGATCGCGGCGGCACCAACATGTGGGGCTTCCAGGCAACCGTCGACGAGAGCACCGGCACAGCCTACCTGCCGATCGCCGGACCGGCGCACAACTATTACGGTGGCGACCGCCCGGGCTCGAACGTGTTCGGAAATTCGGTCGTTGCGGTCGATCTCAAGACCGGCAAGTACAAGTGGCATTTCCAGACGGTGCACCACGACCTCTGGGATATCGACATGAGCTATGCCGGGCCGCTGTTCACGGTGAACGGGCCCGACGGCAAGAAGCACAAGGTCATCGCCAACGTCGGCAAGTCCAGCATGTTCTTCGTGCTCGACGCGGGTGACGGCAAGCCGGTCCTGCCGGTCGAGGAACGTCCGGTGCCTCCGGGCGACGTCCCCGGCGAATATTACAGCCCGACGCAGCCATTCCCGGCCATCACTCCGCCGCTGAGCCGCGTCGAGATGACCTACCAGGATATGGTAACGCCCGAAGACACCACGCCCGAGCACGCCGCGGCCTGCCGCGACCTGTGGCAGAAGGCCGGCGGTTTCTTCAACGTCGGGCCCTACACCCCGTTCATGTTCAAGGCTGCCGACGCGCCGCCCCGCTCGACGATCCAGTTCCCGGGCGGCACCGGCGGCGTCAACTGGGGCGGCACCGCGGTCAACCCGAACACCGGCGTGGTCTTCGCCAACGCGCAGAACGGCTCGCTGGTCGGCTGGGTCGAGAAGGTCGTCGGCGACAAACCCTACAGCTTCGATGCCGCGGTCGCGCCCGAATACGATCGCTCCTTCATCGACGGCGTCGGCCCGTTCCACAGCTTCACCGCGCCGATTTCGGGCAAGTACGACGACAAAGGTCGCGCGGTCGGCGCGCAGGCGCCTTGCTACAAGCCGCCGTGGTCGAACCTAACCGCGGTCGATGCAAACACCGGGCAGATCAAGTGGCAGGTGCCGCTCGGCATCAACCCGGACCTGCCCGAAGGCAAGCAACTGGTCGGCAACTCCGGCAGCGCCGGCCCGACCGCAACCGCCGGTGGACTGGTGTTCATCGGCGCGACCAACGACAAGCGCTTCCGCGCTTTCGACCAGGATACCGGCAGCCAGCTTTGGGAGGTCACGCTTCCGGGCAATGCCAACGCCAACCCAATGAGCTATCGCGGAAAAAGCGGTAAGCAATACGTCGCAATCAACGCAGGCGGCACGATTGTCGCCTACGCGCTTCGCTGATAAGGCGAAGGGCAGAAGTCAGAGAGGAAATAAAGGGATGGGAAAGTTTCTTAAGGTGGCCGCTGCCGCGGCGTGTTTCGTATCGGCGGCTGCGGTGTCCGCACAGGACCCGGCCACGATCAACGGCCACCCGAACATCAACGGCATCTGGCAGGCGATGAACGAAGCCAAGTGGGACCTCGAGCCGCATTCGGCCGCGACCCAGCCGAACAAGGATGCCGAGCGCGCGATCGGTGCGCAGGCGGCGATCCCGGCCAGCCTCGGCGTCGTCCAGGGCGGCTCAATTCCCTACACCGACGAAGCCCGCAAGGCGCGTGACGAGAAGCGCGCCGCCGGTCTCGATCCGGAAAAGGCCTGCTATCTCCCGGGCATCCCGCGGGCGACCTACATGGGCTATCCGTTCCAGATCGTTCAGGGCGGCGGCGACATCCTGATGGCCTACGAATATGCCTCGGCCAACCGCGTGATCGACATCGGTGAAGTCGGCATCCCGCCGATCGATACCTGGATGGGCACGTCGTACGGCCAGTGGGAAGGCAACACGCTGGTCGTGGTGACCCTTGCGCAGAACGGGGAAACCTGGCTCGACCGGGCCGGCAACTACGTGGCACCGACCACGACCGTCACGGAACGGTTCACTCCGCGGGGACCGAACGTGCTGGATTACTCGGTCACATTCGACGATCCGAACCTCTACACCAAGCCGTGGACCATAAAGATGCCGCTTTACAGGCGGTTGGAGGAGAACGCGCAGCTGCTCGAGTTCAAGTGCGTCCCGTTTGCCGAGATGTACCTCTACGGTGATCTCTACGACACGATGGACGACGAGGCGAAGAAGCGGCTGGGACTGGAAAAGTAAGGGAACGGCAAAGGCCGAACCTCATTTGAATTACAAGGAGCAAGACACCATGCGTATCAAGACCTGGCGCAACGCCGTTATCGGCGCCGTGCTGGCGGTCGGCGCGGCGGGCGCGGCAGTTGCCCACCACTCGTTCGCCGCTGAATTCGACCGTAACAAGCCGATCAAGCTGGAAGGCTCGGTCGTGAAGTTCGAGTGGGTCAACCCCCACTCGTGGATCCACATCAAGCTTCCCAACGGCCAGGTCTGGCGCGTTGAGGGCGGTGCCCCGTCGGCTCTGCTGCGTCGCGGCTGGAACAGGAACTCGCTGCCGGCCGGCACCAAGATCATCGTCCAGGCCTTCCAGGCCCGCGACGGCGATACCCGCGCCAGCGCCGCGGAAATCAGCTTCCCCGACGGCCGCGAGCTCTCGCTCGGCAACCCGACGACCGAAGCGGTCGCCGCCGCCGCCAAGCGCGCCGAAGGCAA
>NZ_WTYM01000030.1 GCF_009827435.1 Croceibacterium salegens | reverse complement strand
CCGCTGTTCGCCGCCGATATCCGTTGGCAGCGGGTGAGCCGGATGCGGGGTTTCCGACAGTGGAAGTGGCACCTCGACGAGGTCTATGTGAAGATCAATGGCGAGATGCACTACCTCTGGCGCGCCGTCGATCAGGAAGGCGAGATCCTCGAGAGCTACGTGACGAAGACGAGAGACAAGGCAGCAGCGCTCACCTTCATGAAGAAGGCGCTGAAGCGCCATGGCTCACCTGAGATAATCACCACCGACGGCCTGCGCTCGTACAAGGCAGCGATGGACGCAAACGGGAAACCGTCTGTCGGGCAGGCGAAGGCGCGCTAGATGAGCCACCGACAGGCTAAGCGCTCCACGCCGCTGCGCGAGTTCGCGTCGGGGCATGAGGCGCACCATCGCTTCGTCGAGCACGCGCCGCTGACACGTATGCATCACTGCGCATTTTGCGTGCTGGCAATGGAGAATGTACCGGTCGATCCGCGGCTGCGACGACGATCGCTGAAGTCTGCTCTAGGCTATCCAAGTCCAGGAACAGACGGTCTGCAACCGGCCCAAAGATCGTTCAGACAGGCTCTCCCGCATCCTTCCACTCGTGCATCGCTTGTATGAGCTCGGTTGTTGGGTATTCGCGAATATCTTTCTCGGAGGAGCCCGCCGCTAATTCTCGTTCCCAATACCACTCTTGAAAGGCGATATACTTCCCCTGGATGAGGGCAGCTCCGACGGCGGGAGCGCCAGCCTGAGCGATGAGCCAACTGCGTACATGCCGGACTGCCTTTTCGTGGTCGCCGCCGTGAGCCTGGATATCCCAACCTGAGATGTCGGAAAGGGCGCGCTGATAATCATAGCGGGTATGTTCCAGGATCAGGATCCGCTTGTCCGTCTGTGGAGTGGGTCCAAATCGACGGCATGCGTGGTCCAGGCCGAGTTCAAAAGGCATATTCATGCGTGCGTATTCGTCCGCCTGTGTCGATTTACATCGGCTCAGGTCATGAATTCCGTACTTGGAGCCGCATATGAGGTCAGCAATGCGGTCGAGACGCGCAGCGGCGTTGTCGGCGTTCTCCGGAGCAAGCCTAGGAAACAAGCCGAGATAGACGATGCAGAATGCGACAGCCTGTAAGATTGGCGCAAACTCTTCGTCAAAGGGGCAGTTGACGAAGACTGATCGCTCAAAGGGCCGCGGCAAGCTCAGCCCTTCGGTGGATGCGGGTCGTTTCCGAAGGAGTTTCGCTCCCTAATCCGGCCGTCGCGGCCGTGGATGTAGACTTCGGTTTTCTGATTCTGAGCGATCTTGGTTGCCGCCTTGATCGCATCAGCTTGGGTGACGTGGGTGCTAGTGGCCTTGGATGAGCCTGCCTTCTTGACCGCCCATGCGCCAGACGAGCTCCGCACAACGTGCTGCCCCTTCTTTGCCATGATCTTGACCTCCTTCCCTTAAGTAGCAATGCGAGGCGCATAACGCTAGTGCCTGAGCTCGATGGAAGCTGTTGTGAGTGGCCGCTTGACGCGCGATCAACCGCTGCATCTTGACCAGTACTTCGCTGGTTCGAGTAGATCGAATGCCAGATAGACCTCAAGAACCTCAGAGCGAAGTCTGCTCGATCGCTAGGGCGACTCGCTCCTTCCAGTGACTGACCAAGGGCAGGCAAGTGAGTCGGTAGATCATCCAGGAGGCGTAGACACCCGTCGGGTGGTAGCACTCGCCCGCTGACATCTTGCCGTGCGCCATCTCGTGCCGGAGCTGCGGGCCGGGACTGTGATGGAACAGCAGGTCGATCTCGTTGACGATGTCGAGCCCGAAAATCTCCTCCAGCTCCGGCCGCAGGGACTCCAGCATGCCAGACAGCGATCGATCCTCTTGAAGGAGGTCGGCCTTGATCTTTGAGGTTTCCCGGCTCGCGTTCAGCATCACGTGACGGAGGGAGTTCTCTAACTGGGGGATCAGCAGATAGGCCGCCGACGCAGCGTCGCCCTGCATGAGCCGGGCAAACCCTAGTGCAAACACGTGCTCGTGCCCCGGAGGCACGAAGGGGCTCATCTGCGCGATGGCTGCGAAGTGCCTAACCTCCAGCGGGAATCGAATCATGGCGGTGCGACGGGCGGGTTCGATGTAGCCGCCAACTATTTGGTGCCGCCAGATGTCGAGTGATCGGAGGTACCGCTCCTTGAGCCAAGCCTCGTCGGGCTCGCCATCGTACGACGCTGCCGGCGTCTCAGCCACCGTCTTCCCCTCGTGATCGGCATAGCTGGAGCCGAAGAGCGACGAGAGGAAGCCGTCTTTTCGGCCATCGAGGGCTTGCTGCCGGAGATCATCCACCTTTGGCGTCGGTACCAGCAGCGCGAACTGGAGCAGCACGTCGGGTAGGGTCAGTCCCTCGAAAATCTCTATGGTCCCCTGCCGCTCCTGCGTCAGGTCCAGCGGGATGCTGAACTGCCCGAACTCGTCGAGCGACGCCTCCTGGAGCTCACGCAACTCCTTCCGAAGCTGGTCGATGCGATCCTTGAATCCGCGAGCGGCTCGGAGCTCGCCGATGGCCTTGCGCGTCCAGAATGCCTGCGCCGATGCCGAGTCGACCTGCTCGCGCATCCGAAGCGTCTCGTCGACCGACCGTTCCTGGCAGCGGCACTTGGCGTCCTCATTGCCGATCTTGGCGTATCCTTGGGCGGCCAAGTTCCACACGGCCTGCACTGCCATCGGAAAGTCGCCTCCGTCGCGCGCCTCGGCGAGCTTTTCCGCATCTGGCGCCACCTTGCACCAGTCGGCCAGGCCGTAGCCCACGCCGAGGTTTGCGACCCTCTCGAAGGCGACGTATTGGCCGGTCTCGCAAGCCTGCTCATACAGCGCCTCGAATGCCGTTCGCACTTCATCTGGGATCACACCGCGCTTGCGGGACATCGCGGCGATCTGGAGCGCCCTGTCGAGCCACGCGACCAGGTCGAGGATGCTGTCGAAGTCCTCGAACGGGCGCGCGTAGGTCCCGCCCAGGCGGCGCTGGATGATCTCGCTGTAGGCCGCGATAGATGCTGTCGCGGCGCCGCCCTGCTTGCGGTCATTGTACCAAACGACGTCTGCGATCCTTGCTCTCAGGGCTGGATGTGCAATCCCGTCGACGACGTCCGCGAGCACGGCGTTCTGCTCGCCGCGGAAGTCGCTCGCCGTGTAGGACCGCCCTTCCGGGCCAACGAACCTCGGTCCCCACGGTTCGGCAGGGTCTTCGACTCGCAGGTGGAGGGTGCAGAGGAACATCAGCAGCCGGTAGCCGCGCGCCCCGGCTGCATCGCCCGCCTCGTCGGCCGCCTCCGCGGCGCGGTTGAATGCTTGTTCGAGCGCGAGGTCGTCGGCGCGATCCACTCCCTCCAGCGCCTTCACCAAGTCGATCGCTGCGAAGTCGTCCGCCGACGCGAGTAGAACCGGAGTCGCGGACTCCTCCGCGGCTCCTTCCTCTTCGTCAGTTACCTCGTCGGTGTCGTCGGCCATATTCTACTATTCTAGCAGAACGAATAGAGAACTACTATACACACTGATCGTTCGAGGATCACGCGGCTTAGTGTCCGCTTCTCAAAGTCTTGCAGCGAAACCGGACCGTCAGCTAGCGGCCCAATAGCAGCCGCAGATTTCCCCTCTTTGTCGGCCTCGCTACGAAATTCCTTTGGGCAGGGGCACAGACTTCTAGTCTCGCAAATCTTCGAGGTACGACCAGATAGCACTGACCACGACGGAGCCTTCGCCGACCGAGGATGCAACGCGCTTCACTGATCCTGCGCGGACGTCTCCTACGGCGTAGATGCCCGGCTGGGATGTGGCGAAGGAACTTTGCACGCCAACGTCCGGCCCTGTCAGCACGAAACCCTTTTCGTCCAGGTCAACCAGGCCGGAGAGCCAGCGCGTGTTTGGAGCGGCGCCGATCATGACGAAGAGCGCGCCCGTCTCGATCCGCAAGGGGCCGCCCGGTTCATCGCAGACAATAGCAGTTAGGGTCTCGTCGCCTTCAAGCGCAGAAAGCCGTGAGCCGTAGCGGATGGTGATGGCCGGATCGGCTTCCAGTCGTTGACGCAAGTACGCGCTCATCGTGGCCGATAGGCTCCCGCCGCGCACCAGTAGGTGCACGTGCCGCGCATGGCGCGACAGGAACATTGCCGCCTGGCCTGCCGAATTGCCCCCGCCAATCACCACGGCGTCGGTGTTGCGGCAGAAGCGCGCTTCCATTTCGGTCGCGGCATAGTAGACGCCGGAGCCTTCAAGCAATTCAAGCCGGTCGACCGGCAGACGCTGGTACTGCACTCCTGTCGCCACAAGTACCGAGCGCGCGCACAAGGTGCTGCCGTCCTCCAGCGTGGCGCAAAAACCGTCATCGGTCTGTGCGAGGTGATCGACCCGCCGGGGCATGGCGAAGCGGGTGCCGAACTTCATCGCCTGAATTTGCCCGCGGAACACCAGATCCGCACCCGAGATGCCGGTGGGGAAACCCATGAAGTTCTCGATTCGGCTGCTGGTCCCGGCCTGCCCGCCGATCGCGGTGTCCTCGATCACGAGCGCACTTAACCCCTCCGACCCCGCATAGACTGCAGCAGCCACCCCTGCCGGCCCGCCGCCGACGATTAGCAGGTCGAATTCCTCGTCTTCGGAAATCTCAAGGTCCATTCCGAGCAGCGCCGCGACCTTGCGCGGCGTGGGCTCGTCGACCTCCTTGTCATGGTCCATCACCACCGAGGGGCGATGCCTGACCAGTTCGCACAGGACGATTGCCGCTTCTGACTTTTCGCCCAGTTCGAAGCTGCGGAAGGGGACGCGGTTGCGCGACAGGAAGCTGGCCACGCGCTGGACCGCCGGGTCGCGTTCGGCCCCGATCACGGTCACGGCGCTTCGCCCGTCCTCGATCAGCAGCCGGCGGCGCGCGGCAAAGACGGTGATGATGTGATCGCCGAGCTCCGGAATTTTGGCCATCAGGTCGAGCATTGCCGCGCGCGGCACTTCGAGCATCAGCACTTCGCCGGCAGCTCTTGTCGGCGAGGTGACGGTGCCGCCGTTGAGGAAATTCAGTTCACCCAGAAATTGACCTGCCCGCATAGCGCTGGGAATGGCGATTTCGCCCGTGAAGGGATCGACGATGTCGACCTCCCCGTCGAGCAGCAGCAGAAAGCGGTCCATTCGCTCGCCAACGGGCGTGATGATTTCTCTTGCGCGGTAGCGTCGCTCCGATCCCACGTGGCGCATCGCCTCCAGGTATTCGGGCTGAAAGGGTCGCGGGCTCATCGCCCTCAGGTCACCGCCAATGCTTTCCATGGACGGAGATTGGGAGCTATAGCCGGCGCCCTGTCAAGCGGCAGTTTGGCGGCGACCTGAGGCAGCTGCGCAAGGGCAGCCTTCGCCGAACTGGAATTGAAACCTGCCAGTCCGCTCTCGCCGCAATCTGAGACGATGCCGGCGCGGCAGGCTTTGATCCTGGCTCCGCGAAAGGACTTTGCGAGTTCAAAAGCTAGGGCTCGAGAGCCGCGAGCGAGCGAGCAAGACGAGCGACCATTCGCGTCGATATAACCCCCTGGCAGACATTCTAGCGCGACGATGACTCGACGATATAATATCAAATCGAATGGCCAAATTCAGGCCTTAACGAAGCTGCGAACCCGGCCGGCGGCCGGGCCCGCAGATCTCGGTCATGCGAGCGTAGGCTCGATGGTCACCGTCAACTGCTCTTCTGGCGATCCTTGAAATCGAATGAAGGCGAGCAGCTCGGCATTGATCAGGTCCGGATGCGTCTGGCAGCAGCCGTGGGGTAGGTCCTTGTAGGACTTGAACGTGCAGTTCCTAAGTAGCTTGGCCGTTAGTGGACCCGCGTCCGCATAAGGCACGATCTGGTCGTCCTCGCTGTGGATCACCAGCACAGGCACCTCGATTGCCTTCAGATCCTCGGTGAAATCAGACTCAGAGAAGGCTTTGATGCACTCGTAACCAGCCTTGACGCTGCCCATCATGCCTTGCCGCCACCAGTTGCGGATCAGGCCTTCTGACACCTTCGCCTCCGGCCGGTTGAAGCCGTAAAACGGGCCGCTCGGGATATCGAGGTAGAACTCGGAGCGGTTGGCGGCGAGTGTGGCGCGAAAGCCGTCGAACACCTCGAGCGGCGTGCCGCCGGGGTTGGAACCCTTCTTGACCATGACCGGTGTCACTGCCTCGATCAGCACCGCCATCGCGACCCGCCCAGGCTCGGCGCGGGCGACGTAGCGGGCGACTTCGCCGCCGCCGGTCGAATGGCCGATGTGGATCGCATCGCGCAAGTTGAGCGCCCCTACCAGCTCAGCGACATCAGACGCATAGGTGTCCATGTCATTGCCTTCACTTGTCTGGCTCGAACGGCCATGACCGCGGCGGTCGTGCGCGATCACCCGGAAGCCTTCACCGAGGAAGAACATCATCTGGTTGTCCCAGTCATCCGCGCTCAACGGCCAGCCATGGTGGAAGACGATCGGCTGAGCGTCTCGGGGCCCCCAGTCCTTGTAAAAGATGCTTGTGCCGTCTTGGGTGGTGATATGGGTCATTAGGGAAGGTCCCTTGCAGGGGAGTGCCGGCCGACAGGACCGGCGCCGCTGTCTCGTGCTGGGCCGATGGCGCGGTTGGAAATCGTCCGTCGAGCATGTTCGACTCGGTCGCGGGACGAAGCGATGCATACCACAGGCAGGGAAACCCGCCACCGCAACGTCGATGCTTCAGCGCTGGCGCGTGTTTGCTTGGCGACACATCGGAGAACTCCCCAATGGTCTGTCTGAGTTTGGCTCAAAGTCGATATCGAACGCATACGGGGTTACTCGGTGATAGGCAGCTCTACCGCGAGCTTCACTCCAAAGCGGGCAGTCCGCTTTCGGCCCAGAAGCGGCCAATATCTTTCGGCCCCAAGGGCTGGAGGGTTCTAACATTGTTGCATCTTTTGGAGAGAAGTCGCGAGCAAAGTCGCGAAACCCGTGTGCCGGTCCCTTTCTTGACGCAAAGTCGTCGGGTGCAGAAGATATAGCGTTAGACTGTCTGCATCGCCCAGCCTTCAAGTCAGAAGAATTCGCAGATGCGCTGCATGGTCCATTGGGCCGGAGTCGAGACAGTCCGCTCTTGTGCAGCCCGGGCAAAATTCAGTCGCCTTTCCTCATCTTCGGCTAGAGCAGCAATCTGCTCTGCCAACTCCATGTCATTGCCGACCGATATCGCAACGGCGGCATCCGGAGCAAAGTCGGCGATATGGTCAACCCGCGTGCCGATCGTGGGCACACCGGCTATCGCCGCTTCCAACCTAACAAGTGGCCCAGCGTCATGTCGCGAAATCATCACGAGAAGATCGGACTGTTCAACCTGTGGACGCAAGAGTTCATGCGGAAGGAAGCGCCGGCTAGGCGATATCGACTGGTCCGATACGAAGATCTTGTCGCGGAGCCCCGCGGCACGATGGCGGATATTGCGAACTTTCTCGGCATCTCGAACGAAGCGTGCCTGTTGCAACCGACCGTGGCGGGTCTCCCTTCAACGAGCAATTCATCTTTCGCAAGCGAATCCCTGCGCAAAGCCGAACGAATGGGCGGATTCGATCAACAGCTGATGTCCGTCATCGCCGGTGATGCATCGGCCCAGCTTGGCTATCGGACCGACGACCTTTCCCAGTGGCCGTTGTCCAAACTTGCCAGCTGGGTCCCGATCTGGACAGACGTGGGCTAATCATCCCGAGGTTTCCACTTCGTGCGCCGTGGCCCGCTGCCTTGCCCGACCTAAGTCTCGCACGGTGCGCGCTTTCGAGAGCCTTTCTTCAAGACGACGCGGCACTTTGGGAATGGGTGCTTGAGCCGCTGGCGCTGTTCCTGGTTTCGCACAACCGCCGAATCCCCATCCACGCCTCCGCAATCAGGGCCGGCGAGACCGCGATACTGTTTGCCGAACGCAGCGGCGCGGGCAAGAGCTCGCTCGCGCTGGCTGCCGACTAGGCGGGAATGACGGTGCTTTCCGAAGACACTGTCTATATCCAGACGCGCCCGCGACTTGAAGTCTGGGGGTGGCGAGGGCCTGTGCACCTGCTTCCGGAAGATGCCGCTTGCCGTGATGGCCCCATGCGGTTGCGCAATGGCCAGACCAAGCGAGTGGTCACACTCCAGCAGGTGAAGATCGCCACCAAACCTGTCAGGTCTGCCGCCCTGTGTCTGTTGGAGCATGGGGAGCGAGTTTCCCTGCAGGCTATCCCGGCCGATGCCGCGCTTGCCCTGCTCGCCCCACTCGATCCCGGCTTCGACCTGATAGCCGAGAAGATTCATTGCGTGCACCGCGCGCTTGTCGACCGCGGTGCCTGGATGCTTAACGACGCCCATGCCGTTGCCCGCTATTCGGACAAGGCGCTGGCGCGGGTGTTGAAGTCGAAACGGTCCATCTGGTCGCTGACGCGGCTCATGCAGCGCTTTCCCGAGGACGGCCCGTTCGAGCGGGCGATGCAGGTCGCCGAACTCGACTACATCGCCTCGAGCCGCGCGGCACAAACCGCCATCGCCGAGAACTACGTTGGCCTGCCTGTATGATATGCCCCCGATCGTTCCCTAACCGGTTATCTAATCAAACAAAGAATCAAAGTGCTTGCGATAAGTCTCTGAAACGTGGTGGACGCACTAGGGCTCGAACCTAGGACCCGCTGATTAAGAGAGAGTGTCCATAGCCGGAACAGAGGGGAGTTATCAGGAGGGGAAGGATTGCAAACCCGCAGAACTCCTAGCATTTGAGTGGAACTGAGTGGAACCTGGCTAACGCAACAGGAACGCCGCCAGTTAGACAGATGTTAGACAGAAGGGCCGGAGCAATGCCGAAACCAACCCCTCTCTTGAAGGGATTTGAGCGCGAGGTCGCGAAGGCGAAACCGACCGCGAAGCGCCAAGTCATCTTTGATGAGGCGACCACCGGCCTAGCGCTGATCGTGACGCCAAAGGGCAAATCCTCGTTTTCCATCGTGGCCCGCGATCCCGTGGGACGCCAGGTGTGGAAGCAAATCGGCCAACCCAGTCTAATGACCGTGGCCAAGGCCCGCGAGCTGGCGGCGGTCGCGGTCGCGCGGGTGAAGGCGGGCGAGACCGACATTCTCCCGGATGAGGCTCCCAAGGCAGCTCCCGAGACCTTCAAGGTGGTGGCGGAGCGCTTCGTGAAGCGCTGGGTGGACAAGGGCGGCAAGAAACAGGACGGCGTGCCGCTCCGCTCTAAGCGCGAGATTGAGCGCCAGCTCGCCACCTACGTCTATCCTCGCTGGCAATCCAAGCCGTTTCTGTCGATCCGGCGCGGCGTCGTGACCGCGCTCATGGATGACCTGGTGGACAACAATGGCCCGGTCCAGGCGGACCGCGTGCTCGCCACGCTGGCCAAGCTGTTCAACTGGTATCGCCAATATGATGAGCACTATGTCTCCCCGGTCATTCCGGAGATGAAGCGCTCTGGCAGTCACCGGGATCGTGCCCGCACGCGCATCCTGAACGACGATGAAATCCGGTCGGTTTGGGCCGCGTGCGACAAGGTGGGCACCTTTGGCGCGTTCGTGAAAGTGGCGCTCTTGACCGGCCAGCGCCGGGCCAAGGTCGCGGCCATGCGCTGGGCCGACATTGAGGATGGGGTCTGGACCATCCCGGCCGAGGCGCGCGAGAAAGTGAACGCTGGCGCGCTGAGACTGCCCAAGCTCGCGCTCGACATCATCAACGCTCAGCCGAGGGCGAAGGAAAATCCGTTCGTGTTCGCGGGGCGGGGCAAGAAAGCGTTTCACAGTTTCTCGGACGGCAAAGAGGATTTGCATGCCGTGGCCCCCATCCCGCCATGGGTCATCCACGATCTACGCCGCACTGCCAAATCCCTCATGGCGAGGGCAGGGGTCCGGCCCGACATTTCCGAACGTGCGCTCGGCCATGTCATTCCCGGTGTGGAGGGCACCTATGACCGGCACGCCTATTTCGAGGAAAAGGCGGCCGCTCTGGAGGCCTTGGCGGCACTGGTGGAACGCGTCCTCAAAGGTGAGGGCGACAACGTCATCCCTTTCAAGAGCGCCGCATCGTGACGCGGGAATTCGAGCGCGCCAGGGCCGAGGTTCGGGCCTATCTCCAATGGGCGCTACCCGACATTCAGCGCGGCAAAGATGCAAACGAGGAATGGCGGCGCATCTCCGCTGAGCGCGAAGCCTTTGCGCTCAAGCTCACCTCCCTGCCAGACGGAACTCCGGTGGTGCGCCCGGCATGGGATGAGGAACGAGGTGAGGCCCTAGTGGCGAGGGCACGGGATGGCGATCCCGCCGCTCATCGCGCCCTCATCCGGCTGGCGGACGGCTGGTTGGGAGAGCACCCATTACCGCCAGTGCTCGCTGCATATGGACGCGACGATTGGCACCGTAGGGGGCCAAAACTGAACCGGGGTAGCGAGCCAAATGAGGACCGTGCACGCCACATCGTTGCAGCAGTCCAACGCGTTCTTGACCTCGAAATCGGATTGAATGCGACCCGGAACCCGGCCGCCCAGCGGGTAAGCGCATGTGCGCTTGTGACCGAAACTCTCGCGGAGCTTGGGGTCAATCTCAGTGAGCGAACTGTTGAGGAATATTGGGGCGCGCGTCCGGGACGCTAAAGATTTTCGTCCCGGATGATCGAGGTAGAGGACGCGCATAAGTGGAGTGCTCCGGAACTACGGAGCAATTTCATGCGCATCCTGAGACCAAAAGAAACTGAGGCCAAGGTTGGTCTCTGCGACCGCGAATTGCGCGACCTGGAGCGAGAGGGCCTCTTCCCTCGGCGCTTCCCGCTCAACCCCAATGGAGGGCGCGCGGTTGGCCACCTGGAGCATGAAGTGGATGAGTGGATCGCCGCCCGCGCCGCGACCCGCGAACCTGCCGACCAAGCCGCCTGAGGCCCGCCATGAGAAACGCCCCCGGCAGGGCCGAGGGCGCGTGTCGTTTTCCTGGCGACAGGCGCGCCCATAGCATCCGGCCAGCACCCCAGCAACGGCGTGGGGGCGAGGTCAATGGCCAGTGATCTGGTGAACCTGGAAGCCGAGGCGGCATTCCTGGGTGCGGTCTTGATCGACAACGAGTTGCTGGACGTGCTCGCGGCCGAGGTCCGGCCAGAGCATTTCGCGGAGCCGCTTCACGCCCGAATAATCGAGCGCGTGGCCGAGCTTCGCCGCGACGGTCACCAGGTCACACCCGTGACCCTCAAGCCCTTTTTCGAGCACGATCCGGCCATGGCCGAGCTGGGCGGCACCGGCTACCTGGCGCGGCTCACGGCCGATGGCCAGGGCCTCCTCGCGCCGCGCGAGCTGGCACAGCAAATCGTGGACCTGGCCGAGCGCCGCCAGCTTCGCGAGCGCCTGGGCGATGCCATGCGGGCGTGCGCCGATTTCAGCGTCTCGGCCGATGAGCTGGCATCCCTGGCCAGCGAAGCGGTGGAGGTCTCGGCCAACTGCCACGGGGCATTGCGCGCCACACCATACGGCTGGCCCGATCCGGCTACGATCCCACAACGGCCCTGGGTAATGGGCCGGTGGTTGCTCCGGCGCGTCGTCACGGTCCTGATTGCGCCAGGCGCGCACGGCAAATCCACCTGGATCGCCACGGCGGCGCTGGCGCTCGCGAGCGGACGGCCGCTCCTCGGCAAGCCGGTGTGGGAAGGGCCGCAACGTGTCTGGAGCTGGAACCTGGAGGATGACCGGGACGAACTGGACCGCGCCCTTGCGGCGGCGGCGCTCGCGCACGGGATAGGCCCGGACGATTGCGGCAATCGGCTGTTCGTGGACAGCGGCCTCAGCGGCCGCCCGCTCTGCACCGCCGTGGAGGATCGCGATGGCTTCCGGCTGCTGAGGCCCGAAATCGACGCCCTCACGCGCGAGCTGCTGGCGCGCCAGGTGGACGTGCTGGTGGTGGACCCGTTCGTGTCCAGTCACCGGGTCTCCGAAAACAGCAACGGGGCCATTGATGCCGTGGCGAAGGAATGGGGCCGGGTCGCGGCGGCGGCCAATTGCGCGATCGTGCTCCCGCACCATGCTCACAAGCTCGCCGGGCAGCGGGTCACCGTGGAAGCCTCGCGTGGCGCGGTCGCGCTGGTGAACGCGGCCCGGATCGCGCTGGTGTTCAACCGCATGACGGCCGAGGAGGCGGACGCTTTCGGCATCCAGGGTGACGATGAGCGACGACGGCATTTCACCGTCCTGGATGACAAGCACAATCGCGCTCCGCCCGAAAAGGCCGATTGGTTTCGCCTCCAGTCCGTGGACCTGCCCAATGGGGATACGGTCGGGGTGGCGATGCCGTGGCAACCGCCCGATGCCTTCGACGGCGTGACGCTCCGCCACCTCTACGCAGTCCAGCGGCGCGTGAGCGAGGGCGAGTGGCGCGAGCACCACCAGGCCGCGAGCTGGGTGGGGCACGCCGTTGCCGAAACGCTGGACCTTGATCCGGTCCAGGACCGGCGGCGGATCATCCACCTCCTCTCCACCTGGATCGCCAATGGGGCGCTGGAGGTAGTGGAACGGCCGGACGGCAAGCGGATGCCTCGCAAGTTTGTGGAGGTCGGAGCCTGGGTGATAGAAGGCTCTGCCACACCAAATTTCAGTGAGGCGGGGCGCGGTGTGGCAGGTGTGGCACCACCCCCGCCACACTCCCCCCCACCCCCCTTTAGGGGGGGAGGGGGTGTGGCAGGTGGGGCAGCTGCCGATGAGGCCAGTGGGGCAGAGGAATGAGCCGGGATCGTCTCCTCGCAATCTCCCGGCTGCTGTCCGAGGCCGAGGCTCTTGCCGGTAACAGCCGCCATGCCCAAGGCATCCGAGATGCCATCGCCGGTGCCCAGCGCGCGGTCGCGGTCCAGCTCGACAATGCCGACCGGGTTGAATGCGAGACGGAGCAATGACAGCGACCTGCCCGCATTGCGGCGGTGCGGTCCAGCTCACCGCCGTTCCGCGTGATGCTCCGTCTCAGCCGCAAGCGGAGGAATGGTTCACGCCGCAGCAGCTCGCCGGTCTCGAAGGCATCACGGAGGGCCATGTCCGGAAAGTGCTCAAGCTGGGCAGGGAGCTGGGCCTCCCTGGTGTCCGAAAGGATGGTGGCCGCTGGAGTGCTACGGTGTCGGGTCTCCGCGGCGCGCGCGACCGATGCGCGTCTTGAGCGTTTTACCCGCTAGCCGATGAGCGTTTCGCGTGGATGCTAGGCCGCGAAAGGGGAAGCCCATGCTTTTCGACAACCTACGCGGTCAAACCTTTGTCCGGCTCTGCATCGCCCGCGCGCTGGGCGGCGATCATCCCGCCGATGTGCTGGCCTACGCCGGAGACAAATTCGGCCGCGACGATCCCGCGACCCGCATCCTGAGGGCGAGCGCCGGGAGCACGGTCCCGGATGCGACCTGGGGCAGCGAGCTGGCCACCTACCGCCAGGCCGCCGCCGAATTTCTCGAGGTGGTGTATGCCGGGGCGATCATCGGACGCCTGGCCGGACTGAGGCGTGTCCCGCTCGCGGTCCGGACCCTTGCCGTCGCGAGTGGCGCAACCGCGAGCTGGGTGGGCGAGGGACAGACGAAGCCGATCACGAATGCGACCTTTGCGGCCGACAGCCTGGAGCCGATGAAGCTCAGCGCCATCACGGTGCTCACGCAAGAATTGCTCCGTCTGGCCGATCCGATGGCCGAGGAGACGATCCGGCGCGACCTCATTCGCGCTGTCCAGGAGGCGCTGGACCTTGCTTTCATCGATCCCGGCAACGCCGGTAGCGCCGGAGTTATGCCCGCCGCGATCACGAACGGGGTCACGCCCGTGTTGGCCGATCCAGGCGATTTCTCGGCCTCGCTCGCGGCCTTGATCGATGATTTTCAGGGCGACCTCGCGACCGCGTTCCTGGTGGGCGATCCGGTCCTGTTCGCCAAGTTGGCCGGGGTCCAGTATCCGCTCATCGGCGCGCGTGGCGGCGAGCTGGCGGGCATACCGGCCATTGCTTCCAAGTCCGTCCCGGCCGAGGCCTCGCCCGATACCCATTCCCTGGTCCTGATCGATCCGGCCGGCGTGAGCTTTGGCGACGGAACGCCGCTCATCGATGTGGCGACCCATGCCACTATCGCGATGATCGATCCGGACCAGTCGCCAGCCGAGGCCGAGGCGGTTTCGCTCTGGCAAAAGAACTGCGCGGCCATCCGGGTTGAGCTTCCGGCCAACTGGCGCGCCGCCCGTCCGGCGGTCTCCATCCTTACCGGCATCTCCACCGGCCCGGCGGTCTGACCGTGGACGCCAAGCAATTCGGTGCCGAGGTGGCCGCCCTGGTGCGCGACCATGTGGAGCGCCAGCTCGCCCCTCTGACCGAGCGCGCCACCTCACTGGAAAGCCGCCTCGCTCAAACCGAGGCCCGGCTCGCGGAGCTGGAGCGCGCGCTCGCGAGGTTGAAAGCTGGTGGCCGCTGACCTCCCGCCCTGGCGTGAGCTGAGCGAATTCGAGCGCGGAGCCGCCCGCCGCTTCACGCTCGATTGCCGAGACCTCAGCGATGGCGATTGCACCGTCATCAGCGCGGCATTCAATCGGGCACTGTGCGCGGGCCTGGCCGTCATGATCGAAGCTCTGGACCGCTATCCTACGGACGTTGAAATCAGCAAGCTGGGCGTGGCCCTGGCGGAGCATTTCAACCAGGTTCGCATTCCCCGGCTCCGCGAGCGGGGCACGCTCCAGTGATGACCGCCGCCGGGGACGCACGGCTGAGGCGGTCGGGGCCAGGCCATATCCAGCTCGGCCTGGCCCCCACGCGCGCGCGGAATGAACCGGGGCAGTGCGCGCGAAAATTAAACTCCCGCCGCCGGTGTCCGGTATCGCGCTTTCAACATCAACCCACCCCCCTAGGGGTGCGGCCATGACCGCCGATCCCTCCGATGCTTCGCCGCCCGCGCATCTGTCTCCCGCCTCAGCCGAGTTCTGGCGGCAAGTGCTCCGGGACTATCAGCTTGAGAGCCATCATCTGAAATTGCTGGAATGCGCGTGCGGGGCGCTGGACCGCATGACGGAGGCCCGCGAGGAGCTGGCCAAGCATGGCGGCCTGGTGTTCACGGACGGCTCTGGCGTAATCCGCCTTCACCCGTGCGAAGCGGTGGAGCGCAACGCCCGCGTGGCGTTCATCCGTGCGCTGAGGGAGCTGGGCCTGGACGCTGGCCTATTGCCCGAAACGCCGCGCCCTCCAGCCTTGCCGGGCATTCGACAGTAGCGTGCCGGTCCGTCGCCGTTTCAGCAAGCGCAAGGGCGATCCCGAGACGCTGGCCAAGGTGTGGGCGGAATGCCTTGAGACCGGGCATGACCATTTCGGCGAGCTGTGCGAGCTGACCGGCCTGGTCGAGCCGGTGAATGCTGGCCTTCCCGGATCGCCAGAGCGGGCCGAGGCCGAGCGGCTGTGGCGGGCCGCAGCGCGTGCGGCTTGGGAGCGCTACGGCCACCGCGTGCTAGCCTCTCGCGATCCTGCGCTCGGCCCGGCCTGGGCGGCTGTGGAATTTGGACCGCCCTAGCTTCGCATCACAAGCGCGTGATGGTATGACGGCGGCGGCTCAACCGGCCATGCCGTCCACAATGGCGAAGCTTCCGGGCAGGCGAATTCAACCCAGCGGAACCTTTCCAGGTGCGCAGTGGGCCAAGTGGACACGTCTCTATCAGCACCGCCGGAGTGGTTCGATGCGTCTCTATTTTCCCGATATCGAGCGGCCCAAGGCCGCCGCCAAATTCCTTGCCCGCCTGTCTCCCGAGGTGACGCTCGCGAGTGCCCATGAGGCTCTGGCGTGCGCGAGCGGCTACCGCGACTGGCATGAGCTGAGCGCTTCATTTCACGCGCCCGGTCCCGATCCCACCGCATTCAGCACCCAGGTGGCTACGGAACTGGTGCTCGCCCTCGCGCTCTCGCTCAACCTGGAATGCGGGGACGTGCAATACGCACTCTCGAAAGCCCGCCTTCTCGGTGCGGCCCCCTGGGGCATTGATGAACAGCTCGCCGTCCACATGGCGGCGATCCGACAGCAAGACTTGGGCGCGCCCGCGCGCGGCAAGCCGGGAACAATCGTGAAGGTCAAAACCATCGGCGGGCCGCGTGTCGGCTATCTCCTATGGACCGACAGCATCGTGAATGTGCTGTATGACTCCGGCGAAGGCTGCTGTGCGACCTTTGAGGCAGTGACGCCGCGAACCCCCATCGCGGATTTCCTGCCCGCCCGGCTCTGGTTGCCCTACGGCATCTGGACCCTGGAGGATGGTTCCGAGGTGGTGTTTGCCAGGGACTACCTCCCACTGTGGCGCATCTCGGCCGAGGGTGTGGAAAGGCTTGATCCATGGCTCTGGATCAATGGCATCAAGTCGCATCGCTGGTTCGCGGCCAACACCGAGGGCGATTGGTGGCGTCCTGGCGGGAGAGTGCCCGCCCTGGCGTATCTGGAACAGCATCGCATCTTTGAGCTGCCTAGGCTCGCCAACGCGATGCGGTATATGTTCGCGCCCGGCGTCCGGACAATGAGGGGAGCGGTGCGGCGGATGCATGGCCAATCCTACAGCGATGCGACCGCACCCACGTTCGCGATGCTCCGCCCCAACATGGTTGAAACGGAGCGCGTCCGGCGAACCGGCACCTAGGGGAAGGACTCGCGCAAGGCCCGATTTGACCGTCCGGATCGCCACTTTATGGTGATGCGGCCGCACCCGGCGATGAGGAGACCCGCATGTTCCGTATCAAGTCGATGGACCTGGCCACCCGGACAGCGTTCGAGGATGCCTTTGACAAGCTCTGGACCTTGCTCGACCACGATCCTGAGATGGGGCTTTTCCAAGAGGAGGGCGCGGCTGGCGGGCCGTTCCGCATGCTCATTCCTGAGCGGCATGCCGAGCGGGTTGAGAGCTTGTCGCCGGGCGATTGGAAGAATTGCCGCGATGCAACGGAGCGGAGTTGGATATCCATCCGGAGAGCGAGGAGCATGGCCGACTATGGCCTCAAGGGACCGCCGGATTGAGCAAGAGCTGACGGGGCAGGGAGCGCTTCCAGCTCGCTCTTCGGCACCCGCCCCTTCACCAAACCGGCGGCGCAAAGCGTCTAGGACGGAATACGCGTTCGCGGCCAGGGTGAGTTAGGGACCGCCTGACGCATCGGCTTCGTCAGCGGCCCGCCACAGCCGCCTCCAGACTAATCCTCAGTGGTGATCTTGCGCTCCACGTGGATGGTGGTCTCCCCGGCTCGAAAGCGCTCCAGCGCCTCGGCCCTCGCTTCCTCGGCCGCCGCCTCAATCTGAGCAACCTCATCCGGCGTAAGGGTCGCGTCCACGCCGCATTCGGGGCAAGCGCGCGGTTCCGCGATCTCGGCAAATGGCACTTCGGCACGCGCCCCGCAGTCGCACGTGAAGCCGAGCGGCTGGATGGTGAATGACGGCTCAGCCAGGGCTGGAGCTTCGGCTCGCTCCAGCAAGGCGATATGGGCGCTCCCGACTTTCTTGCCCTCTTTGCGGCCGCGATGGTCATGGTAGAGCCGCCCGATCCTCAGCTCCGTTTCCGTATTCGTGCCGATGTGGACGGCCGGGATTTTCGCCCGGCGGAACGTGGCCAGGACGGCCGCCAGGGCATCCTGTGCAGTGCCGGTCACGATGTGCTCAGCATGGACGTTGCCGCTCTGGCGGATGACCGTGACCCGGTATGTGCCGGTGGGAAAGAGCGCGAGCTTGCCAGGGAGCTGGTCCAGGTAGAGGGTCCGGTCATCGTTGGGATCGTCCAGCCGCCGGTGACTTTCTTCCATCGCCCACCAGGAAAAGATGAGCATGCCGACAATCAGCGGCCCGAAGATGATCCACTCAATCGTGTCAGCGTCCATGGCGTCCCCCAGCCTCAGCCGCGAAGCTGCGCAGGGGAGCCGGAGCTGTCAATCGGCGGTGAATTGGAAATCGGCCGCGCGCGTTAGACAGAATGTTAGACAGCGTTGCAGACGCGCCACACGCCATCGCTAAGTCTTTGAAAATGGTGGACGCACTAGGGCTCGAACCTAGGACCCGCTGATTAAGAGTCAGCTGCTCTACCAACTGAGCTATGCGTCCACATGCCGGTTTCGGCAGGCCCCCGAATCACGGGGAGCGGCCCATATAGCGGGGCTTTCGATTCAGGCAAGGCCCGTAGTGCCCCTTCTTTTGCTGCTGCGGTCGATCATCATCAATGTGCCGATGCAGATCATGTTGGTCATCATCGATGATCCGCCGTGACTCATGAAAGGCAGGGGGATGCCGACGACCGGAGCAAGGCCCATGACCATCATCAGGTTGATCGCCACGTAGAAGAAGATGGTCGCGGTCATCCCGGCCGCGAGCAGCTGGCTGAAGCGGTCGGGTGCGCGTCGGGCGACGCTAAGCCCCCAGCGCAGGACGATCCCGAAAACAAGCAGGACGAACAGGCCGCCGAGGAGGCCCCATTCCTCTGCCATGGTGGCGAAGACGAAGTCGGTATGGGGTTCGGGCAAGTAGTCGAGATGGCTCTGCGAACCGTTGCCGAAGCCCTTGCCAACGATTCCGCCGGAACCGATAGCGATCTTCGACTGGGTGATGTGGTACCCGGTTCCAAGCGGGTCGCTCTCCGGGTCGAGAAAGGTCGTCACACGGTTTCGCTGGTAGTCGTGCAGGAGGAAGAAATAGGCCAGCGGCGCAGCGACTACTCCGGCAAGCCCAGCGCCGACGAACCAGCGCGCCGGGAGACCTGCGAGGAACATGATGACTGCGCCGCCAAAAGCGATGGCCAGCGCGGTCCCGAGGTCGGGCTGAAGCATCACCAGCACCATCGGCACGCCGATCAGGCCAGCCGGCGGGATGAGCGAGCGCCAGCTGCTGACGTACCCTGCCGGGAGCGAATGGTAGTAGGTTGCAAGGACCAGGACGATGGTCGGCTTCATCAGCTCCGACGGCTGCAAGACCAGCGGCCCGATGTTTAGCCATCTCTGGCTGCCGCCGCCGATCTGCCCGAGCAATTCGACGCCGAGCAAGAGCAGGACGACGCCTCCGTAGACAGGGTAGGCGACCATGCGCACGAATTCGGGGCGCATGTACGAAAGCACGAAGGCGGCGACCAGGAAGATCGCATAACGCCATAGCTGGGAAGCGGCATAGGTGGAAAATTCGCCGCCGGCTGCCGAGTAGAGCACGGCCCCGCTAAAGCAGACGAGCGCGGTCAGCGTCAGCAGGATGCGCCAAGGCTGGTCGGCAATGAAGGGCGGCAGGATCGACGATTTCATCGTGTTTCTCCGCCACGCGCCGCTTCAACGGCAGCAGGCGCGGGTGCGGGCACCTTCGCCTCGGCATCGACCATCTTTCGTTCCGAAAATTGATCGATTTGCGTGGGCGGGATGATGATGCCCTCCGCAGCGGCGAAGCTCTTGTACTTGGCGTCGAGCCGCTGCTGTGCGGTACCGCCCCACTGCTTTTCGAGTTCGTGCAGGGTCTGCAGGCCCATCTCGGGATCGAACAGGTAGGTCATGACATCGCGCGCAATAGGTGCCGCCGCGCGGGCGCCGAAGGTGCCGTGCTCGATCACCACGGAAATTGCGTAGCGCGGGTTGTCGACCGGCGCGTAACAGATGAACAGCGAGTGGTCGCGCGATTTCCAGTCGCCGAAATGTCCGCGGGCGACCAGCTTCTGCACCTGCGCAGTACCGGTCTTGCCGGCCATCTGGATGCCGTCCAGCCGCAACTTCGCGCCGCCCGCGGTGCCTGCACCGTTGACCACTCGGAACATCCCGTCATGCGTGACCTGGAGTTGCTCCGGCGTAAACGGCAGGGGAGGGCCAAGCTTCTGCTGGTTGCCGAACAAGAGCGACGGGATAAGGTTCTTGCCGGTCGCGATGCGGGCGGTCATCACCGCCAGTTGCAGCGGATTGGTCAGCACATATCCTTGGCCGATCGATGCGTTGAGACCGTCCGATGCGGTCCACTCCTGCTTGTAGCGGCGCATCTTCCATTCGGCATCGGGCACGGTCCCGTAGCGCTGGTTCACGCCGGGCAGGTCGAATTCGTCGCCCAGTCCCAAGGTCCGTGCCATCGACGCGAAGGTGTCGTAGCCGACGCGGTGGACCATGGACCAGAAGTAGGTGTTGCAGCTCCGCTCGATCGCCGCCCGCATGTCCACCGTGCCATGCACCGCATCACAGCGGAAGAATCGCCTGCCAAGCTGGTATCCGCCCGGGCAATGGACCCGCTCGTCTGGCGAGACACCGTGCATCTGAAGCGCAAGGGTCTCCATCGGCTTCATTGTCGAGCCGGGAGGATAGAGACCGCGCACCGCCTTGTTGAGCAGCGGAATGTGGTCGTCCTCGTTGAGCATCTTCCAGCGTAGCCGCCCGATGCCGCCGACGAAGCTGTTGGGATCGAACGCCGGCATCGAGACGAGGGCGAGAATGCCGCCCGTCAGGCAGTCAAGCACCACGACCGAGCCGGATTCCAGGCCGACACGGCGCGAAGCGAAGTCCTGCAATGGACCGTCGATCGTCAGTTTGATCGCCTGGCCCTGGACGTCCTCGCGCGTCTCCAGTTCCTTCACGATCCGGCCGGAAGCAGTGACTTCGACACGCCGCGCACCGGGTAGACCGCGCAGGTCCTTTTCGAAGGCCTTCTCGATGCCGTCCTTGCCGATCTTGAAGCCCGGCGTGATCAGCAGCGGGTTGGGCTCCTTCTTGTATTCCTCGGCGTTTGCTGGCCCGACATAGCCGAGCAAGTGCGCGACCGAGGGCCCGGTCGGATAATAGCGCGAGAAACCCCGCTGCGGCACGACGCCGTGCAGGTCGGGGATGCGGACGCTGACCGCGGCGAACTGCTCGTAGTTGAGCCCCGAGGCAACTTCGACCGGCTGTGCGCCGACGGCCTGCTTCACGCGCTGCTGGACCTCGGAAATCGTCGCCGCGTCGAGATCGAGGATCTCGCCCAGCTGCGCGACGGTCTTTTCCGGCTCGTTCATCCATTCCGGAATGACGTCGACGCGGAAGTCGGCGCGATTGGAGGCAAGCGGTGCGTCGTTCCGGTCGAGTATCCATCCACGCCGCGGCGGGATCAGCGAGAGGTTGACGCGGTTGCTCTCGGACTCGGTCTTGTACTTTTCGTTCTCGGCGATCGAGAGGTAGCCCATGCGCGCCGCGAGGAGCAGGCCGATTCCGCCTTGGACCGCACCAACTACGAAACTGCGGCGATCGAAACTCTGGTGAAGGGTGCTGGCATTATACGTACGCGCCATGGCTTCATCCCAAGCGGCGGACGCGGAACAGGCGGAAACGATCTAGCTGCGACACCATGCGCGCGATGATGGGGTAGGAGAACAGCGAGAGCAAGAACTGCGGCATCAAGGTCACGAGATGTTCGCCGCCGACCTGCGACCCGGAAAACACCGCAGCCAGTAGGATATAGGCCGCCAGAAGGCCCGAAGCGATGAACCAGTCCTGCCAGAAACCGCGCCATGGGAACCGCAGGTCGAGCAGGTCGAGGCCGATCAAGGCGAGCGAAAAGAGCAGGATACCACTGCCGAAGGGCTGTCCGGAGAACAGGTCGTCGAACGCACCGAACGGCAGGCCGGCCCAGAGCGGCAGCAAGCCCGGCCGCAACTGCCGCCACGCCACCATGAACACGAACGCGATCGGCGGAAGCAGCGGTGCGGGCGCAATGATCGGCAGGAGCGGTGTAAGAGACCCGAGGAGAATCGAGATCCACGGCACCCCGTATACGAGGGCAGGGGAATGGTCGCGGTTGATCTTGCTGCCGAAGGCATCCTGCCGGGAGCGTGGGTTGATCGGATCGATCATTCGCTCTCCGTTGCCGGTGCACTGGGCGAAGAACTTAACATCTCGACGGCGTCCCGCTGCCAGACCGGCTCGACGCTGACGTAGTCGGTCGCAGCAGGGTTGCTCAGGAGCCGGGCGACCGCACCGTCCTTGGTCAGTTCCTCGACAACTGCGACCGGGATGTTCGGCCGGAACAACCCGCCCGCGCCGGAGGTTACGAAGACGTCGCCCTTCTTCAGCGGATTGATACCGAGGTTGATCAGCCTGATGCGGAGCGATCCGTCCGGACGGCCTTCGGCAAAGGCGACCACGTCATCGGTGGATCGGCGCACCGGGACCATGCTCTCGCTGTCGGTCAGCAACAGGACCCGCGCGCTGTGCGAACCTGTTTCGAAGATGCGTCCGACAAGACCCATCGGCGAGACCACCGGCATTTCCCGGCCCACGCCTTCGGAACTGCCAGCGGAAATGTATGCGAAGCGCCGGGCGCTGGAGGAGGTCGAGCCGATGAGGCGGCCGAGCGCCACTGGCTTCACCTCGCCGTCCCTGAGTCCGAGTGCGGCCTTGAGGCGTTTGTTTTCCTGCTCGATGGCCTGCGCCTCGACCAGTTTGACCCGCGCAACCTCGTTTTCGTTCTGCAGTTCCGCATTGCGGCTGCCGGCGCGGTAGTAACCCGCGATGGCCTCGAAGAAGCTCCTGCCGCCGGTCCGCGCGGACGCGCCTGCTTCGCCGGCCGACGAGGTTGCGTCGACCGCCATCGAGCGCAGTCCCGATATCGCCTGCGGTTGCCACAGCGAGATGATCAGCAACGCTGCCCCGATCAGCGCGCCGACACTCGCCAGGACATAACCCGTAAAGACGCTAAGCTGCGCCTTGCGGTTCGACCCGGACCTGTTCGAGGGCGGAGCCATCGCCGCCTTACCTCCCTACAATGCCGGAGGATCAGGCGGTCATCAGCACGCCGCGATAGACCGGATCCTCCATCGCCCGTCCAGTCCCCAGCGCGACACACGAAAGCGGGTCTTCCGCCACGCTGACCGGTAGGCCGGTTTCTTCCTTAAGGTGATCGTCGAGCCCGCGGATCAGCGCGCCGCCGCCGGTCAGGACAATGCCCTGGTCGACGATGTCGGCGGCCAGTTCCGGCGCGGTGTTTTCCAGCGCGATGCGCACGCCTTCGACGATGGCGCCGATCGGTTCGCTGAGCGCTTCGGCGATGTGGCCCTGATTGATGGTGATTTCCTTGGGCACGCCGTTGACGAGGTCGCGACCCTTGATGGTCACCGCTTCACCGACGCCGTCTTCCGGCACGGTGGCGACGCCGTAATCCTTCTTGATCCGCTCGGCCGTGGCATCGCCGATCAGCAGGTTGTGGTGTCGGCGGACGTAGGAAACTATCGCTTCGTCCATCTTGTCGCCGCCGGTGCGGACCGAGGTGGTGTAGGCGAGACCGCGCAGCGAGAGTACCGCGACTTCGGTGGTGCCGCCGCCTATGTCGACGACCATCGAGCCGACCGGCTCGGTCACCGGCATGTCGGCGCCGATCGCCGCGGCCATCGGCTCGAGGATCAGGAAGACTTCCGAGGCGCCGGCGTTCGATGCCGCGTCGCGGATCGCGCGGCGCTCGACCGAGGTCGAGCCCGAAGGCACGCAGATCACGATTTCCGGGTGGCGGAACATGCTGGTGCGCTTGCCGTGGACCTTGCGGATGAAGTGCTTGATCATTTCTTCGGCGATTTCGATGTCGGCGATGACACCGTCACGCAGCGGGCGGATCGCCTCGATGCTGTCGGGTGTCTTGCCCATCATGAGCTTGGCGTCGTCGCCGACGGCCTTGACCCGCTTGATCCCGTTGATCGTTTCGATTGCCACCACGGACGGTTCGTTGAGTACGATCCCCTGATCCTGGACATAGACCAGCGTGTTCGCCGTGCCGAGGTCGATCGCCATGTTCTGCGAGCCGAACGAAAAGAGGCGGGTGAAGAAAGAACTCATCGGAATTCCATTATTTTTCCGGGCTTTGCCGCGGATAGGTGGTGTGGGGCTGTACCGGTGAGTCCGGCGCGTCGGGCCCCCTTAATGCAATGCCCCGTCAAACACCAAAAATTTGTAACGCAATCGACGGGTTTTTACCCCGCTTGGCTCGAAATTCGAGCGCCCCGCCGTTACCCTGCAATTCATGCCCCAAATTCGCCGCCTTCCGGAGACCCTGGTCAACCGCATTGCCGCGGGAGAAGTGGTCGAACGTCCGGCGTCAGCGCTCAAAGAACTGGTCGAGAACGCCATCGATTCCGGCGCGACCCGAATCGCGGTCTCGCTGGGCGAGGGCGGTCTCAGCCGGATCGAGGTCACCGACGACGGATGCGGCATGACCGCCGACGAAATGGCGCTCGCGCTCGAAAGGCATGCGACGTCGAAACTGCCTGACGATGCGATCGAGAAGGTCGCCACGCTCGGTTTCCGCGGCGAGGCGCTGCCGTCGATCGCCAGCGTCGCGCGGCTGACACTGGAAAGCCGGGTGCGCGGCTCCGAGCAGGGCTGGCGGCGGGTGACCGACCACAGCGCGGTGACCGACGAGGGCCCTGCGGCCCTGCCGCCGGGAACGCGGGTGCGGGTCGAGCAACTGTTCGCCAGGGTCCCGGCCCGGCGCAAGTTCCTGCGGACCGAGCGCAGCGAATACGCCGCCTGTCTCGACATCGTGCGCCGATTGGCCATGGCGCGGCCCGATGTCTCGATCCGGCTCGAACACAACGGACGGACGATCTTCGACCTGCAGGGCGGGGAAGGGCTGGCCCCGCGCGTGGCGATGATCGTGGCGCGCGAGTTGGCCGACAACTCGGTCGCCATCGACCTCGAACGCGGCGAGATGCGGCTGACCGGCATCGCCGGCCTTCCGACCTACAACCGCGGGGTCGCCGACCACCAGTACCTGTTCGTCAACGGCCGCCCGGTAAAGGACCGGCTGCTGGTCGGCGCGGTGCGCGGGGCTTACGCCGACATGCTGGCGCGCGACCGCCACGCGGTCCTGGCGCTGTTTCTCGACTTGCCGAGCGAAGAGGTGGACGTGAACGTGCACCCGGCCAAGACCGAGGTGCGCTTTCGCGACGCCGCGGCAGTGCGCGGGTTCATCGTTTCCGGCCTGCGACAGGCCCTCTCGACCGGCGACCGCCGCAGCGCGCAGGCTCCCGATGCGGGCGCGATGGGGCGCTGGCAGGTCGAACCGGCGATCGCTCCGGCGCTCGGCTCGATTTTCCGCGGCCGCGACTGGACCGCGCCTTCGAGCAACGTGCGGGCGACCAGCGAGGCATTCCGCGGCTTCGAGGCGCAGGTCATGGACGCGCCGCTGGGCCGTGCCGAGCAGGCCGAACCTGATCCCGAGCAGGCCGCCGAGTACCCGCTCGGAGTGGCGCGCGGGCAGATCGCCAACACCTACATCGTCGCCGAGGCGGCGGACGGTCTCGTCATCGTCGACCAGCATGCGGCGCACGAAAGGCTCGTGCTGGAACGGCTGCGCGCGGCGGGGGCGGGCGACAAGGTGGCCGCCAGCCAGGCGCTTCTGATCCCCGAGGTCGTCGAACTGGATGAACCGGCCTGCGACCGGCTCGAGGATCAGGCGGAGCGGTTCGCCCGGTTCGGCCTCGTGATGGAGCGGTTCGGTCCGGGAGCAATGCTGGTCCGCGCCATGCCCGGGGCGCTCAAGGGTGGCGATCCCGAACGCCTGCTGAGCGACCTCGCCGACGATATCGCCCAGCACGGCAAGGGCCTGCTGCTGGAAGAAAAGATCGAGCACGTTCTTGCCACGATGGCCTGCCACGGCTCGGTTCGCGCGGGTCGGACGCTCAACGTAGCGGAGATGAACGCCCTGCTGCGCGAAATGGAGCGGACGCCACGCTCGGGCCAATGCAACCATGGCCGCCCGACCTGGGTGAAGCTGTCTATGGGCGACGTGGAAAAGCTGTTCGGGCGGCACTGATGCGGATTGCGGCCCTCGTCGTACTTCCGTTGCTCGCTGCCTGCGGCGGCGATCCGGTCGAGGACGCGGAAGCACCGGCCAGGGCGCTCGTACTGCAACCCATCGGCTATCCCGAGATCGAGGCGAACGACCTGCATGGGCCGAATTGCTCCTACGCCTCGGGCAAGTCGATGGCTCCGGTGGTGATGGCGTTCGGCGACGAGGCGGTGATGAAGATCGATGGCGAGATCCACCGCTTCCCGCTCGATCCGCAGTGCAAGGAAGTCCGCAACGGCACCGGTTCGCGCTATCTGGCCGACGATCGCGTGCTCGATCTCGCGGTCGAAGGCGAGGGCCCGACCTTCGACGGCTCTGTGAAATTGAGCACCGGATCGGGCAAGGTGCTCTACGAGACCTCCGGGGCGGTTCAGTGCGGCGATTGAGCAGCGCGGAGCTTTCCCGCCGCTCGCTTCTCGGCACGATGGGAATGCTGGCACTAGGCGGCTGCGTTTCCGGTGTCCGGCCGTCCGCATCGCCCGATCCGGCAGTTCTCTCGGTCGGCAAGACCGCCGCTCTGGAATGGGGCTCACGTCCCGACGTCGTGCTCTACGAGATCCCCGATGTCGTCGCACCACATTACGCCGAGGCGGGTGTGGCGCTGGGCGTGTCGAGGCTTTCAGCCAACCTCTCCGACCCCAGCCTGCTCGATATCGTTCGCACCCGATGGGCCAAGGCAGCACTGATGCCCAACAGCGCCAACCACGTCGACGCCAATGTGATTGGCACCTGGGCCATGCTGGCGGACGACGAGCAGCGCGGGATCGAGCTCGCCGACGGGCAATGGGCCGAGACCGGCGATGACGGCCTGACGAAACAGGCGCGTTACTGGATCGACGACGTCTGGATGATCGGTGCTTTGCAGACCCAGGCGTTTCGTTCGACCGGAATGAAGCGCTTCATTGACCGATCCGCCTTGATGGCGGTGCGCTATCTCGAGCGATTGCAGCAGCCCAATTGGCTCTTCCACCACGGCCTGACGGCGCCATTCTTCTGGGCACGCGGTAATGGCTGGGTCGCCGCAGGTCTGGCCGAAATCCTCTCGATCCTGCCCCGCGAGCACCAACATTGGCCAACAATTTCAGCCGGTTTCGAGCGCACGATGGAGGCGCTGCTGCGCACCCAGCGCGCAGACGGCCTGTGGGGCCAGCTGATCGACCACCCCGAAGCCTGGACCGAAAGCAGCGGCAGCGCGATGTTCGCCTATGCCTTCGTACGCGCATCGAACGCCGGGTTCCTGTCCGCCGCACCATACCGCACCGCTGCGCAGCACGCCTGGGAAGGACTGTGCGATCGAGTCGAGCCGGATGGCAAGCTGCGCGGTGTCTGCGTCGGCACCGGTCAGGCCGACAACGCGCAGTTCTACTTCGACCGCCCCACCGTCACCGGCGACCTGCACGGGCAGGCGCCTCTGCTGTGGCTCTGTGCGGAGCTTGCGGCCTAGCTTCCAAGGCTGAAGCGGGCGAACAGCGTGTAGCCGACCGGCGAATTGCCATAGTAGGCATCAAGCGCCGAGGGCTTCGCGAAGGCCGCAACCGTCCCGCCAAGCGCAAGGTTCACCGGGCCGAGCGGTAGACGATAGGCATAGCCGGCCTGGAACTTCGTCACCCGGAACGGCTCGTCGTGCAATGGGTGGTCGTGATCGGGAAAGAGCTCGTCATTCTTCACGTTTTCGACCCGGCCAAACAATGTGTGATGGTCGTCGATGTCCCAATTCACTTCGCCCAGCCACGCTGTCAGCGTCTCGCCCGGTACGCGATCTTTGGCCGAATAGGCAGCCAAGGCCGACAGGCCCTTGCCGTCGTTGTACTGGGCGGAAACCGTCGTGCGATGCTCGTCTTCTCCGGCATGCAATTCCTCCGGATCGTTGATCTGGCCGTAGCTGGCCTGGAGCAACCATGACGGAGATGGGGCGAAGCTTGCACGGATGCTCCAGCTATCGAGATCGGGTTTCTCGATGTTCCAGCGGTACTCGTCTGGCTCTCGTCCGCGGAAGGCACTGGTTTCTATTTGCCAGCCCTTGGCCGCAACGCCCACAGTCACGACGCCATAGGCGATGTGCGTGGAATCGAACCAGTGGTGGGTGATCGGCGCCTCCGGATTGTAGCGTGCGCTGGCGCGATGCATGAACGCGCTCGGGCCGAGGGCGGGCTCGGCCACCGGACCGCCGTACAGGAAGACACCGGCATCTTCGACGATGTCGATATCGAGCCGTCCGGACAATTCCATGAAAAGGTCGTGCGGGTGCTGACGGTCGACCAGCGGCTCGCCGTAGGCCACTTCGCCGGTCGCGAAGAGGTTCGGATAGCCATCGTGCCGCATCAGCGGCTCGAGACTCATCATTGTCGTTATGGTGAACTTGCCACCGTCGAACGGCGCTGACAGCGTCGCCATGGCCATCGACTGGACGTAGGCCTTGTCGTCCCCGCGCGGACCCGACTGGTGCGTGTAGACAGGCCATACGAAGCCGTGGAGCATCAGCATCGCGTCGCCGCCAACCCCGATCATTGCGCCGTGCGACATCGATTCGTTCGACGGCAAACGCGATGTGCCTGAACCCTGGCCCCCTTCACCCATGGACATCGCCCCGTGGTCCGTATGCGATACGTCCGATTGCCCTTGATCCATCGAGCCATGGTCCCTTGTGTCGTGCTTCATTCCACCGTGGTCGGTCGCCTCCGGTTCAACCTGCTCATGATCCATCTCGGGCATGGACATTTTCGAATGGTCCATGGAATCCTCTGCTTCGGGCTGGTTCTGCGCCAGCACCGGAAGCGGAAGCACCACCAACAGGGCCGCGCCGGCAAGTAGGTACATCTTCATTTCAGTTGGTCTTTCGAACGTCGAGTTTCTGGGAAAGGAATTCAAACGGCCTTCGCGAGATCGAGCCGACGCAGCCGCAGCGCGTTTCCGATCACCGAGACCGAAGAGAGGCTCATCGCAGCTGCCGCGATCATCGGATTGAGCAGCAGGCCGAACGCAGGGAACAGGACGCCGGCGGCGATCGGAACTCCCAGTGCGTTGTACCCAAACGCGAAGAACAGGTTCTGGCGGATGTTCCGCATCGTCGCCCTCGACAGCGCAATCGACTGGACTACGCCCGTCAAGTCACCGCGCACCAGCGTCACACTCGCGCTTTCGATAGCGACGTCGGTGCCGGTGCCCATTGCGATACCGACATCCGAAGCGGCCAGGGCAGGGGCGTCGTTTATCCCGTCACCTGCCATGGCCACGCGTCGCCCGGCGGCCTTCAGCTCGCTCACCTTGCGGCTCTTGTCCTCGGGCGACACGTTGGCTTCGACCTCGTCGATGCCCATCTCGCGCGCCACCGCCTCGGCCGTTGCGCGGCTGTCCCCGGTCAGCATCACGACATGGATGCCGCGCTCTTGCAGTGCCTCGATGGCTGCTTTGCTGGTCGGTTTGATCGGGTCGGCCACGGCGAGCAGCCCGGCCGGTTTGCCGTCGATGGCGACGAACATCACTGTTTGCCCGCGTTTCCTGCCTTCCTCCGCGGATGCCAGCCAGGCCTCGTCCGTCGCCCCGACCCGGCGCATCATCTTTTCGTTGCCGATCGCCACCCGCCGGATGCCCACCGTTGCCTCGATTCCCTCCCCGGTGACCGATTTGAGATCGGTCGCCTGCCCGAGTGGAAGATCGCGAGTTTTCGCACCTTGGACGATGGCATGCGCGAGGGGATGCTCGCTTCCAAGTTCTACAGCGGCCGCCGCAGCCAATAGGTCGGATTCGTCGATGCCTCCGGCCGGCAGCAAGGAGACGAGCTCCGGCTTGCCCATGGTCAGCGTGCCGGTCTTGTCGATGACAAGCGTGTCGATCGTCTCAAGCGCTTCGAGCGCTTCGGCGTTGCGGATCAGGATGCCGTTCTGGGCCCCCTTGCCGGTGCCGGTCATGATCGACATCGGTGTCGCGAGGCCGAGCGCGCATGGACAGGCGATGATCAGCACGGCGATGGCGTTAACCAGCGCGTAGGCGAATGCGGGCGGCGGCCCCCAGATCGCCCATACGACAAAGGTGATCGCTGATGCGACTATCACCGTAGGGACGAACCAACTCGCGACCTTGTCGGCGAGGCGCTGGATCGGGGCCCGGCTGCGCTGCGCGGCGGCGACCATCTGCACTATCTTGGCGAGCATCGTGTCCTTGCCGACATACTCGGCGCGCATCGCGAAGCCGCCGGCCTGGTTGACCGTCCCGCCGATGACCCGGTCACCTGACCGCTTTTCGACCGGGAGCGGTTCGCCGCTGATCATCGATTCGTCGACGTAGCTCGATCCTTCCTCGATCGTGCCATCGACTGGGATCTTGTCGCCGGGCCGAACGCGGAGCCGGTCGCCTTCGGTCACTTGGTCAAGCGTCACCTCGCGCTCGTCGCCAGGACCGAATATCTTCATCGCGCTCGGCGGAGCCAGTTCGAGCAGGGCGCGCAGTGCGCTCGAAGTCGAGCCCCGCGCCTTGAGTTCGAGGACCTGGCCGAGCAGGACCAGCGTGGTGATGACGGCGGCGGCTTCGTAATAGACCCCGACCCGGCCCGAATGGTCGCGAAACGAGGCGGGGAAGAGATCCGGAGCGATCGTTGCGACCAGGCTAAAGCCGTAAGCGATCGCAACGCCGAACCCTATCAGCGTGAACATGTTGAGGTTCCGCGTCACCAGCGAATGCCAGGCGCGGACGAAGAACGGCCATCCGCCCCACAGAACGACCGGAGTCGCCAGTGCGGCCTGCAGCCATTGCGCCAGATGCGGAGGAACCAGGTGCCCGAGACCCAGCGACGGCACCATCTCAGCCATAGTGTAGAGGAACAGGGGCAGCGTCAGCACCGCGCTACACCTGAAGCGCATGCTCATGTCGACCAGCTCGGGATCGACACCGTCGTCCAGCGACACGGTCTCTGGCTCTAGGGCCATCCCGCAAATCGGGCAGTTGCCGGGGCCGACTTGGCGGATTTCGGGGTGCATCGGGCAGGTGTAAATCGTGCCTTCCGGCAGGTCCTCGACAGCATCGAGGTGCTTGCCCGAGACGTAGTGTTCGGGATCGGCCTGGAACTTGTCCTTGCAACCTGGAGAACAGAAGAAGTGCCGGCTGCCGTTGTATTCGGCGGTGTATTTCGCCTCCGCCTTGTTCACGGACATGCCGCAAACGGGATCAATCGCGCTGGCATTCTCGCCGGGCGATAGATCGTGCGAACACACTCCCTTGGCTTGGGTGTGGGCGTCATGATGCGAGTGATCGTGCGACTCGCAATGGGCGGATTTGGGGGTCTTGTCTGTCATGGCAGGACCCTTCATAACCCCCGTACCATGGTACGGAGTCAAGCGTGATGGCTATGCGGATTTCAGAACTCGCCCGCGCTGGCGGCGTCGGCATTGAAACCGTTCGATTTTACCAGCGCAAAGGCCTGCTAACAGTCCCGAGCGGCGATGCTCCGACAGGGCGGCACTACGATTCCAGCGACCTGCAAAGGCTGCGCTACATTCGCCAGGCCCAGACAGCCGGCTTCACGCTCGCCGAGATCGAGGAGCTGCTCCACCTCCACCGAACAGACGACCGGGCACGCGCCCGGGAAATGGCCAAAGAGCGGATTGAAGCGCTCGATGAACACATTGCAGCGCTTCAATCGGCACGGCAGTCCCTGGCAAGATTGGCGAATGAATGCGCTGGCGGCGTGAAGGGACCGTGCCCGATCCTCGATGCCTTCGACGAACCTGGAGTGATGTCTAGCGCATCCGCTTGACGTAAAGCTGGCCGTTGCGCCGTTCGAGTTTGAAGTTGTCGCTCGCTGCCCGGACGAGGTCGGACAGCCGCTTGTAGCCGTGGTTGCGCACATCGAAGCTCGAGCGGTTGCCGGCGATCTGGCCGACTTCCTGCAACTTCGCGAACCCTTCGTCGTCGCGGCTCGCAGCCTTCCACGCGGCGCCGAGAAGATCGATGATTTCCACATCGATCGGGTCGGTGCTCGGCTTTCCGTCTTCCTTGGCCGAAGTCTTGATGAGCTGATCGACGTCTATGTAGCGCGTGCAGGCGGTCTTGAACGCTTCGGGAGCCTTGGCGCTGCCGAAGCCGTAGACGATGATGCCATCCTGCCGCAGCCGGGTAACCAGTGGCGTGAAGTCGCTGTCGCTGCTCATGATCCCGAAGCCGTCGACTTTGCCGCCGTAGAGCAGGTCGATTGCATCGATTGTCATGGCCATGTCGGTTGCGTTCTTGCCCTTCGTGAGGTCGAACTGCTGCATCGGCTGCAAGCCGTAGCGATGGGTGATCTTGTTCCAGTTGCTGAGCGCCGGCTTGGCCCAGTTGCCGTAGGCGCGGCGGATATTCACCTGGCCAAGCTCGGCGAGGACCGTCAGCACCGGGTCGATCCCGGCATGGCTGGCGTTGTCCGCGTCGATCAGCAGGGCGATATTCTTGAGTTCCGTTTCCACCATGGCGGCTAGATGGCGGTGCCGGGAGTGGAGTGCAAGGAATGGCTGCGACGGGTAGCTTTGCCGGACGCAGTCTTCATTCTTGCTGTTCATCGGGTGGCTACGGCGGTGACGGCGGTGACGGCGGTGACGGCAAGGCGTCCTCTGCCGTCTGCTGAATTGCGCAATCCTGCACCCACATCTCGTCGCCGCCCGAACCCATGTGCTGGCAGCTTACGGTAACTCGTTGGCCTGGGAGAAGCTTCTTGGCGTCTTCGATCGCAAGCTGCGCGACGTCAATACCGAGCTGCGCATCCGGATTGGAAGTCTTCAGGCGCAGATCGAGACTGCCGTATCCGTCAGGCACAATCCGGAGAAACTCTCCGCTGACCACCATCTCGCGGTTGCCGTACTGCTCTGCTGCCGAGCGCGGATCATCTGCATAGGCCCTGTACAACTCGTCCGCTTCGATTGTCACCGGGCCGCGCGGCTGTTCCGAGCTGACGGCTGGAGGATCTGACCAGAAGCCGGCGACTTCGCCGGCGAGGCCGATCCCGAGGAGGATTGCGGCCGCGCCGCCGACCAACACTGCTTTCCCGGAGCGCTTGCGGCCCTCGCCCGTTCGGGCGCCACGTCCACCCAGCAGGCTATTGCGAACTCCTGGGTCCATCGCCGCCCCGCAAACGGGGCAGAACTCACGCAGCGCGGAAACGTCGGCAGAACATTCTGGGCAACGCACTTGTTCTTGTCTCCTTGCCGCAACGCGCGGGCCTTCCTTTAGCTATATAAAAGGAGCGGCTGCTTAGGCAATCGGACCGCTACGCCGCGCCGCGCTCGTGATGGCTCGCATCGTCGGCATCGACCAGCAGGACGATGTCCATGAGGGCGGCTTCAGGCATAGGGCCTACGTGGCGGAGGGGGGAGGGGAGTGCAAGGAATGGCGCGGAACTTTTCTAACACGGTCAAGCGAGGCACCAAGCGGGTACTTTCAATTTGCGACCGAGCCGCCTGTCGAATTGGGGGTCTTCTCAGGCAAGATTATCGGAGCGCACGCATCGATGCTTGCCAGAAATTCCTTCGTCAGATTGTCCGGCCGGATCGCCGTTACTCCAAGCTCCTCGGCGATCTTCTTCGATACCGGTAGGTTTGCGGCCAAGGTACCATCGGCCACGAAGGCTTCCGCGAGATGGCGATAAAGTTCACGCCGTTCTTGGTGGGAGATGGGCCCGGCCAACTCGAAACCCTTCATCGCACTCCAGGCCGCGATTTCCGCCTCCAGCCGCGCATTGTTGCCACCGAGTTCATCGTAGAACTCGGCATATTTCAGGCGAGCGTCCGGTGGCACGGATGCGAATACGTTGCCGTCGCGCGAGTCCCAGGCGGCGCGATAGGGAAACAGGGCGGCAGGTCCATAGATGTCCAGATCCGGCAAGCTCTCGCGATCGTCCGCAGTCCGCAACCAGGCCAGCAGGTCACGGATACGCCGCATATTGCAGGCGCTGCCTCGGCTCCGAACATCGTAGACGAACAGGTTGAGTCCGATTTCATGGTCGATCGTCCGGCGGAATTCGCGCACTTCGGACTGACGCTGGAGGGCTTCCGCAAGCTGCTGCGCGCCGAGCGCCAGTAGGACGCCGAGCACGATGACGCCGACCTCCCCGGCAAAAACGCGCCAGCCTTTCAGCGGACCTGGAAAATTGAAACCCATCCGTCGCCCCCACGTGATACGATTGCGTAACACAGGCGATTACGTTGGCAATGGGACGAGGGAGATCCGTCAACAACGACTGCTTTGAGTTCTGGTAAGGTTTCAGGCCGCCTTGAACTCTCCGCTCTTTTCGTCGAGCAAGTACAGCACCCCGTCGGAAATCGCGAAGTAGGCCCCACGCAATGTCAGTGTGGCGCGCTTCTCCAGCTCCTGCACACAAGGGAAGGTGCGCAAGTTGGCAAGGCTGACCTTGACCGCGGCCATCTCCATCGCCCGCTCAGCCGGTCGGCCTGTTGTACCGAGTTCGCGGGCGATGGGTTCGCGTGCTTCATCGAGCATGTCGATCCAGTTGGCGATGAAGCCGCCTTGGCCTGGTTCCTCACCGTGCATCGATTGGGTCAGGGCTGCCTGGCAGCCGCCGCACATGCCGTGGCCCAGCACCACGATCTCGCGCACCTTGAGAAACTGCACTGCGAATTCCAGCGCCGCCGAGACGCCGTGATGCCCCGGCGCGGTCTCGAATGGCGGCACCAGTGCAGCAACGTTTCGCACTACGAAGATTTCACCCGGATTGACGTCGAAAATCTGCGCCGGGTCCACGCGGCTGTCCGAACAAGCAATGACCATCACTCGCGGCTGCTGCCCATCCTTGAGCGCTTCCCAGCGCGCGCGCTCCGGCTTCCAGCCGTGCTCGCGAAAACGCCGATAGCCATGCAGGAGTTCGGTGAGTTCTGTAGTGGGGACGATCATGCCTGTGCCCATGCCGTGCGGCATTGCGCAAGGCAAGCCACATCCCTAAGTGGCGCCCTATGAACGATCTCGCCACCGCACCCCGTCCCGAGCGGCAGCGCAAACCCGACTGGATTCGCGTCAAGGCGCCGGTCAGCAAGGACTACCACGAGACGCGCCAGCTGATGCGCGACCTCAACCTCAATACGGTGTGCGAGGAAGCTGCCTGCCCGAACATCGGCGAGTGCTGGACCAAGAAGCACGCCACCGTGATGATCTTGGGCGACGTCTGCACCCGCGCCTGCGCATTCTGCAACGTCAAGACCGGCATGCCGCGCATCGTCGATCCGCGCGAGCCGGAACACGTGGCGACGGCAGCGGCCAAACTGGGCCTAGAGCACATCGTCGTCACCAGCGTCGACCGCGACGATCTTCCGGATGGCGGGGCGGGGCAGTTCATCAAGGTGATCCAGGCATTGCGCCGCGAGACGCCCGCAACGACAATTGAAATCCTGACCCCCGACTTCCGCGGCAAGATGCGTCCTGCGGTCGAGGCGATTTGCGAAGCCGGTCCGGACGTCTACAACCACAACCTCGAAACCGTCCCGCGACTCTATCCCACGATTCGGCCGGGCGCGCGTTACTATGCCTCGCTGCGGCTGCTCGAAGAGGTCAAGGCGCACGATCCTGCTATCTTCACCAAGTCGGGCATCATGCTCGGGCTGGGCGAGGCGCGGTTGGAGGTGCACCAGGTGATGGACGACATGCGCAGCGCAGACGTCGATTTCCTCACCATGGGCCAGTACCTGCAGCCGACGCCGAAGCACGCCAAGGTAGAGGAATTCGTCAGCCCGCAGGTGTTCGACGCCTATGGCTCGATCGCGCGCGCAAAAGGGTTCCTGCAGGTCGCATCGAGCCCGCTGACCCGGTCGAGCTACCATGCAGGCGACGATTTCACCCAGATGAAGGCGGCACGCGAAGCCAAACTGGCGAAACAGCAGGCCTGATGCCCGGAATTCGCGAAACCCGGCGGCTGCCGTACAGCTGCGAGGAGATGTTCGACCTTGTGGCCGACGTCGGCCGCTACGGCGAATTCCTCCCGTGGGTCGTGGCGACAAGGGTCAAATCAGACAGCGAGACCGAAATGGTCGCTGACATGCTCGTAGGCTTCAAGGCGCTCCGCGAGAAATTCACCTCACAGGTGTTCAAGACCCGTCCGAACGAGATCGAGGTGGTTTACGTCGACGGTCCGCTCAAGGATCTCGACAACAAGTGGCTTTTTCAGTCGACCGCCGACGGCGGCTGCGAGATCCACTTCAGCGTCGATTTCAAGTTCAAGAACGCGATGTTCGAAGCGCTGGCCGGGCAGTACTTCGATCGAGCATTCCGCAAGATGGTTACCGCCTTCGAGACGCGTGCGGAGGAACTTTACGGCAAGAGAAGCTCGAGCGCGCAGAGCGTCGCCTGATAGCGTACGCCACCGCGGTCCTCGTTCTCGAACAGTTTCGATTCCGCCTCGCGTTCCTCGCTGTCGCGCATGGCCCGGGCGAACACGACCGTCCCGACGGGCTTGAATTCACTGCCGCCGTCGGGGCCGGCGATCCCGCTGATCGCCACGGCCACGTCCGCGTCGCTGTTCATCAGCGCACCCTGAGCCATGGCGTAGACGCAAGCGATGGAGACCGCGCCGAAAGCTTCGATCACGTCGCCGGAGACCCCCAATGCCTCGCGCTTGGCCTCGTTCGAATAGGTCACGTAGCCACGGTCGAGCACCGCGGAAGAACCGGGGATTTCGGTCAGGGCTGCGGCGACAAGGCCGCCTGTGCAACTTTCGGCCAACGCAACTTTGCGTCCGATTGCGCGGTTTTCGTCGATTACCCGGCGTGCCAGGTTGATAATCTCTTCCGGAAGCATGGACTGGGTCATTCTTCGCCCGCTGCACAAACCCGCGGCTTTTCATCCGTGAGGGCAAGCGATGCGATAACACCGGCGAGGTCACCCAGTTCCGAAGGTTCGAGCGGAGAGAGCGCCTTGACCATGCGTTCGATGCTTGAGCACGACTTGGGTTTGATGCTCTCGACGAGTTTCTGTTGAATCAGCGCGTCGACGAGCGGTCGAACAGCGTCATCCGGCAACTCGGCCAGCGAAGCAACGTCCTTGTCCTCGGAACCTCCGGCAAGTTTGAGCAACGCAGTTTTTGCTTCCGGCCAGGCGGCGTCCTTGCCCACTGCATAGCGGGTCTGCAGGTCGTCACCGCCGGTCGCAAAGTAGCCATCGTTCGTCAGAATGGCAGCGCAACTGACCCGAGACGCCGCAATGGCCTCCGGCATGGCATAACGGACCATCGCGGATACTTCCGCCTCGGTAATACAAGGCGCCACAGCAGCGGTTTGAGCGCTCGCTGAAGAAGAAAGTGCCAGGAATGCAATCCCGGCACCGATCGATAATCTGGTCTTCATCGCTCCTGGTCCTCCCGTGAAACAAGCGTAGCCACCGCTTGCGCGGCAATCCCTTCGCCCCTCCCGGTAAATCCCAGTCGTTCCGTCGTGGTCGCTTTTATACTGACCTGCGACCTGTCGACGCTCAGCAATTCAGCCAGTTTGTCGCGCATTGCCTCACGATGTGGGCCAATTTTGGGCGCTTCGCAAACCAGCGTCAGGTCGACATTGCCGATAGCGTAGCCTGACTTTTCAGCCAGTTCCACGGCATGCGTGACGAAGCGGGCAGACGGTGCACCTTTCCATTGCGGATCGCTCGGCGGGAAATGCTCGCCGATATCACCCAGCGCGGCCGCGCCAAGGATCGCGTCGACCACGGCGTGGAGCGCGACGTCGGCGTCGCTGTGCCCAGCCAGGCCCTTGTCGTGTTCGATGGGAAGGCCGCAAAGCCACAACTCCTCGCCTTCCGCAAGGCGATGGACGTCGAAGCCGGTTCCGGTTCGGATCATGCCGGCGCCCCTGCGGAAATCTGCGGCATAGGTCAACTTGTGGAGGCGCTCGTCGCCCTCGACGAGCGCGACTTCGAGGCCGGCCATTTGCGCCACTTGCGCGTCGTCACCTGCCGTACGGTCCGATCGCCAATTGCGATGGGCTGAAAGAATTTCGGCGAAACGAAACGCCTGCGGAGTCTGCACGCGCCGCAAGTCCTCGCGCTTCGCCGCACCGGCCATCATGCCTTCCCGATCGATCGCGAGGCTGTCCACGACCGGTAGTACGGGTATTGCGCCGGCGCTCGTGTCCAATGCGGCCAGCAAGCGCCCGACCACGGCTTCAGGCAAGTCCGGACGCGCTGCGTCGTGGATGAGGACGGCCGGGGAAGGGGAGCCTGCGATATCCTCAAGGGCGATGGCGACCGATTCCTGTCGTGTCGCACCACCTGCCACGAGCCGAACGTTGGCGATCCCGGACAGGACTTCACTGGCGAGGTCCGAATGTTCGGCGGGCACCGCCACCACGATCGGCCTGGCGCCCATCTTCGCGAATGCCTCGACCGAATGCCGCACAAGTGGCTTGTCGCGCCAACGGGCGAACTGCTTCGGCACGCCTTGTCCGGCGCGCAGGCCCTTGCCGGCGGCAACGACGACTGCGGCGAATGGTGGGAGGCTGACCATCAGCCGCGCGCCTACCGCCTTGCAGCACCCCTCGCAATCCACTATGCGGCTGCCCATATTTTAGGCAACCCTTCGGATGAACGCGCTCCCAACCCCTCCACCCTTGAAGCCGATCATGGTCGGCAACGTGCGGGTCGACTGCCCGGTCCTGCTCGCACCGATGACCGGCGTAACGGACTTGCCGTTCCGTACGCTGGTGCGGCGCTATGGCTCGGGCCTGAATGTCACGGAGATGATCGCCAGCGATGCGGCGATCCGCGAAACACGGCAGTCGATCCAGAAAGCCGCATGGCATCCGACTGAAGAACCGGTATCGATGCAGTTGGTCGGCTGCGACCCGGCATCGATGTCCGAGGCGGCGAAGCTGCAGGAAGGCAACGGCGCGGCAATCATCGATATCAATTTCGGATGCCCGGTGCGCAAGGTGGTCGGTCAATACGCCGGCTCGGCCCTGATGCGCGAAGTGCCATTGGCCGTCCGTTTGATGGAAGCCACCGTCAAAGCAGTATCAGTGCCCGTGACCGTCAAGATGCGCATGGGTTGGGACCACCAGAGCCTCAACGCGCCGGAGCTCGCGCGAATGGCCGAGGATCTCGGGGTCAAGATGATCACGGTCCACGGCCGCACGCGCAACCAGATGTACAAGGGCACGGCCGACTGGGGCTTTGTCCGCAAGGTGAAGGACGCGGTTTCAATTCCCGTCATCGTCAACGGCGACATCTGCAGCATCGACGATGCCGGCAAGGCGCTCGAGCAATCAGATGCGGATGGCTTGATGATCGGGCGAGGCGCCTATGGCCGGCCATGGCTCTTGGGCCAGGTTATGCACTGGTGGCGGACCGGCGAGGCCCTAAAGAATCCGAGTGTCGACGAACAGTACGAGACGCTGGTTGAACACTATCGGGCGATGCTCGATCACTATGGGCGCGATGCGGGGACCAAGATCGCCCGCAAGCACCTTGGCTGGTACACCAAGGGCCTGCATGGCTCGGCGGAGTTCCGCCACAAGGCCAACTTTTTAGATGATCCCGACGTGGTCTTGGGTGAAATCGAACGCTTCTACGAGCCGTTCCTGCGGCGCCGAGCAGCGTGAAACACCTGCTCGAGGGCGCACCGAGCGCCGAGGCCCAGATTACCGGCCTGATTTTCGCGCTCCTGCTCCTCGATGCGGACCTTGTGGTGCAGGACGCGAACCCGGCAGCCGAGGACTTACTCGGCGTTTCGTCACGCCGGATGATCGGGCAACCGCTTGGTCAGATCATCGACTTCGGTCCCGAAGGCTTGCTCGATCGGTTGGCGCAAACCGATGCGCAACTGACCGCGCGCGGTGTCGCTATCCATGTCGGCGAGCGCGAGCTTCGCGTAAACCTGACGGTGTCTGAAATCGCCACCCATCCGGGTTGGTGCGTGCTCACGCTGTCCGACACTGGTCACGGCGAGCGAATGGCCGACGATGAACGTCCCGCGCCGCTTCGCGGCCCGGCAATCCTCGCGCACGAGATCAAGAACCCGCTCGCTGCTATTCGAGGGGCCGCGCAATTGCTGGCGAAAAAGGTCGGCGAGAACGAACGGCCAATGACGGCGCTGATCGCCGACGAAGTCGATCGCATCGCCCAGCTAATCGACCGGATGCAGCGCCTCGGCAGAGAACAGCCCGAGCCGGTGGCGCCGCTCAACCTGCACTCCGCCATTCACCGCGCCTGCGATACCGTGTTTGCCGTCGGTGAAGCCAAAGTGACCCTTCGCGAGGAGTTCGACCCCTCGCTCCCGCCCGTACTCGCGAACGAGGGGGCGCTGGTGCAGGTGCTCGTCAACCTGATCGCAAACGCCCGGGATGCCTGTTCCGGTGCGGCCGAACCCGAAGTGACCATTCGCACCCGCTTCGTCAGCGGCATGGTGCTCAACGTCATTCGCCTTGGGCGCCCGGTAAAGCTGCCGATCGAGATCCAGGTTAGCGACAACGGACCCGGCATCGATCCGGGCCTGGCCGACTACATCTTCGAACCATTTGTTTCCAGCAAGGCGAACGGACAGGGTCTTGGCCTCGCCTTGGTGCGCAAGCTCGTCAAGGACATGGATGGACGCATCAGCCATGAGCGGGACGAAAGGGCGGGACTGACGCATTTTCGTGTCCATCTGCCGATGGCTCGATAGGAAGAGACTACACCAATGAACAAAGTCGTACTGCTTGTCGAAGACGACGAGGCGATCGCCAAGGTCATCGTCACCGCGCTGGAAGACGACGGCTTCGACGTCGCCCGTTGCGACAGCATCGCGGGCCGGGACGAACTCCTTTCCGCGCGCAATTTCGACGTGATGCTTACCGACGTCATGCTGGTCGACGGTGACGGGATCGAGACGCTCGGCACCGTCCAGGAAAATCATCCGGACATGCCGATCATCATCCTGTCGGCACAGAACACGCTCGACACGGCGGTCCGCGCCACGGGCACCGGGGCGTTCGAATACTTCCCCAAACCGTTCGATCTCGACGAACTGATCCGGACGGCGCGGCAGGCCGCGGAGAGTGGGCCGCAGGCGGGAATCGACCACGGCGATGCCGGTGAGGGACTGCCCCTGATCGGGCGCAGCCCGGCGATGCAGGAAGTATACCGGATGATCACCCGGGTCCTGAACAACGACTTGTCGGTACTGATCCTGGGTGAATCGGGCACCGGCAAGGAACTCGTCGCCGAAGCCATCCACCATCTCGGCCACCGCAAGGCCGGACCGTTCATTGCGGTCAACACCGCCGCCATCCCGCGCGAGCTGATCGAAAGCGAACTGTTCGGGCACGAGAAGGGCTCGTTCACCGGCGCGGTCACACGCTCGATCGGCAAGTTCGAACAAGCCGGCGGCGGCACACTCTTCCTTGATGAAATCGGCGACATGCCTGCCGAGGCCCAGACCCGGCTGCTGCGAGCGCTCCAGTCCGGAAAGATCCGCCGTGTCGGCGGCCGCGAGGAAATCGCCGTCGACGTCCGCATCGTTGCCGCCACCAACCGCGATCTCGCTCCGATGATCGCCGACGGATCGTTCCGCGAAGACCTCTTCTACCGGCTCAACGTCGTGCCGTTGCGGCTGCCTCCCTTGCGTGAGCGGGGCGGCGACGTCGGGGCGCTGGCGCAACATTTCCTGCGTCAGGCCGCCGCAGAGGGCCTGCCACTGCGCCGCCTGACCGACGACGCGATCGCGCTTATGGCTCAGCAAATGTGGCGAGGGAATGTCCGCGAATTGAAGAATCTCGTGTTCCGGGCGGCCTTGCTGGCGCGCGAGGACACAATTGATGCAAACGCGATCGCCAGCCTGCTCGAGACCGCCAAACCGGCCGAGAGTGGCGGTAGAGCAGACTTCGACGAAGCGCTGAGCACCTGGCTAGTCTCGGAGCGGCCCGGAGAGGGTGAACTCTACCATTCCGCACTATCCGCTTTCGAGCGCCCGCTGTTCGAACATGCCCTGCGCAGGACCGGTGGAAACCAGCTTCGCGCGGCTCGATTGCTGGGTATTAATCGCAATACGTTGCGCAAGCGCCTCAGTGATCTTGGCATCGAACCGGAGCGGTTTTCCACGGCGGATTGACGGTTCGCGGAAAAATCCCTTGCAAATCTGCAACAGTGAAGTTGTAAGCTTGCAACGTGGCTGAGGTCGCCCCCCTTCCGACTCCGGCAAGGTCCAAACATTCTCCCCGCTGGTGGAGGCGCGCGCTTGTAACCTCGCGCCGTTTGAACCTGTTCTTCTGGCTCGGGATAGTTGCCGGCGGGACACTCATCGTAATGCTGGCCAGCTGGTGGATCGCGCTCACTCGGGGCGGCGAATCGGCGGAACCGATTCCATCGCTCCAGGCCGCAGCGCTACTCGTAGGAACGCTAATTCCAGCTCTGGGTCTCATCGTCCTGTGGGGCAGGCGGCTGGCGATCAAGCGAGCCGGCGACAGCAGCGCCCGGCTCCATGTGAGGCTGGTGTTCTTCTTCTCGCTGATTGCGGCCGTGCCGACGCTGCTGGTCGCGCTGTTCGCTTCGGTGATGTTCCAGTCGGGCGTCGAGTTCTGGTTTTCGGACAACAACCGCGGAATTCTCGAAAATGCCAATCGCCTGGCGCGGGGGTATTACGATCAGAACCAGCGCACCGTCGCCAACAATAGCATCACGATGGCCGGCGATCTGCGTTACGTCCTCGAACGAATTTCGCTGACGGATCCGAATTTCTCCGACCAGTATTACCTGCAGGTTTACCAGCGCGAGCTCAATCGAAGCGCCATCGTGCAGGTTGGCGGCAACGGCGACATGATCATCGCGGCGATCGTCAATCCGGACGATGGCGATATCGTGAAAGATGCGGTCGAAGCGGCGCTTCCCGAACTGCGGGCAGGGGAAGGCGTGGTTGTCGCTTCGCGGCAGGACCGCATCGAAGCGGTAACGCCGATCGACCGTGAGTCGGGAATTTACCTCTACAACGCAAGAAACTCGGACACGCTGGCACGCGATCAATGGGAGAGGGCGCAGAGCGTCCTCGCTGCATATGACGAATTGACCGGGCAAGCGCGAAAGCGGCAGCTGCAGTTCAACATTGCCTTGCTCCTGGCCTCACTGTTGCTCGTTTCGGCCGCAGTATGGTTCGCCCTGCGCTTTGCCGACCGGCAGGTGCGCCCGCTGACCGATCTCGTTGCAGCCGCGCGGCAGGTCGGCAGCGGCAACTATGCCCTGCGCATCGAGGGGAGGACCGGGCCCGACGAAATCGGCCTGCTCAACCGCGCGTTTAACCGTATGACGGGTCAGATCGAACAGCAGACCGCCGCACTGCTGGGGGCCAACAAGCAGCTCGCGGAACGCCGCGCCTTTATTGAGACCGTCCTGCAATCGATAACCGCCGGCATTATCTCGGTCGACCGGAACGGCGAGGTGCAACTGATGAACACCTCGGCACAGGAACTGCTGCTCGACCGCGCTGGTCCTTCGGCGGTCGGACTGAAACTTGGCGACCTATCGCCGGAGATCGATTCACTCATGCGAAGCGGATCGGACCATGGCCTCGTCCAGAAGAGCCGCGAGGGCGAACTGCTGACGTTAGCGGTAAGACTGGCTCCGGCGGCAAACGGCTGGGTCATCACCTTTGAAGACATCACCCGCCAACTGCTCGACCAGCGTCAGGCCGCATGGTCCGACGTGGCGCGGCGAATAGCCCATGAGATCAAGAACCCGCTCACCCCAATCCAGCTTGCAACGGAACGGCTCAAGCGACGGTATCGCAAGCAGATCGAGCAGGACGGTGAGCTGTTCGAGGAACTGACAGGAACAATTATCCGCCAGGTCGGCGACCTCAGGAAGATGGTCGACGAATTCTCCTCCTTCGCGCGACTTCCGAAGCCCGTCTTCCGGCAAGAAGATGCGGTCGACTTACTGCGCCAGTCGATGTTCCTCCAGGAAGTCGCAAGGCCCGAAATCGACTATCGCTTCAAGGCTCCAGAGGACGTGCCGCTGCTCGCCTGCGACCGGCATCAATACGGCCAGGTGATGACCAACGTCCTCAAGAACGCCGCCGAGGCCATCGAGGCAAGACGCAAGGATGCCGAGCCAGACTATCGTGGCAAGATCCGCGTCGAGGTCAGCCTGACCGACCGGTTCTTCATCGTGACTGTCAAGGACAATGGCGTCGGCCTGCCGAGCCAGGGCAGCGACCGGATTCTCGAACCCTACGTCACGACACGAGAGAAGGGCACGGGGCTTGGCCTCGCGATCGTGAAAAAGATCGTCGAGGAACATGCCGGCGACATGGCGTTCGCGAGCAACGGGGAAGGGGGAACCACAGTAACATTGCGCTTTGCGCGCGATCCGGTCGCCAGCGGCAGAACCGAGGCGGCTGAATGACGATACAGGAGAACAGGTAATGGCGCTCGACATCCTTGTGGTCGACGACGAACAGGACATCCGCGAACTAGTTGCGGGAGTCTTGAGCGACGAAGGCTACGAGTGCCGTACGGCGGGCGACAGCCGCAGCGCACTGAGCATGATCGACGAGCGTCGCCCAAGTCTCGTCCTGCTTGACGTCTGGCTCCATGGCAGCCCTATGGATGGGCTCGAGCTGCTAGACGAGATTAAGCAGCGCGAGCCGGCACTTCCAGTGATCATCTTTTCCGGTCACGGCAACATCGACACGGCGGTTTCGGCCGTCAGCCGTGGGGCCATGGACTTTATCGAAAAGCCATTCGAGGCCGAGCGCCTATTGCTGCTCGTCGCGCGCGCTACCGAAACCGAACGCCTGCGCCGCGAAAACGAGCGGCTGCGTGAAGACTTCGTGCAGAACGACGAGTTCACCGGCAATTCGAGCGCGATCAATGCCGTTCGTGCAACGCTCAAGCGCGTCGCCAGCACCGGTAGCCGCGTAATGATCACCGGACCTGCCGGGGCGGGGAAGGAAGTCGCTGCACGCCTGCTCCATTCGTGGAGTCCGCGAGCGGACAAGGCCTTCGTCACTGTCAATTCGGCGCGCATCACGCCCGAGCGATTCGAGCAGGAGTTGTTCGGCGAAGAAGAAGACGGCAGGCTTGTTCGCGCCGGCCTGCTGGAACTGGCCAACGGCGGGACCCTCTATCTCGACGAAGTCGCCGACATGCCACCGAGCACCCAGGCGCGGATCCTGCGTGTTTTGACCGACCAGAGCTTCGTTCGCGCCGGCGGCAATCGCCAGATCGGTGTCGACGTCAGGGTCGTTTCCTCGACATCTCGCGATCTCGAGAAGGAGATCGAGGAAAAACGCTTTCGCGAGGACCTTTTCTACCGCCTAAACGTCGTGCCGGTGGCGATCCCACCACTGGCCGATCGGCGTGACGATATTCCCGCGCTGGCCGTGCATTTTTTCACCCGGTACGCCGGTGAACAGGGCGTGCCGGCCCCCGACGTCGCTCCCGATGCCCTCGCAGCACTACAAGCCTACGACTGGCCGGGCAATGTGCGCCAGTTGCGCAATGTCGTCGAGCGAACCGTTATCCTCGCGCCGCGGGACCGTCTCGAAACCATTGAGCCCGACATGTTGCCCGATGAAATCACGGGCCGGTCTGCGGAGAGCGGTCAAAGCATTTCGGCACTTATGGGTGTTCCACTTCGTGAAGCGCGAGAAAGTTTTGAGCGGGAATACTTGCGCATCCAGATTCGCCGCTTCTCGGGCAACATCTCGAAAACGGCGGGATTCATCGGTATGGAGCGTTCGGCCTTACACCGGAAATTGAAGCTGCTGGGAATGGGCGAGCGCGACGGTTCGAGTTGACTTTCGAAAAAGGAACCGCATCAACTGTCACATATTGGCAATTCTGGCTGCTTAGCTGACGCTAGAGGTTGACCAAGGCCGGTCCGGGAATCCGGGCCAGAATGCGATTGCTGTTGGCAATCGCCAATAACGAAGAAGGAAACTCGCCGATGAATAAGCCGACCCTCACTGCACGACCGCGCGCTCCCCGTGAAGATTCCACTCCGGAACTGACACCTGCCAACGGCAACAAGGGCGCCAACCTGCAGGACGTGTTCCTCAATCACCTGCGCCGCGAAAAAATGCCCGTCACGATGTTCCTCGTGAAGGGCGTGAAGTTGCAGGGAATCGTCACCTGGTTCGACAATTTTTCAATTCTTCTCCGGCGCGACGGCCAGTCCCAGTTGGTCTACAAGCACGCCATTTCGACCATCATGCCGAGCCAGCCGGTCGATGCCGGCCAGTTCGTCGCCGGCCCCGACGCACAGCGCAGGCAGCGGCTGTTGCAGGACGTGTTCCTCAGCCGCGTACGCGAGGCGGCGGTGCAGGTGACGATGTTCTTGGTCAACGGCGTGATGCTTCAGGGCCGTATCGCCGCCTACGACCTCTTCTGCGTGCTGCTGGAGCGCGAAGGCTTCGTCCAACTGGCCTACAAGCATGCGGTCTCCACCATCCAGCCCGCCGCCCCGGTCGATCTCACGTCCGACTGGGACGAGGAAGACGGGGACAACGACGCCTGAGCTTCGACGACGATATTGGTGAAGTCGCCCGGGGTGCCCGGGCGCTGGTCCTGTGCCCAGATATTCGCGGATCGCGCGACGAACAGGACCCGGAGTCGCGTCTGGAGGAGGCGAAGGGTCTGGCGCTGGCGATCGGGCTGGTTGTGGCGGGAGCGGAAGTCGTGCCTGTCCGTCAGGTTCGTCCGGCAACCTTGTTCGGTCAGGGTCAGATCGAACGTATCGCCGCTGATTGCGAGCTCGAGGAAGCCGATCTCGTCATCGTCGACGGTGCGCTGTCTGCGATCCAGCAGCGCAACCTCGAGGAAAAGCTCAAGCGTAAGGTCATCGACCGCACCGGCCTGATCCTCGAAATCTTCGGGGAGCGGGCGGCAACGGCGGAAGGCCGATTGCAGGTCGAGCTGGCCCATCTCGATTACCAGCAGAGCCGCCTCGTTCGGAGCTGGACCCACCTCGAACGCCAGCGCGGCGGCTTTGGCTTCCTCGGCGGCCCAGGCGAGACGCAGATCGAGGCCGACCGGCGGATGATCCGCGACCGGATGGCCCGCCTGCGCCGCGAACTGGAACAAGTGCGTCGCACTCGCGCGCTTCACCGCAAGCGGCGCGATCGAGCGCCCTGGCCAGTTGTGGCGCTGGTCGGCTACACCAACGCCGGCAAGTCGACACTTTTCAACCGCCTGACCGGCGCGGGCGTCATGGCCGAAGACCTTCTCTTCGCCACGCTCGATCCCACTATGCGAGCAATCTCGCTGCCCGGCGTCGACAAGGTGATCCTGTCGGACACCGTCGGGTTCATTTCCGACCTGCCGACCCAGCTCGTCGCGGCATTCCGAGCGACCCTTGAGGAAGTCACCGAAGCCGATCTCATCCTCCACGTGCGTGATATCGCCAATCCCGACAGTGCCATGCAGAAGCGTCAGGTCCTTGCCGTGCTCGAGGATCTGGGCGTTATCGAAGGGGAGGGGGGCGAATCGTCGATCCCGATCCTCGAATTGTGGAATAAGTGGGACCTGCTGGATGGCGACCGGGAGGCCGAACTTGATCCATTGGCCGATGGCGATCCGGACATTTTGCCTCTCTCAGCAATAACCGGGGAGGGGGTCGAGGCTGTTCTGGCGCGCATCGCCGCAGTCCTGACCGAAGGTGCCAAGGTTCATAGCTTCACCCTGCCGGCCAGTGACGGCGCCCGCATCGCCTGGCTGCACGCTCACGGAGTAGTGCTCGACGAGGCCGACGCTGGAGAAGGCGCGGACGGTCCGCTTCGAAAGCTCGAAGTCCGACTAACCGAGCGCGAATTCGGCCGCTACGCTTCGTTGTAGTTCTTGACCCCGTGGCAGGCCCCGCCAATGTTGCAGCGATGCTGGAGGGGATCGAGACAGGATACGAGGAGAAGTTCGATTTCCCAAGGTGGAACGGACGGCCGAAGTTCCCGTGGTTGCTCGCCACGGTCCCACGCACTGGCAGCACCTACGTCAGCCATGTTCTCTGGGCCAGCGGCTGCCTCGGCGCCCCACTGGAATACCTGAATTTCGATCCAAATGGCCCTAGCGGCCATGCAGCCGCCGTTCCCGCGGAGCAAAACCGCATCTGGAGCGAAGTTCTCGCGCGCCGGACGTCGCCCAACGGCGTGTTCGGCCTCAAGGCCTTTCCGCTGCTGATGGAGGACCTGCACCGCGCCAATCCGCCTCTCCTGACCGAAGTCATGAAGATGATGATACCCGGGCCGGATCAGGCCCGGGTGGTGCAATTGCGCCGGCGGGATCGCCAGGCGCACGCGGTATCCTACGCGCGTGCACTACTTTCGGGTGTATGGCGCAAGGAACAGGAGAGAGAGGGGCAGATGCCCCCGGATTTCTCCCGCGAGGCCTTCGATGTCGCTTGCCGCTTGATAGATAGCCAGGAGCAGGCGTGGACCGAGATGTATGCCGGCTTGCGCGTGAAGCCGCTCATCCTGTGGTACGAAGATGTGCTCGAAAAACCCGATGAGGCCGTCGTCCAGGTGGCAGACTATATCGGCGTGACCCTTGTTTCAGGGGCGCGCGTCGCTGTGCCGGCAATCGAACGTCAATCGCAAAGTGGGACCAGCCTGTGGTTTGCCGCCCTCGGTGGGCAAGGCGACTAAAGCTCGGAACGCTTGACCTGCTGCCAGAGCGCTTCCTGCTCATCGAGCGTGAGCCGCGCGAACGCATCCGGGCCACCGGCCAACTCTTCCATTCGCCGAAATCGGGCATCGAACTTGGCGTTGGCGTTGCGAAGCGCGTCCTCCGCAGCGAGACCATAGGCGCGGACGAGGTTGACCGCCGCGAACAGGAGGTCGCCAGCCTCTTCGGTCTGATCGTCGGGTGCGGCTTCGGCGAGTTCGGCAATTTCTTCGCGCACCTTTGCGGCCGGGCCGTGAGTGTCAGGCCAATCAAAGCCAGCCCGAGCCGCTCGCTTCTGGAGCTTTTCCGCCCGCATCAATGCAGGCAACGCCAGAGCTACGCCGTCTAGCGCACTCGAAGCACCGGAACGCTCCCGTTCCTTTGCCTTGAGCTCTTCCCAACCGGGGCTCGCTTCGGCTTCTCCGAAGATGTGCGGATGGCGTGCTTCCATCTTGTCTGAAATCGCTCGGGCCACATCGGCGAAGTCGAAGTGCTCGGCTTCCTCAGCCATTCGAGAGTGAAAGACGACCTGGAGCAGCAGGTCGCCGAGTTCGTCACGCAAGGCCCGCATGTCGCCGCGTTCGATCGCGTCGGACACTTCGTAGGCTTCCTCGATGGTGTACGGCGCGATCGTGGAAAAATCCTGCGCACGATCCCATTCGCATCCGTCTTGCGGATCGCGAAGGCGGGCCATGATCGAGAGGAGGCGGTCTAGCTGGTTCGACATGTTGGGACGATAATATATATTATGTTAAATGAAAGAGTACGGCGGAATGCAGTATCACGCCCCCATCGTGTAAAATACCAATGCGACGGCGATGAAAATCGATGCCCAAATAACACCGTAAAGCAGCACCTTGCGCCCGGAAACCCGATACGATCTGAAACCCGCAACCACCAGGATCAGCCAGCCAACCAGCACGATGATCGACAAGGCGTCTGGCTTCATCCGAGATCGATCTCCAATCCGTCGTAACCGGGAATAACATCGTCCGGCGTCTCAGCCGACAACGTGGCATAATCCATGCTCTTGTCGAGGTGCGTCAGGACGGTCTGACGCGCGCGCGTTCGCACCGCAAACTCCAATGCCATGTCGAGACTCGCGTGGGTCGGATGGTTTTCACGACGCAGGCAGTCGGTCACAAGGATATCGATGCCCGAGAACAGATCCACCATCTCATCCGTGATTTCACAAAAATCAGTGGTGTAGCCAATGGACTTGCCATCGCAATCGAACCGAAACCCGGTCGTTTCCATCGGCCCGTGAGGCATTTCGCAGCTCGCAATCCCGAATCCCGCGACGATCTTGACCCGTTCGAGCGTCTCAAGCTGCACGATCGAGGGATAGCCGTACTTGCCGGCAAAGACGTAGCTGAAGCGCTGGCGCAACCGCCGAACGGTTTCGGTCGAAGCATAGCCCGGTATCGCCCCATCGCGCCCGAAACGCATCGGCCTCAGGTCGTCTATTCCATGGCAGTGATCGGCATGATCGTGAGTCCAGACGACGGCATCGACCGTGCGTATCCCGGCGGTAAGCAGCTGCTGGCGCAGGTCCGGGGACGTATCGACCAAGATCCGAGAGCCAGCGGCGCTCTCGACGATGATAGATACTCGTGTGCGACGGTTTTTCGGTTCCGTGGGATCGCAAAGACCCCAGTCATTGCCGATCCGCGGCACCCCGGTTGAGGTGCCGGAACCGAGCATGATAAGCTTCACGGGCGCGTCTTCTTGAACAAGCGGTGGAAGTTCTCGGTCGTTGCGGCAGCCAGTTCGTCGACCGTCTCGCCGCGCAAGTCGGCAACGAATTCGGCGGTGTTGCGAACATAGGCCGGCTCGCAGGTCTTCCCGCGATGCGGCACGGGCGCAAGGAACGGGCTGTCGGTTTCGACCAGGATCCTGTCCGAGGGAATTTCCTTCGCGAATCCCTGCAGTTCACGGGCATTCTTGAAAGTCACTATACCCGACAACGAGATTGTCAGGCCCAGGTCCAGTATCTGCCGGCCGAACGGTGCCGTGCCGGTGAAGCAGTGTATCAGCGCGGGGAAAGCCCCCTTCCCCAACTCTTCGCGCAGGATCTCGTAGGTGTCTTCTTCGGCGTCACGCGTGTGGATGATCAGCGGCAGACCGGTCTCGCGCCCCACGGCAATGTGGGTGCGGAACAGCGCCTGCTGAACCGCACGGTCGGACTTGTCGTAATAGTAGTCTAGCCCCGTCTCTCCGAGGCCGATGACGCGCGGATTGTTCGCCGCCTCGCGCAGCGCCGCGGCGCCAAGATCGGCGTGCTGGTCCGCTTCATGCGGGTGGATGCCGACTGTCGCCCAGACATCGCTTTCGCGCTCCGCCGTACCGACCACGCGGCCCCATTCGCTCTGCCGGGTCGAGATGTTGAGGAAGCCGCCGATCCCGGCAGCGCGGGCGCGGTCGAGCACCCCTTGCTGGTCGTCGACGAGACCTTCGTATTCGAGGTGGCAATGGCTGTCGATCAGCATCAAGCCTCCTCCCCCTCGGGCAATTCGATCCGCGGGAACATGCCCTCGGGTTTGTCGAGGCGGAAGTCACTCTCGGCCAGCGGCGAATACCAGTGCGAGCGGATGCCTTCGAAGTCGCGCAGTTCCGGCGCGATGCCCATGGAATCGAGCAACTTGTCGGCGGTGTCCGGCATGACCGGCCGCACCGCCACGGTGAGCTGCGCGATGACGATGTAAAGCGTCGCCAGCACCGTCTTCATCCGCTCGAAATCGGTCTTGCGCAGCGCCCAGGGCGCCTGCTCGTCGATGTAGGCGTTGCAGGCGTACACGGCACCCATCCACGCTTCGAGTGCCTGGGCGAAAGCGAGCTTGTCATAGCTGGCCGGCATTTCCTGCGCGATGACCCGGTCGACATGCTCGAACAGAGCGTTGTCCGCATCGGTATGGCCGAAGATTTGCGGAGGCGAACCGTCGCAGTTCTTGAAGACCTGCGACAGTGTCCTCTGCGCAAGGTTGCCGAAGCTGTTTGCAAGTTCCGAATTCGACCGGTTTACAATTGCTTCAACCGAATAGCTGCCATCCTGTCCGAAAGTGAATTCGCGCAGCAGGAAATAGCGCAAATGGTCGACACCGAACCGCTCGGCAAGGTCCAGAGGATCGGTGACGTTGCCGAGCGACTTGGATTCCTTCTGGCCGCGATTCAGGATAAATCCGTGAGCAAAGATTTCCTTCGGCAGCGGCAGGCCCGCGCTCATCAGGAAGGCGGGCCAGTAAACTGCATGGAAGCGGACGATATCCTTGCCGATCAGGTGCAGGTCGGCGGGCCAGAACGTGGCAAAGTTTTCTGTCTCGTCGGGATAGCCCAGACCGGTCAGGTAGTTGGTCAGGGCGTCGACCCAGACGTACATGACGTGATCGTCCGCCCCGGGCACGCGAACGCCCCAGTCGAAGCTCGTCCGGCTGACCGAAAGATCCCGCAGGCCACCCTCGACGAAGCTGCGTACCTCGTTCATGCGGGAGGCAGGACGCACGAATTCGGGGTTGTCGCGATAGAGCTGGAGCAGCGGCTCCTGGTATTTGGACAAACGGAAGAACCAGCTTTCCTCGACGGTCCATTCGACCGGCGTGCCCTGCGGCGAAAGCTTTTCGCCGTCCGCGTCGGCAACCAATTCGCTCTCGTCGTAGTAGGCCTCGTCGCGCACCGAGTACCAGCCTTCGTAGCGGTCGAGATAGAGGTCGCCATTCTTCTCCATCGATAGCCAGAGCGCCTGGCTCGCACGATGATGTTCGTCTTCAGTAGTACGGAAGAAGCGGTCGTAGGAGATGTTCAGGCGATCGGCCAGGATGCGAAAGTGGCTCGACATCTCGTCGGAAAGTTCGCGCGGCGTGATGCCGAGTTCGCGCGCCTTCTGCGCCATCTTCAGGCCGTGCTCGTCGGTTCCGGTCTGAAAACGTACCTTCCGGCCGCGCAGGCGCTGGAAGCGAGCCTCCGTGTCGGCCGCGATCGCCTCATAAGCGTGACCGATGTGTGGCTTTCCGTTGGGGTAGTTGATAGCCGTTGTGATGTAATAGGGCTCAGCCATGGGCCGGCTCCCTACGGGTGCCGAGCGCGGCGAGCAAGCTGCCGATTTCCATCACCAGCAGGCCGGGGTCGAAATTGTATGTCGGGGCCTGCACCGAAAGGACGCAGAGTTCGTTGTGGGCCTCGGCCAGTGCGGGAATAGCTGGTACGTCGGTCTGGTTCATTGCCTCGGCGACAACGGCACGGGCGAGTTCAATGGCCGCAAGCTGGCGCTGGCGGTCAGGGCGCGCCCCCATCGCCTCCGCCAGTTCGCCGCGGATGATGAAGTCGTCGTCGCCATGGCGCACGAGCCGCTCCATCAAATCGTGCAAGTCGCCGAGCCCGAGTCCGACAAAGTCGAGGGCGGCTCCGGGCGATCCCGCAGCAGCGGCAATCGCCGCCGCGCGGGTCTTCGGGTCCACTTTCGGCATTTCTCGCTGGAGGATCTTGTCGATCTCCGCCGCCTCGACGAGCGGAAAACGCAGGACACAGCAGCGCGACCTGATTGTCGGCAGCAGGCGGCCGATGCGGTGTGCAATGAGCAGGAAGAACGTGCCCACTGGCGGTTCCTCGAGGCTCTTGAGCAGGGCGTTCGAGGCATTGGCCTCCATGTCGTCGGCCGGATCGATGATAATGACCCGTCGCTCACCCAGCGTGGGACGGGTCGTCAGCCGCCGCTGCATCGCGCGGATCTGGTCGATGGTGATGTTGCGCTTGGTCTCGAAAGGCTTGCCCTCGTCTCGCTTCGCTGCCTCCTTGTCGTCCTTCGGCAGGTGCGAGAGCACGATGATGTCGGGATGCTCGCCGGTAGCAGGCCCGCCGACCAGTTCGCGGGCGGCGGCTAGGGCGAAGGGTCCCTTCCCCACTCCCTTGCGGCCGGACAGCAGCCAGGCGTGATGCATGCGCTCACCAGTTAGCGCGGCGCGCCAGATTCGCCAGGGTTCGTCGTGCCCGATGTATCGCATCAGCGGATCGCCAGGAGCGGTTCGATCGCTGTCACGATCGCGGCATGGGTAGCTTCGACGTCTCCGCTACCATCGATCGTCGCAAACCGGCCCAGCTCCCGATCCGCGAAACGGACAAACGCGTCCTTCACGCGGCGATGGAACGCGGCATCGCGGCCGCCAATGCGGTCGCTTTCACCTCCGTCACGCCGGGCGAGGCGCTCGGCGATTGCATCATCGGGCACGTCGATCAGGATCGTCAGATCCGGGAGCAGGCCGCGCGAACCGAAGCGATGCAGGTCCATGATCGCATCGTCTGTGAGACCGCCTCCACCGCCTTGGTAGGCGCGGCTCGAATCGAGAAAGCGGTCGCTCACCACCCAAGCGCCGCGTTCCAGCGCCGGACGGATCAGCCGTGCAACGTGGTCTGACCGGGCCGCCGCGAACAGCAGCGCTTCGGCCTCTGCTTCCCATCCGTCGCCCGATGGATCGAGCAGCAGGTGGCGGATCGCCTCGGCCCCTGGCGTGCCGCCCGGCTCGCGGGTGGTTGCTACCTCGAGACCTTGCTCCTGTAGGTAGTTCGCGAGCAGCCTGGACTGCGTCGACTTGCCGGTGCCCTCGCCGCCTTCAAGTGCAATGAACCGGCCCTGCGCCATCACAGCAGCCTTACAATGCCGTTACGCAGGCGCTGCCAGGCGTTCGCCCGCTCGACGGAAACCGCCGCGACGAGCGGCACGTCGTGCGGCTCCTGCCCGGGCACGGTCACCCGCAGCGTAGCAATGCGGTCGCCCTTCCGGATCGGTGCTTCGACCGGGCCACGATAGCGCAACGAGAATCCGGCCCTTGCCCCAGCTTCGCGCGGCAGGTTGGCAAAGACTTCGGCCTCGGTATGCACCGGTACGGACAGTGCCGCGCCCTCCTGCACTTCGACGTCGCCGATTGCGGCACCAGCGGGGAGCAGGCGCTCGCTGGTAAAGTTTTCGAAACCCCATTCCATCAACCGCCGGGCGTCCCGATTGCGTATCATCGCTGTGGGCGCGCCTGCAATGACCAGCGTCAGGCGCCGGCCGTCGCGCACCGCAGAGCCGACGAAATTGTACCCGGCCTGCCGGGTGTAGCCAGTCTTGATACCGTCCGCCCCGTCAACGACCCCGGTAATCGGGTCGTGGTTGGTCTGCGTAATGTCGTGAAAACGCATGCCCCGATGACCGAAGAACCGCTTGTAGAGGTCGGGAAAGCGGGTTGTCAGTGCTTCGGCCAGGACGGCGAGGTCGCGGGCACTGGTCCAGGTCCTGCCCTCGTCGGGATAGCCGTTGGGGCTGCCGAAATGACTGTTGCTCATGCCCAGCTCGAGGGCATTCTCGTTCATCAAGGCCAACCATGCTTCATCGCTGCCGGCCGCGATGCGACCTATGGCCACGGCGCCGTCATTGGCCGAAACGGTTGTGACGCCAAGCAATAGCTGTCCGACCGTCAGTTCGTCGCCCGCCTCGAGGAAAAGGGTCGATCCCTCCCCACCCCATTCGTCGGCCAGGTCCTTGTCGATCACCACCTTGCGGTTGAGGTCCAGCTTGCCGCGATCGATCAGGTCGAAGGCGGTGTAGACGGTCATGACCTTGGTGACGGAGGCTGGAATGAAACGTCGATCCACCTCGCGCGAGAAAAGGGTCTGCCCGGCCGACTGGTCGACCAGCAGGGCAACGGGAATTTCCGGATCCACCGGGCTCTGCTCTTCTGGCTGCTCTTTGGCAGCAGTGTCGACGGGCGCTACTGCAGGCACTGCAGAATAGGCCGTCGTGGCCAGCAGCGCAGCACCCAGGAACGTCGCAACAAAGTGTTTCAAGCCTGCTCCCACCGCCGGGCGGTGGAGCCCGGCGCGTCAGCCGTTGGTGAAGATTCGTGCGTCGCTATAACCCGCGGCCCGGACCTTTGCGAGGCTCGCCTCGGCCTGTCCCCGGGTTGCGAATGGGCCGGTCCGGATGCGGAAGAGCGAACCGGTCTGTGTGACCCGGCCGCCGATCACGTTGGCGACGCGCTGGGCACTGTCGTACGAGCTGAGCGCCGCGACCTGGACGATGAAGGCGCCATTGCTGGCGCTCGCAACCTGCGGCTGGACCGGCGCTGGCTGTGCCACACGCTGCGGCGGGCTGTAGGCAGGCGGGGGAGCGCTGTAGGCCTGCTGGGCCTGCGACTGACCGAGCGGAGGAAGCGCAGGAGCCGATGTGGGGCGAGCCTGAGCCGGAGGCGCGTAGGCAGGTGCAGCGGACTGGCCAACGTTGCTCGGCGCGACGGCAACGCCGGCAATCGGCCTCGGCGGCTCGCTCCGCGCCAGTTGCACCGACCCGCTCGCCGGGAGCTTGCGCTTGAGCACGGCGAGCAGCGATTCGGGCGTATCCATGCGCGACGGGGCCGTCTGGCCGAGCCGCAGCATCGCGCGCTCTTCCTCTTGCGGATTGACTCGGCGAACACGCACCGGGACCCCGGGGGCCGCGCCGATTTGCGCGAAGGCGGCAGGCGAAAGCGCCACGAGCGAATCGCCGTTCATCGGACCGCGCCGTTCGAGCCGGACGAGGATGGTCTTGCCAGTGTCGAGCGCAGTCACCTCGATATAGCTCGGCAGGGGCAGCGTGTGGTGCGAGCCCGAAACGCCGTTGCCGCTGTCGGCGACGGCATAGCCGACTTCGTCGTAATTGAGCGTGTCGGCGGGAGTGAATACGGTCGAACCGATACGGTAAGGATCGCCGACAACGACCGGATAGTCCGCAGCCGGGCCGGTGCCGGCGTTCTGGTAGGCCGGGCCGGTCGGGGCCGGACCAAGGTCGGCAAAGTCGCTGTCGCTGCCAAACACGGCGCAACCGCTAAGTGCGGTCGGGCCGAGGGCAATCAGGCCGATGCGCAGCGCACGGCGGCGGAAATCCTCAACGGGCAATCTCATCTGCAAGCAACCCCACACTCATCGCGTAGTAGTTCGAGCAGTTATATTCGAGGATAACCCTATAATTCTGGGTTAAGAGGTAGCCCGGCGCGGCCGGCCCATCGGGTTCGAACAGCGAGGCGATGGCGTCCTCGGGGATGTAATTCTGCGGAACGACCCCCAGCGCGCGCCATTCCCGCACCGTCATCCACTTGCTGTGGCGCACATGGACGCGCCGGCAGACCGGCGCGACTAGGTTGCTCCTGACGGCCTCACGGTCGACGCTGTCGGGCACGAAGGCCCGCACACCCCACGGTTGCCCGTTGCGCCAGCCCGCATCGCGAAAATAGTTGGCGATCGAGGCAAGCGTGTCGGCTTCGTTGTTCCAGATGTCGGCCTTCCCGTCCCCGTCTCCATCCTGCGCAAGCCGCAGGTAGACGCTGGGCAGGAACTGCGGATTGCCGAAGGCGCCGGCCCAGCTGCCGACGAGACGGCTGCGCGGCACGCCGCGGTCGACCATCTTGATGGTGTCGATTAACTCGGCTTCGAAGAGGTCGCGGCGGCGCCCTTCCCACGCCAGCGTGGCCAGCGCGGCCGGCAGGTCAAAGCCGCCCTTGACCGCACCGTAGCTCGTTTCGTGCCCCCAGATCGCCAGCAGGATCGAAGCAGGAACGCCGTACTGGCTCTCCACACGCCGCGCGAGAGAGCCGAGCTGCGCATACATGCGCCGCCCCTGTTCGATCCGCGCCGTAGTGTTGTGGCTGGCGATATAGGGGGCGAGCGGCGGGAACCCGCTCACACTGCCGCCCGAAGAGAGATTACCGCGGTCGAGCGAGATCACCCGCTGGTTTGGCTGGAGCCCGTCCAGGACCGCGCGGATCGAGGATTCGCTGGCGCCCTGCGCCCGCGCCTTGGCAGCAACGAGCTGGAGATAGGAATCGAACGGCATGTCCTGCGCACTGGCTGCCGTGCCGAATGCGAGAATGGCAAGGAGGGGAGCGAGACGCACGGGTAACTTCATGGAAGCCATCCTCGCACGCATCGCCTGAACTGTGAATCCCCTCAGCGCGCAAATGCGCCGAACCGATTTCCCGCTGCGCCTAGTCCTTGAAAGGTGGACGCATTTGCGGATTCTTTTTCAGCATCTCGTCGAACGATCCGAAGCCGCAGTTGTCGTCGCCGAGGCAGTTGGTCACGGTGTGGACGAAGCGAATCTTGCCGTTCTCGATGCGGAACAGGTGGCTGTCCGGCCGCTTGTTCGGGCCCATCTTTAGGAACACGTCGACCGCCCCGATTACCGGGTCGATTACGTATTCACGGTCGATCATGTCGATGTTGTCCGGAACGCCGACGTTGCAGGTATCGGCATTGGTGTAGACCGAACCTTCGAGCCGGTTGCACGGCGTGCCCCACGGCACCTGCACCGACTTGTCCTTGAACAGGTCGAGGTAGGCATCGGCCGCCGCCTTGAGCTCGGCCGGCGTGTTGCGCTTGTCGTCGGGGATTTCCGACCAGTCTTCGCGCCGGGCATATTCATATGTGTACTTGGCGTCGAACAGCCAGTCGCCCTTGGTGGTCGAGATGACTTCGAAATTGCTGGCGTTGCCCCCACGCGCCCCGAACTGGACGGCGATGACATAAGGCTTCTCGCTTTCGTAGCTCACGATTTCGAGGAAGACCTTGCACTGGTCGGTATCGAGCGCCGCCCGGTGATGGGCGACCTTGAGCGGGATCGAGAACGTGCCCTGCGACATCGTCGAGAGCTCGCCGTTCTCGTGATAGGTGACCCAGTTGCCCATCGGGACATAGAGCGGCAGGCCCTCCGTTTGTCCCTTGATGTACTTGTCGGCCATTTCCTGAAGCTCGGCCCGGGTGCACGTTCCCCCGAAGAACTGCGCCGCCGCGGGGCTTGCCGTCGCCATCGTTGCCGCCGCGACCACGAGTGCAGCAATTTTCGAAACCTTCACTTCCCTCTCCTTGGCAGAGTCTGCACCTGAATTAGCCCGGCACCCCCTCAGAGCGACGGGGCAACCGCATGGACGTGGCGGATCTTGCCGCCTTCGATTCGGAAAATACGCGCATCCTGGGGGCCTTCGTCCTCACCCCGGTTGGACACCACCGCCACGGTTCCCTTGGCCACGTCGACAGACAGTTCGCGCTTGAGGAAGGCCGGACCGGTGCCGGGCTCGCAATTCGCCACATAGGCGCCATTGTCGATCCGGTCGCAGTTCGAGGCGAGCGCGACGGTGCCGTCCCCGCCCCCCATCCTGTCGAGATATGCGTTGGCGACGGCGATTAGCTCGTCACGCGTGTTGCGCTGGCCCTCCGGGATTTCCCCCCAGTCTTCCTTGCTAGCGTATTCGAAGGTCTTCTTGGCGTCGAACTTGGGGTCGCCCTCGCGGATGACCGTCGAGCGAATCTGGCCGAGACCGTTGAAGGTCCAGGCCAGTTGGGTCGTCACGACATAAGGCGTCGGTTCGAGGATCACGCCCTGGACGATCACATGGCAGCTGCCGGGATCGATGACGTCGAGTTGCCAAGCGAATTCCGACGGCTGCGCGATCACCCCGACCGCGGTTGAGACCAGCTCTCCGTTCTCGCGATAGTCGACCCATTCGCCCACCGGCAAGGTGAAGATCGACCCCTGCTTCTGGCCCTCGGCGTACTTGGCGGCAATGTCGTCCAGTGTCTCGCGCGAGCATTGGCTCTGCGCCGCAGCGGCCGAACTCATGGCGATCGACGCCACCGCGAAAGTCGTTGCAATTGTTGCCCTGACAGCCCGCAGTTTCATGTCCTCACCCCTATCTCCCCGCCGCGCCGATTGGCTTGCGGCCACCCAGTTGATTTTGTCTAAATGATCGTAGGTCGAGAGTCACGGGTGACAAGCCCGCATTTCGGCGATAGCCGCAACCGGCGCGGACAGGTGGCCGAGTGGTTTAAGGCAGCGGTCTTGAAAACCGCCGTGGGCGCAAGTCCACCGTGGGTTCGAATCCCACCCTGTCCGCCAACTTCTACCTAAGCGAGCTGGTCATCCTCTTCAGGGATCAGTTCACCCTTTTGAAGTGTCCGCTCGAGCCCACGCACAACCGGCTTGCGGAGCGGTTTCACCGGGCGACGATCGAGACTGGGGTTGCTGGTCGAATGGTCGAACAGCAGCCCGTCTTCACGAGTTTCGTATTCCATTGCCGCTCTCCTCAACCGCAAAACTACCGCGGCAATGCGGCGGTTCCGCGACGGGAATGGCAATTGCGACGAACGGTTTACCGCAAGTCGAGCGTGCAGCACGCTGGGTTTACTGTCGCTTGTCTCCTGCCGGGCCAGTGCCCTGCGCGCTGCGTTCGTCCATCAGCCCCGAATCGGCCATCCAGTCAGCGAGACGGTCAGGCCAGTGCAGCACGCCGACGAGGTCGGTTTCGTCGATGTTGAAGGCATGGTCGGCGCCCGCGTACATGTGCAGTTCCGCCGATATTCCGGCCTTGCGGAGCTGTTCGTAGAGCGCGACGGTCGGTGCGCCGCAGCACTGGTCGAGCGATCCGGCGACGAGGAAGGCCGGGGGCGCGGACGAAACCGCGCTGGCCGGCTGTCCGCCCGGACCGGGGAAGACCAGCACCTGGAAGTCCGGCCGGGCGCTCACGTCCTTCTGCGGATCGGCGGCGCGCGAAGCGGGGGGGTCGGGGTTGTCGGCGACCATCGTCACCAGTTCGCCACCGGCGGAAAAGCCCATCACACCGATGCGATCGGGATCGACGTGCTGCGCCTCGGCATTGGCGCGCAGCCAGCGGATAGCGCGGCGCGTGTCGGCGGCGGCATCCTCGACGCTGTAGGTCGAACCCTCTTCGTTCGCGAGGCGGTACTTGAGCACGTAGGCGGCGATGCCCATCCGATTGAGGACGCGGGCAACGTTCGGCCCCTCGCTGGTCCAGACGATCTCGCGATGTCCTCCGCCCGGCACCACGTTTATCGCTGCTCCGTTGGCGTGACGCGGATCGGCCGGAAAGGCCGTGAGCGTGGGATCGTTGACGTTCTTGATCCACCAGTCGCGCGCCACCTCGGGCTGGTTGCGCCGTTCGCCGGCACCCGGTGCGCCATCGGGCCAAAGCCGCACGACCAGCGGGCCCGACCCCTGCTGCGCAGCGCCCGGAGACGCCGCCGCCAGCCCCACCGCCAGCAGCAGCGCGAGGCCGGCCTTTACCGTTCGAACCGTCATGCGCCTCTCCCCAGTGACGGGTATCAGATGTGCAGCGCGCGTCCGTACGCGCCGAGCACGCTTTCGTGCATCGATTCCGAAATGGTCGGGTGCGGGAAGATGGTGTTCATCAGTTCCGCTTCGGTCGTCTCGAGCGTCTTGCCGACAACGTAGCCCTGGATCATCTCGGTGACTTCCGCCCCGACCATATGCGCGCCGAGCAGTTCGCCGGTCTTCGCGTCGAACACGGTCTTGGTGAAGCCCTCCGCCTCGCCCAGAGCGATGGCCTTGCCGTTGCCGATGAACGGGAATGTGCCGACCTTGACCTCGTAGCCCGCTTCCCTGGCCTTGGCCTCGGTCATGCCGACGCTGGCGATCTGCGGGTGGCAGTAGGTGCAGCCAGGGATGTTGTTGCGGTCGAGGGGGTGCGGGTGGACGTCCTTGTTGCCGAGCTCCTTGGCGATGCTTTCCGCCGCGGTGACGCCCTCGTGGCTCGCCTTGTGCGCCAGCCACGGACCGGGAACGCAGTCGCCGATTGCCCACATGCCCTTCGACTTGGTGCGGCCGTAGGGGTCGATCTGGATGAACCCGCGATCCATCTCGACGAGCTTTTCCAGCCCGATGTTCTCGGTGTTGGGCACGATGCCGATGGCGACGATGCAGTGGCTGAACTCGCTCTCGGCGACTTTGCCGTCCTTGGCCTTGATCTTCGCCTTCACGCCGCTGGCCGTGACCTTGATGTCCTCGACCCCAGCCCCGGTCATGATCGTCATGCCCTGCTTGGTGAGCGACTTTTCGAGGAAGGCGGAAACGTCCTTGTCCTCGACCGGTACCACGCGGTCGAGCATTTCGACCACGGTCACCTCGGCGCCCATGTCGTTGTAGAAGCTGGCGAACTCGATGCCGATCGCGCCCGAGCCGATAACGAGAAGCTTCTTGGGCATTTCCGGCGGGGTCATGGCGTGGCGATAGGTCCACACGCGTTTGCCGTCGGCCGGGGCGAACGGCAGGTCGCGCGCCCGCGCGCCGGTGGCTAGGATGACGTGCTTGGCGGTGAGCTTTTCCTCGCCCTTCTCACCCTTCACGGTCATGCTGGTCGGGCCGGTCATCGTGCCCGTGCCCATGTGCACCGCGATCTTGTTCTTCTTCATCAGGTGGGTGACGCCGGCGTTGAGCTGCTTGGCGACGCCGCGGCTGCGCTTCACCACCGCTTCGAGATCGGCCTCGATCTCCTTGGCCTTTAGCCCGTAGTCCCCGGCGTGCTGCATGTAGTGGAAGATCTCCGCAGAGCGCAGCAGCGCCTTGGTCGGGATGCAGCCCCAGTTGAGGCAGATGCCGCCGAGGAGTTCTCTCTCGACGATGGCCGTGTTCAGACCCAGCTGCGCACAGCGGATCGCTGCGACGTATCCGCCGGGTCCGGAGCCGAGAACAATGACGTCGTATTGAGTAGCCATGGGTATCAGTTGTCCTGTGGAATCGTGCATTCTGCGGGGGCGCCTGCCGCCTTAACCCGCGCCGAGCGGAATTTCGTCACTGCCAGGTGCGAGGCGATCTCGGCCTCCGGATCGAACTCGAACCGCTCGCCATTGTAGAGCACCGGCTTTTCGAGCGAAGGTATGTCGAACCCGTGATGCGCGCCGGGATAGTGCTTTACGGTGAACTTGGCGGGATCGGCCGAAGCGGCAACGAAGGCATCGAGCTTCTGGGGCGAAACGAGTTGGTCCTTGTCCCCTTGCAGCACCAGCACCGGGACCTTGGCGTCGAAGCCATCCGATTGGCCGAGGATCGCCGGATAGAAACCGATCGCTCCAGCGAGGTTGGCCGGCGGTTCTTTCGCGAGCTGCATGGTTCCGTTGCCGCCGAACGAGAATCCCATGACGAAGCCCGGGCATTCCAAGTCAAGCCAGCCTTTCGCCTTCGCCGTGGCGAGGGCATCGGTGACAACCGCCTGCTCCATCTTCGCGGGATTCGCCTGTTCGGCGCCCGGCACGAGCGGAGCGGCGGCCTGGTAGTGAATGACGAGGACGTCATATCCCGCCTCATTCCATTCCTTCGCCACGTCGAAGTAGAAATCGTAGTCGCCGAAGACATCGATCCCACCGCCACCGGGCAGCATGACAAGCCAGGGATGCGCCGCACCCGGTGCGCTGGTCTCGCGCGGATAGTAGTGGCTTTCAGCCTTGTCGGTGTCCAACGCCAACACTGCCGAAACGGGCAGGAAAAGCGCTGCAGTGACGGCAATCAAGCGCTTCATTGACACCTCATCCCCCTACCGGCCGGGGTCGTCCGTTCTCGTCGATGGCGACGAACGTGAACACCGCCTCGGTCACCTTACAGGTATCCTCGCTCTCACGCAGGCGCCGCCATGCCTCGACCTGGATGGTCATGCTGGTGCGACCGACCCTGGTGATTTCCCCGTAAACCGAGACCTCGTCGCCCACCTTGACCGGGTGAAGGAACTGCATCCCGTCCATGGCCACGGTCACCGCCCTGCCCTTGGCCCGCCGCGCGGCGATTAGACCTGCAGCGGCGTCCATCAGGCTGACCAGCCAGCCACCGAAGATGTCGCCGTAGGCATTGGTGTCCGCCGGCATCGCAGTGACGCGAATGGCGGGGTCGCGGAACTCGGTCACTTCGCGCTCCCGGCGCTCAAGCCACCAGTCCCAGCGGCTTTTCGCACAGCTCCTTGAAGACCTTCATCAGCTCGGCCCCGTCGGCGCCGTCGATGGCGCGGTGGTCGAAGCTGCCGGTGGCACTCATTACGGTAGCAATTTGCAGGCTGTCGTCGACCACGTAGGGGCGCTTCTCGCCCGCGCCGATGGCCATGATCATCGCCTGCGGGGGATTGATCACCGCCTCGAACTGCTTGATGCCGTACATGCCCATGTTGGAGATACTGGCGGTGCCGCCCTGGTACTCGTGCGGTTGCAGCTTCCCGTCGCGGGCGCGGGCGGCGAGGTCCTTCATCTCGGCCGATATCTGCGACACCGACTTGCTGCCGGCATCGACGATGATCGGGGTGATGAGCCCGCCCGGGATCGACACTGCCACCGAGATATCCGCGCGACTGAACTTGAGCAGGCTGTCGCCGGCGAACTGCACGTTGCACACCGGCACGCGGTTCAGCGCCTTGGCCAGCGCCTTGATCAGCATGTCGTTGACCGAGACCTTGATGCCATCGCCTTCGAGCGCAGCGTTGATCTCGCCGCGCAGCTTGAGCAGCGCGTCGAGCCGGATGTCCACCGTGAGGTAGATGTGCGGGATCTGCTGCTTCGACTCGGTGAGGCGGCGCGCGATCGTCTTGCGCATCGAGGAGAGCTTCTCGACCTCGTGCGGGATGCCGAAGTCCTGCGCTTCGGCGGGTGCGATTGCAGGCGCTGCAGCGGCAGCCGGAGCTGCAGTACCGGGCTTCGCGCCCTCGACGTCAGCCTTCACGATGCGCCCGTTGGGGCCGCTGCCGGTGACGGTCGAAAGATCGATGCCCTTGTCCTCCGCAATCCGCTTGGCCAGCGGCGAGGCGATGATCCGGCTACCGGTTACACCATCCGCTCGCCCTGAGTCTGTCGAAGGGCCAGGTGCTGGCGTCGCGGCAGGTGCTTCGACGGGCTCAGCACGAGCGGGTTTGGTTTCTTGGGGCGCTTCTTTCGCTGCTGGTTCAGGAGCCGCCTCTGCCTTCGCGGGCTTCACACTGCCCACATCCTCGCCGTCCTCGGCCAACGTGGCGATCACGGTGCCGACGGCGACTCCTTCGGTTCCTTCGGGCACGGCGATGTCGGCGATCGTGCCCTCGTCGACCGCTTCGAATTCCATCGTCGCCTTGTCGGTTTCGATCTCGGCCATGACGTCGCCGGAACTGACCTTGTCGCCCACCTTGACCAGCCAGCGGGCGAGCGTGCCCTCTTCCATGGTCGGCGAAAGTGCGGGCATCTTGATGGCAATCGGCATGGGTGTGCGTCGATCCTGTCGGTCGGTGTCTCGTTTGGCCCGTCTCTGGCGAATTCGTGGCCCATGGGCAAGGACCTTGCTACTGGCGGTTTCGGCAGATACCAACGCGCCCCGGGGGACGAGAACTGATGCGGGTTTATCTTGCGATCATCGACGAGACCGAGGAAGCCCACTTGGCGCTGCGATTTGCCGCGCGGCGGGCGGCCGATACCGGGGGCTCGGTCCACATTCTTGCGCTAGTCCCGCGCCAGCAATTCAACGCTTTCGGCGGCGTCCAGGCGACGATCGAGGAAGAGGCGCGCGACCGTGCCGAGGTCATGGCGCATTCCGCCGCTGGCGAACTGTTTTCGGAAAGCGGGCGCATGCCGCAGATTGCCGTGCGCGTGGGTGAAGGCGTTGCGGTGATCAACGAATACCTCGACCAGCATCCCGAAGTTGCGGCCCTCGTGCTGGGTTCGGCCAAGGAAGGAAATCCGGGGCCGTTGATCAGCCACTTTTCGGCGCATTCGAGCTCGCTCAAGTGCCCGTTGTTCATCGTGCCCGGCGGCCTGTCCGCAGAACGGATCGACGAGCTTAGCTGAAGGCTACTTCTTCCGCCTTTCCTTGCCCTGGTGGCGGATGTTGCCCGGGCGGCCGCGCTTGCCCTGCATGTGCTTGGGACTGGGTTTGCTCTTCTTTTCCGTCGGACGCGCACCGCGTGGCTCGACCCTTGCCCCGCTTCCCTCGGGCAAGTCGAACTTGAGCGCACCGGTCAGCGGGTTGGCTTCCCCTAACCGCAACTGTAGCCGCTGGCCGACGGTGTAGCGCTCGCCGGTCTTCTCGCCGACCAGCGCCTGCGCGCCCTCCTCGTAACGGAAGTAGTCCTGGCCGAGCGTCGAAACCGGGACCAGCCCGTCGCCGCCGAAGCCGAGGATCGTCGCGAAGAAGCCGAAACTCTGCACCCCGGTGATACGCGTCTCGAACACCTCGCCTACCTTACCGGCCAGCCATGCTGCCACATAGCGGTCGATGGTGTCGCGCTCGGCTTCCATCGCCCGGCGTTCGGTCAGGCTGATGGCGTCGGTAACCTTGGCGAGATCGGCGCGGTCCTGGTCCGAAAGTCCGCTGTGCTCGGGGATACCGCCCTTCGGCCTGGGTTGTTCGAGGTGGAAGCTGTCGACCAGCGCGCGGTGTACCAGCAGGTCCGAATAGCGCCGGATCGGCGAAGTGAAGTGCGCGTAGCTGCCGAGCGCGAGCCCGAAGTGGCCGGCGTTCTGCGGTCCGTAGTAGGCCTGCGTCTGGCTGCGCAACACGGCCTCCATGACCAGCGCCTTCTCCGCCGGATCGGCGATGTCCTTGATCATGCGGTTGAACAGGCCGGGCGTGATGACCTGGCCAAGCGCGAGGTTCTTGCCGATCGACTTGAAGTAGTCCTTGAGCGCCAACAGCTTCTCGCGCGTCGGCGGCTCGTGGATGCGGTAGACCACCGGACTGGACTTGCTTTCGAGCGCCTTGGCCGCGGCAACGTTGGCGGCGATCATGAAGTCCTCGACAACGCGATGCGCATCGAGCCGCTCGCGGATTGCGATTTCGGCGATCCGGCCTTCCTCGTCGAGCACGACACGGCGTTCGGGGAGGTCGAGATCGAGCGGATCGCGGTTCTCGCGGGCGGCATTGAGTAGCTTCCAAGCGCCCCAAAGGTTGCGAAGGTTGTCCTCGGGACCCTCCCCGTCGAAGCGCGCCTGCGCATCCTCGTAGGCGACGACTTCGGCGATGCGGACCAGCGCACGGGTGAAGCGGAAGGCCGTGACGTGGCCGTGCTTGTCGATCGTGAGGTGGCAGGCCATGGCGGCGCGGTCCTGACCCTCGCCGAGCGAGCAGACGTCGGCGCTCAGCACCTCGGGCAGCATCGGCACGACGCGGTCGGGGAAATAGACCGAGTTGCCGCGCTTCCTCGCTTCGCGGTCGAGCTTGCTGCCGGGACGGACGTAGAAGCTGACATCGGCGATGGCGACGATGGCGCGGTAGCCGCCCTCCCCGTCGGGTTCGGCCCAGATCGCATCGTCGTGGTCGCGGGCGTCTGCCGGGTCGATGGCGATGATCGGGACGCCGCGCAGGTCTTCGCGCTTGTCCTCGCTGAGCGGCAGTTTCGCCGCCGCATCGGCCTCGGCCAGCACTTCGGGCGAGAAGATATGCGGGATGCCGTACTTGTGGATCGCGATGAGGCTGAAGGCGCGCGGGGCGAGCGGGTCTCCGAGTACTTCGAGAACCTTCACGCCCGCCTTGGCGCCGCGCCCGATGGGTTCGGCCAGCACGAGGTTGCCGGTCTCTGCCGACCCGATGTCCTTGACCGGGCTGGAGTTGCGGATGCGCTTGTCGACCGGGGCGAGCCAGTGGTGGCCCGCGGCATCGGTTTCGATCACCCCGAGCATCGCCTGTTCGGCGGCCGGAAGCTTCTTGATCGGGTGTGCGCGCCAGCCCTTGCCGGCTTCCTCGGTGCGGGCGAGCACGCGGTCGCCTTTCCGCAGCGCCCCACCCTTCTTGCTCTCGACGATCCGCACGCGCGGCGGCGGGACGGCGTCGTCGGGCTGCCAGGTGTCGGGAATCGCCACCGGATAGCCGTCCTCGACATCGACCACGCGCAGGACCGTGACTTTCGGAAGGCCGCCCATGCGGTGATAGGCGCTCTTCCTGCCGTCGATCAGCCCTTCGTCGGCCATGTCGCCAAGCAGTTTCTTGAGGCCGATCTTCTCCTGCCCCTTGAGCCCGAAGGCGCGCGCTATCTCGCGCTTGCCCGCCGGCCCGTCGCTCGTGCGGATGAATTCGAGCACCTGCTCCTTGCTGGGCAGGCCGTGAACTTTCTTGTGGGGTGGCATGGTCCGGATATGGCGAGCGCACGCCCACGGCGCAAGCCGACTGGAAGCACACCTGCTTCGACAGGCTTCATTTGCAAGTCAGCTTGAAATTTCTATTGAAACCGCATTCGCCCATCAGGAAAGTCCCCTTGCCACATGAAATCCATGTTCTCCGGCGTCCTGCTCGCCACCACCGCGCTCTCCGCGACCCCCGCCATGGCTTCTGAGGTCAGCGTGCTGGACACGATGGGACCGATCCTCGCTACAGCGCCCGATGGCGCGACGATCGATGCCAAGTGCGACGCCTATGTGGCGGCGATTACCGAGCGCAAGACCGCTCTGGAAAGCGAGAGCGGACCGGCAACCGTCGATGGCACGCTGACCCGATACGACGAGCTCAACGCCCTGCTCGGTGCGGGTTCGGGCGAGTTCACTCTCTACCAGGAGGTCATGGCCGACCAGGAACGCCGAGACGCCGGAGCCGCCTGCCAGGTCCGCCTCGCCACCCTGGGCAGTTCCATTGGCCTGTCTCGCCCGATCTACGACCGACTCAAGGCGATCGACGTCGGCGGTGCCGACGCGGCGACCCAGTGGTACCTGTCGCGCACGCTGCAGGCGTTCGAGGCTTCGGGCGTCGCCCTCCCTGACGGACCGCGCGCGCGGGTGCAGGAGCTCAACGAAAAGCTCGCCGAACTGGGCACGACCTTCCAGAACAACATCGCCAATGGGCGCGGCGTCATCAAGGTCAGGCCGGAGGAACTCGCGGGCCTGCCGGCGGACTTCATCGCCGCGCGCAAGCCGGGTGCCGATGGCCTGATCGAGATTTCGACCGACACGCCGGATTACCAGCCCGTCATGACCTATGCGGAAAGCGACGACCTGCGCCGCCGTCTGTCTGAAGTCTATAACCGCCGCGCCTATCCAGCCAACGACGAGGTCCTCACACAGATCTTCACCCTGCGGCAGGAACTGGCGACGATCCTCGGCCGCCCGAACTACGCGGCGCTCGTGCTCGAGGACAAGATGGTCAACACGCCGGAGAAGGTGCAGACCCTGTTGACCGATATGGCCGCGGCCGCCCGGCCCGCAGCTATGGCCGACTACGCCAAGAACCTCGAGGTCCTGCGCGAGCTGCGTCCCGGCGCAGAAAAGATCGAGTTCTGGCAGACCGGCTGGTTGAGCCCGAAGGTGCAGCAAAAGTTCTATGCCTACGACCCGCAGGAAGCCCGCCAGTACTTCGCCTACGACAACGTGCGCGACGGTATTCTCAGGCTTACCGAGGACCTGTTCGGCGTCGAGATCCGTGAATGGGACACTCCGGTTTGGGATCCCGAAGTGGAAACTTACGAGATGGTCGAAAACGGCAATGTCATTGGCCGGTTCTACTTCGACAACCATCCGCGTCCGGGCAAGTACAGCCACGCCAACATGGTGCCGGTCCGTCCCGGACTTAATGGTGAGCCGCCGGTCGCCGCGCTGGTGCAGAACTTACCCGACGGCGACCACAGCACCGGTCTGATGGAGCACAGCCAGGTTACAACCTTCCTCCACGAGTTCGGTCACATGATCCACGGCATGTTCGGCGGTCACACCCGCTGGCTCGGACAGTCGGGCGTGGCCACCGAATGGGACTTCGTCGAAGCCCCGAGCCAGATGCTCGAGAATTGGGTCTACGACTTCGACACGCTGGCGAAATTCGCGGTCGACAAAGACGGCAACACAATCCCGCGCGACCTGGTCGAAAGGATGAACCACGCGCGGTACTTCAACCTCGGGCTCGGTGACATGACGCAGCTCGGCTACGCCAACATCTCGCTTCAGTTCCACCAGAACCCGGTACCGGACAACCTCGGCGCGGCAACGCGACAGTGGCGGGACCAGTACGCCATTGTTCCGTCGCCCGAGTGGGTCGAAATGCAGGACGCATTCGGCCACCTCAACGGCTATTCGGCGATCTACTACACCTATCGCTGGTCGAAGGTCATTGCCGACGACCTGTTCACCCGGTTCAAGGCCGACGGCCTGCGTAACGCGACGACAGCCGCCGAATACCGCGCCAAGGTCCTCGCCAAGGGTGGGACCGAACCGGCTGCCGAACTTGTGCGCGACTTCCTCGGCCGCGATATCAGCCTCGAAGCCTACAAGGCCGAACTGGCAAAGGGTCAGTAAGCGCGGGCGACGTAGATCCGCTCGACCGCGGGCTCTCCGGTGAACAGGCAGGCGCCGTTTGCCGGTTCCGCGTCGAGCGGCACGTTGCGGAAGGTCAGCTTGCGGGCCTTGAGCTGCTCGACGACCTTGTCGAGCGCCCCGCCCTCGGGCCGCGACCACTGCACCTCAGCCCAGCCCGGATAGCGCTTGTCGGCCGCGAAGAAGGCGTCGAGCGCCTCGATGGTGTCGATATCGCGGACGATGTTTGCTTCGCGACGCGCATGGGCCTCGTCGAACAGGAACTGCTGGATCTGCTGCAGCACGGCCGCAGCATTCGTCACGAATTCGTCTTTCGCGGCGAAGTCGAAGGCGGGCTTGCCGTTGTCGAGGTTCCACAGCGCATCGCGGCGCAGGACGGCGACCTTGCCGTTCTCCATGTCCCGCGGGCCGACTTCGACGATCAGCGGCGCGCCCTTGCGGACCCAATCCCATCGCTTGGCCGCGGCCTTGCCCGGCTTGGCGTCGAGCAGGACACGCAGGGGTTCCCCGAACGCCGATTGCTGCAGCAATGCTGCGCGCAATCCGGCGCAATATTCGAGGATCGCCGCGTCGCCGTCGTCTTCGCGCAGCATCGGCACGATGACCACCTGGAACGGCGCCAGCGCCGGCGGCACGCGCAGGCCGTCGTCGTCGCCATGGGCCATAATCATCGCCCCCACCATGCGCGTCGAAACGCCCCAGCTCGTGGTGTGGCACAGTTGCTGGCTGCCTTCCCGATCTTGGAAGCGGATGTTCGCCGCATCGGCGAAGCTGGTGCCGAGATAGTGGCTTGTGCCGGCCTGCAGCGCCTTTCCGTCCTGCATCATCGCCTCGATCGACCAGGTACCGACCGCGCCGGGAAAGCGCTCGTTTGCTGGCTTCTCGCCGACGATGACCGGCAGCGCCACGTCCTCCTCGGCAAAGGCCTGGTACATTTCGAGCGCACGCAGCGTCTCGGCCATGGCGTCGTCGCGGCTTTCGTGCGCGGTATGGCCTTCCTGCCAGAGGAACTCGCTGGTGCGCAGGAACATGCGCGTGCGCATTTCCCAGCGCACCACGTTGGCCCACTGGTTGAGCATCAACGGCAGGTCGCGCCACGACTGGGTCCAGCGGCTCATCGCATCGCCGATGATAGTTTCCGATGTCGGACGCACGATCAACGGCTCTTCCAGCTTGGCCTCGGGATCGGGGACCAGTCCGCCCTTGCCATCGGCGATCAGGCGGTGATGCGTGACGACCGCCATTTCCTTGGCGAAGCCTTCGACGTGCTCCGCCTCGCGGACGAAGTTGCCGAGCGGGATGAAGAGCGGGAAGTAGGCGTTCTGCACGCCCGCGGCCTTGATCCGCCGGTCGAGCAGCGCCTGCATGCGTTCCCAGATGCCCCAGCCCCACGGCTTGATGACCATGCACCCCCGCACGCCCGATTCCTCGGCCATGTCGGCGCTGGCGATAACTTCCTGGTACCACTGCGCGAAATCGGCGTCGCGCGTGATGGAAAGAGCGTGGCGAATTGCCGTCACGATTGAATTTTCCGAATCTGTTTCAGTCTACGCGGCAGGCAGTGGCCCGCCGCGGACTATTTGCCAAGCTCGTCGAGCTTCTTCTGCATCGCCGCCATTTGCTTCTTGAGCAGATCGAGTTCGCTTTCGGTCCCGGCGGCCGGGGGCGGAGCGGCAGTGGTCTTGGGCATGAAGGCGCTGGTCGCGGCCTTGAACATGGCCATGTTGGTCTCGGCCATCTTGCTGAAGGCTTCGGGCCCGACGCTCGACTTCCAGGCGTCCTGAAGCTTCTGCTGGTTGGCGCGGAAGTTGTTCATCGAGGCTTCGAGATACTGCGGCATCACCGCCTGCATCGAGTCGCCGTACATGGCGATGAGCTGGCGGAGGAAGCCGATCGGCAGCATCTGCTCGCCGCTCGATTCCTCTTCCATGATGATCTGAGTCAGGATCGTGTGGGTGATATCGTTGCCGGTCTTGGCGTCGAGCACGACGAATTCAGTACCTTGCCGCGTCATCCGTGCCAGATCGTCGAGCGTGATGTAACTGGAGCTGCGCGTATTGTAGAGACGCCGGTTGGCGTACTTCTTTACGATGACCGGTTCTTCTGCTGCTGGTTGTGCAGTTGCCACGACCTCTTCATCCCCGTGTACAGTGTGCCCCCCATTTCTTAGCACTTGCAGCAAGTGCAGCGCAACATGAACGGGCTAATTTATCGTCGAAAATCTACGCCCAAGAGTGGTAAGCAATTCGTATTGTGAGATTCCCGTTTGTTTTGAGACAGTTGGCAGATCGAACGGGATGTCGAGCCAGTCTCCCTCCGCGATATTTTGTGCAACGCCGCAGTCAACCACGACCATATCCATCGAAATCTTCCCCAGAAGGGGTAACACGGCACCGCCGAACTGCAGCGCGCCCTGCCCCGCCCGGCAGCGCAGGAAACCGTCCGCATAGCCAATCGAAACCGTTGCCGCTCTGGTCGGGCCGTCTGCTGTCCATGCCGCGTTGTAGCCGACGCGATCGCCCGCCTTCAGGTCACGCAACTGGATGACTGCCGCCTGCGGATAAGCGACCTGGCGGATCGCTGGTGCCAGTTCGGGCCGCGGCACGCCGCCGTAGAGCGCTATGCCCGGCCGGGTGAGATCGAAGGCGTATTCCGAACCCAGCGCGATGCCGGAACTGTTGGCGAGGCTGCGCCTTTTGTGCGCAACATGACCTGCGAGCTGACAGAACAGCGAGCGTTGCTCCTCGTTCTGCGCGCTGTCCTCGTCGGCCGAGGCGAGATGCGACATCAGGGTCTCGACTTCGAGCCGGGCGATCGCCTCGTCGCCGATCTCGGTTGGCGGCAGGCCGAGGCGGTTGATCCCCGTATCAAGCATCAGGTCGCAAGGGCCACCGCCGCCCTCGAGCCAGAGCCGCGCCTGCCGCACGCTGTTGATCACCGGGCGCACTCCCTTGGAGCGGGCGAGTGCGACATGCTCGGCAACGTGCGGTCCGTGCAGGACGGCGAGCTCGCCCGGCCCGACGTGGGCGAGCATCGGCTCGACCTCGCTCCAGTGGGCGACGAAGAAATTGCGGCACCCGGCCTCGCGCAGCACCGGCACGACGCGCGCCGCGCCGAGGCCGTAGCCATCGGCCTTGATCGCTGCGCCGGCGGTCGCCGTTCCCGACATGGCATCGAGCGCGCGCCAGTTGCCGGCCAGCGCGGCTTCGTCAAAGCGCAGGCGCAGGGTGCGCGGAAGGACGCCGGTCATTCGTCGGCGAAGTCGCGCGGTGGGCCGTCGCGCAGGCCCCACCAGGCGAAGACGAGCGCCATCAGCACCACCGCCCAGGTGTACCAGAGTCCCGAATAGGGATTGCCCGTCTCGGCAACGATGGCGGTGGCGATGAGCGGCAGGAAGCCGCCGAAATAGCCGGTGCCGATGTGGTAAGGGATCGACATCGAGCTGTAGCGTATCTTCGGCGGGAACATCTCCGAGAGCAGAGCCGCCACCGAACCGTAGGTTGCGCCCGACAGCGCCGAGAGGACGAGCAGCGCGAAGATGATCACCATGATCTGAAAACCGCTCGGCGTGATACGAACGTTTTCGCCCGAGATCGCCAGCGAGGGCTCCATAACCCAACCGATCAGCCAGAAGCACGGGAACAGCAGCACCAGCGTCAAGGCATAACCCCAGACGATCGGCGGCTTGCGGCCGATGCGGTCGGACAGTGCGCCGAAATAGACGAAGAAGCTCATGCCGATCAGCGCCGCGATTCCGACGATGATTTCGGCCGCGGTTTCCTCGATCCGCATCGGGCCCTTGAGGAAGTTGAGGCCCGAGAACATCGCGGTGTACCAGATCACCGTCAGCCCGGCGGCCACGCCGAACAGGGCGACGACGATGCGCTTGCCGTTGCCGGGGTAGGTGAAGCTCTCCTTGAACGGATTGCTGCTCATCTGCCCCTCGGCCTTCATCGCCTTGAATACCGGGCTTTCCGACAGCTTGAAGCGCATCCACAGGCTGATCGCGAGCAGCGCGAGGCTGAGCACGAATGGCACGCGCCAGCCCCATGCGGCCCACGTCGCGTCGTCCATCAGCAGCTTGCAGGCCAGCACCACGATCAGGCTCAGCACGAAGCCGCCGACCACGCTCGCCTGGATGAAGCCGGTATAGAATCCGCGCCTCCCCGGCGGGCTGTGCTCGGAAACGTAGATCGCCGCACCGCCGTATTCCCCGCCGAGCGCAAGGCCCTGCATGATGCGCAGCAGGATGACGACGACGGGCGCAAGAAGGCCGATCGAAGCGACCGAAGGCACCAGTCCTACTCCCGCGGTGGCGATGCCCATCAGTGTCACCGTCACCAGGAAGGTGTACTTTCGCCCCAGTTTGTCGCCGAGATAGCCGAACAGCACCGCGCCGAGCGGGCGAAAACCGAAGCCGACCGCGAACCCGGCCCACACCGTCAACTGGCGTACGAGGTCGTTGTCCGAGGGGACGAAGGCCGCGCCGATGAAGCTGGCGAGCGTGCCGTAGATAAAGAAGTCGTACCACTCGAAGATCGTGCCGGCCGAACTGGCGGCGATCACGAGGCGGATCTCGCTGGCGCTCGGTTGGTGCACGACTGCCGCTGCACTGGCCATATTCGTTACCTCGTCCCCTAGTCTTCCTTCCCGATTAGCGGGCGGGCGAGACACTGCAAAGGGCGTCGCGGGCCGCCGTCCACGGCAGCATGATCGCGCCATGCCGGGCGGGATAGCCGCGCGCGGCGGAGAGCAGCGCCAGGTCCGGCCAGGCAGGCACGTCGCCGCCATCTGCCAGCCAGCGGGCAATCGCGTCGCCTGCGTCCGCTATCTCGTCCGAGGTCCTACCCTTGGCCGCACGTGCGAACAGTGCCGCCGCGGCCTGACCGATGGCGCAGGCGCGCACTCGCATTCCCAAGTCTGCAATCCGCCCTGCATCGTCGAGGTCGAGCCCGATATCGAGCGTGCTGCCGCAGCTCTTCGAGCGTGCGGAACCTTGCAGATGAAGCGCTTCATCGAGCGGCCATTCGGCCAGTTCAACCGCCAAACCGAGCAATTCGGGCGTGTAAAGGCGCTCCGCGCCGGCCATCAGGCGTCGCCGTCGATCGAATCGCTCTCTTCACGGAGCTCCTCGCGCCGCTCCTGGATCAGCTGAACCATCGCTTCCGAGGCGGCGTTGACGAAGGTGTAGGTGCGCGCTTCCTTGATCCACAGCGGTCGCCCGGTCGGGCCCCAGACCGTGTCGTAGCCGAGCACCACCAGCGAAAAGGCGATGATGACGATGATCACGCCCTTGATTGCACCGAAGCCGAAGCCGAGCACGCGGTCGATCGGCCCGATCACCGAGCCGCGCGAAGCCTTGCCGATATTGCCGGCGATAACCTTCATCGCCGCGTAGGGAATGAGCAGCAGCAACGCGAATGCGAGCACGGCCGCGCTCGTCGGCGAACCGAGGTAATCGAACAGGAACGCCGTCATGTCCGTATGCAGGTAGCGAATAGCGAATACCGCCAGCACCCAGGCTAGCAGGGAAAGGACTTCCTGGAGGAAACCGCGCGTGAAACCGCCGATTGCTGCGACACCCACGATCACCAGGACGATAATATCGAAACCGGTCATCGGTCCTGATTTAAGAGGCGCCGATTATCCGGTCAACGAGCTTGGGCAAGCGATCAACCGCATCGTAGCGCATGGCTTTGGGCACTTCGCCGACTTCTGCCGGCCCGCTGGCCGCATCGAAGCCGAGCTTGGCGGCCTCGCGTAGCCGAAGCCCGGCATGGGCGACTGGGCGCACCTCGCCAGCGAGCGAAACCTCGCCGAACCATGTACTGCGCAACGGCAGCGGCCTGTTGGCCAGCGCCGAGACCAGCGCCGCGGCCACCGCTAGATCGGCCGCCGGGTCGGAAAGCCGGTAGCCACCCGAGACGTTGAGGTAGACCTCGGCGGAGGAGAAATTGAGACCACAGCGCGATTCCAGCACCGCCAGCAGCATGGCAAGGCGGCTCGAATCCCACCCCACCACCGCGCGGCGCGGGGTCGCGCCCGATTGCAGCCGCACGATCAGCGCCTGGACCTCGACCAGCACCGGACGGGTTCCCTCGAGCGCCGGGAAGACCGCGCTCCCGGCAATCGGCGTCTCTCGCCCGGTGAGGAACAGCGAGGACGGGTTGGGCACTTCCTCCAGCCCCTGCCCGGCCATGGCGAAGACGCCGATCTCGTCGACCGCGCCGAAGCGGTTCTTGAGTGCGCGGAGGATCCGGTACTGGTGGCTGCGCTCGCCCTCGAAGCTCATGACCACGTCGACCATGTGCTCGAGCACGCGCGGCCCGGCGATATTCCCGTCCTTGGTGACATGCCCGACAAGAACCAGGACGGTGCCGTTCTCCTTGGCGTAGCGGATCAGCTCGAAGGCGCAGCCGCGCACCTGGCTGACCGTGCCCGGCGCACCCTCGATGGTGTCGGAGTGCATAGTCTGGATCGAATCGATCACCAGCAGCGTCGGCGCGGGTCCCCGCCCCAGCGTGGTGAGGATGTCGCGCACCGACGTGGCCGAGGCGAGCCGGATCGGCGCCTTGGCATGGCCGAGCCGCTCGGCCCGCAGCCGCACCTGCCCGGCCGCTTCCTCGCCGCTGACATAGACCACGTCGGCACCAGTCTGGGCGAGTTTCGCAGAAGCCTGCAGCAACAGAGTCGATTTCCCGATACCAGGATCGCCGCCCATCAGGATCGCCGCGCCCGGCACCAGTCCGCCGCCCAGCGCCCGGTCGAATTCGGGCAGCCCGGTCGAACGCCGCTCCAGCTTCTCGCCCGGCGCATCGAGCGGAACGAACTCGATCGCCCGCCCGCCGTTGGACAGGTCGTGCTTGGCGGAAAAGACGCTCGCCGGGGTATCCTCGACCAGCGAATTCCACTCCGCACAGTCGGGGCACTGGCCCTGCCAGCGGTGCGAAACGCCCCCGCAGGCTTGGCAGATGTAGCGTCGCTTTGTCTTTGACATGTTCCGGAACTAACCAGAACAGATATAGAACACAAGCCCCTTTGCCGGACTAATGACCGTGGGCGTCGAGGCTCTTCCATACCGCTTCGACGAACTGGTCGTCGGTAACAAAGCCGCCCTCCGCGTTGGACAGGCCGGCCAGCGGCTTGGCCGCAATTGCCGCTTGCAGCGTCTTGCCCGCGTCCTTGAGTACCCTCACCCTGCCGACGCCGGTCTCGACCATTGACCGGAAGGCAATCAGGTCGGACCGCGTGGCAAGTTCGCCATGCCCCGGAATCACCACCGTTGCGCCATCGGTCTGCGAGATGACCTGCGCCAGCGTCGCCAGGTGGTGCTCGACATTGCCCCCGGACTCGATGTCAATGAAGGGCCAGCCCAGATTGTGCATGAACAGGTCGCCCATGTGAACGACGTTTGCGTCGCGCCAGAAGACCACGCTGTCGCCATCGGTATGCCCGCCACCTAGGAAACGGATGTCGAGCGTGTCGCCGTTCACGTGGAGCGTCATGCCGTGATCGTAGGTCACCACCGGCAGGGCGACGTGCGGGGCGGGCTCGGAGACGATCCCGGTAACGGTCCCGCCCTTGATCAATCGTGGGCGGACATTGTTGTGTGCGACGATCGTCGCCCCGGCTTTGCCGAAATTCTCGTTCCCCATGGCGTGGTCCCAGTGCCAGTGGGTGTTGACGACGAACCGTGCGGGACTGGCTCCTAAGCTGGCCACGGCGGCCTGGATCTTGGGGGTCAGGTCGCCGACCTGGTCGTCGATCAGTATGGTCCCGTCCGGCCCGTAACTGACGCCGATGTTGCCGCCGAAACCGTACAGCACCGCAATACCCGGCTTGACCTCGACCGCGCGAATTTCGGTACCGTCGGGTGCCGATTGCGCGGCGGCCGAGCCGGAAGTGAGCAACAGGATGGTGGCGGCGATGGCGTTGTGCGATTTCATGGCGTTCCCCCTCGAGGCCAAGCTATCCCGCGCGCCGTGGGCTGTCCATTCGATGCTGCAATTGCCTTGCCGCCGCCGATGCGGCTAGGTCGCGTTACATGCGGCAAAAAGAACTGCGGATTGCGCTCATTTGTTACGGGGGGGTCAGCCTCGCCGTCTACATGCACGGCGTCACCAAGGAGGTGTGGAAGTCCGCGCGGGCGAGCCGCGGGCTGCATGCGACCGAAGTGCACACCGGAGGGACCGAAGCGGTCTACCAGGAACTGCTCGGCGAGATCGAGGCGCACGACGGGATCCGGCTGCGAGTCTTCACCGACATCCTTGCCGGGGCGAGCGCCGGAGGCATCAACGCGATCTTTCTCGCCCAGGCAATCCATTCGGGACACAGCCTCGAACCGCTGACCGACTTGTGGCTCAGGTCGGCGGACGTCGATGCGCTGATCGATCCGGCGGCGAAACCGGGATGGAAGTTCTCCAAGTACTGGGCGCAGCCGCTGGTGGAATGGGTGTTGAGCCGCCCCGGCAACGCGGTTTCCGAAAGCGTCTCGCCGGAAACGCAGGCCGAGGTGCGGCGCAAGGTCTCGCACTTCATGCGAGGGCGCTGGTTCGAACCGCCCTTCTCCGGCGAAGGCTTCTCGCGGCTGATCCACAACGCGCTGCAGGCCATGGCCGAGGGCGGCAACGGATCGCCGCTGCTGCCGCCGGGCCACCCGCTCGACCTGATGGTCACCACGACCGACTTCCGCGGCTTCCTCGAACCCCTGCACCTGCACAGCCCGCCGGTGGTGGAGGAAAGCGAGCATCGGCTGCAGATTCAGTTCTCGGCCCGCACACCGCTGACGGGCGGAAACAACCTTGCCGACCTGCTCGAGCTGACATTTGCCGGACGCGCCACTGCAAGCTTCCCCGGCGCCTTCCCGGCGCTCCAGCTAGGCGAAATCGACGACCTGGCGAAAAACAGCGGCAGCAAATGGCCGGGCCGCGCTGCCTTCCTCGAACGCGTGATGCCGGTGCACCTGCGCAACGGCAACGAGGCCAACGTCTCGCTGATCGACGGGTCGGTGCTGGTCAACGCCCCATTCGCCGCGGCCATCGCCGCCCTGCCCGCCCGCCCGGCACAGCGCGAGGTCGACCGGCGCTTCGTCTACATCGATCCGCGGCCCGACCGCTTCGACATGCTCGCCGGACGGCAGAACGAGCCGGTGAGCTTCTTCGGGGCGATTTTCGGATCGCTCTCGACCATCCCGCGCGAACAGCCGATCCGCGACAACCTCGAACTGCTCGAACAGCGCAGCCGCGAGGCGGAACGTACGCGGCAGATCATCAACGGACTGCGGCCCGAGGTCGAAGCCGCGGTCGACCGTCTGTTCGGGCGGGTCCTGTTCCTCGACCGGCCGACGCCCAAGCGCCTGTCGGGGTGGCGCTCACGGGCGCAGCAGGCCGCCGCCGAGCAAGCCGGCTATGCCTTCGGGGCCTATGCCCAGGCCAAGCTCGCCGGGATCGTCGAGCGAATGGCTCGCACCGTTATGCGGGCGGCGCCCAAGCTCGGCCTCACCTCGCCCGACCCGGTGATCGCGGTCCTGCGGCGCGAACTGGCCGAGCGCGGGCTGGAGCGCACCGGGGCGCCGGGTGGCGGTGCGACGCCTGAGACCATCGCCTTCCTGCGCGCCCACGACCTGACCTTCCGCGTGCGCCGCCTGCGTCTCATCGCCCGGCGCCTGTCGCTCGACTGGGAAAGCGATCCGGAGATCCCCGACAACGCGCTCGATGCGGCTCGCGAGCAGATCTACAAGGTTCTCGCGATCTATTTCGCCCGCGACGGGCTCGACCCGCTGGGCGACGAATTCCCCGCTCTCGCCGCCGACGTGCTTTCGAACCCCGGCGCGGTGATCGATGCGCTTGCCGGGCACCGCTCGCTCACCTCTGCCGATGTCGAAGCCGAAGTCCTGCTGACCGCGGCGCTGGAAGCGATGCCCAAGGACCTGCGCCGCAAGACGCTGCTGACCTATCTCGGCTTCCCCTTCTACGACGTCGCCACCCTGCCGCTGCTCCAGAACGAGGGCTTTACCGAGTTCGAGGGAGTGAAGGTCGACCGTATCAGCCCCGACGATGCCCGCGCCATTCGTGAAGGCGGAACCCGAGCGACGCTGCGCGGCACAGAGTTCTACAACTTCGGCGCCTTCTTCAGCCGCGGCTATCGCGAGAACGATTACCTGTGGGGCCGCTTGCACGGGGCCGAACGGATGATCGACCTGATCTGTTCGACGGTCCCCGAATTCGACCACGCCCGGTGCGGCGAGTTCAAGCGGCGAGCCTTCCTCGCCATCCTCGATGAGGAAGAAGGCCGGCTCATCGCCGATCCCGGCCTCGTAACGCAAGTGCGCAAGGAAGTGCTGGCGATCAGGCCCGCGAGCTGAACCGCGCAACCAGCGCCTCGGCGGCGGCCGACACGTCCTGCCAGGTCTTCTCGAAATCCGCGCTGCCGCCGTGATAGGGATCGGCCACGGACATGCCGACGCGGCCCGCGACCCAGTCGAGCAGCAGGGCAACTTCTGCGGTCGCATTGGGGGGCGCGCGCATGCGCAAGGTGCGCAGGTTGTCATGATCGAGCGCGAAGATGTGGCTGAAGCGGGTGTAGTCCGCGGACTCGACCTGCCGCGCCCGCAGGCGCGAGATGTCGATGCCGTGCCGCAAGGCGGTAGCCTGCGCGCGGCGGTCGGGCGGGTTGCCGACGTGCCAGTTGCCGGTCCCGGCGGAATCGACGGCGATGTCGAGCCCGGCCCTGCTCGCCGCGCTGCGAAGCGCCGCTTCGGCCAGCGGGGACCGGCAGATGTTGCCGAGGCAGACGAACAGGACTGCCGGCCGCCTTCTCACCGCATCACCCGCCGAAGGTGTTGCGAATCTTATCGAAGAAGCTTCGGTTCTCCGGGCATTCCTCGCCGGTCTCGGTTTCGCGGAATTGTTCGAGGATCGCCTTCTGCTCCTTGCTGAGCTTGGTCGGCGTCTCGACCACGATTTCGATCACAAGGTCGCCGCGGCCGCGGCCCTGCAGCACCGGCATGCCGACGCCGCGCTTGCGCAGCTGCTTGCCCGACTGGATTCCGGCGGGGATGTCGATTTCGCTGACTTCGCCGTCGAGCCCGGGGATGTCGATAGTGTCGCCGAGCGCGGCCATGGTGAAGCTGACCGGTACACGGGTGAACAGCGTCGTGCCCTCACGCTCGAAAACGGCGTGCGGTTTGACGTGCATGAAGATGTAGAGGTCCCCGGCCGGCGCGCCCTGCGGCCCTGCCTCGCCCTTGCCGGCGAGGCGAATGCGCGTTCCGGTATCGACGCCCGGCGGAACTTCGACGGTCAGCCGCTGGAGCTTGTCGACCCGGCCCTCGCCGCGGCATTCGCGGCACGGGCTCTCGATGATCTCGCCGGTGCCGTTGCAGTTGTGGCACGCCTTTTCGATGACGAAGAAGCCTTGCTGTGCACGGATCTTGCCTTGGCCGCGACACAGGTTGCAGGTTCGCTTGCTGGTGCCAGCGCTGGCCCCGCTGCCGCCGCACGGCTCGCAGGCCACGGACACCTCGACCTCGATCTCGGTGTCCTTGCCATGAAACGCCTCTTCGAGGCTGACGTGCATGTCGTAGCGCAGGTCGGCGCCGCGGCGCGGGCGCTGGCGGGCACTGCCGCCGCCGCCGAAAGCGCCGCCGAAGATGGTCTCGAAGATATCGCCGAGATCGCCGAAGTCGGCCCCGCCGAAGCCTTGGCCGCCGCCCGGTCCGCCGTTCTGGAACGCGGCATGGCCGAAGCGGTCGTAGGCAGCGCGTTTCTGCGGATCCTTGAGGCAATCGTATGCGACGCTGATCGCCTTGAACTTGGCCTCGCTATCGCCGCAGCCCGGATTGCGGTCCGGGTGGTGCTCCATCGCAAGCTTGCGATAGGCAGCCTTGATTTCCTTGTCGTCGGCGGTGCGCGAAACGCCGAGCAATTCGTAAAAGTCTATTTCAACTGACATGGTAACGACCCCGCCCTGAACCTCTTACCGCCACCGGCGCGAGAGCACCGATGGCGGTCGAGGTTTCCATGAGGCGTTTCAGCCCTTGTTGTCTTCGTCGACTTCGGAGAATTCGGCGTCGACGACTTCCTCGTCGTCGGCACCCTGCTCCGAACCGCCCTCGCCCGCAGGTGCCTCGGCCGCGGAGGCCTGTTCCTGCTGGTAGATCTGCTGGCCCATCTTCATGGCAAGGTCGGTCAACGCCTGGCTCTTGGCCTTGATCAGCTCGACCTCGCCACCTTCAATGGCGGTCTTGGCCTCTGCGATCGCGCTTTCGATCTCGCCCTTGAGGCCGGCGTCGATCTTGTCGCCGTGCTCTTCGAGCTGCTTCTCGGTCGCGTGGACGAGGCTGTCGGCGTTGTTCTTCGCCTCGGCACCTTCACGGCGCTTCTTGTCCTCTTCGGCGAACTTCTCGGCGTCCTGCACCATCTGGTCGATGTCGGCGTCGGACAAGCCGCCCGAGGCCTGAATGCGGATCTGCTGTTCCTTGCCGGTGCCCTTGTCCTTGGCGCTGACGTTGACGATGCCGTTCGCGTCGATGTCGAACACGACCTCGATCTGCGGCACGCCGCGCGGCGCCGGGGGGATGCCGACGAGGTCGAACTGGCCGAGCAGCTTGTTGTCCGCTGCCATTTCGCGCTCGCCCTGGAACACGCGGATCGTCACCGCCTGCTGGTTGTCCTCGGCGGTCGAGTAGACCTGGCTCTTCTTGGTCGGGATCGTGGTGTTGCGGTCGATCATGCGGGTGAACACACCGCCGAGCGTCTCGATGCCGAGCGACAGCGGGGTCACGTCGAGCAGCAGCACGTCCTTGACGTCACCCTGCAGGACGCCGGCCTGGATCGCCGCGCCCATGGCGACGACTTCGTCCGGGTTCACGCCGGTGTGCGGTTCCTTGCCGAAGAATTCCTTCACGGCCTCGCGCACCTTGGGCATGCGGGTCATGCCGCCGACCAGGACCACCTCGTCGATGTCCTTGGCGGAGATGCCGGCGTCGGCCAGCGCCTTCTTCATCGGTTCCTTGGTGCGCTCGATCAGCTTGGCGACCATCTTTTCGAGATCCGAGCGTGTGATCGTTTCGACCAGGTGAAGCGGCGTGGTGTTGCCGCCTTCCATGCGCGCGGTGATGAAGGGGAGGTTGACCTCGGTGGTCTGTGCGCTCGACAGCTCGATCTTGGCCTTCTCCGCTGCTTCCTTGAGCCGCTGCAGGGCAAGCTTGTCGGTGCGGAGATCCATGTTCTCCTTCTTCTTGAACTGGTCGGCGAGATACTCGACGATTGCGCTGTCGAAGTCTTCACCGCCGAGGAAGGTGTCGCCGTTGGTCGACTTTACTTCGAACACGCCGTCGCCGATCTCGAGGATCGAAACGTCGAAGGTGCCGCCGCCGAGGTCGTAGACCGCGATCGTCTTGCCGTCGTCCTTCTCGAGCCCGTAAGCGAGAGCGGCCGCGGTCGGTTCGTTGATGATGCGCAGCACTTCGAGGCCCGCGATCTGGCCGGCGTCCTTGGTCGCCTGGCGCTGCGCGTCGTTGAAGTAGGCCGGAACCGTGATGACGGCCTGCGTGACGGTCTCACCAAGATAGCTCTCGGCGGTTTCCTTCATCTTCTGCAGGATGAAGGCGGAAATCTGACTGGGCGAATAGTCCTCGCCGCCGGCCTGGACCCAGGCGTCGCCATTCTTGCCCTTGACGATGTGGTACGGGACCAGCTCGGTGTCCTTCTTGGTCACCGGGTCGTCGAAGCGGCGGCCGATCAGGCGCTTTACCGCGAAGATGGTGTTGTCGCCGTTGGTGACCGCCTGGCGCTTGGCCGGCTGGCCAATCAGGCGTTCGCCGTCCTTGGTGAAGGCGACGATCGAAGGCGTGGTGCGCGCGCCTTCGGAGTTTTCGATGACTTTGGGTTTGCCCCCATCCATCACGGCGACGCACGAGTTGGTGGTGCCGAGGTCGATACCGATAACTTTGGCCATGGTTTCCCCAATTCCTCTTCAAGTTGGACGCCGCTCGGTCGGTCCCCCGTCCCTGGCAAGACCACTCGGCAGCTCGTTGAGAACTTCGATTACGCGGCGGATATAGGTGCGGTTTCCCTTGGCACAAGGGATGCAGACGCCTAGAAAATCGCCATGGATATGGGGGAGGAATGACAATGAAATCTGCACTTTTGGCCAGTTTCGCGCTGGCGGTCGGCACACTGGGCCTGACGGCATGCGGCGGCGGAGACTCGACCGAAGCCAAGGTCGATGACGGATCGCAGGCGGGGATTTCGGTGACAGGCGCCAGCCTGGTGCTACCCGCAGTAAAGGGCAATCCGGCGGCGGTGTACTTCACGGCGCAAAACGACGGCGACCGCGACGTTTTCATCCGCGCGGCATCTGTCGAGGGCGCGGAAAGCACCCAACTGCACCAGATGACCATGGCCAATGGCGTCAACGAGATGGGCGAGGCGACATCGATCCCGGTACCCAAGGGCACTGAAACCGCCTTCGCGCCGGGTGGCAATCACGTCATGGCGTTCAAGCTTGATGACAGCCTTGCCGCTGGCGGCACGACAAACGTCACGCTCACCTTCGTCGGCGGTCGCACCGCGACCTTCCCGGCCGAGGTCAAGGCTGCGGGTTCGGAGCGATAGGCGATAGCGGCGCCTCCTGCCCCGCCGGCGGGGAGCGCCGCCTGACCGATGGCGAGGTCGCGCTGGCGCGCCGCGTGTTCGGCAGCGCGATCGACTATGCCAGCGTGACCATCCGACGGCGGAAGTTCTTTCCGTTCCAGCCACGGCGCGTGACGTTGGCCCCGCGTGGCCACCTGCACTTCCACCCGCTCGGCGAGGCCTATTGCGACGATTTCGCGCAGGTGCCGCTCCTCCGGCAGGGGCTGTTCATTCACGAAATGACCCACGTCTGGCAAACGCAGACGCTCGGCGAATGGTACCTCTTGCTGCATCGCCATCCGTTCTGCCGCTACGACTACAGCCTCAAGCCGGGATGGCGGCTGGAGAAGTACGGCATCGAGCAGCAGGCCGAAATAGTTCGGCATGCGTTCTTGCTGCGCAACGGGGTCAAATTGGCAGGAGCCGCGGACGGAGCCGCTTACGACCTGCTGGTGAACTTTCCGGGGGCAAGCTGACGCTCGGGACTTGAGTTAACCGGTTTCAATTGTTACCGGGGCTGTCGTTGATCCGGGCGGCCCAACCCGCGCCCGGCGCGATGGTTCTCACATGCATCTCTCCGATTACGGTATGTCGCGCGAGCGCGGCTACCTGTCGCATTACGAAATCGACGAAGTCACCCTGCCCTCGCTGTTCGACGGCGTTGTACAGGCCGCCGGAACCCTGTCCGGCCTCCTCACCACCGGACGCGTGCGCCACTGGCTCGGCCAGCTCGCCGATCCCGGTCTCGAGCAATGGGCGCGCGAAGCAGCCGAAGAAGAAGTTCGCACCGCGATGGTGCACTACTCGTTCCTGGTCCAAGCCTATGTCTGGGGCGAACCCGCCGCACCCGAGTTCCTTCCCGCCAACCTCGCCCGCCCAATGGTCGCAGTCGCCGACCGGCTCGGCCAGGCCCCGCTGCTGCCCTACTCGGGCTACGTGCTCGACAACTGGTACCGCGCCGACAAGAGCGGCCCGATCGACCTGTCGAACATCATCATGCACCAGAACTTCCTCGGCGGTGAGGACGAGAACTGGTTCGTGCTCGTCCACGTCGCCATCGAAGCCGAAGCCGGCGTGCTGCTCGACAACGCTACCAAGCTGGTCGAAATCGCCAAGCAGGGAGACGCTGCCGAGGCCGAACGACTGCTGGTAGAAATGGACGCCGCGTGGGAGCGGATCTACGGCCACTTCGCCCGCATGCCCGAGCGCTGCGACCCGTACATGTATTTCCACCGCGTGCGCCCCTACATCCACGGATGGGCCAACAACCCGGCGCTGGACGGCGGCCTGGTCTACCAGGGCGTCGAGAAGTTCGGCGGGCAGCCGCAGGCGTTCCGCGGCCAGACCGGTTCACAGTCGAGCATCGTCCCGGCGATGGATGCGCTGTTCCAGGTCGGCCACAGCGACGACCCGCTGAAGCACTTCCTGACCGAACTGCACCAATACCGCCCGGTGCCGCATCGCCGCTTCATCGAGGATCTCGCGGCGAAATCGACGCTGCGCGACTTCGTCGCTTCGATCAATTCGCCGAGCCTGACAGCGGCGTTCAACGCCTGCGTCGAGCAGGCCGCGCGCTTCCGCACCCGGCACCTCGAATACGCAGCGAGCTACATCAACAAGCAGATGGGCTCGATCGCCGGCAACGATCCCGACGTCGGCACCGGCGGCACGCCCTTCATGAAGTACCTGAAGAAGCACCGCGACGAAAACCGCGCCCAGGTCATCGCCTGAGCGGGATTGCATCGGCGGCTCTTGCGGCGGATAATCCCGCCCAAGGAGAGCCGCCGATGCCCCATGCCGTCGATCACCACGCCATCCTCGCGCGATACCTCGATGCACGGGGGCGCGACCGCAACATCTGGGACAGCATCGACCCGGCGCGCACCGCGCATGTCGTGGTCGACATGCAGAACGGCTTCATGGAGATCGGCGCGCCGGTCGAGGTGCCGGAAGCGCGCAATGTCGTCGACGAGATCAACCGCCTGAGCCGGGCCATTCGAGCGGCGGGCGGGCACAACGTCTTCCTCCGCTTCACCACCCCGGCGGCCGGACCGATGGCCTGGCCGGTATTCAACGAGCGCATGGGCGCCGGGATCGGCGCGCACCGCGACGCCTTCCAGCCCGGCGCGCAATACTGGCAGCTGTGGGACGGCCTCGACGTCGCGGCCGAGGACGCGGTGGTCGACAAGCACCGCTTCAGCGGCTTTACCCCGGGCACCAGCGAACTCGACGCTCACCTCGAGGCGCGCGGGATCGACACGCTGATCATCTCCGGCACCCTGACCAACTGCTGCTGCGAGAGCACCGCCCGCGACGCGATGCAACTCAACTACAAGGTCATCATGGCCACCGACGCCTGCGCCGCGCTGACCGACGAGGCCCACGCCGGGACGCTGGATTCGATGGCGCTGATCTTCGCCGACTTGCGTTCGGTGGAGGAGTTGGAGGCAATGCTGGCGACGGCCGCAGCCGAGGCGGAGCCCGCCTAGTCCGGCTTCTTGGCCACCCCGACCATCGCCGGGCGCAGCAGGCGGTCCTTGATCATCCAGCCCGATTGCATCTCGTTCACGACGGTGCCCGGTTCGGCCTCGGCGGAGGGGATTTCCATCATCGCCTGGTGCTGGTTCGGATCGAGCGGCAGGCCCACCGCGGCGATGCGGCTGATGCCATGCTGGGCGAAGACCTTCTCCACCTCGCGCTGGGTCGCCTCGACGCCGGTGACGAGCGCCTTGAGACGCGGATCGTCGTGCAGGTCGGCCGGGATCGCGTCGATCGCGCGGACGAGGTTGTCATAGACCGAGAGAATGTCGCGCGCGAACCCGGTCGCGGCATAGGCGCGCGCATCGGAAATGTCCTTCTCCGCCCGGCGGCGCACGTTCTGCGCCTCGGCCTTGGCGTAGAGAACCTCCTGCTTGGCGGCGGCGAGATCGTCGCGCAACAGCGCCAGCGCATCGCTTTCCGAAGGCGCATCCTCCTCGTCGAGCATGGCCGTATCGACCAGCTCCTCGGGAACGCCCTTCAATTCCTCCTCGACCGCAGCGTCGCGCGGCTTCTTGTCGTTGCTCATCGAAGTCCTGTTATCCGATCAATTTGCCCAGTGAGCGGGCTGTGAAATCCACCATGGGAACGACTCGCGCGTAATTCAACCGCGTAGGACCTATTACACCGAGTACGCCGACCACGTTCCCCTCGCGATCGCGATAGGGAGACGCGATGACCGACGAGCCGGAAAGCGCAAACAACCGGTTCTCGCTGCCAATGAATATCCGAGTCGCCTGCGCCTCGCGCGCCGAATCGAGCAGACCGGCGATCGACTGCTTGTTTTCGAGGTCGTCGATCAGCGAACGGACGCGTTCGATATCGCCCAGTGCCGTCTCGTCGAGGAGGTTGGCCTGACCGCGCACGATCAGCACCGGGCGCCGCGCCGCGTCCTCGCTCCACACCGCTAGCCCGCGTTCGACCAGCGTGCGACTAGCCTCGTCGAGCTGGCTGCGGCCCGAGGCGATTTCCTCTCCCATCAGGCTGGCCGCCTCTGCCAGCGTCCGACCCGACAGGCGCGAGGAAAGGTAGTTGCTGGCCATTTCAAGCGACGAAGGTGAGAGCGGCGCATCGAGCGGGACGACGCGGTTCTCGACTTGCCCGTCCTCGGCCACGAGAATCGCGAGCGCCCGCACGGGAGAAAGCGGCACCAAAGTCATCTGCATCAGCCGCGGCTCGCGGCGCGGAACCATGACCATCCCCGCAGCGCCCGAGAGGTCGGAGAGCATCGCGCTGACCTGCTCGAGCGCCTGTTCGATTGGTCCGGGCGCGGAAAGGCGGCGTTCGATGGCCGCACGCTCCTCCGCACTCGGCTCGGCGACCTGCATCATCCCGTCAACGAAAAGCCGCAGCCCCGTCTCGGTCGGCATACGCCCTGCGCTGGTATGCGGCGCGGCGAGCAGGCCCAGCGATTCGAGCTCGGCCAACACCGAACGGATCGATGCCGGCGAAAGGTTGAGCGCCTCCTCCCCCGACAGCGTCTTCGAGCCCACCGGCTGCCCACTGGCGATGTAGTTCTCCACCACGAGGCGGAAAATCTCTCGGGTTCGTTCGTTTAGTTCGGAAACGGGTGGCGACGACATGACAGAGGCCTATCTAGTCGCTAGGCGGGCACGCGAAAAGGAGAACCCCATGCGTCCATCCGGTCGCGCGCCCGACGAAATGCGCGTCATCACCATCGAAACCGGCTTCACCAAGCATGCCGAGGGTTCGTGCCTGATCAGCTTCGGAGAGACCAAGGTCCTCGTGACCGCCAGCGTCGAGGAACGGGTTCCGCCGTGGTTGCGCGGCAAGGGCTCGGGCTGGGTCACCGCCGAATACTCGATGCTGCCCCGCGCCACGCACACGCGTGGACAGCGTGAAGCGGCGAAGGGCAAGCAAAGCGGACGAACGCAGGAAATCCAGCGCCTTATCGGGCGCTCCTTGCGTGCTGTGACAGATCTGGAAAAGCTTGGCGAACGCCAGATCACGCTCGATTGCGACGTGATCCAGGCCGACGGCGGCACTCGCACCGCCTCGATCACCGGCGCCTGGGTCGCACTGCGTATCGCGGTGGACAAGCTGCTCAAGGACGGCAAGCTCAGCGAGGACCCGATTACCGCCAAGGTGGCGGCGATTTCTTGCGGCATCCACCAGGGCACCCCGGTGCTCGATCTCGACTACGCCGAGGATTCGAACGCCGACGCCGACGCCAACTTCGTGCTGATCGAAGGGGGCCAGATCGCCGAGGCGCAGGCCACCGCCGAGGGCGCGACCTACGACGAGGAAGGCCTGCTGCGCCTGCTTCGCCTCGCCCAGATCGGGTGCGCGCAGATCTACAAGGCGCAGGGGGAGGCGGTCGCCAAGTGACCCGCCGCATCGGCTCCGGAAAGGTGGTCATTGCCACGCACAACGCGGGCAAGCTGAAGGAAATCGCTGCGCTGATGGCGCCGCACGGGGTCGATTGCATATCCGCCGGTTCGCTTGGCCTGCCCGAGCCGGCGGAAACCGGCCGGACCTTCGTCGAGAACGCCCTCATCAAGGCCCGCGCCGCCGCCGAGGCTTCGGGCATGGTCGCGCTGGCCGACGATAGCGGGTTGTCGGTGGCTGCGCTCGACAATCGGCCCGGGGTCTACACAGCGGACTGGGCCGAGCGGCAGTGGTTCGAGGGCGATCCGGGCCGTGATTGGTACATGGCAATGGGCAAGGTCGAGGGCATGCTCCAGGCCAAGGGTGCGGACACGCCGCGCGATGCCTGGTTCACCAGCGTTCTCGCCCTCGCCTGGCCCGACGGCGAATATGCAATTTACGAGGGTCGCGTCGACGGCACGCTGACATGGCCGCCGCGGGGCACGATGGGTTTCGGATACGACCCGGTCTTCGTGCCCGCTGGGCGTGAATTGACGTTCGCAGAGCTCGACCCGGCGGAGAAACACGCCATCAGCCATCGTGCCGATGCGTTCGCCAAGCTGGTCGCGGACCAGTTCGAAGGGTAGGTTCGGGCCATGGCCCGCGCGCTCTACATTCACTGGCCGTTCTGCCTGTCGAAGTGCCCGTATTGCGACTTCAATTCGCATGTCCGGGACGGGATCGACGTGTCCGCATGGCGCGAGGCGATGCTCGCGGACCTGCGCCACGAGGCCGAAAAAGCTGCGAATGAACCGCTTGATTCGGTGTTTTTCGGGGGCGGAACACCTTCGCTCATGCCTCCAGCGCTTGTTTCGGACCTTCTGACCAAGGCGGAACGGCTGTGGGGCTTCGCTCCGGGCGTCGAAATCACGCTGGAAGCCAACCCCTCGTCGGTCGAGGCCGCCAATTTCCGCGATCTCGCCGCGGCCGGGGTGAACCGCGTTTCGCTCGGCCTGCAGGCGCTCGACGACGAGACACTGCGTTTCCTCGGCCGCCTGCACGGCGCGCAGGAGGGCATCGAGGCGCTGGGAACGGCGCAGGAATGGTTCAACCGCGTCAGTTTCGACCTGATCTACGCCCGCCCCGGCCAGACTGCCGAGCAATGGGAAGCGGAACTCCAGCGTGCGCTCGGTTTCGGCACCGGGCACCTCTCGCTCTATCAGCTGACGATTGAGCCGGGCACGCGGTTTGCCACCGATGTCCGGCAGGGCGCCTTCACTCCGCTCGACGACGATCCTGCCGCCGATCTCTTCGCTCTGACGTGCGAAATTGCCGGGGCTGCGGGCCTTCCCGCCTACGAAGTCAGCAACCACGCCCGGTCGGGTGAGGAGAGCCGCCACAACCTCACCTACTGGCGGTATCGCGATTACGTCGGGATCGGACCGGGAGCGCATGGGCGTCGCGGCGGTGTCGCGACCCTGCGGCACAAGAAACCGGAAAACTGGCTCGCCGCGGCCGCCGAACGCGGCGAGGGCATCAAGGAAGAGCGCAACCTCGCAACGCGCGAACAGGCGAGCGAGGCCCTGCTGATGGGGCTACGGTTGGCCGAGGGCGTGGACCTTTCCGACCTCTCGCAACGCTTCGCCATTCCCGAAGCCGACCTCATCGACCGAAACCGGCTCGCGCTCCACCAAAGTCTCGGCCTCGCGTGGAGCGAGGGTTCGCGCGTCGGCGTCACCCCACAGGGCATGCCGCTGCTCGATGCCCTGCTCGGCGAACTTGTCCCGGCGGCGCTGGTCGCGGAATGAGCGGGGCCGACCTGCTCGAAGCCTGGCACGAGCACCTCGCCAAGGGACGCCGCCGCTCGCCGCACACGGTGCGCGCCTACTCCGCCGCCGCTGCCCGGCTCGTCACCGCCATCGGGGCCGAGGAATGGCGCGACGTCGCCAGACTCGACGGGCGCGCGCTGCGCGGCCAGCTCGCCGCCCGCCGCGCTGAAGGCATCGGCAACGCCTCGACCGCGCGCGAGCTCTCCGCGCTCAAGGGCTTCGTCGCCTTCGCTCGCGAACGGACCGGCGAAGCCGACTCAAGCGCCCCCCGCCTGCGCGGTCCGCGCATCAAGAAGGGCCTGCCCCGCCCGGTCACGCCCGACGATGCCGAGAACCTCGCCGACGGCGTCCGCTCGCTCGCCGCCGACGACTGGATTGGCGCCCGCGATCGCGCGGTGCTGCTGCTGATGTACGGCAGCGGGCTGCGCATCGCCGAGGCGCTCTCGCTGACCGCCGCCGCCCTGCCGCTGGGCGAAACGCTGACTGTCACCGGCAAGGGCGGCAAGCAGCGCGTCGTACCGGTCCTGCCCATTGTGCGTGAGGCCGTGGCCGACTACGCCCGGCGTTGCCCCTGGCCGCTCGCGCCGGGCGAGGCGCTATTCCGCGGCGCCAAGGGCGGCCCGCTCGGGCAAGGAATGGTGCAGAAGGCGATGGCCAAGGCGCGGATCGCTCTTGGCCTGCCCGCCACCGCCACCCCGCACGCCTTGCGGCACAGCTTCGCCACCCACCTGCTCGGCGCCGGAGCGGACCTCAGGAGCCTGCAGGAACTTCTCGGCCACGCCAGCCTTGGCTCGACCCAAATCTACACCAAGGTCGATGCCGCCGTGCTGCTCGACACTTACCGCAAGGCCCACCCGCGCGAGCAGGATTGAGCCGTCTCAATCCTCGGAAGCGTCCGGAGGCGTCTCTCGCGGTTTCCACGTGATCACGCGATAGACGTACCACGCCACAATCGCCGCAACGAGACCCGCGATCAACCAGCCCGCCAGCGCCTGGTAGCGTTCGTACAGCGGCGCGATCCGCCGGCCGCCTTCGATCAGCAGGGCGTTCCAGATCGCCGATCCGGCAAAGGTGAAGAGCATGAACCGCCACAGGCTCATGTGCGCAAGGCCCGCCGGCAGCGAGACAATGGTTCGCAGGAAGGGCGAAAAGCGCAGCACGAAGACGACCCACTGGCCGTGCCGCTTGAAGAAGCGCGCTGCCTTTTCGACATCTTCGAAATCGATCGTGAACCAGCGCCCGCGTTTCTCGACGAACTCGCCGAGCCGCCGGTAGCCGTATTTGTCGCCGATCCAGAACCAGAAGTAGTTGCCTGCCGTGGACCCGGCGGTGCCGACGACGAGCAGCGTGACGAAATCCATCTGCCCGCGCGCGACCAGCACCCCGCCCAGCCCCATGATCACTTCGGACGGGATCGGCGGAATAATGTTTTCGATCGCCATCAGCAGGAAGATGCCGAGGTATCCCCCTTTCGCGATGGCAGTGATGATGAGGTCATGCATAGTCGTAATGGCAACGGGCAGGAGTACGATGTGTTCAATGGCGCGGGTTCGTTCCGGCGCGTCATTGCCTCATTTTGTCACCCCGGACTTGTTCCGGGGTCGGGCTATTAGTCGAATCGAGACAAAGGAGAAAGCACTGCCCCGGAACAAGTCCGGGGTGACTGTGAGGGAAGACTCACAGCTTCGCCTCGATGGCATCCCAGATCAGCGCCGGAGTATCGGTGCCGTTGAACGTGTCGATGGCGACGATGCCGGTCGGGCTGGTGACGTTGATTTCGGTCAGCCACTTGCCGCCGATCACGTCGATGCCGACGAAGACGAGGCCGCGCTTCTTGAGCTCCGGGCCCAGCGCGGCGCAGATTTCCTCCTCGCGAGGGGTCAGGTCGGCCTTTTCGGCAAAACCGCCCTGCGCGAGGTTGGAGCGGAATTCGCCCTTGCCCGGCTTGCGGTTGATCGCCCCGGTGACAACGCCGTCGACCAGCACGATGCGCTTGTCGCCCTCGGCCACCTCGGGAAGGAAAGGCTGGACCATGTGCGGTTCGGGCCAGGTCTGGTTGAAGACCTCGAACAGCGCCGAGAGGTTGGTGCCGTCGGCCTCGATCTTGAAGATCGCCTTGCCGCCGTTGCCGTGCAGCGGCTTCACCACCACCGCGCCATGCTGCTCCATGAAGGGCCGTACGTCGGCGATGTTCCGCGTCACCAGCGTCGGCGGCATGAAGCGCGCGAAATCGAGCACGAACATCTTTTCGGGCGAATTGATGACCCAGTGCGGATCGTTGACCACCAGCGTTTCGCCCTTGAGCCGGTCGAGCAGCATGGCGGCGCTGATGTAGCCGAGGTGGAACGGCGGATCCTGCCGCATCAGGACAACGTCGATGTCCTTGCCGAGATCGATGCGCCGTGCCTCGCCCTGCCACTCGAAATGGTCACCCTCGACCCGGCGAACGTGGAGCGGGCGGGCCCAGGCGGTGATCCGGCCGTTCTCCCAGCTCAGGGTGCGCACGTCGTAGTGGAACACGGTGTGCGCCCGCTCCTGCGCGGCGAGCATCAGCGCGAACGAGCTGTCGCCGGCAATGCCGATGGTCTCGATGGGGTCCATCTGGACGGCTACCTGCAATGCCAAACCGTTTCTCCCTTCGTCATTGCGAGCGTAGCGAAGCAATCCAGGGCGGACTGCTCAATCGCCCTGGATTGCTTCGTCGCTTCGCTTCTCGCAATGACGAATGCAACCTCACGGCTGCCAGGCGTTGACGATGTGGCGCGGCCAGCGCCCGGGCGCAAGGAGCAGCACGTCGATGCGCGGGGAATCGGCGTCTTTCAGGTACCTGTGCGCCGCCGCCTCGACCGCTGCCGCGACGCGGCGCAGGCGGTATTCGTCTATGGCGAGATCGAGCTCGGCGGAGGTAGCACGCCATTTCACCTCGACGAAGGCGACGGTGCGGCCGCGCCGGGCGATAAGGTCGATCTCGCCGCGGCGGGGTCTTCACCCTCTGGGCGACGATCCTCCAACCCTGCAACCGCAGCCACCAGGCGGCCAGCCCCTCGCCCTTGCGGCCGCGCGCTTCGGCAACCTGGCGGTTCACTTGAGTTTGAGCGCGCGGGCGTAAAGGGTCTTGCGGTCGAGCCCGGTGGCCCTGGCCACCGCCGCCGCCGCCTGTGACGCCTTCTGGGTCTGCAGCGCCTCGCGCAGCAGCGTATCGGCATCCTCGGCGCTGGCCGCCTGCTCTTCCGGCGGACCGACCAGCAGGACGATTTCGCCCCGCGGCGGATTCGCCTCGTAATGTTCGGCCAGTTCTGACGCGCTGCCCGTGCGGCATTCCTCGTAGAGCTTGGTCAGTTCCCGCGCGACGGCGACCTCGCGGCCCGGCAGGATCTCGCCGATGGCGGCGAGCGACTTCGCCAGACGCGGCGCGGTTTCGAAGAACACCAGCGTCGCGCGCACACCTGCCAGCTCGGCGAGAACCTCGTGCCGCGCCTTGTCCTTCGCTGGCAGGAACCCGGCGAAGAGGAAGCGGTCGTTGGGCAGGCCAGACAACGTCAGTGCCATGACCGGCGCGCTCGGCCCCGGCAGGCTGGTCACCGGGACACCTGCCGCGCGGGCATCGCGGACGAGGCGGTATCCGGGATCCGAGACAAGCGGCGTCCCGGCGTCGCTGACCAGCACCACCGCTCGCTCGCGCATCGAATCGATCAAGCGCGCGCGGTCCTTTTCCCCGGCATGGTCGTCATAACGCCACAGTGGCTTCGAAAGCCCGAGGTGTCTCAGCAACTTGGCGGTGACACGCGTATCCTCGCAGGCGATTGCATCGCAGCGGCGGAGCACATCGGCGGCGCGACGAGTCACGTCGCCGAGATTGCCAATAGGCGTAGCGACAATATAGAGACCGGCATTGAGAGGTTCGGGAGGAGGGTCGCATTCTTCGCTCACGACGAGCCTTGTGGACTATCCGCAGCAGGAGCGGCAAGCATGTTCGGTAACTGGAAACGCCTTCTTACGGTGGGCTTGCTCTCGCTGGCCCTTGCGGGGTGCAAGATCATCCCGGGCGGAGGCCAGCCCCCGGTCGTGACGCCGGGGCCATCGCAGGGTCCCGAGGAAAATGTCCTGCCGACCGACGACGGCCGCCACCGCGTGGCGCTGCTGGTGCCGCTCTCGGGCAGCAATGGCGAAGCCGGGCAGTCGATCGCCAACGCCACCACCATGGCGCTGCTCGATACCAATGCATCGAACCTGCGCATCACCACCTACGACACCGCGACCGGCGCCGGCACCGCCGCGGCGCAGGCGATCCGTGACGGCAACAAGCTGATCCTCGGGCCGCTGCTCGGCACCGACGTCACCGCCGTGCTGGCCCAGGCGCGCCCGGCCTCGGTGCCGCTGATCAGCTTCTCGAACGACACCTCGGTCGCCGCGCAGGACGTGTTCGTGATGGGCGTGATGCCCGAACAGTCGATCACCCGTACCGTCGACTACGCCATGGGCCACGGCTCGAAGCGGTTCGCCGCCATCGTCCCGAACGGCGAATACGGCCGCCGCGCCGAAATCGCCCTGTCCGGCAGGATTTCGGCGATGGGAGGCACGCTCGTCGCAACCGAACGCTATGACCGCGGCAACACCTCGATCATCAGCGCCGCCGAACGGCTCAAGGCGCGCGGCGGGTTCGACACCGTGCTGATAGCCGACGGCGTGCGTCTCTCGGCAATGGCAGCCGGGGCGCTCAAGGATGCCGGCACTGCCCTGCCGCGGCTGGTCGGCACCGAACTGTGGAGCGGCGACGACGACCTCGCGCGCGCCGCGTCGTTGCGCGGCTCGTGGTACTCGGCTGTATCGGACGGACGCTATCGCCAGTTCGTGACCAGCTACGAGGCCCGCTTCGGCAACAAGCCCTATCGCATCGCCACGCTCGGCTACGATTCGGTCCTGCTCACGCTGCGCATCGCCCGCGACTGGCAGCCGGGACGCGCCTTCCCGACCTCGCAACTGCTCGACGACGGCGGTTTCCTCGGCATCGACGGTCCGTTCCGGTTCCGCCGTGGCGGGGTAGCTGAGCGGGCAATGGAGGTCCGGCAGGTCGGCAACGGCAGCGTCTCGGTGGTCGATCCGGCGCCGACGCGGTTCTAGCCCAAGGCATTTCGTCATTGCGAGCAACCGAAGGTCGCGCGGCAATCCGGAGTGGCGCTGAACCGCCCTAGATTGCTTCGCTGCGCTCGCAATGACAATGCGTTTGAGGATATTCTTCTGACACCGCTTGAACGGGCGAGAATCCGGCCCCTATAGCATCGCCATGTCCGATGACCTGTTCGACAAGCTGCCCGCGGGCGGCGGCGATTACGACGCATCCTCCATCGAGGTGCTGGAAGGGCTCGAGCCGGTCCGGCGGCGCCCCGGCATGTACATCGGCGGAACCGACGAGCGCGCCCTGCACCACCTCGCCGCCGAAGTGCTCGACAACTCGATGGACGAGGCGGTCGCCGGCCATGCGAGCCGCATCGAGGTCACGCTGGAGGAAGGCAATCGCCTGACCATCAGCGACAACGGCCGCGGCATGCCGATCGACGAGCACCCCAAGTTCCCCGGCAAGTCGGCGCTCGAGGTCATAATGACCACGCTGCACTCGGGCGGGAAGTTTTCGGGCAAGGCCTACGCCACGAGCGGCGGCCTGCACGGCGTCGGCGTCTCGGTGGTCAACGCGCTGTCCTCAGACACTCGGGTCGAGGTGGCGAAGAACAAGGAAGTCTTCGCCCAGACCTTCTCGCGCGGCGTTCCGCAGGGCAAGCTGGTCAAGGTCGGCGATACCCCCAACCGCCGCGGCACCACCGTCAGCTTCACGCCCGACACCGAGATTTTCGGCGACCGCCAGTTCAGCCCCAAGCGGCTGTTCAAGCTCGCCCGCTCGAAGGCCTATCTCTACGCCGGGGTCGAAATTCGCTGGAAGTGCGCGCCCTCGCTCGCTTCGAACGATGTGCCTCAGGAGGGGGTGTTCCAGTTCCCCGGCGGCCTCGCCGACCATCTCGCCGAGCAGGTCGAGGGACGCGAATGCGTCACCAGCCAGTTCTTCGCCGGGCGGCAGGATTTCCCGGAAGAACAGGGCCGCGTCGAATGGGCAATCGCCTGGCCGCTATGGTCCGACGGGTCTTACTCCTGGTACTGCAACACCGTGCCGACGCCCGACGGCGGGACACATGAGCAGGGCGTACGCGCCGCGCTGACCAAGGGCATCCGCGCCTTCGGCGAGCTCGTCGGGCAGAAGAAAGCCAAGGACATTTCCGCCGACGACATCGTCACCGGCGCCGAAATCATGCTCTCTGTCTTCATCCGCGACCCGCAGTTTCAGAGCCAGACCAAGGACCGCCTGACCTCGCCAGAGGCCGCTCGCCTCGTCGAAAACGCGGTGCGCGACCACTTCGACCACTTCCTCTCCGACAACATGGAGCGCGGCCGCGCGCTGCTCGGCGCGGTCATGGAGAAGATGGACGAGCGCTTACGCCGCAAGGCCGAGCGCGAGGTCAAGCGCAAGACCGCGACCAACGCCAAGAAGCTGCGCCTCCCCGGCAAGCTCACCGACTGTTCGGGCGAAGGCGACGGCGAAACTGAGCTGTTCATCGTCGAAGGCGACAGCGCCGGCGGCAGCGCCAAGCAGGCGCGCGACCGCAAGACGCAGGCGATCCTGCCGATCCGCGGCAAGATCCTCAACGTCGCCAGTGCCACCGCCGACAAGATTCGCGCCAATAGCGAAATCGCCGATCTAGGCCTCGCCCTCGGCTGCGGCACCCGCAAGGACTGTGACCCGGAGAACCTGCGCTACGACCGCGTCGTCATCATGACCGACGCCGACGTCGACGGAGCGCACATCGCCACGCTGCTGATGACGTTCTTCTTCCAAGAAATGCCCGAACTGGTGCGCCGCGGGCACCTGTTCCTCGCCCAGCCCCCGCTCTACCGCCTGACCAATGGCAAGGAGAGCCACTACGCCAAGGACGAGGAACACCGCCGCGAACTGGAAGAGACGGTGTTCAAGGGCAAGAAGGTCGAGGTCTCACGCTTCAAGGGCCTCGGCGAAATGAACCCGGGGCAGCTGCGCGAGACGACGATGGACCCGAAGAGCCGCAGCCTGATCCGCATCACCCTGCCCGCCGAGCACGAACAGCGCTTCGCCATCGCCGAACTGGTTGACCAGTTGATGGGCCGCAACCCGGAACACCGCTTCAACTTCATCCAAAACCGCGCCGGGGAGTTGGACCGGGATTTGATCGACGCCTGAAGTGAAGGTCTGCTCCTGGGTGGTTAACGGTCATTCGCCAGACTCACCTTGTCATTGGCCCGGGGCTGCTGAATATAGCCACACCCATTCCGAATGAATGGCATGCATGGGGTAGCTGCGTGTCCGCGCCTGACATCTTCCTGTCCTATAATCGCGAAGATGCGAACCGGGCGAAGCAATTCGCTGACGCATTTTCGGCGGAAGGGCTTGATGTCTGGTGGGATGTGGCCCTTCGCTCTGGCGAGGCTTATGATAAGGTCACCGAGACGGCGTTGCGCAATGCGAAGGCCGTCGTCGTGTTATGGTCGCCGCGTTCGGTCGAGAGCCGCTGGTGTCGCGCCGAAGCAACGTTAGCCGACCGTAACAAAACCCTGATGCCGGCTATGATCGAGCCTTGCGAGCGCCCGATCATGTTCGAGCTCGTGCAGACCGCCGAATTGTCGGATTGGGAGGGCGATCCTTCGGACAAGGCATGGCGCGAATTTGCCCTGCAGGTGCTCGAATTCGTCGGCAAGGATGCGAAGCCTCAAGCGTCGGGCACGAGAAAACAGAAATTCCTTCCCAGCCTCGACGAGATATCGGTCGTGGTCCTTCCCTTCGCCAACATGAGTCGCGACGAGGACCAGGACTACTTCGCCGATGGAATCACCGACGACATTATCACCGATCTCAGCAAAGTCTCGGCGCTGATGGTCATCGCGCGCAACACTGCATTCAAGTTCAAGGGCAAGAACGTCGATGTGGTGGATCTCGCGCGCCAGCTCAACGTCACGCACGTCCTAGAGGGCAGTATTCGCAAGGCCGGCAACAAGGTTCGGGTCAACGCCCAACTGATCGACGGCTCGACCGGCGGGCATGTGTGGGCCGAGCGCTACGATGGCGAACTCGACGATATCTTCGAATTGCAGGACAAGCTGACCGAGGAAATCGTATCGGCGCTCAAGCTCACCCTCCTGCCGCGCGAAAAGAAGGCGATCGAGGATCGCGGCACGAGTAACATCGAGGCGTTCGACTACTACTTGCAGGCAACGACCACCTTTCATACCAGAGCGGCATTCGTCGAAGCCATCAAACTTGCCAAGAGAGCCGTCGAACTGGACCCGGCATACTCCCGCGCATGGGAGTTCCTTGCCTACGCCTACATGGATTCAAGTTTTGCAAGTCCCGAAATCGCCGGCGACGCGGTCGAGCTCAGCAGGAAGGCCTTCGACAGGGCGGCCAAGCTGACGAAAGACCGGGTTCGCCAGCACACGATGAGGGCACACCGGCTGACGACGATCGAGCACGATTGGCTCGGGGCCGAACAGGAATTTGTGCAAGCTCTCGAACTCTCGGCCAAATCAGATGCCGACTCGATCATGCGCAAAGCCGCGTTCCTTACTCACACCGGTCAACTCGAAGAGGCGATCGAAACGGCCAGGAGCGCGCTGCGCCTCGATCCGCTCATGGCGGCGCAGTTCGTCCTCGTCCTGTTAGATTCGACGCGGAGCAACGAAGAGGCGCAGGCCGAATACGACCGCCAGGCAAATCTGCAGAGTCATCCCCCGGTTGTCAGGATGCTGCGCTTCTTCAAGGCTCTGTCGGGCGACGACCTAGAGGAAGCGAGGCGACGCCTTGAAAGCTACATGGAAACCGACGACCAGCTCCTTCCTTTTGCCAAAGACTTGCGTGCCGTCTTGGCGGACAAGCCCGGACTCAGGTCGATGCTCTCGTCCATCGTCGTCGATCCCAAATTCCGCAACACCAGCCACATGGCCAATCTTGGGCTGTTGGCGGCCTATGCCGAAGATTTCGAATTGGCCGTCGATTGCATGCACGCCGCGTTCGTCGAGCTGGGAAGCGTTGCACTGAGTTACCTTTGGCACCCCCTTTTAGCCGAAGTTCGCAAGACCGATAGGTTCAAGCAACTAATCCGCGACCTCGGCATCAACAAATACTGGCGAACCACCGGCAAATGGGGCGATTTTGCACGGCCCATGGGCGAGGACGATTTTGAGATAATCGCGTGACAAACCAATCACTGCAATTGGGTCGTAACCAGTCGGTCTGCTCGTGGACTTCGACTGGCTCAATGACTAGGCCCCGAACTCCCGGGGGAAGGCGACGGGAAGGTTCGCCAGCTCCAATAGTTCGTCGGCAAAATGGCCAAGGGCAAGGCGATGGAGAAGATCCTGCGCCAATAGTTCGCGCGCATCGAATTCCGATATTCGAACGAATTGCACCCGATTGCGCTACTGGCATTCGGCAGCGGGTGCTAGCCCGCGGGCAGGGACAGGGCCGGAGATCGTTATGCGAAAGTTGTTCGCCCCTATTGTTGCTGCCTGCCTTCTCTCGATCCCCACGGCGAGTTCCGCGCAGGGTTTCAAGTCCAGCTCCCCGCCGGAATTTGCCCGCAAGATCGATGCGTTGAAGCCCGGCGAATGGGTGTGGGCGCCGCAAGTCGCTCCTTCGGGCCCGGTGATGGTCTACGTCGATCTCACCAAGCAGATCGGGGTGGTCTACCGCAACGGCGTGCGTATCGCCGCGACGACGGTCTCGACCGGCAAGGCGGGGCATTCGACTCCGACCGGCGTGTTCACGATCCTGCAGAAGGATGCCGACCACAGATCCAGCACCTACAACAACGCGCCGATGCCGTATCAGCAGCGGCTGACCTGGGACGGCGTCGCGCTCCATGCTGGCGGCCTGCCCGGCTACCCCGAGAGCCACGGCTGCGTGCACCTGCCCTACGAATTCGCCCGCGAGCTGTTCGAGATCACCAAACTGGGCGTGACGGTGGTTGTTGAAGGCGATGCCCAACGCAAGCCCGAGACCAGCGAGAACAGCCTGCTTTCGCCGTTCGACGACGAGGGCAACAAGGTCGAGCACACGCGGCTCGAAAGCGGAGAGGAATTTCGCTGGCAGCCCGAGCTTGCGACCGAAGGGCCGATGACGATCATCGTCGCCAAGCTCGACCAGCGCATCGTGGTCCTGCGCGCCGGGGTGGAGATCGGGCGCTCGGTCGCGGCCATCGATCCGATCGACGACGGTTCGCACGTGATGACCCTGTCGCAGGAAGGCGGCCAGAACCGCTGGTACTACGTCGGCCTTCCCGGTCACGAGGAGGAAGAGGGCCGGCTGCTCGAGGACTCGATCATGAAGCGGGTGCAGATGCCGCGGCAGTTCCTCGAACTGCTGCGCACGGAATTGAAGCCGGGCGATACCATCCTCACCACCAACAGCAGGGTCACGGAAGGCCCGCTCGAACGCCTGACGATCATGGACGCTGTTGCCCCCGGAAAGTGACGCCGGTCGCAAGCGGAAACCGGGACTTCACCTGATGGTGTGACCGGCGAACGCCGTCCATCGTCACTGCCTACTCAGGCAGCAACGGAGGCTGGCGTGGACGAGAGGTTACCGTCCTGGCGAGCAAGCAATGCAAAATCGGCGATCCTCGATTTCGTGGATCGAGTGACCAGGAAACGCGGACCGGATTTCGTGCCGCCGGAGGACAGGATCGCGACATTCGACAATGACGGGACGCTGTGGTGCGAACGGCCGCTGCAGCCCCAGTTCTATTTCGCCAAGCAGCGACTTGAAGCGTTCGGACACGCCGACCCCGCGTTGCAGGCGCGCTATCCGTTCAAGGCCTTCTTCGACCATGACATCGACAAGATAAAGGAACTCGGCAAGCAGGGCGTGCTCGAGGTCGTGGTCGCCGTCCATGCCGGGGTCACCGCCGACAAGTTCGATGCCATTGCCGGGAAATGGCTGCGCGAGGCGACCAACCCGAAGCTGGGCAAGCGCTTCGTCGATCTGGTCTACAAGCCCCAGCTCGAACTGCTCGACCTGCTGCGCGACAACGAATTTCGCTGCTTCATCGTTTCCGGGGGCGGGATGGACGTAATCCGTGGGTTCAGCGAGGAAGCTTACGGAATCCCGCGGGAAAACGTGATCGGATCGAGCGGAAAGACCACCTTGGAGGAACGGTACGGGCGGTTCGAGATCGTCAAGCAGGCCCAGCTCGGATCGTTCGACGACCGGGAAGTGAAACCACAGAACATCTACCTGCACATCGGACGCCGGCCGATCCTCGCCTTCGGCAACTCCGACGGCGATCTTGCCATGCTGCGCTACACCCTGACGGGGGGCGGACCCGCATTGGGCTTGCTGCTGCACCACGACGATGCCGAGCGGGAGTTCGCCTACGACCGCGAATTCATTCTCAGCCCGCTCGCCGATGCGCTCGATAACGCGGACAATTACGGCCTGACGCTCGTCAGCATGAAGGATGATTGGGAGGTCGTGTTTCCGGGGTGATCTACTCGCCCGAGTATTCGCGGTCGATCGGCTTGCCCACGGCGTCGAGCGTGAGCGTCCTGCCGGTGTCCGGATCGACCGGGTTGCGGTTGTTCTCGGCGCAGGCGTAATCCATGATCCGGGCGTCGCCCTCGATCCTGCGGTAGGTCTTGGCCACCGTCCACGGCGCGGTGAAGGCGACCGGGTCTTCCAGCGTGATCGTCGCCTCGATCATCCCGTCCTCGCGCTTGCGCATGCGGGTGGTGCCGTGTGCCTGGCCCGAGACGACGATGCCGGTGCGGTCGATGATGGTGCCATCCTCGCCGCGCAGGTTCACGGTCTCGAAGACCAGCGTGTCGCCTTCCCAGCGGCCGACGGAATCGCCGGTGTAGGTCGGCCAGCTGACGTCCTCGTCCATGTGCCCGCGCCCATCGGTGTAGATGCGCACGATGTTCGGGCCGTTCTCGGTCAGGATCCAGGTCTGCTTCGCGGTGACGACGAACTCGTAGCCGTCGGGCACCTGCATCACACGCGGGAAGCCGGCCGGGGTGCCGCAAGTGGTGACGGGATCGGGAAACTGGTCGCGCTTCACCTTCTCGATGTTGGCGAGGTACTTGGCTTCCCATTCCGCGTTGTAAGGCGGATGCTCGCGCGTGCCCGGGACGCCTGCCCTGCCCCCTTTGGGTTCGACGGTTGCGGTGTCCCAGACGGTGGAACCGACCAACTCCCACACTCCGCTCCAGTCGGGCAGGTCCTGCGCAGCGGCGGGAGCGGCGAACAGCGCCGCGGCAATCGCGAAAGCCGCCCTCATCGCGCGCTCAGCTTGGTCCCGCCGGCGTCGATGCCGGTGACGAAGGCCCCGCCGGGCGAACCGTCGCGCATCGGGTTGATCGTCACGGTGACCTTGTCGCCCGGCTTGAAGGTGGTCTTGCGCCATCCCTTGCGCACCATGGTGTTGGGGCTGCCGAGCTCGATCGAGTATTCCTTGCCGTCGGCTTCGAGCTGCAGCCAAGAATGCGGGTTGGTCCACTGGAACTCGCGCACCGTGCCGCTCAACGTCACTTCCTTCGCGGTGTCGAACATCGCGAAGGAATGATGCGCGGCAAGTGGCGCTGCCACGACGGCCGCCGCCAGCGTCAGAAACCTCAGTCGATGAACCATTCCCAGCCTCTCCTCAGCGCCACGGCATAGCATGGCGCGGGGCGAAGGCGAGAGGGTCAGGCGCCAATGCGGCCGAAGCAGCCCTTGCCGGCATAGACCGCCGCGTCGCCCAGCTCTTCCTCGATGCGGATCAGCTGGTTGTACTTGGCGAGCCGGTCGGAACGGGCGAGTGAGCCGGTCTTGATCTGCCCGCAGTTGGTGGCGACGGCGAGGTCGGCGATGGTCGAATCCTCGGTCTCGCCTGAGCGGTGGCTCATCACCGCGGTGTAGCCGGCGCGGTTGGCCATGCTGACCGCCTCGAGCGTTTCCGACAGCGTGCCGATCTGGTTGACCTTCACCAGCAGCGAGTTGGCGAGGCCCTTGCCGATGCCCATCGCAAGGCGCTTCGGGTTGGTCACGAACAGATCGTCGCCGACCAGCTGGACCGATCCGCCGAGCTTGTCGGTCAACGCCTTCCAGCCTTCGAAGTCGTCCTCGCTCATGCCGTCTTCGATCGAGCGGATCGGATAGGCGGCGCAGAGGTCGGCGAGGTAGGCGGCGTTCTCTTCGGGACTGAGCGAGATGCCCTCGCCCACCATTTCGTACTTGCCGCCCTTGAAGTATTCGGTCGAGGCGCAGTCGAGCGCGAGGGCGATTTCCTCGCCCGGCTTGAACCCGGCTTTCTCGATCGAGGCCATGACGAAGTCGAGCGCGGCGCGGGTGCTGGCGAGGTTCGGGGCGAAACCGCCCTCGTCGCCAACCGCGGTTGCGAGGCCCTTCTCCGACAGGCCCTTCTTGAGCGTGTGGAACACTTCCGCGCCCCAGCGCACCGCTTCGGCCAGGGTCGGCGCGCCGACCGGCATGATCATGAATTCCTGCACGTCGATCGGGTTGTCGGCGTGTTCGCCGCCATTGATGATGTTCATCATCGGCACCGGCAGGACATGGGCGGAGACACCGCCGATGTAGCTGTAGAGCGGAAGGCCGCGCGCATTCGCCGCCGCCTTAGCCACCGCCAGGCTGGTGCCGAGGATCGCATTGGCGCCGAGGTTGCCCTTGTTGTCGGTCCCGTCGAGCGCGAGCATGGCCACGTCGATGTCGCGCTGGTCTTCGGCATCGAGACCGAGCAGCGTGTCGGAAATTGTGCCGTTGACCGCGTCGACCGCCTTGAGCACGCCTTTGCCAAGGTAGCGGCCCTTGTCGCCGTCTCGCAGTTCCACGGCTTCGTGCGCGCCGGTCGATGCGCCCGAGGGAACCGCGGCGCGGCCGAAGCTGCCGTCTTCGAGCAATACGTCGACTTCCACCGTAGGGTTGCCCCGGCTGTCGAGGATTTCGCGGCCGTGGATGTCGATGATCGCGGTCATGGCTGGCAGGCTCCGGTCAGGTGTTGTATTCGGGTACGACACTTCCCATGTCGGGGGCGACGGGCGCCGCCTATACCGCGGAACAATGCGGTGCAAGCCGCGTTCGAAAATACGAGCGCCGCGTGGGGTTTTCCCGACGGCAAAGCAAGAGTATCGAGCCCGATGAGGGCACAAGGAAAGGGCAAGCACATGGCAGGAGCAGCTACCAACACCCCCAAGACGACCAAGGCGCGCTCGGCCAAGAAAGCCGTCGCCGCCACGAGCAACACCGAAGTCGCCAAATCGCGCTTCAACGCCGCGCTCGAGGAAGCCAAGGCCGGCGCTGCCGCGCTGACCGCCGAGGCGAAGGAACGCGGTGTCGGTTACAAGGGCGACATCCAGGCCAAGGGCGAGGACTATTACGAGCAGGCCAAGGTCAAGGCCGGCGAGTTGGCTCGCGACGGCAAGGCCAAGACCAGCGACGCCCTTTCCACGCTCGGCAAGGCCGTTGCGGACAATGCCGCGACGATCGACGAGAAATTCGGCGCGAAGTACGGCGATTATGCTCGCAGCGCGTCGCGTTCCTTGCAGGAAACGGCCGCCAAGCTCGACTCCAAGAGCGTCGAAGAACTCGGCGAGGATGCCCGCGAGGCGGTCCGCCGCAATCCCGGCAAGGCTATCGGTCTCGCTGCGCTCGCAGGCTTCATCATCGCCCGCCTGTTCCGCGGCAAGTAGTCGCCGGTGGATTCAGGGGAGGACGATCGCCTCAGCCCGCTTCCCGGCGGAGCAGAGTCGCATGACGCAATAGCGGATGCGGAAGAGCGCGCCGCCGCGCGCTCGCTGCTCGACGACATCGAGACGCTGGTCGAGGACGGCAAGACCTACCTCGAGGCGGAAGCGCGGTTCCAGAAGAGCCGTGCGATCTTCGTCATCGACGGGGTCCGCTCGACCGTCATCTTCGGGGCCATCGCCGGAGCTTTTGGCTTCATTGCCCTGATCGGCCTCACCGTCGGATTGATCATCGCCCTCATGCCGCACCTGACGGTGTGGGGTTCGAGCGCGCTGGTGGTCGGGGCGGAATTCTTCCTCGCCGTCGCCTTTGGCCGCATGGCCGAGAAGCGCTGGAATCGCATCATGGATGCACTCGACAAGGACAGGACCGAATAGCGGTGAACAGCGCCGAGCAGAAACTGGCCGAAGACAAGGCGCTGCGCGATACCGCGCTGTCGGTTTTCCAGGCCGACCTGCGGTTCATCCGCGAGGACCTCTCCGCACGCAGCGTCGCCGGGCGAATTACCGACCGTCTTGGCGACAGCGCGCTCGACATGGTAGACGAGGCCGTCGACTACGCCGAACACAACAAGGGTCGGGTTGCCGCGGCTGTCGCGGCAGCGATCGTCTGGATCGCGCGCACCCCGATCCTCCACGGCATCTCACACCTGTTCGGGCTCGACGACGATACCTCGGAACTGGAGGACGATTCCGAGCGTTCGGACGACGATTGATCTTCTCCGGAGAATTTCCATGACCGATGCCAATCCGCAGAGCCTGAAGGAACGGGTCGATGCCGCCTGGGCGCGCAACGAGGAGCGCGCGGGCAACTTCATCGACCGCGCGGGCGAAGCCGCGATCGATGCCAAGGACAAGGTGACGGCCTTCGCCAAGGAACACCCCGTCGCCACCGTGGCCGGCGGCATTGTCGTTGGTATTCTCATCGCCGGGCTGTTCCGCGGTCCGCGCCAGGCGGCAGTCAAGGGCGGCGGCAAGATCGCCAGCCTCGCTACGGTCGGTGCCGAACTTGCCCTCGCCTATGCGGTGAAAGCGCTCGAAGCGGCGGAGGAAGGCGGCAAGGATGGGCTCGACTGGCTCAGCGAAGCCAGCCGCCTCGTCGGTCGCAATGCCCGCGAGCTCGGCGGTGAAGCCGCCGAATATGCCGGCGAGGCGCGCGACGCCGTGATCGAGGGCGGCAAGTCGGTGGGTGAGGCGATCCGCGAGCGCCTCAACTGACCATCTCGCACTTGCAGCAATCGCCTGATCGCCTAAGGAGCGGGTAACTCGAAACTCGCTCCCCAAGGAATCAGCAAATGTCCGGCAAGCAGCTCCTCCACCTCGTCATGGGCGGTCGCGTGGTCGACCCCATGGGCACCGAGTTCCAGGACCTGAAGGACATCCACGTCGTCGGCTTCTACCCCAGCTATGCCCAGGCCGAGGAAGCCTGGCGAAGCTGGGCCCAGCGCACAGTCGACGATGCGGAGATGAAATACGTTATTGTTCACTTGCATCGGCTGCTCGAACCCGAGTTGCCGGCCACCTGATCACGCAAAGTTCGTATCAACTTCCGTTCGTGTCGAGCCCTTCGGCTGCCTTGCAGGCGCTCTGGATAAACTGCGTCCAGACATGCTGCGCCTGCGCCTCTCGTCTACGCTCTAGGCGAACGGATTGGTTGGCTCGCGCCTCCCGCGGCTTCGCGGGGGCCACTATTCAGATAAACTCGATCTTTTCGACGAGGTAGAAGCGGTCGCCGCTCGGCACCGTGACTTCGATTTCGTCGCCCACAGACTTGCCGATCAGCGCGCGGCCAAGCGGGGAATCGTAGGAGATCCGGCCCTTCTTGGCGTCGCTCTCGGCCTGGCCGACGATCTGGTAGCGGTTGGGCTTGTCGTCGTCGTCGAGCACGGTGACGGTGGCGCCGAAAACGATGCGATTGCCGGAAAGCGTGGTGGGGTCGATGATCTGCGCGCGGCTGACCTTGTCCTCGAGGTCGGCGATTTGCGCTTCGACCTGGCCCTGGCGTTCCTTGGCGGCGTGGTACTCGGCGTTTTCCGAGAGATCGCCATGAGCGCGCGCTTCCTCGATCGCGTCGACGATCTTCGGCCGCTCTGCGCGGAGGACCTTGAGATCGGCGGTCAGCTTTTCGTAGCCCTCCGCCAGCATTGGAACTTTTTCCATTATCATCCCTGTCTTCCCAACGTGACCCGTCAAAACCGCCCTCACCGCTCAGAATGGAGCGGACCCTGCAGCGGAATTTCGGGAGGAGTGATTAGTTGCCGCTATAATAGTCTTGCAACGAACGTACTTCAAGTTCGCTCGCTTCGACCGAGGTAATTGCTTGCGCCACCGCCGCCGATGCCGCCGCGGTCGTATAGTACGGAACCTTGGCATTGAGCGCGCCGGCGCGGATCGACTGGCTGTCCTTGTGGCTCTGCCAGCCCTCTGTGGTGTTGAAGATCAGCCCCACTTCGCCGTCGATGATCTTGTCGACGATGTGCGGGCGCCCTTCGGCCACCTTGTTGACCCGCTCGACCGGGATACCCTGCTCGGCGAGGTACGTCTCGGTCCCGCCTGTGGCAATGACCTTGAAGCCGAGATCGATCAGCGACTTCACCGGTTCTACGATCTGCGGCTTGTCGCTGTCCTTGACCGAAACGAACAGCACGCCCGATTTCGGCAGGCGCGTGCCCTCGCCCAGTTGCGACTTGATGTAGGCCGTGGGGAAATCGCGATCGATGCCCATCACCTCGCCGGTCGACTTCATTTCCGGCGTCAACACCGGGTCCGAACCGGGGAAGCGAGCGAACGGGAACACCGCCTCCTTCACCGCCATGTAGGGAATGTGCCGGTTGATCTGTTCGAGGTCGGCGAGTTTCTCCCCGGCCATGACGCGGCTGGCGATCTTCGCGACCGGCTGGCCGATCGCCTTTGCGACGAAGGGCACGGTGCGGCTGGCGCGCGGATTCACCTCGATCAGGTAGACTTCGCCGTCCTTGACCGCGAACTGCACGTTCATCAGCCCCCGCACTTCGAGCGCTTCGGCGAGCGCCGTCGCCTGGCGCTCCATCTCGGCGATGATCTCCTGCGGCAGGCTGTAGGGCGGGATCGTGCAGGCGGAATCGCCCGAGTGCACGCCCGCTTCCTCGATGTGCTGCATGACCCCGGCGATCACCACCTGCTCGCCGTCGCACAGCGCGTCGACGTCGCACTCGATGGCGTCGCGCAGGTACTGGTCGACCAGCACCGGGCTTTCACCCGAAACGTTGACCGCGGTGGCGATGTAATCGTCGAGCTGGGCTTCGGAATCGACGATTTCCATGGCCCGCCCGCCGAGCACGTAGCTCGGGCGCAGCAGCACGGGGTAGCCGATACGATGGGCCACCGCGGCGGCCTCGTCGCGGCTGTAGGCGATGCCGTTGTCGGGCTGCTTGAGCTTGAGCTTGTTGACCAGCTTGGCGAAGCGCTCCCGGTCTTCGGCGAGGTCGATCGCGTCGGGGCTTGTGCCGAGGATCGGGATCCCGGCCTTCTCCAGCGCGCCCGCCAGCTTTAGCGGGGTCTGCCCGCCGAACTGGACGATGACGCCGAGCAATTCGCCCTTGCTGTGCTCGACGCGCAGGATTTCCAGCACGTCCTCGGCGGTCAGCGGTTCGAAGTAGAGGCGGTCGGAGGTGTCGTAGTCGGTCGAAACCGTTTCCGGGTTGCAGTTGACCATGATGGTCTCGAACCCGGCGTCGCGCAGCGCGTAGCAGGCGTGGACGCAGCAGTAGTCGAACTCGATGCCCTGGCCGATCCGATTGGGCCCGCCGCCGAGGATGACGACCTTCTTGCGGTCGCTCGGCCAGGCCTCGTTCTCGGGCTCGCCGAAGGTCGGCGCCTCGTAGGTCGAGTACATGTAGGGCGTGACCGCCTCGAACTCGGCGGCGCAGCTGTCGATGCGCTTGTAGACCGGGAAGACGCCGAGCTTCTGGCGCAGCTGGCGCACCTCGTCCTCGCTCGTCGCGCCGGCCATGGCGCGCAGGGCGTCGTGGAGCAGGCCGCTGCGGCGCGCCTGGGTCTCGCCCAGCCCGCCCGCGACGCCGACCGAGCGCACGGCCAGCGTGGCGAGGCGCTTGTCGGAGAAGCCCATCGCCTTGAGGCGGCGCAGGCCCTGCGCATCGCTGGGCAGCCCGTGCTCGCCGATCATCGCTTCTTCGTAGATGATTTCCTCGATGTGGCGCAGGAACCACGGGTCGTAGTGCGTGATCGCCTGCACTTCCTCGACCGTGAAACCCTCGCGGAAGGCCTGGCCGATGTTGAGGATGCGGTCGGGGGTCTGCTTGCTGAGCGCGGCGGTCATCTCGTCGCGGCTCACGCCTTCGAGCGCGACCTGGCGGTTGAACCCGTCGAGGTCGGTTTCGAGGCCGCGCAGGGCCTTCTGGACCGATTCCTTGAAGTTGCGGCCAATCGCCATGACCTCGCCGACCGACTTCATAGCCGTCGAAAGCTCGGCCTTGGCGCCCTTGAACTTCTCGAACGCGAAGCGCGGGATCTTGGTGACGACGTAGTCGATCGTCGGCTCGAAACTGGCCGGGGTGGCGCCAGTGATCTCGTTGGTGATCTCGTCGAGCGTGTAGCCGACCGCCAGCTTGGCGGCGACGCGGGCGATCGGGAAGCCGGTGGCCTTGGAAGCCAGCGCCGAGGACCGTGAGACGCGCGGGTTCATCTCGATGACGATGAGCCGCCCGTCCTTGGGATTGACTGCGAACTGTACGTTTGAACCACCTGTTTCCACACCGATTTCACGCAATACAGCGATGCTCGCCGAACGCATGATCTGGTATTCCTTGTCGGTCAGGGTCAGCGCCGGCGCGACGGTGATGGAATCGCCGGTGTGGACGCCCATCGGGTCGACGTTCTCGATCGAGCAGATGATGATGGCGTTGTCCGCGCGGTCGCGGACCACCTCCATCTCGTACTCCTTCCAGCCGAGCAGCGATTCCTCGATGAGGATTTCGGTGGTCGGACTGGCGTCGAGGCCGGTGCGCACGATGGCTTCGAATTCGGTCTTGTTGTAGGCGACGCCGCCGCCGGTGCCGCCGAGCGTGAAGCTGGGGCGGATGATGGACGGCAGGCCGGTGTGTTCAAGCACCGCAAAGGCCTCGTCCACGGTATGCGCCAGGCCCGAACGGGCGCTTTCGAGCCCGATCTTGTCCATCGCCTCGCGGAAGCGCTGGCGGTTCTCGGCCTTGTCGATGGCGTCGGCCTTGGCGCCGATCATCTCGACGCCGTACTTCTCCAGCACGCCCATCTCGTCGAGCTTGAGCGCGCAGTTGAGCGCGGTCTGCCCGCCCATCGTCGGCAGCAGCGCGTCCGGCCGCTCCTTCTCGATGATCTTGGCGACGATTTCCGGCGTGATCGGCTCGACATAGGTCGCGTCGGCCATGTCCGGATCGGTCATGATCGTCGCCGGGTTGGAGTTGACCAGGACGACCCGGTACCCCTCTTCCCGCAGCGCCTTGATCGCCTGCGTGCCCGAATAGTCGAACTCGCAGGCCTGCCCGATGATGATCGGACCGGCGCCAATGACGAGGATGGAAGAGATATCAGTGCGTTTAGGCATTATTGACTTTCCGATTGCTCAACGAATTGAGCGCCACATTTAGTGCAGGCTTTCGGCAAAGGCAGGTGAATGCCACCGAAGTCCTTGCCCCAAAAAGTCCATTTTGCAGCGCCGAGCTTAGTTTCAGCCACGAAGTCCGTGAACGCGGGCCATCCGCATCGATGGCACTTGATCGAAAACAGCAAAACGCTGGGAACGAAAGCTGCGAGGCCGACTATGGACGGCCAAAAATAGCCAAGTGGCCAGCCGATAAAGCAAGTCAAAATGAAGCCGCCAGAAGCGATCGCTGCAAACCATTGCCATCGTCGGGCCGTTTGAAACTTGCTGGGAATATCGACAAAAGGTTGCCTCACCCCAACATCCCCACGAACTTCTCGAACAGATAGAAGCTGTCCTGCGGCCCCGGGCTCGCCTCGGGGTGGTACTGGACCCCGAAGGCCTTCTTGCCGCTGATCGAAATGCCGCAGTTGGAACCGTCGAACAGGCTGCGGTGGGTCTCGACCACGCCCTCGGGCAACGTCGCGGCGTCAACCGCGAAGCCGTGGTTCATGCTGGTGATCTCGACCAGGTCCTCGGTCGCGTCCCACACGCCGCCGACGCGCTGGACCGGGTGGTTGGCGCCGCGGTGGCCCTGGTGCATCTTGACGGTCTTGCCGCCCGCCGCGATGGCCAGCATCTGGTGGCCGAGGCAGATGCCGAAAATCGGCACGTCGGCGTCGAGCAGCTTGCGGATCACCGGCACGGCGTATTCGCCGGTCGCCGCCGGGTCGCCCGGGCCGTTCGACAGGAACACCCCGGCGGGTTTGAGCGCCATGATCTCGTCGAATGTGGTCCTGGCCGGAACCACGGTGACCCTCGCCCCCGCCTTCACGAGGTTGCGGAAAATGTTGTCCTTGCCGCCGTAGTCGACTGCGACGACGTGCGGCCGTTCGTCACCTTGCGAGGCGGCATAGCCATGGCCGAGCATCCACGGACCGCCGGTCCATTCCTCGTCCTTCTCGCGGGTGACGATCCGGGCGAGGTCCATGCCTTCGAGCCCCGGCCAGTCCTGCGCGCGATTGAGCAGGTCGCGTATGTCGAAGTTGCCCTTCGGATCGTGCGCAATCACCGCGTTGGGTGCGCCCGACAGGCGGATGCGGCGGGTCAGCGCGCGGGTGTCGATCCCGGAGAGGCCGATCTTGAGGTGGCCCTTCATCCAGTTGTCGAAGCTGCGCTCGGACCGGAAGTTGCTCGGCAGTGTCGGATCCTCGCGCACCACGCATCCGACCGCGCCCTCGACATGCGATTCGACGTCCTCGGCGTTGGCGCCGACATTGCCGATGTGCGGGAAAGTGAAGGTGACGATCTGCCCGGCGTAGGAGGGATCGGTCATCACCTCCTGATACCCGGTCATCGCGGTGTTGAAGCAGACTTCGCCGACCGCGCTGCCGGCGTGGCCGAAGCCCTTGCCCCACATCACGGTGCCGTCGGCGAGTACCAATACACCGGTGGCCCCCTTGGGTTGTGCAGGCGTAGTGGCGGGGTCGGCCATGTGGGGCGCTCCGAGTCAGGGGTTTCCGGCGATGTGTGCTAAGTCGTTGCCGCTAGAGACGCGCCAGCCTCGCGTCAACCTGTCCAAGCGTGAATTATCCCGCTAATTGGATATCTACCCGTAACCATAGACAGAAAGACTCTTCCAATGCTTCGCGACGACCTCAAGCAGGCACAGATTTCGGCCATGAAGGCCGGAGAGAAGGACCGCCTCGCCGCCGTCCGCCTGATCCTCGCCAAGGTCAAGGACCGCGATATCGAGCTGCGCACCAGCTCCAAGCCGGTCGAGGACGACGCCCTCGTCACCGAAGTCCTGCAGAAGATGGCCAAGCAGCGCCGCGAATCGATCGAGATGTACGAAAGCGGCGGCCGGCAGGAACTGGCCGACGTCGAAAAGGGCGAGCTGGCCGTGATCGAGGAATTCCTCCCGATCCAGATGGGCGAGGACGAGACGAAGGCGGCAATCGCCGCGATCAAGGCCGAACTCGGCGCCGAGGGCATGAAGGACATGGGCCGCGTGATGGGCGAGCTCAAGGCGCGCCACGGCACGGTGCTCGACATGGGCCGGGCCAGCGGCTGGGTGAAGGAAGCGCTGCAGTGAGAGCTACCCTCGCCGCCATAGCGTACATTGCGCTGGCGGCGTGTTCGGCCGAACCCGAACCCACGCCGACACCGACCATCACCCCGACACCGGACAAACCCAAGACGCTCGTCCCGGGCGACTTCGCCGACCTGGTGCTGGGCGCAAAGGTCGGTGACGAAGCCGCGAGCAAGTTTGCGCTCGACGGGCAGGAGCTCGCCGAAGTGACGAGCTACGTCGCCTGCCCGGAAGGCATGGACGAATGCAAACCTGCCGAATTCCCGGCGGACACGGTCCTAACCTACGTCCACCGCGTGACCCCCGCGAAGGGCGTGGCGGGCGCCACCCTGTTCCGCACCGCGCGCCCGGCGGCGGGCTTCGCCAACCTTGTCGGCTACGACATGGCCGAAGCGGCTGCGGCGCTGGGCCAGGACGGCAAGATCGACGTCGCTTCCGACAATGGTGCGCTCGTATGGCGAGTGATCGGCGGCGATGGCTGGAAGGCGGGCGAGACCATCACATTCTACTGGCAGTCGAAGCTGCCGCCCGAAGGGGAACAAATCGCCTACCAGTTCGAGGCTGACGGCACGACAGCGCTCGGCACCGGTCCCTTCCCGCCGAAGGAAAAGCCGGTGGAGGAAACGCCCGCGCGCTAGCCCCTGGAAGCCCCAGCCTGTAAGGTCGGCGCATGCTCTCCCCGCAATGGCTCGACGAACTGCGCGACCGGGTGACGCTGTCCAGCGTCATCATGCGCACGACCAAGCTGCAGCGGGCCGGGCGCGAGTGGAAGGCGTGCTGCCCGTTCCACAACGAGAAGACGCCAAGCTTCACCGTCAGCGACGAAAAGGGCTTCTACCACTGCTTCGGTTGCGGTGCGCATGGCGACGTCATTCGCTGGATGACCGACCAGCGCGGGCTGTCGTTCATGGATGCCGTCAAGGAACTGGCGTCTCAGGCGGGCATGGAGGTTCCGCAGCCCGATCCCCGCGAAGCCGCCCGCGCGGAACGTCGAACCACGCTAGGTGACGTCATGACGTCGGCACAGGAATGGTTTGAAAACAATCTCTTGTCGGACGAAGGTAAGAGCGCTCGGGAATACCTGTCCAAGCGCGGACTCGACGCTTCGACGGCACGAAAGTTCGGATTCGGACTGGCTCCGGACGACCGCGGCGCGCTCAAGAAGGCCCTGGCGCAGTACGATGACGCCATGCTGCTCGAGACGGGCCTGCGGATCGAGGTCGAGGGCAAGGAGCCCTACGACCGTTTCCGGGCTCGCCTGATGCTGCCAATCCACGATATCCGCGGGCGGATCGTCGGTTTCGCCGGACGCATCCTCGACAATTCGAAAACTGACGCCCCCAAATACTTGAATTCACCGGAAACTGTCCTGTTCGACAAGGGGCACACCCTTTACAACCTGCACCGCGCCGGGCCGGCCTCGCGCCAGACCCACCGGATCGTCGTGGTCGAAGGGTACATGGACGTCATCGCCCTCGCCGCTGCCGGAATCGAAGAAGCCGTGGCGCCAATGGGCACCGCGCTGACCGAGAACCAGATCGAGCTGCTATGGCGTCTCGTCGACGCGCCCCTGCTTTGCTTCGATGGCGATGCGGCGGGACAGCGTGCCGCCATTCGTGCCGCCACCCGCGCCCTGCCCATGCTCCGCCCCGGCCATTCGCTTGCCTTCGTGACGCTGCCCGCCGGTCTCGATCCCGACGACCTCGTGCGCCAGAAGGGCAAGGCAGCAATGGAGCGACTGCTCGAGAAGCCGACAAGCCTGCTCGACATGCTGTGGAATTACGAGCGCGATGCCCAGCCGCTCAACTCGCCCGAGGACAAGGCGGGGCTCAAGCAGCGCCTGATCGACCATGCGGAAAGCATCGCCGACCAGGATATCCGCGCGCTCTATCGCCGCGAGCTGCTCGACCGCTACTCGGCCTTCGCTTTCCCGAAACGCGAGTTCCAGCCGCGCAAGTTTACCACTGGACGCCAGCCGGCACCTGCCGCCCGCTCCGACACCAGCGCGTTGCGCCGGGTCACGGGCCAGTCGCGCGACAAGTTCACCCGCGCCGTCCTTTCGGGCCTCGCCCGGCACCCGCGCGAAATCGCCCGGCATGCCGAGGCCCTCGCCCGGCTCGCCCGCGCCCTGCCCGACACGAAGCCGGCGATCGAATTCCTTTTCGATGTTTCCGAGGCGCTTGAAGCCGGGCGCGGCGATACCATATCACGTTCCGAGGACGTCGCGCCGACGCCGGATAAAGCCCGCTTCTCCTTCCTGATGGAAGGTTCCGATCCGGACGCCGCGCGCGAGGACCTGGCCGAGGCGGTTGCCTTGCTGGTCGAAAGGCCGGCGCTCGAGGCGGCTATTGCCGAGGCGACGGCACGTTTCGACTCCGATCCGGAAGGCGCATTCGCCGAGCAACAACGCTTGCGCGAACGAAAGCTGGAAATCGAGTCGCGACTCGGGCAAATGGCCCGCAAACGCGCCGCCGGACCGGCAGACACCAATAACGACGGACAGGCCGAAAGGGCTGTCGGCGAACAAGAAACGGAATAATGGAAGCAATGGCGTCGGACGACACGACCAAGGGCAATGGCAGCGACAGCGGCAACGACGATGCACCCCTGATCGACCTCAACGAGGCTTCGATCAAGAAGCTCATCTCGAAGGCGAAGCGCAAGGGCTACATTACCGTAGACGAGCTCAACGCGGCCCTGCCGGAGGACGAACTGTCTTCCGAGCAGATCGAGGACGTGATGTCGGCGATCTCCGAGATGGGCGTGAACGTCGTCGAGAGCGACGAGGACGCGCAGGAAGAGGACGACGAGTCCGGCGACGGTCCCGACGAGATCAACTCGGCGGACGATGACGATGACGACGATGGCCCCAAGGCCAACCAGAACGTCCCCGAAAAGAAGAAGGCCGCGACGACCGAGCGGACCGACGACCCGGTGCGCATGTACCTGCGCGAGATGGGCGCCGTCGAACTGCTCAGCCGCGAGGGCGAAATCGCCATCGCGAAGCGCATCGAGGCCGGTCGCGACACGATGATCATGGGCCTGTGCGAGAGCCCGATCACCTTCCACGCCATCATCATGTGGTCCGAAGCGCTCAACAACGAGGAAATGCAGCTGCGCGAGATCCTCGATCTCGACGCCATGCTTTCCAAGGAGCCCCCTGTCGACAAGATGGAGGAGGGTGCCGAGGACGACGACGACGGCGAGATCTCCGAAGCGACCGCCGGCCCGACCATCCGCGAGGATGACGAGGTCGAGGATCACGAGGAAGAGAACGACGAGGACGACGAGGACGGCGAAGGCGGCTCGTCGCGCCGCCGCGAGGAAGACGACGAAGAAGACAACACCATGTCGCTCGCTCAGATGGAGGCGGCCCTCAAGCCGGACGCCCTCGAGCGCTTCGACCGCATCACCAAGCTGTTCAAGAAGTTCGAGAAGATCCAGGGCGAGCGCGTCGACGTGCTCGGCCGCGGCGAGGAATTCGGCGCCGCCAAGGAGAAGAAGTACGAAGAGCTGCGCGAAGAGCTGACCGCCGAAGTCGAAGCGGTCCAGTTCCACGCGACCAAGATCGAATACCTCGTGGACAACCTTTACGCCTTTAACCGGCGCCTGACCGCGCTCGGCGGGCAGATGCTGCGCCTGGCGGAGCGTCACAAGGTCAAGCGCCTCGACTTCCTCAACGAGTACGTCGGCAACGAGCTCGACGAAGCCTGGCTCGCCGCGATGGCGAAGAAGGACAAGAAGTGGGCCGCCTTCGCCGAGAAGGAAGCCGACACGGTCGAGCGCATCCGCGCCGAGATCGCCGACATCGCCAGCCAGACCGGCATGAGCCTCAACGAGTTCCGTCGGATCGTGAACATGGTCCAGAAGGGCGAGCGCGAGGCGCGCATCGCCAAGAAGGAAATGGTCGAGGCTAACCTGCGGCTCGTGATCTCGATCGCCAAGAAGTACACCAACCGCGGCCTGCAGTTCCTCGACCTGATCCAGGAAGGCAACATCGGCCTGATGAAGGCGGTCGACAAGTTCGAGTACCGCCGCGGCTACAAGTTCAGCACTTACGCCACGTGGTGGATCCGGCAGGCGATTACCCGCTCAATCGCCGACCAGGCCCGCACGATCCGCATCCCGGTCCACATGATCGAGACGATCAACAAGCTGGTCCGCACGAGCCGCCAGTTCCTCCACGAGCAGGGCCGCGAGCCCACGCCCGAGGAAATGGCCGAGCGCCTGTCGATGCCGCTCGAAAAGGTCCGCAAGGTGATGAAGATCGCCAAGGAGCCGATCTCCCTCGAAACGCCGATCGGCGACGAGGAAGACAGTCATTTGGGCGATTTTATTGAAGATAAGAACGCCGTCATCCCGGTCGATGCCGCGATCCAGGCGAACCTCAAGGAAACCGTCACCCGCGTCCTCGCCTCACTCACCCCGCGTGAGGAACGCGTGCTGCGGATGCGCTTCGGCATCGGCATGAACACCGATCACACGCTCGAAGAGGTCGGGCAGCAGTTCTCGGTCACCCGCGAACGTATCCGCCAGATCGAGGCCAAGGCCCTGCGCAAGCTCAAGCACCCGAGCCGAAGCCGCAAGATGCGGAGTTTCCTCGATCAGTAATCGGGGCGGCTGAAGACCATTTCTCCTGCACGTTGGTGAAACCGGGAACCCGATAGGGGTTTCTCGGTTTCATCGTGCGCGGGCGGTCCATCCCGCATCGGGTTCGCAGGGGGATAATCCCATCAATATCGATTTCGAGACGCTCTTCTCGCGCTCCCCCAATCCATACGTTGTGCTCGATCCGGACTTTGTCCTGGTCTGGATGAACGATGCCTATCTCAAAGTGACCATGCGTACCCGCGAGGACCTGATCGGGCAGAACATGTTCGCCGCATTTCCGAGCGACCCGAAGTCAGAGAGCCACCGTCTCCTGCGCAGCTCGCTCGAGCGGGTCCTCGCCAGTAGCGAGACCGATGAACTTGCCTTGATCCGCTACGACATTCCAAATCGGGATGGGGGCATCGAAGAGCATTACTGGAGTGCGACGCACACGCCGCTTTTGAATGAGGACGGCTCAGTGGCCTTCATCCTGCAGCACACCGTCAACGTGACCGAACTGCACAGCCTGCGCCGGATTCGCGACGAGCAGGGACTGGTTGAGCGGGCCAGCGCGGTACAAGCGCGAAACCTCGGACTTAGCGAGGAAGCCGACCGGCTCCGGTCCATGTTCGAGCAGGCTCCCGGTTTCATGGCGCTCCTTGAAGGGCCGGAGCATTACTTCGTCCTGGCCAACGACGCCTACCTTCGCCTGATCTCCAAGGAGGAAGTCATTGGCAAGACCGTTGCCGAGGCGCTGCCCGAAGTGGTTGGCCAGGGCTTCGTCGACCTGCTCGACACGGTCTACGCGAGCGGAACTCCCTACTTCGGTCGCGGAGTAAAGGTCGTCCTTAAGAACGAGGCCGAAAACCGGGATGAGCTGCGTTACCTCGACTTCATTTACCAGCCCCTGTTTGCCAGCGGCGGAACGGCTACCGGAATCTTCGTCCAGGGCCACGACGTCACCGAAGAAGTCCAGGCCGCCGAAGCACAGAAGCTGCTGATCAACGAACTCAACCACCGGGTGAAGAACACGCTGGCCATCGTCCAGGGACTCGCCGTCCAGTCCTTCAAGCGGATCGAGGGTGCCGAAGGAGCACGTTCCACTTTCGATGCCCGCCTCGCGGCGCTGGCGGCTGCGCACAGCCTGCTGACGCAAGGCAATTGGGAGGCCGCCACCCTCAAGGAAACCGTGCACAGTTCGATCGAGGCGAGTGCTGGGGCGGATATCGCACGATTTGCGATCGGTGGCCCCGACGCCACTCTTCAACCGCAGGCGGCAGTCGCCCTGGCGATGACGCTGCATGAACTTTCGACCAACGCGATCAAGTACGGCGCCCTTTCGAACGAAAAGGGACACGTTGACGTCAGCTGGACTCTCGATCTCGAAGATGACGAAACCATCGTCACCATCGACTGGCGCGAGCGCGACGGTCCACCGGTGATCCCTCCCGCCCGGAAGGGATTTGGCACACGATTGATCGAGCGGGGCCTGACCGGGAACCAGGGCGGTTCCGTCACCCTCGATTTCCGTCCCGAAGGGCTGCATTGCCATATCGTATCCCGACAGAAAGGCGTCGTAGTTTGAGCATCGCGGGCCAGACAGTCCTGATCGTGGAGGACGAGCCGATCATCGGTCTCTTGTTGGAGGACCTGGTGTTGGACGCGGGCGGGAAGCCCGTCATCACCAACACGATTGCAGGTGCGATGACGGCGCTTTCCAAACATTCGATCGATGCCGCCATCCTTGACGTCAACGTACACGGCGAAAAGACCTACCCGGTGGCCGAGGCACTCATGGCCCAGGGCATCAGGTTCATCTTCGCCAGCGGCTATGGGGACGCCCTGCATCCCGAAGGATTCGAGAGCGTCCCGACAATCACCAAGCCTTACGCATTGAAAGACATCGAAAGCGGGCTCGCCGGATAACTGTCACTTGTCCAGATAGCGCTGCGACGCTTCGACGTCGCACGGGACTTCCTCGATCGAGGTGACGTCGTTGGCCCGGCCGAACGCGATAGGTGCGGTCAAATCGCCGGTCAGGTATTCCGGATCGTGGATGGTGAGTTGGCCGGTCACCGACTTTCCGTCAGCCGATAGGCGGTACGTTTCAACAGTGCTGCGCGAGGCGCTGCCGGGGGCATTGCGTCCCAATCCGCCCGGCGTTGCGGTGTAGCCGGTGGTGGTCACCGTCAGGACACCGTCCCTGAAGCTGCCGACCGAGTGGCCGTACATCGTGTGGCTGTCGTCCTTGGGCGCGTTGTCGCCGAGATTGATCGTGCGCCGGGTGTTGAAGTCGGCATAGTGGATCGTGAGTACGTCGCCGTCGAAGGTCCATTGCTGGACGTCTGGAATCCCGACCAGCGACGGCAGTCCGTTCGACTTGCAGTTGTTGGCCGGCAGGTCATGCGGGTCCATTGCCTCGAAGGCCGCTTTCCCAGCCGGTGTCATCCGCCGGTAGGTCATGCGGTCGGCGCGATCGAGGCCTTCAATGTCGGGGCCTCCTAGCTCTTTCCTATCGTCGTCCGGCCCCAGTCCTGGCGCCGGTCCTCCTGCTCCGGCCGGGCCCGGAGGCGGCCCTCTCAGCCCGAACTGGCCCGGTGGCGGGCCGCGGCGGTCGTCCCCAGGTCCGGGACCACCGGGCCCCGGACCGGGTGGGCTGACTTCCCAGATACCGGAAAACTTTTCGAGAGCGGGCTGCGCCGCCGTTCCCGCACTCGCAGAGCACGCCGCGATCATTGCCGCCCCGCCAAGGATCGAAACCGTGAATGCCTTGCGCATTTCATCCACTCCTATTCCTGCAATGCTAACGGGGTAGGCCGCGGCTGTCGCAGCAATGTGCCGGTCGAGGTAAAATTTGGCGCAAAGTGTATCTCCCCGTCGCAACTTGCACTGGCGCCTTGACGATTGAGCAAGGTGAGGCAGGCGTGCATATCCGGACCGGGCGCGACTTTGGGAGGGATTGGATGCGGCCGATGATGACGGGCAAGGCTCTGCAGGTTCTCGCGTTCTTTGCGATCCTCTTTCTATTTGCACTGCCACTCGCGGAACCGGCGATGGCGCAACAGCCCGACGTAGATGCGACGGCCGAGCGCGCACAGCAGATCGCCGACATCCTCAAGCGCCACGACACGGTGAGCGAAACCTCGGCCCAGCTCGGACAGAAGTCCTACGTCCAGGATTGTGCCGCATGCCATGACGGCGGCGTCGACCGCGCTCCGCCCGCTTTCATGCTCGGCCTGCTCTCGCCCGATGCGATTCATCGCGCGCTGGTCTCGGGCCGAATGCAGCAGCAGGCGAGCGGGCTTTCGGAAGAACAGAAAGTCGCCGTGGCCGAGTTCCTCACCGGCCGTGCCCTCGGCAGTGGAGGAAACGAGAAGCCCCCGTTGATGTGCCAGAGGACCGGCGGTTGGTTCGATCCTTCGCGCGCGTCGGCGCTGCAAGGTTGGGGTTTCGATAGCGACAACAGCCACGCCACCAGCACTGCGATCGCAGGGTTGAACCGCTCGAACATCGGGCAGCTCAAGCTCAAGTGGGCCCTCGCCTTTCCGAGCGTTCTCTACGCCCGTTCGCAGCCCACGCTCGCCGGAGGTGCCATGTTTGTGGGCGGTGACGATGGCACGGTCTATGCGCTCGATCCGGCGACGGGGTGCGCGCACTGGGTCTTCCACGCGCAGGGCGCTGTGCGAATGGGGATCGTCTATGACTCCCCCAATACCGGTGCGCCCCGGCTCTATTTCGGCGACGTTCTTGGCAACGCCTATGCCCTTGCCGCCGAAACCGGGGCGGAGATGTGGCGCGTGCGGATGGACCCGCATCCCAACGCCACGCTGACAGCCTCGTTCGCCCTGCAGAGTGGCGTTCTCTACGTCCCGGTCTCCTCGCTCGAGGAACCGGCTGCCGCGGCTCCCGGCTACGCCTGTTGCACCTTCCGTGGTTCGCTCGTGGCGCTCGATGCGAAAACCGGCGCGGAGAAGTGGCGCGCATACATGACCGATCCGCCGGTCCCCGCAGGCCACAACTCGGCCGGGGTCCGTCACTTCGCCCCATCCGGCGCGGCGATCTGGGCTACACCGCTGGTCGATGCCAAACGCGGCCAAGTCTACGTAGTAACCGGCGACAACTATTCACCGCCCGCCTCGCCGATGAGCGATTCGATCGTCGCGCTCGACATGGCCGATGGCCACGTGCGCTGGCACTACCAGGCGACCAAGGGTGACGTCTGGAACGTCGCCTGTGGCTGGGCCGAAGGGCCCAACTGCCCCGAGGACAGCGGGCCGGACTTCGACTTCGGCGCCGCCGCAGTGATGGGACACGACGCAGCAGGGAAGGATTACGTCCTCGCCGGGCAGAAGTCGGGAATCGTCTATGCGGTCGATCCGGACAGCGGCAAGCTGGTCTGGCAGCATCGCGCAGGTCGCGGCGGCGCGCTCGGCGGGGTCCACTTCGGCATTGCCACTGCGAGCGGAAAGGTCTTCGTCCCGATCAGCGACTTTCCCGACGGCTACGAACACAAAGCAGAGGCGGCGCCAGGCATCCACGCGCTCGACGTCGCAACCGGCGATGAAGTGTGGCGTACCGCCCCGGAGGATGTGTGTGGCGACAAGCCACTGTGCCACCCGGGCTATGGTGGAGCGATCACCGTTACCGACCAGCTCGTCTTTGCCGGATCGACCGACGGACACATGCGAATCTACGACGTCGCCGACGGCAGCTTGCTGTGGGATTTCGACACCGACCGGCCGTTCGAGGCGGTCAACGGCGACACGGCGAATGGCGGTTCGATCAGCGGCGGATCGGCGCCTATTGCCCACGACGGCCAGCTGATCGTCAATTCCGGATACGGCGGCCTCGGCAAGATGCCGGGCAACGTGATGCTGGTGTTCGGCGTCAATTGACCGAGAAATTTGACTACATCGTCATCGGTTCGGGCTCGTCCGGAGCGCCGCTCGCGGCGCGTCTTAGCGAGGACCCCGAGGTCACCGTCCTGCTGCTCGAGGCCGGACCGCCGGACCGGCATCCGCTGCAGTTGATGCCTCTGGCCTTTCCGCGCGTGGCGATGGGGTCGATCGGGACCTGGCAATACGTGAGCGAGCCCGAGCCTGAATTGTACGGCCGTAACCTACCTGTCCCACGCGGGCGCACGCTTGGCGGCACGTCCTCGATCAACGCCATGATCGCGATCCGCGGCAACCGGCGCGACTACGACGACTGGGCGGGCATGGGCCTTCCGGGATGGAGCTACGAAGAAGTTCTGCCCTACTTCCGGCGGCTCGAAAGCCACTGGCGCGGGGCGAGCGAATGGCATGGCGGCGATGGCCCGGTGCGGATCGAGCCGGTTGCCGGTCCGGACCTGATGTGGGACCAGACCATGGCAGCGGCAGAGGCTGCGGGCATTGCCTTCAATGACGATCCCAATGCCGCCGAGCAGGACGGCATCTGCCGGATGGAAGCGACGGTCGGCGGCGGCGTGCGTTCGAGCACGGCGCGGGTCTACCTGCGCCCGATCGCAGGGAAGCGCAATCTGACGATCCGGACCGGTGCCCTCGCCCGCCGTATTGTTGTCGAGAAGGGCCGTGCAGTTGCAGTTGAATACGGCACCGCCAGCGTCGCACGGGCGGAACGTGAGATCATCGCCTGCGGCGGGGCGATAAATACGCCACAACTGCTGCTCCTGTCGGGCATCGGGCCAGCGGATGAACTACGAGCTTCCGACATCACGCCGGTTCACGATTTGTCGGGAGTCGGTCGCAACCTCATCGAACATCCCAACATCATCAACGAGTACGAACTTCGCGATGATCTCGGCCTGACTCGCCACTTGCGGCTCGACCGCGCGGCGCAGGCGGCGGCACGCTGGTTTGCACGGCACGACGGGCCGTTCGCCCAGACAGGTACGCTCGCCAATCTCTTCGTGCGCACACTTCCGGGGCTCGACCGGCCCGACGTGCAGATGATGTGCCTGCCGATGAGCGGCGATGCACGGATGTGGCTGCCCGGTGTGCAAAGCGCATTCCCCGCTCGGCTCTCGGCGCGCTGCGGGTTCCTGCAGCCCAAGTCGCGAGGGTGGGTAAGGCTGCGTTCGCCCGATCCGCGCGATCCGCCCCGCATCCAGTTCAACATGTTCTCCGAGCCGGACGACCTCGCGGCGATGGTTCGCGCCATGGAACTGAGCCGCGAACTCTACGCGCAGGAACCTCTCGCCCGCCTGATCGTCCACGAAGTCCGTCCCGGAGACGGCACCCAAGATCTAGCCGAATATATCCGTCGCAACGGCGCGACCCGTTCGCATCCGGTCGGAACCTGCCGCATGGGCGTGGGCGAGGATGCAGTGGTCGATGGCGAATTGCGGGTTAGAGGAATTGACGGCCTGCGCATTGCCGACGCCTCGATCATGCCCATGATCACCTCGGGGAACACCAACCTGCCGTGCATCATGATCGGCGAAAAGGCCGCGGACCTCATTCGAGGACGCCAACTGCCGATCTCGGAATTGCCACCCTCTCATTTTTGACGCGCGCAATATGCGGCCCCGTGATACGCATGTGCCGGGGATAGAGGAGAGGGATCATGGCCACAGCCGTGGACACCGGAATGAGCGCTGCCGCTCCGAGCGCACGCTATCAGGCCTTGCTGGTCGGCTTGCTCGGCGTGAACATCGGGATCGTCTTCCTCGACCGAACCGCGTTCGGACTGCTCGCGCCGATGATCCAGCCAGAATTCGGGCTCGACAATGCGCAGGTCGGCATGATCACGGGCGTTCTGGCGATCGGTTGGGCCATTTCGAGTTTCGCCCTGCCCCGTGCCGCCGACATTACAGGCAAGGCCAAGCTGCTGCTGGTTTGCGCGACTGTGGTCTTCTCGCTCGCCTCGATCAGTTCGGGCCTGGCGCTCGGCTTCCTCACCATGATGGCTGCTCGCCTGCTGATGGGTTTTGCGGAAGGTGGACTGCCGCCGCTCACCTTCCACATCGTGACCAGCGAAGTACCGCCCGAGCGGCGTGGTCTGGCGGTCGGCATGACGTCGACCATCGGCCTACAGGCGATTCCGTTGCTCGGGCCGCTCGTCATCGTCGGCGTCGGCACCGCGTGGGGCTGGCGCGAGGCCTTCTGGGTGGCGGGTGTCCCCGGCCTCGTCATGGCCGCGTTGATCTGGTTCCTCATCCGCAATCCGCCGCACGAGCGGACCGACGACACGCCGAAAGGCGCAATCGGACCGTTGCTCAAAGTTCGCAACATCCGCTTTTCCGTGCTTCTCGCGGCGCTCAACATGACCTGTTACGCCTCGCTGCTCGGGTTCGGCCCGCTCTACCTCGTCAACGTTGCCGGGATGGACAACGTGACGATGGGGGCGGCGGTTACGGGGGTCGGCGTCGTCGGCGTCGTGTGCGCCTTCATCGGTCCGATGCTTTCGGATCGCTACGGCCGCAAGCCGGTGATCTTCGGCGCCTACGCAATTGCCATTGTCGGTGCGCTAATGATGGCACTGTCGAACGGCTCGCAATCGATGGTCTTCGCCGGAACGCTGATCGCGGGAGCCGGTGGAGCCGGTACCGGGGCGTTGATCATGGCGATCATTCCCGGCGAGTCCGCTCCGTCGCACCTCCGGGGCACGGCCATGGGCTTCAACGCGGGCGTGGGCGAGATACTCGGAGCGGGGTTGATGCCGGTGGTAGTCGGAATGGCCGCCGACCGTTTCGGCCTGGGCATCCTGCCATGGATTCTCGCCGGTGCCGGCGCGCTGTTCTGCCTGCTGACGCTGGGCCTCAAGGAAACCGCCCCTGCTGTACTCGCGAGGCGCGCAAGCGCCTGACCTAGCGCAAGGCGCGTCCCTCGATCGGATACATCGGATCGGTATACCCCGGCGTCGAGGCATGGCCCGGAGGCACGAGGGCGTCGATGAAGGCTTCGTCATCGGCGTCGAGTACGGCATCGAGCGCGGGCAGGTATGCGTCCCACTGCTCCTCGGTACGCGGGCCGACGATAGCGGACGAGACAAAGCGGTTCCTCAGTACCCAGGCTATCGCGAAGGCGACGGTCGAAATGCCCTTGTCCTTCGCCCGCGCCGCGATCTGCTGGGCGATGTGCAGCGATTCCTCGCGCCACTCGGTCTGCTTGATGCGCACATCGCCGCGTCCGGCGCGGGTGTCGGGGGGCGGGTCCTTGCCCGGATCGTATTTGCCCGAGAGGACGCCGCGGGCGAGCGGGCTGTAGGGCACCACGCCCACCCCGTAGTTGCCTGCCGCCGGGAGTTGTTCGACCTCGGATAGCCGGTCGACGATGTTGTAGAGCGGCTGGCTGCACACCGGGCGATCCATTCCCAAGGCGTCGGCGGTCTTGCAGACTTCGGCGATACGCCAGCCTTTGAAGTTCGAAACGCCGTAATAGCGCATCTTGCCCTGCGCCATCAGATCGCGGATCGCGCGCAGCGGCTCATCGAACGGCGCGCCGGGGTCGGAGCGGTGGAAGTACAGGATGTCGATGAAGTCCGTGCCGAGGCGGCGCAGGCTGTCTTCGACGTCCTGGAATATCCACTTGCGCGACTGCCCGCCCTCATTGGGTTCGCCGCTCATGTTGTAGCCGAACTTGGTCGCGACGACCCAATGATGGCGATTGCCGGCGATACAGCGCCCGACTACTTCCTCGCAGGCCCCGGCATTGTAGAGGTCGGCGGTGTCGAGGAAATTGATCCCCTGCCCCCTCGCCTTGTCGAGAATCCGCTTGGCCACCGCCTCGTCGGTCGCACCGCCGAACATCATCGTGCCGAGGCACAACGGCGAGACCTTGAGCGCACTTTTCCCGAGATAGCGGTAGTCCATCGATCGTCCTCTCACTTGCTGGCAGCACCCTATAGTGCACCTGTCGGGGGACAAAGCCCGTTTGCGGTGGCGGTGATGCTCGCGAATCACTATGTGGCCAGCCATGAAGATCGCCATCGCCTCCGATCACGCGGCGCTCGACCTCAAGGCGGCGCTTGCCGAATGGCTGACCGCCGAAGGACACGAGGTCGCCGACCTCGGCCCGCACACGGCCGAAAGCGTCGATTACCCCGACTACGGTTACAAGCTGGCAGACGCCGTTGCATCCGGCAGCGCTGAGCGGGGCATTGCCCTCTGTGGTTCCGGCATCGGCATTTCCATTGCCGTCAATCGCAACCCGGCTGTCCGCTGTGCACTGGTGTCCGAGCCGCTCTCGGCCAAGCTGTGCCGCGAACATAACGACGCCAACGCGATAGCCATGGGCGCGCGGCTGATCGGTCTCGACATGGCCAAGGCCTGCGTCACTGCCTTCCTCGAAACGCCTTTCGGCGGGGGCCGCCACTGCGGCCGCGTCGAAAAATTGTCCAAGACCTCGCAGGATGCCTGAGATGAGCACCGCCGAAGCCCCCATGCACGACCAGTCCGAGGTCCTGCGCCATTTCTGGCACGATACGCTCGAGGAGGCCGATCCCGAGGTATTTGCCGCGATCCGCAACGAGCTTGGTCGCCAACGCGACCGCATCGAGCTGATCGCCAGCGAGAACATCACCAGCCCTGCCGTGCTCGAAGCGACTGGCTCGGTGTTCACCAACAAGTACGCCGAGGGCTATCCGGGCCGCCGTTACTACGGCGGCTGCGAATACGCCGACGTGGTCGAAACGCTCGCGATCGAACGCGCCAAGAAGCTGTTCGGCTGCCAGTTCGCCAACGTGCAGCCCAATTCGGGCAGCCAGATGAACCAGGCGGTGTTCCTCGCGCTGATGAACCCGGGCGACACCTTCATGGGCCTCGACCTCGCCAGCGGCGGGCACCTGACCCACGGTTCGCCTGTGAACATGAGCGGCAAGTGGTTCAACTGCGTGCCCTACGGCGTGCGGCGCGACGACCAGCGGCTCGACATGGACGAGATCCGCCGTCTGGCGCACGAGCACAAGCCGAAGCTGATCATCGCTGGCGCGACCGCCTACCCGCGCCATTGGGATTTCGCCGCCTTCCGCGAGATTGCCGACGAGGTTGGCGCCTACCTGCTGGCCGACATGTCGCACTTTGCCGGGCTCGTTGCCGGCGGCGTGCATCCCTCGCCGATCCCGCATGCCCATGTCGTGACCACCACCACCCACAAGAGCCTGCGCGGGCCGCGCTCGGGCGTGATCCTGTGGAACGACGAGGAACTGTCGAAGCCGCTCAACATGGCGGTGTTCCCTGGCCTTCAAGGCGGTCCGCTGGTCCATGTGATCGCAGGCAAGGCGGTCGCCTTCGGCGAAGCGCTGCGGCCCGAGTTCAAGACATACGCCGCGAGCATTGCCGAAAATGCCAAGGCGCTGGCCTCCAGCCTCGCCGAAGCCGGCCTCAGGATCGTCTCGGGTGGGACCGACAATCACCTGATGCTGGTCGACCTGACGCCGAAGGACGTAACCGGCAAGGCCGCCGAGACCGGTCTCGACCGTGCATGGCTGACCTGCAACAAGAACGGCATACCGTTCGATACCCGCAGCCCGTTCGTAACCTCGGGCGTGCGGCTCGGCACCCCGGCCGGCACGACGCGCGGCTTTGGACCGGCCGAGTTCAGGAAAATCGGCGGACTGATTGCAGAAGTCGTCGAAGGGCTTTCGAAGAATGGCGAAGAAGGCGATGCTCAGGTAGAAGAAAGCGTCCGCCGCCGGGTGAGCGAGCTTTGCTCCGCCTTCCCCGTTTATCCCGGGAGATAGTCCGATGACCGATCCGAACCTGCCGCCCCGCAACGACGACCTGCTCAGCCAGGCCGGCGAAGAGATCAAGGGCATGGCCAAGGAAGGCATGCATCACCCCTCGACCAAACCGGTGCTGGCCGGCGCTGCCGTTGGTGCGCTTGCGGCTGGACTGCTGCCTGTCGTGACCTGGCCCATCGGCCTCGTCGCCGGTGCCGGGTTCATGCTCTACAAGAGACTGCGCCCGTAAGGCATGCGCTGCCCGTTCTGTGCCCATGACGACAGCCAGGTAAAGGATTCGCGGCCCACCGAGGACAACACCGCGATCCGCCGTCGCCGCCAGTGCGAAAGCTGCGGCGGGCGCTTCACGACCTTCGAACGCGTCCAGTTGCGAGAGGTCACCGTGGTCAAGGCTGGCGGCAAACGCGAGCCATTCGATCGCGGTAAGATCGAACAGTCGGTCGCCCTCGCCTGCCGTAAACGCGGGGTCGAACAGGAACGCATCGATCAGCTCGTGTCCGGCATCCAGCGCCAAGTCGAAACCATGGGCGACGCCGAAATTCCCTCCGCCAGAGTCGGCGAAATGGTGATGGACGGGCTGCGCCAGCTCGATTCCGTCGCGTACATACGCTTCGCCAGCGTCTATCGCGATTTCGGCGAGGCGCGCGACTTCGAGGAATTCGCCAGCAGCGTGCGCGATGTCGGACCGGGTTGATGTCTGACATGGCTAATGTCCCGGTCATCGTGCTCGTCCGACCGCAACTGGGCGAGAATATCGGCAAGGCGGCCCGGGCGATGCTCAACTTCGGGCTCACGGAGATGCGCCTGGTCGAACCGCGCGACGGTTGGCCCAACCCTGCTGCGGGACCGGCCGCAAGCGGAGCCGACATCGTGCTTGAGAAGGCGCAGGTCTTCGCTTCTGTCGCCGAGGCCGTGTCCGACTGCGCGCATGTCTACGCCACCACCGTCCGCAAGCGCGGAGTCACCAAGCCGGTGCTGAATCCCGAGGAAGCGGCGCGTGAAATCGCCAACCGCTCCCAAAGGCGCAGCGCGATCCTGTTCGGACCGGAGCGTTCGGGGCTGGAGACCGAAGACGTCGCCCTTGCCCGGGCTATCGTCACCGTACCGATCAACCCCGAGTTCGGCTCGCTCAACCTTGCCCAGGCGGTGATCCTGTGCGCCTACGAGTGGTCCAAGCATCACGTCCTCGCCCAGCCCACCGCGGAAGAGTTGCTCCCGCCCGCGCCGCAGGAAGAGCTCGAAGGCCTGATCGGTCATTTCGAGGAACTGCTCGAACCGGCCGGCTATTTCCGTCCCCCGAGCCGGGCGGCTGCCACCCGCCGAACGCTGCGTGGATTGTTGACCAAGCCTGGCTGGAACCATCTCGAGGTACGCACCCTGCGCGGCGTATTGTCTGCACTGGGTCGAAAAGAGCAAAACGGCGACTGACCGAAGTATTCGCAAATACTGATGGAAAGCAGTCAGTTCAGGTTCATCGCAAATTGTAACAATTGGGCCTGTGTGCTGGCCTTGCGCTCCTCGCTGCGCTACGGCCACCCCCGAAGTTAGGAGGGCACAATGAAGGCCAAGTTGTTTATCGTTGCCGCGCTCGGCATGGCAGTCGTTGCGACGCCCGTCGGCGCAGCGGACGACGAGTCCGGCAAGGACGCCAAGGAAAAGCTGATCTGCAAGACCGACGGTGCAACCGGTTCGCGCATTCGCAAGAACCGCGTCTGCAAGACCGAGGCGGAATGGCGCGAATACCAGGCGCAGACCCAGAACAACCTCGATCGCTATTCCAACCGCCAGGGTCAGACCAACGGCGGTGCCGGCCAGGCCGGCGGCCCGGGCTGATCTCCCGAGCGGTTTCCCGAGCTTGACAATCTGAAGCCGAGCGGCCAATGGCGCCGCTCGCAATTGGCTCCGCATCCCGGTGAAGCGGTGGCCGCGTCGGACAACAGGTCCGGCGGTGCGATGCCGGGTTGAATGGTCGCCACTGGGGCGATCCAGCAAGTTGAAGGATACGACGCATGTCGAAGCGCAAGAGCGCCAAGTACAAACTCGACCGCCGGATGGGCGAAAACATCTGGGGTCGTCCGAACTCCCCGGTCAACAAGCGGTCCTACGGTCCCGGCCAGCACGGCCAGCGCCGCAAGGGCAAGATGAGCGACTTCGGCCTGCAGCTGCGCGCCAAGCAGAAGCTCAAGGGCTACTACGGGGACGTCACCGAGAAGCAGTTCAAGGCGACCTACAAGGACGCGAGCCGCATGAAGGGCGACACCGGCCAGAACCTGATCGGCCTGCTCGAGCAGCGCCTCGACATGGTCGTCTACCGCGCCAAGTTCGCCCCGACGATCTTCGCCGCGCGCCAGATCGTCAACCACGGCCACATCCGCGTCAACGGCGTGAAGTGCAACATCGCGAGCCGCCGCATCGCGGTCGGCGACGTCATCAGCCTGGGCAACAAGGCCAAGGAAATGGCGCTGGTGATCGAAGCTCAGGGCCTGCCCGAGCGCGAGATCCCCGACTACGTCTCGGCCGACGGCACCGACAAGGTCACCTTCACCCGCGTCCCGACGCTCGACGAAGTGCCCTACCCTGTAACGATGGAACCGAACCTGGTCGTCGAGTTCTACTCGCGCTGATCCGGTCGAGAACCGAACACGAAAGGGCGGTCCCGCGGGGCCGCCCTTTTCGATTCAGGCCGCGGTGACGGCGTCCCTGAGCGTTTCGAACTGTTCGACGAGCTTGTCGATCTCGGCCAGCACCTCGGCCTCGTCGGGCTTGGCGGCATTGAGGTTGGCCTTCAGCGCCTTGATCGTGGCGACCATCGCGGTCATCGAATCGAGCGCGTCCTTGACCGGTTTCAGCGCCACCGATGCAGCGGCGTGCTGCGTGTCCGCAGTGACACCCGCGAGTTGTCCCGCGAGTGTCGCCAGCCTTGCAGCCCCGGCCTCGAGCCTCGCGTTATTCGAGTCTATCGTGTCGAGGCTGAGCTGAAGGAACAGGTCGAACGCCACATCGTCGATCGCCTTCACGGCGGCGACTTCGGCTGCATCGGTGGGATCGGCGGGCTCGGTCGATTTGAAAAACGCCCGCAGCTTGCCTTGCGCGGTCGCCACCGCCAGTGCGTAGGCAGCAGAACCAGTTGCCTGCCCGGTCGCGAGTTCCTGCCTGATTTCGACGATGAGATCGATGAGTGCGTCTTTCGCCGCGGCAGGACCGGTTATCGTGCTCATAGCTCACGCCACCTCTTGCTGAGTTCCTTGATTTCCTCGCTCGCCGCCATCAGCGAAGCGAAGCTGACGGGCTTCCGCTCGTTTACCGCGCGGACCACCTTGGCATGGCTTTCGCGCCACTCGGCAAGCGCTTGCTTGGTGGCGTCAAACAAGTCGTGTCCGGCGCGCTTTCGAGCTTCGAGTGCATCCATTGCCCCGTGATAAGCGGTCATACGCGGGGCTAGCGCCTCCCGGCCGGCGCGGATACGTTCGAGTTCCGCCGCAACCGCCTTGCGCTCGGCCTCCCGCGCGGTGTCGCCGCTCAGCGCTGCGAGCCTGGCCGCCACGTTCTTCTCCTGTTCGGCGAGCCTCTCGTCGGTCGGCGAGATGTCCTGCACGCTGAATTCGAGCGAGCCTTCCTGCACGGTCAAGGCGGCATCGAACTGGGCACGCGCGGTATCAACCTGCTTCGCAACGACGGTCGAAATGTCCGCGATCAACGGATCGGCGGCCGTGAGCGACTTTTCCAGCGAGTTGGCTGCCCGTACGTTGGCGATGGCGCTGTTGGCCAGCGCAAGGGTGTCCCCGACCACGCCAACCACCGCGCCACCGGGCAGTATCCCGACCGCATTGGCCAGTGTGGACAGGCTCTGAAACACGCCTTGCGCGCCTTCCTTGCCCGTATTCCCCGCATCGGTGAGTTCCTCGATCGACTCCGCGTATCGAGCGAGGCCACCCATCGATTTCGTGGTCGAACCCCACGCGACGTCAAAGCGACCCTTTGCGTCCCGCGCTTGTTGCTGCCTTCCCTCGGGGAGCAGGCCGGTCATCCGATCGAACTCGTTATCGACCGCCTTGCCGGCTGCTGCGGCGGAGGAGTTCAGCTGGTAGCTGGCGAGGGTGTAGCCGCTTGTATCTGGAAGCGCGGTGCAGGCGGTGACCGCAGCCAGCGAAATCACACAGGCGCAGGTAACTAGAATCCGATGCCTTTTCGCCATTTCCGACCCCCAAGACCTTCCATGAAAGCAGTGGATGCTTTCACATGAAAGGTAGCGAGTCCAGTGGATTAGGTGAACCAAACCCCACGGACGTATCGGAGCAGCACGAAGCACTTGAGGCCCTCGGCAAGTTTGCCCAGCCTTTGTCAGCCCAGGTAATCCCCCCGGAACTGCTCGGCAAATGCCGCAAACGTCCCTTCCGCAATCGCCTCGCGCATCGCCTGCATCAGTTGCTGGTAAAACGTCAGATTGTGCTCGGTCAGCAGCATGGCACTGAGCATCTCGCCGCTCTTGACGAGGTGGTGCAGGTAGGCCCGCGAGTAACTGCCGCAGGCATCGCACGGACAGCGGTCGTCTAGCGGATCGCTGTCCTCAGCGTGCCGCGCGTTGCGCAAGTTGAGCGGCCCGTTCCAGGTGAAGGCCTGCCCGTTGCGGCCCGAACGGGTCGGCAGGACGCAATCGAACATGTCGACCCCGCGCTCGACCGCGCCGACGAGGTCGTCGGGCTTGCCCACGCCCATCAGGTAACGTGGCGCGTTCTCCGGCAGCATCGCGGGTGCGAAGTCGAGCGTGGCGAACATCGCCTCTTGCCCCTCGCCCACTGCGAGGCCGCCAATGGCATAGCCGTCGAAGCCGATCTCGGTGAGCTTTTCGGCCGAGATCCGTCGCAGGTCCGCATCGAGCGCGCCCTGCTGGATGCCGAACAGCGCGGCCGCCTCGGCATGCGCCCCGCCCGCATCGAACCCGTCGCGGCTGCGCTGGGCCCAACGCATGGAAAGTTCCATGCTCGCGGCGATCTCGTCGCGCGGACGGTCGGCGCGAGGGCACTCGTCGAAGGCCATGACGATATCCGAGCCGAGCAGCCGCTGGATTTCCATCGAGCGTTCGGGCGACAGCATGTGCTTCGAGCCGTCGATGTGGCTGCGGAACTCGACGCCCTGCTCGGTCAGCTTGCGCAGTTCGGACAGGCTCATCACCTGGTAGCCGCCGCTGTCGGTGAGGATCGGGCGCGGCCAGTTCATGAACTTGTGGAGCCCGCCAAGCTGCGCCACCCGCTCGGCGCCGGGGCGCAGCATGAGGTGGTAGGTGTTGCCGAGAATGATGTCGGCGCCGGTCGCCCGCACCGCTTCGGGCTTCATCGCCTTGACCGTCGCCGCCGTGCCGACCGGCATGAACGCCGGCGTGCGGATCTCGCCGCGCTGCATGGCGATGCGCCCGGTTCGCGCCTTACCGTCGGTGGCGTCTATGGAGAATGCGAAACGGGGCATGGCGTCCTAGAAACCGTAGACCATCGTGAAGCGCGAGATCGTGTCGGTCTTCTCCTTACCCGGCTGCGGGTTGGAATCGAACTTGATCTCGTAGGACAGCCGCGTGGTCAGCCGGTCGCTGATCTTCGCTTCGAGCCCGCTGAGGATGTCGAACGTCGTGCTGCGGGAATCGATGAACACCGTCCCCGAGCTGCCGCCGCCGGCAACCATGTTGCTGTTCTGGTTGAACGCCAGGCGATCGCTGATCTTCCAGCCGAAGTCATAAGCGAACAGGGCCGCGAGGGTGCTTGCGTCTTCGCCCGACGAATATTCGGTACGACGGAAGGCGGGACCGGCCTTGATCGCCAGCTGGACAGCCTGTTGGTCCAGCACCTTGTAGCCGAGCCCGCTCGACAGTGCGTAGCGGCTGTCGATGCCCTGCTGTCCGTCGTGGTCCCATTGTGCCAGGCCGTAGACGAAGGCCCGCTGCGAAAGCCGGTATTGCGGTTCGTAGGCGAACAGCAGTTGTTCGCGCGAAGTCCTTCCGTTCGAGCGCTGGTAATCACCCCGCAGCCGTAGCTTGTGCTTCCAGTCGATGCCTGCGCGCTCGAGCGTGATTGCCCCGGTGAACCCGACGTCGTGGCTGTTGCCGGAAGCCTGGTTGGCGCCGATTTCGCCCTTGCCATGCCAGTTGTCGAACACCCCGGCGGAGCGGATGGCCTCTTCCTTGGCCAGCGCCTGCGCCTTTTCCTTTTCAGCCACGTCGGCGAGGAACTGCTGCTGCAAGGCGTCGATTTCGGCGGCGTCGTCCGGATTGGTCTCCTTGGCGAACTCGATCACCGTGGCGACCTTGTTCTTGTCGCCCTTGGCGATGGCGGCCTCGATCATTGCCTTGACCGGGTCGGGCAAGGCAGCGTGCGCGGGCACGGAAAGAAAAAGCCCTGCAATCAGGGCAAGATAGGCAGACCGTCGGATAATCATTCGCCCTCCGCTAGCGTGTCAGCCGCGAAGTCGCCACCCCGTGCGGAAAATCACCGCTATGACGGTGATACACAGCGCGATGAAGCCGACCGTCATCCCGAACGCCAGTCCGATCGGCACGTCGGAATAGCCGGTGAACGTCCAGCGCAGGCCGTTGATCAGGTAGAAGATCGGATTGAACTGGGTAATCGTCTGCCACGGTTCGGCGAGCACCTTCACCGAATAGAACGTGCCGCCGAGGAAGGTGAGCGGCGTGAGGATCAGCAGCGGCACGATCTGCAGCTTCTCGAATCCGTCGGCCCAGATGCCCAGGATGAACCCGAACAGCGAGAAGGCCGAAGCGACGAGGATGATGTAGCCGAACGCGAGGATCGGGTGGGCGATCGTGTAGTCCACGAAAAGCAGCGCCGTGACCATGATGATACCCGAGATTATCAGGGACTTGAGAACCGCAGCTCCCACGAATCCTAGCAACGTCTCCGCCACCCCGACAGGCGCGCTGAGCAGTTCGTAGATCGCGCCGGTGAAGCGCGGCATGTAGATGCCGAAGCTCGAATTCGAGGTGCTCTCGCTGAGCAGCGTCAGCATCAGCAGTCCGGGCACGATGAACGCGCCGTAGGACGATCCGCCGAACTGGCTCGGGTCCATCCGGCTGCCGATCGCCGCGCCGAACACCACGAGATAGAGCGAGGTAGTCAGCACCGGCGAGAGGATCGAGCCGAACGCCGTGCGGAAGAAGCGCGAGAGCTCGTTGCGAAGGATAGCGAGCGCGCCGCGGGCGTTCATTCGGCGGGCTCCCGGCCTTCGACAAGGTCGACGAAGATGTCTTCGAGGCTCGATTCGGTGGTTTCGATGCCGGTGAACTGCAGGCCCTCGGCCACGAGCGCACGGGCGAGGTCGGCGACTTCGCGCTTGCCTCTACCGGTGCCGTCGCCGCCTCGGTAAACCAGAGTAGTGCCGCCGTTGTCGAGCGACAGCGGATATTCGGACAACCCGGCCGGGATGGCTTCGAGCGGCGTATCGAAGGTGAAATGCGCTGCCGTGCGGCCCAGCTTCGCCATGATCGCGTCCTTGCCGTCGACCAGCAGCAGCTTGCCCTTGTTGATCACACCGACGCGGTCGGCCATTTCCTGGGCTTCCTCGATGTAGTGCGTCGTAAGGATGATCGTCGTGCCCTCGCTGCGCAGCTTGTCGATCTGGCGCCACATGTCGCGGCGCAGTTCGACGTCGACGCCGGCGGTGGGCTCGTCGAGAAACAGCAAGTCGGGATCGTGGCTCAGCGCCTTGGCGATCATCACCCGGCGCTTCATCCCGCCCGAGAGGTCGCGGATGCGGCTGTCGCGCTTGTGCCACAGGCTGAGCGAGCGCAGGACCTCCTCGATCCGCGCCGGGTCCGCCGGGCTGCCGAACATGCCGCGCGAATAGGCGACGGCGCGGCCGACCTTCTCGAACATGTCGAAGGAAAGTTCCTGCGGCACCAGTCCGATGCGCTTGCGCACCTCGCGCCAGTGGCTCTGCGCATCCAGGCCGAAGGCGCTGATCGTGCCCTCGGTCGGATTGAGCAGGCCGCAAACCGCACCGATCAGCGTGGTCTTGCCCGCGCCGTTGGGCCCGAGCAGCGCGAAAATCTCGCCCTTGCTAATCTCCAGGTCGACCCCGTCGAGTGCGCGGACGCCGCCCTTGTAGGTCTTTGCCAGTCCGCGAATTTCCAGGATCGGTTCGGTCACCGGCCCTTTATGGGATCAGCAACGAGGAATCGCCATAGCTGTAGAAGCGATAGTCCTCAGCAATCGCATGGGAATAGACCGCCTGCATCCGTTCGAGGCCCATCAGTGCGCTGACCAGCATGAATAGCGTGGACTTCGGCAGGTGGAAGTTGGTCATCAGCCCGTCGATCGCCTTGAAGCGATAGCCGGGGGTGATGAAGATCGCGGTGTCGCCTTCGAAGGGCCGGATCACGCCGTCATCGCCGGTCGCACTTTCGAGCAGGCGCAGGCTGGTGGTGCCGACGGCTATGATCCGCCCGCCAGCTTTGCGAGCGGCATTGAGCCGGGCTGCGGTTTTGGCATCTATGCGGCCCCATTCGGCGTGCATGGCATGATCGGTAGTGTCGTCGACCTTCAACGGCAGGAACGTGCCTGCTCCAACGTGAAGCGTCAGCGTTTCGCGCACGATTCCGGCTGCATCAAGCGCTTCAATCACACCTTCAGTGAAGTGCAATGCGGCGGTCGGCGCGGCGACGGCCCCGTCTTCGCGAGCAAACATCGTCTGATAATCGCTGCGATCCGCCTCGTCGGTCGGCCGCTTCCCGGCGATGTACGGAGGTAGCGGCATGGTTCCGGCGCGCTCGAGCAGGACCTCGACCGGCTCGTCCCCGCCGAAGGCCAGGGTGAAGCTGCCGTCGGCAAGTCGCTCTTCGGCCAGCGCTGTGACGCCCTGCGCGAATTCGATAATATCACCGGGTTTCAATCGCTTGGCGTTACGGATGAAGGCCTGCCAGCGGCGCAGGTCGATCCGCTTGTGCAGCGTCGCGCCGATCTTCGCCTCGCCGCGCCGCCCTTCGAGCTGGGCCGGGATCACACGTGTGTCGTTGAATACGAGGACGTCGCCCGGCCGAAGGATCTGCGGCAGCTCGCGCACAATCCGGTCCGCGAAGGGCGCCTCGCCCTCCACCACAAGCATCTTCGCCGCATCGCGCGGGCGCGCCGGGCGCAGGGCTATGCGCTCCGCCGGAAGCTCGAAATCGAACAGGTCAACACGCATCGGGGCGCCCTAACCGCTTCCGCCCGCAGGCGGAAGACGGAGCGGCGTGTCGTCAGTTGGCGCCGGCGCTTGCCACCGCAGGAGGAGCCACATCAGCGAACTTCTGCGCCTTGTGGTCGGAGGCGATCGAGGCCTGGACGATCCACGTCGGGTCCTGCGGCGGCTCGCCGCGATGGATGGCATCGACCGCGGCCATGTTGCCGATCACCCGGCCAAAATTGGTGTAGCGCTTGTCGAGCGCGAAGCGCGGGTAGAACATGATGAAGAACTGACTGTTGGCGCTATCTTCGGACTCCGCGCGGGCCATCGAAACCGTGCCGCGCACGTGCGGCAGCGGGTTGAACTCGGCCTTGAGGTCGGGAAGCTCCGAACCACCCTGCCCGGTCCCGGTCGGGTCGCCGGTCTGGGCCATGAAGCCATCGATGACACGGTGGAAGATCACCCCGTCGTAGAAGCCCTGCCGCGTCAGCGTCTTGATCCGCTCGACTGCACCCGGAGCCCAGTCGGGCATCAGGCGGATCGCCACCCGCTGGCCGTTTGACAGATCGAGGTAGAGAATGTCTTCGAGATCCTTGGTCTGATCGTAATCGACCGCGATGCGCATCTGTCTCTGGGTGGCAGCGGCGGTCGCGCTGTTATCTGGTTCGCTGTCCTGTGCAGAGGCAACAACCGGCGCGAACGCGAGCAGAAGCGCCATAGGGGCAGAGACAAGGGCTTTGAACATCTTGGTTCCGTGATTTCCAGTGGTTGGCAGGCCAGTATCGGTTGCGGACTGACGCTGCAATGAACGATTGTCGGTTAGACCCGGATCAAATGTCCCCGCGCCGCCCTAGCGTAGTCACCCGCGCCTCGACCAGTCCGCAGACTTCCGGGCTGACAAATGGTGCAATGTTGCCGCCGAACAGGGCGATCTCCTTGACCAGCTTGCTGGCGATCGGCTGCAGGCTGACGTCGGCCATGAGGAACACAGTCTCGACGCTCGGGTCGAGCTGCTGGTTCATGCCTGCCATCTGGTATTCATATTCGAAGTCCGCCACCGCGCGCAGCCCGCGGATCAGGACGGTCGCACCCTTCTTGCGGGCATATTTGACGAGCAGGGCGTTGAAGCTCTCAACCACGACATTCTCGACTGCGAGCCGCCGGACCTCGTTGCGGACCATCTCGATCCGCTCTTCGGGACTGAACATCGGGTCCTTCGAGGGATTAGTGGTAACCCCGACGATCAGTGTGTCGACCAGTTTCGCGCCGCGCCGGATGATGTCGGCATGGCCGAGCGTGATCGGGTCAAACGTGCCGGGGTAGAGGCCGATGCGTTTGCTCACCTGTCGCGCTCCACGATGAAGCGGGCCAGCGCCCGCAGGACGTCGGCTTCCTCGCCGTGTTGGGAAAGATGTCCCACCGCCTGTTCGGACAGCGCATAGGCCTGGTCGCGCGCCTTCTCCTCGCCCATCAGCGATACAAACGTGGCCTTTCCGGCGTCGGCGTCCTTGCGCAGGGCCTTGCCTGCCTTGGCTTCGTCACCGCTGGTATCGAGCAGGTCGTCGGCGATCTGGAACGCGAGACCGATGTCGCGGGCATAGGCGCGCAGGTGGCCCCGGCCCTCCTCGCTGACGCGGCCGAGGATTGCGCCCATCTCGACCGAAGCAGCGAGAAGTGCGCCGGTCTTGAGCTGCTGCAGCCGGGTAACGGTGTGAAGGTCGAATTCCTGTTCCTCGGCGACGATGTCCATCATCTGCCCGCCGGCCATCCCGCTTGCCCCGCTGGCCGCGGCAAGTGCAAGAACGAGGTCCGAGCGGACATAGGGGTCGGTGCTGACTTCCGGCATCGACAGGATCTCGAAAGCCAGAGCGTGGAGCGAATCTCCGGCCAACACTGCTGTTGCCTCGTCGAATGCCTTGTGCAGCGTCGGCTTGCCGTGGCGCATGTCGTCATTGTCCATGCACGGCAGGTCGTCGTGGATCAGCGAGTAGGCGTGGATCGATTCGACGGCGCATCCGGCAAGCACTGCGCAGCCCCGGCTCACGCCGTACATCTCCGCCGTTGCGGTCAGAAGGAGCGGGCGGACCCGCTTGCCGCCGCCGATCGTGGCATAGCGCATTGCCTCGATCAGACGGGCGCGAGCATCGTCAGGAACAGGCAACAGGCCGTCGAAACGGGCGTCGACCTCGCGCTGGATGCGCTCAAGGGCGCGAGCGAGGATATCGTTGGCCAGGACGAGGCCCATGGCCGCCCTACCCAACGTCGAAAGGCTCGGTCCCGGCGGCCTTGCCGTCGGGGCCCTGGACGATCTTCTCGATCCGCGCCTGCGCCGCATCGAGCCGGGCCTGGCAGTGCTTGCGCAGTTTTTCGCCGCGCTCGTAGAGGTCGATCGACTCGTCGAGCGGCACTTCCCCGCCTTCAAGCCGCCGCACAACGTCCTCGAGCGCCTTCAGGGCCTGCTCGAAGCTCATTTCCGAAAGGTCGTGACCCTCATCCGCCATGCCTTGCGCTTTGGCGGGGATACCCGATGCGGTCAAGGATTGCGGGACTGGCGGGAATCGCCCGTCGGGGATATGGGCCTCGCCCATGACCCAGATCACGCCCGAGATCGTGGCCGAACACGGCCTCAGCCCCGAGGAATACGCCATCATCGAAGACCGGCTCGGCCGCACGCCGAACCTCGTCGAACTGGGTATCTTTTCGGTCATGTGGTCGGAGCACTGCTCGTACAAATCGAGCCGCCTGCACCTGAAGAAACTGCCGACCGAGGCGCCGTGGGTGATCTGCGGCCCGGGCGAGAATGCCGGGATCATCGACATCGGTGACGGCCAGGCCGCGATCTTCAAGATGGAGAGCCATAACCACCCGTCGTACATCGAGCCCTACCAGGGCGCGGCGACCGGGGTCGGCGGCATCCTGCGCGACGTTTTCACGATGGGCGCGCGTCCGGTCGCCAACATGAACGCGCTGCGCTTCGGGCGGCCCGAGCACCCGAAGATGAAGCACCTGGTGCAGGGTGTCGTTGCGGGCATCGGCGGCTACGGCAATTGCGTCGGCGTGCCCACAGTGGGCGGCGAGACCAATTTCGATCCGGCCTACGACGGCAACATCCTCGTCAACGCCATGACCGTGGGCGTCGCCGATACCGACAAGATTTTCTATTCGGCCGCCACCGGCGTCGGCAATCCGATCGTCTATGTCGGCTCGAAGACCGGCCGCGACGGTATCCACGGCGCGACCATGGCCAGCGCGGACTTCGCCGAAGATGCGGAAGAGAAGCGTCCGACCGTGCAGGTCGGCGACCCGTTCACCGAGAAACTGCTGATCGAGGCGTGCCTCGAACTGATGGCAACCGACGCGATCGTGGCGATCCAGGACATGGGCGCGGCCGGCCTGACCAGTTCGAGCGTCGAGATGGCCAGCAAGGGCGGCGCCGGCATCCGCCTCGACATGGGCAAGGTGCCGTGCCGCGAAGAGGGCATGACTCCCTACGAGATGATGCTGAGCGAGAGCCAAGAGCGGATGCTCATGGTGCTCAAGCCCGGCAAGGAGCCGATGGCCGAGGCGATCTTCAAGAAGTGGGAGCTCGACTTCGCGGTTATCGGCGAAGTTACCGACACCGGGCACATGGTGCTCGAATTCGGCGGCGAAGTCGTTTGCGATATCCCGCTCGGCCCGCTGGCCGACGATGCGCCCGAATACGACCGGCCTTACCTCTCGAAGGAAGAATACACCGCCTGGGCGGGCATCAAGCCGATGACCAATCGACCCAACACGGCCGATGTCGGTGGAGACCTGCTCAAGCTCCTCGCCAGCCCCACCCTGTGCTCGCGCAGCTGGATTTCCGAGCAGTATGACAGCCAGGTCGGGGCGGACACGCTTCAGACCGGCGGCGATGCCGGCGTGGTCCGTGTCCACGGCACGAAGAAGGCGCTGGCGATCAGCACCGATTGCACGCCGCGCTATGTTTATGCCGACCCATACGAGGGCGGAAAGCAGGCGATTGCAGAGGCTTATCGCAACCTCTGCGCAGTCGGTGCGAAGCCCTTGGCGGTCACCAACTGCCTGAACTTCGCCAACCCGCAGCGGCCTGAGATCATGGCTCAGTTCGTCCACGCGCTCGAAGGCATGGGAAACGCTTGCCGCGTGCTCGACTTTCCCATCGTGAGCGGCAACGTCAGCCTCTACAACGAAAGCAAGGCGACCGGCGGCGGCTCGGCGATCCTGCCGACCCCGGCCATCGGCGGCGTCGGCCTGATCGACGACTACGAACACATGATGACCATGCCGTTCAAGGCAGCGGGCGAAGCGATCTACCTGATCTGGCCCGAGGCCTGGGCGACGCCCGACCCGGAACGCTCGCACCTCGGCAAGTCGCTGTGGCTGCGCGAAATCCACGGCCGCGACGAAGGTCGCACCCCGCCGACCGACCTGACGCTCGAAAAGGCCGCCGGTGGGATCGTGCGCGAACTCATCGCCGATGGCCTCGTCAGCGCCGTGCATGACGTTTCAGACGGCGGCATCGCCGTCGCCCTGGCCGAAATGGCCATGTCCGGTGGGATCGGCGCCGAAGTCGAGAAGCACCCCGACTATACCGATGCCCAGTGGTGGTTCGGCGAGGATCAGGGCCGCTACATCGTCACCGTGCCCGATACCGAGGCGCTCAACCGCGCCCTGTCGAAAGGCACCGAGAACGAGGACACCGCACAAGTCGGCTTCCGCCGTCTCGGTACGGTGGGCGGCGACAGCCTGTTCGGTGTTCCCGTTGCGGACCTTCGCAAGGCCCACAAGAGCTTTTTCAGCGACTGGATGGACGCCTGATCGGGTGCTAGCGTCTCCTCCGGGGAAAACCGGGGGAGATTGCTCATGCCAAAATACTGGCCGACTTTGCTGGCCTTGCTGGTCGGTTTCGCCGCGCTCGTGCTGGGCTTTCACACCCATATCGGCGGCGAGGATCACTTGCACGCCGCCTCGCGTTTCACCGCCAGGGTCGGCTTTCCCTTCCTGATTATCGCCTATTCCGCCTCGTCGCTCGCCCGGCTGTGGCCGAACGACCTTACCAAGGCGCTGCTGCGCAACCGCAAGTGGTGGGGGCTAGGGTTCGCCACGACGCATACCGTGCACCTGTTCGCCCTGGTCCATGTGCTCGCGGCACAGGCCGAACCGGTGAACTACCTCGTGCTCTCGCCGGCGATCTTTGCCTACGTCCTGCTCTACGCGATGGCGCTGACCTCGTGGAAATGGGCTTACAAGGCACTCGGGAAGTGGTGGAAGCGGCTGCACACCTTCGGCATCCACTACCTGTGGCTGATCTATGCCGCAGCCTACGTCCTGAGGATCCAGGATCCGGGCCAGAGGGCAATCGCCATACCGTTCGCCCTGACCGCCTTCGGAGCGCTCGGCTTGCGGATCGCTGCCTGGCGCAAGGGCAAGGCAAGACGAGCATAACAAAGGCTGGAAAGGGTGAATCAGATGGGACGCACCATTGCCATAGCTACCCTAGTCGTGGGCACGCTCGACATCCTGTCGGCATTTCTCTGGACGGTGCTTACGGGAGGAAACCCCGCCAATGTGCTGCCCGGTGTCGCCAGCGGCCCGTTCGGCGGTGCCATCACCGAAAGCACGCTTGCCGCACCTATCGGCCTGCTGGTGCACTTCGCGATCATGTTGGCGATGGTGGCGGTCTATGTCGTGGTTGCCCAACGCGTGCCCCTGCTCAAGCGCCAATGGGTCGTCGCAGGTCTTCTCTACGGCCTGATCCTATGGGGCGTGATGTACGGGATCGTTCTGCCCCTGCGCTTTGGCTCGCCTTTTCCGGCAGAAGGATGGGCGCTTGTTCGCCAGCTAATCTCGCATTGCCTGCTTGTTGGCCTGCCGCTGGCGTGGATCGCGAGACGAGAGCCCGTTTCCGCAGCTTGAGTCAGGCTCGATCATTCTGTGGATGACGTGGCGGAAAGAACGAACCGGTTACTTCCGGAACGACAGATTTGACCGTAGCCGTGCTCCGTTGGCGCATTGCCACAGGGGGAAAAGCTATATGCGAAAATTGGGGGTCGTGCTCGGCCTTGCTGCAGCATTCGTCGCCGCACCGCTATCGGCGCAAATGTATGAGAAGATCTCGATCGTAAACAGCACCGGATATACGATAGAGGAAATCTCTATTGCCCCGTCCTCATCGAACAGTTGGGAGGAAGATGTCCTCGACGATGAGGTACTCGACGATGGAGAAGAATTCCGTGTCGACTTCCGGCGGGCCGAGAACACCTGCGACTGGGATCTAAAGGTCGTTTACGACGATGGCGAGGAAGCTACGTGGGACAGCCTGGATATGTGCGAGAACTGGCACTTCGAGCTCTTCTACAATGCCAAGACCGGCGACACGCACCTGACCTCGTCTCATTAAGGGTGATGCGGCAGGCATAAATCGATAAGGGACATTCTCATGCACGACCATGCGTCTGTCCCTTATTCGCTACCCGAAATTACCGATACCGAAAGCGTGGCTCGCGCGGAGAAGATGCGCGACAAGCTTCAGCAGAGACGGAGCTGTCGCTATTTTTCCAACCAGCCCGTACCGCAAGAAGTGCTCGAAGCAGCCATTGCCGCCGCCGGCAGCGCGCCGAGCGGCGCAAACCACCAACCCTGGCATTTCGCCGTGGTCGGTTCGGCGGTCAAGAAGCGAGCGATCCGCGAAGCGGCGGAAGCGGAAGAGCGTCGTTTCTATGGCGTCGATTGCGAACGAGCGAAAGCGGGTGACGAGTGGTTGGCCGCGCTCGGCCCGCTCGGTACCGATGAGAACAAGCCGTTCCTCGAAACCGCACCGTGGCTGATAGTCTGCTTCGCCCAGCGCAAGGGCGGCATTGCCGAGGATGGCGAGGCGCAGAACTACTATGTCACCGAGAGCGTCGGCATCGCCTGCGGCATGCTGCTGGCGACGCTTCATGAAGCAGGTCTTGCCACGCTCACCCACACGCCAAGTCCGATGGGCTTCCTGCGCGAGATCTGCGGCCGTCCGGAGCACGAGAAGCCGCTGATGATCGTTGTCGTGGGACACCCTGCGCCGGACGCGACGGTGCCCGATCATGCGCTCGACAAGAAGCCGATCGAGCGCATAGCCAGCTGGCTTTGAACGGCGCGGAATGTTCGTTCGCAGAATAAGCTAGAGCTTATCGTATTACTCGGATAATACACCTGCCGGATTCCGCGTCCCACGAGGCGCACAAGGGGCAACCATCGTATGGCAACGACATCGCCTGACCGTATCCTGACACTCGACGTGATCCGCGGCATCGCCGTGATGGGCATCTTCTCGGTCAACGTCGTCGGCATGGCGATGATCGAAAGCGCCTATTTCTACCCGCCGGACTACGGTTTCGATCACGGCTACGACAAGCTGATGTGGGCGCTCAATTCGGTGTTCGTGGATGGGCGTTGGCGGTCGCTGTTCTCTATCCTGTTCGGCGCATCGACGATCCTGGTGATCGAGCGCGGCGTCGCTGCAGGCAAGAAGGGATGGCAGGTCCACTTCCCGCGCATGATCGTGCTACTCGCGTTCGGCCTCCTCCACTTCTACTTCCTGTGGTGGGGCGACATTCTGGCCAACTACGCAATGGTCGGGATGATCGCTTACGTCTTCTGGCGGCTCGACAAGAAGTGGCTTCTGCTCGCCTCGCTGGCCGTGCTGGCGTTCATCAACGTCGGGCAACTCGTCGAGGCCATACCGCAACTGCAGATGGTCGAAAGAGTTCAGGCCGGCGGTGGTACGCAGGAAGAGCAGGAGAAGGTCGAGAAGCTCCTCGCCCCGGATCCCGACCTGGCCAAGCAGATCGCGCAGGACAAGGCGGACCATGCCTCGATCCCGGCCCGGTTCGAGGCCTCGACCAAAGAGAAGTCGCGCTTGGAGCCGTTCGAGGGCGTTATCGGATACGGCATCGAGACGCTCGGACTGATGCTGCTCGGCATGGCGGCCTACAAGTCAGGCTTCCTCACCGGCGGATGGAGCAGGCGCAGCTACTGGATCGTCGTAGCGGCGTGCCTCGTCCCCGACCTGGCGCTGCATGCCTACGGGGCCATCACTTCGGTCAACGCCGATTTCGATCCGGTGACCTATTTTCCGTGGACGCGAATGTACGTGAACCCGTTACACCCGGTGGGTGCGATGGGATATGCCGCATTGATTATCCTTCTGCTCGGTCATCGCAGCGCAATTTCAGACCGGTTGGCCGCGGTCGGCCGGGCCGCCTTCACCAACTACCTCAGTTCGACGATCATTGGCACGCTGGTGTTCTACGGCACGTTCGGCGGGCTCTACGGCCAGCTGTCGCGCGGACAGGCGTGGTTGCTGGTCCCGGTCGTATGGACGATTATGCTGCTCTGGTCGAAGTGGTGGCTCGACCGCTACCGTTACGGACCGTTCGAATGGGTCTGGCGCAGCCTCTCTCGGTGGGAAGTGCAGCCGATGCGCAAGCGGGTGCCGGTCGCGGCCTAGCCGGCAACCCAATCGCTTTCGGGGATATCGAGCAGCCTGAGGATCGCGGTCAGGTCGCCGCGGTCGATCCAGCCATTCGCGGCGGCGCGCGCCTTGGGCTTGGCGCGGAAGGCGACGCCGTAGGTCGCGGACTGCAGCATCGGGATGTCGTTGGCCCCGTCGCCGGTGGCGAGCGTCACCACGTCGTGCCCGAATTGCGCCGCCTCGTCCTCAAGCACCCGCTGCTTGACCGAAGAGTCGGTGATTGGCCCGACCAGCCCGCCGGTCATCCGGCCCCCATCGATTTCGAGCCGGTTGCCGACCACGCGCTCGAAACCGAGCCAGTCGGCCACAGGATCAGCGAACTGGTGGAAGCCGCCGGTGACCAGCACCGTGCGGCAGCCGCGGCTCTTCAGCGTTTCGACCAGCGTCCTCGCGCCGGGCATCGGCTCGATCCGCGTGTCGAGGCATTCGAGGATCGCGGTTTCGGGCAAGTCGCGCAGCAGCATGACCCGCTCGCGCAGGGCGGCCTCGAAGTCGAGCTCGCCCTGCATCGCCCGTTCGGTGATTGCCGCGATCTGCGGCTTGAGGTCGGCGAAGTCGGCCAGCTCGTCGATGCACTCCTGCCCGATCATGGTCGAATCCATGTCAGAGACGAAGAGGTGCGGCATCGCGAAGGCACGTTCGACAACGATGGCGTCGGACGGAGCGAAGTATTCGTCGATAATCCTGCGCAACACCGCAGGATCGCCGCCGGGGAGCAGCAGTTCGAGTGTGTCGCCGCAGAAATCGAGCATCTGCGCCGCGGCCAGTTGCAGGCCCTCGCCCTCTAGCGCCGTGGTCGCAGCGTCGAGGCGTGTTTCCAGTCCGGCTGGGTCTGCTATCAGGCGCGCGATGAGCAAAGGGGATGTCTCCAAGAAACCGGTCGCGCTCATTGCAGGGCCGACGGCGAGCGGCAAGAGCGATCTGGCGGTCGAGCTTGCGCTGGCGCTGGATCGACCCGCAGTCGTGATCAACGCCGACAGCGCGCAAGTCTATCGCGATCTCAGGGTCCTCAGCGCCCGCCCATCCGAGGAAGAGATGCGTGGCATCCCGCACCGGCTGTTTGGCGCATGGGATGGAACTGAACCCTGCTCGGCGGCCGACTGGGCAGCGCGGGCAAAGCGCGAGATCGAGGATGCGCATCTTGCCGGGCAAGTGCCGATCCTCGTCGGCGGGACCGGGCTTTACATACGCACCCTGCTCGACGGCATTGCGCCGGTGCCCGAAATCGCCCCGGAGGTGCGTGCCGCGACCCGCGCCCTGCCCGTCGCCGAAGCCTATGCCGCCCTCGCCATCGAAGACTGCGAGCGCGCCGCAGTGCTCAAGCCGGCCGACACGACCCGCGTTGCCCGCGCGCTCGAAGTCGTGCGCTCGACCGGTAAACCCCTGGCTTACTGGCAGCAGCAGCGTCTCGGCGGGATCGGCGATGGTATCGACCTGCACCCGCTGCTCCTGCTGCCGCCACGCGAGTGGCTCTACGAGCGCTGCGACAGGCGCTTTGCTCTGATGCTGGAAAGAGGCGCAGAAGAGGAAGTCGAGGCGCTGCTTGAACGCGCCCTGCCTGCCGCAAGCCCCGTCATGCGCGCCATCGGCGTCCCGGAGATCGCGGGAATGGTGCGCGGAGAGTGGTCGAAGGACGAAGCCATGGCCATGGGACAGCAGGCGACACGAAACTACGCAAAGCGGCAATACACCTGGTTCAGGAGGCAACCCCCGCAAGATTGGCCACGATGTGAAACCGAAAAATGCTCTATCGAGGAGTATTTTGAAAGATTATTTGCATTTTAACGGTTGACATGACATTTAATGACCTCTAGCCGCACTCCCAACCACGGTTAACCCCCGTGCAAAGAATTGGAGAGGAGCGGCCCGGCGCGAGAAAATCGTGCCGGGCCGATCGTTTCCGGGCCGGCAGCGGTCGTAAGCAGTAAAAGGAATGCCAGTCGTGTCCGAAGAACGCAGCGGCGCTGCGATACTTGTCGAATGCCTCGTGCGGCAGGGTGTCGAATTCGTTTTCGGCTATCCCGGCGGCGCGGTGCTGCCGATCTATGACGAACTGTTCGGCGATCACCGGATCCGCCACATCCTCGTCCGCCACGAAGCCGGAGCGGCGCATGCAGCAGAAGGCTACGCCCGTTCGACCGGAAAGCCCGGCGTGGTCCTCGTCACCAGTGGACCGGGCGCGACCAACGCCATCACCGGCATCGCCGATGCCTTCATGGATTCGATTCCGCTTGTGGTCATCACCGGCCAGGTCGCAACCAACCTGATCGGCACCGACGCCTTCCAGGAAGCCGACACCGTCGGTCTGACGCGCCACTGCACCAAGCACAACTACCTCGTGAAGGACCCGGCGGAACTAGCCGCGACCATCGACGAGGCGTTCGAAATTGCCACCACGGGCCGCCCCGGCCCGGTCGTTGTGGACATTCCCAAGAACGTGCAGGTGGCGACCGCTGCCCTGCCCGCCGGCCCGATACAGCGGCCCCGGCGCTACACACCGAACACCGTCGGCACGATCGACGAAATCGCCGAGGCGATCGAACTGATCGCCAACGCCAAGGCTCCTGTTTTCTACACCGGCGGCGGCGTGATCAACTCCGGTCCCCATGCCAGCGAGGCACTGCGCAAGCTGCAGACTTTGACCGGCGCACCGCTGACCTCGACGCTGATGGGCCTCGGCGCCTTTCCGTCGGACCATCCCGACTGGCTCGGCATGCTCGGCATGCATGGCACTTACGAGGCCAACCTGGCGATGAACCAGGCCGACCTCATTGTCGCCGTCGGCGCGCGTTTCGACGACCGGGTCACCGGCCGCCTCGACGCCTTCGCCCCCAATTCGACCAAGATTCACATCGACATCGACCGCAGCTCGATCAACAAGATCGTCCAGGCCGACCTGCCGATCGTCGGCGATTGCGGCGTGGTGCTCAAACAGCTGATCGAGGCATGGGGCAACCGCAAGCCATGCGACCTGACCGAGTGGAAGGCGCGCATCGCCGGATGGCGCGAGCGCGACAGCCTCGCCTATCCGCACCGCAAGGATGCGATCATGCCGCAGCTTGCGGTCGAACGCCTCTTCGCGCTGACCAATGATATGGACCCGATCATCACTACCGAGGTCGGCCAGCACCAAATGTGGGCAGCGCAGTACTTCGGCTTCGTAAAGCCGAACCGTTGGCTGACCAGCGGCGGGCTCGGCACCATGGGCTACGGCATGCCGGCGGCAATCGGCGCCCAGCTCGGCAATCCGGACAAGCTCGTCATCGACATCGCCGGTGAGGCCTCGATCCAGATGAACATCCAGGAAATGGGCACGGCCAGCCAGTTCCGCCTGCCGATCAAGGTATTCATCCTCAACAACGAGTACATGGGCATGGTCCGCCAGTGGCAGGAACTGACCTATGAGAGCCGCTACTCGAACAGCTATTCGGACAGCTTACCCGACTTCGTTGCGCTCGCCGAAGCCTATGGCTGGAAAGGTATCCGGATTACCGACGAAGCCGACCTCGACGCGTCGATCATGGCGATGATCGAGCACGACGGACCGGTGATGGTCGATTGCCAGGTGTCGAAGGAAGCCAATTGCTTCCCGATGATCCCGAGCGGCGCGGCACACACCGAAATGCTGCTCTATGGCGACATGGTCGAAGGCACGATGGACGACGAAGCGAAGGCGCTGGTGTGATGCCCTACCGAAAGAAGATCATGTTCAGCCGTGAATACTGCGAACTTCACGCTTGCTGTGACGTGCTGTCCAAACCGCACGAGCAGCGCCGGGAAATCGTTGCGAAGTGCCCCGCCCTGCGCCTGCATTCGGGCGCCGAGCCGCTGGTCGCCTCGCCCCGGCATTCCGCACGCGTCCCATACGCTCCAGGTGCCCACGCATGAAGATCCAGCAGACCTTTACCGAGCGGCACGTGCTCGCCGTTCTCGTCGATAACGAGGCAGGCATCCTCGCCAAGATCGCCGGTCTGTTCACCGCGCGCGGCTATAACATCGACAGCCTCACCGTGGCCGACATCACCGAGGACCACGCGACGAGCCGCATCACCATCGTCACCAACGGTCCGCCGCCGGTGATCGACCAGATCATCTCGCAGCTCGAGCGGCTGGTTCCGGTGCACAAGGTTACCGACCTGACCGAAGCCGGCCCGCACGTCGAACGCGAACTGGCGCTGGTCAAGGTGCGCGGCACTGGCGAGGCCCGGGTCGAAGCGCTGCGCATCGCCGACGTGTTCCGCGCCAGCGTGATCGACACGACGACCGAAAGCTTCGTGTTCGAATTGACCGGCGCGAGCGAGAAGATCGACAGCTTCATCTCGCTGATGCGCCAGCTGGGGCTGGTCGAGGTCGGCCGCAGCGGCATCGTCGGCATGATGCGGGGTGCCGAGGGGGCCTAGCCCCAACACAAGATTTTCTCGTCACCCTGAACCTGTTTCAGGACCCAATTTTCCGGTAGCGCGGCGCGTGTGGAGAAATGGATGCTGAACCGAGTTCAGCATGACGGTGTTTGAACGAAGGACGTACCATGAAAGTCTATTACGACGCCGACGCCGACCTGAATCTGGTCACTGATAAGAAGATCGCCGTGCTCGGCTACGGCAGCCAGGGCCACGCCCACGCGCAAAACCTGCGCGATTCCGGCGTGAAGGACGTCGCCATCGCGCTGCGCCCCGGTTCGGCCAGCGCAAGAAAGGCCGAAGCCGCCGGTTTCAAGGTGCTGAGCAACAAGGAAGCGGCCGGATGGGCCGACATCCTGATGATTCTCGCCCCCGACGAGCACCAGGCGGCGATCTGGGAGAACGACCTTAAGGGCAACATGAAGCCGGGCAGCGCGCTCGCCTTCGCCCACGGACTCAACATCCACTTCGGCCTGATCGAGCCGCCGGCCGATATCGACGTAATCATGATCGCGCCCAAGGGCCCGGGCCACACCGTGCGCAGCGAATACCTCAAGGGCGGCGGCGTGCCGTGCCTGATCGCGGTCCACCAGGATGCGACCGGCAACGCCCATGACGTCGCCCTCGCCTACGCCTCCGGCGTTGGCGGCGGCCGTTCGGGCATCATCGAAACTAACTTCCGCGAGGAATGCGAGACCGACCTGTTCGGCGAGCAGGCCGTGCTGTGCGGGGGCATCACCCACCTGATCCAGGCCGGGTTCGAGACTCTGGTCGAGGCCGGATACGCGCCGGAAATGGCCTATTTCGAGTGCCTCCATGAAACCAAGCTGATCGTCGACCTGCTCTATGAAGGCGGCATCGCCAACATGCGCTATTCAATCAGCAACACCGCCGAATACGGCGACATCACCACCGGCCCGCGGATCATCACCGACGAGACCAAGGCGGAAATGAAGCGCGTGCTGGCCGACATCCAGAGCGGCCGCTTCGTGAAGAATTTCGTGCTCGACAACCGCGCCGGCCAGCCCGAACTCAAGGCAAGCCGCAAGGCTGCCGCGGCGCATCCGATCGAGCAGGTCGGCAGCCGCCTCCGGGCGATGATGCCGTGGATCGGCAAGAACAAGCTGGTCGACCAGGAAAAGAACTGACCGCAACGAGATATCGCATCCCAACAGTCGGAACGGCGGGGGACCTTCGCGAGGTCGCCCGCCGTTTCGATTCCGCTACCTCGTTCGCGCCAACTGTGTCGCTTCGTTCTAGGTGGACAATGTCAAAAAGCACCGCCAGAATTGCGACCGAGTTTCTTTGGGAGAACATGACCATGCGCAAGCTGACTGCAACGATCCTGGCCGGCGCCGCCACGCTCGCCGCGTTTACAACCCTTCATGCCCAGAACGGCCCCCCCCAACTTCCTGGCCAAGCAGATGCCGCGCGCGTCGTTGCCGGGACTTATGCGCCCGATCCGGGCCACACGCTTGTCGGCTGGCGGGTCAATCACTTCGGTTTCAGCGACTACTTCGGAGCATTCGGAAACGCCACGGGATCGCTGACGATCGACCCGGCCAATCTCTCGGCCGCCAAGGTCGACGTCCTGGTTCCGATCGATTCGGTCTCGCTTGTAAGTTCCGGACTGCGCGATCACCTGCTGCGCGCCGGCAAGGACGGCGCCAAGCCCGACTTCTTCGGGCCCGACCAGCAGCCGGCGCATTTCGTTTCGACCAAGGTCGAATCCACCGGCGGGACGACCGCCAACATCACCGGGAACCTCACGCTTAACGGGGTGACAAAACCGATCGTCATCTCCGCCGAATTCGTCGGTGCGGGCGAGAATCCGTTCTCCAAAAAGAAGACCATCGGCTTTGAAGGCCGTGCGAGCTTCAAGCGTTCGGATTTCGGCCTGGGCTTCCTCGTCCCGATGGTGTCGGACGAGGTGCAACTCGACATCAGCGTTCCGTTCGAAATGTGATCCCGTACAGGCAAGGGGCGATGCAATCGCGCACCGCCCCTTGCCGCTGGATTTCTTAACCTCGATCGCCTATCTGCACCCGCATGAACCGCCGCGAGCTCCTTGCGCTGCTTCGACTTACGCGCCCTTAGGCGCGAACAACCGCCTGCGCCCACGTGGTGCAGCACCCGCCTAAGGGCCATTCATTCACCGATAGTCGAAATTGTCCGCGCCAAGCTTGCCGCGCGGCATTGATGCGATAAGGCAAATTCCGATGGCGATGCTGAGCAATCCCTCGGCCAAGTACCGGCCCTTCCCCCAGGTTCCGCTGCCCGACCGGCAGTGGCCCACCCGCACGATCACGACGCCGCCGCGCTGGCTCTCGACCGACCTGCGCGACGGCAACCAGGCAATCGTCGACCCGATGGACGCGGTGAAGAAGAACCGCTTCTTCGACCTGCTCGTCGAGGTCGGACTCAAGGAAATCGAGGTCGGATTCCCGAGCGCGGGCCAGACCGAGTTCGATTTCATCTCCAGCCTGGTGAAGTCCGGCCGAATTCCTGACGACGTGATCGTGCAGGTCCTCACGCAAAGCCGTGAGGACCTGATCCGTACCAGCTTCAAGAGCCTCGAAGGCGCGCGGGCGGCCATCGTCCACCTCTACAACGCGGTCAGCCCGGCATGGCGCGAGATCGTCTTCCGCATGACGCCTGACGAGGTGCGCGAAGTCGCGGTCCTCGGCGCCAAGGTCATGCGCGACGAAGCGGCGAGGCGACCGGAAACCGACTGGAACTTCCAGTACTCGCCCGAGACCTTCTCGACCGCCGAACTCGATTTCTCGATCTCGGTTTGCGAGGCCGTGATGGACGTCCTGCAGCCGACGTCAGAGAAACCGATCATCCTCAACCTGCCGGCAACAGTCGAGGCGGCGACACCCAATATCTACGCCGACCAAATCGAATACTTCTGTCGCAACCTGCCGAACCGCGAGAGCGCGGTGATCAGCCTGCACACCCACAACGACCGGGGCACCGGCGTCGCCGCGGCCGAACTCGGCCTGATGGCCGGGGCCGACCGCGTCGAGGGCTGCTTGTTCGGAAACGGTGAGCGCACAGGCAACTGCTGCCTCGTGACACTGGCGCTCAACATGTACACGCAGGGGATCGACCCCAACCTCGATTTCTCGGACATCGACCGGGTCATCGAGACGGTCGAGTACTGCAACCAGATCCCGGTCCACGAGCGCCATCCTTACGGCGGCGAACTGGTCTTCACGGCCTTTTCGGGCAGTCACCAGGACGCGATCAAGAAGGGCTTCGTGGCGCAGGAACAGCGCAACGACGAGTTGTGGCGCGTGCCCTACCTGCCGATCGATCCGGCCGACCTCGGGCGGACCTACGAGGCAGTCATTCGGGTCAATTCGCAGTCTGGCAAGGGCGGCTTCGCCTGGGTTCTCGAACAGGACCAGGGCCTGAAGCTGCCGAAGAAGCTGCAGGCCGACTTCTCGAAGCACGTCCAGCGCCTAGCCGACGAACTGGGCCGCGAGCTCAACGCCGCCGACATCTGGCAGGTCTTCCGCGAGACCTATTACGTCAAGGTCGACAAGCGCCGCTATCGCCTGATCGATTTCGAAGAGACGCGCGCCAGCGACGGCACACGCCTTTTTGCCGGGACGATTGACGTCGAAGGCAAGCCGCAGAGCGTTTCCGGCCGCGGAAAGGGCCTGATTTCGTCAGTGCTGACGACGCTCAAACAGACCTTCGGCCTTGAGCTCGAAGTGGTCGATTACGTCGAACACGCACTCGGCACGGGCACCGATGCGCGCGCCGCCACCTACCTCGAATGCCAGACACCTGACGGACGCACCGTCTGGGGTGTCGGCATCGACGAGGACGTGGCCGCAGCCAGCGTCCGGGCGATCATCAGCGCGGCCAACGGCGCCTAGACCGGTTCGAGCGGCAAGCGTTCGGGCGGGACGAACTCGATCATTATCGGGTCGCCCGTCCGGACCTCGCCACCCGATACGACCACGGCCATGATCCCGGCCTTGCGGACCAGCGAGCCGTCCGGGGCAGTATCGAGAGTCGCTGCCATAGCGCCCTTGCCGATGTTGTCGTCGATCTGGCGACACGGATTGCGCAGGCCGGTCACCTCGACGAGTGCCTCGTCGCCAAGCTGGAGCCGGGTGCCGCGTGACAGGTCCAGCAGGTCGATACCCTCGGTCGTCACGTTCTCACCCAGAGCGCCCGGAACGAGAGTGAATCCTACATCCGCAAGTTCAGAGAAAAGTTCGCTGTGGATCAGGTGGACCTGCCGCACGTTCAGCGTTTCGGGTGTCTTCGCCACGCGCGAAAGGTGCTGCACGGTGCGGCCGCCATGGGAATCGCCCGCAACGCCCAATCCGGCCACGAGCTCGATGCTATCGCAGGCCTGCTTGCCGAAGCGATGGGCCTCGTCGCGGGCCACGGCGATGATCCGGCCTGTCATGCCGCAACGCCATGTGCCAATGAAGCGCTTCTCTCAAGCTCGGAACAGCAGTGAACAGCGATGACTCTACCCGCCTGCCTTGAAAACCTGCGCATTCCGGTGATCGGCGCCCCGCTCTTCATCATCTCGCACCCGGCACTCGTCATCGCCCAATGTACGTCAGGCATAGTCGGCAGCTTTCCCTCGCTGAATGCCCGCCCGCTCGAGCAACTCGACGAGTGGCTGCACGAAATCACCGAAGCGCTCGCGGCGCATGACGCCGCGCATCCTGACCGCCCGTCCGCCCCGTTCGCTTGCAACCTCATCGTCAACCGGGCCAACCCGCGGCTGGAGGACGACGCAAAGCTCCTCGCCAAGTGGAAGCCTCAGGTCGTCATAACGTCGCTCGGTGCGCGTGAGGAGATCAACCAGCTAGTCCATTCCTGGGGCGGGATCGTGCTGCACGACATCATCCACGACCGCTTCGCCCACAAGGCAATCGAGAAGGGCGCCGACGGGTTGATCGCCGTGGCGGCCGGTGCCGGCGGCCATGCCGGGACGCTGTCGCCCTTCGCGCTCGTGCAGGAAATCCGCGAGTGGTTCGACGGGCCGCTGGTGCTGTCGGGCGCGATCGCCAACGGCAATTCGATCCTCGCAGCGCAGGCCATGGGGGCCGACCTCGCCTATATCGGCTCCGCCTTCATTGCTACCGAGGAGGCACGAGCCATCGATCCCTACAAGCAGGGGATCGTCGAGGGGCGGGCCAGCGACATCGTCTATTCGAGCTACTTCACCGGCGTGCACGGCAACTACTTGCGCGGTTCGATCGTCTCCGCCGGTTACGATCCTGACCACCTGCCCGAAGGCGACCCGAGCGCGATGGACTTCAGCAAGGTCGAGGGCGGCGCCAAGGCGTGGAAGGACATCTGGGGCGCGGGCCAGGGCATTGGCGCGGTCAAGTCGGTCGCGACAACCGCCGATCTGGTTGACCGGCTTGAGCGTGAATACCTGGCGGCAAGAATGCGCTTGCTCGGCCACGGCTGAGCGGAATCGTCAGGCGCCCTGGGTTTCGGATCCCCGCCACAGTTCTTCGACCATGGCATCGAGATCGGCAAAGTCCCGTCCAGCGCCCAGTGGATCGCGCCGCTTGAGCCGCAACTGGCGCCTCTCGACAAGGAGCCATCTGAGCAGCGCATGTTGCAGCAAGGTCAGGCGCATCAACGCCTCTTCGAGCGCCGCATCGGGTTCCCGCAACCGGACGCTCAACCAGGACGCCTCAATCTGCCCGACACGCTCCGCGTCTATATTACTGTAGTCGCTGTGCAGCCCGTGTACAGTGGCAATCCCGCACTCATAACACTATATTCATTCGACGGTCGAAACCGCTCCTTATGGCGGAAATCGTCGAATCCCCTTCGCTCGTGGCCAATCAAGTCGAGCATCGGCTCAAAGTACCGCCGCGAAAGCAATCGCAGCGGCAGGACGTGATCACGCTACATTTAGCCTTGTACGCCGATTCGCCGAGGCGACTGACGCGCTTGGACGGGATCCGCCTGCGCGCACCCTGCAAAATGCGAACAGCGCTTCACATGGCGCGATTCAATCGTGACTGACCTGCACGAACAAGCCATCTGCAAAAGGAATGAGAATCAGTGGCTCATCTGCGCTATCGACAAGGCTATCGTTTTCGACGATTCGGTCTTGCTCGATAAGGTAATTGAGCAACTACATTAAGCCAAGCCGCGTCGTCGCCCTAAAGTCTCAAGCAAAATTGAGCTCGATGCCAAATTCCTGGCCGGCAAAAGACGTCAACACTTCACTGAGCAATCCTAGGCTGACGCGACCGCGAACGAGGTCAGGTTCGTCTCGAAAACACCCCCCTGAAATCCAGTTGTTTACTTACTTGCGGAAAGTGGTTGGATCGCTCCTGCACCGCGTGGAATGATAGAGAATGGCTTCGACATCGCCGAGATCGGCACAAGCGGCATCAATCCCGGCCTATGTTCTGAGGATCGGCGGCATCCCTCCTACTCGCCATATGCGGATTGGGCCGGTTCGTGACTACTTCGCATATCTCGAATTTGCGTCCGTGTTCTCAATATATTTGCTCCGACGCGAAGGTCCGCTCGACGGCGGGCCGCTGAGCAGTCTGAAAAGGTCGAAAGTCAGCTTGTTGGACAGCAACTCAAGCCACCTAAGTTCCGGGGCCCGCGATGGACTGGGCTCGGGTTCGAAGCTGAGCTCGATGTCTTCGATCCAGAGGAGGTACGCGCGAACTACCTCCACCGACGACCGTTTACCTTCTGAAAAAAGGAGGGAAACCGCCGCCTGACTATCTGAAATCGAACCCGGCTTGCGTGTAATCGTCAATTCTCCCGTCCTGAGCCGATTTGTGACCGCAAACGTTGCGCAGGTCGAGTCGTAGAACACCCTAACTAATCCAAATCGGGGCTAATTCTTCGTTACCCTCCCTGTCCACAGCCCCTCGCCGCGGCCTTCCGCGCGCCTGCCAAGTGCTCTAGACGAGGCCCATGGCCACCAAACCCGCAGTCTTAGGCGTGGAGTCCTCGCTTTCCGGCAAGGCTTGGCATTGGCGCGCCGGGAACATGGAACTCGTAGGCGGAGACTCCGGTCAGCTCGACGGGATCGTCGACCAGCTCCTTCTCGGTCGCGGGGTCGCGCGGGACGAACTTGCCAAGCAGCGCAGCCCGGTCCTGCGCGAGTTCCTTCCCGATCCGGCGATCTTCAACGACATGGAGCTTGCCGCCGACCGGCTCGCACAAGCGGTACTCGCACAGGAAACCGTGACGATCTACGGCGATTACGACGTCGACGGCGCGACCAGTTCGGCCCTGTTGATCCGTCTGCTGCGCGATCTTGGCCTCGATGCCGGCTACTACATTCCCGATCGCCTGCTTGAAGGATACGGGCCGAGCGGCGAGGCTTTGGTCCGTCTCGGCGCCGAGGGTTCCAGCCTGATCGTCACGGTCGACTGCGGGGCGATGGCCTTCGAAGCGCTCGCCGCGGCGCGCGAGGCCGGTGTCGACGTGATCGTGGTCGACCACCACAAGTGCGCCGCCGACCACCCGGCGGCTATGGCGTTGGTCAACCCGAACCGTCTCGACGAGAGCGACGAGGCTGCCGGCTTCGGCCACCTCGCCGCGGTCGGCGTCGCCTTCCTGCTCGCGGTCTCGCTGGTCCGCACATTGCGCCAGCGCGGCTTCTTCGAGGAGCGCAAAGAACCCGACCTGTTCGCCCTGCTCGATCTCGTCGCGCTCGGCACCGTGGCGGACGTTGCCGCGATCCGCGGGCTCAACCGCGCTTTTGTCGCGCAGGGCCTCAAGATCATGGCGCATCGCCGCAACGTCGGCATGTCGGCGCTGATCGACGCGAGCCGCCTCAATCGGCCCCCGGCCTGCAGCGACTGCGGCTTCGCCCTGGGGCCGCGAATAAATGCCGGCGGCCGTGTCGGCGAATCGACCCTCGGCGTGCGGTTGCTGACGACGGAGGATCCAGACGAAGCCCGGGAAATTGCCGCGCAGCTATCGACGCTCAACGAGGAACGCCGGGCGATCGAGGCTGCGGTACAGGAAGCCGCCGAGCAGCAGCTCGACCGCCAGCACAACCGCTCGGTCGTGACGCTGGCCGGCAGGGGCTGGCATCCGGGGGTCATCGGCATCGTTGCCGGGCGGATCAAGGAGAAGGTCGGCAAGCCGGCGATCGTCATCGCACTCGATGAGGTGAGCGGACAGGGCAAGGGATCGGGCCGCTCGATCAGCGGCGTCGATCTCGGCGCGGCGATCATCGGCGCGAAGGACAAGGGACTACTGCTCGCCGGCGGCGGACACGCCATGGCCGCCGGGCTGACCGTCGAGGAAGCGCGGCTCGACGATTTCGCCGACTGGCTCGACGCCCAGCTGGCATCGGCGGTGGCGCGCGCCTCGGCCGAGCTGACCATGACGCTCGATCTCGCCGTCGCACCACGCGGACTGACGCCGGATCTGGTCGAGACCCTCCAACAGGCCGGACCGTTCGGGGTGGGCTGGCCGGCGCCGCGGATCGCCGTCGGACCGGTGCGCCTCGTACGCGCCGATATCGTCGGCACCAACCACCTGCGGCTGATCGCCGGCGGCGCAGATGGCGCCTCGTTCAAGGCCATCGCCTTCCGCGCCGCGGAGAGCGAAATGGGCCAGGCGCTGCTGCACGGTGCGCAGGGGCGCAAGCTGTGGCTCGCGGGGCGCGCGAAGATCGACGATTGGGGCAACCGGCCCCAGGCCGAACTGCACCTCGAGGATGCCGCCTGGGCCGACTGAACATTACCTGCCAGCAGCGGGCTTGACCGCACGCGCGACCGCCCCTAAGTGCGCCGCCACGCATCCGATGCGGCCCCTTCGTCTAGCGGTTAGGACGCGGCCCTTTCACGGCTGAAACACGGGTTCGATTCCCGTAGGGGTCACCATCGGTGACGTGCTTATCTGGCAAGGCCCCTTCGTCTAGCGGTCAGGACGCGGCCCTCTCACGGCTGAAACACGGGTTCGATTCCCGTAGGGGTCACCATTCATGACAGATATGTGACAGGTGGGCTGGCGCCCGCCCTTTGCCATGTCTAACGGTCCCCCGCGATGGACGAAACCCGCCGTTCGATTCCCTGGCCCGGGATTGGGCTGGCCTTGGCTGCGGGCGGCGTCCTGCTGTTCGAAGGCGTCGATGTCCTCCTGGCCTTGGGCGTGGTGATCGTCTGGGCCGGTTCGCTCCTGCTCCTCGTTCCCCCTCCGCAGCGCATTCCGGCTCCCGTCGGCGACATGCAGCTGACGCGCGACGGCATGCGCGAGCTGATCGAACATTCCGGAATTCCCTTCCTGCTGCTCGACGACAGCCGAATCGTCATCGCCAACGCCGAAGCGCGCGAGGTTCTCGGCCGGCACATCGTCGGACAGGACGCCCGAGTGGCCTTCCGCCATCCCGCGGCGGTCGACCTGCTTGGGCGCGCGCAAGGCGGCAGCGTGACTGTGCAGGGCCTGACCGGTCCGCGCAGTTCGTGGCAGATGACGCGGCAGCCGATCGACGGGCGTTACTGGCTGATCGAACTGATCAACCGCACCGGCGAAGCCGACATCAGCCGCGCCCACACCGATTTCGTCGCCAACGCCAGCCACGAGTTGCGCACTCCCCTCGCCTCGATCATCGGCTACATCGAGACGCTCGTCGAAGAGGGCGAGAACGCCGACAAGGACATGGCGGCAAAGTTCCACGGCACCGTGCTGCGCGAGGCCAAGCGATTGCAGGGCCTCGTCGACGATCTTATGTCGCTCTCGCGGGTCGAGGCGGAAAAGCATGACCAGCCACGCTCAAAGATCGACCTTCCTATCCTTGTCGAACGTGCAGCGCGCGACGGTGCTGGCCTTGATCGGCTTGAGCGAGTGAAGATTCACCTGCCCGAAGAGCACCTGATCGTGCGCGGCGACAGCGAACAGCTCGAACAGGTGGTCCGCAACCTCGTCGACAACGCCCTCAAGTACGGCGATCCCGAAGGAACGGTCGACGTCACGCTCGAGAAATCGGAACGCGGCATGGCCTCGTTGCAGGTGCGCGACCATGGCGAGGGCATCGCGCCCGAGCACCTGCCGCACCTGACCCGCCGTTTCTACCGCACCGACCCGGGCCGCAGCCGCGCAGCAGGCGGCACCGGACTGGGGCTAGCAATCGTCAAGCATATCGTGGAAAGGCACCGCGGCCGCCTCGACATTGCCAGCAAGCAGGGACAGGGCACCACGGTGACCGTTCGCATGCCGATGGTCGGCGAAGGCTTGGGAGAGCAGACATGAAACCGTCACGCGACGGGTTCAGGAATGATCGGATATCTTCTGGACATTCCCGTCCCGCTTCTGCTTCGGCTTCGGCCATGATGATGAAGGATCCTGCATAGCATGTCGGGGGCCACCCTCCTTTTGGTCGGGTTGGGCCTGGCGTTGGCCGGGTGGCTTGCCGCGCGTGCCCGCGCGTGGAGCCTCAAGAGTGCGTCGCCGAACACCCGGTTGCGCGCCTTGCCCAGCTACTACGGGTGGTACGTCGCCCTGTGGGTGGCGATCCCCGTGCTCCTGTTCATCGCGGTATGGAGCGCCGTCGCGCCGAACCTCGTGCTGCAGTCGGTGCTGGCCCATCCCGCGGCAGCCCAGCTCCCCGAGTTCGGAATGCAGCGCCAGACGATCCTGGCCGAGGCGCGCTCGGTCGCGACCGGAGCCTCGCATACGGTCTTCAATCGCGGCGCCGCAGACCTCGTCGAGCCGTTCCGCGAGGCTATCGGCAAATACCGCCTGATCGGCATCGGCAGCACGCTGGCGATCGGCCTGCTGTTCGGCGGCCTCGCCTTCCTGCGGGTCCGGCCCGATTTTGCCGCGCGGACAAAGGTCGAGCGCATCATCATGGGCGTGCTCCTGCTTGCCTCGCTGGTGGCGATCCTTACGACGCTCGGCATCTTCATCAGCCTGGTGTTCGAGACATTCCGATTCTTCGGGATGGTTTCGCCGATTGATTTCCTGTTCGGCACCCACTGGGGCCCCGATCCCATGGCCAATGCGGCCAACCCGGATCCCTCGCGCTACGGCGCCATCCCGTTGTTCTGGGGGACGATCTACATTGGCGCGATCATCGCCATGATCGTCGCCATCCCGCTCGGATTGATGAGCGCGATTTACCTGACGCAATACGCCGACCCGCGCTGGCGCAGCTGGCTCAAACCGGCGCTCGAGATCCTCGCCGGTGTCCCGACCGTGGTCTACGGCTATTTCGCCGCGCTCGCCGTGGCCCCCGCGATCCGAGATGCGGCGCAGGCCATCGGCATCCAGAACGCCTCGAGCGAGAGCGCGTTGGCGGCGGGCCTCGTGATGGGCGTGATGATCATTCCCTTCGTCTCCTCGATGGCGGACGATTCGATTGCCGCAGTTCCGCAGGCCATGCGCGACGGCAGCCTGGCCATGGGCGCGACGACCAACGAAACGATCCGCCGCGTGCTCGTCCCCGCGGCCCTGCCCGGCATAGTCGCGGGCGTGATGCTGGCGATCAGCCGCGCCATTGGCGAAACGATGATCGTGGTCATGGCAGCAGGTGCGGCGGCGAACCTCACGGCAAACCCGCTCGAGGCGATGACAACAGTTACGTTCCAGATCGTCGCCATGCTGACCGGCGAAGGCAGTTTCGACCACCCTGCAACGCTGAGCGCCTTCGCGCTCGGGTTCGTCCTGTTTCTCGTCACCCTCGGCCTCAACTTCTTCGCCCTGCGCGTCGTGAAACGGTTCCGCGAAGCCTATGAGTGATCATATCGCCCCGACCCGCACGAGCGCGTTCGAAGCGCGGTTGCGCAAGCGCTACGCCGCCGAGAAGCGCTTCAAGCTGCTCGGCCTCTCGTCGATCCTGTTCTCGATCGCGGTGCTGGTGTTCCTGCTTGTAACCATGACGATGAACGGCATCGGCGGCTTCCAGCGCACCGAAATGGCCGTGAAGATCGACTTCCGCCAGGCCGCGCTAAGCATCGATCCGAACCTCAGGACCGAGCCGCAAAAGATCCGCGCGCTCGAAACGCAAGGCCTGCCCGCGGTCATCGAATTCTACGGCGAGCGCTCGCTCGGCGCGGACGGCTTCGCCGAACTGAACAACGATGCCTGGCGCAATGCCGCTACGCAGATCATCGCCGATCCCTCGTTGCTCGATACGGATTCCGTGCTGTGGCTGCCGGCAAGCGACGACCTTTCCAACGCCTATGCCGGCGATGGCCAGGCGGCGCTGCAACCGCTGGCCAGGAAGCTCGCCGCCGAGGGTAAGCTGGACGACCGCTTCGATCCCGGCTTCCTCGCCCGCTCGGATGCCACCGACCCGCAGCAGGTCGGCATCTGGGGCGCGCTCAAGGGCTCGATCCTGACGATGATCGTGACCCTGCTGCTGGCCTTCCCGGTCGGCGTGCTGTCGGCGCTCTACCTTGAAGAATACGCGCCGAAGAACCGCTGGACCGACCTGATCGAAGTCTCGATCAACAACCTCGCCGCGGTTCCCTCGATCATCTTCGGCCTGCTCGGTCTCGCGGTGTTCCTAGGCCTGTTTCCCTACATGCGCTCCGCCCCGCTGATCGGCGGCCTGACGCTGGCGCTGATGACCATGCCGGTGATCGTCATCGCCGGGCGCAACGCCATCAAGTCGGTGCCGCCGAGCATCCGCGACGGCGCGCTGGCGATCGGAGCGAGCCCGGTGCAGGTGGTGTTCCACCACGTCCTGCCGCTCGCCCTGCCCGGCATCCTGACCGGCACCATCATCGGCATGGCCCGCGCGCTGGGCGAGACTGCTCCGCTGCTGATGATCGGCATGCGCGCCTTCGTCGCCACGCCACCCGACGGCTTCACCGATCCGGCGACCGTGCTGCCGGTGCAAATATTCCTGTGGTCCGACGAGATCGACCGCGGCTTCGTCGAGCGCACCAGCGCGGCGATCATCGTCCTCCTGCTGTTCCTGCTGGTCATGAACGGCCTCGCAATCTACCTGCGCAACCGCTTCGAGAAGAAATGGTGACCACCGAGACAGCCAACCCCGCCGCCAAGATGCGCACTCGCGACGTGTCGATCTATTACGGGTCGAAGCTGGCGATCGATTCGGTTTCGATCGACATCCAGACCGATTTCGTCACCGCGTTCATCGGCCCTTCTGGCTGCGGCAAGTCGACCTTCCTGCGTTCGCTCAACCGCATGAACGACACGATCCCGTCGGCGCGGGTCGAGGGAACGATCGAACTCGACGGTGAGGACATCTACGCTTCGGGCATGGACGTCGTGCAGTTGCGCGCCCGCGTCGGGATGGTTTTCCAGAAGCCGAATCCCTTCCCGAAAACGATCTTCGAGAACATCGCCTACGGCCCGCGCATCCACGGATTGGCCGAAGGTAAGGCCGAACTCGACGCAATTGTGGAAAAGTCGCTCCGTCGTGCAGGCCTCTGGGAGGAGGTGAAGGACCGCCTCGACGATTCCGGCACGGCACTGTCCGGAGGGCAGCAGCAGCGCCTGTGCATCGCCCGTGCAATCGCCGTCGATCCCGAGGTTATCCTCATGGATGAGCCATGTTCGGCGCTCGATCCGATCGCTACCGCGAAGATCGAGGAACTGATCCACGAGTTGCGCGGCCGCTACGCAATCGTCATCGTGACCCACTCGATGCAGCAGGCAGCGCGTGTTTCGCAGCGCACCGCCTTCTTCCACCTCGGCAAGATGGTGGAGTATGGGGATACTTCGCAGATCTTCACCACTCCGCGTGAGGAACGCACCAAGGATTACATCACAGGCAGGTACGGCTGATGGTCGTGGAACACACGGTAAAGGCATTCGACGAGGACATTACCCGGCTGCGCGGCCTGATCGCGGAGATGGGCGGCCTTGCCGAAGTCGCGATCCAGGAAGCGATGCAGGCGCTGGTTACCGGCGACGAAGAGCTGGCGGCCGCGGTAGTCAAACGCGACAAGAAGCTCGACAAGCTCGAAAGCGAAGTCGACGAACTCGCCGTCCGCGTCATCGCCCTGCGTGCGCCGATGGCCGACGACCTGCGTGAGATCATCGCCGCGCTGAAGATCGCCGGCGTCGTCGAACGCATCGGCGATTATGCCAAGAACATCGCCAAGCGCGTCGGCCGGATCGAAGGGCGTCACCGCTTCGAACCGCTGACGCTGCTCCCGGCGATGGGCGAAGTGGCCGCCGAGATGGTCCACGACGTGCTGACCTCCTTCGCCGCGCGTGACCCGGTCATGGCGCGCGAAGTCATTCGGACCGACGACAAAGTCGATGCATTTTATGACAGCATCTTCCGCAACCTCGTCAGCCACATGGTCGAAAACCCGGCGACAATCAGCAGCGCAGCGCAATTGCTGTTCATCGCGCGCAACATAGAGCGGATCGGCGATCACGCGACCAACGTCGCCGAAATGGTCCACTACGCGGCCACCGGGCAGTATCCGCCGGACGAACATGACGGCCGCGACTGATTTCGCTGGCAAAGCGCAGCCGAACTGTCACGCGGCTGTCATAAATTTGTTGTCTTAGGCGGCATGCCCCAGCCAAAACTCCTGCTTGTCGAGGATGACAGTTCGCTAGCCGAGCTGCTCGAATACCGCTTCGAAAAGGAAGGCTACAACGTCCGCACCACCTCAGATGGTGACGAGGCGCTGATGATGGCCGAGGAGGACAGCCCCGACCTCGTAATCCTCGACTGGATGATCGAGGGCACCAGCGGCATCGAAGTCTGCCGGAGGCTCCGCCGCAGCAAGGCGACGTCCGGGGTTCCGATCATCATGCTGACCGCGCGCGAGGCCGAGGACGACCGCATCCGCGGGCTCGAAACCGGCGCCGACGATTACATGACCAAGCCGTTCAGCCCGCGCGAACTCATCGCCCGCGTCTCCGCCGTGCTGCGCCGCGTGCGCCCGGCGCTGGCCGGCGAAGCGATCGAACAGGGCGACCTGCGGCTCGACCCGGCGGCGCACCGCGTTGCGCGCAGCGGGCAAGAACTGAAGCTTGGTCCGACCGAATACCGCCTGCTCGCCTTCTTCATGGAGCACCCGCGCCACGTCTTCTCGCGCCACCAGCTGCTCGATGCGGTCTGGGGCACCGGCAGCGAGATCGAGGAACGCACGGTCGACGTCCACATCCGCCGCCTTCGCAAGGCGATCGAAGTGCCGGGGAGCAGGGATCCGATCCGGACCGTCCGCTCGGCCGGATACTCCTTCGACCCGGCCTGATCAGTTGTCGACCGGGCCGGCGCCCACGCCATGGTGAGTGGCGCGTTCGAGTTCCGGCGTCGGTTGGCTCTCCTTTAGGAAACGCGTGCCGATGGCCGCAACTAGCATGATCGGGCCTATCGTGAAGAAGATCAGTTGCGGATCGATTGCGCTGGTCGTGGCAACGATCCATGCGCCGATCGGACGGCCGAAGTTGGCAAGCGCCATGTAGATCGTGAACTGCGTCGCGGCGACTGCCGGCGTACAGATCTGCATTGCAACCGGGATCATCGCGATGGCGACAAAGATGCTGAACATGTCGATGCCCCAGACCAGCGCGTAGAGCACGACCGGGTCGGTCCAGTAGTTCACGGCTGCCCCTGCGCCGAGGACAAGGATCGACGTCAGCAGGTACATCGTTGTGAGAACCCGAAGCTTGCCAATTTTTGCCGTAAGCCAGCCACCCAGGAAGAAACCGACAGCGCCGGAAACCGATGCGCTGAAAAAGGTGATGTTGGTGTATTGCGAAGTCGTGAGACCAACGTACTGCGTTGCCAGCACCGGGTCGAAGACATCGTAAATGCCCGCCGGAATGTTGCGCACCAGCAAGAACGGCACGATGATTACGCTTGCCGGCGCCATCATCGCCTTGAAGCTCTGCTTGAGGAGTGGCCACGAGGCGTCGATCTTGATGTCGAGGTTACGCTGGTGCGATGTGCCCGCCGACCACGGCAAGCGCCTTTCGCCAGGCCGCTCGCGGAGAGTTATTGCAAAAGCAACACCGAACATCAGGAACACGGCCGCCACCATGAACGTGACGCCGGTGCCGAAGTGCTGCAGCAGGTATCCTCCGGCAACTGTCGCGAGGGCAATTCCCGCAGCTTGCGAACCGAACATGAAACCGCCGGCCTTGGCCTGTTCTTCCTCGGTCATGATGTCGACGACAAGGCTGTCTATCGCTACGTCCTGGAACGTCGTCGCCATGCTGACCACGAAGGCGATCACCGACAAGAGGAATACGTCGGAACCGGAAGGCGCAGCGAATGCAGCGTAGAGCAGCGTCAGCGCCATCGTCGCTTGCGAACAGATGATCCAGATTCGACGACGTCCCATCGGCAGGAACGTCCAGCGATCCATGAGAAATCCGTTGACCAGCTTGAGCGTCCACGGGAGGGAGAAAGCGCTGACCACCGTGGCAATCTCGGTAGTCCCTGCGCCCTGGCTGGCCATGTAGGCCGGGACCGCCGTGTAGAAGAGCCCCATAGGGATCCCTTCGAAGATGTAGAACACGACGACCGTCGCGAGCCTCAGGAACGGGTTTTCCGTCAGCGGGCGGAAGAAGCCCGTATCAGCAGCGGTCGCCATTCATGATCTCCTGTCTCTGGGAACGGTTCAGTCGGTCAGCGGTGCCATACCCGCACCTTGCGGGACTTCGTGGTCGACTACAGCGCTGTGACCCTTGGGGAAGCGCGTGATGAGGACGATGATGAAGCCGAACGCTATGATCGTCGCAAGTACGCCGAACCAGAGGATCGGCTCCCCTGCCCCGGCCGTGGCCGCGACGAGCGAGGCGCCGAGGGGGGCGCCGAAGTTGCCGACCGCCATGTAGAGCGTGAACTGCGTCGCGGCGACTTCGGGCCGGCACAGGCTCATCGCTAGCGGGATCATCGATATGGCGTACATCAGCGAACAGAAGTTGAAGTACCAGATCATCCCGACGAGCAGCCAGTTGGCGCTCCATTCGTCGACCAGCAGGTTCATGCCGACGAAGCCGGCGATGTAGAGGGTCATGACCGCAAGCAGCGACTTCTTCGGCCCGATCTTGTCGATACCCCATCCGCCGACCAGCAGGCCGAACGCAGCAAGGACGTATTCCTCGATCGCGACGACGTTGGTGTAGTCGGTCGTGCTCCACTCGCCGAGTTCGCTGGTCATGACCGGCCAATAAGCTTCGAAGCCGCCAGTCGGCATCGAACGCATCAGCAGGATGGGAATGAACAGCAGGCTCGCCGGGACGATCATTGCGGCGAAGCTCTTCTTGAGCAGCGGCCACCATGCCTCGACCTGGATCGCGAGGTTGCGCGGATGGGCCTGCCCGTGGCTCCAGGGCAGCAGGCGTTCCCCTTCACGCTCACGTATCACCAACCCGTACACGAACACCGTCGAGAGGATCCCGGCCATCGCGAGGTAAGCGGCGGAAATGCCGTAGTGCTGGATCAGCCACCCGCTCAGCGCCACAGCCGTCGCCCGGCCGAACCCCTGAGCGCCGAACATGATGCCGCCCGCCCGGGCCTGTTCGTCCTCGCCCATGATGTCGACCACCATGCCGTCGATCGCCACGTCCTGGAACGTCGTCGCGCTGTTGATGACGAAGCCGAGCGCCGAGAGCAGCAGCACGTCGCGCCCTCCCGGAGCAAGCAGGGCCCCGACGATGCACATGGTCACCAACGTGCCCTGCGCGCCGAGCAGCCAGACGCGCCGCCGACCCATCGGCAAGAAGGTGTAGCGGTCCATTAGGAAGCCGTTCACCAGCTTCAGGGTCCACGGCAGGTTGCTCAGCCCGACGACCGATGCGATCTCCGTCGTGCTCGCGCCGCTCGACGCCATGTAGGCGGGGATGGCGTAGAAGAAGAGGCCGAGCGGGAAGCCCTGGGTGACGTAGAACAGGAAGACCGTGAGGAAGCGCATCCACTTGCTGCGCTCGAGCGGCGGCAGGAACGTGGCCTGTGCGGTCATGAATGTCCTTGCCGTTGACGGGACTGTGCGACGCCTTGTTCGCAGTTGACCCGATTTACGCGCTGAACGCAAATATCTTGCGCGGCACCGACCTATCCGGACAGCAATTCGTACAGAATCGCGAGCGCGATCACGATAAATACCGCACCGACCCCGCGGTCGATCCACAGCCGTGTGCCGGGCCGGTCCATCGCCCGCGACAGGCTCTTGCCGGCATAGATGTAGATTCCGCCGATCGCCAGGTCGAGCAGCATGCCGATCATCCACAGCACGGCGAGTTGCGGTATCACCGGACGGTCCGGCGCAATGAAGGGTGGAAGCAGGGCCACGACGTAGATCAGCGACTTGGGATTGCCGATGGCCACCATGATTCCGTCACGGAAGGCATGGCGCGTCACCGCGTGCGCCGGTTCGATATCCTCTCCCGCTGCGCTGCCCGCGTTGCGCAGGGCCTGCAGGCCGAGCCAGGCGAGGTACAGCGCCCCGCCGACCGCCAGCAGGTGCATGGCGAAGGGATAGGTCTTGGCCAGCGTGCCGAGGCCGAGCGCGGCCAGAGCCCACCACAACAGGTAGCCGAGTTGCATCCCGATCAGCGCGGCGAAACCCGAGCGGGCGCCTCGCCACAGCGTCTCGGTCATGACGAACAGCATCGATGGCCCCGGGACGATGCTCGTCAGCCCGGTGACCACTGCGAAGGCGGCCAACATTTCGGCGTCGATCACGAGCGCGAAGCCCCATGAGGAGGCTCGCGGAAGCGGGCGCTTAGGAGTTCGGGTCCTGCCGCTGCCAGTCGAACGTGAGGTCGAGCGAGCACTCGCCGCTGGTGACGTTGACTTGCACCGTTTCGCCCTGATGGTGCCACAGGAACGGCACGTAGTAGCGTGACCAGTTGCCGCTCAGGTCGGCAGTATCGCGGTAGTCGAGCGGTTTGATCCCGTCGTTGACGAGATGGACGTAGACCGCCGCGCCGGGTGCGAAACCCTGTCCCTGTACGCGATAGATCTTGCCGTTGCCGCGCACCTGCGCCGTGCAACCGTCCTGCTTCACCGCGTCGTACGTGGGCCAGCCTCGCGCATCGACGATGTCCTGCCGCGCCGCGGCGGAGCCGGAAACGGCGAGGATCGCCAGCAGTGTGGCGGAGATCAGGACGGTTCTGGTTTTGGGCATGGTCGGGCATCCCATCGGTGTGGCGACTGCTGCCGGCATAGCAGCAGCGCACGGGGCATTGTGCGCCGATTCCGGCTCCGCCCCAACCTAGTACATCTTCCGATCCGGCCATCGCCGCCGCCTAGTGAAAGTCGCGCGACTTGGGAATGATTCGCACGTCGCGCGGGTGGCGCGGGACGAAACCGCAGTCGCGCTCTTCCGGACCGGGTGGCTGCCACGGCCGGGCGGCGCGCGACGCCTCGCTTCCGGGCGGTCCGTTGGTGGCATGGTCGGCCGGGGCTATCGAAGGCTTGAGCAGGTCGTCGGAGAGCTTGTGCAGCTCGCCGGTCGCGTCGACGAGATGACTGACGATGACGTGGAGCACCTCCTCGTCGTATTCGACCCTCCCGCGCACCTCCATCAGCCGCGCACCCATTACCACCTTGCGGTATTTCTCGAACGCGTCGGGCCAGACGACGAGATTGGCTACTCCGGTCTCGTCCTCCAGCGTGATGAAGCACACCCCCTTGGCGCTGCCCGGCCGCTGGCGGATCAGCACCACGCCGGCGATGCTGACCATCGAGCGATGTTTGCGGGCGCGCAGGTCACAGGCACGCAGGAAGCCGCGCTCAGTCAGGCCGGGGCGCAGGAAGCTCAGCGGATGGGCTTTCAGGCTGAGGCGCACGGTCTGGTAATCCGCGACGACTTCTTCCGACAGGGGCATGAGCGGCAGCGCGGTGCATACCTTCTCCGCCCCCTCGTCACGCGCCCGGGCGGCGGCGAACAGCGGCAGGTCGGCCCCGGCAACGAGGCTGCGCGCATCCCACAGCGCCTGCCGTCGCGGCAGTTCCAGCGAGCCGAAGCAATCGGCCGAAGCAAGCCGCTCGACATGCGATGGCGGCACCCGCGCCCGGTCGCGCAGTTCGGTCACGTCGCGAAACGCCCCGCCCGTCTCGCGCGCCGCCACCATCTGCGCCGCGACGTGTTCGGGCAGCCCGTCGACCTGCCGCAGGCCGAGGCGGAGGCCCTTCGAGACGCGTCTTCGAGACGCCGCTTTGCGGCTCCTCAGCCGCTCCTCAGGATGAGCGAACATGGAAGAACCCCGCTCATCCTGAGGAGCAGATGGGACTGAGCTCGTCGAAGGCCCATCTGCGTCTCGAAGGACCTCAAGCCCGTTGTCCCACGCACTGCAATTCACATCCACCGGCAGGACCTCGACCCCGTGCTCGGCCGCGTCGCGGACGATCTGCGCCGGGGCGTAGAAACCCATCGGTTGCGAGTTGAGCAGCGCCGCGGCGAAGGCGGCGGGGTAATGGCACTTGAGCCAGGCCGAGACGTAGACGAGGTGCGCGAAGCTCGCCGCGTGGCTCTCGGGAAAACCGTATTCGCCGAAGCCCTTGATCTGGTTGAAGCAGCGCTGGGCGAATTCGGGATCGTAGCCGCGCGCGACCATCCGTCCGACCATCTTCTCCTCGTGCTGGTGCATCATCCCGCGGCTGCGGAAGGTCGCCATCGCCTTGCGCAGCTGGTTGGCTTCGCCGGGCGAGAACTTGGCCGCGTCGAGCGCGATCTTCATCGCCTGTTCCTGGAAGATCGGCACCCCGTAGGTGCGTTCGAGGATCGAGGACAGCTCGTCCGCCGGGCCATGCTCGGGCGCGGGACCGGGAAGCTGGAACGCCGGACCGCCCTCGCGCTGCGCCTTGCGCGCCTTGAGGTAGGGGTGAACCATGTCGCCCTGGATCGGCCCGGGCCGCACGATCGCCACCTCGACCACCAGGTCGTAGAACTTGCGGGGGCGCAGGCGTGGCAGCATGTTCATCTGCGCCCGGCTCTCGACCTGGAACACGCCGACCGAATCCCCCTGGCACAGCATGTCGTAGACCGCCGGGTCCTCCTGCGGGACGGTGGCCAGCGTCAGCTTGCGGCCGTGGTGCCGCTCGAGCAGGTCGAGGCACTTGCGGATGCAGGTCAGCATGCCCAGCGCGAGCACGTCGACCTTGAAGATGCCGAGTGCGTCGATGTCGTCCTTGTCCCACTCGATAAAGCTGCGGTCGGGCATGGCGCCGTTGCCGATCGGCACCGTCTCGGTCAGCAGCTTGTCGGTGAGAATGAACCCGCCGACGTGCTGGCTGAGGTGGCGCGGCATGCCGATCATCTGCCCGGTCAGCTTGAGCACCCGGCGCAGGTGCGGGTCGCGCAGGTCGAGCCCGGTCTCGCGCCGGACGTGCTCCTCGTCGATCTCCTGCCCGTACCCGCCCCACACGGTGCGCGCGAGCAGCGCGGTGACGTCCTCGCTCAGCCCCATGGCCTTGCCGACCTCGCGGATCGCCATGCGTGGGCGATAGTGGATCACCGTGGCGCACAGGCCGGCGTGCTCGCGGCCGTATTGGGCGTAGATGTGCTGGATCACCTCCTCGCGCCGCTCGTGCTCGAAATCGACGTCGATGTCGGGCGGCTCGGTGCGCTCGGCGGAGATGAAGCGGTCGAACAGCAACTGGTGCTCGGCCGGATCGACCTCGGTGATGCCGAGGCAGAAGCACACCGCCGAGTTCGCCGCGCTGCCGCGCCCCTGGCACAGGATCGGCGGATCCTGCGCCCGTGCGAAGTCGACGATTTCCTTGATGGTGAGGAAGTAGGGCGCGATGCCGAGCTGGGCGATCAGCGCCAGCTCCTTCTCAAGTGTTTTCTCGATATCGCGTTTCAAACCGTTGGGATAACGCCATTTTGCTCCCTCGAAGGTTTGCTGGACGAGATAGTCCTGCGGCGTCATCCCGTACGGATAGGCCGTGGTGGGATATTCGTATTTCAGCTCGTCGAGGCTGAAGGTGCAGGCGTCGGCCACCTCGCGCGCGGCGGCGATGGCGTGGGGCCAGCGCTCGAACAGGCGGACCATCTCGCCCGGCCCCTTGAGATGCCGCTCGGCATTGGCGTGGAGCAGGTGCCCGGCCCGTGCCACGGTGGTCTTGTGACGGATCGCGGTCATCACGTCCTGCAGCGGGCGGCGGTCGGGGGCGTGGTAGTGGACGTCGTTGGTCGCCAGCAAGGCGAGGCCGTTGGCCTTCGCCAGCGCGTCGAGCCGGTCGATCCGGGCGATATCGTCGCCGGTGTAGAGGTACGGCGCGGCGATGTGGCGCAGCGTGGGGAGCCGGGCGCCCAGGTGGGGGAGGATGTCGGCCATGCACCCCTTCCTCTCAACCTCGTCACCCCGGACTTGATCCGGGGGCCAGCTTTCTTCCGCTACACTAGAAGGAAGCGGGACCCCGGCTCGGGGGCCGGGGTGACGGAAGGGGATGACATTGCTCTCCACCGCGATGGTGAACTTGGCGTCGAGATCCGCCGGCGGCAGCAGCACCAGCTGCACCCCTTCGCCATGCGCCGCGAGCATCGCCAGCGAGATCTCGCACACCCCCTTTTCCTGCCAGCCTCCGTCGAGCGTCCCCATCCGTCCTGCCGAGATCAACCGGCACAGGCGCCCGTAGGCGGCGCGGTCTTTCGGATAGGCGAGGAAGGCGAGCCCCTCGACCGTCTCGATGCGGCAGCCGATCACCGGCCGCAGCTTGAGCGTCTTCGCTTCGGTGTGGACCCGCACCACCCCGGCCATCGAATTGGCGTCGGCAATGCCGAGCGCATCGTACCCCAGCGCGTGGGCCGCCAGCACCAGGTCGACCGCGTCCGAAGCCCCGCGCAGGAAGCTGAAGCAACTGACCAACCCCAGCTCGACGAAGGGCGCACGCGCTGGCGGCTCGACCAGATCGGGATCGAATTCCACCCTGCGACGGGGAATATGGAGGTCGTTTTCGGGCAACGCCGGCACCCTCTTTCGTCATTCCCGCGAAGGCGGGAATCCAGCTGCTCTCGCTCTTCGCCGAAAGGACAGCTGGACCCCCGCCTTCGCGGGGGTGACGGCATGGTTTGCGGTTGCCGCCCGGCCAAGCCAGGCGTGCACAGGACTATCGCGACAGTGCATATGTTCCTTATATGTTCTCTCCGCGGATTCTCCTAGCCCGTTCTCCCGGCGATTGCTGTGGACGAAGTCAAAAACCACTGACAGACTGCCAGGCGGGAAGAGGAGAACACATGCGGCAATCGACGTTCAGTGCGGCAATCGCCGACCTGCCCCTGCGGCCGTTCCAGATCGTGGTGATGGTCTTCGGGCTGGCGCTGCTGGTGATCGACGGGATCGACCTGCAATCGCTCTCGCTGGTCACCCCGGTGATCCTCGAGGAATGGAACATCGACCGCGCCGTGTTCGGCCCGGCCCTCGCCGCATCGCTCTTCGGCATGGGCTTCGGGTCGATCTTCGGCGGGATGCTGGGCGACCGTATCGGACGGCTGCGCACGCTGGCCATTGCCTGCGCGATCTTTGGCGGATCGACCATCCTTGCATCGTTCACCAACGGAGTGTGGGAAATGGCCGCAGTCCGCGCGCTTGGCGGGCTCGGCTTCGGCGCGGCCTATCCCAACGCGCTGGCGCTGGTCAGCGACTGGGTCAACGAGAAGACCCGCCCGCACGCGGTCTCGTTCCTGTCGGTAGGCATCCCCGTGGGCATCTCGGTCAGCGCCGCGGTCATGCCGCTGATGTTGCCAGCCTACGGCTGGCGCGGTGCGTTCATGATCTTCGGCGTGGGCTCGCTCGTGCTCGGCGCGCTGCTCGTCGCCGTCCTGCGCGAGCCGCCCGCATGGCTCCTGACGCGGGGACGGCGCGAGGCGGCGCAGAAGAGCGCCTCGCGGGTGATCGACGGGTCGATCGAACTCTTGCCGGAAGTGGTGACCAGCCCCGATGCGGCCCCCGGCGAGCAGATCGGAGTGTTCCATCGCAGCAACAACCGGCTCAACCTCGGCATGGTGATCAGCTTCTCGGCCACGACGACGCTGGTCTATGGCCTGCTCAACTGGACTCCGACGCTGCTGACCTCGGCCGGACTGTCGCTCGATGACGCGCTCAGGGCGAGCTTCTGGCAGGGCATCCTTTCGATCATCGGCGGATTGTCGGCGGGGCTGACCACGCGCACGTTCGGATCGAAGGCGGTGACCATCGCCGGGGCGGCGGCGATCCTTGCCACGATCCTCGGGCTGGCCATCATCATCGAGGGCGCGAATGGCGCACCCACTGCCGGACAGGTCGAGGCGATTGTCTGGCTCGAAGGGCTGGCCGTCGGGCTGGTCTCGATGATGATCACGGTGTTCTACGTCATCATGGCCTCGGGCTATGCCCATTCGTGTCGCGCGGGCGGGATCGGCATGGTCATCACCTCGGGCCGGGTCATGTCGATCAGCATGGTGCTCGGCGGCGGGTGGCTGATGAACCTCGGAGGCGACAGCTTTATCTGGTACTTCGCGACGCTGGTCGTCATCTCGCTGATGGTCTTCGCCGCGGCCTTCATCGTCGATTGCCAGGTCGAGCCGAAGCGCAGGTTGCAACCGGCATGACCGCGATCACCGGCAGGCGCATTGCCCCGCAGGCCGCATCGGCGGATTACCGCCGCATTGGCGTCAAGCGTTACTCGGCCTCGCTCGGGGCGATCGTCGAGGGTGTCGACCTGTCGCAGGAGCTCGACGACGAGACGATCGGCGAAATCCGCCGCGCGCTGGTCGAGCATCTCGTCATCTTTTTCCGCGGACAGGACATGACGCCCGACCAGCAGCTCGCCTTCGCCCGGCGCTTTGGCACGCTCAACCGCCACGACCAGGTTGCCGGGATGGACGAATACCCCGACATCATCGAGGTGCGGCAGGAGCCGACCGACACCCGCAACTTCGGCGGCGCCTGGCACGGCGACCTGACCTACATGCCCGAACCGCCGCTCGGGTCGGTGCTCTACGCCAAGCAGGTGCCTGAAGTCGGCGGCGATACGCTCTGGTCCAATCTTTATACGGCTTACGACGATCTTTCGGACGGAATGAAGCGCTTGATCGACACGCTCACGGTCATGCACACGCCCGCCAAGATCTACGGCGAGAAGGCGCTCGACTGGGGCAAGGACAGCTCGGTTCGCTCCTCACCTACGGCGGCGGCGCACTGGGAACACCCCCACCCCCTCGTCCGCACCCACCCCGAAAGCGGTCGCAAGCTCTATTACGTCAGCGGCGCCTTCACCCCGCGCTTCGAGGACATGACCGAGGAAGAAAGCGCCCCGCTGCTCGACTACCTGATGGCCCAGGCGACCCGCGAGCCCTTCACCTGCCGCTGGCGCTGGCAGGTCGGCGACGTCGCCTTCTGGGACAACCGCGCCACGCTGCACTACGCGCTCAACGATTATGCGGGGGAGCGCCGGGTAATGCACCGGGTGGCGATCAACGGGGAAGCGCCGGAGCGGTGAGGCGCATCTCGCCTGCTCTCCTGTTGGTCGCAGGGATGTTTTTCACGTCTCCGGTGGCCGCACGTCAGCACGTCGCTGGAGATACCTGGCTCATCACGATCGAGACGAAGACAGAGTCGAAATCGGAGTCCGGTTCGGGCAGCTCTTTTGACCGCGATACGCTGATCGAGAAAGTGTTGGCCACCACCGATCAAGGCGTCGAACTCGAGTACGACCTTCCCGAAAGTGCAAGCGACAGTGACAGGTCAGTAAGTTGGCAGTTTCCGGCGCGAATCCTGCACAGCAACGATGGCGAATTGAAACTTCTGAACGAAGCCGAGCTTGAGGCACGTGTCGAACGCTTTCTCGAATTTGCAGGATATACGCGCGAAGCGTGTGGACATTGGATTTTCACCTGGAATGCGTTCCAGATTGAGTGTGATCCACAATCTGTCCTGGAGTTGATCGCGCCGTTCGATTTGCGGCCCGGTGAAGTGTTCAGCGACCCCAATATCCAGCGACCAGTGGCGCTTACAACTCAGGTCGATAATGATGGAACAAGTCGGCTTTCGGCTAGTGCAGTCATCGATGGAAATCGCATTCGGGAGTCGAGCGCCCAGACCGATGTCGTCGTGGCTGAGATCTCGGGCAAGGAACTTTCACTTGATCAGGCACGTCAAGTTCATGCGAAGGATGTGGTGTCCGGGACTCTTGAGGTCTCTTTCGAACTTGACGCCACTGGCAATGTGATAGGGCGGGTAAAAGCGGCGACCATTACCGTGACCGAGCCCGATTCGCCTTCGGAAACTCGCTCGATGGTTGAAACGACAGTCCGGAAACGAGTCGAGGAATCACCGAGCGGCCTAACACCGGCAAGCTGAGCCCCCACTTCGCTATTGATCGTTCACGAACAGGAAGCGCTGGCCGTCGGGGCTGGCGATCCGCCAGAACAGCATCCGGCCGCTGGCGGTCACCCCGGCCGGGAGAACGATCGTGAACAGTGCGTGCGGCTCCCCCACCGTCAGGGCGGGTTTCGTGCTCACGCCGACGGCCATGACCGCAAAATCGTTGATCTCGGGCGTGTCGGGCAGGTCGCTCAGGTAATAGAGTTCCTTGCCGTCCGCGCGCCAGGAAACGGCGCTGGCCATGCCGCCCTGGCTTATCATGCGGGCGGCGCTGTCATCCACGGCGGCGGTACTCCGGTCGAAAGGCGCGAGATAGACCTCGAACCGCCCGGTATCGTTATAGGTGTAGGCGGCGTATTCCATGTCGGGCGAGAGCCGCAGGACGGCGACATCGAATTCCCCGCGCAGGACATCCCGCGCCTCGGGACTTTCTGCGCCCTTGGCCAGCGGGATAGCGGCTATGTAGCCGGCAATGTTTGCGATCAGGTACTTCCCGTCGGACGAGACGTCGGTGGGCTCGAAGGAGACGACGCCCGGCTCGAGTTCGAAGACTGTTTCCGGCCCGCCCTCACCGCTGACAGGATGGCGGTAGACGTAAAATTGGGCCCCGTTGTCGAAATGGCCCGTCGCTGAAATGTAGGAGTCGTTGCCCGCCCAGATCAGGTCCCGCTTGAACGGGCTGTCGTCGGCCACTTTGGTTTCCTCGCCGGTCGCGGGATCGATCGACCAGATGGCCGAGTTTGGCGAATTGTCGTCCGCCGCGGCTATCGCAAGAATGCGCGATCCATCGGGCGAGAACGACGCCAGACCCCAGGTTCCCGGCTTGCCGAACTGCGCCAGCTCGCGCCCGGACCGATCGACCATCACGATCCGTTCGGACGGATCCTTTGGCAGTCCGATCGCGTTAAGGCGCTGGCCGTCGCGGCTGGGGTTAAAGCACTCGCCGTCCTCGGCACCGGTCATGATGCCCTTGGGAGCGTCGACCGCGGCCGCCTCCCCATGCTTGACCGCGTCGCCATCCGGCTCGACGCTGACCCCCATCGTGAGTCTCGCCTTCGCGTCGCAATAGAGGACCGTCTTGCCGTCCGCCGACCACAGAGAGCTGGCGCCGGACCCGGCGTTGGCGAGCCGCCAGTACTGGCCGCCGCCCTGATCGATCGGCACTGCCCTCGTCACTTCGATGGGGAAGGCGCCGCGATCGAGCGCGGTATAGGACAGATAGCGTCCATCGGGCGAAAACTGGGGTACGAATATCGGATAGGGCGTCTTGAGCACCTCGATCGGAGGACCGCCCTTTTCGAGATCGATCAGGTGAATCCCGCCACCGTCGACTGTCGCCGTCGTGAAGCCGGTATCGTAGGCAAGGTAGCGGCCGTCGGGCGACCAGTCCCACAGGTCGATGTCGCCGCCGCGGTTGTCAAAAACCAGCTCACCATCGCCCGGCGGTCCTTCGACGGGCCGCCGGTAGACGTTGTACTGGCCGTTGCGCACGGCAGAATAAGCCAGCGACTTGCCATCGGGCGACCAGGTGAAGCCCGACACATCCTCGCCCTTGCCGCTCGTCGTGATCTGGGCCTTGGTGCCGTTCCTGTAATCGAACACCCAGAGATCGGTTGAACCGTTCGGCCGGTCGACCATGAGCGCTGCATAGCGGCTCATATCCGGGGAGAACTTTGGCTCGCCCATGTTGGGATCGGAAAATTCGATCCGGGCGAGCTCTGTACCGTCCGCGGCGACGATCCTGGAGATCGTGGCCCTTTCCTTGACCGCCGCGGCCCGGCGAGCGTCCCGGATCTCGCGCTGCTGCTTCTCGTTTGCTTCGCGCTGCTCTTCGCTGACTTCGGCCCAGGCCGCCGTGGTTAGGCTGCAGCCCAACATGGTCGCCATCGCCAGCTTGCCGGCTGCCGCAAGAGCGGCTTTCGCCCGCTGTTTGCCCATGTTCTTTCTCCCGTTCAGCAGTTTTGCGGACAGGCGGAGATGATCACCCCGTTGGGTAGCTTGATCTGGCGGATCAGCCCGGCCTTGCTGCCGTTGCGCGCGGGGCTGGCGTCGATCGTCACCGGCTTGCTGATCGATTCCTCGAAATCGCTGCGCTTGTAGGAGCGCCCGCGAAACCAGCTCGGCGCGGGCCCCTCGAAGGCCCAGGTTTCGCCCTTGACCTTGAGGAACAGATGGACGTGCGGATTGGTCCACTCGATCCTTTCGAGCGTGCCTTGTTCGGAAATGCGCTGGGTCAGGTCGAAATTGACGGCCATACTGTGGTGGGCGATCGCCGGTCCGGCGGCAAGGATGGCCAAGGCGGCCAATGCAAAACGCTTCGTCATCGCGGTTCCTCCTCGGGACACGAACACGACCGGTTTATGCGAGAAGCCTATCTTATTTTCAGCGTCCGGCAATATCATTTCAAAGCGTTGGTCTGGTTGTCGCATTTCCGGCGGCTCAGGCGCACAGCCCCTGTATGAACCAGTCGGGCAGTCCGCCGCGGCCATCGCCCACCAGCCCTAGCCGGTAGATCCAGTAGCGCCGCCCCTCGCCGTCTTCGATGCGGTAGTAGTCGCGCAGGCGGGCGCGGCCGGTTTCGCGCCACCATTCGGGGGCGATGCGTTCGGGCCCTTCGGCGCGGGCGACCTCGTGGACATTGCCGCGCCAGCGGAAGCGTTGCGGCAACCCGTCGGGGGTGGCGTAGAGCACGGCGATCGGCTCGGGGCGGTCGAGCAGCTTCAATGGCCGGGCGTGGAAGGCGAGCTCGCCCTGGCTGGCGGCTTCCGGTTCGAGCGGCGGCTGCCATTTCTGCGCGCGTTCGGGGATGTGGCTGGCGTGCGGCACCGGGCGACCCACCGACCTGGGGCCGAGGCGCACGGCCAGCCTGTCGATGCAGGCGGCCAGCGAAGTACCGTGGTCCTCGGCCGCCGCCTCGATATCGGCCTGTTCGAGCGCCAGCGGCTCGGTCCAGCTGGCGCGCAGGCGGACCAGTTCGATCCCGAACCCGGCGTCGATATCGTCGAGCTTGCTCGCGAACAGGCGGACGATATGCGCCGCATCGCGGGTCGGCGCGGCGAGTTCGAGCATGCGGTTCGCAACTTCGCCATCGACCCGCCACAGCCCCAGTTCGAGCCGCCGGGCGCCCTGCCCCTGCCCTTCAAGTTCGCGCGCCATGTCGGCGGCGAGGTCGGCGAGCACAGTATCGAGCAGCGCGCGGTGGAGGATCGGCTCCATCAGCCGGCGCTGGACCAGCGGGACCTGCTGCGGGACCACCGGCAGCAGCGGCTCAGGCACGCGGCCGAGCAGCTGGTCCATCCGGGTCAGCGGGTTGGCGGCGGGCGCGCGGCGGGTGCGGAAGCGGCGCTGCAAGGCGTCGCGGCCGATACCCTCGAGCTGACCGAGCCGCTTGAGCCCGAGGCGGCGCAGGATCAGCAGGACGTCGTCGTCGAGCCGCAACGCGGCGACGGGAAGGCCGGAAAGCATCGCCGGGATATCCTCCCCCACAGGGGGAGGCAGGATGGAATTGCCCTTTCCATAGTGCGACAGCGCCCATGCCGCCCCGGCGGTGGGCGCGATGGCGAGGCGGGCGGTGAGGCCGCGGTGGGCGAAGAGGTCCTGCGCGTCGGCCAGCAGGCGATCCTCGCCGCCGAAGAGGTGCGCGACCGCTGTGACGTCGACCAGCACCGCATCTGGCGGGTCGAGCGCGCTCCACGGGCCCCAGCGCCGCGCCCACAGTGCGAGCCGTTCGAGGAAATCGCGGTCGCCCGCCGGGTCACTCGGCAGCGTCACCAGAGAGGGGCACAGCGTGCGCGCATCGGCGAGCATCATGCCGGCCCTTGCCCCGGCTTCGAGCCCGGCGCGGTTGGCGGCCTCGATCCGCGGACCGTGCGCGGTTTCGGCGATCAGGACGAGCGGGGCGCCGTCCGCGCCCTGCCCTTCCTGCAGGCCTTCAGACTGCCGCCAGCGATCGATCGCCAGACGAGGCAGCCAGATCGACATGATCCGGCGTGCCGGGATCGTTGGCTGTCGGGAGGCGATCGGCGGCGAGGTGGTTTGCCTCATCGCGCAGGATCCATTCTCCTGGGGCATGAACCCGCGAGCGGAACAGTTCGGCGCGCCAGGCCGGGCGGCCGGGGGCGGCGGGGTTCCAGCGCGGGCGCGGTGACGGGGCGGAGCGCACCTCCCAGCGCATCCGCGCCGACGAGAGGTCGCGCGAAGCATCGAGCCGGACGAGCCACAGCGCCACGCCATGCTTTTCCGCCGCGAGGCTCAGGCGACGCGAGGCGACGAAGTCGAGCGCGCGCGGGTTGCCGGCGATCTCGCCCAGCACGAAGGCCACGTCGCGGCAGCGCACGCCCTCCTCCAGCGCGAACAACGCGTCCTCCGCCGACTTCGCGGAAACGTGGATCAGGCGGCGGCGCAGCGCCTCGGGCAAGCCGTGGCGATAGGGCCGCCCGCCAAGCCGGATGGCAGCGGCATCCTGCACCCACAGCACCGCGCGCTCTTCCACCCGCTCGTCGCCCTCGGCGCGCAGCCCGTCGAGCGCCAGCGCCAGCGCGGCGGCCGCCCCGCTGCCCTCGTTACCGCGCGCGAACACCTCGCCATGGCGCGCACCGGCGAGCCCCGGGCGCCAGTGGCGCGCACGCTCGCCAAGCGAGGCCAGCTCGCCGGCAGTGGGCAAGGCGGAAAGGTCCATGACGAATCGACTCCTTTGTTCCTTGTTTGTTCCATATCTCGCGTCGCTGCGCAATCGGTCCCGCGGAACAATCCGCCTATCGCGAGGCGCCGGAACGCCCGCGTTCGCCGAGCCGTTGGTGGGGAAAGGAGATTGAAATGAGCGACCCGAACGAACTCAAACACAAATTCTGGAAAGCGCTGGACGAGAGCCCCTTCGTCTTCCTCCAGCTAGACAGCGACCCCCACACCGCCGTCCCGATGACCGCGCAACTGGACGAAGATGTGAAGGGCGGAACGATCTGGTTCTTCACCCGCCGCGATCACCCGCTGGCAAGGCTCGGCCCGGCGACCGCGACATTCTCGGGCAAGGACAACCAGGTCTTCGCCCGCTTCACCGGCACGCTGAGCGAGGAAGCGAGCCGCGCCCGCCTCGACAAGCAATGGAACTCAATCATCGAATCCTGGTTCGACGGCAAGGACGATCCCAACCTGATGATGCTGCGAATGGACCTCGGCCAGGCCGAAATCTGGAATAGCGACCTCGGCTTCGTCGACAACGTGAAGATGCTGCTCGGCTTCGAAGTCAAGGAAGAGGCGCGCGAGGAACACCTCGAAACCAACCTCTAATCAATTCACCAACCCGCACAAAAAAAGGGGCCGCCTCCAATGGGAAGCGGCCCCTCTTTCATGATCCAAGGCCGATCACTCGCCCGGCGGATGGATCGGGATCTGCAATTCCTCGCCCGCGACGTCGTCGACCACCTCGACGATCCCGCGGCCCAGGTGGCTGTGGCCACGGCTGTAGAGGAAGTAAACGAACAGGCCGAGAATGCCCCACCCCGGCAGGAACAGCATGGCAGCGCTCGGCAGGTTAAAGAACAGAAGCACGCAGCCGATGATCGTCAGCGGAGCGATGATCCACACGCCCGGCACCTTGAAGTGGCGCTGGCGATTGGGGTCCTTCACGCGCAGCACCATCACCGCGACAGCCACCATAAGGAAGGCGTAGAGCGTGCCGGCGTTCGAGATGTCGGCAAGCTGGCCGACCGGGAAGAACGCCGCGCCCAGCGCCACCGCGGCACCGGTCATCATGGTGACGACGTGCGGCGTCCGGTACTTCGGGTGCACCGTGCTCAACTTCTCCGGCAGCAGGCCGTCGCGGCTCATGACGAAGAATATGCGCGTCTGGCCGAAGATCAGCACGAGGATGACCGACGGAAGCGCGAGGAAGGCGGCGATGCCGAGCATGTTGCCGATACCCGAGAAGCCGATCACGCGCAGCACGTGCGCCAGGGCTTCCTTCGAACAGACCAGAGCTTCGGCGTGTTCGGGCATGGCGCACTGGCGCGCCAGTTCCGGCGAACCGGCTTCGACCGGGAAGCCCATCGCGTCCATGATCGGCTGGCCACCCAGCGTCCCGATCGCACCGGCGGCAACGAGGATGTAGAACACCGTGCAGAACAGCAGCGAGGCGACAAGCCCGATCGGCACGTTGCGCTGCGGGTTCTTGGTCTCTTCCGCCGCGGTCGAAACCGCGTCGAAACCGACGTAAGCGAAGAACATCGTCGCCGCCGCGCCCAGCGCGCCGACGCCCGTGCCCCAGCCACCGAACAGGCCGGCCGGCAGGAAGGGATTGAACTTGTCGGCGCTGAAGTCGCCGCTCGTCAGGGTCAGCGCGATGAACGCCGTCAGCGCGGTAACCTTGATCGCCACGAGGATGGCATTGACCTTGGCGCTCTCGCTGGTCCCGATGACCAGCAGCCACGTGACGAGCAGCGCGATGACCGCCGCCGGCAGGTTGATGAACCCGCCTTCGACCCCGCCGAACGCCAGCGGCCCGGCGCTGAGCCAGGTGGGCAAGTGTATGCCGAGGAACTCGTTGAGGATCGTCCCGCTGAAATAGCCCGACCAGCCTACCGAAACCGCACTGGCAGCGATCGCGTATTCCATGATCAGCGCCCAGCCCACGGTCCAGGCGAAGAACTCGCCGATCGACGCGTAACTGTAGGTGTATGCGCTACCCGCAACCGGGATCATTGCGGCGATTTCCGCGTAGCACAGCGCGGCGACGATACAGACCGCACCGGCGACGGCGAAGGCGACCATCAGACCTGGTCCGGCCTTCTGCGCGCCGACCGCAGTCAGCACGAAAATGCCGGTGCCGATAACACAGCCGATGCCGAGCAGCGTAAGCTGCAACCAACCCAGCGTTCGCTTGAGCGACTTCTTCTCCGCGGTCGCAAGAATTGCGTCCAGCGGTTTGACCCGATCCAAAATCATACAAATTCCCTTCTTGGGCGGCCATCACAGCGCCGCCTCCCCGATTGCAGGGCACGCTAGCGCTGGACGACCGCTTGGCAAGGCGAAATGTGCGGGGTTTCCCCGGCTGGATGGCAAGTCTATGTCAGCGGCCATGTCCACGACCTTCCAGCTCGACACCTCGACGAGCCGCGCCAATCCCACTCCGGCGCCGATGAAGCGGCTGACCGTGCCCAAGCTGCGCAAGCGCAAGCAGGACGGGGTCACGGCCGAGCCGCTGGTCATGCTGACCGCCTACACCGCACGGCAGGCGCAGTTACTCGACGCGCATTGCGACCTGCTGCTGGTCGGAGATTCGCTCGGCCAGGTGATCTACGGCCTGCCTTCGACCGTGCCGGTCACGCTGGAGATGATGGCCAACCACGGCGCGGCGGTTGTGCGCGGCAGCTATCACGCCGTCGTCTGCATCGACATGCCGTTCGGCAGCTACGAAGGATCGCCCGAGAAGGCGTTCGAGAGCGCCGCATACCTGCTCAAGCAGACCGGCGCGGCGGCGGTGAAGCTCGAAGGCGGCGAGGCGATGGCGCCGACGGTCGAATTCCTCGTCAGGCGCGGCATCCCGGTGATGGGCCACGTCGGACTGACCCCGCAGGCGGTCAACGTGCTCGGCGGTTATGCTGCACGCGGCAAGAACGATGCCGAGGCAGAGAAGATCGTCGCCGACGCCCGCGCGCTCGACGAGGCCGGCGCCTTCGCCATCGTCGTAGAAGGGGTGCTCGAGGAGATCGCCATCGAGGTCACCGGCGCGGTCGCCTGCCCGACCATCGGCATCGGCGCTTCGGCGCAATGCGACGGGCAGGTCCTCGTTACCGAGGACATGCTCGGCATGTTCGAACGCGTGCCGCGTTTCGTGAAACGCTACGAAAATCTCGCCGGGACGATCTCGGCTGCGGCGGCGCATTATGCCGAGGAAGTTCGCGCGCGCAGCTTCCCCGGTCCCGACCAGTGCTACCAGTCCGGATAACCGCGCGAAAAGCCTTTCCTACAGCCCGCCATTCGTGCCAACGCCGCGGCCATGATCGCCCATAATAGTACAATGTCGCGCCAGTACCAGAAACGAAGCCGGATCGCCCGGCCCCGCCGCTCCGCGGCAGCCCGCGAGTTTTGCCCCAGGACACTGTCAGATGTGTCAGGTGTGTATAAACTTCGCCCGACCTTTGGGCGGACCGCGCCATGCTGAAGAACTTTCGCGGCTCGATCATCTTCACGCTCGTCTGTCTCGCGCTTGGCGCGTGGTACGCCTGGACGTCCAGTCACACGGTCCAGGCGATGCTTTCGACCTTGTGGATCATCGTCGTCCTGTCCGTACTCGAGGTCTCGCTGAGCTTCGACAACGCCGTGGTCAACGCCACGGTTCTCAAGGACATGGACGAGGTCTGGCAGCGTCGCTTCCTCACCTGGGGCATGGCTTTTGCGGTGTTCGGCATGCGCGTCGCGTTCCCGCTCGCCATCGTGGCCATCGCTGCCGGGATCGGGCCGGCCGAGGCGATCAAACTCTCCCTCTCGGAGCCGCGGGAATACGAGCGGATCGTCTCCAGCGCGCATGTCGGGATAGCCGGGTTTGGCGGCGCCTTCCTGACGCTTGTCGGCTCGAAGTTCTTCTTCGACAGCGACAAGGACGTGCACTGGATCCGCTGGATCGAGGAAAAGCTGAGCCGGTTTTCGCGCATTGCCGCGGTCGAAATCGCCTTGCTGCTCCTGACCCTGTTCCTCATTTCCCTCACGCTGTCGGAGTCCGATGCGCTGACGTTCCTCGTTGCCGGGCTGCTCGGGATAATCGTCTTCGTCGCAGTCGAAGGGATCAGCACCCTGCTCGAGTTGCGTGAGGAGGCAGCGCGGGCCCGCGGGGCCGTGATTTCGGCCGGGTTCGGCGGTTTCCTCTATCTCAACGTGCTCGACGCTTCGTTCAGCTTCGATGGAGTGATCGGGGCGTTTGCATTGTCGAACAACATGGTGGTCATCGCGCTGGGCCTTTCGATCGGGGCGATGTTCGTCCGCTCGCTGACGATCATGCTGGTGCAGAAGGGGACGCTGGCGCAGTACCGGTTCCTTGAACACGGGGCTTTCTGGGCGATCCTGGCCCTGGGCACGATCATGCTGCTGTCGGCGCGTTACGAGATTTCCGAGACGTTGACGGGTCTGATCGGAGCCGTGCTGATCGGCATTTCGCTGTGGTGGTCGGTGCGACACAACCGCCCCAGGGACGAGGTCACTCCCTCCTGAGCCGGGCCGCGAGCGGGGCGGACAGCACCAGCTGCAGCAGGTGGTAGACCAGCACCGGCAGCAGCACGAGCCCGGCAACGCCCGCGGGAAAGAGCACGCTGGCCAGCGGCGCGCCCATGGCGATCGACTTCTGCGCGCCGGAGAAGAGGAAGGCGATGCGGTCCTCCCGGCGCAGGGCAAGCGACCCGGCCAGCGCCCATGCGCCGCCGAATGCGAAGGCGAGCAACAGGCTGACGCCGGCGATCAGGGTGCCCCAGTCGCCTAGCGAAACCCGACCCCAGAGTCCCTCCTCGACCGCCCCGGAGAAGGCGACGTAGACGGCAATGGCTATGGCCGTTCGATCCATCCACGTCGCCAGTTGCCGGTGCTCGCGCACGTAATGCCCGAAGCGCCCCTGCGCGACCTGGCCGAGCAGGAAAGGCAGCAGCAGGATTAGCGCCACCTTCTCCAGCGCGCCGAAGTCGAACGCAGCCGCCTCGCTCCCGACAAGGAGCGAAAACAGCGGAGCCGTAACGAAGACGCCGAGGATATTCAGCAGCGCGGCGGCGACCACCGAGTTGGCGACGTTCCCACCCGCCAACGAGCAATAGGCCGTCGCCGACTGCACGGTCGACGGCAGCGTCCCCAGATAGCAGAAGCCGAGCGCGACGACCGGCGGGAGCCAGCTCGCCAGCGCAAGCGAAAGCCCCCACCCGGCCAGAGCCAGCGCGCCGAAGCACCACAGCACCAGCGGGACGAGGAAGCGGATGTGGCCGATTCCGCGCAGGACATCGGCGCGCGGCAGGCGCAGGCCGTTGAGCAGGAAGAGCAGGAAGACCGCGGCGTTCGACACACCCTGCGCGACCGGACGCCATGTCCCGGCGACCGGCAGCAGCGAGGCTAGCACGATCGCCACCAGCAGCAGCCGCACCAGCGGGTCGACTCGCGTCAGGGGTCCGAGCGAAGGCATCGGGGGCGATTGGCGAAGCGAGACGCGGCTGTCCAGCGCCGAACCGTTGCTAGCGCGCGGCGAGCCCGGTCGCGGCGCCGAGGCGTTTGACCTTGGCGAGCAGGACCTGCGCCCCGCCCTCGCCCTTCGCCGCAAGCGCCGCGGCCAGAACCGCCGCCGCTTCAGGACGGGCGCGCTGAATCCGGTAGGCCTCACGCGCATTGGCCAGCGCGGCATCGATGTCGCCGGTCTTGAGCTGCGCCTGCGCGAGGTCGGCAAGCAGTCGCGGATCGCGGCCACCGCCGAGCCGGACCGCATGGTCGAGCAGAACCACCGCCTGAGGCCAATTGCCTTGCTCCGTCAGCCTGCGTCCGTATTGGGCTGCGAGGATAGGATTGCCCGGATCGAGCGCCAGCGAACCGGCCAGGAACCGGTCGGCAGCTGCGGGTTCGCCAAACATCTTCATCGCCAGGACCACGCGCCGCACCAAAGCCGTCGTGCGCCGCACTTCGCCCGCCTGTTCGTAATACCGGAGCGCCACATCGGGCCGGCCGGTCAACAGGGCCGTGTCCCCATTGAGGCTCTCTATATCGACCGCGCCGGGAAAGCGCTCATCGAGATCGCGGGCAACGGCAGTCGCCGCATCGCGCTGCCCGGTGCCGAGCAGGCGGCGCAGCTGCGTTACCCCATCTTCTGCCCGGCCGCTGTCGCCGCCCCAAGGGTAGCCCATCGCCATGACATCTCCAGCAACCGGATAAGGCAGCAGCTCGGCGGAAGCACCACGCGCCGCGCGGTCGAGCAACGGCGCCGCGTCGGCGCGCCGCCCGAGCTGTTCGTAAGTCCGCGCAAGCAGCGTCAGCACATAGGGCGAAGCGTCGCTGCGCCGGGCCAACGGCTCGAGCCTTGCCGCGGTCTCCGACAAGTCGCCCGCTGCGGAAAGCGCGCGCGCCAGCAGGTTGGCGGCGGTCGGGTTGTCGGGCTGCATCCGCACGAGGTCGTCGAACCGCTCGACCGCCAGCGCCGGGTGGCCGGTGCGGAATTCGAGGACGCCCGACAGGACCAGTCCGACCGGTGTCGTCGCGCTGTCATCGCCGGCCCGCCACAGGAGGCGGCGCGCGAGGTTGTCCTGCCCGGCGCGCGCAGCCAGCACGGCCTGCAGGAAGAAGACCTGCTGGTTTCCGGGATCGAGCTTGAACATATGCCGCACGACAGCGAGCATGTCCTTGTAGCGGCCGACCTCGCCCAGCGTCGCGGCATAGTCGCCGAGCAGGCCGACATTGTCGGGCGCCGTCTCGACCGCGCGCTCGAACCACGGCAGCGCCGCGACAAGCCCGCGGGAGTCGCGGACCAGTTGCGCCTGCATGGACAGGGCTTCGGGATCGCGCGGATCGAGCGCCAGCGCCCGGTTGATCGCACCGCCGACAATGTGCTGCTCGCCGCTGCGATACCGCATCCGGGCAATGTCGACCCACAGGCCCGAGCTTTCGGCCCCGCGGGCGATGGCGCGATTGAACGCCTCGGCGGCCTCAACGAATTCGCCGCGGTCGGTCTTCAGACGGCCGAGGGCGCGAAGTCCGGCCTCGGCGCTGTCCTGGTCGAAGTCGGCTGGTTCAAGCCACTGCAGCGCCTTGCCGTCCTCGCCCTGCAACACGTAGGCCTCGCCCATCGCCGCCGAGACAGCGCTGCGCGGCATGCCCTGTTCCAGCGCCTTGCGTGCATCTATTTCCGCCGCGATGCCGTCGCCACGGTCAAGGGCCCCGCGAGCGCGGGCAAGCGCATCGTCACCCTGCCCCGCGACGGCCGGGATGGCCGCGCAGGCGAGGAGCAGTGCCAGCCAGATTCGATCAGGCCTGAAGGTCATACTGCTTGAGCAGGTCGTACAGCGTCGGCCGGCTGATCCCGAGCAGCTTGGCGGTACTCGAGATATTGCCCTCGGTGCGGGCCAGCGCCTGACGGATCATGCGCCGGTCCGACTGTTCGCGCGCGCTCTTGATGTTGAGCGCTTCGCACTCGCCGCCCTCGACGTTATCGAGATTGAGGTCGGCGGCACCGACGAGCTTGCCGTCGGCCATGATCACCGCGCGCTTCACGCGGTTTTCAAGCTCGCGGACATTGCCCGGCCAGGGCCAGTCGGCAATCGCCGCAAGGCCGTCAGGCGCGAAGCCCTTGACCTGCGGGTTCATCTCGTCGGCGAAGCGGTTGAGGAAGGCCTTGGCCAGCAGCGCCGCATCACCTGGCCGCTCGGCGAGCGATGGTATCTTCACGATGATCTCGGCGAGACGATAATAGAGGTCTTCGCGAAAGCGCCCGTCGGCAATCATAGCGTCGAGGTCCTGGTGCGTCGCGCAGACGATGCGGGTGTCGACCGAAATGGTTGCACGCCCACCGATGCGCTCGATCGTGCGCTCTTGCAGGAAGCGCAACAGCTTGACCTGCAGCGGCAGCGGGATGTCGCCGACCTCGTCGAGGAACAGCGTGCCGCCGTCGGCCAGTTCGATCTTGCCCTCGGTGGTCTTGACCGCGCCGGTGAAGGCCCCCTTCTCGTGCCCGAACAGCTCGCTTTCGAGCAGGTTCTCTGGGATCGCCGCGCAGTTGATGGCGACGAACGCGCCGTCCCTGCGATCGCTCGCCTCATGCAGGCCTCGCGCCAGCAGTTCCTTGCCGGTGCCGCTCGCGCCGAGGAGCATGACAGAAGCCTTGGTGTTTGCGACGCGTTCGATGGTGCGGGCAACGCGGACCATTTCCGGCGCTGCAGTAATCAACCCGCCGAGTACGCGGTTGCCGTCCCCTGCCCGCTCGGAAAGCTTGCGGTTCTCGGCCTCGATGTGATGCAGGTTGAGCGCCCGGCGCACGATCAGGCCGAGCTGCTCGATATCCACGGGCTTCTGGTAGAAGTCGTAAGCGCCGCGCTCGATTGCGGTCAGCGCACTGGCGCGAGCGCCGTGGCCGCTTGCGACGATCACCTTGGTATCGGGCTTGAGCGCCATGATCGCGTCGAGCACGGCGAAGCCCTCGCTGGTCCCGTCGGGATCCGGCGGCAAGCCGAGGTCGAGCGTGACCACAGCGGGTTCCTCGGCGCGTAAGGCGGCAATCGCGCTTTCACGGTCACCGGCGATCACCACCTCGAAATCGTCGTATGCCCACTTGAGCTGGGCCTGCAGCCCCTCATCGTCCTCGACGATCAGGAGCTTGGGAAGCTGGTCCGCCATTATGCCACCTCGGTTTTAATCTTGTTGTCGGACGGGAATTGGGAATCCGCGATCGGGCGCGGCAAGCGAATGACGAAGCGGGTGCCGAGACCTTCGCGGCTCTCCACATCGAGCTTGCCGCCCATCGCCCGGATCGTGACGCGCGCCTCGTGGGCGCCGATGCCGAAGCCACCGGGCTTGGAGGAATGGAACGGCTTGAACAGCCGCGTGCGGACGAACTCGGGGCTCATCCCGCAACCGGAATCGCTGACTTCGATGACGATTTCCGTGCCCTCTGCACGCGCATCGAGGACCACCGCGGTCTCATCCTTGCTGGCATCAACGGCGTTCTGCACAAGGTGCACGAGCGCCTGGTCGAGGGCTTCGGGCTGCGCTTCCGCAGTGAACTCGTCGCCCGGCAGCGCGATAACGGCGTGCTGCGCACGATAGCGCTCGGCGATTGACTGCAGCAGCGAGCGAACCGGCACCGGCGCGATCGGTTCGTCACCCTGTCCGCCATAGCGCCCGAGGCGCGCCAGCAGGGCGGCGAGCTTCTCGCTGCTTTTCCTGAGCGTCACCAGCATATCGGCGCGGAACTCGGGCTTGTCGGCGTGCTTTTCGGCATTGCGCGCGAGCAGCGAGAGTTGGCTGGCAAGATTCTTGATGTCGTGCATCACGAAGGCGATGCGGCGGTTGAATTCATCGAAGCGCTGCGCTTCGCCGAGCGCGTCCTGGCTCGCTTCTTCGGCGAGGTAGTTGGCGAGTTGGCGGCCTACGACGCGGAGCAGGTCGAAGTCTTCCCAGTCAAGCGTTCGGGCATAGGCTGGGCGGGCCAGCACGACCACGCCGAGCAGGCGGTCGTAGTGCAGCAGCGGGACCACCGCCCAGGCGCGGGCGTCGTCGGCCAGCCATGGCGGCACGGCGGATGCAGGAATGCCTTCGTGCCTGCCCGCCCGCCAATGGTCGAGATCGAGGATGAACTGCGAATCCGCGAAGAAGCGCATACCCGCCGCCCCCATCGCCTCGGCCGGTATCTCGCTCCCCGGCCACTGCCAGCGCGCTTCGAGCGACAGGTTGCCGTAGTCGCCCGGCGCCAACAGCAGGCCCGCAGGGCTGTCGGTCACGTCAGCGACCGCCTGGACCACGCGCTCGCGCAAAGGCAGCGCCTCGGCCCGTTCCATCGTCCGGGTAAAGCGCAGCCATTCCTCGCGGTAGTCGTAGCGGTGCTGGAACAGGTTCTTGGCCACGGTGACGTGGAGCCAACCGCGCAGTCGCTTCGACGGCAGCAGCGCCAGTGCCCCGGCGCTCGCAGCGACGAGGAAGGCAACCTGCAGCAGGCCCGCGAAGTCGCCTCCGGCCATGGCGATGCCGCGGAAAGCGATGACCATAAGTCCGAAATAGGCGGCGATGATGAGCAACGAGATCGACTGGAAGGCAAAGGCGCGCGAGGGGCGGAAGGTCTGTTCGGTGGCCCGCTGCATACCCCCGATCGCCAGCAGGATTGCCATCGTGCCGGGAACCAGAGAACGAACCGCGGCAAGCGTCGCCGGGACGATCTCCGCGAGGTAAGAAAGTGTCTGGAAGTTGAGGTCGTAGAACCACATCAACGCCATCGCCGCGGCGGGCCAGCGCAGCTCGCGCCGGGCGGCGAGCGAGGCGCCGGCGTAGAGGTTGTGCACCAGCACCAGCGCGCCGACGCAGAACAGCAGGCGGAAGGCCACACCGAGGCGGACCAGTTCGTTGACGCCGAATGCGGTCGGCTCCCCGACAACGGCCAGCGCCAGGGCGATCTGCATCAGGCCGACGAAGCCGAGCGCCAGCACGACTGGCCGGATCGGCCCGAGGCTTTCATGCCGTCCGTCGCGGGCGAACATACGGTAGAGCACCCAGAGCCAGACAAGATAGCTCATGCTCAGCAGCAGGCGGCCGAGCAGCCCGTCCGGCCCGAAGACCGGCCGGGCCAAGGCCCATGCCGCCATAACCACCAATGCCGCGGCGGTTGCCCCCGTCGACCAAGCGGCATGTTGCCGACGGGCGAACAGCCAGGTCGCCATCACCAGCGTCACAAGTGCCGACAGCAGGTAGGCGGCGAATTCGAGCGAGCCGAGGACCTGTCCGTTCATCGTGCGCCCTCCGGCCAGAGGATCACCCGCAGCGTCTGCAGCAGGATCAGCAGGTCGAGGAATGGCGTGTAGTTCTTGGCGTAATAGAGGTCGTACTCGAGCTTGGCCCGGGCATCCTCGATCGAGGCGCCATAGGGATAGTTGATCTGCGCCCAGCCGGTGATGCCTGGCTTGACCATGTGGCGCTCGGCATAGAACGGCAGCTTGTCCTCGAGATCGGCGACGAACTGCGGCACTTCTGGCCGCGGACCGACGAAGCTCATGTGGCCCTTCAACACGCTCCAGGTCTGCGGCAGCTCGTCGATGCGGACCATGCGGATGAACCTGCCGAGCCGGGTGATGCGCGGATCGTCCTTTTCGGCCCACTTCGCCCCATCCTTCTCGGCATCGGTGCGCATCGAGCGCAGCTTTATGACCGAGAACGGCTGGCCATAGAGGCCAACGCGTTGCTGGCGGAAGAAGGCCGGACCGGCGCTGTCGACCTTCACCAGCACGGCGAAAACCGCGATCACCGGAAATGTCAGCAGCAGCAGGAACCCACTGGCGAGGACGTCGAAAACGCGCTTGGCAACACTCGAAATCATCCGGCCGGACGAAAAGCCGTCCGAAAAGATCAGCCAGCTGGGATTGAGTGTGTCGAGATCCACCCGGCCAGTCTCGCGTTCCATGAAGCCGGAGAAGTCGTTCACGTGGACCCCGGCAGTCTTGACGCGCAGCAGGTCCTTGAGCGGAAGCGCATTGCGACGTTCCTCGATCGCCAGCACGACCTCGGTCACGCCGAGCTCCCGCACATGGAGCGACAGGTCGGGGATCGCGGCGCGCGGAATGGCTCCTTCGAACGCCGGGCGCCCATCGCTCATCGCGACGTAACCGACGATGCCGAAGCCGCTTTCCGGCCGCTCACTGAGCTTGCGCAGACGCAGGGCGCGCGGCCCGGCCCCAAGCACCAGCACGCGGCGGCGAAACGCGTTCGCGCCGAGCAGTCCGCCCACGACGAGGCGATTGGCGAACAGCAGGCCGACCGCCAGGACCATTGCGTAAAGCAGGGTCGAGCGCCAATAAGTCTCGCCCGGCATGACGAACTCGATGAACGCCAGCGCGAGGACGGCGAGGCTCACCCCTACCAGCAACCGCGCCCCGGCGAAGCGCAACGAGCGAAGTGCGTCGCTGCCGAACACTCCGACGGCGATCAGCGCTGCCTGTGTGACCACGGCAAAGCCGAGCAGAGCCGGCAGCCGGAAAAGCAGAAGCCCCGGGTCGTCGCCGATCTGCTCCGCCCGCAGCTTCCACGCGAGATCGTTCGCCAGCAACAGCAGGACGAAATCGATCAGCCCGAGCAGAAGCACCGCATGCGGGATGTAGTGTTTGAATAGGCGGATCATCGCTCCCACCGGCGGCGCCCGCGCAGCTTCGCGGACGCCCCCGGATTAAACGGGAGAGGTGAAATGTCGGTAAATCTTACACTACATTCTTTTCTGGCGTAAATTCAGCCTTTTGCGTGGGAGCGACCGGTTACTGCTCACTCCGTGATGGCGTCGGCCGCCTTCTGCGCCGCATCGCCAACTGAATTCGCGGCATTGCCAACTTCCTCGGCAGCCTGGGCTACGGCATCGTCCTTGGCCATTTCCGCGCCGCCCATCGTCGAGAACATCCACAGACCGGCAATCACCGCGAGCACCAATACGATTACCAGCGCCCATCCGGTGCCGCCACTCTTGGGGCCGCCGGAAATGACGGTGGTGTGGGTTGTAGGGCTTTCGCCTTCAGGGCCGCGAACCTCGGTAATGCGTTCTTCTGTCATGGCTTTGTCCTTTCCGGTTCGGCGGCCTAACGGACCGGACAGGCGGCTGGTTCCCCGGACCTTCGGGTAAGTGCGCCTTAACCACGCTCGCGCGCAGGGTGGTTCACTCCCTGGAAGTATGCGGATCCGGACATGAGCCACCGCTACAAGAAATCGGCGCCTTCGACCCACATGCACCGCCATTTTGCGGTGGTCACCGTCGTGGCTACGGGCTTGCTGGCGATCTTTGCCGACGGCCACAACGCTGAGGCGCTGGCGCAAAAGGTCGAAGAGCAGAAGGTCCAGCATGAGGTCAAGGCCGAGGCGCCCAAGAAAGTCGTCACGCCGCCTCAGCAACCAGGCGGCGTCTGGGGCAGCTCGACAAGGCAGGATTTCGTCTCGAATTCGGCGGGGAGCATCTTCGCCCGCTCGGGACTGATGGCAAGCGATCGCAGCCTTCGGTCCGCCGGGTACGGTTCCGACTATCTTTCGCAGTTTAAACCCGATGAGCGCACCGGCCTTGCCCAAGCTGCAGCAGACAACATCGCCGGTGTCGAGAGCCAGCAGGCATCGATCGAAGCCGCATCGCGCGCTCGCAGCGGCTCGGCAGGCCGGGAATAGCACCTGAGCCCTCGCACCCGGCGCGGGCGCACGGTATGCCCTCTGACATAATGACGGAGGCATGCATGAATCTCGAGGCAACGGTGGCCGACCTGGCGCAGCGGCTGGAGGCGGTCGAGCGGCGCGCGCGGGCAGCCGAAGACCACTTGGCGATCGCCAATCTCCAGCGAATGTACGGGTACTACGTCGACAAGAGCCAGTGGGAGCACGTCGCCGACCTATTCGCCCGCGACGCGGTGCTGGAGATCAACGGACGCGGCCGCTTCATCGGACACGAGCGTATTCGCGAGTACATGCGCCATTTCGGTCCGCCCAAGGACGGGCTGCTGATGAATCACATGCAATTGCAACCGGTCATCCACGTCGACGCCGACGGGATGCACGGATACGGTCGGTTGCGAGCGCTGATGATGGTCGGCCAGATGGGTGATCACGCGATGTGGGGCGAAGCGATCTACGAAAACGCCTACGTCAAGGAAGACGGGCTATGGAAAATCTCGAAATTAAAGGCTTACCAGGTGTTCTACACACCTTATGACAAGGGGTGGGCGAAAGAGGTTAGTCCACTGCTGAGCGAATTCGGCGACTTCCCTCCCGACGAGCCGATCGATCCCTACCCGGTCTATCCGGAGTATTTCTGCCCGCCCTATCACTATCGCAACCCGGTCTCGGGCCGCGAGTGACTAGAGGCCGTAGGTAAACACCAGCAGGACCGACAGGGTTACGACCATCAGGATAACCAGCGGCACGCCGGTCCGGATGTAGTCGCTGAACTTGTAGTCGCCCTCCGCCATGATCAGCATGTTGGTCTGGTAGGCGATCGGCGTCGCGTAGCAGAGGTTGCAACCGAACAGCACCGCGAGCACTAGGGGCTCGGGGGGCAGGCCCAACTGGCGGGCGATGGCAAAGGCGATGGGCGTGCCAACGGTCGCCGCGGTGGCGTTCGAGGCAAAGTTGGTCAGCAGGGTGACGAACAGCATGATCGCAGCCAGCACAGCCGCAGGCGGCAGGAATTGCAGCCCCAGCGACAGCACCTGCCCGAGCCATGCCGCTGTCCCGGTTTCGAGGATGAGACGTCCGATGGCGATGCTCGCAGCAACCAGCACGATGACCTTGCCGGACAAAGCGCGCCCTACCCGGTCGAATTTCACGCATCCGGTAACGAACATGAGAATCGCCCCGCCCAGCGCGGCAATTGCGATCGGCAGCAGCCCGACCGAGGCCATGCCGACCGAAAACAGCATGATCGCCGTCGAAAGCAGCGCCTTGGAGCGGCGCGGAACCTCGCGCCCGCCTTCGAGCAAGAGCAGGCTGTCGCTGGAGGCAAACTCTTGCAGGTCGGCATCGAGCCCCATCGCCAGCAGCACGTCGCCTTCCACCAAACGGAGTTCGCCGCGCGGATCGATCGTCTGAGTGCGTAGCATGCTGTCCGGTTTGTGGATGCCGAGAATCGCGATGTTGTAGAGGTCGGCGATTCCCGAAGTGGCGAGCGTCCGGCCAACGAGGCGAGAATCCGCCGTCACGACCATCTCGACCACGTGCACGTCCTGGTCCTTTTCGCTGCCCTTGCGGCGGATGCGGTCGATCACCCAACCCGGGGCGACCTGCCCCTTCAGCACGCGACCGGCTTCCTCGATCGCGTCGTGCGTTCCCGATACGCTGAGCTGCATCCCCTCCTGGAATGGCCCGTCGGGCCGTTCTTCGAAGCGGAAATCAGCCGGCAGCTTGCCGATAACTTCATCGAAATGCTTGCCGACCAGATCGCTGCCGGCGGGAATTCGCAGGCGGGTGACGAACCTGCGGTGAGCCTGCATTTCCTCGGGACTGTTGTCGCGCAGAAGCCGCGGCATCACCAACCAGAGGTAAGGCAGGGCTACGAGCGCTGCGGTGGCCACGATCGGGGTGAAGTGAAACACACCCATCTGGCGCAGCCCGAGGTCGCGCGCGATCGAGACGACCAGGATATTTGTCGAAGTGCCGATGGTCGTCGCCATGCCACCGATAAGCACTGCGGCATTGATCGGGATGAGGGTCTTGGAGGCCGGCAATCCGCCACGCGCAGCGAGTCCGACGAATATCGGCAGCAACAGCACAAGCACCGGCGTGTCGTTGACGCTCATCGAAAGCGCCATGGCGGCGACGAGCGAAAGGAGCAGCCCGAGCTGCTGGTTGAACTTGAAGACTCGCTCAAGGAAGCGCGCCGCGGGGTCGAGCGCACCGGTCACCACCAGGCCCCGCCCCATCACCATCAGCGCGCAAATGGTGATCAGCGCGTAGTGACCGAAGCCGGAGAAGGCGAGAACCAGGCCGTCGCTCGGCTCGCTATGAGGCAAGGGAAAGAAGTACATACCGACCGCGATCACCGCTATGGTCAAAAGCGAGACGATCTCCGCCGACATCCGGCCCCGCGCGAAGCCGACGAACATGCCGAGCGTGACGATCATCGCCGCAAGGGCATGGTACGACGGGATCGGTATCATCCGGCGACCCTACAAACTCGGAGCGCGTCTCGACAAGCGAAGTTCGGAAAAACAGCCGATTGGCCAAGCCGCGAGAGCTGGTACCCCTGGCCGGACTCGAACCGGCACTTCAAAGAAACTCGATTTTGAGTCGAGCGCGTCTACCAATTCCGCCACAGGGGCCCGTCGCAGAGTGCGGGCGATTAGCCGAGTGGTGGCGATGGCACAACGGTTGAAAGCAGCGCTCCGGTCAGGCCGCAAAATCGTTCGGGCGGGCGAGTGTGCCAATGAGCCGGAAACGCTCGGTCTGGCGATCGGGACGGCCGAACAGGTATCCTTGCCCGATATCACAGCCCTGGACATGCGCCGCCTCGGCACAGGCATGGGTCTCGATACCCTCAGCGAGAACCGGCACACCGAGATAACGTGCTGCCGCGGCAATCAAGCCCATCGCGACCCCGTCATCGCCGCCTCCATCGACGGAAAGCGCGGTGGGATCGACCTTGAACCGGTCAAAAGTGAAGTCCGCCAGATCGCGCAGGTGCAAGCTTCCCGAGCCAAAATTGTCGAGCGACACCTTCACCCCGCGCTTGCGAAAGGCGTCGACCAACCTGCGCGCCTGCTCCGGGTTGGCTGACAGAGCCCGTTCGGCGATTTCAATTTCTAACCGTCCCGGATCCACACCGGCATCGAGCAAGGTCCGCATGGTCCGCTCGAGCAGTCCTTCGTCAGCTAGCTGGCTGGCCGAGATATTGAGCGCGAAGTTCCAGTCGGGCGGCCACTGCCGGACCTCGGCTGCCGCCGCTGCCAGCAGCGAATCGTACATTCGGCCGACCAGCCCGCTCTCTTCCACCAGGCGCAGGAATTCCCCCGGCATGCGGACCCGGCCTTCGAGGTCGCGCCAGCGCGCGAGAACTTCGAATCCGAGGATTCGGCCAGATCCGAGTTCCACGAAGGGCTGGAAGAAGGGTTCGATGCGTCCTCCGGCGATGGCGGATTCGAGTTCCCGAGCGACGGCGGTACGCTGTTCGATTTCGCCATAGAATTCCGGATCGGTGAAGGTCAGGATAACCGGGTCCGGGCCAACGCCCGCGCCCTGCGCCTCGAGAGCGCGGTCGATCAGGCTCTCCGGTGTGTCGCTGCCGACCGCGATCGAGACACCGACGCGGAGCCGTTCGGAATCGCTTACCAGCGTGCCGAACATGGCACAGGCGGCGCGTGCAAGGGTGACCAGTTCGGACGTGCCCAGCGCTCCGCCGAGGGCAATGACGTATCGTCCGGGTGCGAGGCGCGCGAGCAATGATCCATCCGGGGCGATGTGTGCGACGATTTCGGACATGCGCGTGACCAACGTAGCTTCGCGATCCGTCCCCGGACCGAACGGATCGAACCCGGCGCAAATCACTGCCGGACGGCCATCGCGCTCGTTCAGGGCCTGGTTCAGCCATTCGTTGGCGCAGGCGCGGTTGGGAAGTCCGGTAACGGGACAGTGCCGCGAAGCCGCCTCGACTTCGCGGGCCCGGCCTTCAATCCTCGACAGGGCAATCCGCGATTTCCTGCACAACCAGAGGGCTGCGCAGGAAATCGCGGTCAGCAGGAGACATGCTGAAGCAAGGTACGGGACCATGAGATGCGACCCTCGTGACAGGACGCCTGTCTTAGAGTCGGGGAGCTAAGTCCCCATTGGCAGCGGTGTAGGTAGTCGCCCTATGCCTTTAGCGCGCCGGCGATGAGCTTATGGAGCCGTGAATGCACGGTATCGTTGCCGGCGATGACCTGCTTGTCGCAGACCGGCAGAGAACGCCCGCGGTAGTCCGAAACGAACCCGCCCGCCTCGCGGACCAACAAGCAGCCGGCCGCAGTATCCCACGGACTGAGGTCGCTTTCCCAGAACCCGTCGTAACGCCCCGCGGCGACCCAGGCGAGGTCGAGCGCGGCCGAGCCGAAGCGTCGAATTCCCGCAACGTTCGGACCGACCGCTGCGAAAATCTTCGACCATTCGGCGAAGTCGCCGTGACCCTGGTAGGGCATGCCGGTTGAAATCAGCGCGTCGGACATGTGGCTGCGATTGGACACCCGCAGGCGACCGTCATGCAGCCAGGCGCCGCGCGTCTTTTCGGCCCAGTACGTCTCGTCGGTGATGGGGTTGTAGATCACCCCGGCGACGACATCGCCCCAGCCCGATCCGTCGAGCTTCGGCTCCTGCGCAGCGATCGAGACCGCGAAATGCGGGATACCGTGAAGAAAGTTGCTGGTCCCGTCGAGCGGATCGATGATCCAGCGCGGCTTGTTCGGGTCGCCTTCGATCGTCCCCGCTTCCTCGAGCAAGAAACCCCAGTCCGGGCGCGCCTGCCGCAATTCGTCCCAGATCGTGCGTTCTGCCTGCTGGTCGGCCTTGGAGACGAAATCACTCGGCCCCTTGCGGCTGACCTGCAGGTGCTCGACTTCGCCGAAGTCGCGACGCAGCTTGCCGCCCGCCTTGCGAGCGGCCTTCTCCATGACGCGGATGAGACCTGATATTGCTGCCATGCTTGCGTACTGCCTGTGTGAAATCCCGCCGGATCAGCGCCGACCGAGGGTCTGCTCGGGTGCACCCTGCTGCCCCTGCGCGGCCGGAGGACGGTAACCGCAAACGCCTGCCATAACGCCCAGCAACTGCGAGGGCTCGTTTCGATCGACCGTGACAGAGCTGGCGGCGATCGCCTTGTTCATCTGTTCGGTAATCGCGCGAAGGGAATTGCTAAAAATGCAGCCCATGAGGACGCTCTTCACGTCTTCACCTACTTCTTTCGATTCCAGACCCGCATAGAGCACACGAAGGTAAGTGATCGCATGCTCCTGCGTTTCGGCGCTCGGCTGCGCTTCTCGCCCTTCCTGCGCGCTCGCCGCTACGGGTCCAAGCGCGAGTGCAGCAGCAATGAGGGCACTCCGTTTCACGGCTTAGCCCGCCTTCCCGACGTAAGCCTGCTCGTAGACGTCGACGACGATCCGCGTGCCGCTTTCGATGTGCGGCGGGACCATGATGCGCACGCCGTTGTCGAGCAGCGCGGGCTTGTAGCTGGACGAGGCGGTTTGCCCCTTCACCACGGCGTCGGCTTCGACGATGGTAGCTTCGATCTGCGCAGGAAGCTCAACGCTGATCGGCTTCTCGTCCCACAGCTCGAGCATGACTTCCATGCCGTCCTGCAGGAACGGGCGGGCATCGCCGAGCAGGTCCGAAGGCAGGTTGATCTGGTCGTAAGTGTCCTTGTCCATGAACACGAGCATATCGCCGTCTTCGTAGAGGAACTGGTAGTCCTTGGTGTCTAGGCGCACTTTTTCGACCGTGTCGGCGCTGCGGAAGCGGACGTTGGTCTTGCGGCCATCCTGCAGGTTCTTCATTTCGACCTGCATGTAGGCGCCGCCCTTGCCCGGCTGGGTGTGCTGGATCTTGGCGACCTTCCAGATGCCGCCTTCGTACTCGAGAATGTTGCCGGGACGGATGTCCACGCCGGAAATCTTCATGGCTAGTGCCTTGTGAAAGAGCTGATTGGATTGCGGCGGCCCCTAGACGACAGTTCATGCAAGCGCAACGCGCCCGTGCTATGCGGCGCTCCGTGCGCACGATACCTGCCATCATCGCCGTGCTTGCTGCCGCCCCCCTATCTGCGGCCGGACCCGTCGAAACTGCCATGCGCGGCTCCTACAGCTGCGAGATGCCCGGCACCGCCGCCGGTGCGGCAGGCATTCGCGTGCCGGAGAAGGATTTCCGCATCCGCAGCGCAAGCCGCTACAAGTCCGAACAGGGCAACGGCGTGTACCTGCGCAAAGGCGACGTGATCCGTTTCACCAGCGGCCCCCGCAGCGGGGAAAGCTACACGGTGGTCGGTGAGAACTTTCTCCGCGCCCTTGGACCGGACGGCAAGCCAAGCCGCTTGCGCTGCATCCGTACCGGAAACTAGCGCCGCGGTTCGTTCACCACCAGCAGTGGGTAGGGATTGATCGCTGTCGAAGGTTCCCACCAGTCCGAGGCCGGCGTCGTCCGCATGATTGCAAAATGCAGGTGCGGAGCGTCGGGGCTGGCGTTGCCGCTCGATCCGACGGTCCCCAGCGCATCACCCATCCTGACGAGCGCTCCCTCGACGAGGTTCGGCGCGTAGCTGTCGAGGTGCGCATAATAGTAGATGGTGCGGCGGTCGGGGGAGCGGACGTAGACGGTGTTGCCGCCGGCATCGGACTTGAAGAGTCTCTCGACGGTCCCGCCCGCCGCTGCAAGCACCCGCGTCCCGCGCGGTGCCATGATATCGAGCGCTTCGTGGAGCCGGGTGCCGGCGCCGCGCTCGTCACTGAAGGTATCGCTCAGGTCCGCCGCTTTCACGCCCTCCACAGGGATGATGAGCTCGCCAGTGGGAGCGCGCGCGGGGAGCTGGATGTCTTCGATGTCGAGCGATTTCGCCGCAGGTGAAGCGGGCGATGGCGACGGCTGGACCGCATTCGTCGGGGCAGTGTCCGCCGCCTTGATGACGAAACTGCTGCCGAACAGGATCCAGCCGGCCGAGGTCAACGTGGCGGTTACGGCGATGGTAGCGAGGCGGTCGAGTGCGGTCATCGCTCAGGCCTGGAACACGACCTTGGTCTTTGTATCGACCATCTGGGCGAGACGCGCTGCATCCCAGTTGGTGAGGCGGACGCAGCCGTGGCTCTGGGTGCGGCCGATAGTCTGCGGTTCGGGCGTTCCATGAATCCCGTAATGCTCCTTGGTCAGGTCGATCCACACCACTCCGACCGGGCCGTTGGGACCCGGCGGCAGTTCCTGCTTCTCATTGCTGTCGGGCACATCCCAGAACAGGTCGGGATTGTAGGTGAAAGGCGGATTGTGCCCGATGCCGGTGATGCCCCACGTGCCGAGCGGCAGAGGATCGTGGCTCGAGCCCGTGGTGACGGTAAACAGGGCTACCAGCTTGCCCGTAGTATCGTATCCCTTGAGCCAACCTTCCGACTTGTCGACCACGACCTTGGCAACCTGCGGCTGGTCGGTGCCGACACCGAGCGAACTCAAGGTTACTAACCATCCCTTGTCGAGCACCCTGCTGTCGTCGATCCGGTCGGCGCCGATGTTGGGCGTGCGAACCTGTTGGCCGGCGGTGAAGGACGAAGTCTTATCTGCGTCAGGAGATGCTGACGTTGTAGCGCTTCCCACCACCTGCCCCGCCCCGGCAGGCAAACCGCCAGGGTTGAGCATCTTCAAGGTCTCAACTGTCGTGTGGAAGCGCTCGGCGAGGCGTTCGTCGAGGCTCTGGTATCCGAGGATTTGCAGTTTGGCCTGATCTTCCGGGTTGTCGGGTGTTTCGGCGTAAGTCGTCTGCCCCCAGTCGGCGGGAATGGTCACGACGCGCGTCGCCGGGATGTTGCTCCACTTGCCGAGCGCAGCCTTCGTCTCATCATCCAGCTCTCCGGTCACATCGAGACCGTTCGCCTCCTGGAAGCCCTTGAGCGCGTTCTTGGTGCTCGCCCCCATCTTGCCGTCGATCACGCCGGGCCCGAAGCCCTGCCGGTCGAGAACGACCTGCGCCTGCATTAGGGGGCGCTCCTGGGTATCGGGAATGTCGACCGCGGCCTGTGCCCCTTCCGCCGGGTCGTTCGAGCGCATCGAATCCGCGCGGTTGTCGTCGATCGACATGTGGTCGGCGGCCGCCGCGTCCTTCTTGTCTTGCTCGTTGTCGGTCCCGTTCAGGCCGCACGCAGCCAGCGCGAGCAGCGAGGCGGCGGCAATCAAATGTCGCATGCAGGATTTCTCCACTTGTTCCTGAGGCTTTGCGGCCCCTTGCTCGGGTCTGGAACGGGTGGAGGGGGAAAAATATCCTGCCCGATTAGGCGGCTGCGCGGATCGCCTCGTGAAATGCCCGGACGGCCGCGGTTTCGTCACCGCCCCAGACTGCGTGGCTCACCGCGAGGAAATCAGCGCCTGCCGAGACCAGCGAACCACAGTTGTCCGGCGTGATCCCGCCGATAGCAACGCAGGGGATTTCGAACAGCGACTGCCACCATGTCAGCAGTTCGGGCTCGGGCCGATGCTCGCTGGCCTTGGTCTCACTCGGGAAGAAGGCGCCGAAGGCGACGTAGTCCGCCCCCGCCTCGCCTGCTTCCATCGCCAGGTGTCGACTGGCGTGACAGGTGACGCCGATCTGCGCATCGCGGCCAAGCTCACGCCTCGCTTCCTCGACGGTGCCATCGCCTTGACCGAGGTGGACGCCGTCGGCCTTCAGGCGCCTCGCCAGCGCAATGCTGTCGTTAACCATGAAGGCGACGTCGCGCGCGGCGCAGATGGCCTGCAACGGTTCGGCGAGCCGCGCGGCTTCGTGCTGGTCGACGTCCTTGACGCGCAACTGGAACGCCGCGACCTCGCCGGCGTCGAGCGCGCGTTCGAGCCGCTGCGGGAAGTTCCCGGCAACGTCGAGCGGTGAAATCAGGTAGAGCTGGCAATCGGACATCGCCGCCTCCTATCCCGCCGGACCCGAGCCGCCAAGCCATTCAGGAAACCGACAGCGCACCAGGAGTTTGCTGGGACAATGAACAAGCTCATCGCCACTGCCGCCCTCGCCTTCGCCTCCGTCTCGCTCGGTGCCTGCGAGACCATTCCCAACGCGCCGATTGTCGAAGGTACGCCCGCCGCCGAAGGCACGTCCGTAGCCCTGCTTCAACCCGTGCGTGCCGGCGATGTCGTGGTGACGCCGATGAAGGTCGTGGAGGACAGCCGCTGTCCGATGAACGCGCGCTGCGTCTGGGCCGGCCGGCTTATCGTCGAGACGCGCGTCGACGGCGCGGGCTGGCGCGATACCGCCAACGTCACGCTGGGCGAATCCTACGGCACGCACGGCTTCGTGATCGCACTTATTTCCGGCACGCCGGAGAAGACGACCGACCACGAGACGCAGCCGGGCGAATATCGCTTTGTCTACGAGGGGCGCTGACCTTCAGGCGACGCTGGCGGCGCAGATCTGGTCGATCGCCGCGCCGAGCACCTCGTCGAATTCCGTATCGTCCTGATTGGCGCGCAAGTCCTGCAGCAGGCCGCGACTGAAGCTTGCGATCATGCCCGAGTTCTGCGCCAGCTTCTCGCACGCCTCGTCAGTCGAATAGCCGCCCGAAAGCGCGACAACCGCCAGCACCTTGGGATGGGCGATGAGCTCCGCATAGAGGTTGGGCTGGACCGGGATCGACAGCTTGAGCATGACCTGCTCGCCATCCGGTAGCGCCTCGAGGTTCTTGAGTATCTCGGTCTTGAGGATTTCCTCACCCTCGGCCCGGTCGGCGGCCGTGATGGTGTATTCGGGCTCGAGGATCGGCATCATCCCGTGCCCGATGACCTGCCGCCCGACCGCGAACTGCTGCGCGACGATGGCAGCGATTCCGGCCGGATTGGCTTCGTGGATTACCGAACGTTCCTTGGTGCCGAACACGCCGAGCCCCTTGGCGCGGACCAGCAGGGCATCAAGATCGGGCATCGGCTTCATCAGCTGGACGCCGTCGGCGGTGTCTTCCAGCCCCTTGTCTATCTTGATGAACGGCACGACCCCGCGATCGATCAGCGCCTGCGGAGTGGTCTTGCCCTCGACATAGCCGTCCATGGTCTTTTCGAACAGGATCGCGCCGATGACCTTGCCGTTCGCGAAACTGGGCGAGGTGATGATCCGGCTGCGCATCTCGTGGATCTTGCCGTACATCTCGTCATCGCCCGACCATTCGTCGTCCGAAACGCCATACCCGCGCAGCGCCTTGGGGGTCGAACCGCCCGACTGGTCGAGAGCTGCGATGAAGCCGTTACCGGCGGCCATCTTGTCGGTCATGTCCTGCTGATTCACGAAACGGTTCTCCGGTTTTGCGCGCGGTAAATTTAGCAAACTTGCGCATATGACGAATTACTATTGCTGGCGGCCGGTGGCATATCCGGAGGGGTGTAGGAAAGCAAAAAAAGCAGTCCCGCCCAGCGTCGTAGTGGCTATAGTGCCAGCCCGCCGGGCGTAGGACTCGGCACCTGGGGGGAGGAAATCTTGAGACTAGTCCTGGCACTGTGCCTGATCGCCACGTCCGCCGCGCTGGGCGCGCAACCCGCACTCGCCGCCGACAGCACCGCACCGGCCTGCGACCGCGAATGCCTGCGTGGCATCGTGACCGAAGTGCTCTTCGCCCTCGCCCGGCACGACGTCGGCAAACTGCCCGTCGCCGCGAACCTGCGCGTGACCGAGGACGGCGTCGAAAAGCCGCTCGACAAGATCGGCCTCGTCCGCTCGGTGACCAAGCTGCAAGGTTACCGCCAGGACATCATCGACGAGCGCGGCCAGGAAGCCGTCACCGGGGTCATGGTCGAGGAATCCGGCGCGCCGATCATCCTCGTGGTGCGGGTCAAGCTCGATGCCGAACAGAAGCTCAGCGAGCTCGAACTGGTGACCACTCGCAGCCGCGCCGAGGGCCTGCTGTTCAACATCGACGCCTATGGCGGCGCCCCGGCCGAGGCGATGAACATCGCGCCGCGTCCCGACCAGCTCGAAACCCGGGCCAAGGCAATCGAACTGGCGATGTACTACCCGCGCGGCCTCAGCAACGCCGAGACCTTCAACGCCATCGGCACCCCTTTCGCGCCCGAGGCCTACCGCCTCGAAAACGGCGCGCTGATGGCCGGCCCGGGCTGCAAGTTCGCCCCCGGCTGCGACAACATCGGCGACCAGTCGCTGGCGATCTTCAAGCGGCTCGGCCGGGTCACTGTGCGCGACATCGTCGTCGACGAGCGAATGGGCATCGTCATGATGCGCCTGTCATGGAACGTCAGCGGCCCCGGTTCCGACCGGCTGACGGCGTGGGAGATGTTCAAGGTCTACGGCGGCCAGATCCACATGGTGCAGGCCTACATCCGCCTGTTTCCGCCGGAACTGGACCTCGGCGGCTGGCCGATCGCAGAGGGGATCACACAGCCCTGATCGCACTGCGCGCCGACTTGGTATCGAAAATTGAAATCCGGCAGGAGGCGTCGGCCAGTCCTGCCGGACCAGGCTTCAATTGTTGCAGGTTACGTAGCGAGTGCCCTTGCTCAAAGTGGATCGGCCCTTCTCGAAACGCCGCATGTCGACCCGGACTTTCATGCCCTGATCAATGAAATCGCGAAGTCCATCATCGCGGCAGAACAGGCTCATCACCTGGACATAACCGTCCCCGTCTCCATAGCTGGGATCATTCTTTAAATCGACCTCGAAGACGAAGACGTCGACGTTCCCTTCCTTACCACCGTAGGTTAGCTTCCAGCCCTTCGGCGAGTACATATTCTCTTCATAGTAATTGGCGATGAAAGGACCCATGCCGTCCCATTCGGCCGCAGCTCCCGGCGCCGCAAGCAGTGCAATGGCGGCTGCACTAACCAGACAATTCAAAGCAGATCGTAACACAGTCACTACGCGCCCCTTTCTTATCGTTGTGGCGCGGTGAATGGTTATTTCAGCATGTTGAAACGTCAAGATTGAAGTGCCGCTACCCCCGGCAGGACCTTGCCTTCCATCCATTCAAGGAACGCCCCGCCCGCAGTCGAGACGTAGGTGAAGTCACCCGCCACGTCGGCGTGGTTGAGTGCCGCCACTGTATCGCCGCCGCCTGCTACCGAGGTGAGCGAGCCTTCCTTCGTCAGCGCCGCCGCGGTCCGCGCCAATGCCACGGTGGCTTCGTCGAACGGCGGGGTCTCGAAAGCGCCGAGCGGGCCGTTCCAGACCAGTGTCCGGCACGTTTTCAGCACGTCAGCAAGCGCTTCAGTCGCAAGCGGGCCGACGTCGAGGATCATCTCGTCGGCGGCAACTTCGTGGACGTTGCAAGTGCGTAAGGAAGGCGGGTTGGAAGCGAATTCCTTCGCCACCACGACATCATAGGGCAGGTGCACGGTGCAGCCGGCCTTGTCGGCGGCGTCCATGATTTCCTCGACCGTGGCGGTGAGGTCGTGCTCGCACAGGCTCTTGCCGACATCGACGCCGCGCGCGGCGAGGAAGGTATTGGCCATGCCGCCCCCGATGATCAGGTGCTGGACCTTGCCGGCGAGGTTTTCGAGCACCGCCAGCTTGGTCGAGACCTTGGCTCCGCCGACCACCGCAGCGACCGGAATCACCGGGTTGCCGAGCGCGGCTTCGAGTGCCTTCAGTTCCTTCTCCATCGCTCGCCCGGCGTAGGCCGGCAACAGGTGCGCCAGCGCTTCGGTGCTGGCATGGGCGCGGTGCGAGGCGGAGAAGGCGTCGTTGACGTAGAAATCTCCGAGCGCGGCGATACCCCTGGCGAAGTCGAGGTCGTTCTTTTCCTCGCCCGGCCAGAAGCGGGTGTTCTCGAGCAGGCCGATGTCGCCCGGGCCGAGGATGCCGACCGCCTGCTCGGCCACCGGGCCCGAGACTTCGGGGATGAACATGATCTCGCGGCCGAGCACGCGCTCGACGTCGCCCTGCACGAAGCTGGTCGACATGGTCGAATGCTTCTCGCCCTTGGGGCGGCCGAAGTGCGCCAGCAGCAGCACGATCGCCCCTGCGTCCGACAGTTCGAGGATCGTGGGCGCGACCGCTTCTGCGCGGGTCAGGTCGGTCGCCCGCCCGTCCTTCATCGGCAGGTTGAGGTCGACGCGCACGAGCGCCACCTTGCCGCGGACGTCGCCGAGGTCGTCGAGAGTCTTGAACTTGGCCATTCCGAAACTCCGTTCGCCCTGAGCCTGTCGAAGGGCGTCGCGCGACCGTGCTTCGACAAGCTCAGCACGAACGGCAGTTGAAAGACTAGATTATGCGGACTTCGTCGCCCACCGCGATCTCGCCGTCTTCGATCACCCGGCCCAGCACACCGCCGCGCCAGTCGGGCGTCATCGCCACGCGCAGGCCGTCCTTGAGCGCATCCATCCGGTCGCAGGGATCGCACTCCGCCGTCACTTCGATGACCAGGCTTCCGCCGATGGCGATTTTCGCCCCTTCCTCGCGCGGCAGGCGCAGGCCGGCGACCAGCAGGTTGCGACGGCAGTCGGACCAGTCGAGCGTGGCGTGCGCCTCGGCGAAGGCTATCGCGACGCTTTCCGCCTCGATCAGCGAGACCTGGCGCCTGTGGCCGGTCTTGGTCGAGGCCAGGCCGCCCCGGAAATCGCCGTGGACGCCCTCTGTCGAGGTGACCGAGACGTGATCGATGGTTTCCATCGGCCCCTTGGGGGCCGCGTGCCTGGCGATTCCTGCTAGCCTTCCGGCCATAAAGTCCTCCTCAGAGGAAAGAGGCCATCACCCCGGCGGTGTCGATCATCCGGTTAGAGAAGCCCCATTCGTTATCGTACCAACTGACGACACGGGCAAGCTTGCCTTCGAGCACCGCGGTTTCGAGGCTGTCGACGGTCGAGCTGGCCGGGTAGTGGTTGAAGTCGCTGCTGACGAGCGGCTTGTCGGTGAAGTCGAGCACGCCCTTCATCTTGCCCTCGGCCGCGGCCTTGAGCGCGGTGTTGAGCTCGTCCTTGGTGGTGTCGCGCGATGGCGTAAAGACGAGGTCGATCAGCGACACGTTCGGCGTCGGCACGCGGACCGACGAGCCGTCGAGCTTGCCCTTGAGCTCGGGCAGCACGAGGCCGACCGCGCGGGCTGCACCGGTCGTGGTCGGGATCATGTTCTGTGCCCCGCCGCGCGCCCGGCGCAGGTCGCTGTGGATCTGGTCGAGCATGCGCTGGTCGTTGGTGTAGCTGTGGATCGTGGTCATGAAGCCGCGCTCGATGCCGACGGTCTCGTGCAGCACCTTGGCGACCGGCGCGAGGCAGTTGGTGGTGCAGCTGGCGTTGGAGACGATGTCGTCGTCTGCGGTCAGGGTGTCCTGGTTGACGCCGAAGACGATGGTCTTGGAGACGTTGTTGGCCGGGGCTGAAATCAGCACCTTCTTGGCGCCCGCGGCGATGTGCGGGCGGCTCGCCTCGTCCGACTGGAAGAAGCCGGTGCATTCGAGCACGAGGTCGATGCCGTTGGCGGCGTGCGGCAGCTTGCCCGGGTCACGCTCGGCGGTGACGTGGATGTGCTTGCCGTTGACGACGAGATCGGTGCCGTCGACCTCGACCTTGCCGGGGAAGCGGCCGTGTGTGCTGTCGAAACCGAACAGCAGCGCGTTCGACTTGGTGTCGGCCAGGTCGTTGATCGAAACCAGTTCGAGATCGTGGTCGTCGCGTTCGAGGATTGCCCGTGCCACGAGCCGCCCGATGCGCCCGAACCCGTTGATCGCCACCTTCGTCGTCATGCGAGGAACTCCTGTTAACCGTTTAACTTGTCGAGAATTTTCGGAACAATCTGATCGGCGGAGAAGCCGAACTTTTCGAACAACGCCTCAGCCGGGGCCGACGCGCCGAAGCGGTTGAGGCCGATGTTGAGGCCGTCGAGACCCGTGTAGCGTTCCCACCCGTGGGTGACGCCCGCCTCGATCGAAACCTTGAGCACATCGGCCGGTAGCAAGCCGGCCTTGTAGGCGGCGTCCTGCGCTTCGAACAGCTCGGTGCACGGCATTGAGACGACGTCCGCGCCAATGCCCTGCCCTTCGAGGCTGTCAGCGACCGCGCAGGCCAGCTCGACCTCCGAACCGCTGGCGACGAGCACGACCTTGCGGCCGGCCCTGGCGGCGCGCAGGCGGTAGCCGCCCCTGGCGCTGAGCATGTCGCCTTCAGAACGCAATTGCGGCAGGTTCTGCCGGGTCAGCGCGAGGACCGACGGGGTATCCTTGTCCTTGAGCGCCAGTTGCCAGCACTCGGCGGTCTCGACCGCGTCCGCCGGGCGGTAGACGTTGAGGTTGGGGATGAGGCGCAGGCTCATCACCTGCTCGACCGGCTGGTGGGTCGGTCCATCTTCGCCAAGTCCAATGCTGTCGTGGGTCAGCACGAAGATCGAGCGGATTTCCTGCAGCGCGGCCATGCGGATGGCGTTGCGGCAGTAGTCGCTGAAGATCAGGAACGTGCCGCCGTAGGGGATGACCCCGCCATGCAGCGCCATGCCGTTCATCGCTGCCGCCATGCCGAATTCGCGGATGCCGTAGTAGACGTAGCGGCCGGAGTAGTCGCCGACGGTCATGCCGTGGGTCTGGCTGGTCTTGGTGTTGTTGGAACCGGTCAGGTCGGCCGAGCCGCCGATCGTCTCGGGCAGCAGGCCGTTGATGACTTCGAGCGCCATCTCGCTGGCCTTGCGGGTCGCGACCTTCTTGGGGTCGGCGTAGAGCTTGGCGATGTAGTCGGCGAGCGAGAAGCCCGCGGGCAGGTCGCCGGCCATGCGGCGGCTCAGCTCTGCGCCCTTGTCCGAAGCGGACAGGCGCTCTTCCCACTTGCCGCGAACATCCGCACCGCGCTCACCGGTCTTGCGCCAGTGGCCAAGAATTTCGTCGGGAACCACGAAAGGCGGGTATTCCCAGCCCAGCGTCTCGCGAGCGGCGGCGACTTCGGCTTCACCGAGCGCTGCACCATGGGTGGCGCTGGTGCCCTGCTTGTTGGGCGCGCCCTTGCCGATGATTGTCTTGCAGGCGACGAGCGAGGGGCGACCGTCGGCCAGCGCCTCGTCGATGGCGCTCTGGATGTCGGCATAGTCGTGCCCATCGCAGCGCACTGTGTGCCACCCGGCGGCGCGGTAACGGGCCTCGATGTCCTCGCTGGTCGAAAGCTCGATTGAGCCGTCGATGGTGATGTTGTTGTCGTCCCACAGCACGATCAGGCGGCCGAGGCCAAGGTGCCCGGCAAGGCCGATAGCTTCGTGGTTGACGCCTTCCATCAGGCAGCCGTCACCGGCGATGATCCAGGTTCGGTGGTCGACAAGATCGCTGCCGAATTCGGCGTTGAGGTGCCGCTCGGCGATGGCCATGCCGACCGCCATGGCGAGACCCTGCCCGAGCGGGCCAGTGGTCGCCTCGACGCCGTCGAGCAGGAAGTTCTCCGGGTGCCCGGCGCAGGGGCTGCCGAGCTGCCGGAAGTTGGCAATCTCGTCCATCGTCGGGTGCGCGTAGCCCGACAGGTGCAGCAGGCTGTAGATCAGCATCGAACCGTGCCCGGCGCTGAGCACGAAGCGATCGCGGTCGGCCCAGTGGGGCGCCTTCGGATCGAATTTCAGGTACTTGGACCACAGTACGGTCGCCACGTCGGCCATGCCCATCGGCATGCCGGGGTGACCCGAATTGGCGGCCTGCACCGCATCCATCGACAGGGCCCGTATGGCATTGGCCATGGGCGTCAGCCGGGCGGGATCAAGGCTCATTCAGACGTGCTCCTGCTGGGCGCCGTCCTGGTGGTTTGGTCGGCTCGATTCGGCGCGCGCCGCCTCCTTTGCGGACGGTCCGCCATGCGTCAAGCAAAGCCCCCTTTCCCCGCCGATAGCCGGCCAAGAACTGTTCACAACTTTTCGCCCCAAGGCTTTGCGCACGCAGGCGCAATTGGATAGCATCGCCGCCATGGACGGGGACCGCATCTCGCAGGCCTTGGCCCGTATCGAGGCCGCCTCGCGCCGCATCGAGACGATTGCGGCACGCCCTGCGGCCGCGCCTGCCGCTGCAGGTGACCCCGATCTCGAACGCCGTCACGCCGCCCTGCGCAGCGAAGCCGGGGCCGCGCTGCGCGACCTCGACAGCCTGATCGCGGAGTTGCAGCGATGAGCAACGTCACCATCGACATCGCCGGGCGCAAGTTCACCGTGGCCTGTGGCGAGGGCGAGGAACCGCACATCAAGAAGCTCGGGGCGATAATCGACGGCAAGATCAACGAGATGCCAGGGCTCGCCAGCCAGTCCGAAGCGCGTTGCCTGCTCTACGCCGCGCTGCTGCTGGCCGACGAGAACTTCGAACTGAGCCGGTCGCAGCCCGATCTTGCAACACCGCTCGAAGCGCTGGCCGACAAGCTGGAGCATGTCGCGGCTCGGCTCGAAGCCAACGCGGGCTGATCCGCCGGGATATTCTTTGAGACCACACCGCGCCGGGTTATGACCACCCGGCAACTTGGGGAAAGGGACGGATATGCTGACGACCATCATCATCGTCGCGGTCGTTGTCGTGCTGCTCTTGTGGGGTGTGGCGATCTACAACCGCCTGGTGCGCCTGCGCATGCTGGTAAAGGAGGGATTCAGCGGCATTACCGTCCAGCTCCGGCGACGCGCCGACCTGGTCCCCAATCTTGTGAGCACGGTCGAAGGCTACGCCGCGCACGAAAAGGGCGTGCTAACCGAGGTCACCGCGCACCGCGCCGAAGCGATCAATGCCGGCGGCGTCGCCGCCACGGCGCAGGCTGATGCCGCCTTCACCGGGATGCTCGGCCGGCTCATGGCGGTCGCCGAGGCCTATCCCGAGCTCAAGGCCGATGCGAATTTCCGGCAGTTACAGGGCGAACTGAGCGAGATCGAGGAGCAGTTGCAGGGGGCACGGCGCTATTACAACGCCACCGTTCGCGACCTGAACGGCACGATCCAGACCTTTCCCAACGTGCTGTTCGCCCGCCCGCTCGGTTTCTCCGAGGCGGAATTCTACACGGACACGGACGCCTCGATCCAGCAGGCGCCGCAGGTCAAGTTCGGCACCTCCGCAAGCTGAGGACTCGCGCCGTGCGGCTGCTGGCACTCCTCCTCGCCGCGCTGGCGGTTCTCGTGCCGGGGGCGGTCTCGGCGGAAGAGCGCATTCTTGCGTGGAACAGCGACATCGAGGTGCGTCGCGACGGAGCGCTCGACGTCAGTGAGACGATCCACGTCCGCTCCGAAGGCGACCAGATCCAGCACGGCATCTTCCGCGATTTCCCGACGATCTATTCCAAGGCGGGCCGAAGGGTGCGGGTCGGTTTCGATGTCAAGGGCGTTACCCTCGACGGCCACTCCGAGCCCTACTCGACCGAGAGCGTGGACAATGGCGTGCGGATCAGGATCGGAAGCGCCGATACCTACGTCGACCCTGGCGAGCACACCTACGTCATCGATTACACCACCACCGGCCAGCTCGGCTTCTTCGAAGGCTACGACGAGCTCTACTGGAACGTCACCGGCAACGGCTGGGCCTTCCCGATCGACAGCGCCACGGCACGCGTGAACTTGCCCGAGCCGGTCGCCTTCGGGCCGGAGCGAGCTTTCTACACCGGTCCGCAGGGCGCCACCGGCAATGCAGCCAGGGTGATCGCCGAAGCGCCCGGTTCGATCACCATTGGGACGACCGCCCCGCTCAGTTACTATGAAGGCCTGACTATCGCTGTGCGCTGGCCCAAGGGCATCGTCGAGGCCCCGCCGCCACCGTCGGCAACCGCCCTGACGCTGGAGCGCTACGCACCGCGCGGCGCGGCGGTGATCGGGCTGCTCGGCCTCCTGGGATATTTCTTCTTCGCATGGAAACGCGCCGGTCGGGGACCGCGCGCGGGCACCGTCGTACCGATCTTTAGCCCGCCGGACGGCCTGTCCGCCGCCGCCATGCGCTATGTAAAGAAGATGGGCTACGACAACCGCTGCTTCGCCGCCGCGGTGGTCGAAAGCGGTGTGCACCGCCGGCTCAGGATCGAGGAGCGGGAGGAAGGCCTCTTCAACCGCAAGAAGACCTGGCTGTCCCGTGCCGGCGGATCGGGCACCCTGTCCGAGCCCGAGACGTCGATGCTCTCCGAACTGTTCCAGGGCGGCGATTCGATGGAGATGGACGACGAGAACCACGCCCGCTTCAGTGCCGCCGGCAGCGCGCTGGAGGATGGTCTGGCGCAAAAGTACGAGGACGTCACCTTCCGCCGCAACCTATCGTGGGCCTGGGCCGGGCTCGGGCTGCTCATCGTCACCGCGGGCCTGGTGGCCGCGGCCATCGCCGCATCGGACACCCTCGCCACGTCGGGCGAGCGCGCAATCGCCGCCATCGCCCTGGCGCTGACGGCGGGGGGACTGCTAATGGTCTTCCGGCCCGGCAGGGGCAAAGGCGGGCTGGGCCTCGGTGCGGGACTCCTCGTCCTCGGCATCATCTGCTCGGGCCTGATCTTCTTCCGCCTCGCCGCCGTGGAGCCGTTCTCGACCTGGGGCTGGATGCTGTTCCCGTTCCTGTCATTGCCGTTCGTCGTCTCGGCCTTCGCCTGGATGAGCGCACCGACCGTCGAGGGCCGCCAGATGATGGACCGGATCGCCGGGTTCGAGCAGTACCTCTCGATCACCGAGGAAGAGCGGCTGGAAGCGATGCATCCGCCGGAAAAAACGCCCGAGTTGTTCGAACGCTACCTGCCCTACGCCATCGCGCTCGAGGTCGAGAACCGTTGGGCCGACAAGTTCACCGACGTCCTCGCCGCGGCAGAGAATGATCCCTCGCAGCGGGGCAACACGTTCGGCTGGTACTCGGGTTCGGGCAATGCATGGTCCAATCCCTCGCGCTTCGCCGGTGCAATGGGCGGCGCGCTCGCCAGCACCATTTCCTCGGCATCGACCGCGCCCGGTTCGAGCAGCGGCTCGGGCGGCGGCGGCTCTTCGGGAGGCGGCGGCGGTGGTGGTGGCGGCGGCGGCTGGTAACGCCTTCCCATTGCCGAGAACTACAATCGCCCCTATCTAGCGCGCGGCGGGACTGCCCGGCACGAGCCGCAACAAAATCCCCGGGGCTATAAGCAATCCAAGGGAGCTGTCCCTGCCCTGGCGACCGGGCCACTGCATTCTTCGGAATGGAACCCGGGGACCGGGGTAAACGGTTCCCACCTGACGTTGAGGCGTCGGAGGATTCTGGGGCAAACGACCCATGGTGGTTCCGCCACTCCACCCTGGCTCGGAATCGAACAAAATTGACGGTTCGCCGCAATGGGGCCTACTATCCGTGGCCGTTGGGGGGGACCAATGAGCGGCGTTATCCTGCGTTTTGGCCAAGTCGAGTTCGATCGGGCACGCGAGCGCCTGAGCGTCGCGGGCAAACCCGTGCCGCTCGACCGCTTTTCATTGGCCATTTTCAGGGTCCTGCTCGCGCATGCGGGCGAAGAGGTCAGCAAGGACGCCCTGCTCGAAGCCGGCTGGTCGGGCCGCGTGGTGCAGGAGAACTCGCTCGCCAAGGCAGTGGGACGCCTGCGTAGCGCGCTGGGGGACGACGGCATTGCGCTTGAGACCGTTCATGGCCGGGGCTACCGACTGGCGGCGGAGGTCGTCGAGACGAAAGCAGTCGTGCCGCCCGCATCGCGCCGGAGGTATCTCGCCGTGCTGGCCATGCTCGCGGCCCCTGTCATTGCCGGGGCGACGATCATGGGCCTGCGTGGAACGGAACGGCACGTCGTCTCCAGTGAATCGCCCGGTGCCGTCGGGCGCGTGCTGTGGGTCGACGACCACCCGGAGAACAACGAGACAGAGAAGCGATTTCTCGGCGAGAGAAAGATTGCCGTCTACCAGGTCGGCACCACCGCCGATGCCGTAACCTTGCTCCCAATGTACGAATACGGCGCCGTGATCTCGGACATGGGCCGCGGCCAGCAGCCGCTTGCCGGGCTCCAGCTGTTGCAGGCGATGCGCGAACGCGGCGACGAGCGGCCGTTCGTCCTCTACACAGTCCACACCTCTCCCGAACTGCGCAGGCAGATAGCGGAGGCCGGCGGCCAGGGCGTCGCGGAGAATGAGGACGAGCTCTACCGCACGATCCTGCCGGTGTTCGGGCTGCGGCCTGGAAAGTCCGCACCAAGGGACTGAAGTCCCCGGTCGGTTCTCTCGAAGGATGGGCGTGTCGCGAGGTTAGCAGCGGAGAACTCGAACGGGTCGCAGTACGGACTCCCCGCTGCCGATCGGGATATGGCCTAACCTGCCGGCGAAAGTCTTTCCCGAATTCTGAAAAATTGTGAATTCTTGCCGCTTCGCTGCCGCGAATATCGGTTTGCTCGACTTCGTGGCATTCGGGGGGCAAGGGACGTGCATGACCGATCCGACAATCGTTTCGCGCAAGCAGGAGATCCGCAAGCGGTTGCGTCTTGCGCGGCGCGAGCATGCCGCCGCGCTTCCGCCGCAGGTCAGCGCACTGGTGTTCCACCGCCCACCTACAGCCGTGCTCGACTTGGTGCCCGAGGATGCCGTGATCGGCCTCTACCGCGCCGATCCGGGCGAGGCTCCGGCGAGCGGATATGCGAAGTTCTTCCACGAGCGCGGTCACACCATCGCCCTGCCCTGGCTAGTCGACCTGCAAACACCGATGATCTTCCGCGCTCACACCGACCCCTATGCCGAGAGCGACCTTGCCAAGGGCTATTTCGGGCTGATGCAGGGCAGCGAGGATGCGCCGGTGGTCGAGCCCGGCGTTCTGTTCATGCCGCTCGTCGCCTTCACGGCGAATGGCGACCGGCTCGGCCAGGGCGGCGGATTCTACGACAAGTGGCTCGGTGCCCACCCCGACGTCATACGTATCGGCATGGCGTGGGACATGCAGGAAGTGGACGAACTGCCGATCGAGCCGCACGACATGGGACTGACCGCTGTGGTCACCCCAACTCGCGTGCTGGGACCGTTCCGATGAGGACCGAACCGACCCTGCGAATCCCGCTGGGGATCCTGTTGCTGCTGGCGGGTCTCGGCGCCTATGCGCTCGGCGTGGCCTGGGCTTCGCAATGGATCGAACTGCTCCCGGTCTCGGCGCAGACGGTCATCTACATCGTGCTCGGAGTGGCCTGGCTATTGCCGCTCAGGCGCTTCCTGATCTGGATGGAGACCGGGCGTTTTCGGTAGGAAATGTCCCAAGTGGCGCGAGTGACGGGACTCGAACCCGCGACCCTCGGCGTGACAGGCCGATACTCTAACCAACTGAGCTACACCCGCGCATTGCGGCGGCAGCGCCTCTTGGGAGCCGCGCCTCTAGTAGAGGGTCATAGGGCTGTCAACAGCCCTTCCGGCACCCTTTTGAAGAAACCTTCGGCGGCGCCACGATAACCCCTTCGTTAACCATATCTTCGCCTCTTTTCGCCATTCCTGCCGCCGCGTCCGCAGCGGGCTGAAGGCGAGGGAAACGATGCGACTTGAGGGACCTGTTGCACTGTTGATAATCGCCGCCCCGCTGCAGGCGCAAACCCCTTCAGTAGCGGTGGAAAGTGCCGTCTTCGTCGAACGCAGCGACGGAGCTGGGCGCACGGTCGAGGCGTCGCAGCGATTCTCGCGCGGCGAGCGAGTCGTCACCGTGCTGCGCTGGCAGGCCCCGCGCGGCAGCTACACCGTAACCAGCGCCGTCCCCGCCCGCCTCCAGTTCGAACGCGCCAGTTTCGACAGCCTGCAGGTCTCGACCGACGGCGGGCGCACCTGGCGCAATATTGCGGACGTGCAGCCCGAAGCGGTCACGCACCTGCGCTGGCGCGTCGGTAACGGCTCGGGCCGGATGAGCTACAGCGCGATCGTGCGCTGAGGCCTAGCGCTCGTACTTCCAGTTTCGGCGCTTGCCCTCGGCCATCCATTCGACGGCCGTGGCGAGGCGCTTGGCGCGCGTCGCATCCTGCTTCGCCTCGGTAACCCACTCGAGATACTCGCGACGTTGCGAAGGGGGAAACCCGTCAAAGGTCGCCTGCGCTGCGGGATTGTCGCGCAGCGCGGCGGCAAAGTCTTGCGGTACAGCTATGTCAGTCTTGGGCTTGGGATTTGAGGGCCGTTTCACCGCGCTCCCGGATTCGTCGATCCGGGTCCGCGCGGCTACCAGCTTGGCTGCCAGTTCCGCATCGGCAGGCAAGTCATCGAGTGAGCTGATCTTGCCGAATTGGCCCATTCCGTCGTTGTCGGACTGCCGCCCCGCCCCATGGATCATCACCGCACAGTGCGCCTTGAACGCGGCCATCCCGGCGATGTTCTTACCCTTGTGGGTGAAGTGCGGCATGCCCCACTTCACCGCCTCGCCCGCGCCGTCGACGGTCGCGTGGACGAGTTCGCGGAAGTGCCGCAGCACCGGCTGGGCGAAGTCGCCGGCCTTGTCGATATAGGCGTCGATGCGTGGGTCGCGGGCCATCGCCCGCGATCATACCACGTCAGTCGGCGAGCAAAAGCACCGGCGCTTCTATGAGCTTCTTCACCGCTTGCACGAACGCCGCGGCATCGTAACCATCGACCACACGGTGATCGGCGCTGATCGAGATGTTCATCAGCTTGCGCTTCTCGATCCGCTCGCCGCCCATCCCGTCGGGCACGAACATCGGCCGTTCGACGATGCGGTTGGGACCGATGATCGCCACCTCTGGCCGGTTGATGACCGGCGTCGTGGCAACACCGCCGAGCGGACCGAGCGAGGTCACGGTCAGCGTCGAACCGGAGAGTTCGTCGGACTTGGCGGTGCCGGCGCGGGCTGCCTCGGCCAGACGACCGATCTCGCCCGCAAGCTGCCACAGGTTCTTGGCCTGCGCATCGCGGATCACCGGAACCATCAGCCCGGCGTCGGTCATCGTCGCCATGCCGAGATGCACCGCGCCGTAGCGTTGCACGACGTTAGCCTCATCGTCGTAGCGGGCGTTGAGCATCGGGAACTCGGGCAGCGCGCGGCAGATCGCGGTGATCAGCAGTGGCAGCAGCGTGAGCTTGGGCTTGCCCCCCCGGTTGGCGTTGAGGTCGGCGCGCAGCTTCTCGAGGTCGGTGACGTCGCATTCCTCGACATAGGAGAAGTGCGGGATGTTGCGCTTTGACGCCGCCATGTTCTCGGCGATGCGACGGCGCAGGCCCATGACCTTGATGCTCTCGTCGCGCATCGGCCGGCCCGCGGGAGCGAAGCCCTTGGCCCCGCCATAGGACAGGAAGGAGTCGAGATCGGCGTGGCGGATGCGGCCGTCTTCGGCCGGACGCACTTCGCCGAGGTCTATGCCGAGCTCGGCCGCGCGCTGGCGCACTGCCGGGCTGGCGAGGACCTTGGCGTTCGAATGCGCGACCGGTGCAGGCGCTGGCTTCGGTGCAGGCTTGGGGGCGGGCTTGGGTTCCTCGACGGACGGCGGGGGTGCTGGAGGAGGTGCCGCCTCGATTACCGGGGCCACGTCCTCGGGCTCGGGCGTCTCCACCTCGATCCGCTCCTCGACGACTTCGGACTTGGGCGCAGGCGCATCCACGACGGCGACCTCACCCTCGGTCTCGATCACAACCAGAGGGCTGCCGATGGCGATGACGTCGCCCTCTTCGCCCGCGACCTCGACTACCTTGCCGGCGACCGGGCTTTCCATTTCGACCGTCGCCTTGTCGGTCATCATGTCGGCCAGGCGGCCGTCTTCCTCGACGGTGTCGCCGACCTTGACGTGCCAGGCAACGATCTCGGCCTCGGCGATGCCTTCGCCGATGTCGGGCAGGTTGAAGATGAAGCGGGCCATTGCCTTACGCTCCCAAGAGTTTGTCGATTGCCTCGCCGATGCGGATCGGGCCGGGGAAATAGGCCCATTCGAGGCTGTGCGGATAGGGGGTGTCGAAGCCGGTCACGCGTTCGACCGGGGCTTCGAGGTGGTAGAAGCAGCGTTCCTGCACCAGCGCCGAGAGTTCGGCACCGAAGCCGGAGGTGCGGGTCGCCTCGTGTATCACCAGGCAACGCCCAGTCTTTTCCACGGACTTTTCCACAGCCTCTATGTCGAGCGGGACGAGCGTGCGCAGGTCGATGATCTCGGCGTCGACGCCCTTCTCGCGGCATACGGCCTCGGCCACGTGGACCATGGTGCCATAGACCAGCACGGTCAGCGCCTGGCCTTCGCGCACGGTGCGCGCCTTGCCGAGCGGAATAGAGTAATACCCCTCAGGCACCCTGGCGTCGGGGTGGTCCTTCCACGGCCTGGTGGGCTTGTCGTAATAACCGTCGAACGGGCCGTTGTAGATCCGCTTCGGCTCGAAGAAGATCACCGGGTCGTTGTCCTCGATCGCCGAAATGAGCAGGCCCTTGGCATCGTGCGGCGTGCTCGGGATCACGGTCTTGATACCGGAAACATGGGTGAACAGCGCCTCGGGGCTCTGGCTGTGCGTCTGCCCGCCGAAGATGCCGCCGCCGAACGGGGTGCGCACTGTCATCGGAGCAATGAATTCACCCGCCGAGCGGTAGCGCAGCCGCGCCGCTTCCGAGATCAGCTGGTCGAGCCCGGGATAGATGTAGTCGGCGAACTGAATTTCCGGGACCGGGCGCAGGCCATAGGCCCCCATCCCCACCGCGACACCGATGATGCCGCATTCGGAAATCGGCGTGTCGAACACGCGGGTCTTGCCGTACTTGTCCTGCAGGCCGGCGGTGGCGCGGAACACGCCGCCGAAATAGCCGACATCCTCGCCCATGATGACCACGTCGGGATCGCGTTCGAGCATGATGTCGAGCGCGTCGTTGATCGCCTCGATCATGTTCATCGGACGGGTCGGGGCGTCGTGCAGGCTGACGACATCGTCTCCGCTTACTGTGGCCATTTGATCTGCCTTTCGCGGATGGCCTGCTCGGCCTGTTCCTCGAGGTGCCAGGGCAGCTCTTCGAACACGTCTTCGAACATGGTGTGGAACGGGTGGTGCAGGCCATGGCCGAGGATGCCGTTCTTCTCGGCATCCTTGGTCGCCGCCTTTACCGATTCCGCGAGTTCGCGGTCCATGGCTTCCTGCTGGTCCTCGGACCATTCGCCGATTTCGATCAGGTGCAGCTTGAGCCGCATGATCGGATCGCCGAGAGGCCATTCCTCTCGCTCCTGCGCAGACCGGTAGGCGCTCGGATCGTCGGAGGTCGAATGGCCTTCGGCGCGGTAGGTGAAGTGCTCGATCAGCGTCGGGCCCTTGTTCATCCGCGCCCGGTCGGCGGCCCAGCGCTCGGCGGCGTAGACCGCCAGCGGGTCGTTTCCGTCTACGCGCAGGCCGGCGATGCCATAGCCGATGGCGCGCGCGGCGAAGGTGGTGCGCTCAGCCCCGGCAAAGCCCGAAAAGCTCGAAATCGCCCACTGGTTGTTGACCACGTTGAACACCACCGGGGCGTTATAGACCGCGGCGAACGTCAGCGCGGAGTGAAAGTCGCCCTCCGCGGTGCTGCCCTCGCCCACCCAAGCGGCGGCGATGCGGCTGTCGCCCTTGATCGCGCTCGCCATGGCGAAGCCGGTCGCCTGCGGTAGCTGGGTCGCGAGATTGCCGCTGATGGTGAAGAAGGCGTAGTTGCGGCTCGAATACATGATCGGAAGCTGGCGGCCCTTCAGCTTGTCGCCGCGGTTCGAGTAGATCTGGTTGATCATCTCGACCAGTGGATAGCCGCGGGCGATAAGGATGCCCTGCTGGCGATAGCTCGGGAACACCATGTCGTCAGAAGCGAGCGCATGGGCTGCGGCGACCGAGGTCGCCTCCTCGCCGATGCATTTCATGTAGAAGCTGGTCTTGCCCTGCCGCTGGCCGCGATACATCCGCTCGTCGAAGGCGCGGACCAGCGCCATGTGGCGCAGCATTTCGCGCAGCTTGTCGGGCGTGAGGCGCGGATCCCACGGGCCGTGGGCCTTGTTGTCGTCACCCAGTACGCGCACCAGGTCGGTGCACAGCGGGTTGGTCTCGCTCGCCTCGCAGGCCTCGTCGGGCCGCGTCTGGACGCCCGCCTCGGGCACCACGATGTGCGAAAAGTCGACTGTATCACCAGGCCGGAACTTGGGTTCCGGCACGTGCAGTTGAAGCCGCGGCCGATTGTAGCCGCCGCCTTCACCCTGCTTTGCCATTGCTCTCTCCAGCGTTCGTCTCGCGGGGAAACGATATTCTACGATTGCGACATAATATTATGCGGCAGCCGAATCGTCAACGAAGCCTTTCCGAGCCGGATCAGCGATTTGCGGGAGGTCAGACGGCAACCGGTGCCTTGAGCGTGCCCTGCGGCTGGTATCCGGAGACCTCGAAATCTTCGATCCGGTAATCGAAAATCGACGGCGGCTGCCGTGTAATGGCAAGCCGCGGATCGCCCGACGGTTCCCGCGCCAGCTGCGCTTCGATCAGGTCGGTGTGATTGAGATAGAGGTGCGTGTCGCCGCCCATCCAGACGAGTTCGCCCGGCTCGTAACCCGCTTGCTCGGAGATCATCCGGGTCAGCAGCGCGGCGCCGAACAGGTTGAACGGCAACCCCAGCGCGACGTCGCAGCTTCGCTGGTACAGGACACAGGAGAGCCGGTCGCCGGCGACGTGGAACTGGTATGTCTTGTGGCACGGCGGCAGCGCCATTTCGTCGAGCTGGGCGACGTTCCACCCTTCGATGATGTGGCGGCGGCTGCCCGGATTGTTGCGCAGGCTCTCGACGACCTGCGCAACCTGGTTGATGCCCGGTCCGGCCTTGAAGTGTCCGTCGCCGGCCGGTTCATAGGTCGGCCAATCGACCCATTGTTTGCCATAGACGGGGCCGAGATCGCCCCACTTTGCGGCGAAGTCGGCGTCCTCGACGATGCGTCGTTCGAAGTCTTCCTGCGCGATGTCATCGCCCGAGGCTTCGCGGTACTTCTTGAGCGGCCAGTCGCTCCAGATCGTCACGCCCTGCCGCAAGAGCAGGCGGATGTTGGTCTCGCCGGTCAGGAACCACAGCATCTCGCGCGCCGCGGCCTTCCAGAATACCCGCTTGGTGGTGAGCAGCGGCACACGTCCATCCGAAAGGTCGCACCGCAACTGGGTGCCGAACAGCGCCCGCGTGCCCACGCCGGTCCGGTCGACCCGCTCGTCGCCCTCCTCCCAGATGCGGCGCATCAGGTCGAGGTAGGACCATTCCCAGTGCTCGCTTGCACGCGAGAAATCGAAGGCGGGAGTTGAGTTCACACGCTACCGCTAACCACACGATGCCAAACAACCCAAGAGGGCTTCGGCCGAATATCGTGGGCACGTTGTGGATGAAAGTAAATGGTCGGGGAGAGAGGATTCGAACCTCCGGCCCCTGCCTCCCGAAGACAGTGCTCTACCAGGCTGAGCTACTCCCCGACCGATGCTCCCGGATTGCTCCGGGGCGAGGCAGAGGCGGCCCTATAGGCATGGGGTTGCCGGGTGGCAAGCGGGCAATTGCGGCTACCGCAAAATCCACCCCGCCCCACAGATTTCACCTGCAACAGACTTGTAATGATCGCTCGCAATCGCCATTGGGGGCGCGCGGCTGGCGACCCTTGCGGGAACAGATGAACCTCACTCACCCTTCTCTCGACCTGGACGGCGACAAGCTCCGGGAAGAATGCGGCATTTTCGGCATCATAGGCGGCGCCGAGGCTGCTGCTGCGACGGCGCTCGGCCTGCACGCCCTGCAACACCGCGGGCAGGAAGCCGTCGGCATCACCAGCTTCGACGGCAATGAATTTTACACCCGGCGCGGCCTTGGCCATGTTGCGGAGAACTTCTCGACCGGGGAATCGATCGCCGAACTGCCCGGCACGATGGCGGTCGGCCACGTCCGCTATTCGACCACCGGCGGTGCCGGCCTTCGCAACGTGCAGCCGCTATACGCCGACCTCGCCAGCGGTGGGTTCGCAGTGGCTCACAATGGCAATCTTTCGAACGCCGGACAGATGCGGCAGGAACTGGTCGAGAAGGGCTCGATCTTCCAGTCGACCTCCGACACCGAGGTTATCATCCACCTTGTCGCGACAAGCAAGCAACGCACCATGCTCGACAAGCTGATCGACGCATTGCTGCAGGTCGAAGGCGCCTACGCCCTCGTCATCTGCACTCCGCGCGGCATGGCCGCGTGCCGCGATCCGCTCGGCATCCGACCGCTGGTCATGGGCAAGCTGGGCGATGCAACCGTGTTCGCCAGCGAGACCGTGGCGCTCGACGTCGTTGGCGCCGAGTTCGTTCGCCAGATCGAGCCAGGCGAGTTCATCGAAGTCGACTTCGACGGAACGATGCGCAGCCACCGCCCGTTCGGTGACCGCCCTTCGCGTCCGTGCATCTTCGAGCACGTCTATTTCAGCCGACCGGATTCGATCTTCAACGATCGCTCGGTCTACCAGTCGCGCAAGCTGATCGGCGTCGAATTGGCGAAGGAAGAACCGGTCGAGGCCGACCTCGTCGTTCCGGTACCCGACAGCGGCGTGCCGGCGGCGATCGGCTACAGCCAGGAATCGGGCATCCCGTTCGAACTCGGCATCATCCGGTCACACTACGTCGGACGCACCTTCATCCAGCCCTCTGACGGAGCGCGCAACGCCGGCGTCAAGCGCAAGCACAACGCCAACCGCGCTCTGGTCGAAGGCAAGCGCATCGTACTGATCGACGATTCGATCGTGCGCGGCACGACGAGCCTGAAGATCGTACAGATGATGCGCGATGCCGGTGCCCGCGAGGTGCATTTCCGCGTCGCCAGCCCGCCGACCGGGCACGGCTGCTATTACGGCGTCGATACGCCCGAACGCTCCAAGCTGCTCGCCGGGCGGATGGACCTCAAGGCGATGTGCGAGTTCATCCAGGCCGACAGCCTCGCCTTCGTCTCCATCGACGGTCTCTATCGCGCGGTCGGCCTGCCGGGCCGCAACGACGCCTGCCCACAGTACTGCGATGCCTGCTTCACCGGCGATTATCCGACGTCGCTGACCGACCTCGCCGAGCGGCACCGGCAGGAAGCCCAGCTCACCCTACCCGTCAACAAGGTCGCCTGATGTCCGGGGACAAGCCGCTTGCCGGGCGCATTGCGCTCGTCACCGGGGCGAGCCGCGGAATCGGCGCAGCTACCGCGCAGGCGCTTGCTGCGGCCGGGGCGCATATCGTCCTCACCGCACGCACCGCGCGCGACCTCGAAGGCGTCGAAGAAGCGATCCACCAGGCCGGCGGCACGGCGACCATCGCCCCGATGGACCTCGTCGAGAGCGACTCGATCGCCCGGCTGGCGAACGCGGTGTCCGAACGCTGGAACAAGCTCGACATCCTCGTCATCAACGCAGCGCTGTTGCCACAACTCACGCCGGTGACGCAGATCGAACAGAGCGCCTTCAACAAGGCGCTGACGCTTAACGTGCTGGCGACGCAGGCGTTGCTGGCTAACTTCGACCCGCTGCTCAAGCGAGCCGATGCGGCGCGGGTGATCGGACTGACCAGCTCGGTCGGGGCGGAGCCGCGTGCTTACTGGGGCGCATATGGCGCCAGCAAGGCGGCGTTCGACAACCTACTTGCCGCCTATGCCCAGGAAGTCGAACGGATTTCCGAGGTCCGCGTGGCCATTGTCGATCCCGGCGCCACCCGCACCCAGATGCGCGCCCGCGCCTACCCGGGCGAAGACCCGCAGACGGTCAAGGCGCCCGAAGCGGTGGCCGATCGCATCGTCGACCTGCTCGGCGAGGACTTCGCCAGCGGCGTCCGAATAAGAGCGGAAATTTCGCGTTAACCACCTCCGGTAGCGACCTGGTAAGTAAATCAGGCAAAAATCCCTCCTTGCGGGCCTCAGTTGGCCCGTGGGGGCATCGCTAAAGGGACGCTTGCGATGAGCATGCAAAACGTCGTTGGGCGCTATGAGATTGCTGCGCAGGAAGATCGCAGCGCTCCGCGCACCAAGCTTTCGATACCGGCGCAATTCCGCCAATCCGGCGGCCGCGCTTTCCAGACCGTGGTCCACGACCTTTCGCTGTCGGGCTTTTCCTGCACGGCCGTCAGCCGCGTCCATCCGGGCACGGTTTGCTGGCTGACGCTGCCCGGCCTCGAATCGCTTCAGGCTGAAGTGATCTGGTGGGAAGACAACATGGCCGGCTGCGCGTTCTCCAGCCTGCTGAGTCCCATCGTTCACGACAACATCCTCGCCCGCTATCGCGGCGACGGTACTGTCGGCCGCTGACGGCTACTCCGCGGCCACGGCCGCGTAGACTTGTGCGAGTAACGCGGTGCGCGGGCCGGTAAGGTCCGCGCCCGTTGCTTTTGGCCAGTTGCCGAGGATCACCACGACGAGTTGCTGGTCCGGGAACACAGTGATCGACTGACCGAAAATGCCGATCGCGCCGAATGCCCCGGCGGGATAGGTCCACCACTGGTAGCCGTATCCGAATCCCTGCCCGAGATCGACGTGCTGCGCTCCGGCGCGCGATAGCCAGCCCGGCGCGACGCTGCCGTGACCGCCTTCGAGAACGAATTGGCCGAACCGGGCGTAATCGCGCATCGATAACTCGATGCAGCACCCGCCGACGTTGCCGCCGGTAAGCTCGGTCTGCCAGAACAGCTTGCCTTCCAGCCCCGCCGGATCGACGACCTTGGCCTTGGCGTATTCGGCCAGCGTGCGTCCGGTCGCCTTTTCGACCAGTTCGCCGACAAGGTTGGTCTCGCCGGTCTTGTAGACCCACTTGGCGCCCGGCGCGGCATCGCGCGGAAGCTTCTTCATCACGGTCACGACCTGCGACTCGCCCGGATCGGGTTCGACCGCGAAGATCCGCGCCACATCGCTGTTCGGGTCTGCGTAGTCCTCGTTCCAGGCAACGCCCGAAGTCATCGTCAGGAGCTGTTCGAGCGTCACGTCGTCGTAGGCGCTCCCGGCAAGGCCCGGGATGTAGTGGGAGACCTTTTCGTCGAGGCTCTTTATGTAGCCGTCCTTAATCGCCGCCCCGGCCAGCGTCGAGGTCAGGCTTTTGGCCATCGAGAAGCTGGTCCAGCGCTGCCCAGGTCCAAAACCGAGCCCGTATTTCTCGTAACGAACCTTGCCGTCCTGCAGGACCATGATCCCGGCAATATCGCCGCGTCCGAGGTAGCGGTCGAGCGCGCCCGAGGCCGCTGCCGGCAGGTCGGTGCCTGCAGGCAAGACGCGCGGATGCAGCGACGGCGCGACCTCGATTCCGGGGAAGTAGTCCTCCATGTGGCGGAAGCGGTCCGCGCGGGTGGAATCGTCCCAGAACAGAACCTCGGTCGAGGCGCGAGTCAGGTTCGTCGCGGTGGCGGGCGGTGAAGTCCGCTCGATAGCCGGAGTTGCGGAAGTACAGGCTACCAGTGTCGCCGCAGCGAACACCGGGAAGAACGGAAACCGCATTACTTATCCTTGACCAGAGTGACCTGGCTGACGGTAATACCGCCGCCACGAAAGCCCCCCTCGCAGTACATCAGGTAGAAGCGCCACAGGTTGCGGAACCGATCGTCGAAGCCCGCTGGCAGGCGCTCTTCCCGGCAGGCCAGATCGAACCGTTCGCGCCATATCCTGAGCGTCTCGGCATAGTCGAGCGGGAAGTCCTCCTGGTCCTGCCACGACAGGCCCCGCTCTTCGGCAAGGGCGCGGAACTCGCTCGCCTTGATCAGAAGGCCGCCGGGAAAGACGTAGGCCTGGATGAAGTCGGCGTTGCGGGCGTAGCCTTCGAACAGGCTGTCCTTCATCGCAATGTACTGGATCGCCGCGCGTCCGCCGGGCTTCAGGTTGCGTGCAAGGCAGTCCATGAAATCGGGCCAGTAGGCCCGCCCCAGCGCCTCGACCATCTCGACACTGACGATGGCATCGAATTGCCCGCTGGTGTCGCGATAGTCCTGCTTGAGGAATTCGACCTTCGGAAACCTTTCGCGTGCCCAAGCCAGTTGCTCGTCCGAGAGGCTGATGCCGGTCACGTTGGCTCCGGCCTGGGCGAAGTGATTGCACAGACCGCCCCAACCGCAGCCGATTTCCAGCACGGTCTGCGGCGAGCCGACACGCTCGGCGAGCCGCTCCCACTTGCGGTGCTGTGCGGCCTCGAGACCATCGTTGCCGACCTTGTAGGCGCTCGAATAGGCCATGGTCGGGTCGAGCCACTGGCGGTAGAAATCGTTGCCGAGGTCGTAGTGCACCTGGATATTCTTTTCCGCGCCCGACCTGGTATTACGGTTAAGCCAGTGGGCGAAGCGCGCAGCAACGCGGTACGGGCCCTTTGCACGACCGGTTTCGCCCAGCGCTTCCCCGTTCAATGAGAAAAGGGCGCAGAGCGGCACGGGATCGGGGCTGCTCCACTCGCCCGCTTCCCATGCCTGGTAGAACCCGGCCGAGCCGCCGACGGCAAACCTGATCAGCGCCCGCCAATCGTGGATCGTGACTTCGCCGGCAAAGCCCGGTTCGCGCCCACCGAGCATGCGCACCGATCCATCGGGCAGGCGCATGAGGATCGAGCCTTCAACCAATCCTTCGTCGATGCGGTCGAGGAGTGATTGAAAGCCCCCGGCGAGGCGTCGCGCAACGAATCCCGGCGCAATACCGAACCGGCGCCCGCCTTGCAGCAGCGCCCCTCCCCTGGCAGCCTCCCTTTTCATGGTGCGTAATATGCAATCCGTCGCGCCGCGCGGCAAGTTAGAGCTCGCGAAATGCCCCCAATGCGCGTTCGCGTGCTGTACGGTGCTCGACGATTTTCGGCGGATAGTCGTCCGGGCGCTCCATGTCCGAGGGATCGTGGATCACTTCGTCGGGCAGGCCGGCAAGCTCGGGCACCCATTGGCGAATGTACCCCGCGGCGTCGAACTTCTCGCTCTGTAACAGCGGAGCCATGATGCGCACGAACATGTTGGCGTCGACCCCGGTCCCCGCGACCCACTGCCAGTTTGTGCCGTTGCTGGCGTAATCGGCATCGACCAGCGTATCCCAGAACCAGCGTTCGCCGACGCGCCAGTCGATCAACAGGTGTTTGATCAGGAAGCTGGCGGCGATCATCCGCACGCGGTTGTGCATCCATCCCGTGGCCCAGAGCTGGCGCATTCCGGCATCGACGATCGGGTAGCCGGTGCGCCCGCGCTTCCATGCTTCGAGGTCGGCCGCCGCTTCGCCTTGGTGATCCCGCCAGGCGAGATTGGCGAAGTTCACCTTGTAAGAATGCTCGGGATAGTCGGGAAATTGCAACATGACGTTGGCCGCATAGTCTCGCCACACCAGCTCGCGCAGGAAACTCTCCACCCCCTTTCCGCGACGATCCGCGAAGGCACTCCAAACCTGCCGCGGCGAGATTTCGCCGAAGTGCAGGTGGGGCGAAAGGCGCGATGAGCCGTCGATTGCAGGCAGGTTACGCTCTGCTTCGTACTTCGAAGCGTGTTCGGCGAAAGCATCCAGCTGTTCGTGGGCTGCGCCCTCGCCTACTTGCCATGCCGCGTTCATGCTGCCCGACCAGTCGGGTTTGGTCGGCAGCAGGTTCCAATCCTCAAGCTTGTCCGATTCCGGCCAGCTTTCGGGCAGCGCCAATTCGGGCACCGCCAACGGTTCTCCCGGGGGCAACCGTTCGCGCATCGCGCGGTAGAACGGGGTGAAGATCTTGTAGGGACCACCCGACCCGGTCGTCACCGTGCCCGGAGGCAGCAAGTAGAGACCGTCGTGGCGGATGAATTTGATCCCGTCCGGCAGAGACTCCTTCAGCTCCCGCTCGGCGTTGCGCCACCAGGGTTCGTAGTGCCGCAGGGCATGGATCGAGCCCGCTCCGGTCTCCCTCGCCAGCGCCACCAACACCTCCGCCGCCCTGCCGCGACGCAGGATCAGGCGGTAACTGTGCTTGTGCAGGTCGCTCGCCAACGAGGCGAGGCTATGGTGCAGCCACCAGCGGCTCGCCCCGCCCATCGTGCGGTGCTTCGGGCTCTCGTCGTCAAGCACATAGACAGGGATGACCGGACCGCGCGCGGCGGCGGCGTGGAAGGCTTCCTGGTCGGCGAGCCGCAAGTCGCGTCGCAACCAGACAATCTGCGGGGAAGCCATAGGCACGGAACGGGACTGCCATTAAGCTGTTCCCCTGTCCAATGCCGAAACCTCCCGAAACCTTGACCCTGCCTGCCCGAGGCTGGAGCATCGACCGGCGCAAGGCGCTGGTGGTCGCGATCCTGTGTTTGATTGGCTTTGCCGCGATGGTCTGGCTGGTCGAGAGCGGGCGTAGCGACGCCTTCGACCGTATCGGCCTGTTATTCTGGCGCGAGGGAGCAGGACTTGTGCCAAAGGGGCCTCCCAAACTGCTCGAAGCTGTTCGCGACGTGACCGCGCTCGGCGGGATCCTGCTGCGCAACCTCTTCGCACTGGGCGCGGTCGCCGCGCTGCTGTTCCTCCGCCTCAGGCGCGAGGCGATCCTGCTGGCCGCAACGGTCGCGCTTGGGTGGGCGGTCGACGGCGGCATCAAGGCCCTCGTCGGGCGTCCCCGCCCCGAAATCGTGCCGCACCTGACCGAGGCGGCGGGCGCGAGCTTCCCGAGCGGGCACAGTTTCAATTCGGCGGTGGTCTACATCGCCATCGCGCTGGCCTTCGCGACCCTGAGCGCGCGGCAAACGGTGCGTTTCACTATCATCGGGACGGCGATTGCCCTGAGCCTCGTGATTGCCTGGAGTCGGGTCTGGCTCGGCGTGCACTTCCCCAGTGATGTCATTGCGGGTTGGCTCGGCGGCGCGGGATGGGCCTTCCTGTCAGCCGCGGTGCTGGCGCGTCCGGCGCAGATCGCCGCGGATAGCTAGCAGCCCGTCGCGCTGGTCGGTACCGTCGCCGAAGTCCCAAGCCGCCCTGCCCCCGGCCGCTCGCCAAACCGCGCGTCCTGGTATTGCACCGTCATCGTACATTTCTCGCGCTTGACCCAGGCCATCGGCAGGATCGACCAGCGGCGAAAACTGGCCAGCTCCGGGGTTTCCATCAGCACCTTGCGGGCGAGCGGGTCGGTCATGCCGTCGGGCCTGCCTTCGCCCCAGTTGTCGAGCATTCCGAAGTGCTGGAACGGATCGTACCGCCCACGATAGATGACGCCATCACGCCGCCAGATGACATCGCGCTTCCAGAAGAGAACAGGTGGTGGCGAAGTGACCATGACGTCATGCAGGGCGTGGGGCTCCATGACCTGCGATCGGTCGACCACCCATTGGCTCAACACGCCGTTCCCGCAGATGTAGGCCAGCACTGCCGCCAGCGCGATCATTGGTGGCCGTCGCCAATTCGCCTGCACCGACTTCTCACGCCGCCGGGAAAGCCAGATGCCGGAACTCAACGCGCTCCAGATCCAGACGTCGATGATGAAAAGCGAGTCGTTGTGGAACCAAGTGTTGCTGAACGGCGAGAGGAGTTGCACCGCATAGCTGGTCTGCCAGTCCAGCAACGGGTGGGTCAGGCAGCCGAGGAAGGCGAGCGCCAGCAGCCAGCCGAAACGCACTTCGAGCCCGGACTTGAAGGCCCCTCCTCGCCCCACCTGCCATCGGTCGAGCAGCCACAGGAACCCTGCGGTCAGCACGGGCATGACCCAGACGCCCACGACGAGGCTGTGCGTAACACCACGGTGGATCGCCAGTGGGGCCCAGGGAACCCAGCCGAAGAAGACGTCGATATCGGGCGCATTGGCGCCAAGAACCAGCGCGGCCAGTCCCTTGCGCGTCTTGCGCTTGAGTCCGGTCTGTCCGAGCGCCCAGCCGACAAGGCTGTGGGTGAAGTTGTCCATCTACCCGAACGGCCTGCTGCGCAGCGGCCTATAGCTCGACCGGGCCGGACTCCTCGACCTTCCAAGACTGCCCCTTGGACAGGAGCGCGGCGAGGTTCGGTTCCTTGCCTTCGCTGAGCCGCGCCTTCTCCGCGGCGACCTCGCCTTCGAAGGTCGGACGCGGATCGTCGTAAAGCACGCCGAGCGCCTTGGGGAATTCCGGGAAGGGAATCTCGACAAGCATGTGCGCGACCGAGCGATTGGTGACGTCATGGACGATCACGCCCGCCGACTTCCAGTCGCCGTCGACCACATCGACCACTTCGAGCCGGAGTGTATCGCGATTGAGCGAGATGCCCTTGGTACTGCCCGCGAAGAGCATCGGCTCGCCATTTTCGAGCCACAACTGGTGGTCTTCCGCGCCCTTCGGAGCGGCAAAGCCGTCGAACACGTCCTTGTTGTATACGATGCAGTTCTGGTAGATTTCGACGAAGGCCGCGCCCTTGTGGCGATAGGCCGCTTCCAGCACTTCCGGCAGCTTCTTCGACACGTCGAACCCGCGCGCGACGAACCGCGCACCGGCGCCGAGCGCGAAGGCGCAGGCCTTGGCCGGGCGGTCGTAGCTGCCCGCCGGCGTCGTCGGCGAACGCGTGCCGAGCCGGCTGGTCGGAGAGGCCTGGCCTTTGGTCAGGCCGTAGATCTCGTTGTTGAACAACAGGATCTGGCAATCGAGGTTGCGGCGCAGAACGTGCATCGTGTGGTTGCCGCCGATCGACATGCCGTCACCGTCGCCGGTGACGATCCACACGTCGAGGTCGGGGTTGGCCAGCTTCACGCCGGTGGCCACCGCCGGTGCGCGGCCGTGGATGGTGTGAAAGCCATAGCTTTCGACGTAGTACGGAAACCGGCTCGAGCAGCCGATGCCGCTGACGAACACGGTGTTCTTCGGATCGGCGCCGAGCTTGGGTAGCGTGCGCTGCACCGCCTTGAGGATCGCATAGTCACCGCACCCGGGGCACCAGCGCACCTCCTGGTCGGTTTCCCAGTCCTTGAGGGTCGTTTCGACGGGGGTCATGTCGTTCATGGGTTCACCGCCTTCGGGCTGGGAAGCTGGGCGTCGTTGGGTTCGACCTCGCCGCCTTCGTTGCCGGGGATGCCGTCGAAGTACTTGGCGATGGCCGCTTCGAGTTCGGCGATCTGGAACGGCTGGCCGCTGGTCTTGGTCAGCGGCCGGGCATCGACCAGGTACTGGTCGCGCAGCAGGGTCTTGAGTTGGCCCGTGTTCATCTCCGGCACCAGCACCTGCTCGTAGCTCTTCAGCAGCTCGCCGAGGTTGGCCGGGAGCGGCCAGATGTGGCGGATGTGGATGTGGCTGACGTCGAGGCCCTTGCGCCGCGCGCGGTGCACCGCCTGGTGGATCGGGCCGTAGGTGCTGCCCCAGCCGACCACCGCCAGCCTGCCGCCCTTGGTACCGACCGAGACCTGCTGGTCGCTGACGTGAATGTTCGCGATCTTGTTCTGCCGCGCGTCGGTCATCGCCTGGTGGTTACCCGGCGAATAGTCGATGTGGCCGGTGTCGACCGCCTTCTCGATCCCACCAATGCGGTGCATCAGCTCTGGCGTGCCCGGCTTGATCCACGGCCGCGCGCCAAGTTCGTTGCGCTTGTATGGCAGAAGCGTCTCTTCGGGCCCGTTCTTCTCGCTCAGGAACTCGGCCGGGAAGCGCTCGAAGGCGTCCGGATTGGGTACCTTCCACGGCTCGGCGGCGTTGGCGATGTAGCCGTCGGTCAGCAGCATGACCGGGGTCATGTACTGCACAGCGATGCGGCACGCCTCGATGGCGCACTCGAAGGCGTCGGCCGGGCTGCGCGCGGCGACCACGGGCATCGGCGCATCGCCGTTGCGGCCATAGACTGCCTGGTAGAGGTCGCTCTGCTCGGTCTTGGTCGGCAGGCCGGTGGAGGGGCCGCCGCGCTGCGAATTAACGATCACCAGCGGCAGTTCGGTCATGATGCCGAGACCGATGGCTTCGGTCTTCAGGGCAATGCCCGGACCGGAGGAGGAAGTGACCCCAAGGCTCCCGGCATAGCTCGCACCGATGGCGGCGCAGATCGCGGCGATCTCGTCTTCCGCCTGGAAGGTTGTGACGTTGAATTCCTTCATCCGCACGAGGTGGTGGAGGATCGCCGAGGCCGGGGTGATGGGATAGCCGCCGAAGAACATCGGCAGGCGCAGCAGCCGCGCCCCCGCGACGAGGCCGAGCGCAATGGCTTCGGCGCCGGTCAGCGTGCGGTAGAGCCCCGGCGCGGTCGGCACTGGGTCGAGGTGGACCTGGCGCAGCGGCCCGGCCAGTTCCGCCGTCTCGCCATAGGCATGGCCGGCGTCGAGCGCGGCGATATTGGCCTCGGCCAGCTCGGGTGCCTTGGCGAACTTGGCCTTGAGCCAGTCGTGAATCGGCTGGCGGCTGCGGTCGAACATCCACAGCGCAAGTCCGAGGGTCCACATGTTCTTGCAGCGCAGCGCTTCCTTGTTGCCGAGCCCGAATGGCTTGACCGCCTCCATCGTGCGCGCCGAGATATCGAGCCTGAGCACGGTGAATTGAGCCAACGTGTCGTCGTCGAGCGGGCTGACGTCGTACTTGGCTTTGTCGAGGTTGCGCTTCGAGAACTCGCCTTCGTCGACGATGATGAGTCCGCCGGGCTTGAGCGCCGAGAGGTTCACTTTCAGCGCCGCCGGGTTCATCGCCACCAGCACATCGGGCGCATCGCCCGCGGTGTCGACGTCGGTCGAGCCGAAGTTGATCTGGAAAGCCGAGACCCCGAACAGCGTGCCCTGCGGGGCGCGGATTTCCGCCGGGAAGTCGGGGAAGGTCGCAAGGTCATTGCCGGCCAGAGCCGTGGAAAGCGTGAATTGACCGCCCGTCAGCTGCATGCCGTCGCCGCTGTCGCCTGCGAAACGCACCACGACAGCCTGGGGCTGCTCTGTCTCGGCCGTGCGTTCAGCCGTTTGCGTTGCCATCGTCTTGTCCTGCTCGCGCCGTTGCGGCGTCGTCAATCGATTATGGCCGGGCACCTAGGTCCCACCGTGCGCGCTCGCAATCAAGTTTTTCTGTCGCGAGAGGAAATTGCCGAGTGCAAAACCGTATCTCGCTTCGCTAGTGTCGGCGCGAGCACAGGAGAGAGGCATGGCATCCAACAATCACTTCGTGCGCGACGATGTTCGCGCCTTCCTCGACTATCTAGCGTCGCTGAACCAGCCGATGCTCTATGAATTGCCGGTCGAGGAAGCGCGCGCCGGTGCGCGGGCGATGGGGCCGATGGTCGATGCCGAACCGCGCGAACTGGCGGTGATCAAGGACCACACCTGCCCCGGCCCCGGTGGCGACATCCCGCTGCGGCTCTATGACTCGCAAGCCGATCGCAAGCCCGGCCCGGCGATCGTGTTCTACCACGGCGGCGGCTTCGTGGTCGGCGACATCGAGGTCTATCACAGCCTGTGCACCGAGATCGCCGCCGAGACCGGCCTGCCGGTGATCTCGGTCGACTACCGACTCGCCCCAGAACACCCCTTCCCCGCCGCCCCCGACGATTGCGAGGCTGCAACACGTTGGGTCGCGGGAAGCCCCGCAGAACTGGGCTTCGAGGTTACCGGACTTGTGCCGATGGGCGACAGCGCCGGTGGAAACCTTACCATCGTCACTACCGCCGCGCTGATGGCCAAGCCTGCTGCCGTGCCCGTCGTGGCGCAAGTGCCGATCTACCCCATTGCCAACCCGATTGCGCACCACTCTAGCTTCCGAGAATTCGCCGACGGTTTCTTCCTCACCTCCAAGCTGATGGGTTGGTTCACCGACCAGTACGCGGGCGACGAGAGCGACCCGCGGATGTACCCGATGCTCGCCGACGACCATTCAATGACCCCGCCGACCGTGGTGCTGACCGCCGGGCTCGACCCATTGCGCGACTCGGGGCGCGAGTACGCCGCGCACCTCATCGGCCAGGGCGTCGACGTCACCTGCCTAGAAGCGCGCGGGATCAACCACGGCTTCATCACCATGAGGAAGGCTATCCCCAGCGGGCAGGCCGACCTCAAGCGGGTCTACACAGCACTCGCGGCAATGATGGCGTGACGGCACCTGATCCCACGCTCTACCGCCCCTGCGTTGGCGTCATGCTGGTCAACGCGACCGGGCATGCCTTCGCGGGCAAGCGGATCGACAACAAGGAAGGTGACTTCTGGCAGATGCCGCAAGGCGGCGTCGACAAGGGCGAGGACCCGGCCAACGCCGTGTTGCGCGAGTTGTGGGAAGAAACCGGCGCGCGCGCCGAGCATGTCGAGGTGGTCGACCGGCTGCCGGAGGAGCTGTTCTACGATCTGCCTGACGAGCTCATCGGCAAGCTCTGGGGCGGCAAGTACCTCGGCCAGCGCCAGACCTGGTACCTTGCCCGCTTCACCGGCAGCGATGCCGACATCGACCTCGACGCGCACGACCCGCCCGAATTCTGCGAATGGAAATGGATCGAGCCGCGGCTGCTGCCGGAGCTGATCGTGCCGTTCAAGCGCGACGTCTATCGCGCTATCGTCGAGGGCTTTGCCGGCCTGATCTGACCTAGTTCTGGGTCACCACCGTCTCGGGCATGACCGCCTCGGCGGTCAGCGTCGCAGCGGAGGGACCCCGGTCGATCGCGGCGGCGAGTTCAATGCTTTCGGTGCAGCCCTTACCGCAGAGCGACTGGAGCTGCGCGAGGTTGCGGCGGGCCTTCTCAACCGCGCCTTTCTCCATCAAAGCCTCGCCCTCTCCCGAAAGCGCGGCGAAGTTCTTCGGGTCGCGCTCCAGCGCCTCGCGGTAATAGTGGATTGCCTTGCCCTGCATGCCCTGCACCCGTGCCGCTTCGGCGAGGTCGAGGTAGACCCGGATATTGGCCGGATCGATGACCAGCGCCGCCTCGAAGCTGTCAACCGCCATCTGCACCTGACCGGCCTGCAGCTGGCTGCGCCCCTGCGCTTCCAGTGCCGCCGAACGCGGGTCGGTCACCCGGTCCTCCGCCATACTGACGCTCGCCGTGACGACGACCAGCAGGGAAAGGGCGGCGGCGGCGGGGGTATAACGCATCGCGAACTCCTTGAGCGCGAAATAGGACTGGGGACCGGGATCGGTCATAATGTCACAAGGCTAACACGGCTTTTCTAGACGTGCGATGAAAAATCCGTCCGTACCGTCGTGAAACGGAGTCAGCCGGACGCCCGCGCCGTTGGCGAGGCCGAGCGGAAGTCCCGGCGGGTCGGTTCGCCAGTCGGGATACGCGGCGAGAAAGTCAGCGATGCGCTCTGGCCCTTCCTCAGCCAGGAGCGAACACACGACGTAGACTAGCCTGCCGCCTGGACGAACGAGTTCCGCTGCAACTTCAAGCAGGTGTGACTGGGTCTTCGTAAATCGTTCGAGCTCTTGAGGTGTCAGGCGCCAGCGCGCCTCGGGGTTGCGCCGCCAGGTCCCGGTGCCCGAGCACGGCGCATCGACCAGCACTGCGTCGGCCTTGCCGTGCCACGCCTCGAGAGCCTCCAGTTCGCGGTCGGGGTCGAGCAGGACAGTCTCGGCAACCAGCGCCCCCGCACGTTCCGCGCGCGGAGCGAGATGCCACAGGCGGTTGCGGTCGGTGTCGGCGGCGATCAGCGTCCCGCCATTCTCCATCGCCGCCGCGAGCGCGAGGGTCTTTCCTCCCGCCCCGGCGCACAAGTCGATCACCGTCTCGCCCGGCTGTGCGGCAACGGCCTCGCAGGCGAGCTGGCTGCCACCGTCCTGCACCTCGATCAGGCCTCCTCGATATTCCTGCCACTGGTCGACGTTCGCGCCCGGCGCGAGACGCAGCCCGTTCGCCGCCTCGATCGCGCGCGCCTCGACCGGCAGCGCAAGCGTATCACGGCTCGATTTGAGGGTGTTCGCCCGCACATCGAGCGGCGCGCGGTCGAGCAGCGCATCTGCCTCGGGCCCGGCTATTCCCGAGGCGGCCAGTCGTCCGACCAGCCAAGGGGGGGCAATTCCCCCTTCCGCAGCCGCCTCATTCGCTCCAATGGGCGCAGGGCCATAGTTCGAACCGTCGAACAAACCCGCAAGCGCCGGATCGTCCTGCGCAAGCCGCAGCATCGCCGCACGACCGTTCTCCGGCAAAGGACCGCAAGCGCGGATCGCCGAATAGACCAGCTCGCGGATCGCGCGACGGTCCTTCGAACCGGCAAAGCGGTTGTTGCGGAACCAGTCGGCGAGGATGCGGTCGGCCGGCGCGCCCCTGGTCCGCGCGGCAGTAATGACGCTGTCGAGCAGCTCTATCGCCGACTGGACTCGTGCGGCGGGGGTCACCGCGTCGGGTAGTTCGGAGCCTCGCGGGTGATCGAGACGTCGTGGACGTGGCTCTCCGAAAGGCCGGCGTTGGTGATGCGGATGAACTTGCCGCGCTTCTGCAACTCTTCGATGCTGGCGCTGCCGGTGTAGCCCATCGCCGCCTTCACGCCGCCGACCAGCTGGTGAACCACGTCGCGCGCAGGGCCCTTGTAGGGCACCTGGCCCTCGATCCCCTCGGGGACGAGCTTCATCTGGTCCTTGATGTCCTGCTGAAAGTAGCGGTCGGCGCTGCCGCGGGCCATTGCCCCGACGCTGCCCATGCCGCGATAGGCCTTGTAGGCGCGGCCTTGGTAGAGGAACGTCTCGCCCGGCGCTTCCTCGGTGCCGGCGAGGAGCGAGCCGATCATCACGGTCGAGGCCCCGGCGGCGAGCGCCTTGGCGGCATCGCCCGAAGTCCTGAGGCCACCGTCTGCTATGATCGGCACCCCGCCAGACGCGGCGGCGCTCTCCATCACGGCGGTAAGCTGCGGCACGCCGACACCGGCGACGATGCGCGTGGTGCAGATCGAGCCCGGGCCGATACCGACCTTCACCGCATCCGCACCGGCATCGATCAGCGCCTTGGTCGCCTCGCCCGTGGCGACGTTGCCGGCGACGATCTGCACGCTGTTGGAGAGACGCTTGGCCCGCTCGACCGCCTTGGCGACCTCCTTGTTGTGACCGTGCGCGGTGTCGATGATGATGACGTCGCACTCGGCATCGACCAGCGCCTCGGTGCGGGCGAAGCCCTTGTCGCCTACAGTGGTCGCCGCTGCGACGCGCAGGCGCCCACCGACGTCCTTGGTCGCATCGGGGTTGAGCACCGCCTTCTCGATATCCTTCACGGTGATCAGGCCGACGCAATGATAAGCGTCGTCGACCACCAGCAGCTTTTCGATCCTGCGCTGGTGGAGGATTTTGCGCGCTTCGGCCTGAGTCACGCCCTCGCTTACGGTGGCGAGGTTCTCGTGAGTCATGAGTTCCTTGACCGGCTGCGCGGCGTTGTCGGCGAAGCGCACGTCGCGGTTGGTGAGGATGCCGCAGAGCTTGCCGCTGGCGTCGACCACCGGAATGCCGCTGATCCGGTGGTGCGTCATCAGCGCCTGCGCCTCGCCCAGCGTGGAATCGGGCGTGATGGTGATCGGGTTGACCACCATGCCGCTCTCGAATCGCTTCACCCGGCGCACCGCGTCGCACTGTTCCTCGATGGTGAGGTTGCGGTGAAGCACCCCGATCCCGCCGAGCTGGGCCATGACGATGGCCATCTCGGATTCGGTCACGGTGTCCATTGCCGCGGAAATGACCGGGATGTTGAGCGAAATCTCGCGCGTCAGGCGCGTCTTGGTGCTCGCCTGCGAAGGCAGGATATCGCTCTCGGCCGGCCTTAGCAGGACGTCGTCGAATGTGAGGCCGGTTTCGATTTCCATGGTTGCCACCAGATCTTGTGCAGAGCGATTCGTGGCGGCCCATGTAACCGCACTATGTGGCGTTCGCTAGTGGGGTAGGCTCAAGACGGTCGTCGCGCAGATTTTCACGATCCGGGACTTGCCTCGATTGCGGACGCACATGAGTAGATAGTGAAGTCATGACTTGACTATATGGATACTGACAATAGTGAAGCATAGACTTCACTGAGGAGGCTCCCATGACCGATTCGACCGCCGTCCACGACACCTTCGAAATCCGCAAGAAGGTCGCACGCGATCCGAAAGCGGCGTTCGAACACTTTTCCCGGCCGGAAAAGAAGGCGCGCTGGTACGCTTACACCGGCACGCACCAGGTCAAGACATACACGCTGGATTTCCGGGTTGGCGGCGAGGAATCGCTGGTGGCGATCATGCCCGAAGGCACGCCAATCGCCGGAGCGGAGCTGCACTGGTCATCCCGCATCGCTCGCATCGATCCCGTCCAGCGGATCGTGTTCTTCCAGACTTTGGACCTGAACGGAAACCGCATATCCGCGGCGCTTGTGACCATCTCATTCGAAGAGAACGCCAGCGGATGCGAAATTGTGCTGGTCCACCAAGCCAGCTATTTCGAGGGCGCCGATGGTCCGGAGATGCGCCGCATGGGCTGGGAACAGCTCATCGAGGCCGCCGCCAGTGCGGTAGAGGAACAATGAACCTGCACTTCGAGCCGGCACGCGCCGATGCGATCTTCTTCGCTCTGGGCGACGCCACTCGTCGCAACATTCTCTCGCGCCTGATGCGGGGGCCGGCCTCGATAACCGAGCTGGCCGACCACGCGGCGATAACCAAGACGGCCGTGGGCCAGCATATGGCTCTGCTCCAGGACTGCGCGCTGGCGAAATCCGAGAAAAGGGGCCGGGTCCGGACATGCCGCTTCGATCCCGCCGGACTGCGCACGCTGCAGGGCTGGATAGACTACCACCGCGAAGAATGGACCGGACGGCTCGGCCGGCTCGGCGAAATCCTTGACGACTGAACGGGCAATTCCTTCCCTCTACTTCGCCGTCCAGCCCCCGTCGATCGAGTAGTTCGCGCCGGTGATGTTCTGCGCCTCGTTGCGGCACAGGAACACGGCGAGCGCGGCGACTTCCTCGGGCTGGACGAACTTCTTGGTCGGCTGACCGGCCAGCAGCACGTCGTTCATCACCTGCTCGCGGGTCATGTTCCGGGCCGCCATCGTGTCGGGAATCTGGTTCTCGACCAGCGGGGTCCAGACATAGCCGGGGCTGATGGCGTTGGCGGTGATGCCGTGTTCGGCCAGTTCGAGCGCCAGTGTCTTTGTCAGCCCGGCGATGCCGTGCTTGGCGGCGACGTAGGCGCTCTTGAACGGGCTCGCGGCCTTAGAGTGGGCGCTGGCGGTGCAGATGATGCGGCCCCAACCCTGCGCCTTCATGTGCGGAACGGCGAGGCGCGCGGTGTGGAATGCAGCGGAGAGGTTGAGGGCGATGATCATGTCCCACTTCTCGGGCGGGAAATCCTCGACCGGCGAGACGTGCTGCATCCCGGCGTTGTTGACGAGGACATCGACCGGTCCGGCCTTGGCCATCAGTTCCTCGACCCCGACAGTAGTGGTAAGGTCAGCGCCGACATGCTGCGCGCCCAGTTCGACGCAAAGCGCGGCAATCTCTGCCTCGGGACCGAAACCGTTGAGTACCACTTCCGCCCCCTCGGCGTGCAGGGCGCGGGCTATCGCCAGGCCGATCCCCGAGGTCGATCCGGTGACGAGGGCACGCTTGCCTGAGAGGAACATTATCGACTCCTTGCGAGTTGGAGAGCAGGTTCGCCGGCAAAAGCGCGATCGGGCTGGTAGGTCCAGCCCTTTCTCGTCGACTCTAGACAGGCTTGGGGAAATGCGATGAGGCTCAATCCGTTCAATCCCGGTAGTATCAACGTTCGCCGGGGCGGCGGCGGTGGCGGGCTACCAGGGGGTGGTGCCGGTTTGGGCTGCGGCGGTATCGTCATCGTACTGGTTGCCGCGTTGCTGTTCGGGGTCGATCCGGCGCAGATGCTCGGCACCATGGACACTGTGCAGCCGCAGAGCGGGCAGATCACGCAGGGCCAGTCGCAGGAAACCGATGCGGAAATCTGCGACGACAGTCAGTATCTCACCGAAGCCTGCAACGCGCTGGCATCGCTCGACCAGACCTGGGCACCAGAATTCCAGCAAGCTGGGATCGCCTTCCGCCAGCCCACGCTGGTCCCCTATCAGGGCGGCACCAGATCGGGCTGCGGAGCGGCGCAGGCTTCGATGGGGCCGTTCTACTGCCCGGCCGACGAAGGCATCTATATCGACACCAGCTTCTACGACACCATGAACCGCCAGCTCGGCGCCCGCGGCGATTTCGCGCGCTACTACGTCATCGCCCATGAGTACGGGCACCACGTGCAGAAGCTGACCGGCATCGCGGGACAGGTCCAGAGCGCGATGCAAGCCAACCCGAGACAGGCCAACGCGCTTTCGGTGCGGCTGGAACTGCAGGCGGACTGCTATGCCGGGGTCTGGGCGGGCAAGAACCGCAACCTGATCGAGCCGGGCGACTTCGAGGAAGGCATGACCGCGGCCAATGCGATCGGCGACGACACCCTCACCCAGGGCCAGGTCAGTCCCGACAACTTTACCCACGGCACCAGCCAGCAGCGCATGCAGGCACTGCGGTTGGGCATGGAAAGCGGCGATTCCAGCCAGTGTGACCGTATTATCCAGGGTTGAGCTGGGAATTCCGGGTCACGCAAAGCGGCGAGAGATCCCGAAGCCCTCCCGCCGCCCAGGGACCGGAACGGACAAGCCGTACCGGTTCAGGGGAAGACTGGATCCCCTGACTCGTTCAATCCTCTCCGCGCTCGATGCGCTGGATTTCGGCATCCAACTCCTCAAGCACCTCGTCGCGAACGTCAGCGCTCATCTCACGATTACGAGCGATCGAATCACGCGCTGCACGCAGGCCCATTGCAGCGCTGCGGGTGGCCATCCGCTCGATCGCGCGTTCGCAGATCATGATGTGCTTGCGGCCGGAATCGTCGGTCCAGTTCTTGGTAGTCGTCCCCTCTCCGTCGCAACGTTCTTCGACCAGCGGCACGTCGGCCTCGTTCCAGGCGAATTCGAGGTGCTTTTCGGCTAACTTTGCAGCCATTTCGGCCTGCTTTTCAGCCATCTTGGCCTGCCTCTCGGCGAATTTCTGCCACTTCTCGGAGTCGTACTCCTTGGCCATGGCTTCGAAATGCCTGCGCTGTTCATCGGTCAGTTGACCGTCACTGCGCATGACGAAAACGCGCCGCTGACCGTCGTCGCCCGCATCTCCGTCGGTCCGCTGGAGTTTGAACACGTGGACCTCCTTGACCGCTTCGGGAGCAACAGGCGCTTCGGGTGCCGCCGGAGCTTCAGGTGCCAAGGGCGCTTCCGGTGCCTCCGGAACGGCAGCTACCGAGGGAGCAAGTTCGACCGATTGGATCTCGTCGGACTGGCCAGCGGCGTAGGACACCGAGGCAGTCAACGGCAGCGCCACGGTGGCGGCGCCAAACAGCAACCGGCCGGCAATGCGCCGGCGGCGCGAGACATCGGACATAGACAGGCTCCTCAAGCGGTGGATTATCGATTTTTCGCGCAGCATCGGACAGGCCATCGGCGCGGCCAAGGCGAGACGCGGCCCGGTCGCGAAACCGGCGATGACGTCGGCGTATTGTGCTCGTTCCCAAAGATCCCGCCCGGCAACAACCCGGGCATCGCAGGCCGCTTCCTGGTCGCGGCGCATGGCGCGCCAGCCGGCCCAGGCGATCGGGTTGAACCAATGCAGCGCGAGCAGCGGCTGCGCGGCGAAATTGGCTGCGATGTCGTGGCCGCGGTGGTGCGCCAGTTCGTGGGCGATGGCGAGATCGCGCGCCTGGCGGTCTTCCATCGCCATGAACGCCGTCGGCAGAGCCACGACCTTGTCGAACACCCCGAAGGCGACCGGCGAATTGACCGCGGCGGACTCGACCAGACGGACCTTTCCGACTTCGCCGACCGGGCGGGCGCGATGCAGCACCTCGCGGCGCATGTTGCGGTAGTTGGATAGCCGCCAGGCGAGAAGGAGCGCCGCGCCGACCAGCCAGACCGGAAGGATCAGCGAGGCCCAGTCGAACGCGGGCTCGGCCACCACCGGATTGGCGAGCGCATCCGCGACGAGCGCGGCCGCCTGCGGCGAAAGCTGCGGCGCAGCTTCGGCAATCACAGCCTCGGCCTGTGGTGCCATGCTGGCGGGCAGGACTATGGGCGGCAGGATGAAGCGGAGCAGCGGCAGCGCCCACAGCGCATAGGCCATGGTCGGTCCGAAGATCCGCGAAACGGGGCGTCGCAGCAACATCACGGCGGCAATAAGCAAGCCGGTGTAGAGCGCGGTGTCGATCAGCCAGGTGCTCATTTGCGGAGCTCCTTCAGCAGCTTTTCGATGGCGACGATATCGTCGTTGCTGAGCGCTTCCTGCTCGGCAAGGTGCGCAAACAGCGGTGCGGCGCGGCCGCCGAAAAGGCGATCGACCAGCCGCCTCGATTCACCGCCGACGTAATCGGCGCGCTCGACCAGCGGACTGTAGAGGAAACGGCGGCCGTCGGGCTGGGCGGAAATCGCCTCCTTGGCCACCAACCGGCTGAGCAGGGTCTTGACGGTGGCGAGACTCCAGCCGCGCTGGTCGCAGACCTCGTCGCAGACTTCGGCGGCGGTGCGCGGGCTCTGTCGCCATAACGCTTCCATCACGGCGTGCTCGGCGTCGCTGATCCTTTCACCCGGATCGTGCTTCGAATTCGCCACGCGAACCTCCCTCAACAAAAGTTCCTGAGGATTACGATTACATTCGTAAACTGAATTGAAAATGAATGCTACGCCGTTCGTCGGGCGTGCTCATACGCTTGTCGAACACGGCCCGTGCGTTATGAGCGGAGCGAATGAGGATCGGGCCCATCAGGAAACTCGAAGATTGCCGCAATATCGCGGACTTCCGCGAGCTGGCGCAGCGCAAGCTGCCCTTCCCAGTGTTCCACTATATCGACGGCGGCGGCGACGATGAGGTCACCAAGGATCGCAACACCGCGGCCTTCGACGACGTCGACCTCGTGCCCGATGTGCTGGTCGACGTTTCCGAGGTCGATACCTCGGTGACTGTTCTCGGCAAGACCACCCCCCTCCCCCTGATGCTCAGCCCCACGGCGTTGCAGCGACTGTTCCACTGGCAGGGCGAGCGCGCGGTGGCGGCGGCGGCGGAGAAGTTCGGACTGTGGTTCGGCATCTCGAGCCTCGCCAGCGTCAGCGTGGAGGAAATCGGGCGTCGCTTCACCGGCCCGAAGATGCTCCAGTACTACTACCACCGTGACAAGGGACTGAACGCCGCGCTGCTGGAAATGGCCCGGGCGGCGAAGTTCGATGCCGTAACACTGACGGTCGACGCCAACGTCGGGGGTAACCGCGAACGCTGCAAGGCAACCGGCTTCACCAGCCCGCCAAAGATCACCCCGGCGAGCGCATGGAGCTATGCCAGCAAGCCGCGTTGGGCACTCGACTACTTCTTCCGCGAGAAGTTCTCGCTACCCAACCTGGAGGCGCACGTCTCCGCCGGCAGCAACGTGTCGAGCTCGATCCAGAACTACTTCACCGACATGCTCGACCCGGCAATGGACTGGAAGGCGGCGGAGAAGCTGCGCGACGACTGGGGCGGCAAGTTTGCGCTCAAGGGCGTCATGTCGGTCGGCGACGCGCGCCGAGCAGCGGCGATGGGGGTCGATGCGATCTACCTCTCCAACCACGGCGGCCGCCAGCTCGACGGCAGCCGCGCTCCGTTCGACCAGCTCGCCGAAGTCGTCGACGCGGTGGGCGACAAGGTGGAGGTCATCCTCGACGGCGGAGTGCGGCGCGGCACCCATGTCCTCAAGGCACTCAGCCTCGGGGCAAAGGCGGTCTCGGGCGGACGGCTCTACCTCTATGCCCTCGCCGCAGCAGGCCAGCCCGGGGTCGAACGCTCGCTCGGCCTGCTCCGCGACGAGATCCACCGCGACATGAAGCTGATGGGCAAGACCAGCCTCGACCAGCTCACGCCCGACAACCTGCGATATCGTCAGCTGCGGTAAAAGGTGATGTCCGCCGTGAACGGACCAGTGCCCTCGACGTGGTGCGGCACCTGCGGTGGGATCACGACTTCCGCCGGAGCGTGAAGGTCCTCTACCCCTCCTTCACAATCGTCCCATACGAAACGCAAGGAACCTTCCGACAGGCGCAGCACGCCCCAGGCACCGGCCTTCAACCGATGTTTCGCGCGGATCCCGGCGGGCAAGGTCGCCGCGTCGAATGGGCCGATCGTCCGATAGGCCGTGGCCTCGCGCGGCAGGTCGCTGCGAGATCGGCGCGCTGTCGGCTCCGTCATCAGAACACCGCCAGACGGACGACCAGCACTGCGGCGCCGAACAGCACGATAGCGAAAGGTACAACGAGCATCTGCGCCACCACCTCGTTGCGGCTGAGTGGCCCAAAGATCGTGGCCAGCAAGCCTCCTGGGCGCTCCAGGGGGCTTCGCGGTTGTGGCGGGGCCTGGCGTAGCATGGCGCGGGTGGTACCAAAGAACATGGCAACGTAGACCGCCGAGATGGCAATCGCGAAACCGGCACGCGCCCCGCCCGTTGCGGCCAGCAGCAATCCGAGGAAAGCGGCGTAACATGCGACCATCGTGCGCCAGATCCACGAGGGGATCTCAAATCCGGCACGTTCGCCTACCCGCGACGCCACCTGGTTGTCGTTGACCTCGGCGAATTGCAGCGGAGGAAGTGACTTGCGCAGTTCACCACGAGCGGTGTTGGCACGGGCGAGTACCTGCTGGCGGAGGGCTTCAGACATGGGGGAGGTCCTTTCCGGCGCGCCCGGCGGAAAGCCCGTCGCGGCGCATGGCGATTGCGGTGAGGAGGCTGTCGGCGATCATCCGCGCTCGCTCACCGACGAGCGCGGTCGCTTCGGACGTCGGTTCGGCCTCGCGCAACGTTGCGTAGAACAGGTCGAGCCAGCGGGAGAAGTGGGAAAGGTTCAGGCCGGGAATAGCGAGATGCTTGAGCATCGGGTTGCCCGAGAACTCACCCGAATTGTGCAGCACCGAACGCCAGAATGCCTTCATGCGCGCGAGGTGGGGCGGCCAGTCAGCAATCCGCGCGGCAAAGATCGGGCCAAGCAGGTCGTCTTCGCGGATCCTGCCGTAGAACGCCTCGACGAAGCCGTCGATGTAGTCGGCGTCGACCCCGATGTCTTCCGCTGCGGTGCGCTTCTCGGCCCGCTTGCGCTCGGCATGATCTTCGCCGCCTGGGGCGGGTTGGCGGGAACGGGCGGCTGCAATGGACATCGGCGACTCACTTAATGGGTATCTGAAATGCCCAATAAGATTCGTTGCCGCTTAAATCAATATCTGATATGCATATTTAATGCAGCTAAGCCTCCACACCGACTATGCCTTGCGCGTCCTGATGGCCCTCGCCGCTACCAATCGGCAATTGTCGGTCGAAGACATAGCCCGCCGCTACGACATTTCGCGCAATCACCTCGCCAAGGTAGCCCAGCGCCTGCAGACCGAAGGCTACGTCGAGACCTTTCGCGGGCGCGGCGGCGGAATGCGGCTGGCCCGTCCTGCGAACGAGATCCGCGCCGGTGAGGTCGTTCGAAGGTTCGAAACCCTCGACAGCTTCGTCGGCTGCTTTACCGCCGGGACGGGCTGTGCGGTCAACGGTCTGTGCGCTCTCAAGCCCGCCCTTGCCGGCGCGCTCGAGGCATTCCTTGTGCACCTCGACCAGTTCACGCTCGACGAACTCGTGCCGGATGCTGACAAGTTCGCACGCCGGCTCGAGGCTGTTGCAGCAGCCTGAACCCTCAGGCAATTTCCTTGCCGATCAGCATCGGCACGATTTGCTCCGAGGAGCCGTCGAAAAATCCCGCCTCGCCGTTCCACTCCTTGGGGTTGCGGAACGTGCCCAGCAGCATGTCGAAGATCGGGATGTCGCCATAGTTGTAGGCGTGGACGCCGCGCTCGTGGTGGACCGAGTGGCTCTCCGGGCGCGTGACGATGTAGCCGAGCCACTGCGGGGTCTTGAAGTTGGTGTGCTGGAACATCGTGCAGAAGGTCGCCAGCACCGACACGATGATTGCGGCTTCCGGCGTCAGTCCGATGCCGAGCACCAGCGCGAGGCTGCCGACCATCGCCCAACCCATCATGTCGAAGGGATGAAAGTAGAACGCGCCCCAGATGTCGACGCGCTCGGCGCTGTGGTGCATCTGGTGAAACCAGCGCCACAGCGGCTGCACGTTGTGCATCGTGCGGTGCCAGGCATAGGTCAGCGCCTCGACCAGGAAGAACCCGGCCAGGACCTGCGCCCAGAACGGCAGGACCGAACCGTCGACCAGCTGGTATTGCCCGAGGAACCCGTCCCACATCAGCGGCGCGTAGGTGACGACCGCGAAGTAGAGCAGCGCGAAGGCGATCCCTTTCAACTTCCAGTGCGGAATGGCGGGAAAAAGCCGCGCGCGTGCCGCGGTGTCGACCACGGCAAATCCGATGAACAGGCCGAGCGCAATCAGGTGAAAGATACCGAGCATGACGAGATCCCTGGCTTCAATCGTTGTGCCAATGACCTAGGCCCGAAACGGGTGACGGCCTAGCAGACACACGGTCGGTTTTCGGAATCGGCCTGTTATGCTAGGTTTTCCGCGGCTTTCGGGGAAGTTCGCGACATGACGCAGCAGCTGCAATCGGCAGAAACTGTACCGGTGGTAGAGTCCGCCAACCTTTCGAAGGGCGAGCGCACGCGCGAACGCATTCTCGACATCGCTTACGACTCGATCATCCACAAGGGCTTCGCCGGCACCTCCATCGACGAACTTGTCGAGGCGGCGGGCATCACCAAGAGCGGGTTCTTCTACCACTTCAAGGACAAGGGCGACCTTGCGCGCCAGTTGCTCATCCGCTTCCTCGCCGAAGACGATGCCGTGATGGACGACCTGTCGGAACGCGCGCGAAAGCTGGTCGACGATCCGCTGCAACGCTTCCTGCTGTTCCTCAACCTCTACGCGGAACTGGTCGACGAAATGGAGGAACTGCATCCCGGATGCCTCGTGGCCTCGGTGGTCTATCAGGACCACGCGTTCGACCGCGAGGTGCAAAAGCTCAATTCCGAAGCCGTGATGCGCTGGCGCTTGCGCTTCACCGAATGGCTCACTGCGATCGACGAGAAATACGATCCGGTCTTCCCGATCGACCGCGAGGCGCTGGCCGATGGCCTGTCGGCGATAGTCGAAGGTTCGATCATTCTCGCCAAGGCGCTCAACGATCCGAGACTGATGGGCAAGCAGTTGCGCCTGTTCCGCGACATGGTGAAGAACGCCTACGGGGCGACGTGAGGCAGGAGGCTGGCCTGCGAGGCAGGTTCGGGAGCACAATGGCGCCATGCTGAAACGATTCGCCATTACTGCCGGGCTGGTACTGTCCGCCCCCCTTGCCGCCCAGGATGCGCCCAAGACCGATACGGTCGTACTTGAAACCTCGCTCGGCGAGATCACGTTGGCGATCGAGAGCGAACGAGCGCCGGTCACCGCGGCCAACTTCCTGCGTTACGTCGCCGAGAAGCGCTTCGACGGTACGGTGTTCTACCGCTCGATGAAGCTCAATTTCGGCGAGCAGCCAAACGGTCTCGTGCAGGGCGGCACCCAGATGAACCCCGACCGCATCCGCGACCCGGTCGCGCACGAGCCGACCAGCCAGACCGGGATCAAGCACGTCCCCGGCACAATCTCGATGGCGCGCTATGCGCCGGGGACCGCAACCGGTGATTTCTCGATCATGCTGTCGGCGATGCCGAGTCTCGATGCCGATCCCAACGGCACGACGGAGGACGCCAAGGCCGGCTTCGCCGCCTTTGGCCACGTCACCGCGGGCATGGACGTAGTGCGAAAGATCTTCGACGCCCCGACCGACCCGAACAAGGGCGAAGGCTTCATGAAGGGCCAGATGATCGCCGACCCGCCGGTCATCATCTCCGCCCGCTGCACGACCTGCGCAGGCGACTAAACACTTCATGTCCGAACCTGGCTATGCCTTTGCCGAGTTTCGGCTCGACCCCGCCGACCGGCGGTTGACTCGCGAGGGCGAGACGGTCGAGATCAACGCGCGCTACCTCGACGCCTTGCTGCTGATGCTGGCGACGCCGGGGCGGCTGGTCAGCAAGGATCGGTTCCACGACGAAGTCTGGCGCGGCATCCCGGTGACCGACGAGGCCCTGACCCAATGCATCCGCACGCTGCGCCGCGCGCTCGGCGACGATGCCACGGCGCCTCGCTTCATCGAGACGGTGCCCCGCCACGGATATCGATTCATCGCCGAGGTCGAACAGGCCGGATTTGCGACCGAAGCCGCTGTCCTTCGTCCCGCCCCTTCGACGTGGACCGAACCTTTCGCCGCAGCACTTGGCGGGGCCGCGGCCGGCGTGTTCGGGGCGACGGCCTATGGCGCAACCGGCCTCGTCGCGCCCGGCATCGGAACGGCTTCGACGCTGGTCGTCCTTGCAAGCCTCGCCTTTCTGCTCGGTCTTGCTGGGGGCGGAGCAGTCGGACTCGGCATCGCGATTGGCCGACGCAAGGGCAGCGCGTGGAGTATCGCCGGCGGTGCGCTCGGTGGTCTGCTGGTCGGCGGTGTTGCGCACATGGTTGGCACCGACTTGTTCGACCTGCTGTTCGGCGCCGCGCCCAGGGCGATGACCGGCGCGGCGGAGGGCTTCGCGCTAGGCGGAGCGACCGGCATCGGGGCGTGGCTTGCAAGGCGCGCCGATGATCGGCCGCTTTGGCGCTGCACCCTGCCCGGCTTTGCCGCGGGCGGCCTTGCCGGTCTGGCCATCGCGCTGGCGGGCGGGCGGCTGCTAGCCGGCAGCCTCGCGGCGCTTGCCGCCAGCTTTCCCGGCTCGCGTCTCGTGCTGCATGGCCTCGGGCCGCTGCCCGGCGCCCAGGGCTTCGGCCCGACCGGGCTCGTGCTGGTGACCGGCATCGAAGGCGCGTTGTTCGCCGGCAGCGTGGCGGGTGCGTTGGCCCTCGTTCGCAGGCTACACCGCCAAGGCTAGCGGTGCAGGGCCTTGCCGACCTTTCGCAGGCCTAGCGCGGCGGTGATCATGAACGTGCCGCGAAACAGGAAGCGGAAGGCGATCATGAACCCGAGATAGGCGAGCCCGACACCGGGACCGGCGAAAACAAGGATAAGCCCGAGCACGATGTCCACTGCGGCCAGCAGGAAGCGCCAGCCCTTGTCCTGTTCCGAGCGGAAGGCAAAGATCAGTTCGAAAATACCCGAGACGAGGATCCAGAGGCCGATCGCCCAGACAAGCGTTGCCGCCGCCGAAAATGGGTTCTTGATGACCATCCAGCCGGCGATCACGGCCAATACGCCGAGGATAACTTCCACCCATCGTCCGACACCGTGCATCGCCGCGAAGCCGGTAATCACCGCGGCAACGCCGAAAAAGATCAGCACGACCCCGAGCAGGATGCCGACGGCTCCCCCGGCGGCGACGGGATTTGCGATCACGATGAGCGCGCCGATGACGAGGAAGATTCCATAGGCCAGGAGCCATCCCCATTTGATGTGCGGAAGCCCCGCATCCGCCATGAATGCGCCGTTGTCCGCTTTCGCCATTTGAGCAACTCCCGTACCTGTGAGGATACGGCAATTGCTTGTGCCTGGCGGCTGTGTTGGCAATCGGGTGAAGTCCCGATGAATCGCCGTTAGCGCCTCTTCTGTGCGGGCGGTGCGACGATGGCAGTGTTGATCGACGGGATGCCCACCGGCGCGCTTGCCTTCCGCGGCATCCGAGCCTCGAGCGAGGAAAGCCAGCTGGCCACGCCATCACCGATCGACACCTGCGGCTGCGAGGGATCGAGTCGGTAGGTCGATTCCCACTCGGCGATAATCCCCTGCGCCTGCGTCGCCGCCGCGCGTAAGCCCTGCGGCTGGCGCATGGCGATGTTGACCAGCGCATCGCCGAAAAAGGTCCAGTCGTTGTCGGCCTGGCAACCGAAGGAGGTACGGTCGGCGGCAGCGGCTGTAACGATCACGGTGTCGTCAGTCCTCAGGTATGGCAGGAACACACCCGAAAAACAGGCGCTGAGCAGCACGATGCGACGCTTCATTCGCAACTCCGCCAACACGCTGCCGAGCCGATAGGGCGAAAGAATCCCGAATCCTGTATCGCCGTAGTGATAGGCCAGCCCGTCAGGCGCACCGTGGCTGGTGGTGTAGAGCACCAGCACGTCCTCCGCCGGGTCCATCACCTCGGCGACTCGCGCCAGCGTAAGTGTGAGGTTGTCGATCGACCCGCGCGCCAGTTCCGCACTTCGCCCATCGGGCCCGGCGAGCGTAACCGTCCGCCCTTCCGCATCGTATCGCGCCGCCAGCACTCGCCCCGCCTCGCGCGCTTCGCGGGCGAAAACCGGGTCGCTGTCGAGCGCTATCGCCACGACATAGGCGTCGACCGTCCCCTTGCGCTGCGGCTTGAGCGCGCCAAGCGCAGCATCGAGCTTGCGCTTGTCCGCCAGCATCTCCTGCGGCAATCGCCCGCGCTCCAGCGACGGCCCAAGTGCAAGGCTGGCGGTCTGCAACCCCTGCGTCGCCCCCGTACCGAGGATCGGCCAGGGCGAAGTATGCGGCGGCGGCTGGACCGGCTCCGGCGCGGATTGCGCATAGGCCGCGGCGGCCAGCGCGGCAGTGGCGAGTGCAAGAAGTGTGCGCTTCAACCCGATATCCCCCAGCAGCAAGCTGCCGCGCAGGGAGATTCGGGTCAAGTCGCGCTAGTACACTCGCTTCTTCGGCTCGATGTACTTGGCATCGTCGGTCAGGGTGTATTCGTGCACCGGGCGGTAGTCGATTCGGACCGCGCCGCCCTTGCCGCCCCAGCCCTCGAACCAGGTGGCGGTGTGCTTCATCCATTCGGCGTCGTTGCGCTCGGGGAAGTCCTCGTGGGCGTGGGCACCGCGCGATTCCTTGCGGTTGTGTGCCGAGTGCATCGTCACCGCCGCCTGGGCGATGAGGTTGTCGAGTTCGAGCGTCTCGACGAGGTCGCTGTTCCAGATCAGCGAACGGTCGGTGACCGAGATGTGCTCCATCGAGGCGTAGATCTCGGCGAGCTTGACCTTTCCATCGGCCATCAGCTCGTCGGTACGGAACACCGCGGCGTGGGCCGACATGGCGCGCTGCATCTCGGTGCGGATCTCGGCCGTCGGCTTGGAGCCCTTGGCGTTGCGGAAGTGGTCGAGCCGGGTCAGCGCGAAGTCCGCGCTGTCGCTGGCCAGTTCCGGCTGCTTCTCACCCGGCTTGTTGATGTCGGCGATGCGGTGCGCGGTGGCACGGCCGAACACCACGAGGTCGATAAGCGAGTTCGAACCGAGGCGGTTCGCGCCATGAACCGAGACGCAGGCCGCTTCGCCCACAGCGAACAGGCCCGGCACCACGGTTTCCGGATCGCCGTCGGCACCAATGGTCACGACTTCGCCGTGATAGTTCGTCGGGATGCCGCCCATGTTGTAGTGCACCGTGGGCACCACCGGCAGCGGCTGGCGCGTCAGGTCGACACCGGCAAAGATCTTGCCGCTTTCGGTAATGCCCGGTAGCCGCTCGGCGAGGATCGCCGGATCGATGTGGTCGAGGTGCAGGTAGATGTGGTCCTTGTGCGGACCGACACCGCGCCCTTCGCGGATTTCCATCGCCATCGAGCGCGAGACGACGTCGCGGCTGGCGAGGTCCTTCGCGCTCGGGGCATAGCGTTCCATGAACCGCTCGCCCTCGGAGTTGGTCAGGTAACCGCCCTCGCCGCGCGCGCCCTCGGTGATGAGAACGCCGGCGCCGTAGATGCCGGTCGGGTGGAACTGGACGAACTCCATGTCCTGCAGCGGCAGCCCCGCGCGCAGGACCATGCCGCCACCGTCGCCGGTGCAGGTGTGGGCGCTGGTGCAGGTGAAGTAGGTACGGCCATAACCGCCGGTCGCCAGCACCACGGCCTTGGCGCGGAAGCGGTGGATCGAACCGTCGTCGAGGCACAGCGCGATCACGCCGACGCAGGCCCCGTCCTTCATGATCAGGTCGATGGCGAAGTATTCGATGAAGAAGTCGGCGTCGTGCTTCAGGCTTTGCTGGTAGAGAGCATGGAGCATCGCGTGGCCGGTGCGGTCGGCGGCGGCGCAGGTGCGCTGCACCGGCGGGCCTTCGCCCATGTTCTGCATGTGGCCGCCGAACGGGCGCTGGTAGATCGTGCCGTTGTCGTTGCGGCTGAACGGCACGCCGGCGTGCTCCAGCTCGTAAACGGCGGCAGGCGCCTCACGCACCATGTATTCGATCGCGTCCTGGTCGCCGAGCCAGTCGGAGCCCTTGACGGTATCGTACATGTGCCACTGCCAGTGGTCGGGCGTGTTGTTGCCGAGCGAGGCGGCAATGCCGCCTTGCGCCGCTACGGTGTGGCTGCGGGTCGGAAAGACCTTGGTGATGCAGGCGGTGCGCAGCCCCGCCTCGGCGCTGCCCTGCACCGCGCGCAGGCCCGAACCGCCCGCACCGACGACGACGGTGTCGTAGGTGTGATCGATGATCTTGTAGGCGCTGGTGTCGGCCATCAGGCGGCTCCTCCCAGGGCCATCTTGCCGATGGCGAAAAGCCCGAACGCGATACCCGCCACCGCGGCGATGTTGAGCGCGAGGAGCACAGCAACCTTGTTGCCGGGCGCGTGGACGTAATCTTCGATCAGCACCTGAAGTCCCAGTTTTGCGTGCCAGAAAGTGGTGACGACGAGCAGCGCCATGGCCGTTGCCGACATCGGCCCGGCGATCCATTCGCGCAGCGTCGCGTGGGAGAGGTCGGGAAGAAGCAGAAGGCTGGCGATGAGGAAGCCGCCGGCGAGCAGGTTGCCAATCGCGGTGATCCGCTGGACGATCCAGTGGTGCGTGCCCTCGCGGGCCGAACCGAGGCCGCGAACCCGGCCAAGCGGGGTGCCGTTACCCATGGACCAGCCCCTTCCACAGCATGACCAGCCAGAACCCGGCGGTCAGCAGCACGCCTGCCACCGGCACGAACAGCGACCAGGCCTTGTTGGAGGAAAGTTCGTAGCCCGCACCGATGTCGAGCACGAAGTGCCGCAAGCCCGAGCAGAGGTGGTTGAAGAACGCCCAGGTCAGGCCAACGAGAACGACCAGCCCGTACCAGCTCGAAGCATGACCAACGAAAGTCGCGTAGGCCTGCTCGCCGCTCGCCAGCGCTCCAAGCCACCACAGCAGAACCGGCAGGCCGACCAGCGCCATCCCGTCGCCGGTGGCGCGGTGGAGGATCGAGACCGCCATATGCGGTCCCCATTTCCAGATCGTCAGATGCGGGGAGAGAGGGCGTTGGGCCATCGGGAATCCGTCAAATTCGGCAAGGATGGGCGCCTCTTAGGAGCCATGTTCCCGCCTTGCAACGGTAGTCGGGCTGAACCTTTTACAAGATCGGTTGCGGCGCGCGCGGGGGTGACGCCGCGCAGGAGCGCCTCTATTGCCGCGCAATGTCCACCGTCCTCCTCACCGGCTCCTCCCGCGGCATCGGCAAGGCCATTGCCGAGGCGCTGCGCGCACGCGGCTGCACCGTCATCGGCCATGCCACCCGCGCGACCGACGACGACACGATCGCTGCCGATTTCCTCGACCCGCCCGCTCCGCAGCAGTTGTGGCAGGAGGCGCTCGAACGCGGCGAGGGGCAGATCGATGTGCTGATCAACAATGCCGGTCTGTTCGCTTCCAATCCGATCGGATCATCGGACATCGAATGGCTCGATGCGTGGGAGGACACGATGCGGATCAACCTGACCGCGTCGGCCCAGCTCAGCCGTTTCGCGGTGCGCAACTGGCTCGAAAGTGGCAGCGGGGGGCGCATCGTCCACATCGCGAGCCGCGCCGGCCACCGCGGCGATTCGCCCGATCATTGGCACTACGCGGCGAGCAAGGGCGGGATGCTGGCGCTGCACAAGACCATTGCCCGCGCCTACGCGGCCAAGGGAATCTACAGCTTCGCGGTCAATCCCGGCTTCACCGCCACCGCCATGGCCGACGATTACCTCGCCAGCCGCGGCGGCAGCGGTCTCCTTGCCGACATCCCGCTCGGCCGGGTGGCGACGCCAGAGGAAATCGCCGCCTGTGCGGTGTTCTGCGCGCTCGATGCCCCGCCCAGCCTGACCGGCGCGACGCTCGACGCCAACGGGGCAAGTTATGTTCGCTAGGGTGCTTCTCGCCTTTCTCCTCGTACCGCTCTTGGCCGCAGCTGCGCCTGAACCTTCAGCGACCGAACATGGCCTGGCAAACTGCAAGGAGTGGGACGAGTGGGATAAGCCGACCCCGCCATTTCGGATCTTCGGCGATACCTACTACGTGGGCACCTGCGGCATCTCCGTGATCGTTGTCGACACGCCTGAAGGTTCGATCGTCATCGACGGGGGGCCGCGCGGTTCCGGCGACTTGATAGCGCAGAATATCAAAAGCCTTGGCTTTGACCTCAAGCGCGTCACCTTGCACCTGATCAGTCACGAGCATCACGATCATGTCGGCGGAATGGCAGGACTGCAGCGGAAGACCGGTGCCGACGTAGGGGCGTCCGCCGAAGCGGCAATTGCACTCGAAGCCGGAACTGCACGGCCCGGCGACCCACAATACGAATTGCACGAACATTTCGAACCAGTTTCGGTACAGAGCACGATCTTCCGGCCTCGATACAGCACCAAGAGCTTCAAGATCGGCGGGCTGACGCTGGTCCCCATCGCCACGCCCGGTCACACTCCCGGCGGAGTGAGCTATCAATGGCAAACATGCGAAGCCGATGCCTGCAACTCGTCGATCGTCTATGCCGACAGCCTGACGCCTGTCAGCGCGGACGACTATCGGTTCTCCGATCACCCGGAATACCTCGCCGCATTCCGCAAGAGCATCGAGACCATCGCCGACCTCGACTGCGACATCCTGCTGACTCCGCATCCCTCGGCCAGCAACATGATTGAGCGCATTGCGGGTCGTGCTCCGCTGAGCGATCCGAACAGCTGCAGGGCCTATGCCGATGCGGTGCGTGTGCGGCTCGATGATCGCCTTGCCGAAGAGGCCAAGGGTGGCTGACAGCTGGAAGCTCACTGCGTTCGGCGACAAGGCGACGATCCAGGCGGCGCTGCTGGCGCAGGAGGACGTGGCGGACTGGGACCCGGAAATCGTGCTTACCGGATTCGAACTGGCGGACGACCGGCCCGACGACTGGCGACTCGATGCCTACCTGCCGCGCAAGCCCACGGCGGCGGACCGCAAGTCGGTCGCGCGATTGTTTGTCAATGAAGCTCTCGATTTGACGGCGGAACGTCTTCCGAACAGCGACTGGGTGACTGAAAGCCAGCAAGGTATCGAACCGATCCAGGCCGGCCGTTTCTACGTCCACACGCCGGACCACCACCCGAGCGGCGAACTGGGGGTCCGCTCCTTCGTCATCCCCGCCAGCCAGGCTTTCGGGACCGGGCAGCACAAGACAACCGAAGGCTGCCTCGTCATGCTGAGCGAGATGAAGCGGCGCGGCGTGATTGCACGGCGGATCGCGGACATCGGGACCGGCACCGGACTGCTCGCCTTCGCCGCGCTCGAACTGTGGCCGCGAGCCCATGCGATTGCCACCGACATCGACCCGGTTTGCGGGCCCGTCGTGGCGGAGAATGCGACGGCTAACGGCTTTACAATCGGTGCAAGGCCGGGCCAGCTCGCGGTGGCGATTGCTGCCGGGATGGACGACCCCGACCTCAGGGCCTGCGGGCCCTACGACCTGCTCATCGCCAATATCCTCGCCGGGCCGCTGATCGAGCTGGCGGGCGACTTCGCCGACGCGGTACCTCCGCGCGGCAACCTGCTGCTCGCCGGACTGCTCGAGAAGCAGGAGCCGAAGCTCCGCGCCGCCTATCGCCGCGCCGGGTTCTCGCTCGTCGCGCGTCTGGTGAACGGCGACTGGTCGATCCTGTGGCTGCGCCGCCGCTTCGTCGGCTGACCTGGCGCATCGCGAAGTGGTCGGCGTTCGCGCTGGCCGCCTTCTTCGCGCTTTTCTTCCTCTCGATCTGGATCGGCAGTTCGATCCCGCGCAATTCCGGCTGGCGCGAGCCTGACGACGGCATCGAGATCATGGTCCAGTCGAACGGCGTGCACACCGCGCTCGTCCTCCCGCTGGTCACGCCCGAACGCGACTGGCGGCCGGTCTTCCCGGCGGACGAGGTTGCGCTGTCCGGCGAGCCCTATACCCACCTCGCGATAAGCTGGGGCGAGCGGCAGGTATTCCTCGAGACCCCGACCTGGTGGGATCTCTCGCCGATGACGGTACTGCGCATTGCCGGTATCGGCGGCGACGGGTTGCTGCACGTCGAGCACTACGTCCGCCCCGCCCCTGCCGACGACCTGCGCCCGCTGCGCCTGACCCACGCCGAGTACGCCCGCCTCGTCGCGGAGATCGACCGCGTAGTGCCGCAAGGCCAGCGCGTCAGCTATCCCGGCTACGGCGATCAGGACGTGTTCTACGAGACCGGCGGGCACTACACCGTGCGCAACACCTGCAACCAGTGGACCAGCAACACCCTCGCCTCGGCTGGGGTGAAGACCGGGTGGTGGACGCCGATGGCCGGGGGCGTGATGAAATGGGTGCCCGATAGCGCGGAGTGACAAGCGCCCGGAAACATGCATGGTACCGCTACCTCAGGGGTGCGAGAGATGTCCGAGAGCAAGATTTCACGCCGTCAGTTCGTGGCCGCCGCCGGCGCAATTCCGATTGCCGCGAGCGCCTCGCGTGCGTTGGGGCAGGAAGCGAAAGGAACGCCGCTGGCCGGCGACTTCGCCCTGCCCGACCCACCTGGCAACCGGATGCGCTGGGCGATCGTCGGCCTCGGCAACTTCACGGTCGGAGAGGTCATCCCCGGCATCCGCGATTCGCAACACTCGCGGATGACCGCCTTCGTTTCGGGCAGCCCGGACAAGCAAAAGGATCTCGGCGCACGCTACGGTGTGAGTCGGTTCTACAACTACGAAAACTTCGACAGAATCGCCGACGATCCGGAGATCGACTGCGTCTACATCGTCCTCCCAGTGGGACTGCACGCCGAATACACGATCCGCGCGCTCAAGGCCGGCAAGCACGTGCTTTGCGAAAAGCCGATGGCCTCGACCAGCGCCGAATGCGAGGCGATGATCGCCGCGGCCAAGGCGGCGAACCGCCAGCTCGGCGTCGCCTACCGCATCCACTTCGAACCGACCAACGTGCGGGCCAAGCAGCTGATCGACGGCGGCGAGATCGGTGACCTGCGCTTCATCTCGTGCGACCACGGTTTCAACGCCGATCTCAACTGGCCGCCGCACGTCTGGCGGCTGGAAAAGGCGCTCGCCGGCGGCGGGTCGATGTACGATATCGGCATCTACGGTCTCAACACCTCGCTGATGATGATCGGCGACGACACCCCGGCCGACGTCACCGCGACTTATTCCTACCCGCGCGACGACGTGCGCTTCCGCGAGGTCGAGGGCGGGATCGACTTCCGCCTCCGCACCCGCAAGGGCCTGACGATCAGCGGGTCGTCGTCGTACTGCTGGAGCCCCTACATCTCCTCGCAGCGCTACATGGGCTCGAAGGCGTCGATCTTCATGAAGCCGGCGACGACCTACGACCTCAACACCATCGTGCTCGAAGGCAACGGCCCGCAGCGCACGGTCGGTGCTGGCGATCCGTGGGGCCAGTTCGCCGCCCAGATCGACGCCTTCAGCCACGCCGCGCGGGCCAACACGCCGCACCGCACGCCGGGCGAAATGGGCCTGCGCGACATCCGCATCATCGAGGCGATGTACCGCAGCGCGGACAACGGCGGGGCCATCGTCGCCCTGTGACTCTGGCCTCGCTGCATCGCCGGCGCTAGAACGGCGGAGGGAAAAGGAGAGGATTGCCGGAATGACCGCACGATTTTTCCTGCCGCTCGCGGCGCTCGCCCTGCTCGCCGGCTGCCATGCGCAGGGCAAGGAGGAAGCCGACGAGTCCATTGGCGAGATTCCGATGCAACATCTTGCCGGGATGATGGGCCCGCGGGACGTGCAGCAGGTGATGATGTCGCGGCCGCAACTGGCAGTGCTCGACGTCCGCACGCCCGAAGAGTTTGCCGCCGGCCACATCGCCGGGGCAACCAACATCGATTTCAAGAACGAAGACTTCGCCGCGCAGATCGCCGCCTTGCCGAAGGACAAGGACTACATCGTCTATTGCCGCACCGGCCACCGCAGCGGGCAGGCGCTGGAGGCGATGCAGGGCATGGGCTTCCAGCATGTCGCCAATATGGAGGGCGGCATCACCGCCTGGCAGGACGGCGGGCTTCCGGTTGAAAACTGAGCTGCGCGGCCTGATCGCGGCGCTGGCGCTTCTCGCCACCCCGGTGGCGGCGCAGACGGCGGGGGACATTCACGCCGGCGAGCGCAACCGCTTCGGCTATGGCGAGCTGCGCCCCGGCGCCGACGGCAACAATCCCGACGCGCCCAACGCCGCGAACTACGACGAGACCAAAGTCGGCGACTTGCCACTGCCGCCGCTGTTCGCCTCCGCGACCGATCAGACTCAATCAGGCTGGAGCGCCCGGCGCGCGGAACTGGCGCGCCTGGTCAAGGACAACTGGGTCGGGCGCATCCCGGAAAGCGTTGCGAGCTTCCGTGTGGTCTGGCGCAAGGAAGCCGTGCGGCCCAATGTCGAACAATGGATCGGACAGGTGGTCGCGCCCGATGGCCGGATGGGGCCGACGGTCGATGCGATCATCACCTTCCCCCGTCGCAAGAACCCCGCCCCGGCGCTCATCTCCTACAGCTACGTCTGGCCCGGCGGCCGGGTGCCGAACTTCGGTGGCACGCCACCACCCGATGCAACGAAGCAGGCGCTACGGCACGGTTTCGCCTACGTCGAATACCGCCCGCAGATGCTGCAGTCCGACACGGGGGCGACGATGCGGGAGGGGATCATCGGCCTCGCCCGCTGGCCGCGCGAAGAACATGACTGGGGCGCACTCAGGGCCTGGGCCTGGGGCGCGAGCCAGTTGCGCGAAGAACTAGCACGCGACAACCGGATAAACGGCCAGCGCATCTCGCTCACCGGCCACTCGCGCTTCGGCAAGGGCGTGCTGGTCGCTGCGGCCTTCGACCCGCTGTTCGCCGACGCCCACGTTTCGAGCAGCGGCGCAGGCGGTGCCAAGATCATGCGCCGCGATCTCGGCGAGCGGTGGGAAAACCTCGCGGGAAGCGGCGAATTCCACTGGATGACCCCGGCGGCGATGCTGTTTGCCCGGCAGGGACATTCGATCGCCGAGCTACCGGTCGATGCGCACACGCTCATCGCCCTTCGCGCCCCGCGCCCGCTATTCGTCACCTCCGGCCTCGCCGAAAAGGGCGACGCATGGGTCGATCCGCGCGGAATGTGGCTGGCGACCATGGCGGCGGAACCGGCCTGGGCGCTGTTCGGCTCGAAAGTGCCCGATGGTGCGATGCCGCCGCCTCTCGGAACGGCCGACACGCCCTTCCCGCTCGCCTGGTACCAGCACGACGAGGGCCATGTTCCCTGGCCGGCCTACGAGGCATTCTACCGCCACGAGGCTATGTTCGTGCCCGACTGAGCGCCTTGCAGCCCGCCCGCCGCTCCCCACATCGGGGAGGAGGGAGTGTCTCCATGCTTGAATGGCTTATCGCCGGCGCAGTCTTCGTCGTGGCCCTGCTGGCACTGCCGCGCCTGCTCACCCGCGCCAAGGCCGGGGCGAAACGCGGCGGAGGCGGCGGGATGATCGTGGCGCTCGGCCTGATCTTCGCCTCCGCCTTCGATCCGGCACGCGCCGCGGCCACCGAGGAACTCGACCTCCGCAAGGAAACCGACGGGACCGAAGAGGGCGAGAGCGGCGGCGAGCCCTGACCGGGCCGCAATCGCTCCCGCCCCCGGACCCTAGTGGTGGCCGGAATGCCCTTCCATCGCCATGCCGCCACTCAGCACCAGCATCGGCGCCGGGTGTTCGACCGAGTGCCATGCCTCGGCGCTCGGCGGAATGTCAGTCCACTCGTTCGCCCCGACCTCGCAACTCTGGACGGTCGGGAAGAACAGCGGGCCTGACGTGTCGGGCAGCTTCATCGCCAGTCCGAACTGGTCGAACTGGTCGACCGGCAGCTTGCCGCGCCAGGTCACTGCCGAGACCCGTTCGGTAATCATCGAACCGCCCTCGCCCGCCACGGGCTTGGGCAGGGTCTGGCGCTCGATGGTCAGCTCCCAGCCCGGCTTGGGCTGCGGCTTGGCGCTGAGCACTCCCTCTGGAATCTCGATCCGCACTGCGACGGTGGGCGAGGCTCCGCACCCGTGGGTGATCCGCAGGAACCCGGCGTAGTAGGCGCCGGCCTCGGCATCCTGCTCGGAGAACACCGCATGCGCTGATGCGGCGGCGGGTAGCGACAGGGCCAGCAAAGCCGAAAGGATTCTCTTCACATTTCCGCTCCTTGAAAGGGACTTGGTAAACCGGGCGCGCATCAGAACGCCACCCTTACACCGCCGAACACCGAACGGCCCTCACCGGGGAAGAACACCGCGGTGTTGGCGGTCGGCAGGCTCGCATCGGTCACCGCGGCGAACTCGGCGGCGTAGCGCTTGTCGGTCAGGTTGCGTGCGTCGACGAACAGCGTCGCCGGACCGAGATCGATCCCCGCGCCGATGTTGAGCAGGGCATAGCCCGGCGCCTGCATCGTGTTGGCGTAATCGACCCACACGTCCTGCATCCGCCAGTCGACGAAGGGTTCGACGAACAGGCCATGCGCTCCGTCGTAGCGCAGCGAAATGCGGTACTGGTGCTCAGGCGCGACCGGCAGCTGGTTGTCGCCGTAGACCGGGTCGCCGTCGAAGTGGAAGTTCGACCAGGCATAGGTCTGGCGCAGCCGAAGGTGGCCGTGCTCGTTGTCCATGATCCGCCAGTCGAGGTTCGCCTCGATACCTTCGTGGAGCGTGTCGCCCGCGTTGAACACCGTGGCGGGCAGGTTCGCGACCGGCGTGAAGCTGAGCAGCTCGCCGCGCACATCGGCGCGGTAGTAGGTCACGTCCCAGGTGAAGGCGCCCGACTTGCCGCGCGTGCCGATCTCCGCCGTCCACGCCCGCTGCGTGTCGAGCGGGACGAAGACCGAACCGCTGGTGTTGGTCTGGGTCAGCGCGCCGAAGTGCGGCGGTTCGACCGAGCGCGTGTAGTTGGCGTAGACCTGGACCGCGCCCTGTTCGAACAGCAGGCCGACACGCGGGGCGAACCAGTCGAAGTCCACCTCGTCGTGCTTTGCGGCGAGGAGGTTGTCATAGTTCCGGCTGGCGTGCCCGTAGGACCCGCCCGCGACCAGCGCCAGCGAGGGAACGACGAAGAACCGGCCCTCGGCGAACAGGTCGAGCCCGCTCGCTTCGTTGACCGCCTGGCCGATGCGGAAGCCGTTGGCGCCGTGCGAGTTGAGGTAGAGGTCCTGCTTGGTCCCGCCCTGGCGATAGTAGGCGCCGAAGTAGAGATCCGCACGGTGTCCGCCGAGCTCGCCCGACAGGTCGAACCTGCCGAACGCGCCCTGTGTGTCGGTGTCCTGGTCGATGACGATCGAGATCGGGTGATGCAGGTCCATCTGCGTCGCATAGACGCCGCCTTCGAAAACCAGCCCGTCGCTGAGCCGGAGGTGCGTCTGGAGCGAACCGCGGAACAGGTCCTGTTCGCGCGCCTGCCGGCGGTCGACCACCCCGTTGCCGGCGAAGGTCGGGTTGGTCAGCGCGTCGGTCAGCGTTACCGCGCCCGGCACTTCCTGCCGGATCGTGGCGCCGTAGCCGATCGCTCGGACCTCGTTGTCCTCGCCGAACGAGTAGCCGAGGTCGAGCGTGCCGCGCAGTTGCTTGCCCGCCTCGTTGTCGCGGTAGCCGTCGGAGCGGAAGCCGTTGACCGAGCCGTAGTAGTCGAAGCCGCCGCTCTTGCCCGCAACGCTTCCCTGCCCGCGAAACGTATCCCACGACCCGGCTTCGAGCCGCAGCGAATAGGGCGTCTCGGCGGTCTTGCCGTTGGGGGTGATGAAGTTGACCGCACCGCCGAGCTGCGCCCCGCCGAAGCGCAGCGCATTGCCGCCCTTGTAGACCTCGACATAGCGCGCGCCGAGCGGGTCGATCTTCTGGAAGTCGCCGAACCCGTCGGCATCGGCGAACGGTACGCCGTCCTGCGCCAGCATGACGCCGCGCTGGTGGTACGACTGGTCGAGCCCCGAGCCGCGGATCGACATGCGCGATTCCTCGCCATAGCGTTTGTTGGTCAGCACGCCGGGGACGTCGCGCAGGATGTCGGGCAGGCCGACGACCGTATGGTCTTCGTAAGTCTCTGCGGCGACCACCGAAACCGAGCCCGGAGTACGCGAGAGTCGCTCGCGCGCGTCGGCCACCACGGCCGGATCGTCAGGATCGCGGTCGGCGGTGACGATGATCGGCGGGTCCTGTTCGCCTTCGTCGGCCCACGCCGCGGATAACGGAGTAAGAGCGGCCAGCGCCATCGCGCTGCCGCAAAGCAGTTTGTGCATTGGGTATTCCCGTAAATGTCCGAAAGAGTGCCCCACCGTGCGGTGGAGCGACTGGTTCAGGCGAACGCGGGAGGTGCCCTCGCTGGTGGAAGCTGCCGTGCGGCCGTGGCCAGCGCGAAGGGCGCTTCGCTGCGCACGAATGCCTCGGCGACCGCCCGAGGCAGCGGTAAGGAGGGGAAGTCGGCCGGCGGCGTCGCATTGACCGCGACGGCAAAGGCGCAGGGCTGCGGCTCGCCGTGACCCTTTTGGTCGTGGCCCTTTGACTCGTGCCCCATCTGGGCCTGATCCATCTGGCCGTGATCCATCTGGCCGTGGGCCATCTGCATCTGATCGTGGTGCATGGCCTCGACCTCGACCGGAACCTGCCAGGCAATGTCGGAATGGCAGATTGTGATCGCCAACGCGCCGGTCTCGGTGCTCTCGACCATGTAGCCTTGCGGGATCGCCGCGCGCACCAGCAGCGCCGCCAGCAGCAGCGCCATGGCAAGGCCGCGCCTTGCGCGCGTGGTCAGCGAGTCCCTCACGTCGGCTTCGCCGATATGCGACGCCGCCCAAGGGGACAACCCCGCATGGGTCAGGCGCGCACCTTGTCCCGGCCGGCGAGCAGCAGGGTCAGCCCCGCCACCGCCAGCGCTGCAACAGCCATCATCAGGAAGGCCGGCGTGTTATCGCCCGCGGTGCTCTCCCGCACCCGGCCGAGCAGGTCGGGTCCGACGAAGCCGCCAAGCTGCGAGATCGCGTTAATCCACGCAATGCCCGCCGCCGCCGCCGCGCCTGAGAGGAACGCCGTCGGCATGGTCCAGAAGATCGCCAGCCAGGCCATCGCCCCGGTCGCGACCAGCGCCAGCGCGACGACCGAAACGACCGCGGAGTGCCCGGCGAAGCTCAGCATCAGCAGTCCGGCGAACGATAGCATGATGGACAGTGTCGCATGCCAGCACCGCTCCCCGGTGCGGTCGGAACTGCGGGCGATCAGCACCATGGCCATGGCGGCCACGCCCCATGGGATCGCGGTGACGAGGCCGACCTTGAGGTAGGCGCCCTTGTCGATGCCAAGTTCCTGCACCAGCGTCGGCATCCAGAAGTTGAGCGTGTTGTTGATGACCGCGCGCAGGAAGTCGGCCAGCGCGAAGGCCCAGACGCGCCAGTCGAGCAGGACCGCGCTGAGCCGAGTGCGGTGCCCTGTCCCGGCCTTGGCCGCCTCGTCCTCGGCCAGTTTCGCCTCGACGAAAGCGCATTCTTCCTCACTCAGCCATGGCGCATCACGCGGCCCGTCGGGGAGCTTCGCCAGCAACACCAGTCCCAGACCGATCGCCGGCAGCGCCTCGAGCAGGAACAGCCACTGCCACCCGCGCATCGCCACCGATCCGTCGAGAAACTCGAGGATGAGCCCCGATACGGGCGCGCCGACTGCGCTCGCCAAGGGAATCGCGATGATGAACAGCGCCACCGCGTGCGCCCGCCGCCGCGAGGGGAACCAGTACGTCAGGTAGAGGATCACGCCGGGAAAGAACCCCGCCTCGGCCACGCCGAGCACAAAGCGCAGCAGGTAGAAGCTGAATTCCGGATCGGTCAGCCCGAACGCCCCGGCCAGCGGTCCCCAGCGCAAGTCCCCCAGAAACACGAAAGCCGCCGAAACCACGCCCCAGGTGATCATGATCCGCGCGATCCACCTGCGTGCCCCAACCCGGGCGAGCACGAGGTTCGAAGGCACTTCGAACAGGAAGTACCCGAAGAAGAACACGCCCGCGCCGAAACCGTAGACGGCGTCCGACAGGCCCAGTTCGCCGGCCATCTGCAGCTTGGCGAAGCCGACGTTCACCCGGTCGAGGATCGCCACGAAATAGCCGAGGAACAGCAGCGGCAGGATGCGCCGCGCAATCTTCGCGTAGGTAGCCCGCTCGAAGGACGCCAAAGTTCCGCTCCCCACGCCGGTCAGGCCGCGCGCCGGGTGAGACGCGGCGGAACCTTGGGCAAGGCGATCGTCAGAACGACCGTGATCGCCCCCAGCCCGGCGAGAGCCAGGAACGCCGCGGTGCTGTCACCGCCTGTCGCTTCGCGGACCGAGCCGATCAGGTCGGGTCCGAAATAGCCGCCGAGGTTGCCGATTGAATTGATCATGGCGATTCCGCCCGCCGCAGCGGCCCCGGAAAGGTACGAGGTCGGGAAGGACCAGTTGATCGACAGCCAAGCAATACCCCCGCCCGCGACCATCGCCAGACCGAGCAGCGCGATCACCGCGTTGGCCCCCAGGAAGGCAAGCAGCAGCATGCCCGTCGTCAGCATCGCCGCTGCCGTTGTGGCATGCCAGCGCCGCTCGCCCGTGCGGTCCGAGCGGCGCGACCAGAACACCATGAACGCCGCGGCTGCGCCCCACGGGATCATCGCAATCAGCCCGACGGTGAAATAGGCTTCGGGATCGATCCCGAATTCCTGGATGATCGTCGGCATCCAGAAGTTGAGCGCATAGAAGCCCGCGTTGGCGCAGACAAAGGCGATTGCGAAACACCAGATCCGCAGGTCGAGGAAAATCGTCGATACCGCGTGCTGGTGACCCTCGCCGGCCTTCCCGTGCTCTTCTTCCTGGAGCCGTTCGAGGACCAACTTGCGCTCATCCTCGGTGAGCCATTTGGCCTGCTGCGGATTGTCGGGCAGGACCGCGAGAACCAGCAAGCCCACGAGGACCGACGGCAGCCCTTCGACCACGAACAGCCATTGCCACCCGCTCCACGCACCCGTCCCGCCGAGGAACTGCATGACCGCGCCCGACAGCGGGGACCCGATCACGTTGGAAAAGGGGATGGCGGTCATGAACAGCGCGATGACCTGTGCCCGCCGCCGCGAGGGGAACCAGAAGGTAAGGTAAAGGATCACCCCGGGATAGAAGCCGGCCTCGGCGACACCCAGCATGAAGCGCAGGAAATAGAAGCTGAACTCGGCGTCGGTCAGTCCGAAGCCCGCGGATACCGGACCCCAGCGGATCGAGTCCGTGAAGATGAAAGCCGCCGAAAGCAGGCCCCACGTGATCATGATGCGCGCAATCCAGATCCGCGCGCCGATCCTTTGCAGGACAAGGTTGGAGGGGACTTCGAACAGGAAATAGCCGAAGAAGAAGATGCCCGCCCCGAAGCCGTAGACCTCGTCGCTGAAGCCAAGGTCGCCGGCCATCTGCAGCTTGGCGAAGCCGACGTTCACCCGGTCGAGATATGCAACGAAGTACCCGAGGAAGAGCAGCGGAATCAGCTTCCACGCCACTTTGCGGTAGGTCGCGGTCTCGAATGCCGGGTCGGCGGCCACTGGCCTTTACCTCAGGGATTGTCCTTCTTGCGACTGGTCGCGGCGCCAAGCGTCAGGCCGAGCGCGACGCCGACCCCGACCCCGATGGCGATGTTACCCAAGGCGACGCCGAACCCCGCGCCGATCGCGATTCCCAGCGCCAGGAACATGGCCGGATTCTTCTGCATGGTACCCTCTCCCCCTCTTGTCCGTCCGGACTAGCACAGCCGGGACGGGAGCCGAAACTCGATCTACCCGGCCTCCCGCACGATCTCCGCCCAGGCCGCCTCGTCGATCACTTCGATACCCAGTTCGGCGGCCTTCGTGAGCTTGCTCCCCGCCCCCGGTCCCGCGACGACGAGGTCGGTCTTGGGGCTGACCGAACCAGCGGCCTTGGCGCCGAGCCGTTCCGCCTGCGCCTTGGCCTCGTCGCGGCTCATGGTTTCGAGCTTGCCGGTGAAGACGACGGTCTTTCCCGAGACCGCGCTTGCCTTGGTTTCGACGACGTAGGGCGGCGGCGAGACTTCGGACAGCAAGTCGTCCCACACCGCCTTGTTGTGGTCCTCATGGAAGAAGTCGCCGAGCGCCTCGACCACGACAGGGCCGACGCCGTCAATGCTGGTGAGTTCATTAGCCGCTTCCTCGTCGCCTGCGTGGGCCTTCTCGGCAAGCGCTCGAAGGGCGGGCAATTCATGGAACCGCTTGAGCAGGTCGCGCGCCGTCACCGCACCGACGTGACGAATGCCCAGCCCGAACAGCAGGCGCGCGGCGTCGGGTTGGCGCTTGGCTTCGATGGCGGCGAACAGGCCGTCGACCGACTTCTCCTGCCAGCCCTCGCGGCCGAGCAGTTCGTCGCGGTGCTGCTTGAGGCGGAAGATGTCGGGCGGACCCTTGTCGAGCCAACCGAGCTCCATGAACTCGGCGATGGTCTTTTCGCCCAGCCCCTCGATGTCGAGCGCAGCGCGGCTGACGAAGTGACGCAGGCGCTCGAACTGCTGCGCCTTGCAGACGAGCCCGCCGGTGCAGCGCACGTCGACCTCGCCTTCCTCGGCGACGGCCTCGCTACCGCACACTGGGCAGTGATCGGGGAAGGCGAAGGCCGGACGGTCTTCGTCGCGGGTCAGGTTCTCGACCACCTGCGGAATCACGTCGCCGGCGCGCTGGATGACGACGCGGTCGCCGGGGCGCACGCCGAGGCGGGCGATCTCGTCGCGGTTGTGCAGCGTGACGTTGGTCACGGTGACACCGCCAACCAGCACCGGGGTCAGCCGTCCGACCGGGGTCAGCTTGCCGGTGCGCCCGACCTGGATGTCGATCTGTTCGAGCGTTGTCTCGGCGCGCTCGGCCGGGAACTTGTGCGCCAGCGCCCAGCGCGGCGCCTTGGCGACGAAGCCGAGGCGCGCCTGGTAGGCAAGGTCGTCGACCTTGTAGACGACGCCGTCGATGTCATAAGGCAGCACCGCCCGCCCCTCGGCGATGCTGCGGTATTGCTGCAACATTTCCTCGACCGATCTGCACAGCTTGAGTTGCGGTGAGGCAACGAAACCCCAATCCTCGATCTGCCGCATGACTGCGTGCTGCGACGTCCCCGGCACGGTCGATGCCGCGCCCCAGCCATGCGCGAAGAAGCGCAGGGGACGCGTGGCGGTGACGCTCGCATCCTTCTGCCGCAACGATCCCGCCGCCGCATTGCGGGGGTTCGCGAACTGGCGGACTTTCGCGGGATCGAACTCCTCGCCTTTCTCCTTCGCCGCCGCTTCGGCTTCTTCCATCAGGCGTAAATTGAGCGCGGTAAACGCCTGTTTTTCCATGTAGACCTCGCCGCGTACCTCGAACACGTCGGGCGCATCACCGTGCAATTCCTGCGGCACGTCGGCGACGTAGGCGACGTTGGGAGTGACGTCCTCGCCGACCTGCCCATCGCCGCGCGTCGCCGCACGCACCAGCTTGCCGCGTTCGTAGCGCAGCGAGCATGAGAGGCCGTCGATCTTGTCCTCGGCGGTGAAGGCCAGCGGGGCATTGTCGCCGAGGTTGAGGAAGCGCCGCACCCGGGCGACGAAATCGGCCACTTCTTCGTCCGAAAAGGCATTGTCGAGGCTCATCATGCGAACCTCGTGCGTCACCTTCGACAGCGGCGAAGCGGCGATCTCGTGCCCGACCAACTGTGAGGGCGAGTCAGCGCGCACGAGATGCGGAAATGCCTCTTCCAGCTCGGCATTGCGCCGCACCAGGGCATCGAATTCGGCGTCGGAAATCTCCGGCGCGTCCTCGGAATGGTAGAGCTTGTTGTGATGGGCGATGGCTTTCGCCAGCCGCATCAACTCGTTGGCGGCATCGGCTTCGGAAATGTCGATCGGATTCGCGGACATGCCAACGCTATCGCCCGAACCGGCGCGGCTTTCCAGCCCGCTACTGTCCGCGCAGCACCTTGAGCAGGTCCGGCTCGATGGCCTTGTAGACCGGGTCGCCGGGGGTGATGATCGCGAAATGGCTGGCGCCTTCGTTGACGTGCACCGTGAGTTGCGCCCCGCCCGCACGAACTGCCGCTTGCGCAGCTTCGGGAGCGGCAGGCATCACGGCCTGCTCGAAACGGATTTCCTCCACCAGCGGCGGGTGTTCTTCGGGCGCAATCGCTGCGAAACGCTCAGGCACTTCGTTCGGCGCGCCGCCCATGAAGGGATCGACTGCACCGAACTGGCAGAGCGCATCGAACGAGGCGCGCTCCGCCCCGACATCGGCAGGCCCGTCGAATACTTGCGCTGCGCGTACCTTCAGCGCGGGCCGCGCGCCGACCGGCCCATCCGCCCCCTGCTCCGCCGCAAGCCACTGCGCCGGGGTCGCCCCGGCCGAATGCCCGACCAGCGTCACCCGGTCACGGTCGATCGGGTAACTCGCAGCCACCTCGTCGATCAGCTTTGCCGAGGCCTGCCAGTCCTCGAACGAGCCCGTCCAGCCGCCTCCGTCACCGACCTCGCGGTAATCGACGTTGAGCGTCGCCACGCCCAGCGTCCGCCAGCGCGTCGCCAGAGGCGCCATGTAGGCCTGCGTCGCAATTCCCGTCTTCCAACACCCGCCATGATAGATCACCGCCAGCGGAAACGGCCCTTCGCCCTCGGGCATCCGCAACTCGGCAAAGGCGCGCTCACCCTCGCCGTAGCGCAGCACCGCGTCGGGAGCCTCCGGCGCGAGGTGCGCGTCGGTGCCCCAGAGGCTTTGGTCAGCGTAGTAGTCCGTCGCCGCCGGTGTCGCGTTCTCTTTCATCGCGCCGGTGCAACCGGAGGGGACGAGCAAGGCGAACACCCAGGCGGCACGCTTCACGCCGCATTTCCGAACGTGTCGACAACCCGGATCTGACCGACGATCGCAGCGTTGAAGACGGTCAGTTCTTCGGCCGGGATCCAGTATTCCCGGTGCGCCCGGCCACCTGCATCCTCGACCCGGTAGTTCGAGAGAAAGGCGGCATCGACCTCGAACTCGGTGACGAAGCCGCTGCCGCTGGCCGGAACGTTCCAGTCCCTCGCGATCTTCATCGCGTATTCGCGGGTGGTGACCGGGTAGAAGATCGGCTGCTCGGGCAAGCGGGGAGGAAACTCCGTCCAACCCGACAATTCGATCAGACGCAACTCTTCAGGGCCGACGGGCCGCCAAAGGGTCTTGGTCTCACTGGAAGCCATCAACCCAGCGGCTCGCTCATCCGGCGCAGGCGCCGGCCAAACAGTGCACCGACAAGCAAGGCGGGAACCCACAACACCGCCAAGATCGGCCAGGTCAGCGGCAGCCAGGCAAGGAATTCATCGTTACCCGGCAATAGGGCGTAGGCGAGGTAGGCCACGAATGGCGCCACAGCCCAGCCGATCAGCGTCCTTTTTCCGCGCGTTCCCGCCATGAGACGGCCGATCAGCAAGCTGCCCACCAGGCTCAAGGCGGGCAGGTACCAGGTCACGTCGATACCGCCGAGATATATTCCCATACAATTCCCCCCTTTTGGTGATCACACTCTCTCCAGAAGCCGGTCGGCCTGCGCCCGCGCCTCGCTGGTGATCTCCGCGCCCGAGAGCATTCGGGCGATCTCTTCCTGACGTCCGGCGGCGTCGAGCAGGGTCACCGAAGTGCGCGTGACGGTGCCCTCGCTGCTCTTGTGGATCACGTAATGCGTGCCGCCACGCGCGGCGACTTGCGGGCTGTGCGTCACCGCCAGCAGTTGCCCGCCGCTGGCCAGCCGGGCGAGGCGGTCGCCGATGGCGCTCGCCACCGCGCCGCCGACGCCGCGGTCGATTTCGTCAAAGATCACCGTCGCCGCGCCGCCCTGCTCGGCAAGCGCGACCTTGAGCGCGAGGATGAAGCGCGACAGTTCGCCGCCCGATGCGATCTTGTTGAGCGGGGCGAAGTCGGCGCCGGGGTTGGTCGAGATGAGGAATTCGACCGCGTCCATGCCGTGCGGCCCCCAGCGCTCCTCGGGCAATCCGGCCACTTGGGTACGGAACCGGGCGGCGTCGAGTTTCAGCGGTGCGAGTTCGCCCGCCACCGCTTCATCCAACCGCAGCGCAGCCGAAACCCGCGCGGCGTGGAGCGCTTCGGCGCGGGCGCGGTAGACTTCGTGCGCCGCTCGCTCGGCCTTCTCGAGTTCGACGATGTTGGCGTCGCCCGCCTCGATCGCGTCGAGGCTGGCGCGCATCTCGCGCATCCTGGCGGGCAGTTCGTCGGCCTCGCACCGGTGCTTGCGGGCAAGCGCGCGCAGTTCGAAAAGGCGCGTTTCGATGCAGTCGAGTTCGGCGGGGTCATGCGACAGCGCATCGGCGGCGGCCTGCAGCTTGTCCTCGGCCTCGCCCGCCTCGATCACCGCGCGGTCGAGCGCCGCGAGCGCTTCGGCCAGCAGCGCATGCTCACCGGCGATCCGATCGAGCCGCCGCGCCGCGCCGCGCAAGGTCGCGAGCGCCGAGTCCGAACCGTCCCACAACAGGCGCAGTTCCTCGAGGTCGCCGGAAAGCGTTTCGCCCTTCTGCATGTCAGCGCGCGCACCGGCGAGCGCTTCCTCCTCGCCTACCTGCGGCTCGATGGCAGCCAATTCGGCAAGGTGGGCGATGAGCAGGTCCTGGTCGGCCTTGGCCTGTTCGATCGATGCGCGCGCCCCGGCGAGCGCCGCCCCTGCCACCTGCCAGCCGCGCCACGCCGCCTCGACTCCGGCAACGTCGCTGCCCGCATAGCGATCGAGCAAAGCCCGATGGCCGCGCGGATTGACCAGCCCGCGGTCGTCATGCTGGCCGTGCAGTTCGACCAGCGCCGGGGCGATCTCGCGCAGCAGCGCCACGCCGACCGGCTGGTCGTTGACGAAGGCCTTGCTGCCGCCGTCGGCCTTGACGCTGCGGCGGATGATCAGCGGCTCGCCCGGTTCGATCTCGACTTCGGCTTCGTCGAGCGCCTCCCGCACCCCGGCGGGAAGTTGCGCAAACTCGAACGTCGCGGTGACGCCCGCCTTGTCCTCGCCGGCGCGGACCAGCGCGGTCTCGGCCCGGTTGCCGAGGATCAGGCCCAGCGCGTCGAGCAGGATCGACTTGCCCGCGCCCGTCTCGCCGGTCAGCACTCCGAGCCCGCCCGGAAAGGCGAGGTCGAGCGCCTCGATCAGCACGATGTTGCGGATGGCGAGCCGGGTCAGCATTCTGCCTGAGCATTACGGACCGGCGACGCACCGCGCAACGCCGCGCGCTCACCATTCCGCAGCGATCATCAACAGGGCGAGCAGACCGGTAGCGCAGTTGGCGAGGAAGGCGGCGGCCGAGGCCATGTCCTTGATCACGCGGACCTTGGGACAGCGCAGCGGCTCCAGGAGGTCGGCAAGCGCCTCGACCGCGCCGTTCATCGCTTCGAACGCCATTCCCAACGCCAGCGCCAGAACCAGCACCCCCCACCAGATCGGCTCCGCGCGCATCACCGCGAGCAAGCCAAGCACCGTCAGCGCCCAGAGCTGGTGCGCCCTGAAGGCCCGCTCTCGCTGCCAGGCGTCGCGCAGCCCGGCAAGGCTGTAGCGCGTGCGTTGCGCGATACCCCCGCCCTTCATGCCGTCACCTTGCGCGCCGCGCCCTTGTTGCCGCAGCCGTAGGTGCGGTTGGCAAGCGTCAGTTCGCGGTCGAACAGGAAGCGGACGAGCAACCTGCCCCACGATGTATGCGCGTGCAGCGGACCGTACACTTCGGAGGCGATGCGCCGCACCTTGGGCAGGTGGATCCACGGCACCCGCATCAGGTCGTGATGCTCGGAATGATAGCCGCAGTTGAACACCAGCCGGTTCATCGGACCGTAGTAGGAGTAGGTCACCTGCCCCGGGTCGACGATGTGGTGTTCCTGGATCCAGCGCCCGCCGAGCGGATGCAGCCCGAGCGCGAAGCAGTGCGCCAGCACGAGATAGGTCGCGGCGCCCCAGCCGAGCCACACCACCACCGCCACATCGAACACGACCTGCACGGCCACGTTGGCGAGGCTCCACCGGTCGACCACGACGACGCCCGGCATGCGACCTATGCGCAGGCTCAGCAGCAGCGGCTGCGCAACCAGCCACATGGCCTTGCGCAGTGGGCAGTTGCCGACCATTCGCGCCTCCCACGGGCTGGCGAAGTCGCCGTCGTAGACCGTGTCGCCGAGGTGGCTGTGATGCAGGTGATGCCCCTTGCGGTAGCTCGTCGCCGCCGGGACCATCAGCGGCAGTCCGCAGAAGATGCCGAGCCACTGGTTGGCCGACGGGCGGCGGAACACCAGGTCGTGCGAGGTCTCGTGCAACAACGAGAGCAGCGAAAGGCTTGCTACCGCGCCGACGGTGTAGGCGGTTATCGCTATGGCCCACCACGGCTGCTGGCCGATCCAGGCCGCGATGCAGACCTGCACGCCGACTACCGCTACGGCCCATCCAGCGGTCGGCAAGTAGGGCCCCATCAGGGCGGTGAGTTCAGGGTGATCGCGCATGACGGCGAGCCGTCGCCAACGATGAAGTTCGGTGTCGCGAGTAATTGCCATTGTCTTTCCCTTGCGCTGTATCGAGCGGGGAATGGATGCGCGACGGCGGGGCTGACGGTCAGTTGCAGCGGGGCGCTCGGGCCGATGCAACGGTTGCATCGGCATCACGGTTCGGAAAACTCCGCAGCAAAACACGAATTCGATTGCGACAAACTGCCCGGCGAAAACCAAATCTTAACGCCAGTCTGATGTCTTGTGGAAAGGTGGTGGGGAAAACGGGGACAGAGGTCGTGACACTCCTGGTAATTCGCTCGAATAAACGCTTCGCGGTACGCCGTTCGGTGACCTTGCGAGGCGGTCCGCCGCGCCGCCGCGGAGGACTGATGATCGAGCTCTCGGTCGAGGGGTGCCGCATCTCCAACGCAGACTCGAATGCCTACACAGTCGAACAGGAAGTGACGGTCGAACTCGACGGCGGCGAGAAGCTTCCGGGCTTCGTGCGCTGGGCACACGACGGCTTCGTCGGCGTGCGTTTCGCCAGTGCGCTACGGCATGTGGAACTGGCCAACCTGCTCGAAGTCAGCCGCCCCCCCGAATACCGCGTCGCGGTCGCCTGACCCCTTCGCTGCCGTTGCAGCGCCGGGCCGTGCCGCTCAGCCTTCCGTAATCAGGTCTGGCTTCTTCTTTTCGATCAGCGAGTAGGCGCGGTCGTACCACTTGCTGCCGGGATAGTTAGCGCCGAGCACAGCGGAATACTTCTTCGCTTCTTCCGGCAGGCCGAGCGCGAGGCTCGTTTCGGTCAGGCGGTAGAGCGCCTCGGGCGCATGGCTGGTGGTCTGGTAGTCCTTGACCACGTTCATGAAGCGAATCTGCGCCGCGAGCCACTTGCCGGTGTCTTCGTAGAACCGGCCGATTTCCATTTCCTTGCCCGCGAGGTGGTCGTTGACGAGGTCCACCTTGAGCCGCGCATCGGCAGCATAGCGGGTGGCGGGATAGCGCCTCTGCACTTCCTGCAGCGCGGTCAGCGCCTGCTGCGTGATGCGCTGGTCGCGGTCGACGTCGCTGATCTGTTCATAATAGCACAGCGCGATCAGGTAGTAGGCGTAAGGGGCATCCTTGTTGCCCGGGTGGATCGACAGGAAGCGCTGCGCGCCCTCGATCGCCTTGTCGTAATCCTTCTGCACATAATTGGCGAAGGCCCCCATAAGCTGCGCCCGGCGCGCCCAGGGCGAATATGGATGCTGACGCTCGACTTCGTCGAACAGCGCGGCGGCGACCTTGGTGTCGCCGCGGTCGAGCCGCTCCTTCGCCTCGGTGTAAAGCGAGTCCACGTCGCGCGCGACATAGGCGGTGTCCCCGCCCTTGTTCTTGCCCCCGAACAGGGAACAGCCGGACAGCGCCAGTCCAGAGATTGAGACAAGGATTATTGCGCGATGCGCGCTAGATAGCTTGCGGAGCATGGAGCGGCCTATAGCCAGCCCGCCCATGAACGCCAAGTGAAGTTGGCGCGGCTTTGCCCGGCGCAATTTGCAGTGCGATAGTAGCAAGATGAACGGCAGTCGGTCGCTTCATTGCAGTTCTGTTCATAATTACTCGATTAAACCTGAATGCAGATGCCGCCAAGGCAGGCCACAGAATGTGCCGCGGTGGATGAGCAAAGGAAAGGAAACCACTCGCAATGAAACGCCTGACCACGTTTTCCGCCATAACCGCCGCCGCAATCGGCCTGGCCGGGGGCAGCGCCGCGCTCGCCCACCACTCGTTCGCCGCTGAATTCGACCGTAACAAGCCGATCAAGCTGGAAGGCTCGGTCGTGAAGTTCGAGTGGGTCAACCCCCACTCGTGGATCCACATCAAGCTTCCCAACGGCCAGGTCTGGCGCGTTGAGGGCGGTGCCCCGTCGGCTCTGCTGCGTCGCGGCTGGAACAGGAACTCGCTGCCGGCCGGCACCAAGATCATCGTCCAGGCCTTCCAGGCCCGCGACGGCGATACCCGCGCCAGCGCCGCGGAAATCAGCTTCCCCGACGGCCGCGAGCTCTCGCTCGGCAACCCGACGACCGAAGCGGTCGCCGCCGCCGCCAAGCGCGCCGAAGGCAA
>NZ_WTYM01000029.1 GCF_009827435.1 Croceibacterium salegens | reverse complement strand
AGAAGCATAATCTTGGACGCGCTGGCTGAGGATCCAATTTGCGGATCTAGGCCCTCCAAAGGCGCGGCTATTTGGTAATCGGCCCGGAAAGCGATGAGGCCGCGCAGCGTTTTACTGATGTCAAAACGGCTCTTCGGGTTTTTCGAAGCGGCGAACAAAACAGATCATTGTCCGCCCGGCAAGAAGAAGCTCGTCTTGCATGTTGACACCAAGAAGTCGAACGGAGTTTGAGATTGTAGAATTGCTCCATTCTTAAGCTGATGTGCGAGGACTGAGCCTGCTCACTCTCGCGCATTGGCGCTGTCCGAAACGGGGAGATTGCAATTGGTCGCAACAAGCAAGTATTCGCCTCCGCTATGTTCGCGGTCACCGATGCCCACTTCGATGCGCTGACCGGACGGGTCGATGTGCTGTTCGACCTCGTGGCGACCGACCGCCGGCAGATGCGGCAGGGCGTGGCGACCGCGCTGGCGCAGGCCGAGGCGCCGTTCCCGCCCGAACCGGGCCAGACCGGCTACGCCCTGCGCGGCTCGACCTTCCGCGGCGAGACGGCGTTCAGTCTCGGCCTTTCGCACCGGCTCAACATCGATGCGCCGGTGACGATCACCGCCAACGTCTCGCACTCGGGCGGCAAGAACACCGGTGCCGCGCTAGGGGTCGCGGGCATCTTCTGACCGGTTGCAAGCGGGCGGGGCCGCCGCGGTCCCGCCCATTTGCCTGCACAATCGCCGACAATCGCAAAACCGAGTCTTCCCGGCCACACCACAAGATATCGAGTCCCCGAATCCCCAAGAGACTCAATATCCTGTGCCGGACTCTTTTCGTTCCGCGTTAACCTTATTCTGCTAAGGCCCAAGTGCGGCAAACATGCCGCTTGACCTCGGACTCCAAGGGACTCACCCTGTGGATAACTCAAGGGGGCAATTACGAATGGGCCAGCTTACCAAGATCCGCCCGGCGCAAGCCGGTACGCCCGAGGTCGTGCTGCCGCTCGGCCGCATCCTGCCGGGCGACTGCGTCGCGGCGATGCGTTCGCTGCCGACCGCAAGCGTCGATCTCGTGTTCGCGGATCCGCCTTACAACCTGCAGCTCGGCGGCGATCTCAACCGGCCCGACGGCAGCCATGTCGACGCGGTTACCGATCACTGGGACCAGTTCGACAGCTTCAAGGCCTATGACGATTTCACGCGCGACTGGCTGACCGAGGCGCGCCGCGTGCTCAAGCCCGACGGGGCGCTGTGGGTCATCGGCAGCTACCACAACATCTACCGCGTCGGCGCGATCCTGCAGGATCTCGGCTTCTGGTTGCTCAACGACATCGTCTGGCGCAAGTCGAACCCGATGCCCAACTTCCGCGGCACCCGCTTCACCAACGCGCACGAGACGCTGCTGTGGGCTAGCCAGGGCGAGAAGGCCAAGTACCACTTCAATTACCGGGCGATGAAGACGCTCAACGACGAGCTGCAGATGCGCAGCGACTGGGTTCTGCCGATCTGCTCGGGGCAGGAACGGCTCAAGGAGGGCGGGACCAAGGTCCACCCGACGCAGAAGCCCGAGGCGCTGCTCTACCGCGTGCTGCTGGCGACGACCGAGAAGGGCGACGTCGTGCTCGACCCGTTCTTCGGCACCGGCACGACCGGCGCTGTGGCCAAGCGGCTCGGCCGGCAATGGATCGGCTGCGAGCGCGAGCAGGGCTATCGCGACGCCGCCTACAAGCGGATCGAGAAGGAACTTCCGCTCGACGAAAGCGCGATCTCGACGATGCAGAGCCGCAAGGAGCAGCCGCGCGTCGCCTTCGGTGCGGTGGTCGAAGCCGGGCTGATCCCGCCGGGAACCGAACTGTTCGACAAGAAGCGCCAATGGCGCGCCACCGTGCGCGCCGACGGCTCTCTCGAGAGCGGCAAGGAGACCGGCTCGATCCACCACGTCGGCAAGACCCTGCAGGGCGCGCCGAGCTGCAACGGCTGGACCTTCTGGCACATGGAACGCGACGGCGAGGTCAAGCCGATCGACGCAGCGCGGCAGATGTACCTGCTGGCCGTGGAGGACTGAGCGGGCCGGGAGAAGCCTTGGCCCGTGTCAGGCACGGGCCGACGGGAAACTGGTGCGCAAACTTCATCGTCGCCCCGTGCTCGACACGGGGCAAGGCTATTCTTGCGGCGGAGCGCTGTCGGCGAACCACTCGTCCCACAGGTCGTTCCAGTCCGGATTATCCGCCTCGATGAGAGCGAACTTCCATTCCCTTCGCCACTTCTAGACGAGCTTCTCGCGCGCTATCGCCGGTTCAATTTCCTCGTGCCGCTCGGCGTAGACAAGGCGAGTTTTGCCGGTTTCGGCGACATGCTGCGAACCTTTTCCTTCTCGATGTTGCCAAGCACGGTGAATGAGGTCGGCCGTAACCCCGACGTACATGCCGCCGCGGTATCGGTTCGCCATGATGTCAAGCCAGCCGCCCTTTTGCATGCATCGAGAATGGCGAAATGTTGTTCGAAAAGAGAGCCTTGGCCCGTGTCGAGCACGGGCCGACGGAAGGGTTGGAAAGCGTCCGCTACCCGGCGGTGCAAGTTTTTGCTGTCCTACAAGGTGGCGGATGTGCCAGCACCGATCGCATGGCTGGACAGCACAAATCGAATGCGATCGCACCGGTTTGCCCGCGGTCCTGCGCGAGGCCCGGAGTTTTGCCCCAGGACACTGTCAACCTGTCAACCTCGTGGCGCCTTCCGGGGTGACATTTGACTGACATTTGGACGATTCACGCCGGGCCGTTATGCGGTGTCGCGCGCAGGAACAGGATGCAGGCTTGACCGACCGAATTTACATCCAGCCGCTGACCCTCGCTCCTTCGCCGCAGGCCTTCGAAGGCGAGGCGGTGCGGCTGGCCGGGGGCATGGCCTATGCCCGCGAGTTCGCCGTCATGGTCGCCGCCGGGGGCAAGGTGACGCGGCGCGAGCTGGCAACGTCGGCGACCATCGCGGGCGTCCTTGCAGGCTTGCCCGATGCGCTGGCCGAGGAGGGCGAGCGGCAGTGGGGCAACCTGCGGATGGCGCATCCGCCGTTGGAGCTTGGCGAGCGGACGGTGCGGCTCGACCAGCCGCAGGTCATGGGGGTGCTCAACGTCACCCCGGACTCAATGTCCGACGGCGGACAATTCCTCGACAACGAGGACGCCGCCAACGAGCACGCCGCCGCCATGCACGAGGCGGGCGCGGCGATCATCGACATCGGCGGCGAGAGTACCCGGCCCGGAGCGGCTGCCGTGTGGGAGGGTGACGAACTCAAGCGCGTCGTCCCGGCAGTCGAACACTGCGTGGCGATGGGCGCGGCGGTCAGCATCGACACGCGCCGCCCGGCGGTGATGGAGGCGGCGCTGTCGGCAGGCGCGCAGATCATCAACGACGTTTCCGCCCTGCGCCACGATCCGCGCAGCCTCGAGTTCGCCGCTGCTTCGGACAAGCCGGTGATCCTGATGCACGCACCGGGGCCGAGCGGCGAGGTGGCGGGCGACCTCCACAACGATGCGAAATACGGCAACGTCGTGTTCGACGTGTTCGACTGGCTGGCCGAAGCGCGCGACCGGGCGGTGGCGGGCGGGATCAGGCGCGAGAACGTGATCCTCGACCCGGGCATCGGCTTCGGCAAGTCGGTGGCCGACAACCTCGCGCTGCTCAACGCGCTCCCGCTGTTCCATGCGCTCGGACAGCCTTTGCTGCTCGGGGCGAGCCGCAAGCGGACCATCGGCGCGCTCAGCAACGAGGCTCCGGCGCACCAGCGGCTCGGCGGTTCGCTGGCGCTGGCGCAGGTCGGGATGGACGCCGGATACCAGTTGCTGCGAGTCCACGACGTCTTCGAGACGGTGCAGGCGCGCAATGTCTGGCGCGGGCTGCGCGACGCGGCGCTGACCGACTTTTCCGCTCTGGCCGACTGATTCCGTGCATTTTTTGCGATGGGGCGTGGATTAAACCTCAGCCCAGAGCCGTTTTCCTCACGACCCGCTGCTCACCGGCGGGAAGATATGAGGAGTAGAACGATGAAAAACCTTGCGATTTCCGCCCTGGCGCTGATTGCCGTCGCCGGTACCGCCCATGCCGCGGTCGAGGGCATCCCCTTCGAGCAGGTCCGCGCCCAGCACGAAGAGTCGCTGATCCTGACCAGCCCGATCGCCGGGATCGAGAACCACCTGTGGTTCGACTACCGGATCAACGTCACCGAGGCGCAGAAAGAGCTTGCGAGCGACCTGCGCCGCGTCAGCGACGCCGAGGACTATCGCGACGCGTGGGACGAATACGGCCACGAGCTGCGCCACGAGCGCACGCACTACATCAAGGAAATGGCCGAGCGCGGATACCGCACGCCGTCGGTGACGATCGAGCGCGGTTACTAAGCCGCGTTCTCTATCCCGAGGTCGCCGAGCTTGCGGTAGAGGGTCGACCGTCCGATCCCGAGCCGCCGGGCGACCTCGGTCATCCGGCCGCGGTAGTGGCCGATCGCGAGGCGGATCACGTCCGCCTCGATTTCCTCGAGCGGGCGCAGGTTGCCGTCCGGGGTGTAGAGCTGGACGCCGACGCCCTCGGTACCCTGCGATGCCGGCCCGTCGAATTCTCCGAGCAGCTGCGAGAGCTGTGGGAAATCGCCCGCGGTCAGTGCCGCACCATCGCAGAACACCGCGGCGCGGAACAGCACCGCCTGGAGCTGGCGGACGTTGCCCGGCCAGTCGAAGGCGCTGAGCAGCTTGAGCGCCGGTTCGGTGATGCCGAGTTCGCGCAGCCCCGGCTGTTCGCCGATGCGTCCGAGGAAGTGACGGGTGAGGGCGGGAATGTCGCTGGTCCGGTCGCGGAGCGGCGGCAGGACCACTCGGGCCCCGGCCAGCACATCGAGCAGGTCGGCGCAAAAGTTGCCTGTCGCGACGAGATCGGTCAGCGGAAAGTTGCTCGTGGCGATGACGCGCAGGTCGACCTTGAACGAATGCTTTGCGCCGATTGGTCGAATGCTGCGCTTGGTCAGCGCCTCACTCAGTCGCTGTTGCAACTCGGGTGAGAGTCGGTCGACCTCGTCAAACACCACTGTGCCGCCATCGAGGTTCTGCAGCACACCGACCTGGCGGTCGAACGCGCCGGGAAATGAGTTCTTCTCGTGTCCGAAAAGCACCGACTCGATCGAGTTGGCCGGAATGCTGCGCACGTTGACGATGCGGAACGGGGCCTTGGTACGAGGCGATGCCGCGACCATGGCGCGGACCAGCATTTCCTTGCCGGTGCCGCTTTCGCCCTCGATCAGCACCGGCCCATGGCCGCGGGCCGCCTTGGCCGCCTTGGCCAGCGCATCGCGGAAGGGTGGCGCCGTGCCGATCATCGAATCGAAGTCGAGATCGGCGGGCATCTTTTCGGTCAGCGGGGTGAGTTCGTCCTTGGGCGTCTCGCGCGTGGTGGCATTGCGCAGCGCCTGCATCAGCCGGTCGGGAGCGACGGGCTTGACGAGGTAGTCGGTGGCCCCGGCGCGCATCGCCTCGACCGCGAGCAGCGGGCTGGCGCTGGTCGTCAGCATCAGGATCGGCAGGGCGGGCCGGCGTTCCTTGAGTTCGGCGATCAGCTGGCAGGCGTCGTCACCCGGGACCCACTGGTCGAGGATGATCGCGGACAGCTGCATGCCCTGCCGCGTGCCGAGCGTGGCTATCGCTGTCTCCGAATCCTTGACGACGAGCGTGCGCCAGCCCTCCCGCGCGGTGAGCGCAGAGATCAGCCGGCTCTGTGCCGGCTCGTCGTCGATAAGCATCAACAGGCGTTCTTCCTGTTCGGCCATGCGCTCCCCTGTGTGCCTTAGAATGCGAACCCGCTGTATCTTCGGCAAACCCTAGCCGAGAGGAGTAAAGAGCCGATTAAGCACCACATCCTTCCCCGGCACCCCGCTCAGGAGGGGCTTGAGTACGTTCCGGCGTCACTCTAGAGCAGGGGGCAAAGGTTCAACTGACAGGATGCAGCAAATGGCTTCGGCAAACGACATGAAGGCGCACGAGGGAACTTACGGAAGTTTCATTGGGCTGCTGAAATGGTCCGTCCCGCTCATTGCGCTGATCGCGCTCTTCGTGATCTTCATCATTTCCTGATCGTTGCCTGAGGGGGGAGGCAGATGCGGATCGCGGTTCTGAGGGAGAGGGCCGCGGGCGAGTGTCGCGTTGCCGCCACTCCCGAGACGGTCAAGAAATTCATCGCGCTCGGCGCCACCGTAGCGGTCGAAGCGGGCGCCGGTGCCGGTGCCGGAATTTCCGATGCAGCCTACAGCGAAGCGGGGGCCGAGGTCGGCAGCGCCGCCGCAGCCCTCAAGGGCGCGGGCATCGTGCTCGCCGTGCAGGCACCCGATCCCGGTGACCTGAAAGGGGCCGACAAGGGTGCCTGGGTCGCGGCCACCTTCGACCCGTTCGGCAATCGTGCCCGCGTCGACGCCTATGCCAAGGCAGGGCTCGAGGCGCTGGCGATGGAATTCATGCCGCGCATCACCCGCGCGCAGTCGATGGACGTCCTTTCCAGCCAGTCGAACCTCGCCGGCTACAAGGCGGTGCTGGCTGCCGCGAACGTTTACGGCCGCGCCTTCCCCATGATGATGACCGCCGCGGGCACGATCTCGGCGGCGAAGGTCTTCGTTATGGGCGTCGGCGTTGCGGGCCTGCAGGCTATCGCCACCGCCAAGCGGCTCGGCGCGCAGGTTTCGGCGACCGACGTGCGCTCGGCAACCAGGGAGCAGATCAAGTCGCTCGGCGCCAAGCCCATTTTCGTCGAAAGCGTCGCCGGCATCGAGGGTGAAGGCAGCGGCGGCTATGCCACCGAGATGAGCGAGGAATACCAGAAGGCGCAGGCCGAACTGGTCAGCTCGCACATCGCCAAGCAGGACATCGTCATCACGACCGCGCTGATCCCCGGCCGCGCCGCGCCGCGTCTGATCAGCGACGCGCAGATCGCCACGATGCGCCCGGGCAGCGTGATCTTCGACCTCGCGGTGGCGCAGGGCGGCAACGTCGAGGGCTCGGCGCCCGACCAGGTCGTCGAGAAACACGGCGTCAAGATCATCGGCTATTCGAACACAGCCAACCACCTCGCCGCCGACGCGAGCGCGCTGTTCAGCCGAAACCTCTACAACTTCCTCTCGGCCTTCTGGGACAAGGAAGCCGGCAAACCGGTGCTCGACGAGGAAATTGGCGACGCCGTGCGGCTGACGCAGGGCGGCGCGGTGGTCAACGAAAGGCTCAAAGGGTGAAGCTTTCGATTGCAGCGTTGGCGACAGTGGCAATGCTGGCCGGTGTCGCTACCCCGGCGCATGCCGAAAAGCTTTATTCGATGTGGCGTCTCAGTCCGACCACCGCGACCGGGGAGCGGACGGTGGCGTTCAATGACGTCATCCTCGAACAACAGCTCCAGCCGTTGAAGGCAGTTCGGCTGTCCGAGGCGGCAGTCACGCAGGACGGCAAGACTTTCGCCGCCGATACGCCGCTGTTTCGCGTTTTCCAGGACGATGGTCGGCAGGCCTACTGCACGGTCAAGGATCGTTCGCCCGGCAATGTCGCCAAGTCGCTGTTCATCCCCGCACTCGATAAGCGGCCATGCTTCGTCGATCGCGACGGCGACAGGCGCTTCGATGCGGCGTTCAGCGTGTTCGACAAGTACGGCAGCGCACTGGCACCGAGCGGTGACCTGAAGAGTGCCGTCAACCTGCAGGGGGGCGGGGCATACGCCGCACTCGACAGTGCGGCATTCCCCTCGGCCTTTCGCTTCACCTTCCAGCTCAACGGCAAGCGTGAGGCGGCCAAGGCGCGGGTCGACGTGAGCTTCGACAACGGATCCGGCAAGCCGGTGCTGGGCGTCGCGAGGAACGAGCGCACCGGTAGCACTCTCACGGTGCTCAACGCCCGGTTTGAGTTCCTCGAGGTTACCGGCGAGCAGGCCAGAATTGTGATCTCTCCCGATAGCCAGGCCCTGCTGATGGGGGAGAGCGGCGGCAGCTTTGCGGTGGTCGATGCGCTGCCAACATTCCTCGCCACAGGCGAGCAAGAAGAAGATGGGACCGAAGGATGAAGTTGCTGACAGTTACCGCCGTCGCCTCGCTCGTGGCGCTCGCAGTCCCGGCGCAGGCCGAGGATGCCACACCGATCGAGCTCAAGCATTTCATGTCGGCCCTGTCGGTCGCCGACATCGAGGCGGAGACCAGGTTCTTTACCGACGTGCTCGACTTCGAGGTGGTTAAGGACGTGCCGCTGGGCGATGCGATGCATTTCCGCTGGCTGAAGAACGGCACCCAAGGGATCGAACTCGTCCAGATGGCGGATTCGAAGCCCGGTCCGGAACGTGGCCCGCCACCGTCGCATCTCCTGGTGCGCGGCCCGGGCCAGCTGATGATGGAAGTGGCCAGCCTCGAGGCGACCAAGGCGGCGCTCGCGGCCAAGGACATTACGCCCGATGTCGATATCACCGACGTCGCGCCGCTCGGTATCAGGGTGATGTTCGTGATGGACCCCGAAGGCAATCCCATCGAACTGGTCGAGGTGAAGCAGGGCGGGGAGGGGAATTGATGATGTTGTGGCCAGCGCGAGCTGCGGGTTCCCTTCTCGCTGATGCAGCGGGCAACCTCATCGCGCAAAAGTTGTGAGGGAACGTGAAGCCCTTCAGCCTCCCCGGTACGGGGAGGGGGACCGCGCAAAGCGCGGTGGAGGAGATTCTCGGTTCATAGCCAGGCCAACGGTCAAGCGCGCACGCCAACTGCGTCGCAACATGAGCGCACCCGAGCGCTTGTTATGGCAGCGACTGCGCCAGCGGCCGAATGGCTTCAAATTCCGACGGCAGCATCCGGTGGGCGACTACATCGTCGACTTTTGTTGTCTGTCCGAGCGTTTCGTGATCGAGGTCGATGGCATTTCACACGAGATGGGCAGCGGCCCCATGCAAGACGACAAGCGGTCGAGATTTCTGAGAGAAAACGGGTTCAGGGTGCTGCGCGTGGCCGCGGCCCGTGTGATGGCCGATGCGGATGGTACCGCAGAAGCTATCGCTGCGCGGGTAGCGAGTCCCCTCCACCGTCCTGCGGACGGTCCCCCTCCCCGTACCGGGGAGGCAAGGTAATGGACTTCATCAGTATCCTATCGATCTTCGTGCTGGCCTGCTTCGTGGGCTACTACGTCGTCTGGTCGGTCACCCCGGCGCTGCATACGCCGCTGATGGCGGTGACCAACGCGATTTCCTCGGTCATCATCGTCGGGGCGCTGATCGCGGCGGCGGCGGCGGGTACTCCCGCCGCGAAGTGGCTCGGATTGCTCGGGGTCACGCTGGCGAGCGTCAACATCTTCGGCGGTTTCGCGGTCACCGCGCGCATGCTGGCGATGTACAAGAAGAAGGAAAAAGCTGCGCCCAAGGCCGGAGGTGAGGCATGAGCACGTCCGACCTCGTCGTGCCACAAGGCAGCGAATTCCAGTTTACCGACGAGAGCGGTCGCTCGATCGTCGGCGCGGTTGCGGAGACGGCGCACGCTGTGAACCCGTGGGTCGCGGTGGCCTATCTCGCGGCAGGCGTGCTGTTCATCCTCGCGCTGCGCGGATTGTCGAGCCCGGCGACCAGCCGGGCGGGCAACCGCTACGGCATGATCGGCATGCTGATCGCCGTGGTGACGACGCTGGTCACGCACTTTCCGGGCGAGCTGTTCTACGGCGATACAATCGTTACTTCAGGCGAGAGTTTCCAGCATTTTGGCCCAGATTGGGCATCCTTCGGCGAAATCCTCGCCGCCATCGCTATCGGCGCGATCATCGGCCTGACGACCGCGCGGCGCATCGCCATGACCGCGATGCCGCAACTCGTCGCGGCGTTCCACTCGCTCGTCGGCCTCGCTGCGGTGCTAGTCGCCGTCGCCGCCTTCCTCAATCCCGACGCCTTTGGCATCCTCGGAGTGAGCGGCGATATCCTGCCGGTGAGCCGGATCGAGATGACGCTCGGCGCGGCGATCGGCGCGATCACCTTCTCCGGTTCGGTCATCGCCTTCGCCAAATTGAACGGCAACATGAGCGGCGCGCCGATCCTGCTACCGGCGCGGCACTGGATCAATCTCGGCACGCTGGCCGCGATCCTGATCCTGACCGTGATGTTCACCCATTCGCCGGTCGGCGGACCAGGCGAGAACCCCTTGTTCTGGGTCGTCGTCGCGCTCGCCTTCGCCATCGGCTTCCTGCTGATCATCCCGATCGGCGGGGCGGACATGCCGGTCGTCGTCTCGATGCTCAACTCGTACTCGGGCTGGGCGGCGGCGGCGATGGGCTTCACGCTGCACAACACCGCGATGATCATCACCGGCGCGCTGGTCGGCTCTTCGGGTGCGATCCTCAGCTACATCATGTGCCGGGCTATGAACCGCAGCTTCATCTCGGTCATCGCCGGCGGGTTCGGGGCGGACGCCTCGTCCAGCTCCTCCGGTGGCGGTGAGCAGCGGCCCTACAAGTCGGGCAGCGCCGAAGACGCCGCCTACATGCTCGAACAGGCCGAGAAGGTCATCATCATCCCCGGCTACGGCATGGCGGTGGCGCAGGCGCAGCACGCGCTGCGCGAGATGGCCGACCTGCTCAAGGAAAAGGGCGTCGAGGTGAAGTACGCCATCCACCCGGTGGCGGGCCGCATGCCCGGGCACATGAACGTGCTGCTGGCCGAGGCCAACGTGCCCTACGACGAGGTCTTCGAGCTGGAGGACATCAATTCCGAGTTCGCGCAGGCCGATGTCGCCTTCATCATCGGCGCGAACGACGTGGTCAATCCGGCGGCCAAGACCGACAAGGGCAGCCCGATCTACGGCATGCCGGTGTTCGACGTCGACAAGGCCAAGCAGGTCTTCTTCATCAAGCGCAGCATGGGCGGCGTGGGCTATGCGGGCGTCGACAACGACGTCTTCTACATGGACCAGACCATGATGCTGCTGGCCGATGCCAAGAAGATGGTTGAGGATATCAACAAGGCGCTTGACGCCTGAGCCGCGGCACGGGACCATTCGCGCCAGGGCGCGGCTCGGGTCGAGGGAAATTCGACCGGCGCCGCATGGTCGAATGAGGAAGTACGGTATTGCGCAAGCTCGGAATCATCGGGGGGATCAGCTGGGTTTCGACCCGTAGCTATTACGAGGAAATCAACCGCCAGGTGCAGGCTCGCACCGACCGCAGGCACAGCGCGCCGCTGGCCATCGAGAGCGTCGATTTCTCGCAGTTCTATCGCCTGCAGGATCCCGAGGAATGGGCCCGGGCAACCGAGGTCCTGATCGAGGCCGGGCGCAACCTCGAACGCTCCGGCGCGGGCGCGCTGGTGATCGCCGCCAACGCGATGCACAAGGTTTACGACAAGGTGGCCGCCGGCGTGGACGTACCGGTCTTCCACATCGCCGAGGCGGTGGGCGAAAAGATGGCCGCCGACGGGGTCAAGTCGGCCGCTTTGTTCGGCACACGCAACGTGATGACCGAGAGCTTCTTCCGCCGCCGCCTTGTCGCGCACGGCATCGACCTGCTGCCGCCGAACATGGAAGACGCCGAGACGCTCGACCGGATCATCTACGACGAGCTGATGATCGGAAAGGTGACACGCGGTGCGGAGCGCGCGCTCAAGACCATGATCACGCAAATGGAGCAGGACGGGGCCAAGGCCATCGTCCTCGCCTCGACCGAGCTCGACCGTGTGGTCGATGTCGATGCCAACGTCCTGCCGATCTACGACAGCACGCGAATCCACGCGAAGCTGGCGGCGGAGTGGATTTTGGGCGAAGATTGAGGGCTTTCCGCCCGCGTTCCCGACCCGTTCCCGTTGTCTTTGACCGCTGTGCCGCCTACCCCGCGCCGCATGAACCGCGCCTCCTACGCCAGCGATCCGAACGCATCGCGCGGGCGCGAATTCGTCGAGGATCGCGTCGGCGCGCGGGGGCCGCGCAGCGAATTCCAGCGCGACCGCGACCGCATCCTCCATTCAATTGCCTTCCGCCGATTGGCGGGCAAGACGCAGGTCTTCATCGCCCCCGATGGCGACCACTACCGGGTGCGCCTTACGCACAGCCTCGAAGTCGCGCAGATCGGCCGGGTCATCGCCCGCGAACTGGGTCTCGACGAGGACCTGACCGAGGCGCTGTGCCTCGCCCACGACATCGGCCACCCACCCTTCGGTCACGCCGGTGAAGAGGCTCTCGAAGCAGCGCTGGAGGCGCGCGGCGGATTCGATCACAACGAGCATTGCCTGCGCACCGTGATGCGGCTCGACAGCCCCTACTGCAGCCATCCCGGACTCAACCTGAGCTGGGAACTGCTCGAAGGGCTCGCCAAGCACAACGGACCGGTCGACAGGCCCCACTGGGCGCTGGAGGAACTCGACAGCGCCTATTCGCTCGACCTGGGTACGCAGGGCTCGCTCGAGGCGCAGGTCGCCGCGCTGGCCGACGACATCGCCTACGACAACCACGACATCGATGATGGGCTGCGCGCGGGGATCCTCGAACTCGACCAGCTGCTCGAACTCGATTTCGTCCGCGACCAGTGGAAGCGGATCGAGGCGCGCTTTCATGGCGCCAGTCCGGCGGCCTTGCTGCGCGAACTGGTGCGCGGGCAGATCGGGCTGATGGTCAACGACGTGATCGAGACCACGCGCGAGCGGATCAAGGGCGTCGGGTCGGCCGACGAGGTCCGCGCTGCTCCGGAACCTTTGGCGGCGTTTTCGGTCGGAATGGCGCTGGAAGAACGCACTTTGAAGCGCTTCATGTACGCCAACATGTACCACCACGAGCAGCAGAAGGAGACGGCGACGCGGGCTCGCGACGTGATCGCGCGGCTCTTCGCCGGCTACCACCAGGATGAGAAGCTGCTGCCCGAAAGCTGGCGCATGACCATGCCGCCGGGCGAGCCGGGCCGCGGTCGCCACGTCGCCGATTTCATCGCCGGGATGACCGACCGCTACGCCATCGACAGCTATCGCAAGGTCTACGGCCAGACCCCGCAAGGCCTCTCGAATGTCTGACGTGCCGCGCATTCTCCTGGTCGGAGCGACCGGCCTCGTCGGCACCCGCGTGATGGAGGCGGCCGTCGGGCGCAGCGACCTGCGTCTCGTCGCGCTGACCCGGCGGGAGGCGCCAATGCCGCCCGGGGCGCGGATGGAGATGATGGTTTCCGAGCCGCCGCGCTGGGACGAGGCGATTGCCCTGATCGCTCCCGAAGCGGCGATCTGCGCGCTCGGCACCACATGGCGCAAGTCCGGGCGCGACGAGGCGGCGTTCCGGCAGGTTGACGAAGAGCTGGTCCTGCGCGTCGCCCGTGCCGCGGTGACGGCGGGCGTGCGCAACTTCGTGTTCGTCTCCTCGGTCGGGGCCAACCCCGGCAGCAAGGCGTTGTACCTGCGCGTGAAGGGCGAGGTCGAAGCGCGGCTGCGCAAGCTAGGTTTCCACCGCCTCGACATCCTGCGCCCCGGTCTGCTGCGCGGTCCGCGCACGTCCGACAGGCGCATCGCCGAGCGGCTCGGCATCATCGCCAGCCCGCTGACCAACCTCGTCCTGACCGGCTCGAAGCGGCAATACCGCGCCATCGATGCGCGACAGGTGGCGCTGGCGGCGCTCCAGGCAACGCGCGAAAAGGCGCGCGGCACGTTCCTCCACGACAGCGACGGCATCGTGCGCCTCGCCCGCCGCCTCGACGGCGCATCGTGAGGCGACAGGCTCCAGCCGCCGCGCGCAACCGCGAGCCGATTGCCAAAGTGCTGGCGGAGGAATTGCCGGCCTCGGGGCTGGTGCTGGAAATCGCCAGCGGGACCGGCGAGCACGCGGTCCATTTCGCGCGCCGCTTCCCGCAGCTTTACTGGCAGCCAAGCGACCCTGACAGCGATGCGCTGGAATCGATCGCCGCATGGCGCGAGCACGAGGGGCTGGGCAACGTTCTCCCGCCGCGGCAACTCGATGCCGGCAAGAGCGATTGGCCGATTGAAAACGCCGATGCCATCGTGTGCATCAACATGGTCCACATTAGCCCGGTCGCGGCCACGCTTGGCCTGCTGGACCGAGCCGGCGACCTGCTTCCCGACGGCGCACCCCTAGTCTTCTACGGCCCCTATTTGGAAGACGATGTCGAGACTGTGCCGAGCAATCTCGATTTCGATGCCAGCCTGAAGTCGCGCAATTCGGCGTGGGGCCTGCGCCAGCTCGGGTGGCTCGATGCGGAAGCGGCGGCGCGCGGGTTCGAACGCACCCGCCGGGTGGCCATGCCGGCCAACAACCTTACGCTGGTCTACCGCAAGAACGCGTAGCACCCGCCCGATGGGGCGGGTGCTGGGTTCGCGGCTTGTCCGTCAGATCGCGCGGTCGCCCGCTTCGCCGACGGACTCAATGTCGCGGCCGAGGCCCTTGACCGTGTTGCAGGCGGTGGCGGTCATGCAGACAGCACCGGCGAGCAGCACAACAACCAGCTTCTTGACCATCGAAATACCTTCCAGAAAAAGACGACTCAGGCATGGATCGCCCGATTTCTGGCTCCTGCTAGACGCGTCGACCCTGCCGGTCGATTAATGGATCGCGTCGTCGCCTGCCTGGCCCACGGATTCGATATCCTGGCCCACACCCTTCACGGTGTTGCAGGCGGTGGCGGTGAGGGCGATGGCACCGGCCGCGAGGGCGATGAGCAACTTCCTTGCCATTTTGTTTTCCTTCAACGGTTTGGTCGGCTTCTTTCAAGACCCTGTTGTCCGGAAAAACACGGCGGCCTTGCTTAGGTTCCTTCGACTCGCGCCACGTCCCTGAGGTTGGGACGCGACAGGCGATGCTCGCGCCAGGCGATGACGAGCCCGGCGCCGATGATGATCGGAGCGCCGAGCCAGGTGCTCGCCGGTGGCAGTCGATCGAACAGCCACCATCCGTAGAGCGTCGCCCAGAACAGTGCCGAATAGTCCATCACGATCACGCTCGAGACGCGGCCGAAGCGTAGCGCCGCGGTCAGCAGGAGCTGGCCGATGAGGCCTGTGACGCCGATGGCCAGCAGCAGCCCCCAGGTGGCGAGGTCGTGCGAATGGTAGACGAAGGGCATGGCCACCGCGACCATCGGGACGCTGAACAGCGCGAAGTAGAACACGATCGAGAGCGGCTTGTCGGTCTTGTTGAGGTCGGCGATCTGGATCGAGATCAGCGCGATCATGAAGGCCCCGCCAAGCGCCACCGCGGCGCCTTCCAGCGGGATGTGCCCGCTGCCCGGCTGGGCGATCAGCAGGATGCCGACGAAGCCGGCCGTCACCGCCGACCAGCGCCACACGCCGGGCCGCTCCTTGAGCAGCAGGGTGGCGAGAATAACCGCCCAGATCGGCGCGGTGAAGTTCATCGTCGTCGCCTCGGCCAGCGGCAGGAGGATCACCGCGCCGAAATTGAGCGTCATGCCGATGGTGCCGTAGAAGGCGCGCAGGAAGTGGCGGCCCGGACGGTCGGTCCTGAGCTGTGCGATCCCGCCGGTCAGCGCTGCCCAGCCGAGCAGCAACGGGATCGAAGTCGCCTGCCGCCAGAACATGATCTCGGCGACATGGACCCCGTGTTCGCCGGCCATCTTGATCAGCGCGGACATCGTCGCCAGCCCGGCAATCGCGCCAAGCCGGATGATCAGCGCCAGTAACGGCCGGTCGTGATTCGGGGCCCCGTTCACGCCATCGGGCATAGGCCGATGTCGCGTGGGTTCAAGCGTTGTCGAAGGCGAAAACCACGCCCATATGCGCGCCGATGAAGCTTCCCGATTTCATCCGCTTCGCCAGCGACGCGACGATCTTCGCCATGTGGGGCGGGGGGCTGCTCTTGCTCTCGCTGGTCGCGTTTCTCGGCGATCGCAGGCGCATGAAGCGCACGTCGATCGACGCGGTCGGCTGGGTGCCCTGGCGCGACCTTTCCGCGCTGACCCTGTTCGCCGGGATGGTGCTGATGGCCGTGGCTGTCAGCGGGTGGATGGGCGGAAAGTAGGAACCTCTCCAGCGGCACGAACGGCGCCAAAGGCGCCGCAAGCGCGAACGCGCGCCCGCAGCGAGGGCAGCTTGCCTGCCCGGGATTCGTAGAAGGCCAGAGGCCACCCGAGGATATCGCGCGCCCGGATGGGCGTGCGTAAGGCGTGTCAGAGACACGCCTCCAGATACGCCTGGTCGAAGCCGAACTGGCGCGCCTTTTCCAGCGTGTAGGGACGCAGGCCCGAGGCGCGGAATTCGCCGAGGATCTTACCGTCGTCGGTCTCGTCGAGATACTCGAACGCGAAGAGCTCCTGGGTCACGATCACGTCGCCTTCCATCCCGATCACCTCGGTGATGTTGGTCGTGCGGCGCGAACCGTCGCGAAGGCGCTTCACCTGCACGATCAGGTCGACCGATTCGGCGATCTGGCGGCTGATGGCTTCCTTCGGGATCTTGATGTCGCCCATCAGGATCATGTTTTCCATACGGCCGAGGCACTCGCGCGGGCTGTTGGCGTGAAGCGTACACATCGAACCGTCGTGGCCGGTGTTCATCGCGGCGAGGAGGTCGAAACACTCCGCGCCGCGGATTTCGCCCAGGATGATGCGGTCAGGACGCATACGCAGGGCGTTCTTCACGAGGTCGCCGATGGTGATGGCGCCCTGGCCTTCGAGGTTCGGCGGACGCGTTTCGAGCGGCAGCCAGTGCGGCTGCTGCAGGCGAAGTTCGGCCGCGTCCTCGATGGTCAGCACGCGCTCGCCCGGGTCGATCATCTTCGACAGGGCGTTGAGCATGGTCGTCTTGCCCGAACCGGTACCACCCGAGATGACCACGTTCATGCGGCAGGCGCCGGCGATCTTGAGGCAGGTCGCCATCTTGTCGCTCATCGAGCCGAAGTCCTTGAGCATGTCGATGGTGATCGGCTTCTCGGAGAACTTACGAATCGAGATCGCGGTGCCGCGCAGCGAGAGCGGCGGCACGATGACGTTCACACGCGAACCGTCCTTGAGACGGGCGTCGGCCAGCGGCGTGGTCTGGTCGACGCGGCGGCCGACCTGGTTCACGATGCGCTGGGCGATCTGGAAAAGGTGCTGTTCGTCGCGGAACCGGATCGGCGCGATCGTCAGCTTGCCCTTCTTTTCAATGTAGGTCTGGTCCGGGCCGTTGACCATGATGTCGGACACGTCGGGGTCGTTGAGCAGCTCTTCGAGCGGGCCGAAGCCGAGCAGCTCGTCGATCAGGACCTTTTCGAGCGCGAACTGTTCGCGCCGGTTGAGCGTGACCTTGAGCTCGGCCAGCACTTCCATGATGATCGGGCGGAACTCTTCGGAGAGCTCTTCCTTGGTCAGCGTGGAGGCCGCTTCCGGGTCGACGCGTTCGAGCAGGCGCGGGAGCACCTGTTCCTTGATCTTGTGGACGCTGGCTTCGAAGCCGCCGATCTCGGTCTGCTCGTGGACCGCGTTGGAACGGTCCGCGAGGCGGGTCAGCGCATCGGCCTTGTTCGCCTGCATGCCGCCGCCACCGCCACCCATGTCGGGCATCGGAGCGTCGCCACCGGGCAGGGGAGGGAACTGGTCGCCGCCCTTTTCCTTGGGCGCTCCGCCGCCGCCCTTCATCGGGCGGGCGACACCGAAGCTCGGGCGTGCACCCGGCGACATGCCACCGTTCTTGCGTCCGAATGCGCTCATTATTGTGCCTCTTGCGATGATCCAGCAGCGTTAATCAGGGGATCGGTGCCCGTTGCCGGACGGCCATTCCCCCAATGAGCTTGGTGAATAAATCGCAAAGCTTGATTTTCTCCTAAATTTGTCCCGATTCGGGAGCGCGCCCGTTGCCGGGAGTCCGGGCAACCCCTAAGCCGCGTTCAGGAATGTCGAGAGGGCGCCCGAAGTAATGCAAAGTTCTGACAGGGCTGGGCTTCTTTACGCACTCGCCGGCTTCTGCACGCTGTCCATCGGCGATGCGATCATCAAGGGAATGGCCGGGGCATGGCCGGCTCCCGCGATGGCGGCGACCCGTTACGTCGTGGGCACTGCGCTGCTCGCCTTCCTGCTCGCGCGGAGCGAGGGGATCGGCGCGCTGCGCCTGCCGCGAGACCGGCTGCAATGGCTGCGCGGCGTGGCGATCAGTTGTTCGGCGATCGGCATGTTCCTGGCAGTGTGGATCATGCCGCTGGCGGAAGCGACGACGATCGCCTTCACCCAGCCGATCATCACAGCCGTGCTGGCGACGATCTTCCTGCGCGAGCGGGCAAGAACCTCGACGTGGATCGCAACGGCCGTCGCTTTCGGCGGGGTCATCATAGTACTGCGTCCGAGCTTCGACACACAGGGATTCGCCGTGCTGTTCCCGCTGATGGGGGCGATCGGGATGGCGGTGACGATCATCGCCAATCGCAAGGTCACCGGCCGGGCGAGTATCCTCGCCATGCAGTACTACATGTCGGTCACGGCCATGCTGTTCCTGTTCGTGGCGACGGTCGTCATGCATGTCGCCGGGCCGAACAACTTCCGGGTGACCGCGCCCGACTGGACCATTATCGCGCGCTGCGCCTTCATCGGTCTGTCGGCGACGCTGGCGCAGTGGCTGATTTTCATGGGTACGGTGAAGGCCGGGGCCGGGACGGTCGCGCCGATGACCTACGGTCAGTTGCTGATGGCGACGGGGCTCGGCTGGACCTTCTTCGGTGACAGGCCCGATGTGACCGCATTGCTCGGCGCGGTGATCATCATCGGGGCCGGCCTCTACCTCTGGTACGAGGGCCGGGTCCGCGCCGAACCGGCGATACCGCGCCCGGACTAGGGCGTCTCGTCCTTCAGCACCCAGGCGGTGATCTGGCGGTGGTGCAGCGCCACGGTCGTCAGCGGGCGGTAGTCCTCGCTTGTCACCCGGCGGATCGTCGCGAGGTTTTCCTTGCGCTGCGGGGTCATGAACTTGTTCGCCGTGACGATCACCGTGGGCCGGGTGGCGAGGATGCGCGCCAGCTCGGCCCGCTGGTCGACCCCGAGCGAGCGGCGCTCGAGATTGTTGTTGAGGTGGTCGGGATAGGCGAAGCGCGTGGGGATGCAGGTGCCGGTCGACCGGTAGAGCGCCCCGGGCCCGTCGAACACGTAGAGGCACTTGTCGGTCGCATTCACGTAGGGGCGGATCGCGTCGGACAGGCGCGCCTCGACCCGGCGTTCGCTCCGCGAATGCTCGATGCGATTGGGGAAGTTGAGGATGTAGACTGCGCCTGCCAGCAGCATCAGCGGCAGCACGAACCTGCCCGGCGAGGTGCGGTCGATGATCGGCAGCGCCACCAATACCGCGGCGGGGACGAGTGCGCCGTAGTAGTAGAGATAGACCGTCGAGGGCAGCAGCACCGTCGCCAGCGACGCGACGAGGAACGCGCAGTAGAGCAGGTAGGTCTCGCGCACCCGCGGCGGGTTGAGGCGGAGCGCGGCATAGAGCCCCGGAAAGACCAGGATCATCAACGGCAGCGTGGCGAAGAGCTGGCCCGGCTGGAGGCGCCCGTAGAAGGCCGGCTCACGCTCAAAGAAGCTGACGAAATTGGCGAACCAGAATTCGTCGAAATGCCCGACGGCCGCGTAAAACGCGGCGACCAGCACGGTCGGCAGCACGCCGAGCGCCGCAAAAATCGCGGCAAGGCGAACAAGGCCAGGAAGCTTCGTACCCGCCCGCCACTGTCCGAGCAGCGCCCATGCGCCGAAGAACGCGCATTGCGGCAGGACCGTGTATTTCACCTGCAATGCAATCCCGCCGATCAGCATCGCGGCCATCGCGCGCTTTGCGGCATCGGGGCGGCGCCAGTCGCGCAGGAGCCACAGCATCGACAGCATCAGTGGCGTGTGGAAGATCTCGCTCTGGCCCGAATAGCTGCCGTAGGCGGCCATCAGCATGAGGTAGAGCGATCCCGCGACTGTTGCCGAGGCCCGGTCGACCAGTTCGCACGACAGTTTGTAGACCAGCCAGGCCCCGGCGAAGGCGGAGAGCGACGCCAGAAATTGGTAGGCGGCCGCACTCGGGCCGAACAGTCCGTGCGCTACGAAGTAGATCGCGTAGAGCAGGAACGGCTTGCGGTCCCAGATCTCGACGTAGGGCAGGTCGCCATGCGTCATGCGCCAGCCTATCAGGCTGTAGATCTGCTCGTCGAAGTCGGCGACCGGATCGCCGAACCAGAAGCCGCGCGTCGCGACCAGGACCAGCAGCAACGCGCCCGCGGCGAACCAGTCGCGCGGGATGCGCGAGGCTGCCTGCCGCCTGACCGACGGCGCGATCGTTGTCGTGGCGTCCAAAATGATCTCCGCGTGAGTGCCGGCCGGTTTGTGGCAGGATGGTTAATTATTCGCTTAGTAGCCGAGCCGCGGCAGCGGTGGAATCCCGGCCGATGCGGACGTCCCCGGTCTTAGTCGTTGCGGCCCCAAGCGCGGAAGGTGCGGTGGCGGAAAGTTACGCTGCCGAGCGGGTGGTAATCCTGCGCGATGGCCTGTTCGACCAGCGCGGTCGATGCCTTGCTCTGCGCCGTTACGCTGCTGTCGGCAGTGACGATCGCACCCGGACGGGCGGCGAGGATGCGCGCGACTTCGCTCGCCTGGCTGGTGCCCAGCGCCGGCTCCTCGAGCGCGTTGTTGAGGTGGTCGGGATAGACGAAACGGCCGGGCAGGCAGCTCCCGGTCATCCGGTAGAGCGCCGTCGGCCCGTCGAACATCAGCAGGCAATCGCGGCTCCTCCCGACATGCGGCGCGACCATGGCGGCAAGTTGCTCGACCCCTTCGCGCTCCTCGCGCGTATCGCGGCTATGCAGCGGGATGTTGAGCAGGGCGGTTCCTGCCGCCAGCACCAGGGCCAGCGGTATCCAGCGCGCGCGCGATCGTACGTCGAGCAGTGGCAGGGCGAGCAGGATCGCGGCCGGCGCAAAGGCGGCGAAGTAGTGGATGTAGACGCTGCTGGTCATGAAGATCCCGACAAGGACCGACATGCTCCAGCCGGCGATCAGCTTGTAGTGGTCGTGCCGCGCGGGCGGGTTGAGCCGCCACGCGGCATAGACTCCGCCAGCGGCCAGCAATGCCAGCGGGGCGCAGGCCCTGAGGAAGCGCGGGTCGAAGCGGCCGGTGTCGAGTGGCAGGCGCTCGAAGATCGACACGAAGTTGGCATAGAAGAACTCGTCGAAATGCCCCAGCGCGGCATAGAGCGCGGCCACCGCCAGCGTCGGCAGCAGTCCGAGCAGGGCGTAGCCCGCGGCGCGCGCCAGCAGCCGCGGCAGTGCGTCCCGCCGATGCGGCCAAAGCGCCACGCAACCGAGGAACAGGCATTGCGGGGCAACGGTGTACTTCACCTGCAGCGCGAGCCCGCCGAGCAACATCGCGAGCGCGGCGTGCCTGGTATCGCCGGGCCGGTCGCGGAGCAGGACGAGCATTCCCAGCATCTGCGGAATGAAGAATACCTCGCTCTGCGCGGAGAAGGCGGCGTAGGCGTAGACCAGCAGCGGATAGAGTAGGCCTGCGCCGGTCGCCGTCACCTTGTTGGACAGCGGGCGGGCGAGGGCGTAGACCAGCCAGCCGCCAAGGGCGACGAACGCAGCGGCAAGCACCTGGTAAGCCGCTGGCCCCGGCCCACCGATGGCATGGGCGAGGGCGAACAGCGCAAACAGTCCGAACGGCTTGCGGTCCCACAGGTCGACGAAGGGCAGTTGCCCCTGCAAAATGTGCGCGCCGATCAGCGAATAGAGCTGCTCGTCGGTGTCGGCCACCGGATCGCCAAACCACACCATGCGGCTGGCGAAGGCGACGAGGGCAATGAGCGCAAACGGCCAGAGCGCGGCTATGCGCCCCGTCATTCCTGCTTTCGCATTCTCCAGAACCATCGCCGCGTGCACCCGGCCGGTCTCCCGATAGTGAGCCAGCCTTTTGCGAGATCATGGTTAACAATGGGTAACTCGCGGGTGCTGGCAACGTCTGACGATGCGTGGCAGTCTATGCGCATGACATGCGGCATGATCCTCGCTCTTGCCTTGCTGGCGTGCCCCGTTGCGGCGCAGGACGCAGCGCCCGCCTGCCCGGCTGGATGTCCGGATGCTGGCAGCAGGTAGAGGGCGAGCGCTGGAGCGAGGAGTGCTGGACCATCGACCGCCACGGTTCGATGCTCGGTAGCGGCCGCACCGGCGATACCGCGAAGGTGCGCAGCTTCGAATTCATGCGCATCGAGCGCGGTCCGAACGGCCTTGTGTTCCATGGCGGACCCGGTGGGCAGGGCTGGACACCGTTCCCGCAGGCGCCGGATTCCGAGGGCGGGGTGACCTTCCTGAACGCCGAGCACGATTACCCGCAGCGCATCCGCTACTGGCGCGAGGGCGACCTGCTCAAAGCCGAGGTCTCGCTCGCCGACGGATCACAGTCACAGACCTGGACTTACGGCCGGATGGGCGGCTGATACGAAAAAGGGCGCCGCAGCGGGCGCCCTTCTCGTGTTTCGCCGGGCTGGCGAGGATTAGTCCTCGACGCGCTCCGCGAGGACGGTCAGCCCGTTGTCGCCGACTTCGGCGAAGCCGCCGCGAACCTCGATGTTCTCCGGCTGGGCGCCTTCGGTCTTATAGACCTGGATCGCGCCATCGCGGATGGTCGACATCACCGGGGCGTGGCCTTCGAGCACGCCGAAATCGCCCTCGGTCCCGGGAACGACGACCATGTGGACGTCGTCCGAGCGGACCAGCTTTTCCGGCGTGACCAGTTCGAAGTGCAGGGCCATTGGCTCAGGCGTCCTCGGCCAGCTTCTTGGCCTTCTCGACCGCTTCCTCGATGCCGCCGACCATGTAGAACGCGGCTTCCGGCAGGTGGTCGTACTCGCCGTCGACGACGGCCTTGAACGACTTCACGGTGTCTTCGAGCTGCACGAACTTGCCCGGGATGTTGGTGAACACTTCGGCGACGTGGAACGGCTGCGAGAGGAACTTCTGGATCTTGCGCGCGCGGGCGACGGTCAGCTTGTCCTCTTCCGAGAGCTCGTCCATGCCCAGGATGGCGATGATGTCCTGCAGCGACTTGTACTTCTGCAGCGTTTCCTGGACCTTACGGGCGGTCTGGTAGTGCTCTTCTCCGACGACGCGCGGCTCGAGAACGCGGCTGGTCGAGTCCAGCGGGTCCACCGCCGGGTAGATGCCGAGTTCGGAAATCGCGCGGCTCAGCGTGGTGGTCGCGTCGAGGTGGGCGAACGAAGTCGCCGGCGCCGGGTCGGTAAGGTCGTCCGCGGGGACGTAGATCGCCTGCACCGAGGTGATCGAGCCCTTGGTGGTCGAGGTGATGCGTTCCTGCAGGTTGCCCATGTCGGTCGACAGGGTCGGCTGGTAGCCCACCGCCGAAGGAATACGGCCGAGCAGCGCCGACACTTCCGAACCCGCCTGGGTGAAGCGGAAGATGTTGTCGACGAAGAACAGCACGTCCTGGCCTTCCTGGTCGCGGAAGTACTCGGCCATGGTCAGGCCCGAGAGCGCGACGCGGGCGCGGGCGCCCGGGGGCTCGTTCATCTGGCCGAACACCAGGGCCACCTTCGAACCGTCCGAGGTCGGCTTGCCGTCGGCGTCCTTGGCGATAACGCCGGCGTCGAGGAACTCGTGGTAGAGGTCGTTGCCTTCACGGGTGCGTTCACCGACGCCCGCGAAGACCGACACGCCGCCGTGGCCCTTGGCGATGTTGTTGATCAGTTCCTGGATCAGCACGGTCTTGCCCACGCCGGCGCCGCCGAACAGGCCGATCTTGCCGCCCTTGGCGTAGGGGGCGAGGAGGTCGATGACCTTGATGCCGGTGACGAGGATGGCCGCTTCGGTCGACTGGTCGACGAAGGGCGGGGCCTCGGCGTGGATCGGGGCGGTCATGTCGCTGCCGACCGGGCCCTGTTCGTCGATCGGTTCGCCGATGACGTTGACGATGCGGCCGAGCGTCTTCGGGCCGACCGGGACCGAGATCTGCGCGCCGGTGTTGGTAACCTGCTGGCCGCGGGTGAGGCCGTCGGTGCCGTCCATCGCGATGGTGCGGACGGTGTTCTCGCCGAGGTGCTGGGCAACTTCGAGCACCAGCTTCTGACCGTTGTTGTCGGTCTCGAGCGCGGTGAGAATTGCCGGCAGCTCGCCTTCGAAGGTCACGTCGACGACGGCGCCGATGACCTGGCTGATGGTGCCGTTGGTGGTCTGGTTCAAAACTGCGGCGGTGGCCATTTTTCGTTCCTACTCAGTTCAAACTTGTAATCGCACTGATTGCACATCGGGTCTCGCCATCGAGCCAGACCCAAATAGCGCCATCTCGCGCAACAATTGCTTCGTACCTTTTCCAATTGCCGTCCGTTTCCGGAAGTTCGTAACGGCACATGAATTCGGTAGGTTCTTCTTCAATCGCTTGGCAGTGCGCGTTACGGACGCGCGCTGCGTGATCCTCACATTGTGCCGCGTGTAACGCAGCAAATTCCATTGAACTGGGCCCCGCTGCTTCTGCGGTGGCGCAGCTTGCCGCCACCAAACATACAACTGGCGCAGCTCTAAATTTCAAAGTGCCTCAGCCCCCGCAATGATTTCGATCAGTTCGGTGGTGATCGCGGCCTGGCGGCTGCGGTTGTACTGGATGGTCAGCTTGTTGATCAGGTCGCCGGCGTTGCGCGTGGCGTTGTCCATCGCGGTCATCGAGGCGCCCTGTTCCGAGGCTTCGCGCTCAAGAAGTGCGCCGAAGATCAGCGTCTTGATGTAGCGCGGGAGCAGCTCGGCGAGGATTTCCTCCTCGTCAGGCTCGTACTCGACCGCCGCGCCTCCGGCCGAACCGGCCTCGGGGGCGGGGACGGGGATTAGCTGCACGGTCTGCGGGTCCTGCGCCAGCGCCGACTTGAAGATCGGCGAGACGAGGTGAGCGACGTCGAACTTGCCGGCTTCGAACAGCGCGAGCAGCTCGGCGGCGATCGCCTCGGCTTCCTCGTAGCCCGGGTTGCGGACCGTCGAGGTGTCGTAGTTGGCGGTGATGCCGTCCGGATAGTCGCGGCGGATCGGCGCGCGGCCCTTCTTGCCGACGAGGTAGAACGAAACGTCCTTGCCCTGGGCAATCAGGTCACGGGCCTTGGCCTTGGCTTCCTTGACGATGTTCGAGTTGAGACCGCCGCACAGGCCCTTGTCGGTGTTGACCACCACGAGCAGGTGCTTCTTGTCGCTGCCGGTACCGGCGAGCAGCTTGGGCGCGCCATCGCGTCCCGCCACCTTGCCGGCGAGGCTCGCCATGACCGCCGCCAGGCGCACCGAATAGGGGCGCGCGGCTTCGGCCGCGGCCTGCGCCTTGCGCAGCTTCGCGGCGGCGACCATCTGCTTGGCCTTGGTGATCTTCTGGGTCGACTTGACCGAGTTGATCCGACCCTTGAGTTCTTTCAGCGAGGCCATTTCGGCTCCCTAGTCAGGCTCTGCAGGATCAGGCGTACTGCTTGGCGAAAGCGTCGAGCGCGGCGACGACCTTGGCCTTGGTGCCGTCTTCGAACGCCTTGCTGTCGCGGATTTCGGCCAGCACGTCGGCGTGCTCGGCACGCATGAAGGCCAGCATCTTGCCCTCGTAGTCGGTGACCTTGTCGACCGCGACGGTGTCGAGATAGCCGTTGGTGCCGGCGAAGATCGACACGGTCTGCTCTTCGAACGGCATCGGCTGGAACTGCGGCTGCTTGAGCAGCTCGGTCAGGCGGGCGCCGCGGTTGAGCAGCTTCTGCGTTGCGGCGTCGAGGTCCGAGCCGAACTGCGCGAAGGCGGCCATTTCACGGTACTGTGCGAGCTCGAGCTTGATCGAGCCGGCGACCTTCTTCATCGCCTTGGTCTGCGCGGCGCCGCCGACGCGGCTGACCGACAGGCCGACGTTAATCGCCGGACGGATGCCCTGGTAGAACAGGTTGGTCTCGAGGAAGATCTGGCCGTCGGTGATCGAGATCACGTTGGTCGGAATGTAGGCCGAGACGTCACCGGCCTGCGTTTCGATGACCGGGAGGGCGGTCAGCGAGCCGGCGCCGTTGTCCTCGTTCATCTTCGCCGCGCGCTCGAGCAGGCGGCTGTGCAGGTAGAACACGTCGCCCGGATAGGCTTCGCGGCCCGGGGGGCGGCGCAGCAGCAGCGACATCTGGCGGTAGGCGACGGCCTGCTTGGAAAGGTCGTCGTACACGATCACGGCGTGCATGCCGTTGTCGCGGAAGAATTCGCCCATCGCGCAGCCGGTGTAGGGCGCGAGGTACTGCAGCGGGGCCGGTTCCGAGGCGGTCGCGGCGACGACGATGGAGTATTCCATCGCGCCGTTCTCTTCGAGTTGGCGGACGATCTGCGCGACGGTCGAGCGCTTCTGGCCGACCGCGACGTAGATGCAGTAGAGCTTCTTGCTCTCGTCGTCGCCGGCGTTGATGCCCTTCTGGTTGATGAAGGTATCGATCGCGACGGCGGTCTTGCCGGTCTGGCGGTCGCCGATGATCAGTTCGCGCTGGCCGCGGCCGACGGGGACGAGCGCGTCGAGCGCCTTGAGGCCGGTCTGCACGGGTTCGTGCACCGACTTGCGCGGGATGATGCCCGGGGCCTTCACCTCGACCCGGCGGCGCTCGTCCGAAACGATCGGGCCCTTGCCGTCGATCGGGTTGCCGAGCGCGTCGACGACGCGGCCGAGCAGGCCCTTGCCGACGGGGACGTCCACGATGGTGCCGGTGCGCTTGACGCTGTCGCCTTCCTTGATCTCGGCGTCCGAGCCGAAGATCACGACGCCGACGTTGTCGGCTTCGAGGTTGAGTGCCATGCCCTGCACGCCGTTGGCGAATTCGACCATCTCACCGGCCTGGACCTTGTCGAGACCGTGGATGCGGGCGATGCCGTCGCCGACCGACAGCACGGAACCGACTTCGCTGACTTCGGCGGCGGTGCCGAAGTTGGCGATCTGGTCCTTGATGACCTTGGAGATTTCAGCGGCGCGGATTTCCATGATGTGTTCAGCCCTTCATGGCTTGTGCAAGTGAGTTAAGGCGGGTGCGGATCGAACCATCGATCCGCTTTGATCCGACCGTGACGACGAGCCCGCCGAGCAGGCTGGGATCGACACGGGTCTTGAGCTTGACAGTGCGGCCTTCGCGGGCACGCAGCTTGGTTTCGAGCGTGACGACCTGCTCGTCGGTCAGCGCGTGGGCGCTCGCGACTTCGGCGGTCACTTCGCCGCGCTGGGCGGCGGCAATGGTGTGGAACGCGCGAATCATCGCCGGCAATTCGGCGACGCGGCGATTCTCCGCCAGCACGCCGAGGAAATTGGTCGTCAGGTCCGACAGGCCCATCGCCGAGCCAAGACCGGACATGACCTTGCCGATCTGGTCGCGGCTGATTTCCGGATTGCGGATCAGCGCGCGCAGTTCAGCCGATTCGCCGAGGGCGGATTCGAGATTCTCGAGGTCTGACTCGACTGCTGTGACGGTGCCCGCCTCGCTGGCGAGATCGAACAGCGCACTGGCGTAACGCCCTGACAGGCTGGCCTGAATACCGGCGGAAAGCTCCACGCGAAGAGGTCCTCTTTGGGTCCGAAGAAACAGGTTTTACACATGCCGTTTGGCAGGCACGCAGCAGCGGCCCCGGCAAGGCTGGCGCGCCCCTAACACCGGCCTTGTTGCGATGCAACCCGAGTCGGGGCCAGCATTTCAACCTTCGCCCGAAGTGCTGTATGAAAAGTCCGACACAGGGGGGAATCACATGAAACCATCGGAACTGCTGATCGGCCTGCGCGAGCTGTTCGCTTTCGTGGTTCCTGGCGCAGTTCTGCTGTTTCTCCTTCCGGCCGCATTTACAGATTTGATTGAGGCCGACGCGCATCATCGTTTGCCGTGGGCAGGCAATAACACCTTCTTCCTGCTCTTCTCCGCATTTGCCGCTTATGCCCTTGGGGCGGTTCTGTCGGGGGTCGGCTCGCTGTTCGACGAGGTGGCGGAAAAAGCCGCCGACCTGCGAAGCCTGCTGCCCGGTTTCGCAAATTCCGTGCGAGAGGGCGCCATCGAGGCGGAAAACCTGAGCGACCTTGCCGGGAAGCTCGAGCAGGTTGCGCTACGGACGCTCCCGGTCCAGCCGCAAGGTCAGGTGTGGGGTAGGCGCGCCTTCTGGTGGAACTACATGCGTATCCACTGTCCGCAGGCGGTGGCGGAGATCGATCGACTGGAAGCGCAGCAGAAGCTTTTCCGTTCGCTGATGGTTGCGTGGATCGTCCTTGCCGTTCTCGAACTGGCGAGTCGCAGCCTTCCGCTCGCGGCGACCTATGCCGTATTCGCAATTGTAAGTTTTTTCTATTATGCCGGGCTGCGCCGGACGTTGTCGCGCCGCCTGTATCAGTGCGTGGTGATCCAGTTTGTCTCGGACGATCTGACCGCATGCAGTAAGACCGCCTGAGGATCACTCGGTCGCCAGACTGCAAGCATAGACCAGCCGCTCGTTCGGCTGCGACGGGAGCAGCGAGAGGATCGCCGCCTGCTTGGCACCGAGATCGCGCGCAGCTTCGGCACCGCCCCCGCACGCCGGCGCTTCGTATTCGCTGCGGGCGGTGCGCGCCTTCGTCATCTCGTCGTGGCCGAGCAGGTAGCGCTCGACACGGTACTCGCCGATCGAAGGATCGAACCGGGCGACCGACACGCTGGCCTCGTCGTTGGGGACCAGCACGCGCGACCATGCCCCCGCGTCGGCGCCGTACTGGGTGCGACCGTTGATGCAGCCTTCCGCTGTCCATTCGATCGGCACTGTCTGTGCGGCGGTCCCGGTCACGCGACTGCGCGCCGGTTGCAGCGTGCAGGTCAGCTTTCCGGGCTGAAGTCCGGAACCGGCGATTGCGCCGGTGTCCTCGGCCGACATTTCCTCGCGCAAGAGGTCCTGCAGGCGATCGTCGCCTTCGGAGAAGGTCGGACGGGAGAACCAGGCTGCCAATGCAGCGAAGACGGCAAGCGCGGCAACGCCGCCTGCGATCTTCATTTGCTGGCGGTCTTCGTCCTCGTAACGCAGGTACGCAAAGCCGCCCGCGCCCATGGCAACGAGAACGAGAAGCAGCGTCAGCGCCATGCGGTTGTCGCGTTCGTCGATGATCTCGAAGTCTATGGTCCGCCGCGCTTCTTCGCGCCTTTGGACCAGGGCTTCCTCGGCCGCCTGCGCCTTGGCCTGCGCTTGCCGCGCATCTTCCTCGGCTCTTGCGCGCTCGTCCGCGTCGAGGTCGGCCAAGCTGCGGCACGGCGTGCTGTTGATCTGCGGGGTCACGTTGTTGGCGCGCAGGAACGGCAGCAGTTCGCGGGTCGAGATGGCGAAGTAGAATTCACCGTCGGCCCCGGCGCTTTCGGCCCCGAAGCTGTTGACCCCGACCACGCGCCCGCACGGGTCGAGCAGGGGGCCGCCCGAATTGCCGCGGGCGATCGGCGCAGTGTGTAGCAGGGTGTCGAATTCTCGCGTCGGGCGATGGCCGGCAAGTGCGCCGGTTGCCTTCACCGGAGGCTGCGAGCGGAACAGGTCGCCGACCTTGAGACCCTGAGCACGGTCGACGTTCATCGGGTATCCGACCGAGATGACCTGGCCCGAATCGGCGGGCGGATTGCCCGATATGGTCAACGGAGGCAGGTTCATCGCCTTGGTCGTGGCGATGAGCGCGAGGTCGTTGCGCTGGCTGACCGAGACGATCCGGCCATAGACCGCTTCGCCGCCATCCGAGGGTACAATGCCGATCGAAAGGTTGGGATCGTTTCGCGCTTCGGTCACGACATGGGCGTTGGTGACGATGTACTCGGGCGTCACCGCAAAGCCCGTACCGTGGCCGAGCGGCAGCAAGTCGCCGTCGCCGCCGCTTTCGACGATGACCACGCGCACCACGCCCCGCGCGGCGGCATCTATATCAGCGGGATCGGCCTGCAACGCCGCGGGAAGGGCGAGCAGGACCATGGCGACAAAAGCGACCAGCCGGCGAAGCATCGCCGCTGCTCTAGGCCGCCAAAGGTTTTGAACGCAAGCCGCGGGACGCACGCCGCCGTGCACGGCGCTAGGTTGAGGTCATGGAATCGAGGAAGACACCATGACCTACAAAGTAACCGGGCTCGACCGATCGCGCTTCGCTCCGCTGTTCGTGCTCGATGACGAAGCGCTCGCCCGGCACGGCGCGCGGCGCGTCGTTGCCGATGCCGACCATGGCTTTCCCTGCCGTGTGACGCTGGAAGACGCTCGCGCCGGGGAGAGCCTTCTGCTCGTCAATCACGCCAGCAACCGGTCCGACGGGCCCTACCATTCGGCCTTTGCGGTGTTCGTGCGGGAAGATGCTGGCGAGGCGGCGAGATACGTCGATGCCCTTCCGCCGGTCTTCATCGGACGACCGCTAGGCATTCGCGCCTACGATGCCGTGGGCGACCTTGTTGCGGCCAGGCTCTCGACGAGCGAAGCAACGCACGAGGATTCAATCCGCGAACTGCTCGCCGATCCACGGGTCGACCATCTCGACGCACACAATGCCGCGCACGGCTGCTTTGCGGCGCGCATCGACAGGTATAGGAGCGAGGCATGATCGACAGCGAGAAGGCATGGGCCGCCGTCCTGCGGCGCGACCGCCGTTTCGACGGGCGCTTCGTCACCGGCGTGCTGACCACCGGTATCTATTGCCGCCCGTCGTGCGCTGCGCGGCACCCTGCGCGCGGCAACGTGCGATTCTTCGCCGACGGCTCTGAAGCGCGCGCCGCCGGACTGCGTGCCTGCAAGCGTTGTCTGCCCGACGATGTGGCGCGCGACGAGGCCGCGGTTCTCGCGGCCATCGACGAAATCAAGTCGAGTGAGGGTAGTCTGACGCTCGACGAACTGGCCCAGCTGACCGGCTACTCGGCGACCCATTTTCAGCGCGTCTTTACCCGCACCACGGGGCTCTCTCCAGCCGCCTATTCCCGCGCCCTGCGCGAGGAGCGGGCCCGCGAGGCTCTCTCCGGAGCGGACCGGGTGACCGATGCGATCTACGATGCGGGGTTCGAAAGCGCATCGCGCTTCTACGATACGATGAAAGGCAAGCTGGGCATGAACGCGAGCGACTGGAAGGACGGCGGCAAGGGGCGGACGATTCATTACGAGATCGTCGGCACCACGCTCGGTCCGATGCTGGTCGCGGCAACCGACCTTGGCGTGTGCTGCCTTTCGTTCAACGAGGGGCGCGAGGAACTGGCGGCGCGGTTCCCCCGCGCGGAACTGGTCGAGGGCGGCGATGCTTTTCGCGAACTGTTCGAGCGGGTTCTCTCCGCGGTAGAGCAGCCCGGGACCGGCGACGACATCCCGCTCGACGTCAAGGGCACCGCCTTCCAGCAACGCTGCTGGCAGGCGTTGCGCCAGATCCCACCCGGCGAAACCCGCAGTTATGGTGAGCAGGCCGCAGCAGTCGGCAATCCCAAGGCGAGCCGCGCGGTCGGCAGTGCCAACGGGGCCAACAACATCGCCGTGCTGATTCCCTGTCACCGGGTCATTGCCCACGACGGGACTCTCGGCGGCTATGCCTACGGGCTCGACATCAAGCGCGAACTCCTCGCGCGGGAGCGGGATCGATGAAGGACAAGCGGGAAATCTTCGCGAGGCTTCACCAGCCGGGCAATCCCTTGCTGCTCTACAATGCCTGGGATGCCGGCAGTGCGCGCGCTGTCGCCGATGCCGGCGCGCCGGCGATTGCAACGGGCAGCCATTCGCTGGCCGGGGCGCAGGGCTATCCCGACGGCGAGGCGATCCCCCTCGCCACATTGCTGGAAAGTGTGCGCCGCATCGTCGCCGTCGTCGATGTGCCGGTCTCGGTCGATTTCGAGGGCGGCTTCGCAGTCGACCCGGCGCGCCTGGCCGAACACGCGACGTACCTCTCTGAAACCGGCGCGATCGGCTGCAATTTCGAAGATCGCAAGGTCGGCGGGGAAGGGCTGCACGGACTCGAAGAACAGGCAAAGCGCGTCGCCGCGGTGGCTTCGGCCGGGCTTTTCGTCAACGCGCGGACCGACCTGTTCCTGAGCCTGCTGGTCGCCGGTCGGGACCCGAACGACCGCTCGCTCCTGTCCGACGCGCTCGAACGCGCAGCTGCCTATGGCGAAGCGGGTGCGGGTAGCTTCTTCGCTCCGGGCCTGTCCGATCCGGAACTGATCGCCGATTTGTGCGCGGCTTCGCCCTTGCCGGTCAACATAATGGTCTATGCCAAGATCGCGGACTGGCGCGCGCTGGCACAATGCGGAGTTGCGCGCCTCAGCTGGGGCCCGGGTCCGTGGCGGCTGGCGATGGCGACGTTGAAAGAACAGGCGGAGGCGCTTTACCGGTCCTGAGGGGCGGCGTAGACCTTGGCGATGGAGCACTCCCCGGTCGCGGCGCCCAAGCCCAACATCGCCCTGCGCATCCTGCGCTTCCCACTGATCCTGATCATCCTGGGGGCTCCGCTTTTTACCCTTATTGCCTCGCCGGTCGAAAAGGCGAGCCAGATCGGCAGCAAGGAACTGCAGGGCCCCATCCTGTTCGCCGCATCGCTTGCAACTGCTGCGGTCATCGTCGCTGTCTGGAAACTGTGGCGGCGCTGGATCGAAGGCGGACGCGACGTGGAATTCACTTTCCCCGGCGCGGGCAAGGAACTGGGTGCGGGTCTCCTGACGGGTTTCCTGCTGTTCTGCTCCGTCGCGATTGCCGCCTGGCTGCTCGGCGCGATGACCTTCGAGGGCGTGCGCACCCTTGGTGAGACGCAACTCTGGGAATGGGCGGCAATCGGGATCATCACCGGCGTTTTCGAGGAGGTGCTGTTCCGCGGCATACTGATGCGCCAGCTCGAACGGCTCGGCGGAACGTGGGTCGCGCTGGCGCTGTCTTCGGCAGTGTTCGGTGCGATTCACATGGGTAACCCCGATGCGACGTGGACCGGGGCCGTGGCCATCATGGTCGAGGCGGGCATCCTGCTCGGCGCGGCCTATCTCATCACCCGCCGCCTGTGGTTCGCCGTCGGCCTGCACGCGGCGTGGAATTTCACCCAGGCCTGGGTCTTTAGCGTTCCTGTATCCGGGACCGGCACGCCGATCGGACTCATCTCCACGCGGCGCGACGGTCCGGAGCTACTTACCGGCGGCGATTTCGGGCTCGAGGCCTCGTTGATCGCCGTCGTAATAGTGACCGCATTCGGTCTGTTCCTTCTCTGGAGGGCGGTGAAGAAGGGAGAGATCCGCGGGCCCGAGTGGATGGCCGCGAGAGTCTAGTCCTCGGATTCTTCCTCTTCGGCGTCAGCCAGCCGCTTTTCGAATTCCTCGCGCTGTTCGCGCATCTTCTCGAGCTGTTCGATCAGCCGCTTCCCGTGCTCGGCCATGTGCGGGTGATAGGCTAGGTAGCGCACCAGCGACATTGCCTCGTCGAACCGGCCGAGGTTGGCATACGCGAATGCCAGCGCGACGCGATAGTCGACGATTTCAGGCGCCTTTGTGAAGGCTGCCTCCAGACCTTGAATCGCAATGTCCGGCGGCCTGCCGGAATACTGCGCGTAACTGCGGAAATATTCGTAAAGCGGTCGCGGCTCTTCAGGATCGGCGTTGTTGGCCTTGACGAACATCTTGCGCGCCGCGGCTACATCCTCGTCGCTCGGATTTCCATCATCGTGCTCAAGGATCGCCAGGCCCTTGGTCATTGCTGCCGAGACATTGTCTGGATCGAGCGCCAGGACCTTGTCGGCCGTTCCTTCCGCCGCGGCGACGGCAATGGCAGTCGCTTCCGCACTGCCGGCCTTCCTTGCGGTTTCAAGCTCGGCGCGAGCGAGCTCCGCCAACACGCCGACGCGGTCCGGCGCGATTGCAGCAAGGGCACGAAGCTTGGACAGTGTTTCGTCCGGCTGGAACTGGACGATGCGATTGATATGCAATTCGAGCAATTCCGAATCCACCGTATCGAGCGGCGTAATCCGGACGGTGGGGTCGTAGCCGATGGGTTCCTTCGAGGAGAACGCAACCATCCCCTTGCGGGTCAGCGCGACCAGGTCCTGATCAAGCTTTTCGAATGGGCCGAATGTGCTCTCGGCCGCTTCGCGAGGCGGGGTGCCGCTGTTGAACGCCTTGACGTACTCCGACAATTGCGCGCGACCTGCAGCATCTGACATCAGGTGATGCGTGAGCAGCCATGATCGGCCGTAGTAGACATCGGTTTGCTGGCGGTTGAGCCCGGTCAGTCCATCGGTCAGGATCCGTTCGATCGGCAGGTTTTGACCAGCCGTCAGGCCGTAGGCGCGCGAATTGGCGATGTTGCCGACCGTGTACGAGTCATCCTTGTCGAATGTCGTGGTCGAGAAGTACTCGGCAAAGCCCTCGAAGAGCCAGGTAGGATAGGATCCCGAAACGTATCGGGTGAAGAAATGGTGGGTGTATTCGTGGAACAGGATCTGCTGGCCCGTCCCGGAGAACTTCGACACCGGTTTCGCCCGATTGGAGAGCGCATAGGCGCCTTCGGGCAGCGCCTGATAAAAGCCGCCGAGAGCGCCTTTCTCGACCCCGCGCAATTTCGAAACGGTCTCGCTGTCCTTCATGATGAAGACCGGCAGCCTTATGGCGTCCTCGTGCTCGCCCACCTTGAACCAGCTGCGCAAGAGGGAGTCGAATTTCTCCGCCTCGACCGCGAACTTCGTCAACTCGGCTTCGCGCCCGTCGCTGTAGAGAATGAAGTGCTTGGTATCGGCGCGCAACCATTCGGCCTGTGCACCCGCGGGAGCGAGAGCCGCGGTGAACACCGACACGATGGCGAGTGCCTTGATAACGCGACTTTTCATGCTTCGCCCCCATCCCTTCGCGGGCAAGATGACCGGGCAACCGGAAAGCGTCAATCCCGCTGCGGCGAGACCTCAGAAACGTGATCACACGAAGCTGTAGGGGTCGATGTCGACGGCAACGCGAACGCCTGACGGGAAGTCTAGCGCGCCGAGCCATTGGCGGATCACGTCCTGCACTTCAGCGCTGCGGCGGGCGTTGAGCAGCAGGCGATAGCGGTAGCGACCGCGCAGCAGCGCCATTGGGGCCGGGGCGGGGCCGAGGATCATGACATCTTCGAGGTTTGGGCGGGTCGCGCCAATGCGGTTGGCGGCCTCGCGCGCCTCGGCTTCGTCCTCGCTCGACACGATGATCGCGGCCCAGCGGCCGAACGGTGGGGCGCCGGCGTGGCGGCGCGCCTCGGTCTCGGCATCGTAGAAGGCGTCGCGGTCCCCTGCCGCAAGCGCTGCGATGACTGAGGCCCTGGGATGGCGCGTCTGGATGTAGACTTCGCCCGGCTTGGCCCCGCGTCCGGCGCGGCCGGCAACCTGGGCGATCTGCTGGTAGGTCCGCTCGGCAGCGCGCAAGTCGCCGCCTTCGAGGCCGAGATCGGCATCGACCACGCCGACCAGCGTCAATTCGGGGAAGTGAAAGCCCTTGGTGACGAGCTGGGTGCCGACGATGACATCGATGGCCCCGCCTTCCGCCTCGGCGATGAATTCCGCTGCCTTGGTCGGGGAATTGAGCGTGTCGGAGGTGACGACGGCGACGCGTGCCTCCGGCAGCAGCTCGGCGACTTCGTCGGCGATGCGCTCGACGCCCGGGCCGCAGGCGACGAGGCAGTCGGGCTCGCCGCATTCGGGGCAGGCGGCGGGCGGGGCGGTTTCATGGCCGCAGTGGTGGCAGGCGAGCCGATTGCTCAGCCTGTGCTCGACCAGCCAGGCGCTGCAGTTGGGGCATTTGAAGCGGAAGCCGCAGTTGCGGCAAAGCGTCAGCGGAGCGAAGCCGCGGCGGTTGAGGAACAGCAGCGACTGCTCGCCGCGCTCGAGCCTTGCCGCGAGCTCCTCGACCAGCCGCGGGGCGAGCCAGCGGCCGCGTTCTGGCTTCTCTTCGGTCAGGTCGATGGTGGCGATCTCGGGCAGTTGTGCGCCGCCGAAACGGTCGGCCAGTTCGATCCTGGTGTAGGTCCCGCTGGCGGCCATCTGCAGGCTTTCGAGCGCCGGGGTGGCGCTGGCGAGGATTACCGGGACCTGCTCGAAGCGAGCGCGCATCACCGCCACGTCGCGCGCGTTGTAGCGCACGCCGTCGTCCTGCTTGAAGCTGACCTCGTGCGCCTCGTCGACGACGATAAGGCCTAGCTTGGCGTAGGGCAGGAACAGCGCCGAGCGCGCGCCGACGACGACCTGCGCCTCTCCGGCCGCAATGGCGCGCCAGGCGCGGCGGCGTTCGGTCGATTTCAGGGAGGAGTGCCAGACCACCGGCACGGCGCCGAAGCGGTCCTCGAAACGGCGCAGGAAGGCCTCTGTAAGGGCGATTTCTGGTAGTAGAACAAGAACTTGCGAGCCCAGCGCCAGTGCGGCGGCGATGGCTTCGAAATAGACCTCGGTCTTGCCCGACCCGGTCACCCCGTCGAGCAGGAAAGGAGCGAATTCGTGTGCCGCAACGGCGTCAATGAAGCGCTTCGCCGCTTCCTTTTGAGCGCTCGACAGTTCCGGAACAGCGTAGTCGGAACGCGCTCGGCGGTAGGGACGGTCGCAATCGACCTCGACCGGCTCGAGCACGCCCTGGTTGACCAGCCCGCGCAGCACGCCTTCGCTGACCCCGGCGATACCGGAAAGCTCGCGGATCGTCGCCTGTTCACCCTCGAGGGCGGCGATGGCGTGTTCGCGTTGCGGGGTCATGCGCTCGGGCATTCCGCCGGTGAGGCGATACTCGGTCATCGTTGCCGGACCGCGCAACGCGCCGCCGCTCGCCAGCACCATTCGCGCGACCGAGGCAAGCGAGGCGCAGTAGTAGTCGGCGGTCCATTCGATCAGGCGGCGCAGCTCGGCCCTGAGCGGCGGGACCGGGAGGACGTCCACCAGCGGGCGCAGCTTCGAATCCGGAACCGGGCTTGCCGGCAGCCGTTCCGCCTCCCAGACTATGCCGACGACCTGTCTCGGACCGAGCGGGGCGACGACCACGCTGCCCGGCACGACCGCCATCCCCTCGGGGACCCGGTAGTCGAGCGGGCCGAGCGCGGCGTTGAATATGACAAGACGGACACGGTTCATGATGCCGTCCACATATGGGCGGCGTGTGGGCGGCATCGCAAGCCGCCGGGAACGAGGAGCTGTTGAGATGACTGCTATGAAGACGACAATTCCGCGCCGGGTCTTCCTGGCCGGAACCGCTGCCGGAGGAGCTCTTGCCCTCTCGGCCTGCACGACCGGGCTCGGGGGATTCAGCTTCGTCGATGCGGTGCAGCGCCTGCTGTTCCTTTCGAGCCAGCGCGCGTTCGACCGCATGACCGCCGACGGGGCGTTCTGGGACCAGCAAGTCGCTTCGCTCGGCCTCGGCGAGTTCCTCGGCAACCGCGGCGACGTGCTGACGCGCATCCTGACCTCGTCGCTGTTCAAAGGCCGGCTCGAGCGGGCCTTCGGGGACGTAGCCTGGGATGCATCGAAACGCGCCGCGCCGGTGGTGGCCGACACCATCCGCACAATCGGCTACCAGAACGCCATCGACCTGGTCCGCGGCGGCCCGACCGCCGCCACCAGTTACCTGCGCGGCAACATGGGCAGCCGCCTGATCGACGTCATGTCGCCCGACGTCGGCGATGCCCTGCGCGCCGCGCAGGATCCGCTGATCGGCGAACTGCTGGCGGGGCTCACCGGGGTCAACGTATCCGCTGTCGCCAACGGGTTCGCGGACAAGGTGGACGACGTGATCTGGCAGCAGATCGGGATCGAGGAGACCGCCATCCGCCGCGATCCCCGCAGCACCAACGATCCGGTCCTGATCGGCGTGCTGGGCGTCGGCAGCGCGCTCTAGAGCCGCGCGCCGATTACTATCTGCAGGACGTGATCGTAGGCGTCGGGCGCATTGGGCCGGACATTGCCGATCAGCAGGTAACCGGCGCCGATGTCGAAGTCGGGCGTGATCCTGCGGGCCAACGCTCCACCCAGCCGGTACTGCACGAACCCGTCGCGTCCACCCGGTGTCTGGGACTGCAGGACGTAAAACCCCTCGGCAGTGAGTGCCGCGTCGAGCCTGCCGGTGACGGGCAAGGCCAGCGCCACTCGCTGCCGAAGCCGCAATTGCGCCCGGTCGGCGTCCGAAAAGAAGCGTTCTTCCAGCCGCGTGCGCAGGCCCACGTGTCCGAACTTCAGCGTCAATTGCTGGTGCGGGCGGAACTCGTGTCCGTTGGCAAGATCGACATAGGCAGCCCCGCCGCCGAGGCTGACGCGCTTCGTCACGTTCACGTCGACATTGCCGCGCAGGAGGAACTGGTTGCCATCGTCGATCCAGCGTTGCGAGACGTCGACCGCCGCCTTCACATCGTCGTCGAGCGAAAAGGCCACGCCTCCGTTGAGCCAGACCTGGGTGTCGTTCGCGAGCGCCGGGGTGGATTGCAGCGCGGCGGCGCATCCGGCTAGCAACGCGAAACAAAAGCCGGTTGTAGTGTGCATCGTCACCTCTATAGCCGGGGGCCGCGCCGGTGCCGATATGGCAAAGGTTAGGTGAACGCGAACAACTTTTCGCTCTCGCGGCGGAATGGAAACTGGAGCCGATGTCCGACGAATCCCCGCTCGATCGCTTCAAGCACGCCCTGACCGGCGCGGCGCGGGCGATTGCCCGTGAGCCGGAAGCGGAAGTGTCGTGGACTTCGGACCAGCCGGGCGTGCAGGGCAAGGCGATGCGGGTCCCCATGCCGGGCCGCACCTTGCCGCCCGAGGCGGCACGCGAGGCGCGCGGATTTGCCGACAGCTTCGCGCTCAAGCTGCGCCACCACAACGAGGCGCTGCACCAGCGCGCCATGCCGGCCGAGCCGAGCGCGCGGCAGGCCTACGACATGATCGAGCGCGTCCGCTACGAAGCGCTGGGCGAGAACAACTACGCCGGGATGCGCGCAAACCTCGCCGCCGCGACCGACCTGCGCACCCGCTCCGATCCCATCGCCCGCGCCGCCAACGAGAGCGAAGTCGCGCTGCCGACCGCGCTGGCGCTGATGCTGCGCGAGGCGCTGACCGGCCAGCCGATCCCGCCGTCCGCCGTCTCCAACGTCGACCTCGTCCGCGAATCCATCGAATCGCGCATCGGCGACGACTTCGAACGCCTCGCCACCCTGCTCGACGACCAGAAGGCCTTCCAGCAGATCGGGCTCGACATGCTGCGCCACCTTGAGATGGTCGCCGCGGAGCCGCTCGACGAGTCCGGCGACGAGGACATGGAGGGCGACGAAGAGGACGGCGGCGAAGAGTCCGACAGCGACGACAACGACGATCAGGGCACCGAGCAGCGCCCGCAGGAAATGACCGCCGAGCAGGGCGAGGGCGACGAGGACGGCGAGAGCGAGTCCGTCCCGCAGGACCAGGAAATGGCCGAGGGCGATCCCGGCGACGAGGGCGAGGAGGCAATGATGCCGGTCCGCCCCAACCGCCCGTGGACCGAACTGCCCGAGAGCTTCGACTACCAGGTCTTCACCGAGGAATTCGACGAGGTCGTCGAGGCGACCGAGCTGTGCGACTACGAGGAACTCGACCGCCTTCGCGCCTACCTCGACAGCCAGCTTACCGGGTTGCAGGGGGTGGTCACCCGGCTCGCCAACCGGCTGCAGCGGCGGCTGATGGCGCAGCAGAACCGCTCGTGGGACTTCGACCAGGAGGAAGGGCTGCTCGATGCCGCGCGGCTCGCCCGCGTGGTGGTCAGTCCGGGCCATTCGCTCAGCTACAAGATCGAGCGCGACCAGGAATTCAAGGATACCGTCGTCACCCTGCTGATCGACAACTCGGGCTCGATGCGCGGGCGGCCGATCTCCATCGCCGCGATCAGCGCCGACATCATGGCCCGCACGCTCGAACGCTGCGGGGTGAAGGTCGAGATTCTCGGCTTCACCACCCGCGCGTGGAAAGGCGGGCAGGGGCGCGAAAAATGGCTCGCCAGCGGCAAGCCCGCGCTGCCCGGGCGCCTCAACGACTTGCGCCATATCATCTACAAGAAGGCCGACGAGCCGATGCGCCGCGCGCGCAAGAGCCTCGGCCTGATGATGCGCGAGGGGCTGCTCAAGGAAAACATCGACGGAGAGGCGCTGATCTGGGCGCACAACCGCCTGCTCGCGCGGCCCGAGGACCGCCGCATCCTGATGGTCATCTCCGACGGCGCGCCGGTCGACGATTCGACGCTGAGCGTGAACAGCGCCGGCTATCTCGAAACGCACCTGCGCAAGGTGATCGACTGGATCGAACGCCAGTCCCCCGTCCAGCTCGTCGCCATCGGCATCGGCCACGACGTGACCCGCTACTACAAGCGCGCGGTGACGATCATGGACGTCGAGCAACTCGGTGGGACGATCATCGAGCAGTTGGCCGGATTGTTCGAGGTGGAGTGATGGGTAATGTCGCTGACTTACTCAGCGCACTAGGGTGTCGCTACGAGCAGGACTTCTCGGAAGAGGCGGGTTGGCAGAACCCGCCGAGGCAAGAAGATTTCGAGAGCCTAATGCTGAACGAACCCGTCGCGAAGTGGACTTCCAATTTCGACGAACTCGGCGCTCAACTCGCTTGCGGTTATCATGCAGGGAATTACGCCTTTTGGTTTTGCGACTGGATCGTGAACGTCGCCGAAGGATTCATTATCGACCTGCGCATCGCGCACGATGGGTTCGCGCATCCCGAGTTGTTTCAGGAGGTTTATCAGGCCTTCGACGATGGCGAGTGGGACCATGGCGGCAAGTCCAATGATCCTATCGTCGACTATACCAACCCCGCGATCGCAAAAATCGTAAATCGCCTCTATCTGAAGCCCGCTCGATGACCGCACCTCTCCGCCTGTTCAACTCGCTCACCCGCGAGCTGGAAACCTTCGCTCCCGTCCATCCCGGCGAGGCGCGGGTCTATTCTTGCGGGCCGACGGTCTACAACTATCCGCACATCGGCAACATGCACGTCCCCGCAGACACTCTGAGGTTGGCGTGACTAGATGAAACGCCTCCTCACCCTCATCTTCATCGCCGCTGCGCTCTGCACCGGCTGGTACGTCGCCTCGCCGTGGCTCGCGATGAAGGGCCTGCGCGATGCTGCGGAGGAGATGGACGGCAAGGAACTTGACGCCCGCGTCGATTTCGCGGCGATCCGGACGAACATGAAGGGCCGCATCGGCGAGGCGGTCGACCGCAAGCTGGGCGACGGCGACAACGCGCTTGAACGCTTCGGCGGAATGCTTGCGACGGGCCTGGGCGGTATGGCCGTCGATGCCAGCGTGACGCCGACGGGCGTCGCGGCGCTGGTCCTGACCGGCAAGCTCGCCGGGCCGCTGGTCCCGGATGACGTGAAGAGCGGCGATATCGACTGGGACATCGACCGCGGCGGGCTCAATTCGTTCGAGGCGCATGGCCGCTTCGAGAGCGGCCGCGCCGGGCCGACCCTGCGCTTCGCGCGCGACGGCCTCGGCTGGGACCTCGTCGACGTGACCCTGGCCGACGGCAGCATTTGATATCGGCTAGCGAATCCCGCTTGCCAGCCGATTGAATGCGCACCACACCCGGCTCAAGGAAGGGCAGGGGATTGATTCTACGTGCGTAGATTTGGTCAGGCCGCGCTGGCGGCGCTTATCACGTTTGCGGGCACACCGGCTTTGGCGCAGGATATTGCGACTGAGGCCGCGTCTGATGCGTTCCCGCCGGTCGAAATACTGATTCCAAAGTTGACCCCGGTCATGCTCGAAATCCTCTCGCCGCTGGGCAGCAAGACGAGCACGAGCTTCGACCGTTTCCAGATTCGCCTGGCCGATCCCATCTTCATCGATGGAATGGAAGTCCTTCCCGCTGGCGCCATGGGCGAAGGCGAAGTTGTGCATGCCAAGAAGGCCGGCGGAATGGGCACGGCGGGCGAGCTTGTCCTGGCGGCGCGCTACATCGGCTTCGGCGAGCGGCGACTGGCGCTGCGCTCGATGTCCCTTTCCGCGGCAGGCAAGGATGCGGTTGGTGCAGTGGACGGACTCAATGCGGTCGGGGCCGGTATTTCAACCTTCGTGCCGGTGCCGATCGGACTGGTCGGCTTCGTGATCAGCGGCCGTAACATTGCGATTCCGGCAGGTACGGTTGCGATGGCCAAGACTGCTGAAGATTTCACCGTTCCGATCAGCGATCCGCTGTCCGGAGCCGGAGAAGATGCAGACAAGCCTTCGAGCGTTTCGATGGCGGAAAATTTAACAAAGGGGGAAGACTGAGATGAAGAGATTTGCGGGCGTTTTTCTGGCCACAGCGCTCCTGGTGGGTGGATCGACCGCGGCTGGAGCGGAAGATGCCGCTCAGGTGCAGATTCCCGCACCGCCGCCCGGCAAGGGCCAGGTCGTGTTCTATCGCACAGGGACCCTCATGGGCGCCGCCATGGGCTGCGCGGTGAACGAGAACGGCGCCAAGATCAGCTCGCTCGGGTCGGGCCGGTATTTCGTCCTGGTGACCGAACCGGGCCGCCACGAATACTCGGTCAAGAGCGAAGCGAAGGATGTGCTTGCGCTCGAGGTAGAGGCGGACGAGACGCAGTACGCGATGTGCCGGATCAAGATGGGCATCATGAGTGGCCGCCCCGACCTGCGGCCGTCGACCGAAGCCGAGTTCATCAAGTCTAGCACCGACCGGCTTGTTGACGATGACGACATGGGACCGGGGCCGGGCGCACTTCGGGCAGCCGATCTCGCTTCGGCCTTGGCCAACAAGTAGAATTCGGCAACCGATCGGCCGCAGTGGCGACTGATCGGTTGCTGTCGCTTGACCTCGCTTCCCGCGTGCGTAAGGCCCGCGCGCAATGACCGCTCACTTGCGCCTTTTCAACTCGCTCACTCGCGAGGTCGAGACATTCCAGCCGATCCATCCGGGCGAGGCGCGGGTCTATACCTGCGGGCCGACGGTCTACAACTACCCGCACATCGGCAACATGCGCGCCTACGTCTTCGCCGACGTGCTCGGGCGGACGTTGAGCTGGAAGGGCTACAAGCTCACCCACGTCATCAACATCACCGACGTCGGACACCTGACCGACGACGCCGATGCGGGTGAGGACAAGATGGAGAAGATGGCTGCCGAGCGCGCGCAGTCGATCTGGGACATCGCGAAGCACTACACCGAGGCCTACTGGGCCGACGTGAAGGCGCTGGGCATCCGCCAGCCGGCACACTGGTCGGTCGCCACCGACTACATCGGCGACATGCTCGAGTTCGCGAAGTCGATCGCGCCGGAGCACTGCTACGAACTCGACAGCGGGCTCTATTTCGACGTCTCGACCGTCGCCGACTACGGGCGGCTGGCGCGGGCGAAGACTGACGAGGGCGAGGGACGGATCGAGGCCGTCGAGGGCAAGCGCAACGCCGCCGACTTCGCTATCTGGCGCAAGACTCCGCCCGACGAAAAGCGGCAGATGGAATGGGACAGCCCGTGGGGCCGCGGCGCGCCCGGCTGGCACCTCGAATGCTCGGTGATGAGCGGCAAGCTGCTTGGCTTCCCGTTCGACATCCACACCGGCGGGATCGACCATCGCGAGATTCACCACCCCAACGAGATCGCGCAGAACCAGGCCTTCTGCCACTCCAACGCGAGCGGCGCGAAGGTGTGGATGCACAACAACTTCCTCGTCGAACGCTCGGGAAAGATGAGCAAATCGGCGGGCGAGTTCCTGCGCCTCAAGCTGCTCACCGACAAGGGCTACCACCCGCTCGCCTACCGCCTGATGTGCCTGCAGGCGCATTACCGCAGCGAGCTCGAATTCAGCTGGGAAGGGCTCGACGCCGCGCTCACCCGTCTCAAGCGCATGGTCATGGCCGTCGAGCAGATGCTCGCGAAGCTGGGCGACGAAGAGCCGGTGGAAACGCCCGAAGGCGGCTGGACCGAGCTGGCGATCCACGGCGAACTCGACGCGATCCTCCTGCCGCGCCTTGTGGAGTTTGATCAGGCAATATCCGACGACCTTGGCACCCCGCTTGCGCTGACCGCGCTCGAAGCCGTGCTGGCAGCCAAGAAGGCCGACCCGCGCCAGCGCCATGCGCTGGTGGCGGCGATGGATGCGGTGCTGGGGCTTGGCTTGCTCGACCTGACACGCTCCGACCTGCGCGTGCGTCCCGCCAAAGCCGAAATCGCCGAGGCCGACGTCGACGCCGCGCTCGAACGCCGCAAGACCGCCCGCGCAGACAAGGACTTTGCCACCTCCGACGCCATCCGCGACGACCTCGCCGCCAAGGGCGTCGAGGTCATGGACGGCGACCCGCTCGGCTGGGAGTGGAAGCTCTGACCCGCGCCGTCATCCCGTCGTTCCACCGGCAGGTACTCGACGGGCGGCTGCCCGATTGGCTCGAGGCCGAGTGGTGGCACGATCCCGAAGAGATGGTGGCGCTGGCGCCCAATGCCGAGATCGGCTGGTTCGACCTCCACCAGAAGCCGCCGGTGCTGCAGTCGATCGCGCTGGCGACACAGATGCGCTGGCTCAACACCGCCTATGCCGGGGTCGACTGGATGCCGCTGGCCGAGCTCGACCGGCGCGAGGTGCAGCTGACCTGCGGATCGGGCCTGACCGCGAGCCAGGTCGCGGAATACGCCGTCATGGGGCTTCTCGCCGCGGCCAAGGGCTTTCCCGACATCGTCCGCGCGCAGGACCGCGCCGAGTGGCTGCCGATGCCGCCGGGCGAACGCGACCTTGCCGGCAGCCGCGCGCTGCTGCTCGGATACGGCGCTATCGGGCAGGCGATCGGACGGATCCTCGAAGGCTTCGGCGTCGAGGTCGAACCGGTCCGCAGCAAGGACTCCGGCTGGCGCGAGCGGCTGGGCAGCTTCGACTGGATCGTCATGTCGCTGCCCGGCACCGAGCAGACCCGCGGAATGATCGGCGCGGAGGAGATCGCCGCGCTCAGGCCCGATGCTGTGGTGGTCAATTGCGGCCGCGCCGACACTCTCGACCAGGATGCGCTGGTCGAGGCGCTGGCGGAGAAGCGGATCGGCGGCGCGGTGCTCGACGTCACGACGCCCGAACCGCTGCCGCCGGAGCACCCGCTGTGGTCGCTCCCTAGCGCCATCATCACCATGCACCTCTCAGGCATTCCCACGCAGGAAGCGCACGCCCGCGCGGCCGAGAGGTTCCTGCGCAACTGCGCGCTGTTTCGCGAGGGCAAGCCGCTCGAAGCGCAGGTCGATCTGGTGAGGGGGTACTAAGGGGAAGACGATGAAGATTGCCCACTTTGAAACCGGCGGACGGACTGCGCTCGGCGTGGTCGTGGGCGATGGCGTGATCGACCTTGCGAAGGTCGGCTGCGACTGGCCGGACATGCTCGCGCTGATCGCCGATGCCGATGCGCTGGCGAAAATCAGCGCCGCGACGAAAGGCGTTGCGCCGCACCACGCGCTGTCTGACGTGCGCCTGCTCGCCCCGCTGCGGCCGGGCAAGTACATGGCTATCGGCATGAACTACGCCAAGCACGTGGCCGAGATGGGCCATGCCGCGCGGCCGAAATACCAGTACTGGTTCAACAAGCAGACGACCTGCATCAACGGGCCCCGCGATCCCATCGTTACCGGCGTGACCGAGAGGCTCGATTACGAAGTCGAGCTAGGTGTGGTCATCGGCCGCGCGGCGAAGGGCGTATCGCGGGCTGACGCACTAGGCCACGTGTTCGGCTACCTCGTCGTCAACGACGTTTCGGCGCGCGACTGGCAGAAGCACAGCCCGACCTTCACCATGGGCAAGAGCTTCGACACCCATGGACCCATCGGCCCGTGGATCGTCACCGCCGACGAAATTCCCGACCCGCAGGCGCTCGACCTGCGCTGCCTCGTCAACGGCGAAGTCCGGCAGGAGAGCAACACCGACGGGATGCTGTTCGGCGTCGCCGAGCAGATCGAATACCTCTCGACCGCGTTCACGCTCGAACCGGGCGACCTGCTGGCGACCGGAACCCCCGAAGGCGTCGGCGCCGGGATGAACCTGCCCCGGTTCCTCCAGCCGGGCGACGTCGTGCGCTGCGAGATCGACGGGATCGGCGCGATCGAGAACCGAGTTACAGTTTGAGCCGTCAGGCTACCGAGCGCGTGGCGCGCGACTTGATCTTTTCCGTCTTGCCGAGTGCGTCCAACTTGGCCTGCAGATCGGCGACGGTGCTTTCGAGCTGCCGCACGTTGCGCGCCTACAGCGCGAAGGCAACCTGCTGCGTGGCCCATGTGAGCAATTCCAGCTCATCGGGCCGGTCGGCATGGCCCTCGGGCTTGATGTCGAACAAGACGAAGCCGGTCAGTTCGCCCTGGTGGAGCATCGGCAGCGGCAGTGCGCCTGTAAGGTCGGAATGCACCTCGCGCAGCGACAACGGCCCGCGCTCTGCGCGCATCATAGCGAGCGCAGGGTCGGTGTCGGGAGAGCTTGCGGCTGCCGCAGCGTTGGTCGCATCGGTGAGACCGAATTCGCCGTTGGCGTTGCTGATGTAGAGCGCCGCGGCGCTGCCCCCGGCGAAGCGCGAGAGTTCTTCGACGAAGGAACGGGTCATCCCTTCGGTCTCTCCGAAATGGTCGGCCGCCGCGACGAACCGGTTGAGCATGGCCTCGTTGCGGTGCCAGCTGCCGAAGAAGAGCCGCTCGACATGATGGTCGACCTAATCGCGCAGCAGGCGGAAAGACAGGAACAGAGCGAGCGCGGTTAGCGCGCTGAACACCGGGCCGTCCTCGTACCAGCTTTCCGGAATCAGGTGCTCGTCACCCCATTCGGCGAGGCCGAACCCCGCCAGCGTGGTGAAGCTCACCGCACCGTCGACCAGCGTGCGGTTGAGCGCGAAATTGGTGTCGAACAGCCGCTGCGCCAGAACTGCGTAGGTGAGGAACGCCAGTCCGGCGAACTGGAGCGACGTGACAACCAGCATTTGCCGGATCGAGTTGGCCGACTCGGGCGGAAGCGCGTTCTGCAGCTGGATGGTCTAAAGGCAGAGAAACAGCGCCGGCGCCACGATCTTGAGCCGATTCCGTTGCGCAGCGTCGTTCTTGCGGTAGTTTCATGCGATCCCGGCGAACACGCAAACGTTGTTCAGCTAGACCAGCTCGACATAGGTGGAATTCCCAAGCAGTTCACCGAACGGCAGCAAGGCCGGCAGAATGGTTTGCGCTGCGGAAAGGACGGTAAAGGCGATTGCTGCGTCGTGCACCGGCCGCGACCGGGCCCGGTTCGGTTCGCCGGTCGAGATTTGGAATGCGAACATCAGTTTGAAATAGCCGATAACGGCTTGGCCGTAACAATGTCGGGCGCTTAGGGAGGGAAGCGCACGAACGACAATCTGTAGGAGAGCAGCAAGACGCCCAGCAAGATTGCAGCACGTTCGCGCCGCGCACGAACCAGCAGCAGGATCGCCAGCAGAAAAGTCGCAAGCGCGCCAACGCCCCATAGCACAGGCAGGATTCCTGCTGGCCCCCAGTTGTCGTTGGGCTGATTGACGATCTCGATATTGGAACGCCGGCCGCCCTGTTCCACTGCGATCGCGATGGGGACACTCACGCGCTGGAGAATCCATTCGTCGGTGGGGTCCTTCAGTCGCAACCGGTCTCCCGCTTGCAGACCCGCGGCGGCGGCGGCACTGTCAGGCGCAACCGAGACCAACTGCCTCCAGCCGGAATTTCCGTCCGGTACCGTTACCGACAGATCCCGCTTTGCAGCGTCATGCAGGTAGGCGCCGGAGCGAAGGATGTTGGAGATGCCGCCATCCACGCAGACGGCGGCAAGCGCCAGCATCAATGCGAGCAAGGCGCACCAAAGTCATTGCGGCCATGCGAGTGGGTTAGACCGCAAACTCATCGAGTCCCCCCTTGACGACATGTCCGGCCGGAACTTTGCCGGAAGTGGTCTACGGAGGCAATTTGGCTTGCGCGCAGTTCGCCAGCCCCAAAGTTCGCACAAAGATCAGCCCAAAAACTGCCGCCAAGCGCTTGGCGCAAGTCGCTTCGATGCTAGGTGAGAGCCTGGATAGCAAGGAGATCGCCCAAGGGTTACGCATCGGCCCGGCGTCCGTGAAGAACCACATCCACAACATCCTGGAGAAGTCCCAATTGCCGAGCCGAAGCGCTATCGGCGCGAGGCTGGATCAGAGGCACATGCGTGTCTCGGCCTGAGCCCGACTGCGAGTGTCCTACTGGAATCTATCGAGCGCCATGGGTCCGAGGTTGGTGGGTTCAGGTGGGATGTCCACTTATCAACCCTGCTTCGATGGCGATCCTTACGGCCTCGGGGGCATTATGGGCCCCGAGCTTTCTAAACACGATGCGTCGATGCATCTTGACCGTACTTTCTGAAACCCCGAGCGTAAAGGCGATCTGCTTGGTCAGGTATCCTGCCGCCAGGTAGGTCAGAATTTCTCTCTGGCGTGGAGACAGTTGGCTCATCAGTTCACCGGCTGTCCCTTGGTCGCCAGCAAGCGTGCGAATCCCGTCCTCGACCTCCAGCTGGGTGCCCATGAAGTAAGTCGCCTTGCCGTCGCATCCCAGGATCGGGGCAATCATTAGTGCGTTCAGGAAGGTAGAGCCGTCTTTGCGATAGTTCAGCAGCCGAACGACAACCGGTTTCTGGTTGGCAATTGCTTCGTGCAAACGCGCTCGCGCCTCTGGATCGGTGTCTTTCCCGGCGAGGAAGCGGCAATTTCGTCCAATCAATTCAGCCGTCGCATAGCCGGTCAGCCCGGAAAAAGCCTCATTGCATGCGATGATGGGATTGTCCGACAAACGCGGGTTCGTGATTACGGCGGGCATGGGGATAGAGTTCACCAAGACCAGCGGGTCCAGGAGAAGGTCCCCTGCTTCCAAAGACGGCAGCTCTGCTTCGCTATCCATTCCTCCCCCGCCCCGACAATTCCTGCCCCAAGCACGAAATCTCGATGCTCCCACAATAAAATTACCCGCCTTTTCCAGCGATGTCGATGACGGGCCCAATCTTGGCGGTGGAAGGGAGCGCGATGCGATCTCCGTCCGTCCGACACTTGGCATCGCGAGCGCGACGCTGCATCGTCTTGAGCTTGAGTGCAGTTAAGTTGCCCATTGTGCCCCTGCGTTTGACGAGTGGCGACATCGCCAAAGGAACTACCACCGAGCAATCAGGACAAGAATGGGCAATTATCCTGAGGACTGCGGTGCACTGCAGGAGCTGACTTTCGGAAATCTACGCCCATTTCCGATCGAGCGTGGCGTCCAGGACTCCATCACCCGGTCGACGGCGGATTTGGAATTTATCCATCACAATTCAATGACTAATTGTAAGTCGATTTCAAACTGACGTTATAAAGATGTCACTTGCCGAAGGCTTAGTGCCAGCACTTCAAGAAAAATTGCCGGAACAGGTTTGCTCAGCAAATGTTGTCGCAAGGAAGGTTGCTGCGCGTACGACCGAATGGACGTATTTATGGATCTACCAATAAACGCCAATGTTAGAGCCAAATTCAGGGCATTTTAGAAGGTTCTGATATATTTCGGAAGGCAACAGGGACGAGCTTTCAGCTCATGATGATTTCGCACCAACCGTTTGCTGGATTTGAGGAATGGATTCGGTTGCCGATCATGGCGATCGAGGACTTGCAGCACGCGGTTCTCGGGGCACAACTCGACGTTGCGCAGCTCTCCGGCGACGAAATTGGCGGCAGCCTGATGTTCTCGCATGGCGTCGACAAGACATTCAGTACCGCCCGGATCGACGGAAACGTCAGCCTCCTCGGCTCCCTTCCGGAAACCAGGATCACGCTCGGAATCGGACTGCATTGTCCGCCGGGTACCCTCCTTTGGCTCAAGGAGGTCGCTTCGGGATCCACTTCTGTCTGGTTGTCGGGGGAAACGTATGACGCGATTTATCGCTCGGGTTCGACCTATCTCACCGTCAGCCTGACCGAGGAGCGGCTGGAAGAGCTTGCTGCGGATCTCGACCTTGTGCTCGATGCGAAGCAACTCGGTGAGACGAGGATTTCTTCAAGACCGCTGGATCCTGCCGCATTGGCCTTGTTGCGTAAGCTGTATGGGCGGCTCCACTCCGGGGAATGGAGCGAGGCGCTGGCGCCAAGCTATATCGGCGAACTCGCACTCGATGTCATGATCGAGCACTACGCGAGAAAGCCCCGTATCATGGGGGAGAAGCGCCACGACGTTGGATTCGCCCGCATCGTCAATCGCGCCAGAACCTATATCATGGAGCATCTCGACGCGCCGATCTCGATCGCGGAACTGGCGCGAGCATCGTTTACGTCGCGCAGGACACTTTATCGCGCCTTCGAGGACCTGCTTGGGGAAACCCCGCAGACCTATATTCGCAACCTCAGACTCAATCGCATTCGACACGATCTTACGTCGGCTCATTCAGACGGCGCCACGGTGACGGACATTGCTTCCCGCTGGGGAGTTTTCGAGCTGGGCCGGTTGGCCGGCGACTACCGCAAGCTGTTCGGTGAAGTGCCATCTGCCACGTTCAACAGATATGGTACTTTGTGCGCGACTTTAACAAATATGGCACTTTGCGCATAGCATATCGAAATTTGTTAATACATATTAAGAATTGCGCAGGGCACTGTCACAGAAATGTGACCTAACGATTATATAGTTTTCCTGCGATGGGCTTCGCTCTGTACGTCAAGTCAGCAGTGAGTCGATTATGTATCGTATGAATAACCTGAAGAACTTCGACAAGTTCTCGATTGTTCAAGATGGATCTTGGGACCTCTTGAGCGCATTGATCGAGTTGGGAAAAAGGAAGTTTGCGCCGCCCCGGACGACAATCATCAACGCAGGCGATCCTCCCGGTGGCCTGTTCCTGGTGACCGACGGTTGCGCCGACGTTTCCTTTCCCTCAAGCAGCGGGGAAGAGGCGCTTTGCCGGCTCTGCTGGCCAGGTGACTGGTTCGGTCACGTCTCCATCTTCACCCACGTCGAACGGCGAGCCACCGTCAGGTCTCGGACATCGCTGAGTTATATCTATGTTCCGGCGCCGACGGTGTTGAAGTTCCTAGAGGAGGATTCCGGACATTGGCGTACGCTGGCCAGCCTGGTCATTCGTGAGCTGCAATCGGAAATGACCGCGCACAGCGACCTGCTGATCGGCGATTCCAGGTTGCGATGCCTGGCCACACTCGTTCGCCTGTGCGGATGCAACGGTCAGCCGCCCGCGGTGGACTACTCGCGTCAGCTGCCGGTGAGCCAGGAAGAACTGGGCCAGTTGACCAACCTTTGCCGCAACGGAATCGGGACTTTGCTACGCAAGTTCCGCCAAAACGGCATCATCAGCCTTCAGTACCGCGGGATCCATGTTCCGTCGGTTCGGCGGCTGTGGTTCAACTACCAGGAAGCGACAATCTAGGCTTTCAAGGTCCGGCGAGGCAGCGTTCTGCCTTGCCGGACCTCTGGCACTGCCGTTCAACGTTCGAACTGACGACCGTGCTAAGCGGGCAGGGGAATCCTGACAGCTACGGTCGTGCCGCGGGTACCGAAGCGCAACCGGAATTGGCCGCCGAGTTCCTCGACCCTCGCCATCATCGACGAGACCCCCACCCCCGGACGGAACTTGTCTTTCGACGCTGCGCCATTGTCGTGCACGATCAGGTTGAGGCTGCGATCTCTCCGCCGTAGCGAGCAGCCCACCTCGGTTGCCTTGGCATGGCGAAAGATGTTCGAAAGGGCTTCCTGTAAGACACGCACGATCGTCTGATGGACCAGGTCGCCCACGCTACCAACTCGAGTGAGGCGGCTGCAGACCTTCAGGTTGCAGCGTTCCGCAAAGCCGGACAGGAGCTCTTGGACTTCTGTGTCCAGCCCCACCTCGGCATCGAAGGGCGAATTGAGCAGGAAGCAGAGCGATCGCAGGTCGTTCAGGGCGAGCTGGATCTCCTTGGCCACCTCGTCGACGGTGTTGCGAAGGTCGCCATCCATCCTTCTCGACCTGGCTCGTCCGAGCAGGAGGTGGGCGGAGATCAGGTGATGAGACACCACATCATGGACATCGCGGGCAACGCTTTGCCGAGCCCGATCTTCGCTCGCCATCTGCTGAACGAGCGGGAGAGCCGAGCGTCGCTGCGCTATCTGCCAGCTTCGGAATGATTGGGTAATCGTCATCCTTCGACTCCGAGTCGGTATCCGGAATTGAAGGTAGCGGGAATTTGGTAGTCGATTGCCCCAAATCTGTCAGTCAAAGTATAAAGGGCCGCAAATAACCTGTTACAATTTAATGACTAAGCTTCAACTATCCCGTTTCGGACAGCGAATCGGACGAGTTCCGCAGTAGTACGAATCCCTAACTTGTTCATTGCTGCGGCGCGATGCGTTTCGACCGTCTTGATGCTGATGCCGAGGATATGAGCCACCTGCTTGTTGATCTTGCCTTCGGCGACCAGCTGCACGACCTCCCGCTCGCGCGCGGTCAATGCCGATTGCGGCGCCTCTTCATTCTTGAGGAAGCGTTCGAGCAGGGTCTGCGACACCGAAGAGAAATAGGGCCGGTGCAGGAGCAGGGAATCGACGGCTTTGACCAAGTGGTCGGGACTGTCCGACTTGAGTACGTATCCGCCCACTCCATTCCGCAAGGCCTCGATCTGCATGTCTTCGCGATCGTGAAGTGTGTAGAGCAGTATCTCGATGCTGGGGTGCTTGGCCTTCACCGCCCTAGTCACCTCCAGGCCGTTGAGTCCGGGCAGGGAAAGATCGAGGATCATCAGGTCCGGTACGTGTTCCGAAGCGAGCGTTACCGCTGTCTGACCATCGGATGCCTCAGCTACGATCTCGATGTCTTGTCGCGTGATCATTTGCCGAATCCCGCGTCGAACGACGGCGTGATCATCGGCAATGATTAGGCGCTTTATTCGTGACATGACTTCTGTCTGAGTGCCCCCTTGTACGACCAATCATCGGCCTAGTTGACCGTTCCGATTGGCTTAAATCGCTCAATCGCCTTCCACGGTCGAAATTAGTTCACCGAAGGCGGTCGATTTCCGTTCGTCGTACCGTAGTGCGGAGTCCGGTCTCATACGAATTCACCCTCTTTCATTTCTTGGCCGCGATCTATCGGGGTAAGACCCGGGTTGGAGTCGGTAGGCGGTCTCACGAGGCTGGCAATTGTCAGTCCGGACTTTGCCTTCCCTCGGTCGTTCCGACGCTGCCCGGAATTCGAGGCGATACCTGAAGCACAAAAAAGGTCCGGGGGTTTCCCCCCGGACCTTATTTTGCGCCGGATGATACCGCCTAGTTTCCCGAACCCGGACCGTAGGTAATTTCCACCCGACGGTTCTGCAGTTCACGCACCCCGTCTTCGGTCGGAACGCGGTTGTTTTCCTCACCGAAGCCCTGGGACGTAATGGCGCCGTCCGGAATGCCCTTGCCAACCATGTAGGACCGCACCGAGGCGTTACGACGCTCGGAGAGGCCGACGTTGTACTGGGCCGAACCGGACCGGTCGGTGTAGCCGGCCAGCATGATTGGCACTCTCGAGCAGTTTGCGTAGGCAGTGACCGCGCTGTCCAGAACCGTCGCAGCCTCGGGCGTGATGTCCGACTTATCCCAGTCGAAGAACACGACATACGGGCCTCTGTTGCACACCGGCGGCGGAGGCGGAGGCGGCGGGGGAGGCGGCGGCGGCGGCGGCGGCGGCGGCGGCGGTGGCGGTGGCGGAGGCTCCTCGTGTCCGCCGAGATTGATTGCCAGCGTGAGCAGCACGGAATGGGACGTATAGTCGCCCTCCCAGGCGTTCACTCCGGAACCATTCTTGAACTTCACGTTGCTCGCGTCGAAATAGCGATACTTCAGGCCAAGATCCGTATTCGATCCGATCGGGAATCGGAAGCCGGCCAGACCTTGCCATGCGAACACGGAGTCGGAGTCATCCAAAAGCGTCACGTTGCTGGCTGTGTTGAAGACAGAGGAATCCGCAATCAGTTTCTGGCTGACTTCAGCCAGGCCAGCGCCACCGCCGAAGTAGAATTGGAAGCCGTCATCGCCGCCAATATCAATCAGGCCGTTGGCCATCGCGCTCCAGATGTGCGCGTTCCCGTCGGCGATGTCTGCACTGGTGCGAGATCCGACGAAGAGGTCGCCTACCCCAAAGTCCTTGTAGCCGGTCTCAACTTCCAGGCGAAAGCCGCCGAAGTCGTAGCCGGCAAGCAGGCCCAGATCGAAACCCGTATCGTTGTTGATCTCCGCGTCAGGAATGCTTGGGAAAATTAGTGGATTAGCCGAGTATACGAGATTGTCGAATGTCGTATTCTCGGGAAATATCGCCCCAGCGTCAAATTCGATGTAGGCGCTATCGTCTCTTGCCATGGCCGGTGTCGCTAGAAGACCCGTCGCCAAAGCAGTCCCCATCAACAATACCCGCATGAATCATCTCCTTTTTGAACCTCTCGTTGCGGAGCCGAAAAATGCGACTGCGAAACGGAATCACCATACGAAACCAAACGGTCTCGCTAACGCGAGTGCCGAATTTCCGGAGATTCAAGCGGGTTGTGGCAACTACCTCGCGGCGAGATTGTCCAATTTGCGCCTATTGCCGAAATATTGTTTTTGCGCGGAAAGACTTCCCACCCAGTGTCACATGCCTACAACAGCAGGTCCAATTTGGGTGTTACGCCGGAGATTCATCGAAACGCCCCGCGAGCATTTGGCGCTCTCAAAGTGAGAACAAGATGTCGGCCAGCGCCAGCAATCCGAGAAGCAGCATGAGGATCGAAATCGCCATCGAACTGGCGATCCGAATTGGCAGGTAATTGTGCACTAGCCCGAGATCCACGAGATGTCGTTTGCGCTCTCGAAGCAAGGTCATGGCCTTGTAGTGATCGTATATGCCGAGGCTCAGCAAGATCAGCCCCATGGATACCATGGCGAGGCCGAACAAGCGGGCCGTGTGCTGCGGGAATTCGCCTTTCAGGTATTCATTGCTCAGGCTCGTGAAGAACTGGAAAATCGTGAAGCCGAAACCGATCAGGCTCAGCGACGCCTGCATCATGGATAAGAGCGTTCGGTGTGCGGAAAGCGCAGTTCTTTCGAACGACATGGCCGTGCGATTGGCCGACAACTCACTCGACATGTCTCCGCCGAGAAGCGTGGTGTCGCCATTTTCCCCTTCCGTCGTCATTCGGCTCCCTCGATCTTCATCTCGGCGATGCTTTCGATGTCGCGTTCAAGGAAGAAGCCCAGGAAGGTCCGGATCACGGCGATTACCCCGAGTTGGCCGACTTCGTCCCACGTCGGCGAAATGGCAGTGCCGACAAGGTCGGCTGCAAGGGCAAATTCAAGTGCAAGAAGGAGCCACGAGGCGAAACTGGTCCACGCGGTACGGCGCCGGGCGAGCCTGTCTTCCTTCCCGAATGACATTGCCAACCGGCCCATGGCGACCAGGGCCCCAATGGCCACGATGACGACCAGGGAGAATTCCAGCAGGAGTTCTACAGTGCCGGCTATGGCAACAAATGTCTCTTCCATGGTATTCTCCGGTCCGTGCTAGGATCGCATGCAGGACAAATCGTCGCCTGCCTTGTGCGCTGAAAGCAATCGAAGCTGTTTCGCCGCGGTGGTGGGCATTCCGCTTCCCCTAGTAACCGACCGGCGCGGCAAACAGGCCCAGCCGAAGTCCGCTCATAAGCGCCGTGACAGCCAGGGAAGCTTGAAGTACCGACAGAACCCAGCCGATCGCCTGGAGGACCTGTGGCCTGATGAACCCAAGAATCTGCTTGGCGAATATCATGGCGAAAAAGTTCAAGATCATGATGCCGATGAACAGTCCGAACACGCCCTCCAGGAAGGCCACCTGGTTTTCTGCCACCGCAGCAAAAACCAGCAAGGCGACGATTCCGTAGGGAGTAATGATTATCGGAAATGCAATCGGCGAAAGCGCTAGCCCTTTGGGACTTTCGGGCGGTGCTTCGGCAGGCTCCGGATGCTGGGCCGAGCGCAACATCTCCAGCGCCGACAGCAATAGGAGGATTCCGAATGTCACCAAGAGGTCCGGCCGCCCGACCCCCCACTTCTCCCGCATGGAATTGCCGATGTAGACAATGAACAGGCCGACGATCGTGGCGATTATTGTTCCCCTGAAGGCAAGCATGCGCTTTGTCGGGGCATCGAAATTGGCAGTGGTGTGAAGGAACGGCGCAAGGCACTTTATCGGGCCAAGCGTGATGAAGAATATCACGAATGCATAATCGAGCCGATCCATGAAAAACGTCCCCTGCAATGGGCGTGTCACGATAATCGACCAAATGTCCGGTTCTATCGGGATTTACCCCCGGACCTGGGGCCGCGTTCAGGGGTTCCGGATGGACGGATGATTGTTCCGTCGCATCAGGCATTGTGCCGATGGAACAGGCCGTGACAGCCACTAGCATGATCGTCGAAGAGAGGAGCGCGTTTCGGGATGCTGCATCGCTATTTGCTGACTTTCATCGCCGTAATCGGTCTCACCCAGGCGCACGCGGCGACCGCTCCGGATGCCATTCCGTCACCCGAGCCGTCGGCATCTGATATTCTGGATGTCGAAGAGAACCTGGAACCACCGTCCGAAGAGGCCCAGAAAGCGATCGAGGAAACGGTTGCGCTCGAGAGTGACCAACTCGCGGTAATCAGCCTCGATGAATTGTCCGCCGATGTCGTTCCGCTGACCCGCGAGGAACTCGCCAAGCTTGCCGAGCAAGCCCTGACGCTGGCAAAGCAGCGCACCGTAGAGGCGGTGAACGAGCGCAAGACCAATCCGCGGCTGGCAACCGAGCCCTTGCCGGCGGACCAGCTGGAAGCCGCGAACAGCGAATACGACGAAAAGATGATTAGGCTGGTCAGGCTGCGCGGTGCAGCTTTTGACCGCCTCAACATCATCCTGGACGAGTGGGAAGAGAAGGGCGGCGATCCCGATTTGATCAAGGAATATCGGGATTACCAGCACGCCGTCCAGTCCGACACCGTAAGCAACGCGACGATCGGCGGGGCCTGGGCCGGCATCAAGATCTGGGCAACGTCCAAGGACGGCGGACTGCGAGTGCTAAAGGCATTCGGCATCTTCCTCCTGTCTGTCCTGATCCTGCTCTACGTTGCGCGCCTCATTCGCAAGGGGGTGAGCCGCTCGCTGTCGCACACGGAGAAGATTTCCACCTTGCTGCAGACCTTCATATCCCTGGTGGTCTACTGGGTGGTCCTACTCCTCGGTCTCGCCCTGATCATTGCTTCACTGGGCTTCGACGTGACCCCGGTTTTCGCACTGCTCGGTGGGGCCTCGTTCATCCTCGCCTTTGCCCTTCAGGAAACGCTTGGGAATTTTGCCGCCGGTATGATGATCCTTGTCTATCGTCCCTTCGACCAGGGCGAACGCATCGTCGCTGCGGGGGTAGAAGGAGACGTGCACACGCTCAATTTGACCTCGACGATCCTGGTCACGCCGGATCACCAGCTCGTGACGATACCCAACGCCAAGGTCTGGAACGATGTCATCATCAACGCCGTCGATCTCGACAAGCGGCGCGTTGACCTCGCCTTCATCGTCAAGGATCCGCAGGACGTGTTCGAGGCGCTATCCACCCTTCCGCCGTTGCTTCTTTCGCAAGACGAGGTGCTCAAGGATCCCGCGCCGGAAGTTTATCTGGGTGGGTTCGATGGGCGAGGAGCGGAGGTCCAGGTCCGTCCCTGGGTCGTGAGTACCGAATATCGGTCGGCGCGCCGTTCCATCAACTTGGCAGTGCTCAAGCACTTTACGGAAAAGGGCATAGCGCTCTGGGTTCCGCCGATCGAAGAGGTGGAAGGGGTCTGACCCTGCTCACCCTGAAGATCAGAGACTTGTGGCTACTAAACGCTTGAAAGGAACCACGCATGGACATGACAAAGCGATTCCTCGCGGAGTTCGTCGGCACGTTCTGGTTGGTGTTCGGCGGTTGCGGTAGTGCCGTTCTGGCTGCATCGTTCCCCGATGTCGGTATTGGCCTGCTGGGCGTGGCCTTGGCATTCGGCCTCACGGTGCTGACCATGGCTTATGCCCTCGGGCATGTTTCCGGAGGGCATTTCAACCCCGCTGTGACCATCGGTCTAAGCGTGGGTGGGCGTTTCCCATCCAAGGACATCCCCGGTTATGTGGCCGCGCAAGTGCTTGGAGCGATAATTGCTGCCGGTTTGCTCTATCTCATTGCCTCTGGACAGTCCGAGTACTCGCTGGCCACGAACGGAATGGCGGCGAACGGATACGGATCGGCCTCTCCCGGTGGTTACAACCTGATGTCGGGCCTCTTGATCGAAGTGGTCCTCACCGCGGGCTTTCTCTTGGTCATTCTTGGTGCAACCGATGCTCGCGCGCCGACCGGTTTTGGTCCGCTCGCCATCGGACTGGCGCTGACGCTTATCCACCTAATCAGCATCCCGGTGACCAACACGTCCGTTAACCCGGCACGAAGCACCGGTCCTGCCCTGATCGTCGGCGGGATTGCCTTGCAGCAGCTCTGGCTGTTCTGGCTCGCGCCGATCGTCGGCGCCGCGATTGCCGGCCTGGCCTATCGCTTCATCGCCGGAGATATGGGCAAGGCGAACTGAAGCCCGGTCACGACTAAACCGGCAACCGCTTGATGACAGTTGCCGGCTTTGAAGTTCCTGCTGGTGGCAGCCTCCTTATCTGGCGGCCTCGACGAAACGGCTCACCAAGCCTGAGGTCGCCGCCTCGATCAGCTCTTCGCTCGCTCCGTTCGAGCCGATATCGGCCTTGGCGATCCCGTGCCAGACCGGATGGTCAGTCTGTCCATCGAACACGTCGAACGCCAGCGAGCCTTCGGTGACTGCGCGCACGTCGACGTCGCGATAGTTGTAGGCCCAGCCGTAGCGATAGGCGCGACCATAGGCCGGATAGTAGGGGGCAACCGGTCCCCAATCGGTGACGTCGACCCGGTCGCGTGCGCCGAGAGTGAAAGCGACGATCATGTCGGCATCGCTCTCGGCGACCTGAGTGTACCCGGCCTGACGCAGATTGGCATCGAGCGACTCCCGTACCCGTTGAAAGGTGAACGGGCTGGCCAGCCCGGAAGGCGCACCGTTGAAGGCCCAGGCATAGGTCCGATACGATCCCAGCGGAGCATCGGGGGCGGCTTCCGAGTTGAACGACGGCTTTGGCGTCGTCGCGCAGCCCGGCAAGGCCGCTGCCAGTGCAAGAGCGATCGCTGCGTTCGCCGCGAACCGCAGGTTCATCATCGCGGCGCCTCGACCACGACGTACTGCATGTTGGTGCCAGCCATGGTCGGCTGGTACCAGACACCGTTGCAATAGAGGTATGTCTGCCCATAGTGCACCGACTGCTGGCAGTCGTCCGGCTCATCTTCAAAGATTTCGCCAATGACCGCAGCGGTCAGGCCAACACCGGCAGTGACGGCAACTGCCGTGCCCAGGGTGTCGAAAAAGTCGTCGTCGTGATCATCCCAGTGACCATGATGATAGTCGTTGTAATAGCTGCCATGATAGTTTCGATCGACGCCGTGGTTCACCACCACCGTGTTGCCCGCGACGACCTTGTTGTTGCCGGGTCGATTATTGGGCCTGTTGTTGTTCGGCCTGTTGTTGGGCCGGTTCCCGGCATTGTTGGGTCGATTGTTGGTCTGGTACACATTTCGGCGTGGGGGGTTCTGCGGCTTCTTGGCGCCAGCGCGATTGACGCTCTGTTTTGCCTGACCGCGATTACTTGCCGCGAATGTTTCGGTCGGCATCGCGAGTGACGTGCTGACCAGGCCGGCCAGCAGGATCGTGAGGAATTTGCGCTTCATCTGGCCTCTCCTAGTTAGCCGACGCAAGCTGGTCCGGGCGGAGCGGAACCAGTTTGTAGTCAGAGCTGGGGGTGAAGGTGAACGGATCGCCGCTCTCGTTCGGCGCCAGGTTCCAGGTCAGCGAGGCAGAGTAAGTTGGCTGGGCGGGGTCGTCGGTGTTGGTAATTACCATGCGGTACGGCAGCTTATCATCGCGTCCGATCCAGATCTGCCAGTCCACTCCAGCAGTGCGGTAGAAGTACTGGTCGGTTGCGTAGTCACCGATTTGCGCGAAGCCGACCAGGAAGGCTTCCGTAAGCACCGGCTTGGGAACGCCGTCGATTCCCCAGAGGAACAAGTCTTCTAGCGGAACATCGATACCGAACTGATCGTTCGCCTTGACCAGGAGGTCGTGGATCGAGCCCGTCATCGGGACAGTCGCGTAATAAGCGGTGGTCGGGGCGGTTACGGTCAGGTTCGATCCGTTGTAGTAGATTCGCCGATACTTCCGGTCGCTGCGAACGCTGACGTAGAGCTTGTCCGGGCGATCGACCACGTAGCGTACTTGGTTCAGAAACTGCAGCTTCTCACCGTTGGTGAATACTTCTTCGGTCGTCGCATTCACGTTGACTTCGAACTGGTCGAGCGTCCGGAGCCTGGCACTCAGTTCGTCAAGCGCCGTTACGGCCTCGACCCTGGCGGGATCGTCCTGAGCCTGAGGCTGACTTGACTGTCCCATCGCTGGGGCGGCGCTGGCCATCAGCAGCGCAGCGATAAGGGTCCTTTTCATAGCCGTTCCTCCGGGAGCGATTCCTGATGAGGTGAGGCTAGGCGAGCACTGATGAGGCCAATGCCCAAAAGACAGCAATCAACCAAATAGGGCGGGAATGCGGGGGAACTATGGTATCGAGTTCTGCTGGTGGGGGGAGGCCATGTGCCGGGGTTCGGTATAAGCCGAAGGAATATTGCACGTTTCGCTTTCAAGGCCGGAATTCGCCCTGGCTCGTCACCATGGCTACAGGGTTTGAAGCGATCCCCGACCGCCTGCCCGCAGGGCTCTGCCCCATAACGGTCAATCCGCCGGAGGGTTCTTGGATACTCGTCATCCCGGACAACAGTGGGGACGACATAGATGGTATCGCCTTCCTTCTCGAAATTGCGCAAGAGGAGCGGAACCTTCAGGCAATTCGCCAGTCGAAACATTCTTTGGGTCGGAGCATTGGCCGGCTTGGTGCTGGCCAACCCGGTGCGTGCACAGGCAGTCGACGACGACGTCTGGATCCGGGCCGAGGCCTATTTCCCGAATGTTGATACAGAAGTCAGCATCGCCCGACCGGGCCAGGAAAACTTCACCACTCTCATCGACCTTGAATCCGACCTCGACCTTTCCGATCGCGATGTCCTGCCTGCCCTGACGATCGGCAAGAAGATCAGCCAACACTGGCGGGCCCAATTCGAGTTCTACAGACTCAATCGCAGCGGTACAAAGACCCTTGATCGGCAGATCGTCTTCGATGGCGTGACGTATCCGGTCGCTGCCTCGCTCGAAAGCGCATTTAAGAGTGACGTCTACCATCTCTCCGTTGGATATGGCCTCATCAAGGAGCCGAACTTCGAGGCCGGGGTAGCACTGGGCGTCCACGCCACGAAATTCGAGATTTCACTGGAAGGCATGGGACAGGTTGGTACCGCAGCGGCAACGACGGAACTTCGCACGCGCGATATGCTGGCACCGCTTCCCACCGTGGGCGCCTATCTCCTGTTCAGGCCAGCCCCCCGGTTCGGGATCGGGGGAAAGGCCGACTACCTGTCGCTCAAGATCGGCGACTACAAGGGATTGCTGGTCAATCTCCAGGCCGATGCGACCTATGCGATAACCGAACATATCCGGATCGGTGGCATGTACCGTTACGTCAAATACCGCGTTGATATCGAGAAGCCGGCCTATACTGGCCGGATTGCCTACAAATTTCACGGTCCCGCCGCGTTCCTGGAGCTGGCATGGTGAGCGGGGGAGACGGCAACTACTTGATTTCCAACCACCTGGTAGACATGTTCGAGCAGGGCTCCATGTCCGAGATATCGGTTACGGTTTTTGTCGGCATGCTCCTGGCGGCCGTGCTCGGCTATGCGGTCCGGCACGTGCCTGCCCTTATCCGGCATGGCCCCGACCAGCAGGAAGACTCGCAGGAAGGCTATGTCGTCTCGGCAGTGCTGGGCTTGTTGGCCCTGCTTCTCGGTTTTACCTTTTCGCTGGCGCTGGACCGGTTCGAGGAGCGTCGCCAAATGGTGCTGGAGGAGTCCAACGCCATCGGCACCGCCTACCTCCGTGCGCAACTGGTGCCCGAGCCCTCGCGCGCCGAGCTCAGCCAGACCCTGATCGACTATACGAACAACCGGCTGGAGCTTTCTCGCCTTGAGGGAGGAGAGGCCGGCCTACCGGAGCATATGGAGCGCAACGATGCCTTGCTGACAGAACTTTGGGCCAGAACGGTCCGAATGACCGACAGCGTCGGATCCAACCCGATAACGGCCCTGGTCGCCTCGTCGATCAATTCGGTCATCGACATGGATGCGGCAAGAAAGAACGCGCGCATGGCCAAAGTGCCATCCGCGGTCTATTCGGTTCTGCTGGTCTACCTGCTCATGTCGGCGGGTATCCTCGGCTACACCCTGATCAACGTGTGGGTCCGAATTGCCGCCGTGGTGCTCTTTGTCCTCTTCACCATGTCGCTGATCCTAATCGTCGATATCGACCGGCCGCTTGTGGGCCATCTGCGAGAGCAGCAGAAGCCGATGGAGGACCTGCAAGCGTTCATGCAGACGGCCCCGCCGGCCAGGTTCCACTCACCAGCAGTGACGAACTAGAGGCGAGGGTCGTTCACGGGGACGTCGGCAGGGCTGCCCACCCACGTCGACTCACCACTCGCGGACAACGCAGCGGAAGCCGATGTGCGACGTCGAGCTGTCGATCGGCTGCGCATGCCGGGCGGCCGGGCGATAGCGCCTGCAATAGCTGGGAGCACAAAGGTGCGAACCGCCCTTAAGGACCTTCTGCGGAATCCTGATCTCCGGCGTCCGCAGATCGAAGCTGTCTTCCATCTTCGCGCCGCGCGGGTTCTTGGGGACGCAGCACTTCTTCTGCGGTTCGCTCTCGTGCGTGCCATACCAGTCCTCGGTCCATTCCCAGGCGTTGCCGATCATGTCGAGCAGCCCGAAGCCGTTGGCCGGGTAAGTGCCGACGGGTGAAGTGCGGGTATAGCCGTCCTCCTCGGTGTTCTCGTAGGGAAAATGCCCCTGCCAGATGTTGGCCTGGTGGCCGCTCTCGGGAACGAGCTCCGTGCCCCAGGCGAATTCCAGGCCTTCAAGTCCGCCGCGCGCGGCATACTCCCATTCCGCCTCGGTCGGCAGGGCCTTGCCAGCCCACGCGGCATAGGCGGCGGCGTCCTGGAAGGCGACGTGTACCACCGGATGATCGTCCATGCCTTCGATAGAGCTGTCGGGCCCGGTCGGGTGGCGCCAGTCGGCCCCGAAGACCCAGGACCACCAGTTGTAGGCATTATCGAGCGGCACCGGACCCGGGGTGGGCGTGAACACGAGCGAGGCTGGCTTGAGCATCTCGGGTTGGGCGCCCGGATAATCCTCAGCCTTGGGCGCGACTTCGGCGAGGGTCACATGGCCGGTCGCTTTGACGAAATCCGCGAACTGACGATTGGTGACCATTTGGCGGTCGATCCGGAACGGATCCACCTCGACCGTGCGAACGGGCCGCTCTTCCTTGTAATGGTCGTCCGAACCCATCGAAAAACGGCCGCCCGGCAATTCGATCATTCCGTCGATCGTCGGCAGCGAGGCCAACTCCATGACATTCGATGAATTCGGCATACGATACTCTTTCCCCGGAGAAGCTGATTGCTGGCCGAAACGATGGGCATTTTGTGCAGGACGGCCCATCGGGAAAACACCTGAGGCGTCATGGGTCGGATTCGGATGATGAGTGAGAGGGGGCGTCGTGCCTGCAGTGCAAAATTGGGCACCGACGCTGGAGGGAGCGAGGGAGGGTGCCTACGTCGGTGCCCAACTTCATTGCACAGTTTCAATTGGCTCGGTCGGACGGGGGACTGTAACCGCCCGAGCCATGGGTATCTTCAGATTACTGTGGAAAAGTGGCAATCGGGTGGAATCCCGATGAATTAGCCAGTTGGAGGTCACTTTGGGTTGGTGATTCCTTCGCCTGGGTCGTCCTCGCCGCCGCCGTGAAATGGCTTCGAGTCTCGCTCTATCCACAGGCCAACGGTCAATTGCATCGTTTCGGGCAATTCGCCGTTGGTAGCTTCACGCCGTGTGAACGATTCGATGAATCGGGGCAGCCAATCGCCGCCCCAATTCCCGCGCTGGCCAGCGGCTACTCGTGACCCTTCTTGATGAACTGTTCGACGACATTCGACATGTCGAAGCTCTTGCCACCCTGCACCGGCGGATATTCCGCGAGGGTCATGAGGTGTTCGTTCATCAGTTCACCCATCGGACCGGTCAGCCAGGATACCTTCTGGATAAGGTGACCGTAGGAATCCTTGCTGTCGTAGCTTTCGAACGGGTCGAGCCGAATGTTGAAGATCAACGGCTTACTGTGGCCCTGAATGGTTCCGTAGTAGTCCTCGTTCGTGGCGAAGTGGAATTTCCACGGGCCCATGCGGATCGCGGCGAGCTTCGATTCGTTGTAGTGGAAGATGTGATCGCGGGCGGATTCCTCCGACTTGCCGGTCCAGTAATCGACGTTGTCGACGCCATCGATGTACTGCTTCTTCTCCTTCATCACCTTCTCGTTCACGTCCTTCACGCCTGCCGCGACGGCGAGCGAGGTGAACATGTCCTGGTGGCACTGGATGCCGTTCTTGACCTGACCCGCCTTGATCTGCCCGGGCCATTTCAGCATCGAGATCACGCGGACCCCGCCTTCGTAGGTGGTCATCTTCTCGCCGCGGAAGGGCGTGGTCGCGCCATGCGGCCAGCTTGAGTGCTCCGGCCCGTTGTCGGTGGAATACCAGACGATGGTATCCTCATCGAGGCCGTTCTCCTTCAGCCAGTCGAGCACGATACCGACGTCGTGGTCGTGCTGCATCATGCCGCTGCCGTGGAGGTCGGCCTCGGTCGTGTACTTCTCTGCGGCGTAGCGCCACTTGTCGTCGAGCCGGGTGTAGAGGTGCATGCGGCTGGTGTTGAGCCAGACGAAGAACGGCTCGTCAGCATCCTTGGCATTCTTCATGAAATCGAGCGCCGGCGGGATGAATTCGTCGGCGTCGACGTTCTTCATCCGCTCCTGGTGGAGCGGGCCGGTATCCTCGATCTTCTGCTTGCCGACCTTGCCGAAACGCGGATCGACCGTTTCGTCGTCCTTGTCGGTCGCCCAGCAGTGCAGGACGCCGCGCGCGCCGAACTTCTTCTCGTACTCCTCCTTGCTGCCCGAATAGGCCTTGGCGAAGTTCTCGTAGTCCCGCTGCTCGTCCTCTTCCGACACGTTGAGGTGGTAAAGGTTGCCGAAGAACTCATCGAACCCGTGGTTGGTCGGCAGGTGTTCGTTGCGGTCGCCGAGATGGCTCTTGCCGAAGTGGCCCGTGCGGTAGCCGGCGGCCTTCAGAACTTCTGCAAGGCACGGCGAAGCGGGCTGGAGGCCCAGAGGCTCGCCCGGTTGACCCACCGTCGTCATGCCCGAACGGATCGGATACTGACCGGTGATAAAGGCTGCGCGCCCGGCGGTGCAGGACGGCTGGGCGTAGTGATCGGTAAACTTGATCCCGTCGTTGCCGATGCTGTCGATGTTGGGCGTGGTGTAACCCATCGTGCCGAGACCGTATGCGCTGACGTTCTGCCAGCCGATATCATCGCCCCAGATGACCAGGATATTTGGCTTCTTTGC
>NZ_WTYM01000028.1 GCF_009827435.1 Croceibacterium salegens | reverse complement strand
GATGTCTCCGCGCTGATCAAAAACGTCTATTCGACGCTTTTGGGTCTCGGTAGCGAAGGCGGTGCGGCCGAACCCGTGCCGGAACCGGCTGTTCCGATCCGCACGTCGGTCAAGAAGGATCACATTGTTTGCCTGGAAGACGGCAAGAAGATGAAGATGCTCAAGCGCCACCTCATGACCGATCATGGCCTGACGCCCGATGAATATCGCGCGCGCTGGGGCCTGGCGGCCGACTATCCAATGGTGGCTCCGGATTACGCGGACAAGCGCCGCGAACTGGCGAAAAAGATCGGCCTCGGCCGCAAGCCAGGCCAGCGCCGCAGTCCTCGCACGAAGGCCAACACCGAGGGCTGATTTCTCAGCTTGCGAAAACAGAACTCGTGGACATGTTGGCGGGTGCAACTTGCGGACTCTTGCCCTCAAAGGACTATTCGGAAAGTGGCCGAAGATCGGTCGCCGACCGTGAAATGAAGTCAACTCCTCGAATTTTCATAGACATTAAAAGCACAAAGATGCAGCGCTTTAGACGCGACCCGAAGGGTTGATCATGTGATGATTGCCCTGAGAACTTTGCCCCGGCTTCGGCCGGGGCACTCTTCCTCAAGCTTAGATCACAGCTCCTGGGCTGATAGCTGCCGGCCGGCTCACCATGCAAGAGCGGTCATTTGCCACCATTGTGTACTGCATCACTGGCCTCGATAGGGTTCACAGGCAATCCCATCGCCGTCCGCATCCAATTGAGGACGGTACCCTGGCTCACCGCGACGAATGGGTGCGGCTCCCGCGGCTCGGGCGGCAGCGCAGTTTGGATAGTACGCGTCGAAAGATTGCGTCGCCTCCTGCCTCACAACCCGGGGAATGTTACTCGCTGGCTGCTCGAAGCTGCGCTTGGGATGCGGAAGTAGCGACTGAGGATGCTCGGCTCGGTATTCCGCTGGGATCTGAAATTGCGAAGCCCAGATGCCGATCCGGTTCACCCGCGCTCTCTCCTCTGCTTCCACATAGGTTTCGCTGAAATCGCGGAGAGCGACCGCATAACCTGCCTCGACCATCCAAAGGCTCAGGTCTCGGCCATTGACGCGGCAAGTCGAGACATCCCTTCCGTAGACATCTCGGTCCCGGGTCTGACATTGGACTGTAGAGCCATTCACACGATCGGCGAGAAATGACGCCGCCTCTTTACCGCATTCCCATGGCCCTTCGTCCCGCGTGCAGAGTTGATTAGATTCTACCGCGTCGATCCCGTGCAATCGCACATGCGTGTCACCAATGACCAGCGTATCGCCATCAATGGCGCGGGACGGGCCATACAATATTTGTGCGGACACTGGAGCTGCGAGCAGCACCAAAACTGATCCAAACAGTTGAACCATGAGCCCCTCCTCAGCAATTCGACAATGAAGCATTGTAGATCTAAATCATTGCTTACATTCATCGGTGGCGCAATGGACGGAGCGCGAAGCGATGGCTGTAGGCTTCCTCGGGAGGAAAGATTGGCCAAGGGCGACGTTCTTACTTACTTCGAAATGTGCCAGCATGAAGGAACCAGTCTTCAGCGAGGCATGAACTTCCGACTTCACGGGCGTCATTCAGTCATCCTGATGTCGAGAAATGCCAACGCTCCCTATGCTGACCGGCTCGAGGAGGAAGGAACCGTCCTCATTTATGAAGGCCATGACGTTCCGAAAACGGCTGACGCACCAGTGCCAAAAATCTTGGATCAGCCTGAATTCCTCCCTTCGGGCCGTCCTACTGAGAACGGGAAATTTGCGGCAGCGGCCCGCGCTTTCAAGTCTGGAAAAAAGGGCCCCGACATCGTCAAAGCATACGAGAAGCTTCGCAAGGGGATCTGGGCAGACAACGGCTACTTCCATCTTGTCGACGCGTGGACGGAAAATGACGGTCGGCGAGACGTGTTCAAGTTCAAGTTAATGGCCGTAGACATCGAAGATAGCGACCAGGCTGCCGAGGGCTCAAGCGTGGACGACAGCCATCGGCGCAGACTCATACCGTCAGTAATTAAGCAGGCGGTCTGGAAACGCGACGGAGGAAAATGCGTCGAATGCGGCGCCACTGACGAGCTCCATTTCGATCACATTTTGCCATTTTCTAAAGGGGGAACATCACTCAGCGCTGCGAATGTGCAACTACTTTGCGCGCGTCACAATTTGGCGAAGAGCGCTAGGATTCAATAAATGCACAGACGTGGCAGCATTTGGGCCGTTAGCGGCTGGTCTGCCTGGAACCTTTACGCACCCAAAAGCTGCCTTTCGGCAAAAGGCACATTGTATTTCACCCGCTTGCCTAGTTCTTAACCAACACATGCCAATCAGGAAGTAGATGAGAGAATTGCCGACGAGCCACTAGTCCTCTTCCGAGTGATTGGAGGGATTGAGGGAATGCGCTGTTGGATGGCAAGCCCCGTGGAAGTTCATCGGCAACGCCATCTGCAAAGGAAGGCTTAGCTCCTCTAGTACCGTAGGCTCGTCGTCGCCTTCATTTCGGCCCATGAGGTAGAGGGATCCAAAAGAGTAGAATCGCAAGAAGAAGTCGTTTGATGCCAGAATTTCCCAGGAGATAATAACAAAGTTTTCGCCGTGCCCATCGTCGTAGAGCTGCGGATCGTTCCAAACCCTTTCGACCTCAGCCGTCATCTGTGGACGTACCTCTATATCTTCGAAGAATTTATGACCCGGCGGATAGATCGAGGCTAAATATTCGTCATACTGCGCCACATAGCCCTTCTTCTCCTTCTCCGCATCGGAGAGAGGCTCGAAAAACTCCCTCGGTTCAAGCCAAAAGTTGGCTCGCATCTTGTAGAAGTCGGTGTCGCCTTCGCAAGGCACAAGGATGTTGAACCCCCGGTCGAAAGAATCCCTTCGCAATTGAAGTGTGGCAAGGTTTTTCATTGGAAGCACCGATACATCGAGACTAGCGCGGCCATTATTGGCGAGCCCCCACGTCAGCGCCTCATCGCGAGTAACGAGTCTAATATTTTCAGGTGCATAGTGCGATGCCGCCTGTAAGAATCTTTCATCAGCTCCCATCGCGTAGGCATAAGCCAGCAACGTTGCGGAACCATCGAGATTGTCCGGCAAACCGAGTTCTTGCCCGAAGAGGGCCAGGCGATGAACGCCCATCGCGCCTTCTTTGTAGAACCTGTTAATCCCTCCAAGGAATGCGTATGTGCAGGCGCTGAAACAACGACCCTCGATTTCGGTGTCGATGCCCATATTTCTAAACATTTGTCCGAGAATGAGCGCTTCTTTGATGTAGCCGCCACTTGAGCTTAGCCGCACCCTGATTTCCTTCCCCGTGCTCCACTCATTTCCCAGCATGATTGGGGGGGCGCTATCGATTTCGCGCAGAAATTCGAAGAACTTAAGAGGAGTGTCCTTATTAATGAAACCCTCGGCCCCGATGACGATCTGATCCTGATAACCATCCGTCTCAATCCGTTCGACGGCGAAGTTCATTTCCGGCAGGACCACGTCGAACTGGCCCTTCTCGGAGGCAGACCGGCTGATCTGGTCGATAAAGTCACTTGGCTGAATGAGCTGCGCATCCGCGCGCTTTACTAGCCCGAAAGTCAAACCGGCGAAGACCAATGACAACACGATAAGCCTGCTGAACGCGGACATAACTTTCCCCCTTTGATACGGCCTTCCCCGGTCAGACCCTTTAATACCTGGTGACCTGATCCGGCCTCCTTTCTGCAATGCCTCAACTAGATATTGATATGAAACTTGTGACATGAAAGGATCCAAAGGGGCAACGGGGAGCAATGATGACCAGAGCGGGGGAGCTTCTGAAATCTGCGAGAGAGCACACTGCAGTGGCATTGAGCGCCGCGACGGCGCACCTTGACCGCATGTTAAGGTCAAAGGTCACTATCTGCTTGTCTGCTTCGATCGTCGTGCTGGTATTCATCCCGCTAGTTCCGCTGTTGCTCGGTTGGGCGAGCGCTGTTGATCCAGCTGAGTTTCGGCCCCATCAGTCGGATGCTGCGAACATCCTTGCTGATCTCTCGTCGGAGATGAATGCACTGGCAGTAGGAATGATCGTCTCGCTCTTCCTCTTAGTCCGTGAATGGCCCGGCAAAATGCCCTTTTCTGTCTGGACAGCGCTGGGCCTTGGCGTGCTTGCTGGCCTCACAAGCAGTTATTCCGGATTGAATTACAGGTTCGCAATGGCCGAACAGCTGCTAAACAGCGACCTTGCATTTGAGTTCATAGGCAACCGCTTGGGCCTGCAGGGCACAGCCCTTCTGTTCTGCCTTGCAGTCGTAGTTTACGTGTCAGTTTACCGCATCCTGTCTCGCAACTCAGATACCGCTGACAAGGTTGGCTGAGCATGTGGCACGAGATGACCCGGCAGCGCCGCTACCTGCGATTATCCAATTTCGCTTCCGCACTCTCGTTCTGTGCAATGCTTGTTCCACGCCCCGGACTGGCCAATCCGCTTGACGGTCTCGAAGCGATTAACGCCAGCACAGACTGGCTTTCAATTGCCGGCTGCGAGAAGAATTGTGCTGTAGAGGCGCTAATCATGCCCGCCCTACCAAGAAGCGAGGTAACTGCTCCCCAACAGCATTGCCTCGACGACGTCCTGCCTGGTCGTGTACATGACGATCACGACAGGACGCATTTCGGCCTGTTTGTCTATGCGAAAGCATATTGGCTCGATGAGGGTCAGCGCTTCGAAAGAGCCTACCGTCTGTTTCTCGAGTCCGATCCAAGCGCAGACTTGGTTTGCATACCTGATTCTGCTGTGGTTGGAAATTTCCTAATACACTTTGAACCCGAACTTGCAGGCGAGCTTCCTGCTCGATCACCAACAGTCGCAGATCAGGATGCCTTGGCGCCTGAGAGCAGTAATCGAAACATACCGGAAGGCGCATGGACAGCTGCGCTAGACGAAATTCTCGAGGGGAGAGATTCATCTTGGGCTCTGAGGACACTCTTTTCCAGCAGAGTCGAGGAAACTGTGCGAGTTAGAATTGAATCAATACCTGAAGGTGCGGCCATACAATCGGGAAAATCGAAACTACGGTTCCGAACCAACTCGGTGCTCACAATGTCGGTCGCCAGCATACCCGACCTCAAGCTAGTATTGGGTCAGCGCACTTTGAGTGTTGCATCCTGTGATCGGCAAAGTGGCTTTGCACCCATTCACATCGTTTACCGCTGCCGATTCCCGGAACCTTCCCGGAATCCATAGACGTATAGAAATTTGAAGAGGTTAGCTCAAAAAGTAGACCGGGCATTTATCATCACGACTCGATTCCCCACAATGCCTGTTCCAACAGCATTCAGCAGCCGAAGTTTTGGCCTCAATTCGGTCCCTTTTGAATAGCAAAGTCGACCCAGTTCGGCAGGGGGGCGCAGACCATGCTGCTTCGCAGTTTATTGCCCGCGCTGGCGTTGGTCTTCGCCGGCATCCACTCATTCCCGGTTCTCGCAGAGGAGGTCGTTCCGAGCGACAGGGTAACCACGGGCGTGCATGTCCGGGCAGAGCCCACGTCGCATTCAACCAGCCTTGCGATCCTGCGACCAGGTAACATTGCAGAGGTCATTGGGGACGTTCCCGGCTGGTATCAAGTACGGCTTTCGGACGGCGAAGTTGGCTTCGTCAGCAAGTCCTGGACAATCGTTCTGGAAGGGCAGAGTGATGCAGCTCTCCTCAATGGGAATGGCTACCTGGTCCATGTGATCGACGTCGGGACGGGGCTTGCGGTGTTTGTCGAGGGCAAGGACTTTGCGCTGCTCTACGATGCCGGCAGCCAGGACGACCTGCAGAGCGGCGACGACAATCGGGTCATTGCCTACATTCGAGCTGTGCACCCCGACCTGCAACGCATCGACCACGTCATCCTGAGCCATCCGCACAAGGATCACCTCGAGCTAATGCCCGAGGTGTTCGCCGACTACCAGATCGGCGATGTCTGGGACTCAGGGAGAGTGAACAAGACCAACGGCTATTGCCGCTTCCTGCAGGCGGTCGCGGCCGAGCCCGGCGTTCGGTATCATGACGCGATCGCCTCGAACGCAACGCGCACGGTGAATTTCCTGGGAAGCAAATGCACGGGTCCGGTGACGGTCAAGGAAGCTGCACAGATGACGGGCGCGCCTGTGCCGCTTGGGGCCGGTGCGCAAATGACGATGCTTTATCTCGATGCGGCGAACCATCCCGATCCCAACGAGAATACCGTGGTCGTGCGGCTCGATCTTGGCAGCCGCAAGGTCCTGCTCGCCGGCGATGCCGAGGCGGGCGGTCGCCATTCTCCGACCACTCCACCCGAGAACGGTTCGATCGAAAAGAAGCTCACCGATTGCTGCGCCGCGGCACTGCGTTCCGATGTCTTGGTAGTCGGCCATCACGGCAGCGAGACATCCTCGCGCGAAGTATTCCTCGATGATGTAGCGGCGTCGATCTACGCGGTCTCTTCTGGCCCCCATCCCTACCAGTCCGTGATCCTTCCCGACCAGGACGTGATCGACGAGCTCACCAGCCGGGGAAAGGTGCTGCGGACCGATGTCGATGACGAGGCCTGTGGCCTCAATCCAAACAAGATCGGCACGGACAGCGACGAGCGGCCAGGTGGTTGCAACAACATTGTGATCTCGATAGCTGCGAGCGGCGCACTCGGTGCTGAATACAACACTCTTACTGATTAGTGTGGGGGCGCATCCTGAGGAGCGGCCGGACCTGCTAGGCCTGCTTTGTTATCTCCCTCTAAGGAGTTCTAACGACGCTATGACGCTCAAATCGGCTTCGATCTGGTTAGCGGTAATCGCCTTCTGGTTACTGTTCCTTCTTATCTCGCTCGACGGACGCTTAAGGTATCTGACTTGATGAACTGCATCCGATCATGGATTGTTGGCTAGTGACTACGAAAACGGCGCCATCATCAGGACCAACATAAATTGTTTCTGGCAGAAACCTATAATATATTATCCTCAGGCGAGTCGGGGGACTGGCGATATGGGGAAATACATTGGAGCTTTGCTGACGTTCGCGGGCCTAATATTAGGCGGATGCGCTCATACACCTGATGTGACGGTGGGGTATTACCTTCCAAAATCAGACGTCAGTTTCAAGGTCATCCGCACCGTCGCGTGCGATAAGGACAGCAATCCAATAGTTGCGACAGCTGTAACGCCTACAGTCAAACACACTGCCGACATGAGCAGCCGCAAGACGGTGGCACTATCGGGGCTGCGGGGCGCCCTATCAGACACTGATGTAAAATTTGAGTTTTTTGAAGACGGTCGATTGTCCGGATTGAATGCGAATAGCACCGGCCAAGGCGAAGCGATCCTCAAAACCGTGATGACGATTGCCTCGACTGTTCTTGGAACAGACGCCGGAACCGGAAAATACCCGAAAGAATGCGGCGAAATCAATTCGGTCGGCGGAGGAAAACCGCTTACATTGACCTATGAGGGTAGCGTCGACCTCACGAAGAGCTCGACCGATGCCCAGGTTTTGGGTCCTGACCCAACAAGCGCGTATTATGCGACCAAGTTTCATGAAATCGTGGGCAACGTTTGTGCCTTCGTGACCGGATCGGAGTCGCCACAGGCTCCTGCTGAATTCCAGTCTAGGTCAGGTAATGTGCTCTTGGACTTGCGCCAACCAGGTACGGTTTCGATCAAACTATCTGCAGGCCCAGCAGATGACTGTAAGGGCAACGAGATTTGGAATAGCCAGGTTACTGTCGCACAGTTCGGGACGCCCTATCAGTTGCCGATCCCTGCCGCAGCGGTGTTCGGCAAGCAACAGTTCGCCATTAGCATTGCAGAGTCCGGCGCGCTAAAAAGTGTACAATACGTCAGTAACACGGGTGCCGGGCAGGTCCTGAACCTTGGCAATGAAACACTTGCAGCTCTGCAAGGCGATACCACAGTGCAAAAACTTGCTGAAGTGAGGGCGGAAGCCGACCTCATTGCGCAGCAGCAACGGTTGGTAGGATGCCTCGCTGATCCCACTACATGCAAATGAGCCTAGACGCCAACGCCGAGGCAGTGGCAACAACACGCAACAATGAGGTCGCCAATTCGAGGTGAGGAAGCCTGTCAATTGCTGACAGACAGACCTTGGTTTGTTTGTTAAACGCTATTCGAAATTGAATGGCAGGGAAGCATAATCGTCTTCGCAAACGTCCTTGACCCAATCCAGTAAGCCCGTGAGCGCGCAGCCCGTTTCCCAACTCTCCCATGTCTTAGAAGACAAAATGTCCGGCTGGATGGTTCTATATATTGAGGCGAGCTTCACACCTTGTCCGACCGGCTTCCCAATTGGGACATTCTCGATTCCATACACGCATGCCTTCTCGACTATGCTGTGCCAGAGCCTTGAGTTCACGAGATCGTCACGGCCGGAACATGCCACCTCCAACCCTACGAAGGGATTCTTGACGCTCAGTATCTTGACGAGAGCTGGGCGATGGCTCTTCCAAGTTCGTGATACCTCCAAACGGGTAATTCGCTGGGCTGAAAACGGTGCAGGCTTGAGGCTCGCCTTGCATTCGGCGACTTTGTCGTAAATTTTGAGCCGCAAAGGTCCGAGGGGTTTTGTCGGTTTAGTCGATGGAAGCTTCTCTCCGAAGAATAGTCGAGTTTCGAGAGCACCAGATCGTGATCTGTAGTCTTGCATTTTTGCCAGCCCTTTTACCCTGACAATGAGATCAATGGGCAAAACCCCGAGCACATCGACCGATGCATCAAGCCGAGACATGCGTGCTTCTCGAAAGATGCTTCCGAGATTGAGCATGCAGAAAGCCATCTCGAACCTAGCCCGCAACCTTTCTAGACCCTGCACACCGAGGCGTCGGGGGTTGAACTCAATTCTTATCGACCAGCTGGGGAAGCCCTCGTTGTTTGTTCGCCACAGCTCCACGAAGCCCAAATGCTGCCCCTCTGATTCGAGGCAAATGCTGGCCCTTTCAGGACTGTGCGGAGGCCAAATCCTTCGAAGCTTGATGTCCTCGACTGCAGGAAAGGCTTTGAGGTGAGTCTTGATCTCCTGATCAAGCTGTTGAGCCTTCTGGAGAGGTGGTTTCTCGGACAGGTCTGGGAAGCACTGCGTATGCTCAGATATTGGAGCAACAAGGTCGATCATATCCGGGAACGGGTGCGTGATAGCGATCACCCGATCCGTGAAGTTAATTTCACGCGCAAACCATTCTTTGCCGTTGTGGCCGTAAGGCTTTGGGGGGCTTGTTAGAGGGAACGATGGCACCGTGCCCTTTGGGAATAATTTCACCGACATTATGCGCCCTCCTTGCCCAAGAGGAGCCCATCAACCCTGACGGGCAGGCACATAGATTGGATGGCGGCACACTTGGCCTGAAGGCTGGGTCCCTCCCCATACATCGAGCTCACTCTTCCATCGCTGTGCCCCATGATCGAATCGATCGTATATTGAGGGAGGCCCGCATTCCTCTGGGCGTCCTCGAGGCCGTGCCGGAAGCTGTGAAAGGTTAACGCCGGGTCGGTCAGTCCGATTTGGTCGAGGACGCGAGCAAACATCTTGGAGAACTGAGTGGAAGCCTGACCATCAGCCCCGAGCGTGATCTCCGAAAAGAGGCGTCTACTCGGCCTGTCCCACTTTCGGCGCTTGGCGACAAATTCAGCAAGACCAAGGTCCAAGACATCCTGGTGAATCGGGATTTGGCGAACCCCGGCGTCAGTCTTGATGTGTTTCGGGTCGCCCTTTCCCGAGTTTTCGTTGAGATCGAGATGCGGTACTTCGTGATCCAACACCACATCGTCCAAATGGAGCTGGACGATCTCTCCCAGTCGGGCACCCGTGTAATAGCCAAGGATCACGATCCAGTAGCGGTCATCCTTGATGACGTGGGGCCCAGGCTCGAAACGGCGATGCTTCGACTTGCAGCCCGTGAACACCGTTGAGCCGAACAGAGTAAGCAACTCCTCCTTCGAGAATGGCCTACGTGATCTTTGAGCCTTGGGAGCTTTGACAGCCTGCCACCGCACGTCTGCGGCTGGATTGCTGGTAATCGCCCCTTCCTCTTCCTTGGCCCAACGGAAGAAGGCCTTGGCCGACTCGTAGATCAGAGAAGCGGTCTTATTCTTGATCTGGTGCGGAGCGTTTTCGGTAAGGCGCTCGTGAAAGGGAAGATGCTGCCTTCGTCCGTGATTCGCTCTCAGCTTCGTGAGGGCGTTGCGGTATCCACGGACATCGTCAGCAGTTACGGCTGCGAGTGGCCTTCCGGCTCCAAGATGGTCCGCAAGGTAAGCCAGTTGGACCTTGCGTGCTCTAGTCGTCTTTTCGGTCCAACGTCCTTCCATCGTCGAGAGGTACTCCTCGACAGCGTGGCCAACAGTAATCCCCGTAACAGCTTCGGGCTGCGTTGCTGGACTTGAGGAAACCGCTATCGCGGAAAACAGGGGATCGGCTGGGACGTAGACAGCAAGGGGATCGCGGAGCCTTGCGACGAAGAGGCGCTGCCTCTCAACTAAGGCACGCACAGCTCCGTGCACCAGCATCGCCTGGCCGGTCTGCGACACAGTGCCCATATCCACGCCCTGGGCGATGAGAAGACCGATTGAAGCAGTCAGGACGTCCGGAGAGAACACTGCGCTCTCTAGCTGCCCTCGAAGGCGAGTTATCTCATCATTCGCCAAGACCTCCTGCTCCACCAACTCTAGATCGGGCAGCGACGTGGTCGGATTGTACGGCCCACGTTCCCGTTCCACTCGGCAAATTGCGGCGTAGCAGGCCTGAATGAGGGCGCGGGCCTCGTCAGACGAAATGTTCGTATTTTTCTCAATCACGGCAAAAGTCTCCAACACGTTGGCCGAAACTTTTGCTGCGAGATGTCGAGCTTCGTGCAGAGAGTAAGTGCGTAACGACTTCCACACCTCCACACGCTCAATCCTCGCTTGCAGACGATCTGGCACCCGCATGCGCAGGTGATAGACCCCGTTCCGGCGATGTAGGTGTGGAGGGCGTGGTCCGCTCATCGCGGCGTCCTCGGTACCGGCCCCACTCGTTTTGGGCCGCCCCTGCCGATATTGTGTCCCTCGGCAGAACGGGGCCGGGTTGGAACATGCGTATCCCGGCGAATCTCGAGCACGATTATGTAGCAAAAAACGGGAAGACAGGAAATGTCTTCCGCGTGATCCCCGGAAATTGGGGGATCAGGGCACCGGCTGGTGGACAGGGGTGGATTCGAACCACCGTACGCTTGCGCGGGCAGATTTACAGTCTGCTGCCTTTAACCACTCGGCCACCTGTCCACCCTGGTGCCGGGGGCGCGGGATAACCCGCTGATGCGCGGCCCTGCGTGGCAGGACCCCGGCCGAGTGCGCGCCCCAATGGCGAAGCGGCGCTTGCCTGTCAATGGTGCCGCTGGCACAGGAGCGCGCCATGGCAAAAGGTGTATCGAAGAAAGCGCTGCGGGGACGCGCCGGGCGCAACCAGCACGGACGCGGCTCCGGCCGGGCAACGCAAGGAAATGTGCGGTTATGGGGCCGCCACGCGGTCGAGGCCGCGCTGATGAATCCCGCGCGCCAGCACCGCAAGCTGTGGGCGACTCGCGAAGGCGTCGCCTCGCTCGACGGCGAATTGCCGGCCGATTTCCCGGTAGAATACGCCGACGTCACCGATCTCGCCCGCCTCGTCGCGCGCGATGCGCCGCACCAGGGGCTGGTACTCGAATGCGAACCGCTCGAGGATATCCACCTCGAGGAAATCCTGACGGGCGAACCGTCGCGCCCGATCATGGTGCTCGACCAGGTGACCGATCCGCATAACGTCGGAGCAATCATGCGCTCAGCGGTGGCTTTCGGTGCCATAGGCATGGTGACACAGGACCGGCACGCGCCCACGGAAGGCGGGGTCCTCGCCAAGTCGGCGTCGGGCGCGCTGGAACTCCTGCCCTGGATTCGCGTGGTGAACCTCGCTCGGGCGCTCGAAGAAATGGCCGAGGCCGGCTACTGGCGAATCGGGCTGGCCGGCGAAGTCGAACTGGACTTCGCCTCGGCGCTACCGGCCGGACCAGTAGCTCTGGTCCTCGGCGCAGAAGGCGAAGGCTTGCGGCACAACATCGCCGCGCACTGCGATGCACTGGCCAAGCTGCCGATGTCGGGCGCGATCGAGAGCCTGAACGTATCGAACGCGGCGGCCATCGCCCTTTATGCCGCGGCGATGCGCGAATCCTGACCATCAATAGCAAAGGGCCGCCCCACCATGGCGGAGCGGCCCCAGCAGATTTCGACCTCAGGCCTAAGCCGAAGTCCCAGGTTCAGTTCACCGCGTCCTTGAGCCCCTTGCCCGCCTTGAATTTCGGCTGGGTCGAAGCCTTTATCGTCATCGGTTCCCCGGTCCGCGGATTGCGACCGGTGGAAGCCTTGCGCTTGGCACACGAGAACGTACCGAATCCGACCAGCCGCACTTCGTCTCCCTTCGAGAGTGCACCGGTAATGGTGTCGAAGACGCCTTCGACAGCCTTCGTTGCATCGTTCCGCGAGAGCCCGCTCGCTTCTGCGACCGCACCGATCAGTTCGTTCTTGTTCATTGTCCGAGATTCCCCCTCATCCATGGCGTATTCGGTACTGGCGTGAATTCGCCGTGCGATGGGGCCGGACTTGAGCGTCTTTTCCCCAAGCTGTCAAAGCGAAAGCCCCGGAATGCCGCCCTTTCCGGGCGAATTCACGAAATGAAGGCCCGGGTTAACCTCGATTGACGTGCGGGCGCGCTTCAAGCCCGGGAACCGGCCCACGCCGTTTCGCCCGAGTCGCTGCAGCGCAGCATAAATTGCGATCCGCCTAGTGGGCGACGGCTCCACCGCCGGGCTGCTGTTGTGCGGCAAGGGGCTGGCTCGCGAGATCATCGGCCTCGGTCCATTCGATCGGATCGGGCTTCGAGGTCAGCGCGTGTTCCAGTACCTGGTCGACATGGCCCACGGGTACGATCTGCAGGCCTTCCTTCACGTTAACGGGAATCTCGGCGAGATCCTTCAGGTTCTCTTCTGGGATAAGCACCTTCTTGATGCCGCCGCGCAACGCCGCCAGCAGCTTCTCCTTGAGCCCGCCGATCGCCAGCACCCGTCCGCGCAGTGTCACCTCGCCGGTCATCGCGACATCCGGCCGTACGGGAATTCCGGTTAGCGTCGATACGATCGATGTCACCATGCCGATGCCGGCGCTCGGTCCGTCCTTCGGCACTGCGCCTTCGGGCAGGTGGATATGGATGTTCTTTCGCTGGAAGAGGCTCGGCTTGATGCCATAGGCCGGCGCCCGCGCCTTCACAAAGCTGAAGGCCGCGGCGATGCTCTCGGTCATCACGTCGCCCAGCTTGCCGGTCGTCTTGACTTCGCCCTTGCCCGGCGTGGTGACGCTTTCGATCGTCAGCAACTCGCCGCCGACCTCGGTCCAGGCGAGCCCGGTTACCGCACCGACCTGCGCCTCTTCCTCGCTCACACCGTGCTTGAACTTGCGCACGCCGGCGAATTCGCCGAGGTTTTCCGGGGTGATGGTTACGCTTTTCGCCTCACCCTCGAGAATCTTGCGCAGGCTCTTGCGCGCCAGCCGGGCAATCTCGCGTTCCAGCGTACGGACGCCCGCCTCACGGGTGTAGTAGCGGATCAGGTCGCGCAGGCCGCCCTCGGTCAGCTCGAATTCGCCTTTCTTGAGACCGTGCGCCTCGACCTGTTTGGCGATCAGGTGGCGCTGAGCGATCTCGACCTTTTCGTCCTCGGTGTAGCCCTCGAGCCGGATGATTTCCATGCGGTCGAGCAGCGGCTGCGGCAGGTTCAGGCTGTTCGCAGTGGTTACGAACATGATGTCCGACAGGTCGATATCGAGTTCGAGGTAGTGGTCCTGGAACTTCGAGTTCTGTTCCGGATCGAGCACCTCGAGCAGCGCCGAGGCCGGATCGCCGCGGAAATCCTGGCCGAGCTTGTCGATCTCGTCGAGCAGGAACAGCGGGTTGCTGGTGCCGGCGCGGCGCAAGTTGGTTACGACCTTGCCCGGCAGCGAGCCGATATAGGTGCGGCGGTGACCGCGGATCTCGGCCTCGTCCCTCACGCCGCCCAGTGACTGGCGGACGAACTCGCGCCCGGTGGCGCGGGCAATCGACTTGCCGAGGCTGGTCTTGCCGACGCCGGGAGGGCCGACGAGGCACAGGATCGGCCCCTTCAGCTTGTTTGTGCGCGCCTGCACGGCGAGGTATTCGATGATCCGGTCCTTGACCTTGTCGAGCGCGTAGTGGTCCTCGTTGAGGATCTCTTCCGCCTTCTTGATGTCCTTCTTGAGCCGGCTCTTCTTGCCCCAAGGCAGGCCGAGCAGGACGTCGAGGTAGTTGCGAATGACGGTCGCCTCGGCGCTCATCGGCTGCATCGACTTGAGCTTCTTGAGCTCGCTTTCAGCCTTCGCCTTGGCTTCCTTCGTCATCTTGAGCGTGTCGATCTTGGCCTGCAGTTCGGCGATCTCGTCGCCTTCCTCGCCGTCACCGCCGCCGAGTTCGCTCTGGATCGCCTTGAGCTGCTCGTTGAGGTAGTATTCGCGCTGGGTCTTCTCCATCTGGCGCTTCACGCGGCCGCGGATCTTGCGCTCGACCTGGAGCACCGAGAGCTCGCCCTCCATGACCGAATAGACCATCTCGAGCCGCTTGAGCGGGTCGGTTTCGGTCAGCAGCGCCTGTTTGGTCGCGACCTTGGCGGTGAGCGCACCGGCAATGGCGTCGGCAAGTTGGCCGACGTCCTCGATCTGCCCGAGTTCTGTCTCGATTTCATCGGGCAGCTTCTTGTTGTGCTTGGCATAGTCGCCGAACTGGTCGAGCGCGCTGCGCATCAGCGCCACGACCTGGCTGCCCACGGCCGTCTCCTGCTCGATCACCTCGGTCGTCGCCACGACGCAATCGCCAGACTCTTCGAGGCTTACCAGTCGTGCGCGCGAATTGCCTTCGACGAGCACCCGGACGGTGCCGTCGGGCAGCTTGAGCATCTGCAGGACCTGGGCGACGACGCCGATGTCGTAGAGGTCTTCCTGCTGCGGGTCATCGCAGTGCGGGTCGAGCTGCGAAAGCAGCAGAATGTCCTTGTCGCCCGACATAGCTGCTTCGAGCGCTTCGACCGACTTTTCGCGACCGACGAACAGCGGCACGACCTGACCGGGAAACACCACAACATCGCGCAAGGGAAGGAGGGGAAACTTCGACATCTGCGATCCTAACTCAAATTCTGAATGCACCAACGGCTCAATCGGGCCCGGCGCAGCCTGTTCGTTGCAATATGGGAAGGGAGCGAGACGCCTGCAATGCGTCTCTTCGGTTAGTTGTGGATGCCGCACCGTTCGGCAGATTGCATAAATTTGTGCAGTTCAACTTGCCCTGCGGTGTGGGAACCACGTTTCATGGAAGAAGGGCAGAACCGGCAACACGGCCTGATCGTCAACGGGCGCTATCGCATGGGCAACGGTATGCCGATGGAAATCGTGCTGCACGACCTGTCGCGCAGCGGGTGCCAGATTCACGATCGCCTCGGGCGGCTCGCCGTTGGCCAATTCCTGACCATCCGCATCGGCCCGATCGGTCCGATCGAGGCGCATGTGCGCTGGCTCAATGGCCGCCTGGCGGGCATCAAAATCTCCAGCTCCCTGAACGATGCGGTGCTCGATCACCTGCGGACGATCGCCCAGCCGAACTCGGCAAGCCGGCCCGATCAACCTCAGCAGCCACGCAAACTGCAACTGGAACGATTGCCGCTTTCTGCGCGGGAGCGGGCCTTTTCAGACGCCATCGGCGCGATCGAGGTCGATGCGAAGTATCGCGAGGTCCTGACCGGACTCAACCGGAAAGAGAGCGAATGGCTGCTATGCTGGCGCGGCGAGCGGATTCACGAACGCCGCGAACGGCCGACGTATCTTGAGGACATCTACGTGGCCGAACAGCTGGAGGAAACGCACGAGCTGCGACGCCGCAACCGGCATCCGTTTTAGGAATCGGACGCTCAGCCCATACCCGGCAGCTTGAACCCCGGCGGTAGGGGCAGACCCGACTGGACCTTCTGCATTTCCACATTCGATGCCTGGTCGGCCTTGGTGCGCGCATCGTTGAACGCGGCGGTGACCAGGTCTTCGAGCATCTGCTTGTCTTCGGGCACGATCAGGCTGTCGTCGATCGATACCGAGAGAATGCGGCCCTTGGCGCTGGCGCGAATCTTCACCAACCCGCCGCCCGACGTGCCTTCGACCTCGATCGAATCGAGGCGGACTTGCGCGTCATTCATCTGCTTTTGGATGTTTTCGGCGGCCTGCTGGGCCGCCTTCATCATTTCTTCGATGTCCATCGGATCGTACCTTTTCAGGGCCCTCAGGCCCTCTTGCTCCAGTTGCGGCCAACACCCGTCGCCTCGCCTTCCTCGACGATTTCGGCGTCGGGAAACGCGGCGAATGCGGCGTCGACCAAAGGATTGCTGCGTATACGCGCCTGGGCGCTGGCGAGTTCCGCCTCGGCCATTTCGCGAAGGGTCGGAGCGCCCTCGCCAGCTCCCTTCTCGACCTGCCAGCGCTCGCCGGTGGCCCTGAGCAGGGCGTCGCGAAACTCAGGCGTGGGATCCTCGGGCAGGCCCGGCGCCAAGGCGAAGACCAGTCGCGAGGGCGCAAGTTCTATCACCCGCACCCAGTCGCGCATCGTCTGGGCGACGCGCAACGCTCCGCTCGCTTCGACCCGTTCGACCAGCTTGCGCCAGTCGATGCTCGCCACCGGTCCGGAGGCGGCAGGACTCGCGGTGTTGGGTGATGGCGCCGCAATACCGTTGGTGGCCATCTCTTCCAACTTGCGGACCAGCGAGCCGGGGTCGGGTAGCGTGGCGGCGTGGAGGACCCGCAGCAGCGCCATTTGCGCCGCGACCAGCGGGTCCGGAGCGTTGCGAACTTCGCCGTAACCCTTGAGCAGAAGTTGCCACAAGCGGTGCAGCTGTGCCGGCGGCAAGGACTGGGCCCAGCCCTCCAGCGCCGCGGCTTCGTCAGCTGTCGCCGAATCGGCACCGCCCTTTGCGACCTGGACCAGCGTCACACGATGCGCGAGATCCATCATACCGCGCATGATCGCCAGCGGTTCGACGCCAAGCGCATATTGCTGGCCGACACCATCGATCAGGGCCTTTGGATCGCCTTCGAGCATTGCCGCGAACAATCGGCGCATCGCGCCTCGGTCGGACAAGCCGAGCATGTCGCGCACCCGCTCGGCGGTGATCCTTCCGCCGCCTTCTAGGTCGGCATGGGCGATCGCCTGGTCGAGGATCGAGAGTCCGTCGCGCGCAGAACCTTCCGCCGCGTTGGCGATCATGTTGAGCGCCTCGTCGTCGGCTTCGACGCCTTCCTCACGGCAGACCATTGCGTAGTGCTGTTGCAGCAAATCGCTAGGGATGCGCCGAAGATCGAAACGCTGGCAGCGGCTGAGGACGGTAACCGGCAGCTTGTCGACTTCGGTGGTGGCGAAAAGGAACTTCACATGCGCCGGCGGTTCCTCAAGCGTCTTGAGCAGCGCGTTGAACGCATTGCGCGTCAGCATGTGGACTTCGTCGATGATGTAGATCTTGTACCGCGCCGAGACCGCCGCGTAGCGCACCGCCTCGATGATCTCGCGGACATCGTCGACGCCGGTGTGGCTCGCCGCGTCCATCTCGATCACGTCGATGTGGCGGCCCTCGGCAATCGCCTTGCACGGCTCGCACACGCCACATGGATCGATCGTCGGGCCGCCCTGCCCATCCGGACCGACGCAGTTGAGCGCCTTGGCGATGAGCCGCGCTGTCGAGGTCTTCCCGACTCCGCGCACCCCGGTCATCAGGAAGGCGTGCGCAAGCCTATCGCGCGAGATGGCGTTGGCCAGCGTCTGCACCATCGCATCCTGGCCAATAAGCTGGGAGAATGTCTGCGGACGGTATTTGCGGGCGAGCACGCGGTAAGGTTGCGAAGCCGGTGGAGGAACAGCCACCGGCTGAGTCTCGATTCGCGGCTCTTCCTGCTTGGGCTCGGGGTCGCCGAACATCGCCGACTGCCCGGCAGCTTCGAGCTCGGCGGCAGTGGGCTTTTCAGCCTCTTCGCCGGCCGGCGGCGCGTCTTCGCCGAACAGGTTTTCGGAATCACCCATGCGGTGCAGGTTAGGCACTCGCGCGCCGGATGTCATGGCAACAATGTCGGGGAAAAAAGGAGCCGGGCGACCCGCTGCAATCTACCTGGGCTGCTTCCTTCCGGACCTGACCCGGTGAGCAAACGCGAACGCCCACCCGACTCCCGGGCGGGCATATGGCGACGGATGCTCGGATTTGCAAGCTTAGCGGAAGTTGTCCGCGTAGGCCTGGATCTTCAGCCTCTTTGGCGGGGAGGCGTGGACGACAGCGGCAATGCCGTGCTTCGCGGCATAAGCCTGTGCCGCCTCGGCGCTGGCGAACTTGAGCTGGACCTGCTGCTGGGTATCGCCGCTGCCGGCCCAGCCCATCAGCGGGTCGGGCTTCTTGGCCTCGGCCGGGACGAAGTCGAGCACCCACTGGTCGGTGAGCGCCTTGCCCGACTGCATCGCGTTCTTGGGTCGCTTGTAGATACGTGCCTGCATGGCCGGTGCCCTAATTCAGGATTCGGTTCGTGAAAAGGCGTTCTTGGTCTTCAGGCTCGGCTTTTCCGCCCATGGCTCGTCCGGCCAGCGATGCTTGGGGTAGCGGCCCTTCATCTCTTTGGCGACATCGCGCCAACTTCCGCGCCAGAAGCCGGGCAGGTCGCGGGTCGACTGGATCGGACGGCCCGCCGGGCTGGTCAACTTGAGCAGCAGCGGCGTGTCCCCGATCATCGGGTGGGTATCGAGCCCGAACAGCGCCTGCACACGGACTTCAACCGCTGGGGCATCCGGACTGGAGTAGTCGATCGAATGGGTCGTATCGGCTGGTGTGGTGAACTTGCGCGGCGCGAGCCGGTCGAGCCGCTGGCGCGCGTCCCAGTCGACCATCGTCAGTGCCGCCTCGGCCGCCGTCGCGGCAAGGATATCGAGGTCGCGACGACCTGCCAGTAACGGGGCGAGCCACTGGTCCGCAGTCGCCGCAAGCCGCTCGGGCGAAAGTTCGGCGATCCCGGCATAACTGGCGCGGGCCAACAGCGTGGATGGGAGGACTTCCCCCAGCTTGTCGACAGCTTTCTCCACAAGCAGAGCGGCCACAGCCTCCTCGTCGGGCGCCGGATCGGGACCGCTGGCCAGCGATATGGCGCCGAGCCGTCGTTCCAGCCGCGCCTCGACCCGCTCGCCGGTCCAGCGCAGAACGCTACGGCGCTCGATCCGCTCTCCAAGCCACTGCTCGACCTCGGTACCGGTCAGCGGCAACGCAGCGGTGATCCGTGCACCCTTCGCCTGTCCTTGCGCGTCACCGATGCCGAGCCACTCGGCGCGGGCGAGCGGCGAGGCCGGGTCGAGCTGATAGCCCCTGCCCCCGGCCGAAACCCACGTCTCACCCGATGCGTCACGGCGGCGGGCAAGATTGTCAGGAAGAGCGAGGGCAAGAAGAATGCCGAGAGGTAGCTCGTTCCGCCCCTTCGGAGAGGCAAGTTTATCCGCCCTATTCGCCCAACCCTGCGCCAGCTTGCGGCTCGCCTCCGCTCGCGCCGAGCGATCCGCATTCCAGCGGTCGAGCCGCGCACCTAGGTCCTCGCTGCGCCCGCCGAGGCCGCGCTCCTGCAACAGCAGCGCAACCTTTGCCGCATCGCATGCGAGGCCATGCTCCGCACCGTACAACAGCATCGCCGCCTGCCACGGCTCCATCGGCAGCGAGGCGATTTGCCGGCCGAGTTCAGTGACGCGCCCCTCGCCGTCCAGCGCGCCGAGTGCTTCCAGCCGTCCCCGCGCGGCGGACAGCGCAGCTGACGGTGGTGGATCGAGCCACGGCAGGGTTCCCGGATCGGACACACCCCACTGCGCCAACGCGAGCAGCAGCGGGGCAAGGTCGCTGGTCAGCATCTCCGGCGGATCGAACTGCGCGCGGCCGGAGTGCGCAGCTTCTTCCCAAAGGCGATAAGCCACACCCGGACCCTGACGCGCGGCGCGCCCGGCGCGCTGGGCGGCGGCGGCCTGGCTGGCGCGGTGCGTGACCAGGTGCGTGACCCCGGCGGCAAGATCGAACTCGGCGCGGCGCGACAGCCCGGCGTCCACCACGACCGAGACGCCATCGAGCGTGATCGAGGTTTCGGCGATGGCGGTGGCGAGGACGATGCGGCGACGGCCCTGCGGATCGCGGCGGATCGCGGCGCGCTGGTCCACCGGCTGGACCTGGCCGTGGAGCGGCAGGATCGGGACGTCGGGAAGGCGCTCCGATAGCCGTTCGCGAGCCCGTTCGATCTCGCCCACGCCGGGCAGGAAGGCGAGCAGATCGCCCACCTCCTCGCGCCAGGCATGCAGCACGGCGCTCGCTACGGCCTCGTCGGTGCGCTTTTCCGGACTGCTGCCGAGCCACTCGATACGCAGCGGATGCGCCCTGCCCTCACTCTCTATGACCGGCGCGCCCTCTCCAAGCAGCCGGGCGAAGCGCGCGCCGTCGATGGTTGCCGACATGACAAGCACCCTCAGGTCCGGTCGCAGCACCGCCTGGCTTTCGAGAGCCAGGGCCAGCCCAAGATCGCTGTCGAGGTGACGCTCGTGTGCCTCGTCGAACAGCACCGCGGAAACCCCCTCCAGTTCCTGATCGCCGAGGATTTGCGAGACGAAAATTGCCTCGGTCACGACGAGTACGCGCGTCTTGGCCGACTGCTTGCTGTCGAGCCTGGTCAGATAGCCGATGGTCTCGCCCGGTTTCTCACCCAGCAGTTCGGCCATGCGTTCTGCAGCAGCGCGGGCAGCGACGCGGCGCGGGCTGGTGAGGATGATCTTGCCCGTACACCACGGTTCGTCGAGCAGTGCCGGCGCGACCGCGGTGGTCTTGCCCGCCCCGGGCGGCGCCACCAGCACCGCTTCAGAGCGCCTTCGCAGGTTAATCAGCAAGTCTGGGATGACACAGCAAATAGGCAAGTCGGTATTCACGCGAGGGGGCCTCTTTGCATTCGGGATCAGTAGTCTCTTGCTACACCTGAAGCGAACCTTTCGAGATGCCTACAGTCAACTTCATTTCCTTCATATAAGGCAATTCCTAATTGCAGTCTTCTCAACTGCAATGGCAAGACAAGTAGAAATCATGTATCGAAATAGTAGAAACCAGCAATGAGAAATCGAGTTGCAAGCTCCACCCTTCGATATATGCAGGCGTTTCCAGCTCGCGATTGGCTGCTTGTTAGATGCGCGGCAATCAAGTCCTCACTCCATTCCCAAAGTCGATCAGTAACGACCTCAGGACTTTGAACCCGCACCTCTTAATGTCCTGAATGTCGACTTGAGGTGACTGTCAGGGTGGAGAAATGCAACTACTGAAATGATCGACCAGAAGTGCAGGCTTGTAGGACGCTGTCAGCGATTGCGTTCATTGCAAAAGGGCCGCGGTTACCGCTGAGACAAATCCCAACCCAGGCAAACGACTGCAATTATGCCCCCTAGAAAGCTCCGATGAAACTTAAGCTGACCTTGGCCATTGCTTGGCGTGGTCCTTCAATTCGACCAGGTTCGGGTTCTGCTCGTTGAGTTTGTCGAGATCGGCGAACGCCCGCTCTATCTGCTCGCGCCGGTCGAGGATGAGCTTGGCCACGCCGTTAGTCAGCCCGCCTTCGTCACCGACGCGGCCAAGCGCCGCTGCTATGTCCGCAATGATCGCGCTCTCGGGGGAGTGATGCAGGTTTCCGCGATCGTCGGTGTATGCTTCTTTTATCTTCGCCATATTCTGAGCTCGCCATTAGCTAACTGGTTTCACTTCCTTCGCCCTCCACGCCCCTCCGCAGATCTCGCCGGATCCGATGCGGAAACTTCCCATCGGGCGACGAGCCGAATTGCACCTTGGTGTTCAATCGGTCGAAATTGGCGCCCACTGTGGCCCGAAAGCTGCGCTTGCTTGAATGGAAGCGCTTGTCGACGCATGATCGGTGGTGAAGTCGGCTGCCCGTGACCGTAAATTGCTCGGAACTTGAAGGCTTGGATGCCACCGCATCGGGTCTTCAACTTATACCAATTTCCACGCAGGAAGCCATTCTTCCGTTCCGCGATGGCCGGAGCGGAAGGACGAAATTTCGGGCCAAATTCAGGCATGCCCGACAATTCTCGAGCAGAAGCGGGAAAGCGAGCCGATCGAGCGCCGTGGTGCGCTCGCTGGACACATCGAGGATCGGGGTGAAGGCAGGACCGACTGTCTGCACGCCGATCCGCTACTAGCAAGCAGAAGGTTCAAGTCATTGCAAAGAAGCCAAATATCCTGGTCATCTGGGGCGATGATATCGGCTGGCAGAACGTCAGCGCATACGGTCTCGGCACGATGGGTTACACCACGCCCAACATCGACAGCATCGGCAACGACGGGATCAAGTTTACCGATCACTACGCCCAGCCGTCCTGCACCGCCGGGCGCGCAGCCTTTATCACCGGTCAGTATCCGATCCGTTCGGGCATGACGACGGTGGGTCAACCGGGCGAGCCTCTGGGCCTCCAGCCCGCTTCGCCGTGCCTTGCAGAAGTTCTGAAGGCCGCCGGCTACCGCACGGGCCACTTCGGCAAGAGCCATCTCGGCGACCGCAACGAACACCTGCCGACCAACCACGGGTTCGATGAGTTCTTCGGCAACCTTTACCACCTCAACGTGTCGGAAGAGGACGAGCAGCGGGACTACGAGAACTTCGCCAAGGCCTATTCGGGCAGCAAGGAGGAGTACGAGAAGAAGTTCGGCGCGCGCGGCGTCCTGCACTGCTGGGCGACCGACAAGGACGACGAAACGGTCGATCCGCGTTTCGGCAAGGTCGGCAAGCAGAAGATCGAGGATACCGGCCCGCTCCACCAGGAGCGGATGAAGAACGTCGACGCCGACGAATTCATCCCGCCGGCGCTCGATTTCATGAAGAATGCCAAGGATGCTGACGAGCCGTTCTTCGTCTGGCTCAACACCAGCCGCATGCACCTCTACACCCGGCTCGACGACAAGTGGCGCTACGCCGCAGAGAAGTACACGACCGAGGCCGACCTCCACGGCAGCGGCATGATGCAGCACGACCACGACGTCGGTATCGTGCTCGACTGGCTGAAGGAGAACGGCCTCGATGAGGATACCATCGTCTGGTATTCCACCGACAACGGGCCGGAGCACTCAAGCTGGCCGCATGGCGCGACCACGCCCTTCCGCGGCGAGAAGATGACCACCTACGAAGGCGGGGTCCGCGTGATCTCGATGCTGAAATGGCCCGGGCAGATCAAGGCGGGTCAGGTCAAGAACGGCATCCAGTGCCACCAGGACATGTTCACCTCGCTCGCCGTCGCGGCAGGCGTGAAGGACGTGAACGAGAAGGTGATGAAGGAGAAGAAGCAGTACATCGATGGCGTCGACAACGTCGATTACTGGACCGGCAAGTCGGAGGAATCCGCCCGCGATCACATCTTCCACTACAACGAATCGAAGCTCGCCGCGATCCGCATGGGCCCGTGGAAATTCCACTTCGCCACGAACGAGGACTACTACGGAACCATTCAGGGCCACAGTAAGCCGTTGATCTTCAACATTCGGCTCGACCCGTTCGAAAGCTACGACAGCAAGGATTCCTACGGTCACCTTATCCAGAAGGTATCCTGGCTGACCGGTCCGATGGGTGAACTGATGAACGAACACCTCATGACCCTCGCGGAATATCCGCCGGTGCAGGGTGGCAAGAGCTTCGACATGTCGAATGTCGTCGAACAGTTCATCAAGAA
>NZ_WTYM01000027.1 GCF_009827435.1 Croceibacterium salegens | reverse complement strand
CGCATCGACTGCCGGATCATCGCCGGGTGCGACGGGTTCCACGGGCCGAGCCGCAAGGCGATCCCGGCATCGGTCGGCAAGGAGTACCTGCGCGAGTATCCGTTCGGCTGGCTCGGCATCATGGCCGACGTGCCGCCGTGCAACCACGAGCTGATCTACGCCAACCACGAACGCGGCTTCGCGCTCGCCAGCATGCGCAGCCCGACGCGCAGCCGCTATTATGTCGACGTCCCGCTGACCGAGAAGGTCGAGGACTGGAGCGACGAGCGGGTGTGGGACGAACTGGCCATCCGCCTTGGCCCCGAGGCGGCCGCGCACATGACCCGCGGGCCTTCGATCGAAAAGTCGATCGCCCCGCTCAGGAGCTTCGTCTTCGCGCCGATGCGCCACGGCAGCCTGCTGCTGTGCGGCGATGCCGCCCACATCGTTCCGCCGACCGGCGCCAAGGGCCTCAATCTCGCTGCCAGCGACGTGCACTATGCCGCCGAGGCGTTGGTCCGGTTCTTCAGGGCGAACGATGCCGATGCCGTCGCCGGCTATTCGGACAAGGCGCTGGCACGGGTGTGGAAGTCGGAGCGGTTCAGCTGGTCGTTGACCCGGCTCATGCACCGCTTCCCCGAGGACGGGCCGTTCGAGCGGGCGATGCAGGTCGCCGAACTCGACTACATCGCTTCGAGCCGCGCGGCGCAGACCGCCATCGCCGAGAACTACGTCGGACTGCCTGTGTGGGTCGTAATTGGCTAGTCACTGCCTCTGATCTTACGTCTGTTAGGAAGGGGGATCAGTGCGGCATTTTAAGACGCGCTGCTGTATCTTACGCTCACGATTGCCACATTACCGCTTCGCAATCGGTACTCGCAAAGATTTGGAGTAAGCTCGCTCCAGCATCGGGTTTGGTGAACCTCAACCCACTAGCTGCCGGGCTGCTACCTGACCCATCGAGGCCATAACGACCCTAAACCTGGGCGCGAATGTGAGCGAACGCATTCGAACTGATTCGACCTCGGTCCGCGCCAAGTGGAGACACCGCGAACGGTATCGATCAGCATGGGATCAAAGTTGGCGGAGAGGGTGTCCGCGCTATAGGCTGCGTAAAGTTCTGAAATATAAGCTATTATTCTTAACTAAACGAACTTCTCCCACATCTTATCCCACGCCGCTCATCAATCACCCAACTCAACTTGAGGTGAGGGCGCTGTACAGAAAGCGTACTTGATTCCATGCAGAGCTACGCTCGTTCCCTCAAAGTGCCAATTTTCAGGGCGCTCATCGATGTATTTCACGGCCACGGCCAAAATTTGCCCAATGGTGACACCCTCGGGCATTTCGCAGACATATGCAGAAGTGGGATTCATCCACCTCGCCAAATCGTCGCGCCTAAGAATTCCTCGGATATAGCCGTTGCAAATTAATGCGTTCACCGAACCGCTTTCTGCGCGACATGTCCGCAAAACGTCCCCAGCGGTCGCAAAACTTGGTTCTGTATGTGTGGATTGTGCGACTGCCACGTGAGCGAGGGAAAACAACGCCCCAAAAGTTTCCCCACTTTCCGATCTTTAGGATCAACACTGGCCCCTCCGTTTACCCAAACTTGGCGCTAGCTTCCAACACTCCCCGCGTGGCTGTTTCCTATCACGGCCAGCACGAATTTCCTGTAATGTTTCTGCATTCGACTGATCGAAATCTAACCATCTTCGCCTTACCGGCGCAGCCGCGACAACACGTCTATCATCTCCACTGCGCACTGCCCGTCCAACTCCCAGTAGCGCTCCAAGTGCTGCTCGAACGTCCGGTGCCACATGCCCTTCTGGCGATACAGACCGGCCTCCCAGCCCTCATCGCAGCCTAGCTTACGCGGGAGTGAAAACAGACGCTCAAACGCCATGTCGCGTTTTGCAACGCGTTGTGAACGATAGCCAAGTCGCCACGCCTTGCGACCAGCGAAAATATTCCCTCCATTGGGCAAGTATAGCTTTCCCACTCGCTCATGGCGCAAAGGGCAGACCATCCACCAGCGCTGCCCGCCGTATTGCGGAACTGTGTAGATAAAGCGGATCGGTTGGGTGCGGTCCACCCAATCCCCACCACCTCTGCGACTGCGGTAACTTAGCGTTATGCTGGCTGTGTCAGGATCGATGAGGTCGTAACTGTAGCTGATACTTGATGACCAGCCGCAGCTTCCGCTCCAAGTCAAACGGCCGTCAATCCGCTGCGTCCCTACCGTCATTCATCCGTTGCGAAGCATAAGCGCTAGGTCGATGGTCAGCCCATCTTCCTTTACCGGCGTGCCGCCCTGGCGTCCTGAACCCCATCCACCCATGTGCAGAATCTAGCCACGCAGGCCTCCAGCCACTAGAGATTTTCCTAAATCATCAGGCAATTTCCACATTTGGAACGCGGAGGAACAGACTGTGAGCGGGGGAGGCATTCTGCAAATAGCTGCCTGTCTGCTAACGACCCAGTTGCGGACGCGAGCATCTTGCGACATCATTCGAAAAATCAATGTCGTGTTATGGGAACGTGGTCGGTGCCCCCCAAGGAAGCAATGGACACAGGGATTGGCCGAGCAATAATGGCTGCCTATGCCGTGTCCGGTCTCGCCGGGCTAGCAGCGCTGGCGTTGTTAGTTGCCAAGCTCTTCATTCCAGCGGTGCCGTTCCACCCGTTATTCATTATCGCACCGGCTGTCATTATGATCGCCACCAAATTCGTCGGCGCAGGCTATCTCAAGCGGCGGAACCGAATTAGCTAGGCGCGCAATCCATCCCTGCACTGGCAAGCGCTAATTACGCCACGTCCGCTTCCCACCCAGTTCGGGACCCAGTCGCCAACATAGGCGTGCGCCAGAAACGGACCTCGAAAAAAGTGCCCCCGAGTGGTCGCAATTACCACAGCGGGGGCAGTTGATAGGGTGGGAAA
>NZ_WTYM01000026.1:72500-103243 GCF_009827435.1 Croceibacterium salegens | reverse complement strand
GTTCGCCCGGCTTGCGCAGCACGCGGCGCTGCTTGACCTCGACCACGACCTTGTTGGTGCGGCCGTGGCTGAAGGTCTGCTTGACCTCGCCCGCGTCAACCGACCGCTTCAGGCCGAGCGGCTTGCGGGTGCGGGGGGTGTCGTTGCTCTCGCTCATGTGCGTTTATCAGTCCTTCAAAATCATTCAGTCGTCGCGGCCTCGTGGCCACAGTCTTCATTCGCCTTAACGGCGCCCAGAAAGGTCAGCAGGCGCTGGAGCGGAACGGCGATCCGCTCGGCCGACCGGACATCGGCCAGCGCCAGGTGGACGACATTGTCGCGGCCCAATGCCACAGACAGTGCCGCGCGGTCCAGTGGCAGGCGCAGGCCGCAAAGGCCAGAGCCTTCCGCATCCTGTCCCACGCGCCATGCCTGATCGAGCTTGCGGCTGCCATCGTCGCTGGCGTCGGCGGCATGGTAGAGTGCCGCGACCTTGCCCATTCGCGCTTCGTTCGCGATCCGGTCGGACCCCAAGATAAGGCGTCCGGCGCGCATTTCGAGGCCCAGCCGATCGGCGAAAGCCTTGCGCAGCGCGTTTTCGGTCTTCTCGGCGAGGTCCGCCGGAATTGCCAGCGCTCCGCCCTTGAAGGCGCGCGCGAGGGCGCCCTTGAGCTTGCCGTTGTCGATCGCCGCCTGCAACTCTGCCCGGCCGACGCCGATCCACGCGCCGCGCCCGGGGGCGCGGGCGAGGGCGTCGGGCAGGACGTCGCCGTCGGGCGAGACCGCCAGCCGCACGAATTCGTCGCGCGAACCGGTCCGTCCGGTCAGCACGCAGCGCCGTTCCGGCCCCGATGCGGGGTCGGCGGCGCCGGCGGTGTCAGGTTCCCCTAGCGGCTCATTGCGAGGATTCCGCATCAGCGGCCTCCTCTGCTTGGGCCAGCGCGGCGACAGGTTCTTCGTCTTCGAACCAGTGCGCGCGCGCAGCCATGATGATCTCGTTGCCCTGCTCTTCGGTCAGGCCGAATTCGCCGAGCACGCCGCCCTTGTCGTCGGCACGCGGACGGTCGCGGCGCAGCGGCGGGCCGTCGGTGGCCTGCTGGCGGCGGCGCGGAGCCTCGCGCTTCTTGGCGATCAGTTCGTCGGTGGCGAGGTCGGCGAGGTCGTCGAGGTCCTTGATGCCGGCCTTGCCCAGCACGACGAGCATCTGCTCGGTGAGGTGCGGCATTGCGGCCAGCGCGTCCTCGACGCCGAGTTCCTTACGTTCGGTGCGGTAGGCTTCTTCCTGCCGTTCGAGCGCTTCCTGCGCGCGGCTCTGCAGTTCTTCGGCCAGTTCCTCGTCGAAGCCTTCGATCGAAGCCAGTTCGTCGAGTTCGACATAGGCGACTTCCTCGAGCTCGGCGAAGCCTTCGGCGACGAGCAGCTGCGACAGCGTTTCGTCGACGTCGAGCTCTTCCTCGAACATCTTCGAACGCTCGGCGAACTCGCGCTGGCGCTTCTCCGAGGATTCTTCCTCGGTCATGATGTCGATCTGGCTCTCGGTCAGCTGGCTGGCGAGGCGCACGTTCTGGCCGCGGCGGCCGATCGCCAGCGAAAGCTGGTCGTCGGGCACCACCACCTCGATGCGGCTCTCGTCCTCGTCGAGCACGACGCGGCTGACGGTGGCCGGCTGGAGCGCGTTGACGACAAAGGTCGCGCTGTCCTCACTCCACGGGATGATGTCGATCTTCTCGCCCTGCAGTTCCTGCACGACGGCCTGGACGCGGCTGCCCTTCATGCCGACGCAGGCGCCGACCGGGTCGATGCTGCTGTCATGGCTGATGACGCCGATCTTGGCGCGGCTGCCCGGGTCGCGGGCGGCCGCCTTGATCTCGATAATGCCGTCGTAGATTTCGGGCACTTCCTGCGCGAACAGCTTCTTCATGAACTCGGGGTGCGCGCGGGTCAGGAAGATCTGCGGGCCGCGATTGTTGCGTTCCACCTTCATGATCAGCGCACGGACGCGTTCGCCGACGCGGGCGGCTTCGCGCGGGATCTGCTGGTCGCGGCGGATCACGCCCTCGGCGCGGCCGAGGTTGACGATGACGTGGCCGAATTCGACCGACTTGATCACGCCGGTGATGACTTCGCCGGCGCGGTCCTTGAATTCCTCGTACTGGCGCTCACGCTCGGCGTCGCGGACCTTCTGGAAGATCACCTGCTTGGCGCTCTGCGCGTCGATGCGGCCAAGGTCGACCGGGGGCAGCGGGTCGACAATAAAGTCGCCGACCGCGGCGCCGGGCTGGAGCTTCTCGGCCTGCTTCAGGTCAACCTGCTTGAAGTAGTCCTCGACTACCTCGACCACCTCGACGACGCGCCACAGGCGCAGGTCGCCGGTCAGCGGGTCGAGCTTGGCGCGGATGTCGTTTTCGGCGCCGTAGCGGTTGCGCGCGCTCTTCTGGATCGCTTCTTCCATCGCCTCGATGACGATCGCCTTGTCGATCATCTTTTCCGAGGCGACCGAGTTGGCGATCGCAAGCAGTTCGGCCTTGTTGGCGGAAATCGGACTGGCCATCAGTCTTCAGCCTTCTCTTCTGACATTTCGTCGTGTGGGGTTTCTTCGAATTCTTCGGCGCCGCTGGTGTCGAGCGGCCTGGTCGCGGCGATCAGCTCGTTGGTCAGCACCAGCTTGGCCGAATGAATAAGTTCCAGGGGTACCGCAAAGCGCCCGTGCTTGCGATCCTCGACCACGGCCTTGCCGTCTTCGAGGCCGAGCAGCGTGCCGCGCAGCTTGCGGTGGTCGCCGACCTTTTCGGTCAGCGAGAAATTCGCTTCGTGACCCGCCCAGTTGGCGAAGTCCTTGGGCCGGGTCAGCGGCCGGTCGATGCCGGGGCTGCTGACTTCGAGGTTGTAGGCGCCGTGGATCAGCTCCTCGCCGGCTTCCTCGATCGCATCGATCGCATCCGAGACGCGACGCGACAGGGCCATGCATTGTTCGACGACCAGCTGCCCGGTTGCCGGATCCTCGGCCATGACCTGCAGCGTGCGTTCCCCGCCCGACTCCGGGTCGCTGCCTGTCATCTTCACGCGCACAAGCTCGAAGCCGAGGGCGGTCGCCTCCGGTTCGATCACTTGCGTCAGGCGCGCGATATCGGCCATGCACTCTCCAAACGGGTGACAGTGGCTGCCAAAGTGGGTTCGGGCCGGCCCCCGGAGGCGCCAGCACCAGACTTTGTTACCAATGTCGGGATGAGCGCCAGATAGGCGCGAGGGACGAGGAAAGCAAGATGCGTAATGGCATGGCAGCGTTTTGTGCGGCGGGCCTGCTGCTGTCGGGCTGCGGAGACGACCAGCCGGAGCCCGCGCCGAGCGCTTCTGTTGCCTCAGGCCCGCGCGTCGGCGAAGCGGAAATGCCCGAAGGCGGGTTGCCGCCGCTGGGCGAGCGTGCGGCGCTGAAGCGCGCTTCCGGCTCGTGGGACCAGAAACTGACGCACGACGCGACGCCGCTGTGCACATTCACCGAACGTCCCGTGTCGGATCGACCGCAGGCCTGGGTGGTGACCGCGTGGAGCGGCAACATGGACCTCTACAGCGACGGCTACGCGCTCGGGAAGGATCCCTCGGCGCGGTGGATCGAGGCAATGTTCATGCGCGACCGGCCGGTCATCGCGGCGCGCGCGGGCATGGACGACGTGTGGATCGAGCCGCAGGGCGACTACAGCCAGACCCTGCTCGTCATTGACGACAAGCGCTTCACCTGCACCGGATTGCCGAAAACCCAGTAGTGGTCAGGCCCCGCTGGCAAACCTCTCCGCCGTCTGGCGGATCAGCGCGATCATGTTGGGCACGCCCTGGGTGCGGTTGGAACTGAGCTGGTTCCTGAGGTCGAAGGGCTCGAGCGCGGCGGCGACGTCCATCTGCGCCACTTCGGCGGCCGGCTTGTCCTGCACCGCGGAAAGCACCAGCGCGACGATGCCCTTGGTGATCGCGGCGTTGCTGTCGGCGAGCCAGTGCAGCGCCTCACCCTTTTCGACCGGATAGATCCACACCTGCGCCGAACAGCCGCGGACCAGCGTGGCGTCGGTCTTGAGCGGCGCGGGCATCGGCTCCAGCTCGCGGCCAAGCTCGATCAGCAGGCGGTAACGTTCGTCGGAATCGAGAAAATCGTATTCCTCGGCAATGTCGGAAAGTGGGCGCATGGCGCGCGCAATGGCAGGGGGCGGGGCCGCCGTCCAGCCTGCGCTACCCGGCAATTCCCCCGGGCCGGGTCACGGCGTAATAGATCACGTAGAACCACGAGAAGATGCCGTGGATGATCGCCCAGATGATGGACTTGTGTAGGCTCCACGATATCGCCACGGCGATGGCGCTGCCAAGGCCGATGCCGGCGCTTGTTGCGTGGCCGGTGGCGTTGCTCAAAGATCGACTCCGCTGGCGATCGCCTCGAGCTTGCGGATGCGTTCCTTGAGGTCGGCAATCTCGATCCGCGCCGCGCCTTCGGAGGCGCCGCCCTCGATCTCGCGCCCCGGTCCGGTCCGGATGCGGTGCATCTCCAGCTCGCGATCCTTCAGTGCCAGCCAGCCCTGCCAGCCCTTGAGTATGGTCGCGGCAATCACCAGCAGCCCGATGAGGGAGCTTCCGGCGATCAGAACTTCCTGATTCAACATGGCTTGGATCCCTTCCTCAATCACTTGTCGCGCAGTTTGTCGATCTCTTCGGACAGCAGGCGCGAGCCGCGGTCGTCGGTGGCGATACGTTCGAGGACCTTCACGCGTTCGCGCAGTTCCTCGACTTCGCGCTGCAGTTCTGCCTCGCGGCCGGTGTCGAGCTTGTGGACCTTGCCTTCCTGGTCTTCGTAGCTGCCGTGCTTGCTCAGGTGCTTGGTCTTCCACATGGAATAACCCATCCCGGCGAGTACGATGACGAGGACGAATTCAAACGGGTTCACAGCACGTTCTCCTTGTCGCGCAGGCGTTCGATCTGGTGGCCGAGCTGGTATCCGCTGTCGGTGACAATCCCCTCGAGGACTTTCACGCGCTCGGTCAGCTGCTGGACCGTCTTTTCAAGCTCGGCATTGCGGCTGTTCGGCAGTGTGTGCGGCCCGTGAACGAGGGCGATGATGAACTCGAATGGGCTCACTGCACCTTCCCCTGATCGCGCAGGCGATCGATTTCGTGACCGAGCTGGTATCCGCTGTCGGTGACGATGCGTTCGACCACGACCAGCCGGTCCTTCATCGCGGCGAGTTCGGCGCGGAGCTGGGCGTTTTCCTGGGTGACCAGCTTGACCCGCTCGTTCGCCTCGCTGGTGAGCTGCGGATGCATCGGCTTGCCCCACATGCTTTCCAGTGGGTAGCCGTTCTTGATCTTCATCCGGGTGCTGTAGACCCAGCCGCCGACACTGATGCCGACGATCGAGACGGTGCCAAGCAGACCTAGCACTACGATCGAGAAAATGTCGTCGGGTGACATCAGTTCAGCTCCTCCTGGGCCTTCTGGGCGGTCTTGGTCTCCTCCCGTAGGTCCTCGATCTGCGCGGCGAGGTCGGCACCCTTGTCGGTAGCGATGCGTTCGAGCACGCGCACGCGCTCCTCAAGCCGCGTGACTTGGGCCGAGTAGTGCGTAGCGGGTTCGTCGGCTCGGTAGGCCGTCAGCTCGAGCTGGCGCTCCTTGAAGGTCAGGTGCCGCCGGTAGGCTGCGACCCCGGCGCCGAACACCGTCGGCAGACCGACGATGACGGTGACAATCGCGACCCAGTCCATCAGGCGTCGCTCCTCTGCTTGGGCGCGGACTCGACCCACGCGGGTTCGCGCAGTTCCTCGATTCGCAGCGCTAGGTCGACGCCCCTGTCGGTGGCGATCCGCTCGAGCACGCGGACGCGTTCTTCGAGTAAGTCGTTGTAGGCTTCGTTGCGCTCCGAACGCACGGCGCCGCGCGCTTGTAGTTCGAGTTCGGCGCGGTGACGCTTGTATTCGATCCACTTGTGCAGCGTGGTGCCGATAGTGATCAGGAAGCCGATGGCAACACCGGCCACGGCGACGACTGCGATTGCGTCTCCAGGTCCCATCATGCCTTCTCCCGGCGGTCGCGCAGCTGTTCGATTTCGCTGGCGAGGTTGTAGCTGTTGTCGGTGACGATGCGTTCCAGAACGCGGAGGCGGTCTTCGTAGGATTCGAGACGGTGCGTCAGCCTGGCGTTGTCCTCGCGCAGGCTGGCGACTATGCCGGTGTTTTGGTCACGCAGCCGAGCGATCTCGTTCCGTCGCGCTCGCTTCCCGCCGGCGTGCGGATGGGGATCCTCGAACCCGTGGCGGGCCCGGATCGCCGACTTGAGCACCCCGGCGAACATCGCCATGCCGATGATCGAAAGTACGAATTCGGGGCTACCGAAACCCATTGCTACCTCCTCAGATGCGCGATGGTTCGCGCAGGTCTTCCAGCTGGTCCTCGATCCGGCGCTGGTCGCGCAGCGCCTCGATCTGGGTGGCGACATCGTAACCCTTGTCGGTGACGATGCGTTCGAGCACGCGGACGCGGTCCTCAAGCTCCTTGACGTGGCTCACGTATTGCGCGGCCCGTTCTGCGGAATTCAGGGCAGTCGAACTGATCTGCATTTCGGCCAGCTTCTGCTGATGCTTGGCCCAGATGGCGACCATCGGAATGCCGCAACCCATGATGATGCCGAAGATTGGAATTAGGACTTCCACGGTATTCCTCCATCAAACCTGCAACTGCGGTCACAGTGCGCCAATGCGGTCTTCGAGCTGACCTTCGACCCGGCGCTTGTCGCGCAGGGCCTCGATCTGCGTCGCCACGTCGTAGCCCCTGTCGGTCACGATCCGTTCGAGGACCTGCAGGCGCTCTTCCATCTCGGCCATGCGAGCAGAGTACTGCGTCGCTTCGTCCGCGCTCTGATCGGAGGTTAGCGAGAGACGCTTCTCTTCGAGCTTCGCGCGACTGATTACCCAGACGATGCCGACTATCATCAGGAACGGTGCAAGGACCGCGGCGACTCCGGGCAAGTTCATGACGCTGTTCCTTCCTGCTGTTCAGCGCAGCCGCTCGATTTCGGCCGACAGGCGCGGGTTGCTGGTCACGTAGTAGGTTTCGACTTCGGCCAGCCGGCGATCGACGTCGCGGAAGCGGGCGCGGATTTCGCGGGCGGTGCGCTTCGGGCTCTGCCGGACGCGCTGCCAGTAACGCTGCTCGTCCTGGTCGACGTAGAGGTGCGCGGGCTTCTTGCTCAGCGCGATGCCGGCGAGGAAGTAGAACGGCAGGATGCCGCCCGAGGTCATCGCGATCAGCGCGATGAAGCCCAGCCTGACCCACAGCAGGTCGATGCCGGTGTAGTCGGCAATCCCCGCACAGACACCCATAAGGCGGGCGTTCTGCTTGTCGCGATAGAGCGTGGTGTGCTTGCTGGTCACTTGCGGTCTCCTCGTTCCGCGAGCAGCCGGTCGAGTTCGCGCAGCGGCTCGTTGTCGATTTCCATGTCGTGCATGATGCGGGCCGGCTTGAATTCCGGATTGTCGCTGGCGACCAGACGCTCGACCGTATCCATGCGCTCGTCGAGGCGCTTGGCGAGATTGTAGAGTTCCTCGAGCAGGACTTCGTCGTCGGACGTGATCGTCGCGGCGGTCTTCCAGCGCGTGATGTAGTGCAGGATGATCCATGGCAGGCCAAGGAATATGGCGATAATTGGGATGGCTTCTTCCACGGATCAGTCCTCCTGAGTGTCTTTCGCGTCGCCCAGGCCGAGCGCGCGCTTCATTTCTTCGAGTTCGGCGTCGACCTTGTCGGAGCCTTCGAGCGCGGCGATTTCGTCCGACAGGCTCGGCTTGTTGGTGCCGTCGGCAATCGACAGCGCGTCGGCGCGGCCCTCGGCGTAGTCGACCCGACGTTCGAGCTGGTCGAACCGGGCGAGCGCGTCATCGACCCGCTCGTTGGTCATCAGGCTGCGCAGCTTGACGCGATTCTCGGCGCTTTCGAGCCGGGCGGCAATCTGCGTCTGCCGGCTGCGCGCTTCGCGCAGGCGGTTCTGCAGCTTGGCGATGTCCTGCTCGTAGGCGCGCAACGCGTCGTCGAGCACGGCGATTTCCTGCTTGAGCTGGTCGGCCATGTCGCCGGCGCGCTTCTTTTCGACCAGCGCCGCACGGGCGAGGTCCTCGCGGTCCTTCGACAGGGCCAGCTGGGCCTTGTCCGCCCAGTCGGCCTGGAGCTTCTCCAGCTTGACCGTGTGGCGGTGCATTTCCTTCTGGTCGGCGATCGTCCGTGCCGCGCTGGCGCGAACTTCGACCAGCGTTTCCTCCATCTCCATGATGATCATGCGGATCATCTTGGCCGGGTCGTCCGCCTGGTCGAGGAGTTCGTTGAAATTGGCCGCGATGATATCGCGGGTACGCGAAAAGATACCCATCCAGACGCCTCCGGAAGCAAATGAGTTATGGGTTGGGGTGGGGCTGGTGCGCAGCCGTTCGATCTCGCGATCGAGGCGCGAAGCCTCGGCGCGCGGTCGCGGAATGGGCCGCAGGGGGCCGTCCTCCTCGCTCATGCCAGCACCACCAGGGGCAGGCCCAGGGCCGATCCGGCAGCGGTCGCTGCGGCCGGGGCCGCCGCGACATACTGCGCGTTCAGGGCGTAGATGTTGAAGGTCACCATCATGGCCGCGCTTACCAGCGCGGCGACGCCGAGCTTGCTGGTGAAGAAATGGCGGTCGAACATGGGTCAATTCCTCCTGGGTCAATCGTTGTTCATCATATAGCAAGCAGCGTGCCAGTTGGAGAAAATGACGTAATATCAGTAGTCTATTAGACTTTTTGCAGGTCTCGATAGGTGGATATTGCCATGACTTGGTGAAATTCGCTAAAGGTTGGTCAATGGAGCGGGAAAACCAGTTCGTTGGCCAGTCCGGAGCCTTTCTCGACGCGGTCGAGCGCGCCAGCCGCGCCGCGCCCATGCGCCGCCCCGTGCTGGTCGTCGGCGAGCGCGGCACCGGCAAGGAACTGATCGCCGAGCGCCTGCATCGCCTGTCAACGCGATGGGACGAGCCGCTCGTCATCATGAACTGCGCGGCGCTTCCCGAAACGCTGGTCGAGGCCGAGCTGTTCGGCCACGAGGCGGGGTCGTTCACCGGTGCTACCAGAACCCGCGAGGGCAAGTTCGAGGAAGCCGACCGGGGCACGCTATTTCTCGACGAACTGGCGACTCTGTCGATGGGCGCGCAGGAGCGCCTGCTGCGCGCGGTCGAATATGGCGAGGTGACGCGCATCGGCTCGAACCGGCCGATCTCGGTCGACGTCAGGATCGTCGCCGCGACCAACGAAAATCTCCCCAGGCTGGCGGCGGAGGGCCGCTTTCGCGCCGACCTTCTCGACCGCCTGAGTTTCGAGGTCATTACGCTCCCGCCGCTGCGCGTGCGCGAGGGCGACGTGCTGGTGCTGGCCGACTACTTCGGCCGCCGCATGGCTGCCGAGATCGGCTGGGATCGCTGGCCCGGCTTCGCCGATCACGTCCGCCGCGAGCTCGACGAGTACTCCTGGCCCGGCAACGTGCGCGAGCTGCGCAACGTGATCGAACGCGCGGTCTACCGCTGGGACGAGTGGGGCGAGCCGATCAGCCACGTCCAGTTCGATCCGTTCGACAGCCCCTGGGTCCCGCAGGGCGAAGCCTCGCACCAGCGCAGCGAAGAGGCGCCGAGGGCCGCGCCGCGGGCGGCGTCAGGTCCGGACTATGCCGCGATCGAGGACCTGCGCGATGCAGTCGATGGCTACGAACGCGCGATCATCGAGCACCACCTAGGCGCCAACCGCTGGAACCAGCGCCAGACCGCCAAGGCGCTCGGGCTGACCTACGATCAGTTGCGCCACTGCATCAAGAAACACGGCCTTACCGCCGACGATTGAGTGTTTCGGCGGCGAATGAAGTGCTTCATTCGCACCTTTTCGTCACGCCCGCAGGCTCTCCAGCCGCTTCAGGTAGCGGGCGACGGTGTCGATCTCGAGGTTGACCTCACCCCCCTCTCCCAGCTCGCCCAGCGTGGTAACCTCGGCGGTATGCGGGATGATATTGAGGCCGAAATGCACCGAGCCGTCCGGCTGGTCCGCGACCGTATTGACCGTCAGCGAGACCCCGTCGACCGTCACCGAACCTTTCTCCGCGAGGAAAGGCGCCAGGTCTTTCGGAGCGGATATCGTGAAGCGGGCCGAGTCTCCCTCCGCCGCCTTGGCCGCCACGGTGCCGACAGCATCGACATGGCCCGAGACGATGTGCCCGCCCAGCTCGTCGCCGATCCGCAGGGAGGGTTCGAGGTTGATCCTTGCCCCCTCCGACCAGGCGCCCTTCGCGGTGCGCGAGAGCGTTTCGGCCGAGACATCCACTGCGAACCACGCCGCACCGGGCGCGCCGCCCTTGTCGACCACCGTCAGGCAGACCCCGGCGCAGGCAATACTCGCGCCTATGGCGATGGTAGCCGGGTCCCACGGGCAGGAAATCCTGAGGCGAAGGTCGCCGCGTTCCTCGCGCGCTTCGATGGTGCCGATTGCGGTGACGATCCCGGTGAACATGGATGCTCCCTAGCCTGCCGGTTCGAGGATTTCGAGAGTGTCCGGACCGAGTGTGCGCCGTTCGATGACTCGCCACCCTCCAGGCAAGCCTTCTGGGAATGGCGAGATGCCCTCGCCGAACTCGATCGGGGCGCGGTAGAGCATGATCCGATCGACTAGCCCGGCGGAGAGGAAGGCGCGTGCGACCTCGGCCCCGCCTTCGATCATCAGATATTGAATGGCGCCAAGGTCGCGAATGGCATCGGGCGAAGCGACAGCGCGCCAACCATCCGGCGCAGCGCCACGCGTCAGCACCAGCCGCCCCGGGCTACGGTCCTCGAGCCCGGGGAGGCGAACGTCGAGGCGGGGAGCGTCAACGCGGAGCGTGCCGCCGCCGACGAGGATGGCATCGCTGCGCGCTCGCTCGCGGTGGGCGTGGGCGCGCGCCGCCTCGCTGGTGATCCATTTGCTCGACCCATCGGGACGGGCGATGAAGCCGTCGCCGGTCAGCGCCAACTTGAGCGTGACGAAGGGTCGGTTCTCGCGCGCCCGGGTCAGATACCCGGCAAGGCTTGCCCGGCTCGCTGCATGGTTCGCCAACTCAACGTCGATCCCGGCTTCGCGCAGCCGCGCCATTCCGCTTCCGGCAGTTCGCAGGTCGGGGTCTTTGACGCCAATGATGGCGCGCGTAACGCCCGATGCGGCAATGAGATCGGCGCAGGCGGGACCGCGCTCGCCGCGATGAGCGCAGGGTTCAAGGGTGACGTAGATTGTGGCGCTCCGCGCCTGCTCGCCCGCCTGGGCCAGCGCCACGGCCTCTGCGTGGGGCCGTCCGCCAGTCTGCGTCCAGCCGCGCCCGACGACGATACCGTCCCTGACGACAATCGCGGCGACTGCGGGATTGGGCCGGCTCAGCGGGCGGGCGCGTTCGGCGAGCGCGGCGGCAGCCGCCAGCCAGCGCTCATCGGCCTCATTCACTGGCGGCGGAGCTCGCCTTGGCAGCGGCAGCAGCGTCGCGGCGCGCCTGCAGTTCGGCTTCCTGCTTGGCCTGCGCGGCCGCCTTGGCAGCCTCTTCCTCCTTGGCCTCGCGCTCCATCTTGTCGACGTCGAGTCCGGTGGCCCGGCCCAGTTCGCGGTAGAATTCCTTGCGGACCTCCTCGCGCTTGGCCTGCTCCGCCGCAAGCTCGTCCTTGCGTTCCTGATTGGCGATGTTGGAGGCGACGATCTGTGCTTCGGTACGATTCTTGTCGAAAGTCGAGATATAGACGATGTCCGGCTTTTCAGGCGGAGCGCGCTCGCTCTTGGGGATGAGCAGCATCATCAAGGCGAATGTTGCCGCCACCGAAACACCGAAAATCTGCCAGCGATAGGGCTGGGGCTGTCGCCATTCCTCGACGAAATCTGACACGGCACGCCGCGGGGAAAAGAACCGCAAGAATTTCATGCCGGCCAAGATAGGCCCCCCCGGCCCGGTGCGCCACCCCGTTACGTTGTAACGTCAGAAATAGTCGACGCGGATCGGGATCCTGCCGCGGAACTTGCCGCCCACGGCGTTGTGTGAATCGATCTTCGCCCCGAACGAGAACTCCAGCCGGCCGTTGGCATCGAGCAACGCGACGCCGGGCAGGTCAGTGGTGAATTCGGTGAGCCGGGCCTGGGTCCCGTCGGTGCTGTGGAGCACGACCTGCGTCGGCAACTGGATGCGGATCGGCCGCAGCGGTTCGCCGGTGATGACCGCCTTGCCCTGGAACGACAGGCCGCCAAGGTTGACCATGTTCGGGCCCGGCTTGGTCTCACCGGTGACCGGGTCGACCAAGGCGTCGCCGTCGACCGGCCCACGCAGGGCAAGCAAGGAGAACTGGATGCCGGCGTCGATGGTGATGGTCAGCGGTTCGGCGTTACCCTTGCCGCCCCCTTTGCCATTGCCCTGCAAGGACACGATTGCCGTATCGACCTGGGTCGCCGGTGCCACGGACGCGTCGGCCGGATTGGCGGCAAGCGGGTCCGCCCCGACCGCAAGGGCGGGGAGCGGGGCCGTCAGCAGGGCGGCCGCAAGGAGGCCGAAACGTGCCATTGATCCTGCTATGCCAAAATAGGGTTAACAGGTGGTTAGGCGTGGTTGGTTTGGTTGCCAGGTGGGGCCGGGCGGAAGGGCGGATTCGCCCGGCCCAGAGGGGTACTATTCGTCCGAGGAATCCGGTTGTTCCGGCGCGGCCGGCGCCGTGCGGGTGCCCGGATCCGGCTGCTTCACCGCGGTGTCGGGTTGACCGTCGTGGTCCTGATCTGCCGCGTCGGGGAAGTTGTCGCCGTTCTTGTCCCAGAGATCGGGCTTGCCGTCGGCATCGCGGTCCCATGCATCGTTGGTTCCGTCATCGTCGCTGTCGATGGTCGGGGGTGGGATCTGCGCCTTTGGCTGCGCGGTCGAAGGTGGTGGCGGAGCGGGTGTGACGGCACCCGTGGGATTGTCGCCGGATTGTCCCTGCGCAGTCCCGGCGAGGGTAAGCAGGGCGGCGGCAATGGCAGTTGTCGTAATGGTCTTCTTCATCGCTGGTACTTTCGGTGCAGGCGTTCCCCTGTCGCCACAGATCCTCCCGCACCGGTCCCGGGATGCCACGATAATGCGACCATTCGCGCGGTTTCTGGCCACGAGCCGAAATCCCGCAACAGCCTGTCTTTCAAGAAGAACTGCTGGACGGAATTTGGCCCTAAAGTCGCCTTGAGGCTTGAGACAGGTTTATGCGATTCTGACCAGGTCCGATGGCCAGCCCACCCGGACCAGCAGGTTGTCGGGCCCGGCAAGGCCGACTTCGTACAGGCCCCACTCGCGGTGCCTCAACACACCGCCGGGCCGAATGACGCGGTCTGCCATGCGTTCGGCGATTTCGTCGACGTGCGGGGTGCGGATGAAGACGCCGAAGGGATTGTGTTCGGGCACGTCCCAGGGCGGCGGATCGCCGGGCCTGAGGTGCACCTCGCAGTCCCAGCCGGTCAAGATGACGTATGTCGGCTCGCCGCCGGTTCGCGCGAAGCCCATCTGTTCCCAGAACGCGATCGACGCCGGGAGATCCATCGTCGGGACGATTGCAAAGGCGCCGACGGGTGGTGGATTTGCCATGGTCTTTCCTAGTCTTCGGGCGTCACTAGAATGCTGCATCTTGCGCCATCCGGCGCAAAGGACAGCCTGATGTCCTTGAGTGAATTGCGCGGCCGGAGGAGCATGGAACCGAGGCCCTGGCGCGAAGGCGGGACAACGGCCGGGCCGCCGCTTTCGGTCCATTCGATCAGCAGGTCGTCGCCCTGCATCTTCCAGGAAATCGTCACCTTGCCTTCGGGCGCGGAAAGCGCTCCGTACTTGACGGCATTGGTGCACAATTCATGCAATGCGAGCGCCAGCGGAACCACCGCGGTTGGCGGCAGGGCGAAGTGCGGACCGCTGCATGCAAAGTTGTCTTCGATGCGGAAAGGCTCGATAGCCCGTTCGACCAGCGCCTCCACGTCGGCCCTTTCATCCCCAGCGGAAACGATCAGGTCGTTTGCCTGACCCAGCGTCGCCAGCCGGCTGCCGAACTTCTCGCTGAACTCTTCCGGTGCGGAATTGCGCGCTGTCAGCGCCGCCAGCGACTGGACGATGGTGAACAGGTTCTTGACCCGATGCAGCAGCTCGCGCTTGAGCGCTTCCTCCCGCACCCGGGCTTCGTCCTGGCTGCGGATCACGTTGCGCAGCGAATTGCCTGAGAAAATGATGACGAGGCTGTCGATCGCGAAGAGAACGAAGAGCAGAGCGTCGCTGCTCTCGGTCAGGAAATGCAGTGGAACCTGTCGCAGCAGCCGGTTCGCAATGACGCCCGAGACGATGGCGGTCGCCAGTCCGTATTGCCAACCCAGCAATACGCTCGTGAGCAGGATTGACGGAAAGAAGGTGATGAACGGGACGCCGCTCGTGCCGTGATCGAGGAACCAGCGGAACAGCGCGGGGACGAGGACGGCCAACGCTGTCCAGCCGACGTTTGCAGAGATTGGGCGATCGGCGAGAATCGCCCGCCTGACGAAAGGAATCCTGTCCACACGCATCCCCTCAGCATAGCATCATATTCGAAGTCGAAGGCGAAGATGCGCCTCTAACGGGGCAAACGACAGCAATCTTGTCACTAATGCGGGTATTTTCCGTGCCAATTACTGGCGGTCCTCATCCGAACGAAGCGTAGAGACTGCGCCCATGGTCCCTAAGCCAGCGGTCGGCCGCCTTGATATCGTCTTCGAAAAGGCGGGCCAGTTCGGCGTGGAAGGCCGGTGAGTGGTCGAAGTGGGCTAGGTGCGCGACCTCATGCGCCACGACCGAGCGGCGCACTAGATCTGGCGCCTGAACCAGCCGCCAATTGATGCGGATTGCCGCGCGGTCCGAGCAGGAACCCCAGCGGCGCTGGGCGCGTGACAGCCGTAGTTGCGGCGCGGGACGACCGGCGCGTTGGCAGTAGAACGCCAGGTCATCGGCGAGCAGGCGCTTCGCTTCGTTCTCCAGCCAGCGCTGGAGCCGAACGGACAGGCTTTCGGCCGGTCCACCGACGAGCAGGTCCTCGCCCTCGAGCCTCGGCGTGCGGCGGTGCGCCTGTTCCCATAGGATGACGACTTCCACACCGCGATAGCGCAGCGTTCCGCCCGGCGTGGGAGGCGCGCCTTGCGGTACGGCGGCGAGCTGGCGTTCGAGCCAGTCGGCGCGGGCCCGGGCGAAGACCAAAGCGTCCGAGGTGCGGCACCAGCGCGGCAGGGTTACGCGCACCTCGCTGCCGTCGGGGGCGAGGCGCATGGTCAGGCGCTTGGCCCGGGCGTGGCGGCGGATGGCGACCGGCAGTTCGCGCCCGCCGACCTCGACCACCGGGTCTTCGCTGGAGCCGCGCAGCCAGTCGATCATGCCGGTTCCTCCCACTCGACGATGTGGTGTTCGAGATCGCCCGCATCGCGTTCCGACATGACCTTGCCGGCAACGCAGGCCCCGGCTTCGATCATTGCTTCCCGGCTGCCGGTCAGCAGGTGATGCCATGACGGCAGCGGGCGGTCCTCGGCGCGGCGGCGGTAGGCGCAGGTATCGGGCAGCCAGGGCACGGTGTAGACCAGCTTGAGCGTCAGCCTCAGGCAGTCGGGCACGAAGGCCTTGCGGTGGCGGTAGTCGGTGCAGCGCGCGGTTTCGGTATCGAGCAGCTTGCAGGCGACGTTGGTGTGGTGGATCTCGCCGGTGTCCTCGTCCTCCAGCTTGTGCAGGCAGCAATGGCCGCACCCGTCGCACAGCGCCTCCCACTCCTCGCGATCGAGGTCGGCGAGGGGGAGTTCCCAGAAGCGGTCCCTCAATGCACCCACTTGGCCAGTTCCGCGGCAATTGCCGTCCCGTCGTCGACGACTTCGATCGGCAACAGGGCGACCGGCTCGCCCTTGCGGCCCATCAGGTAGCCAGCCGACGAGTGGTTGACGAGGTACCCGCCTTCGGAATTCGGCTCGCCTTTTTCGACGTAGACAGCGAACTCCTTGGCCGCTGCATCGATTTGTTCCTGCGTTCCCGTCAGGCCGATCAGGTCGTCGGAGAAGGCATTGGTGAACTCGCCGATCACAGCCGGCGTGTCGCGTTTCGGATCGACCGAGATGAACAGCGGCACGACTTGCTTTGCCAGTTCGGGCTCCTCGGCCTGGAACTTGGCATAGCCGCGCATGATCCGGCCGACGTCGGTCGGGCAAACGTCGGGGCAGTAGGTATAGCCGAAGTATACGACGCGGTACTTGCCGTCGAAGTCGCTCCAGTTGACCGTTTCGCCCTTGCTGTTTTGAAGCGTGAAGGGCCCGCCGATTGCGGCGCCGGCAAGCGGCGGTTCCTCGCTGGCGGAAGGCTGGGCCTGGCAGGCGGCTAGGGCGAAAGGGAAAAGGACAGCGGCAAGAATGGTACGGGGCATGGCGCATCGGTTCATGCTCTGCTAACCGCCGTGCGGCAAGGGTCGGCCGCGTCTCAGGTGCGGCTGTCCGCAGGAAATTCGGAGGAAAGGTCAGGTGGCTTTGGTCCATCGCATCAGGCGGGCGGGTCTCGCTATATTGCTCGCAATGGGGTTTGCGCTGGTGGCGGCGCCGGCAACGGCCCAGCTCTATTCGGACGGCTATAAGTTCCTGCAAGCGGTCGAGAAGAAGGACCGCGACGCGGTCATCAACCTGTTCAACAAGAACCAGACGATCATCGATTCTCGCGACCTGGCGAAGGGCCATACGGGCCTGCACATTACCATCGAACGACGCGACTTGGCGTGGACGGACTACCTGCTCGGCCTCAATGCCAACCCGAACATTGCGGACAAGCAGGGGGTCACCCCGCTGATGCTTGCCGCGCAGATGGGTTATGTCGAGGGCGTGCAGTTGCTGGCGCGGAAGGGCGCGCGGGTTGACGTGGCCAACAGCACCGGTGAAACGCCGCTGATGTCGGCCGTGCACCGGCGCGACATCGCCCTGCTGCGCGTGCTGCTGCGGGCCGGGGCCGATCCGAATCGGATCGACAATTCGGGCCGTTCGGCGCGCGACTATGCGGCACTCGACGGCGGCAACAATATCTTGCTGAACGAGATCGACCGGCTGGCGAAGTCCGGCGACGAACTGGAAAAGCCTGCCAAGGTCTACGGGCCCTCGTTCTGACCGTGTCCGACGCTGCCGATCTCACGCTCGAGGAACTGCGCATCGACCTCGCGCCGCGCGTCGCGGCAGCGGCGATTTTCGATGGTTGGAGTGATGCCGCGCTGGTTTCGGCGGCGAGCGAGGTCGGGGTCGACCCCGCCGTGGCGCGGCTCGCCTATCCCGGCGGACCGATGGATATGATCGCGGCGTGGATCGGCTGGATCGATGCCCGCATGGCCGAAGCCTTTGCTCCCGACATTCTCGCGCAGATGCCGATCCGCGAGCGGATTCGGGCGCTTGTCTGGTTCCGGCTGGAAAGCGTTGGCGGGCTCGAGGAGGCGCTGCGCCGCGCGCTGGCGATCGAGGCCATGCCGCAGAACCTGGCGCGCAGCGCAAAGCTTGGCTGGTCGAGCGCCGATGCCATGTGGCGGCTCGCCGGCGATACGGCGACCGACTACAACCATTACACCAAGCGCGCGATCCTCGCCTCGATCTACGCCGCCACGCTGGCGGTGTTCGTCGGCGACGAGAGCGAGGGGAAGGCCGAGACTCGCGCCTTTCTCGACCGGCGGATCGAAGGGGTAATGAAGTTCGAGAAGGCCAAGGCGCGGCTGCTGCGCGACCGCGAGCATTTCGACGTCATGCGATTCCTCGGCCGGCTTCGCTATCCAGCGCGGTAAGTTCTAATGAGAACCAGTTGCAAAAAGCGTGCGGTTCTGCCACCGGGCGGACGATGACGCTCGACCAGCTTCCCGCGCGCCGCCGGGCGACGATTACCGGCATCGACTGGGCCGCGCTTGCGCCCGAGGAAGCCAAGCGGTTGCGCGCGCTCGGCATCGACGTCGGAGCCCATGTCGCTATCGCCCATCGCGGGGTGTTCGGCGGGCGCGACCCGATCGCCCTGCTGGTCGGCCGGATGACGCTGGCGGTACGGCGAGCCCACGCCCTCGCAATCCAGGTGCAAGAGGCCTGAGCGTATGACCCGTCTCAGGACTGCGGCACTCGTCGGCAACCCGAACTGCGGCAAGAGCGCGCTGTTCAACGTCCTGACCGGTGCGCGGCAGAAGATCGCCAACTACCCCGGCGTGACCGTCGAACGGAAATCCGGCCGCATGACTTTGCCGAGCGGGGAACCGCTCGAACTGTTCGACCTGCCCGGCTCCTACGCGCTCGATGCCAGCAGTCCCGATGAGGAAGTCACCCGTCGCGTCGTGCTCGGCGAGTTCGCCGGCGAGGCGCGGCCCGAAGTGCTGGTCATCGTTCTCGATGCGGCCAATCTGGAGCAGCACCTGGTGTTCGCGCAGGAGCTGATCGAACTCGGTCATCCGGTGGTCATCGCGCTCAACATGGTAGACCTCGCCGAGCGTGACGGGCTCGTACTTGACCCGCAGGCCCTTTCGGAATCGCTGGGTGTGCCGGTCGTCCCGACAATCGCCGTGCGCCGCAAGGGCATCAGTGAACTGATCGCCGCGATCGGCAATGCCGAGGCCGTGGCCAAGGCCGATGAGCATGCCCACCGCCGCCCGCACCTGACCTTGCCCGAGCGGCGGCTGGCGGCGCAGAACATCGCCAAAGGCGCTATCCTTTCGGAAACCGCTCAACATCGCCTGCATGCGCGCCTCGACAAGCTTCTGCTGCACCCGTGGTTGGGCCCGCTGATCCTGTTCGGCCTGTTGTTCGTGATCTTTCAGGCCGTCTTCGCCTGGGCGACACCGTTTGCCGATGGCATAGATGCAGGCATCACCGCGCTGATCGCGGCCGCCAAGGCGAACCTGCCGGCGGGCGTGCTACGCGACCTGCTGACCGACGGGATTCTCACCGGCGTCGGTTCGGTCGTGGTCTTCCTGCCGCAGATCATCACCCTGTTCGCCTTCATCCTCGTGATGGAGCAGTCAGGGTACATGGCCCGTGCGGCCTTCATCATGGACCGGCTCATGGCCCTTGTCGGGCTGTCCGGCCGCAGCTTCATCCCGCTGCTCTCCAGCTTCGCGTGCGCCATTCCCGGCATCATGGCGACGCGTGCCATCGCCGATCCGAAGGACCGGCTGACCACGATCCTCGTCGCCCCGCTGATGACCTGTTCGGCGCGGCTGCCGGTCTATGCCGTGATAATTTCCGCCTTCATTCCTGAAAGATCGGTCGGCCCGGGAATCGGGTTGCAGGGGCTGATCCTGTTCGGGCTTTATGTGGCCGGCATCGTTGGGGCGTTTTGCGCCGCGCTGGTGCTGCGCCGCACGGTGACGCGCGGCGATGCTTCGGGCTTCATCATGGAACTGCCCAAGTACCAGTGGCCGCCGCTGCGCGACGTGCTGCTCGGGCTGTGGCAGCGCGCATGGATCTTCCTGCGCCGCGCCGGGACGATCATCTTCACCGCCACGGTCGTGCTGTGGCTGCTGCTCAGCTTCCCGCGTGCCGCGCCGGGGGAGAGCCAGATAGAGGCAAGCTTCGCCGGCAAGATCGCTAGTGGCCTCCACGTCATCGTCGAGCCGATCGGCTTCAACAAGGAGATCTCGCTGGCGCTGATCCCGGCGATGGCGGCGCGCGAAGTTGCGGTTTCCGCGCTGGCCACGACTTACGCTGTCGACGCCGATGATGACGACGCCGCGGCGCAGGGCTTGATCCCCAAGCTGCGCGCCGGCTGGACCCTGCCGACCGCGCTCGCCTTCCTCGCCTGGTTCGTTTTCGCGCCCCAGTGCCTTTCGACTATCGCCGTCGCCCGGCGCGAGACGAATGGGTGGAAATGGCCCTTGTTCATGTTGGTATACCTCTTTGGCTTGGCTTACGTTTTCGCCGGCCTGACCTACTGGCTTGCCGTGGCTGCGGGCCTTTAGCTCCCCATCGGGCAAAACCCGGTACTAGCCGGTTGCCGCACAGGCCGGCTGGGGCCTACATCTTCGCGGGAATCACCTACTGGAGCGCGGTAGCGCTGGGACTTTAGCGAAGGAATTGCGGAATGGCCGGGTCACTCAACAAGGTAATGCTCATCGGAAACCTTGGCGCAGACCCGGAAATCCGCAGCTTCCAGAACGGTGGCAAGGTTGCGAACCTGCGCATCGCCACCAGCGAGACGTGGAAGGACCGCAACACCGGCGAACGGCAGGAGCGGACCGAGTGGCACAACGTGGCGATCTTTTCGGAAGGCCTCGTCGGTGTGGTCGAGCGCTTCCTGCGCAAGGGCAGCAAGGTCTACATCGAAGGCTCGCTGCAAACCCGCAAGTGGCAGGATAACTCCGGCCAGGACCGCTACACCACCGAAGTCGTGCTGCGCGGCATGAACGGCACGCTGACTATGCTCGACGGCCCCGGCGGAGGCCAGGGCGGCGGCGGTAGTGGCGGCGGCAGCCGCGGCGGTGGCGACTGGGGTTCGGGCGGCGGATCGTCGGGCGGCAGCAGCCGCGGCGGTGGTAGCAGCGGCGGCGACTGGGGTTCCGGCGACGGGTCGAACATGGGCGACGACCTCGACGACGATATCCCGTTCTAAGAGTCCTTCTTGAGCGCCGATAGTGCGGCGGCGAGCGCGCCTTGCGCGGGCTCGTCGTCCAGCCCCACTTCCTCGCGCACGCTGTCGGCATCGGGTCCGGTGGCATAGGGATCGATCGCCAGCGCGAGGCTCTGCGCGACGGCTTCTCCGAGATCGAAGACGTTTCCGCTGAATTCGATCTCGTCGAGCTCGTCCTCTTCGAGCTCGATCTCCTCTCCCTTGTCGGCATTGGCTTGCGTTTCGGGAACGAAGCGCAAGGTCACGGTTTCGTTGATTATCACGGGCAGGTCGTCGCCGGTAACGGCGCAGCTCTGGACGATGGCCGCTTCGAGCTTGCCGTCGGCGTCGATCCCATCGCCTTCGGCAGTCAGGGCGATGTCCGCCACCAGGCGTTCGATCGATACGAGGCCGAAGCGTTCGGACAGTGCCGCGCGCTCAGCCTCGTTGGCTTCGAGATGGAGCCGGCCGGCCGGAAGGTGACGGCGGTCAACCGGACGAGGAAATTCCGCGCCGCTCATCGCTCGATCCGTCCTGCGACGAGATCTTCGGGGGCAGTGGCATCGAGCCTTGCGGCCAGTGCGCGCAGTCGTTCGGCGAGCGGTCCCGGTTCAGCGCCTTCGTTGAGGGTAACGTTGCGGCGCAGGGTTTCCTGCAGCACCGTGTCATCGCTATCGGCCAGCGCAGCACGGTAGGCGCCGAGCCGGCCGCCGAGCGCTTCCATCAGGCGCCCGACCTTCTTGCCGACGACGAGATCCCCGACGCCGCTTTCACGCAGTTGGCCGTCCATGTCCTCGACGAAGAGTTCGGTCAGCAGGGCGGTTTCGCCGGTCTTCCCTGCCGCCTCGAGCCGCAACAGGACGAGCGAAAGCACGGTGGCAATCATGTCGAAGCGGCCGGCAACACTGTCCGCAACGCCGCACTCGGCGTACCACTCGGGTTCGCGCGAGGCGGCGACGGTGCTGTACCACAGCGGGCGCAGCGCATCGCGGGGGTCGCGGGCGGCGAACAGGCGGTCGAGCAGGCTCATCGGTGGGTAACTGTCCATTCAGCGGCGGTTCAACGCCTCAGGGCGAAGCGCGGCGTTGCACAGCGGCGCGCCAGCCCCTAAGGCCAGCGCCGATATAGTCGCACAGGCCATGCTGGCAATGTGCGCGGGAAGGTTCGGAGATCGTTTCGCTCATGACGGGAAAGCTTAGCACGGCGGCAATGCTGGGGGCGCTGACGTTGACGGCCGGCTGCACGACCATCAACGAGCATCGCGGCTACATTGTCGACGAAACGCTGCTGCAGGCGGTGCATCCCGGAATCGACAACCGCCAGTCGGTCGAAGCGACGCTTGGCCGGCCGAGCTTCACCAGCATGTTCGGCGCGCCGACGTGGTACTACGTTTCCAGCCTCAGTGCACAGAAACCGTTCGGCGATGCGAAGTTCAAGCAGCACACCGTGCTCGCGGTGTCCTTCGACGATGCGGGTAACGTGATCACTGCCGATCGTTCCGGCTTGGATGCGATCGTGCGGATCGATCCGGAAGGCGACGAGACGCCGACGCTGGGCCGTGAGCGCAGCTTCCTGCAGGATCTGTTCGGCAATATCGGCCAGGTCGGTGCGGGTGCTCCCGGGGCCGGTGGCGGCCAGTAGGCCACCACGCTCTTCCTGCTTGAAGCCGTTTCGCCCGCGCCCCATATCGCGCGGCATGGACGGACAATCTGACAGCCATACAGGACCGCGCTGGCACGGCACGACAATCATCGGCGTGTCGAAGGGCGGCAAGACCGTGATCGCCGGCGACGGCCAGGTCTCGATGGGCAACACGGTGATGAAGCCCAACGCCCGCAAGGTGCGACGCATCGGGAAGGGCGAGACGGTCGTGGCAGGTTTCGCCGGCGCGACTGCCGATGCCTTCACCCTGTTCGAAAGGCTCGAGAAGAAGCTCGAGCAGTATTCGGGCCAGCTCGTGCGGGCCGCGGTCGAACTGGCCAAGGACTGGCGCACCGACAAGTACCTGCGCAACCTCGAGGCGCTGATGATCGTCGCCGACAAGGAGACCATGCTGGTGCTCACCGGCAACGGCGACGTGCTCGAACCCGAAGGCGGGATTGCCGCGATCGGTTCGGGCGGCAACTATGCGCTCAGTGCGGCGCGCGCTCTCGATCCCTACGAAGACGACGCCGAGAAGATCGCCCGCCGGGCAATGGAAGTTGCGGCCGAGGTTTGCGTCTTCACCAACGACCGGGTGACGGTGGAAACCGTTTGATCTAGCTTGCCGCGCGATGGACCGGCGCGGCTTCCTTGCTTCCTCCACTTCGGCCGCGCTGCTGGCCGGCTGCGCCACGCTGCCGGAGCGCCCGGTCGCGACAACAACTGAAGCAGCGCACGGCGCCTGTCTTCCGCCGGTACTGGTGGCCGAGAACCGCATCATTCGCACCGTGGCCGGCCTACGACCTTATCGCGAGTCAGGCTTTGTCGTCCGGGCTGAGAATCTCGGTAGCAAGCGGCTGGTGCACAACTACGGCCATGGGGGCGCGGGAATCACCCTTAGCTGGGGTTCGTCGCGTCTTGCCACCGGGCTTGGCCTTGCCGCGGCGTCCGGACCCGTTGCGGTACTCGGAGCCGGTGTGATGGGCCTGTCGACCGCCTTGATGGCGCAGGAGCGCGGCTACGCGGTGACGATCTACACCGAGAACCTGCCGCCTCACACCACCTCGAACATCGCGGGTGGGCAGATCTTCCCGGCCAGCCTCTATGAGCCCGATGCGGTCGACGACGCATGGATGGCGCAGTTCATTGCCGCGATGGACTACAGCTGGCGGCGCTTCCAGCTCATGGTCGGGGACGACTACGGCATTCGCTGGCTGCCGACCTACGAGGGCGCGGGCGGCGGCACCTTCGATCCCTACCAGCCGGGCGCGGAAATTCTGGAAGACTCGGCCAACCCGTTCCACACCCAGCGCATCCGCCGCTACTTCACCATGTACGTCGAGACCGGGCGCTACCTTCGCCAGCTGACCGCCGATTTCCTGCGCGCAGGCGGCAGGTTCGTCATCCGCCGTTTCGAAACTCCCTCAGAGGTCGCCGGCCTGCCGGAAAGCGTCGTGTTCAACTGCACGGGCCTCGGCGCAAGGGACCTGTTCGGCGACGAAGGCATGGTGCCCAAACGTGGGCAGCTCGCCATCCTCATCCCGCAGCCTGAGGTGCAATACGCTTACTCGATCGGCTCTGCTTACATGTTCCCTCGCGCTGACGGGATCGTGCTTGGCGGTACCTTCGAGACCGGTGTCGGCGATCCTGTCACCACGCCGGAAGGAATCGCGCGCATCATCCAGCGGCACAAGGCGCTCGTCCCCAGTACCTGCAAGTCTTGAACGCTGGCCCCGCGCACCCCAATTGGCGGCGCATGACGGGACAATCCATCGAAAATCTGACACCCAAAGCCATCGTTGCAGCTCTTGATGAGCACATCATCGGACAGAAGGACGCCAAGCGCGCAGTCGCCGTGGCGCTGCGCAACCGCTGGCGCCGCCAGCGCCTGCCCGATGCCTTGCGCGACGAGGTAACGCCGAAGAACATCCTGATGATCGGCCCGACCGGCTGCGGCAAGACCGAGATCAGCCGCCGCCTGGCGAAGCTCGCCGAAGCTCCCTTCGTAAAGGTCGAGGCGACCAAGTTCACCGAAGTTGGATACGTCGGTCGCGATGTCGAGCAGATCGCCCGCGACCTCGTCGAAGAGGCGATCCGGCTCGAGAAGGACCGCCGCCGCGAGGCCGTGCGCGAAACCGCCAGCAAGGCGGCGATGGACCGGCTGCTCACCGCGCTGGTAGGCGACAACGCCAGCGAGGCGACTCGCGAGAGCTTCCGCCAGCGCATCGTCCAGAACGCGATGAACGACGTCGAGGTCGAGGTCGAAGTCGAGGACGCTCCCGCCAGTCCGATGATGGACATCCCCGGCATGGGCGGGGCGAGCATGATCGACCTGACCCAGGTGATGGGCAAGGCGTTCGGCAGGCAGAACCGCAAGCGGCGCAAGCTCAAGGTGCCCGACGCCTGGGACAAGCTGGTCGACGAGGAGGCCGAGCGGCGCATGGACCAGGACGACGTCGCCCGCGTCGCGCTGCAGAACGCGGAGACCAACGGCATCGTCTTCCTCGACGAGATCGACAAGATCGCGGTCAGCGATGTGCGCGGCGGTTCGGTCAGCCGCGAGGGCGTGCAGCGCGACCTGCTGCCGCTGATCGAGGGCACCACGGTTGCGACCAAGTACGGGCCGATGAAGACCGACCACGTGTTGTTCATCGCCAGCGGCGCGTTCCACGTCGCTAAGCCGAGCGACATGCTGCCCGAATTGCAGGGCCGCCTGCCGATCCGTGTCGAACTGCGCAGTCTGACCGAAGAGGACTTCGTTCGCATCCTCAGCGAGACCAAGGCCAACCTGGTCGAACAGTACCGCGCCCTGCTCGGCACCGAGGAGGTGACGCTCGAAGTCTCGGACGATGCCGTGCAGGAGGTCGCGAAAATCGCTGCGCAGGTTAACGAGAGCGTCGAGAACATCGGAGCTCGCCGCCTGCAGACGGTGATGGAAAAGCTGCTCGAGGAACTCAGCTACGAGGCCGAAGACAGGAAGGGCGAGACCGTTTCGGTCGATGCCGCCTACGTCCGCGAACGTCTCGCCGACCTCGCCGGTGACAGCGACCTCAGCAAGTACATCCTCTAGCTGCCGACTTTCGTTCGTGTTATGTTCCGACCATGCGAATCGGAGGATGAACCGTGCCGACTGGACGATGCCATTGCGGAGCGATCCGCTATTCGATCAACGGCGAACGCAAGCACAGCGCAATCTGCCATTGCGAAACCTGCCGTCGCACGACGGGTGGACTGACAACCGCCTGGCTCGGATATGCAAGTGAGGGTCTGCGGGTCGAAGGCGAGCCGCGATCCTACAGCTCGTCCGAGGGCGTCGAACGGCAATTCTGCGGCACCTGCGGGACCAGCCTGTTCTACTTCAACGAGGCGATGATGCCGGGCGTCGTCGACATCCTGACCGTTACGCTCGACGATCCGGCGCCGCATGCACCGCAATTGCACGTCAACATGGCCGATACCCTGCCATGGGAGGCTGGGCTCGACGAGTTGCCCAAGTTCGACCGTTTTCCCGGCTGACGACGCTCAGCTGCACCAGACGCACCACTCCCAGGCCGGCGGGCGGAACGCGGTGATGACGCGTCCGCAGGCGATGACACCGAACCACGCCGCCAGCGAAACCCCGGCGAAGACCCGCGCTGCTGGCGGCGGCATGACATCCGCGGGCAAGTTGCGTAGGCCGCGCGTCGTGGTGAGGTAGAACAGCGCCATGTTGGCCCCGGCGATCGCCAGCAGCAGCATCTTGATCTGGAATGCCGGGTTGTAGAGGTACTGATCGGGCGCACTGGTGACGAACATCAGGCCGCTCGTGACGCTCAGACAGAAGCCAACGACACCGAACGGTACCAGCCGGTGCAAACCGGGCAGAGAAATCCCCTTCACGGCACCAATCATTCTGAGATCGAATGCACCGACCGTGCCTACCAGCAGGCACAGCCCGGTGAAGTGGGCGATCTCAACAATTGGCCAGCCCCACTGCGAATACATGATGTCGAAAATGCCGGTGTCGATCGCCCAGGTGACGATGCCGACCGGGTCGAACACCGGGTCTTTCAAAGGCTCAACCATCGGACACCATGAGTACGGTGTTGGTGTAGAGCAGCAGCTTGCCGCAGGCGACGCCGCCGATCCACAGCAAGAACGCCGCCGCGCCGACGCCGCGCGATCCCGCGGGCACGACCTTGCCGCTCGCCGCCAACGGAAAATAAGCGTACGCGGCATGCCGCATGGTGAGCGCGGCGGCGATGAAGCAGGCGAACTTGAGCGCGAAGACCCAGTTGGTCAGCGCCTTCGCCGGATAACCGAGCAGCAATCCGATGCCCGATAGGATCGCCATCACGGTTCCCACTTTCATCCATGGGAAGAAGACCGCGAACCTCTCCAACCGGGCGCCGCTGGCCACACCCATCAGGCGCAGCGAGACGACGAGTCCGCCGCCGACCAGCATCGCCATGCCCCAGGCATGGAAGATCAGCAGCACGAAGTAGGCGTAGAAATCCTCGCGCACGAAGACCGATGGCGGTGTGTTTTCGATCCAGCGAAATGCGCCCATCGCCACCCCCGAACGCGGCAAGCTTACTGCGACACGTACCAATACCTCTCGTGGCACGACTGGCAGGCGCCGTCGAATGACACAAGAAGCTCGGCCACCTGTGCGCTGTCGCCGGCTTCTATCGCCTTGACGATGCCATCGGCTTCGTCGCCCATGGCTGCGGCAAAGGCGCGAAACCCGTCCGGGTTGGCGTCGATGGCGGCCTGAATCTGCTCGCGAGTGGCCACGCCTTCGGGGACCTTGCCGCCGACAAGGTCCGGGCCGGATGCGCGCAACTGGCCTGCATGCGAAAGCCGCCGCGCCGCCTCGCTGAGCAGGGTTGCGCCGTCCTTCAGGCTGTTGAGCGTTGCGGCGTCGAGTTTCGATGTATCGGGCAGTCCATCGTCGTCTACCGCGTTGTTGCCCACATCCCAGATCTGAAGGGCCGCCGGATTGACGCTGTCGATCATGGCCTTGCGCACGTCGAGCGGCGTCACTTCCGCTAAAGCCGAGAAGGGGGGGAACGCCTGGCAGACGACTAGGGTCGCCAACGCGAGGCTCCCGGCCACGGCAATCTGCACTCTCTTCATGTCGTCCCCTTCCACTTCGTTGCCCAGGTCAGGTTGTAGGATCGTCGCCGTTCTTCTGGCGGATCGATTCGACCACCGCCTTCTGCTCAGGATACCAGAATTCGAGGTGGCAGCTCTCGCAAACGCCGTCGAGCTGGTCGACCAGCGGCGTTGCGGCGGCGGCGTCGTGATTCCTTGCGGCCGTGGCGAGATCTCCCATGTGCGCTTCGAGCACGCCGGCGAACTGGCGGAAGTCGTCCGGCGCGGCGTCCAGATGACCCTGGACCTTTTCGGGAGACGAACCACCTTCGACGTCCTGATCGGAAATTTTCTCGCCTGCCTTGATCACCACCAGCTTCTGCATTGCCGCGAGCGTCGCGGCGCCGGCCTTCACGCCGAGGGCACGCTTTTCGACTTCGGCCCACTGTTCGTCTGTCATTCTCGCCGGATCGATCGCCGCGGTATCATCGAGTGCCGTGTTGGTAATTTCCCAGATCGGGTCGGCATTGCCGTCGATCTGTTCGACCATGACATCGTGTACGGTCAGCTGGTCTTCCTCCCTGGCGCCTTGCGAGCAGGCGGCGACCAGGGCCAGGGCAGGGAGCAGGGCGACTACTTTCATCGGAACATCCTCGGCTTGTTTTGACGTTTCGCCGTGGTGCTGTTCCGCCACAATGCCGCGTGCAAGCGATTTACCGTAACGGTCGCGCGACCCATCGTTACACCCCTACTCCGCAGCCTCCTCCAGCGCTTCCTGCTCGTGTGCCTGGCGTGCCCACATCTCGGCATAGAGACCATCTTTTCGCAGCAACTCGGTATGGCTACCTTGCTCCGCCAAACGGCCTTCGTGCATGACATAGATCAAATCGCTGTCGGCAATCGTCGACAGACGGTGGGCGATGGACAGGCTGGTGCGGTGCCGTGAAACGCGGCGCAGCGTGGTCAGGATGTCCTGCTCGGTGCGCGTATCGAGCGCGCTGGTCGCTTCATCGAGCAGCAGGATCGGCGGGTTCTTGAGCAGCGTGCGGGCGATGGCGACGCGCTGCTTCTCGCCGCCCGACAGCTTGAGGCCGCGCTCGCCGACTTCGGTGTCGAAGCCCTTGGGCAGCTTTTCGATGAATCGCAGGATCGCGGCGTCGCGCGCAGCGGCGATCACATCGTCCTGCCCGGCGTCGTCGCGTCCGTAGGCGATGTTGTAGCCGATTGTCTCGTTGAACAGCACCGAATCCTGAGGGACGATGCCGATCTGTTTCCGCAGTGATTCCTGCGTCACCTTGGCGATGTCCTGCCCGTCGATCAGGATGCGCCCGCTCCACGGGTCGTAGAAGCGAAACAGCAGCCGCCCGATGGTCGACTTGCCGGCGCCTGAGGGGCCGACGATGGCGACGTGCCCGCCCGCCGGCACTTCGAAGCTCAGCCCGTGCAGAATCTCTCGGTCACGATCGTAACCGAACACCACGTCGTCGAACACCACGGTGGGCCGGTTGACGACCAGCGCCGGAGCCCCGGGCGCGTCTTTCACCTCGATTTCCGTGTCGATCAGCCGGAACATCTGCGCCATGTCGATCAGCCCCTGGCGGATCGTGCGGTAGACCCAGCCGAGCATGTCGAGCGGGCGAAACAGTTGCATCAGGTAGGTATTGATCAGCACCAGGTCGCCCGGCGTCAGCTTGCCCCGGCTCCAGCCCCAGACGGTGAAGGCCATTGCCCCGCCCATCATCACGTTCATCACCGTTGCCTGGGCGATGTTGAGCAAGGCGAGCGAGTTTTCCGACTTCGTCGCCGCCGCGGCATAGGCTCGGGCAGCCGAACCGTAGCGTTCCTGCTCGCGATGTTCGGCGCCGAAGTACTTCACCGTCTCGAAGTTGAGCAACGAATCGACCGCGCGCGCCAGAGCCGTCCCATCGAGCTCGTTCATCTGCGCGCGCAGCTTGGTGCGCCATTCGGTGATCGCCCGGGTCATCCAGATATACAGCGTCACCGTCACCGCCGTCGCGATGACCATCTCCCAGCCGAACTTGGTGTAGAAGATGATCGCTACGACGAAGAGCTCGACGATCGTCGGCATGATGTTGAACAGAAGGAAGTAGATCATCGAGTTGATCGACTTGGTCCCGCGTTCGACGACCTTGGTCACCTCGCCCGTACGGCGCGAGAGATGGAAGCGCAGCGACAGCCGGTGGAGGCGGGCGAAGACGTCCTCGGTCAGATGGCGGACGGCATCCTGCCCGACCCTCTCGAAGATGATGTTGCGAACGTTGTCGAAAGCGACGGTGGCGAAGCGTCCCGCGGCATAGGCAATCACCACCGCCATCGCGGCCGCGACTTTGGGATCGCCTTCGGCGGCCATGGTATCGACCGCGCGCGCATAGGCGAACGGCAGGGTGAGCACGACGATCTTGGCCAGCAGAACGAACAGCGCGGCGAGGAGGATCCGGCCCCGCAGGTCGGGCCGCCCATTGGGCCACAGATAGGGCAGGAACCGGCGAATGGTAGCCCAGTCCGCCGGGTCGGCCTTCTTCTGCAGTTCCCGTTCTTCGCCCGCCGTTCCGCTCATGCCATGGCAAGTGGGCGCTCAGGGCGCCGTTGGCAATGGCGCGGGATGTGCGAGGTCAAAACGCGCCGAAGGAGTACCTGCTGATATCCGACGCACGCACCGAGCGGGGCAGGTCGAACATGACACGCCGCTTTTCGAAGTCGATCGCTACCCGGCGGAAGGCCTTGAGTTGCTGCATGCCAAGCACCAGTGCTGGCTTTTCAGAGAGGCCGAGCGCGTGGAACGGCGGCGAATCGGCGAACATGATCGGGAAGTTGCGCATCTGCACATCACCCAGTTCGAGCATTTCACCTTCGCGTACCACTCCGCTCATCTGGAGGCCGTTGATGTCGGTCATCTCGGTCGTGCCGAGATGGCGGCCGCGGCGCAGCCGATCAAGCAGCGCCAGGTTGCCTACCGAGACCTGCGCACCGGTATCGACGATTACGGCAGTCGGGACGCCATTCACGCGAGCGTCGGCAATGATGAGCTGGCCGAGTTTTTCGCGCGCCTTGACGATGATGTCGTAGCCGGACTTGCGGGTGACGTCTTCCGGATCGACCACGGCGATGCTCTGATCGACAAAGTCGAGGAGCACGCGCTGGCCCTGCAGGCTGTCCAGTCCAAGGATGCCGTCCGCGCCGCCGATATTGTCGCGATCCACTAGGGCAGCGGTCAGGATGCTGAAGCGGCGCCGGCCAAGCTCGAACCTCGGAATCTCGGTTGTCTGGATCGCCTGGCGACCGGCCATTCCCACGAGTATGGCGTTCTGCCGGTTGTTGAGCTCCAGTTGGTCGGCGAGGATCGTCGACAAGACGGTTGCCTGCGCTCCGGTATCGATCATGAATCGGAACGGCC
>NZ_WTYM01000026.1:0-65000 GCF_009827435.1 Croceibacterium salegens | reverse complement strand
CCAGGCATTGCAGCCGGCGTATTCGGAAAACCCATTCATAATGCTTGAAAAGCCGCTGCCGGTCCTGCCGAGCGGCGGCTTTTTGGTCTCCGGCCCTAGGGCCTGCAGACCGCATTGGTGCCGCGGGGTGGAGCAGTCCGGTAGCTCGTCAGGCTCATAACCTGAAGGTCGTTGGTTCAAATCCAACCCCCGCAACCACCATCATATTGAAAACCCGCATGGAATCGACCTCTATGCTTACAGTAAGGGTTGTCCTGTGCGCAGCCGTAAGCACATAGGAAGCAAAGGATTGGTTCCGCGCAGACGGCTTCACTATCCACACGTGCTGGGTTATCAGTTCTTGAAGCGGACGGTCGCAGTGGAAGGTTTCAGCAGTCACCCAAGAGACGACGCTGATCGGGGCCAAAACGACCTTCAAACGCCCGCCTCAGCACGATCTCTTCTCGGCCCGTGGTCCTTCGAAGCTTGCGTTTAATTTGGCAATGCTCCGAGCAAAGGCGCGCACCTTTGCACTACGCCAACCAAAGAAGCGCAACTGATTCTCCGCCTGACTTCGCTCTCCTCCCTTGTTTTGGTGGCCAAAACTCAGAGCGAGTAATCGACAACGAGCAGAATGTCGTGCAGCTGCTCGCTGTCGAGCGTGGCCGACGAGCCTGCTGACGCAGCAAGTTGACCGGCCGCTTGAATCTCCAGCGTGTGGCGTGCCTGCAAACCCGCCGGGAAAGCATTGATAGCTGGCTTGTTTGGCAATCCGCCGAAAGTGTCGTTCGGCGAGGATGGGTTCGTCGGCGCGCCAAATTGGGAGAGTGAGGTACCGTTCAGCTTGAGCTTGAACGAACCCACTGGCTTTCGCTCGACTAGGTCGAGCACAACACTCGCAGCTGCCACCTTCAGGGTCCTGCCCTGGAGGAAGAGCGGGAAGTGACGCTCACTGATGTCGACTGTCACGCTCGTGCCTGCCGGGGCTTCCACCAGCCGATTGAACGCGCTGGAGAACTCCTGCCGAAGACTGATCACGCGTGTCAGCGAGCTGTTCGACAGGTAGTTCAACAGCGCCCCTTCGAGCGCCGCGTTGCTGTCCTCCACATGCTGCCGCAGACCGGCGTCATCGTCGGCTGTGTAGCTAATGTTGATCAAGACATCGTTGATGCTCTGGTAGTCAAACGGACGGAAGTTTGCCGGCAATTCTAGCCGCCACTCGCTGATGGCACCCGCGCCTTCGAACGGCATGTACCGTTCGTCCCTGAAGTTGAGCTCGAAAACTCCGGCGTCGCCCTGTGCAGTGCTTGTCGCGATCGACGGATTGCCGGAGACAGGTACCTCCACAAGCTGCGACGCGCCTGGGACGGGTTCCTTGCGCAGATAGCTGCGGGTGAGCGAGAGCTTGGCGCCGATGTTGGTGTAGGGGCCTGTAATGCTTGGGATGGTCAGCCGCACCGCCTTGATTTTGCGCCGATACTGGCCGGGGTAGAACAAGTCAAAGTAGAATTCCGGAAGTGCGAACTCGCACGATCCGGCCTGCTTCAGTGAAATGAGCGCCGCCGGCGCAATCTGCGACATCGAGAATGTCTGGTTTATCTCCGCCTGGCGTGTCGTGGTCTCGACAAATCGTCTCTCCATTGCGGCCAAAGCCAGACTCAGCCGCTCACCGGCTAGTAGTCCAGCGCGCGAGGAATCCCATTCGCCGCCGACATAGAAACCGGGATCGTCGGGCCGCTCGAAGCGATAGGCTCGCTCCGTCAGACGGGCCATTGAAAGGGCCGCGCTATACGCCTCGCGGTGCATTTGCTGGAGAGTGCGCGCTAGGTGCGTGTAAAGCGCCAGGTTGGTGAAACGGGCATCGTAGAGGGCCATGATTTCGTCTTGCTGGTCGCGCGACTTTTCGTGGAGCTCCACCGACCGCGCGGCGATCGCGCGGCGCAGTTCAGCCACCGCAAGGTCCTTCTCGATCACCTTGATGTCCATCTCGGCCAGCTTGAGCTGGTGTCGCCAGCCATCCTCACGGCGCTCGTTGCCGGCGATGATGCCCATAGTTGTGGCGACGCTGTCGCTGATCGTGGCGGAATTGGTCGCCACAGTCAGCCAATTGGCCAGACTGTCGCCCACTTCCATCCCGCCGTACTTCATCGCGAAGGGCGAGCCGACTTGGGGGATCAGCTTGGTAATCGCAGCTGCGATGCCCACTGCCATGGCCGCTCCGCGGATGCCCGCGGAGACGAGCTGTGCCGATTGCTGCGCGACTTCAGTCGCCAGTAGGCCATTCGAGACCAGCCCTTCGTAGTAATCTCGGCGGTACTCCGCTCCGGTCAAACGCCGCTGGACGATTTCGACTCCTTGCTCGGCGATCTTGAGTTCGTTCGTCTTCATCTCGCTCATGAGCGTGAGGATGTTGCGTTGGTGGAGGTTGCGCAGGCGAGTCAGCTCTTCCCCGTCACGCTTCTCCAGCGCCGCCAGCAGCGCGCTGCCGAAGCCCTGCACCGTCGCTGCGTATCCGCGCGCCTTCTCGAGTATGTATCGGAACCGGAAAGGTGGCACGCTGCCTTCGCTTGCGCCGAGGATGTCCTCCAGGCTCAGCCCGCCCGCTGCACCGCCGACCAACAGGGCGGGATCGATCTCTGGTGCGAACAGGGGTAGCAACCGGAAATTGCCATCAATGTCCTGACAGTGGCGCAACTTGTAGAGTCGGTCTTCCACTCGGTTCCAATAGGTCTGGATGCGGTCGTTGCCGGGCACGCAAAAGATCGGCGTGACTTGCCGAATGATCGAGCGGCCCCAGTTGGGCACCTTGATCTTGGCCGGGTTGAGCAGCCGATGGGCGCCTATGTGGGCGACCGTGATCTTGGTCTCTGGCTCCGCGACCGCCTCCTTTACCACGACGTCGGCGCGGGTCACGTTGACCGCCTTCTTGCGCACGCCTGCCGACGCGGTCATCGCCTGGCGCAGGGTTGCCTCGCGATGCGCTGGCGGGGGGGGCGGCGGCGTGCCTGCGGTGGCGGCGGACGCCGCTTGCACTTTCCTCAGGCCCGCGGCGTAAGTTTCTGTCGTTGCGACGTGCGCCAGCGCGTTCGAGACCGGCATATGCCGCAGTTTGTCGAGGTTGGCGAACGTCCGACTTCCTCCAGTCACAATCACCGACTCCAGCTCCATCAGGAACTCCGAATCCCCGTCGAGATGCGGCTTGATAGTGGCAAAGGTGCGCGGTTGGGGGAGGCCTTCCCCGCAGTCGCCGAGCTGGGCAGGACGCCCACCGAGGATTTCCTGGGCGATCACGTACTTGAGTGTCGCTTCGCGCAGGTACTCGGGGTTCAGCTGCGCAAAGGCCTTGACGAACAGGTCGTCGCCCCAATCGAGCAGGTTGTCGGCGTACTTGAGCACAATCGCCTTCTGGTAGGCCGACAGCCTCAGGCGCGCGATCGCGTGGGGATTGAACGGATCCCGGCGGTATTGCTCGATCGCAACCGCGTTGGTTAGCTGGGCGCGCATGGAATTGAATGGCAAGCTGCGGAACTCACGGTAGCGCCAGTTACGGTCGAGCTCGCGGCGATGCTTCTCTTCGGCAGAGAGCGTCGCCGGCACGGTGATCGCTTCGGCCGAGGTAGGATCGAAGATGTAGTGATACCACTTCTGGGCGTCGTCGTATCGGCCCTGGCTGCAGAGATGGTCGGCGATCAGGAAGGGGATGTGAAAGAACACCTCGCGCATGTACGCGCCCATCGCCCCACTATAGTCGACCGATCCGGTCTGCGACGCGTCAAACACCTTGCTGGCCATCAGGTTGAGGCCCGTCGCCGCCTCCTTCAGACCCAGTTGGGTATTGGTCGCAAGCAGGGTTTCGAGCCCGTCGTGGAACAGCGTGTCCGCGATCGGCTCGCTCAAGCTCGTGTTTAGGCGGCGCAGATGGTACTTGCCGTCTGCTCGTACATCGGCTTGGAGGTAGAACGCGTCCCGGCTGGTCTGGATGATGACATCGCCGACCGAGCCATTGACGACGTCGATGGTCGCCTCGGCGGGAATGTCGCCGATCCGATCAACTTTCTGCATCTGCTTCAGGTAATCAGTGATGGTCTTGTTCCACTGCGGCCGCGTCCACGGCCCTGGCCCGCTGCTATTATCGGCGTTACGAGCCGCGAGCGGCTTCTCGTAATGTTCGATACGAGCGCGATCGAGCATCACCGTGGCGTAGGCATACGTGTCGAAGCATGGGATGCCCGACGGCGTCGTGTGCAGCTCGCGCGTGTCGCCCGTCCGCCGCGACCACACCAGCCGCCCTGGCAGGTGAGCGGTGAGGTCAAACTTGCCCCCGCTCAACGCCCACAGGATGACCAGGAGGGCAGGATTGAGCCACGGCACTCCACCGTTGGCAGGATCGCCGGTCGCGACGACCTGCTCGCCGATCTCGAGCCGGTAGAGGTCCACGGGCGACCACATCTGGAAATTCACGCCGCGCAAAGTGAGGTCGTTCTTCGACGCCGGATAGAGCTGGTCCCACTGGAACCCGCGCGGCTGGTAGTCCTCCTTGGGGATTTCGTGCGTGACGTAATCGTAGAGCGGCTCGTAGTTCGAATAGAATGTGAAGTCGAAGAACGGCATGTCGACCATCGTGCTGTCCTTGGGCACAATCGGATCGAGGATCACGCCGTCGTCCTGGTAGGACGGCGGGAAGCTGTTGGGAGTGAACGGATTCTCATTCAGCCGCAGCTTCTGCGGGGTGGTCCAAGTACCGTCTATTTTGCGCTTGGCGAATTCGACGAATGCCTTGTGCTGGTAGCCGGTGAACTTGCTTTCGCCATCCTTGACCCGGTTCTGCGGCTTGGTGACGTAGCGGATCCAGAACAGGTAGAGTTGGCCACGGTGGACTACCGGCGAAGCCTTGCGCACCGGGACTTGGACGTTGAGCTTTTCCCACGCCCCCCAGTGCGTCGCCCGGTCCGCAGCGACCGCGCCGTAGTGCGCATCCTCCACCCGGCGGTAGTAGTAGGTCGGGGGATCGTCGGCAGTCACACCGATTAGATGAAGTACGTCTTTGCGGCGGTCCTTGTCCTTCTCGTGGTAGGCCCCGGCAATGGTCAGGTGGGCAAGCTCGTCGAACCCGCGCAAGTATCGGCCAAAGGCTTCGAGCACCGATTCATCGGTGATATCTTTCGACAGCAAGTCTTCCTCGAGCGCCTTGAACAGCGGAGTCTTGTCGTCGCGCAGCTCGGGCTCAATGTAGTTTTCGGGGTAAAGAAAGATCTTTCGGCTGGCTTCCCAAACCCGGTAGTTCTTGCGCCAGCTCCATTCATCCTCGGGAATGGCCGCGGGATAAATGTGAACACTTGGAGTCGCGCCGGGTGGCGATTCCTCCAGGTTCATCAGGCAGCGGTTGACGTAGAGCTGGGCGCTGTCGATCGCCGCGGCGACACGTGATGTGCGCATGCAGCCTTCGACTTCCACGTCGAGCAGGTAGTAGTAATAAAGGTCGCTGATTTCGTCGAACTGAGGCGTGCCGGTATGGATGAGGTAGGCGACTAGTCCGTCCCGTCGGCGCGAAAGCAGGGTATTCTCATACGGCTCGACTTTCTCCTCCCACTCGGTCTGGTCCTGATACTTTGAGCGCAGTCCCGCCCGAATGGCGGCGCTGGCGGCCGAAAGGTCGTCGTAGTCTGTTGACGCGGCGAGAGTGAACAGCTCACCGGGCGCGCCGATCAGCGTGACTATGTCAGCCGCAGTCTTGAGCTCGGCGAATGCATCAAGCGCGATAGGCGCCAACGGCAAGCTGCCTTGAAGCGACTGGGCAGTACCCGGCGCGCAGTCGAGGAACTTTGCTAGGACCACGGGATCTGCCGCGGCGAACGCGTTCGCGGTGGTAAAGGCGCTTAGCAGCGCCCGCAGGTCGGCTGCGCGCTCTGGATGGTCAGGAACCGGCGCGCTCAACTGCTTGAACAGGTCGATCCGGCGCAGGGACGCAAGGTCGAGCCTGTCAAAGCTAGCGGCCCCTAACACCATAGCGGCCTTGTCCTTGAGGAATGACAGGTTCTCAGCGCCTAGCTTCGACGCATCGGCCAGCGCGCGGTCCAGCCGCCGCAGGCGTGCGATAGCTCCGGCCAGGATCGGATGCTCCATTTCTGGATCGCGAAGCTCATCAAAGATCTGAGGCACAGCGAGATCGAGACCCAACATTTCGACCAGCGGCGCGAGCACGGCGGCGTCGATCCCAAGAAGGCCCGGCAAGAGCGAGGCGAGGATCACCGGTGAGTGATAGGCGAGCAGGAGGCCGCGTAATGCGGGCTCAAGCGCGCTGTCGATACCGGTGGGAACGGTTAGTGCCACCGCCGGATCGAAGTTCGCCTTGAGCTGGTAGCGCCCGTCCCCATCGACCGGCTCGAATCGGGCCACGTTGGCGTCGACGATTGCGCGCGACGCCTCAAGGGAAATCTCGCCGCCCTTGAAGGCGACTGGAACAGTCGCCGCGAAGATCGATGCGCTGTCGAGCGTTACCGTGATCATGCTGGTACTGCCAGTGCCCGTGCGGGCGGTTATGCCGAGCCGGGTGCCTCCGACGGCGGGACGGCCCTTGACGTCGGCGCGATAGGCTAGGGTGCTGGCCGACTGGATGTTCCAGTCGGAGACTATGGCATCGAGCGTCGCGTTCGCCGCCAGCGTGATCGTTTCGGTGGCCTGCTGCGTCCCATTGGAGGTCACGGCGAGCTTCACCTGTTCTCCGCCGGTCGCGTTGGTCAGCGCCGCCCGGCTCCGCATACGGGCCGCGAAGGGTGGCAGAAATGAAAAGAGACTGTCGGCGAACACCAACAGCGAAGCCGCGCGGGTTTGGGCGGCAAGGGTTGCGGCGATTTCCTGTTCGGTGGGCAAGAGTGTCCCGGCAAGCGTCGCACCAGTCGATCGCGCGGTCGCCTTAGATGGAAGCGCCGTACCGAATATCTTGCCCGCATCGGCGGTAACCTGGATCTCGGCGCCACTTTCGGCATGGCCGACGATCGACAGAAAGGTGCCAGTGCTTTCGGGCAGGCCCGCGAAGTCTGACTGATAGGCCCGGGTGAATTGTGCCTGACCGTTCCAGTCGGCAACAATCGCCGTCAGGTCGCCATGAGCGGCGAATGTTACAGTCTCGTTTTGCGCCGCGCCTGCCCCGTCGGTCGCCTGGTAGGTCACGGTCTGCGCCGCGGTGGTGGCGGTCACGGCCGCGGTGCTGGTGAGAGCCGGCGGCGTCGCGGGCTGTACGGCCAAAAGCAAGCTGGAAAGCTTTCGGCGCGAACCCTTGAGCCACGCTGCGGCTCGGCAAAGGTCTTCGAGGTCGTCGATGCCGTTAACAACCCCGCTCGTCATTGAGGGCACGAGTCCGGCGAGGGCGAAAAGTTCTGTGATCGGCAGTCGCAGCAGCTTCGCCAGCCGCGCGTGGCGATAGAGCAGCGTGAGGTTGCGCGAAGTCAACGCAAAAGCGCGATCCGCTTCAGTGGCCGAGTGAGGCTCGATCCCGAGCGCCGGCGCGAGGCCGGTGACCAGCTCCAACAGTTCTCCTTCGGTAGTTCCCGTCCCAGCCATCAGTCGAGCTAACTCAGGATCGGGATTGGGAGACGGCGAATCCGCAAGTGCGGGATGGAGGAAGGCGGCCGTATCCTTCGGGAAACTGCCGCCCGTCTCGACGTGGCGGGTTTGGTTGAACTGACGGTTGAACAGCGACACCGTGAATTTCGCCTGCGATGACTTAGCCTTGGGGAAACCCTCGCCCGCCGCCAGTGGCGCCTTGCGCAGGATCGGCATCGTCGGAATGGCGGACCACAGCGGGGTCAGCTCCTCGATCGATAGCTTGAGGCGGATTTGCAGGCGCTGCAACCTGGCGAGCGCGCCAAGGGCCTCTGCGTCGAGCCCATTGCCGATCCCGCGCTGGGCAAGATGGGCCAAGACCATGTCGAGCTCGCCTGTCTTCCACCCAGTGACCTTGCGTAGCCGCGCGAAGCGGTGCAGGCGGTCGAGCGCCGCGCGGGTGAGCCCCTCGATGTACTCGACGTCATTCTGAATGCTGTCGGCAGTGCGCTTCGCCCCCTTGAACGCGATCGGAACCGCGCCGTCCTCGGTGACGAACCGGCTCGCGACCAGCTCGTCGAGATCGGCGCGCGTGATGCCCATCGGCTTCATCAGCCGGCTGACTTCAAACCGGTCGATCTTGCCCGCGGTTTCGGACAGGGGGACGCCATAGACCTTGGTCAGGAACGCCAACGCGTCGTCAGCCGTGGCAATGAGCGCGAAGTCCTTGGGCGAAACCCCAAGCATCAGGCGCGTCAGACTATTTCCCGTCGCGAGCCCCGCTTCGCCGAGGTTTGCGGGGGTCAGCGCGAAGTGACGAAGGAACGTGCGGATTTCCTCGAACGCCAGATTGAGCGGCTGCACGAAGCTGTCGAGCGCGTCGGGCAGCTTGGTCTTGTAGACATGGTCGGCCACCGCGGCCCGGTTGGTAAGGTCGCCGGTGAATCCAGAATCAGTTGCCACTGCATTCTCGAGGATCTCGTTGATGATCGTGAGATAGGGGATCGGCTTGTTCGTGTTGTCGCAAGTGAGCTCGATCGTCCACAAGTCGGGCCGTCGCGTCTTCAGGTTCAAGACGTGTGCGGGCTGGGTGGAGAAATAGGGCTGGGTGACGTGCTCGTCGATGAAGCACATCAGGTCCACGAAATAGGCCGCTGGGCTCAGGATCGACTGGCAGTGAGCGCAGTTGCAAAAATCCTGGTTGCCGAAAAAGTCCGCGAAGCCAGGGATCTCTTTCAGGAACCCAGTTATAGCCGGGGTCGTGTTGTCGACCGGCAGCTGGTTCTTGCCGCTGAAAACCGCATCGATTATCGCTCCAAAGTGACCCGTCACCCTAACAGTGATGGCCTTGGCGCGTGCGACGTAGGCTTCGGCATCGGCGATATCGATGCGCGCCTTTGCCGCGACCGTCTGGGCATCGCTTGACGCTATCGCCTGGGCCGAGCGGTATCCGGCGCTGACCAGCGCCTCGGCATCATCGAGCCGCTCGGCGACGGCTAGGGCGCGCTGGTAGGTGCGGACGTGCGCCAAGACCATGGCCTTGTCGCTCGCCGAGGCTCTTGCCGGGAACCTCACTTCCTTGAGATCTGTGCTACCTTGCGTTAGGTCGCGCGCGAGCACCCCATTGTTGCCGGCAAGAAACGCGTTGACCAGCTCGACGCGCCTGTTGACCTCTTTTTTGCGGGCCACCTTGGTAAGGTTCGCATCGTCGAGCACCGCATCTAGACCCATCCCAGCAAAGCGATTGACGAACTGGCGGATCTCGGCGTGCTTCTCCTCTGCCTTCTTGCGTTCGGTGGGGGTGAGCCGCGATGTGTCCAGCGCTTCGAGCTCGGCGGCGCCCGCCACCGGAACGTCGGGATTGTCCTTGCGGATGTTGGCCAATGCCCGATTGCTCGCGATCGCCTTGCCGGCGTCCACTGCGGCGCCGCGCAGGGACAGGGCCTCGGCGAGAAACAGCCGCTCGATCTTTTCATGCAACAGCGCACCGTAGTCCTTGGCAGACAATTCGCCCGGAGGCGTCGTGCCGCTGGCAGTTACCAGGCGCTCCCAGTCTGCCGCGGTGTGCTTGACCAGTTCGGCCGGGTTCGACAGGCTGTTCGCAGCAGCCGCGACTAGCTCCGGCCGCTCGTCGAGAATGGCATAGACTGAGGCGGCCACGCCAACGGCGGCAGCATCGGTGGCCATCAGCGTCCCGTCACGCACCAGTCCCGCCAAGCGTTCCTCGCTGACTTCTGACAGCGAGCCCAAATTGTCGATTACCACCTTGGCGGTCTCGTCGGCTAGGCCGGCGGCATCGCCAAGCCGGTAGATCCGCGCTGCTTCGAGCTGCGCGGAGAACGCGGGATTGAATGCCACCGGCTCGTCGAGTCGCGCGGCTTCGGCGAGGGTTGGGTCGATCCCCCGTGCTTGCGCCGCCTCGCGCGCCCGTTCCTCCGCCTTGCGCAAGTGCGTTTCAACCTCGGGATCAGCTGCGATTTCGGGATCCGCCGCGACGGCGGCGCGAACTGCGTCGAACACGGCGCCGCGTAGTCTGCGGCGCTGCGGCGCGTCGCCCAGCGGCACGGCCACGCGATCAGTCAGCCGGTGCAGTGGTTCGGAATCGGACAGCACGCTCGCCACCTCGGCCGCTGCCACGCTCTCTTCCAGGCGTGCGGTGATCTCTCCCGCGATCGGGTCGTTGGCTTCGCGCAACTCCGCCGGCGTCAAATGAGACTTGGCTTCAAGTTCGAGAAGTTGCTGCTTGTCCATCGTCAGTCTCCACGAGAATTCGCCTCATAAACTGTCAGGATTTCTTGCGCCTTTGCCCGAATTTTAGAGGCATTTAATCCAAGTGGTGGGCCACGCTTGACAGAATGAATAAATAAATCTGGTAGTTGTATTCTGTACTTCGAAACGAAATACGTTAGATCAGCACGCCAAATCCAGTATCCATCACTTTGTATACTGTACCCACCAGGGATGTACTTTGTTTTGTCTAAGGGGTCTTGGCTTGAGCCCATTATGTCAATAACATCGATCCCGCTGTTGAGATAAGCAATTACGGCATCAACATCATCTTTGTCCAGTTTATAGGAAGCTTGCTTAAGTAAAGGCAAATCCTTTCTGGGTTGTCTCCCCTCAAGCTCTGCAATTAATCCAATTGTCTTCAAAAAGACCTCCTTATGGAATGAAAACCTTTTCAATCCCTGTCGGTGAAAATATTTTCCAGAAGCCGCCATTTGCTACCTGAGCGGTTGCGTTTGCGACCTGCTCAACTAGAACTTTATCGGTTGCGCCAATAACATCGACTTTAAGTATGTTGGCAAGTTCCTTCGCTGGGCCGCACCCGCCCCAGCAAGTTACCAGCCGCACCGGCTCTCCGTTCCAAGCTGGATTGGCGCGAATGGCGTCAGCAATCTGGTTTGTGTGTGTGGGCAATCCATCCACGTTGAACATCGCCCCTGCCTCATCAACCATGGTTCCATGAACAACTGCGTCATGTGTACCAGGAAGTTGTTTTACATTGCCGGCCACGCGCTTTGAGACGACGTCCTCGCCAACTCGGGTGACCCCCGGCGCGTGAAATACTTCTGAGCCCGCGGCAGTGAATGTCCCTAATTCATCCGCACCTTTGGCCACCACCTCCGCCATTTCATCGGCATTACGCGCGATTACCCCGCCGACTTCGGCCGCTTCGTCGGCGTATTTAGCTAGGTGCGAGGCTTCCTTCGCCAGCTCGGTAGCCTTGGTCGCGCGTTTGGCGAACTTGCCGGCGCTCGCGAGCCAACCGGCGAAAGGGATCATCGCCGCGAAGCTTAGGGCCGCGCCGGCGTAATCGCCGCGGGCCAGTGAAATGAGGCCGTTGAGGCCATCGGCGATCTCGCCGAGACCGGGGATGAGACCGATGATGTCGAGCCCGATCTGCACGACATCGAGCACTTTGCCGCCGACTTCGATCACCGAGTTGATTGGCGAGGCGAGCCAGGTTGGCAGGCTCCATGTGCCCTGACCGCCGATCAGGCCGCCTTCGCTGCCGCCGGCCTCGCCGCCTTCACGTCCTGTGTTAGGCCCTTGGCCCGAACTGCCGCTCCCGGTCGATCCGGGCAAACCTTCGGGCGAACCGCCCTCGATCCCGCCGGGCCGGTTGCCGCTCCCTCCTTCCGTCCCGGGCGATCCGCGGACGTCACCCTCGGTGCCGCCGCCCCCGCCGCCATTCGGATTGTCGGGCGTGCCGGCCTCCGGCGTGACTTCGGTCAGCTTCATGTCGGGCGTGTAGGGGACACCGTTTGGATCGATCTGGGTGCCGGGAGGTGGAACGGTGGTCCCGGTGCCGCCTTGCAGGCCATCGGCGATGCCAGTGTTGCCCTGAGGTTTGCCGGTACCAGTCCCTCCCTCGCGACCGCCTTCTTTGCCGCCGGGTTTCCCGCCACTGATTGTTCCGCCGGTCTTTGTGCTACCAGTGCTGCCCTTCTTGGCCGAGCTGCCGATGCCGCTACCTGATCCCTTTCCTTCTCCGGAGCCCTTTCCCTCCGCGGTTCCTGTACCGTCCCCCGTACCGCCTCCACCGGCGCCGGTCCCGGTCTTGCCGGAACCCGTGCCATCGCCGGAATCCGCCGTTCCGGTTCCGCCGGTGTCGCCCTTCTCGCCTTCGCTCTTGTTCCCTTCACCCTTGTCGGCGTCGCCGCCGCCCTTGTCCTCGGCTCCCTCACTCCCCTCGGAGCCCTCTTTGTTATTGTCGCTGGAGAGGTCCGCGTTCGTCAGATCCAACGATGTAATGTCATCCAGTGAGGAAAGAGCTTCCCTTATCTCGTAAATTGCTTCCTTTTGGGCGGCTGTTTCTGCACTGGAAGTGTTGACCTTTTTGATGATGGCCTTTTCTTTGTCGGTCAGCGGCCGAGAGTCCTTCTCGACCCACTCCATCGTAGGGTGCTCTTTCTTCTCGCTCGCGGTCGGGCGACGGATATCGGTCAGCCGCCAGCCGTTCGGATAGGCGAAGTTCCAATTGTAGTAGTTGATCGCTTGTTGCTTGGTCATCCCCTTTGGGCCGCCCTCGACCACCCCCGCGATGTCGAGGCCAAGTGGATCGATGAAGACGATCGGGTTGTTATTGACGAAGCAATAGGAATTGAGCCCGGCCCCAGGACCTAGCGGATCGGGACTCAACCAGTTACCGATGAACGGTGCATAGAACCGGTACTCATAGCAATAGAGACCGGTCATGTCGTCGCGGCACTTACCGCAATAGCGTAAGTCCTTGAGCTTAATTTCGCGCGCGTTGCGACCCGCCAGGAAGCTCGTCCCGCCGAACGGAAAGTATTCTTCGTAGGAGAGGACAGCGCCGGCCTCGTCGAGCTCCAGCGCTACCGAGCCGAGGTGGTTGCCGACGAGGAAGTGGAGCTTCTTGGCCGCGATGTCGTCGGTTTCTCGAGCGGCGTCATCGATGCGCCACTGGTGAAGAGTGGCAAGCCGGCGCGAGCCGTCCGAGATGTGCGATGTGAGTCGATGGAGCCGCACGGTTCCCGCACGCACGATGCGGCGAATCTCGCACCCATCCATGAATATTGTCTCGACGGTTTCGACCGCGCCTCCCACCAGCCGTTCGCTGACGCGGCGCACCCGTTGCCCATCGCCGCCATAGACATGGTACTCGGCATCGTCCGGATCGCCGGCCGCGGAGCGGTCGATGACAACTGCCCGGATAAGCCTGTTATCGGAGTTCCACTGCATGGCCCGCAGGTGTGGCAGCCGAACGGTGTTGCCGTTGGCGTCGAAGTAGCCTTCCGGGCTGGTGATCGCATTTCCATTAATATCGTTGCGGGGCAGCGTGCGATTTGACTGCGGCGATGTCCGATAATCGGTCGTCCAACTGCGCGAGACGCCGATGTGGCGCATCTGCAAGAAGTTGCCGGACATGTCGTAGGCATATTGACGGGTGTAGCGTTCGATCGCTGCGCCGTTGTTGAGGCTCAGGTGGCGAGTGCCCTTCAGTGCGTCGGGTTCACTCAACCCCTCGCGATAATCGTGTTGCAGCAGCGCCTGATGGATCCGTCCGGTAGCCGCGACCAGCCGATAGTACGGATCGTATGTATATTCACACACAGCACTGACGGTCAGTCCCTGCATAAGGGGCACGTTGGCGCCGGGATCTTGGGCCATGTCGTGCAGGCGCGTGATATTGCCGACCGGATCATAGGTATAGCCGACGTCCTGGTAGGTCCGGCCACTGACGGCGGAACGCGTCGTCAGGCGGGCCAGACGGAGCGTCTCTGGGTCGTAGGAAAAGGCTGTCTCGACTCCGTTTCCGAACGCGATCCGGGTAGGCTGGCCGCGGGCATTGGCCTCCGTTGCTTCGAGGATGACCAGGCGATCGAGGCGCCCATCAGCGGTACTCAAGTGGAGTTGTTCAAGGTGGCCGAGTGGCGAATAGGTTAGCTCGCGTCGTGTCTGGTCCGGCAGCTCTTGAATCACCGGACGGCCAAGCGCGTCGATCTCTTGGCTCGAGGAATACGCCACAGTCTGGAGTGTCACCGCCGTGGGGCTGGACCAGTCGACCGCCGTCTTGTGTGCATTGGTGCCGTCGCGAAGCACCCGTCGCTTGGCCAGGACCGTGCCGTCCATATGGCGCCTGTTGAAACGCACGATCCCGGCCTCATCTCGATGCTCGACTAACCGTCCGCGCTGATTGCGCCGCTGCGCCTGTGGCATCGCCGGATTGTCGCCGTAAACCAGCAGTTCGGTCTGGACGTCGATTCCGCCGGGCTCGACAGATCGGGTGGAAACATGGCGCCCATTGGCGTCAAACCCATAGACATGCTGCTGGCCTTTTCCGTCCCACCGCCTGATAAGGCGACCGTGCGTGTCGAACAGCGACCAGCGATCACCCGCATCGATGCCGCTTTCGCAAAGCACCCGCCCGAGCATATCGGATTCGTAGGCGAACGCGGTCAGTCCGCGCGGATCGACAAAGCGCTTGGGCGACCCAAGCACATCGTACTCGATCGACGAGCGACGCTTGGCGCCATCGTTTCCAGTCTCGGTGACGGCGATGGCTCGTCCAAGGGCGTCGATGTCCACAATCCGGGGCGTGCGCGCATGGAGCTGCGCCTTGAGCAGCGCACCTTGCTCTGCGCTTCCGGCCGGTAATGCGATGCGAGCCGCTTCGTAAGCAGATCCGGTCACGTTATCGTTTGCGTCGCTGTTGCGAACTTGCCATGCCGAATGCGCTGAAGTGGCGAAGCTGCCGTTGGCGAATTCCTGCCGCACTACCCGTCCGACCGAATCGTAGAGGCTGCGGACTGCGGTGCCATAGTGCCGAAGCTCGAGATCGGATTCGAAAGCCTCGGTGCTGGAAAACCACGGCTCGTACTTGCGGATGAGCCAGCCCTTGTTGTTGCGCACTTCGTGCCCGCTGGCCGCCCAGCGCACCGCAACCGGCACCGTCTTGGGGCGGCCCATGCCGTCGACCACGACCGCTCCGGTCGCGCTGCGCTCGATCGCTTCTCCGGGACCGCAGCGCAACTTAACTTGAACCGGACGGCCCGACCCGTCGAGATAGTTGATCGTGACCCGGATGGCGGAGGATGCGGTGGTGTTTCCTTCGCCGTCATGACGATGCTGCTCCCGCTCTAGTAGGATCGACCTGACTGGACCCTCGCCGCGTTCGAACGCAGCCATGTCGCAATGGACGAAACGGCTCGCGTGCTGGAGGAATCGTGCCGGATTGGCGATGACGTCGGCGAACGTGAAATTGGCTCGAGGTGTATAAAGGGCCAGCGGGTCGCCGCCCACGGGGTGGATCCCGCCATCTGCGCCAATCTGATCGCCGTGGGTGGATACAACTGACGACAGGCCCAGAGGGTCGTAAAGCGTCTCTGACACATTGCCGTTGGCATCAGTCACGGAGGACGAGGCCATGACGTGGTAGTCGGAAATTCCGCTGATCCGGTTGCCGAATGCGTCAGTGACCGATGTGACCAGCAGATCGTGCGGATCGAAAGCAAAAGTCTGCAAACCGCCGCCGGGGCTCGATTGCTGCCTCAGCCGGTGAAAATGATCGCGTGCAGAGTAGACGTACTGTGCGTCGCTTACCCACCAGTGCCCATCCGCCAAGGTAAGTTGCGCTTCGGTTCCCAACATGCCCACGTCAACGCGGCCGCCAAACACTGAAGCGATGCCCGCCGCGGGGTAAGCGGCGCGCTCCTCGCGATTGAGAAGTACGATCGAGCCGACCTCGCCGGGTGGCAGGACCGCGGTCAGACCATCGTTCCAGAAGCGGCCGCGACGCCACGTCGTGAGCTTGGCTTGGGGCAAGGCGCCGTCGGGTGCCTCGTGAAACTCGAGTATATCAGCCAGCGCTACCGCGATCTGCACGCGAATGGTATCGATCGGGTATAGTTCGCCCGCCGGGGGGGGGATACCAGATACATTGAAGTGACGTTCGCTTAGTTCGATCCCGAGCTCGAAACGGTCGATTTGGTCGTAATTCTGAACCTCGCGGTCGACCAGCGTTGCGTGCAGCACCCCCTGGCCGGCGATCGTGCCAATTGCCCCGGATCGCCGCGGGTAGGCGAGTGACAAGCGGCGAGTGACATTGCCGCTGTCATCGTGATCGAGCTGGAACTGGTGAGTGACACGAGGGTCGCTTGGATCTTCGTCGTAATCACGCCCCACCGTCTCGCTTTGTATGAAGGCGAAAACGGCATCGCGTTCGCTGCGCGTGGGTTGAATGAGACGAATACAGTAGGCGTATTCGGTGACCCTAAGCGGATGGGGCGCGCGGGTGCCGTCGGCGCGCACCGCAAAGACCTCTTGCCGCCGAAGGGTGCCGGCGACGCACGCCAACGCCTCGACCTGTTCCTCGGTGGTTAGGTTAGCTACATCGCAAAGAAACGGTTCGGGCAAGCGGGCGGCGAGGGTGTCCCCGCGATAAACGTCGGGCTCTGGGCTCGCGTCTGCGTTGGAAGATCCAGTGTTGTACCACGTCCTGATCAAAGTCGGCGGCGCATTGTCCTCGGAGGCCGCCTCGCCTCCAGCACGGCTGAGATCGGTGTCGTAGGCATCGACCGAGGCAAAGCCCACGAATCGCCGCGACGCATTGTCGAAGTAGCCGTCGCGATATTCGTGACGCGTGGTTACCGCGACGGCGGCAACTCGATCGATGCCTTCGACTGATCCCACCACCATCCGGTGATGAGGAATTTGCGTCCGCCAGGGGACGCCGTTTGCCTTGTCCCGCAAAAAGTCCTTGGCCGAGGAGCGGTAGACGAAGCGGGTTTCCTGGCCCATGCCATTGGTCACCGACAACAACAGGCGGGGCGGCAATTCGTCGGACAAGCGCAGATAATTGATCGCCTGACCGTGCTGGGCGCCTAGTGGGCTGGACCAAACGAGGCAGCGCGAACCATCTCCTAGCAGGTCGAACACTTCGACGGACGACAAGTTGTCGATGTAAGGCAGCCCGGTGATCCGCGCCTCCGGTGCGAAACTGTTGCCCGATCGATTTATCCAATAGCGGATGACCCCGCGACCGAGGTACAGCAGGCTGGCCCCCCCCATGCTGCCCAGGTCGACCAGCCGCAGCCGCGCGGGATCGAGCTCTCCGAAGTCGTCCAGCGCGGGCGCATCTTCCATCAGGACGCCTGGGCCGAACCGTGCTTCCCCCAGGTGGGGCCAGTATTCCACTCGGCCACGATCGATCCGCACCATGTCGGGACGGCCGTCCCCCGTCATGTCTGCAAAAAACGTGTTGATGCGGGATGACGCTTGCAGCGTAGGCGCACCGCCTTCGCGAGCCTCAGGCCGAGCGATTTCGATCGGATCTGCGAACCCCTCGCCGCGGTCCGACGGGTACCATACGATCACATCATGCTTGTCGATCAAGAGGTCCGGGTAGCCGTCGCCGTTTAGATCGGCCCACTGCACGCGCGCGTTGGCCAGGTCGATGCGCGGCAGTCTGCGCAAGGTCTGGTAGCCGCTCCACCGTCCCCCATTGCGCTCGCGCACGAAAATTCCCGCCTCGCGTCCCTCAAAGCTAGCAAGGTTGGTTTGCCCATCGCCGTCGAAGTCAGAGAGCTGGAACGCAGCTGATGCCGCGATCGGAATCTCGTCTACAAGCTCGGCCGTCCCGAACCGCCCTCCGCCAAGATTTTCCTTGAAGTACCACGCTTGGCCCAGTCGATGCAGGATGCCCGGGAGACCTTCGTTGCGCAGGTCGAACCACTGATAGGCCGCCCCATCGATGCCGATTGGGAGGTTTTCTGTGGCGGTCATCGGCTCGAAGGCTTGGCCGACGGTGGCCGAGCTGTATTTCATCGCGAGCGAAGGCGTCGCTCGCGAAATCACTTTATTGGTAGTCAGATCGGTCCTGAACCCGCGGAAGGATGCGGACTGCAAGGTTGTGCCGGCCGGATCTGCCAAATGGGTCAGCTCGGTAGCCCCGACCACTCGCGCCACGGGCCCGAGCTCGGCAAATTGATGGACCATCAGGAACCGGCGGCACAGGCGATAAGTGCGCAGTTCGAAGCCCGGCGCGAAAGTTGAAAACGGGTCGGCGCGGACCGGCCAAGTCGTGCTCTCTTCGCTCGTTGGCGTTGCCCCGCCGTGTTCGCCGTAATCGAGAACCAGCTCAAAATGCCACTGATTGCCGGCTGCGGCTGGCTGCGCGGGAGAGAGCGGCTTGCTGTTTCCGTAACAAACTCGCTTGAGGTAGCGCTGGGCCATACCGGCTCCGCTGAGCACGCGTCGGCGCTCGAAACTTGCGGCCGAGTCAACCCCAGTGAAATCCTCGCCCTTATATTGGCAAATGATGGCGTTTCCGCGAGGGTCGTATTGGGCCTCCAGCAGCCATTGGAACGTGCGCCTGTCGGGATCTTCCGGATCGGCGATGCGGGTAGAGTTGTCTGCCGCGAGTCCGAAAATCGAGATCACACCATTGCGGGAATAGGCACGCCAGTGGACGCGACCTGTCGCTGGGTCGAACCATTTCTCGAACTTTTCGAACGTCCGTTCGGTCTGACTTCGGTAGCGCTCTACCCGCTGGCCTGCGCGAATCTCGACGACCGGCTGCCAACTCCCGTCAATGGCCCGGTTAAGATAGGGTACCAGCGACATTCCGCCGTTGAATGCGTATCGATCGGCGCCCTCGCGATAGAGCGGGCCGCGGCGCGAGGTATCAATGCCGATCGCGGCAAGGCCCGTCAGCACCCAGCCGACTCCGAACGTCGAGTTAGCACCTCCACCCGCGTAGCTCAGCGAAAGCGCGGGCTGAAAACCATTGCGACCAGGTGTTGCGCGAATTGGGATGCCGAGACTGACTGCCCCGGACAATCCGTTCACTTCTAGGCTATGACCTAGCATGAAGCGTTCAGGAGATTGGTCTGCGAAGCCAATCATGCCATTGGACGTCCCAACAGGTTGCAATACGGATCGCTCCGCAGTTACTGCGAAGTTGGCGGCGTAAAATAACCAACGAAGTAATAATCGACTCGGGTCGCTCGACCGAATAATAACTTGTAACACATATGGATGTAGTCGCAAGCAGCCCGATTCTAGCACTCTTATGCCGCTCAGCGATTACTGCAATGAGGTCGGCCTACCCTCGTCTGCCTCCGCAAAGCTGGCGCTCCCAGAAGTCGGAAAAGCAGTGAGTCGTTGCGGCGCCAACTCAAAACTGCATTTTTCGCTTGCCAACAATCTCGCCGGCAGGCTTGTCCGAATTGGTCACGGTAGATGCAATCGCGCTGCGGAGGGAAAAACAACCCTTCGGCCCCTGAGGGCGCAAGCATTCGGCATCAAAAATCCACCTAAGGCGGCCTTCTCGAGGTAGGGCCGCAGCCCACTTGACATATTCGCCGTTATAATTCCGCAATCAACTGGAACTGTCGTCGCCACCTCTTTTGGCATTAGCGAAATTCATCGAAAGATTGTAGACCATTAGTCAGGAAGTCTAAGCCGATCGGATGACAAGGAAGTTCGGATCGGCCCGTATCAGGGCAAGCTACTCGCTTATGCAATTTGCCAGGGACCACTTGGCCAAGAATGGCGAATGGGCTGAGTATGAAAAAGTCATCCACGCTCCTGCGCCGAGGAGCGTTAAGCAGTGGGACCCTTTTCCTCCGCGCACGGTAACAGAGGCTCCCTCAAAGGAATATCTCAGACGGATTGCACTGCACGAAGAGTTCGTCAGCCGACTTCGCGATGCCCTTTCGTCCGCAGAATGGCGGGTTCGTGCTTTGCCAAGACATAAGCTGCAATTCGAAGAGATTGCGCCTGCGGCCCTGCTAAAGTCGGGAGTAATTTCATTCGTGAGAAGCCAGGTTGGCAAGCTTGAGGAGGTGGAAATCATTCCTTCGACGGCTGAAGAAAGACTCACGAAGCTTATCTGGTTCATCGAACAGGTCTGTTCCGTCGTTCCTCCCAAGTCGGGAATGACCAAGCCCATGATTCAAGATCTCGCAGAGCGTTTGTTTGAATTCCATGTCGGGGATGATGTCTTCAAGGTGGCCTGGGTCGAAGCCAAGATCCCCACTGGCTACAAGACCGGCGGTCGGCCGAAGCAATAAATCGAATCCTGATCTCCCCCTCATTTCTTGCTTCTTCCAGGGGAATTGAGCGCGTCAGTAAGAATCAAGAGGTGCTGACACGTGACTGAGCGAACGATTGATTTGCATGCATTCCTGACGCCTAAAGAGCTTGCCGATCGGTGGCGGACTAGCTTGCGGACCCTCGAAGGCTGGAGGTTCAAGGGCGTCGGACCGACCTACACGAAAATCTCGAGCCGTGTCCTGTACCCTCGAGACGCAATCCTTCGAGCAGAAGAGCGCGGCTTGATGGGAGGCGATCATGACTAAGGCCAAGGGCAACGCGCCGCGCCTCCTTGATCGAGCTTTCGACGACCGGGGCGTTGGTGGAAACGCCAAGCACGTATTTCTCTATATGTGCCGCGTAGGCAACGGCTCGGGACTTTGCTTCATGACGAAAGGGAATCTCGCCGCTGTATCTGGCCTGTCGCCGTCCACGGTTTCTCGGTCGCTCAAGAAGTTGAAAGCGACCAGACGCATAGTGTTCGTGGGAACGAAACCTGGAACGTGCGCATCGGAATACGCACTCTATCCTGGGGGTCAAAATGACGTCAAACCCAGGTCAAATCGGCGGGGAGAGGCAGGTCAAAATGACTTCCAGAATCCTTCAAGGAATCCAGAAAGGAATCGCGCTGGAGCTGTGGAAAGCTTGGGGAAAACCGCACGACGCCGATCAGCGACCAGAGTGGGTGTCGCCGTCGATGAGATTCTGGATAACATAGCAGAAGGCATTGGAAGTGAAGAACCAGGCGAGGGGGGGAGTTGAAACCCTGACAGGTTTCACACGGACACCGGCGGTGGTCGTTTTTTCTTATCTCCGCGAAATTCAAAAGGGGGGGGGTGGCGCCGCATTTAGGGCAACTCCTCGAGGGAGTGCGAGGCATTCTTGGCAAGTTTTGTGCTCGCTTAAGAGTCGCGAAGCATCGCCACCACAACTTCCCCACCACTCGGCGATACGCTCCCACCCTCATCTCTTCGATTTGCTATTACCCAAGATTGAGAACCTCGGATCTGTAGTGCCACCATTTGCGCGACGCCAAGAAGGAGTAACGCGAAAATGGCTCGTGGTCGAAAACCGATCCCAACTCATTTGAAGCTTGTCACGGGAAACCCTGGAAAAAGAAAGTTGCCTTATCAAGAGCTGCGCCAGCGGCAGCGTAGGCTTCATCCAAATCGAAAGCTTTCCTCAGCGCAAAAGAAAGTCTGGGCAAGGGTCGTCAAGCACGCGCCATTCGGCCTGCTTCAGCCCATCGATGCAGAGGTTCTGACGCGATACGTTGTTGCGGCATGCCTGTACGATGAAGCGGCTGCAAGTATCGACGCAAGCCCGGTCCTAGTTCGTGCGCCAAGTGGTTATCCGATGATCAGTCCGTGGCTGGCCGTGCTGAACAAGCAGCAGGCCATTCTGCAGTCACTCGCGTCGGAACTTGGCTTCACGCCTTCCTCGCGAGCTCGTTTGGGCGTTCGCGACGATCATGAGCCAATCAACGACATCGAGGCCAAGTTCTTCGATGACTGACTTGCAGAGAGACTGGCCGGCTTGTCAGGCAGTTGAGGCAAAGATTGCGGATCTGCGACCTTACGGGCGCAACGCACGAACTCACACGGCCAAGCAGATAAAGCAGATTGCAGATGCAATCCGAGAATGGGGCTGGACCAGCCCTATTCTGATCACCGAGGATCGGATGATTGTTGCCGGGCATGGCCGCGTACTTGCGGCCCAGAGGCTCGGAATTGAGACAGTACCCGCGATCATCGCGAATGGCTGGAGCGAGAAACAGATCCGTGCCTACGTCATCGCTGATAACAAGCTGGCGCTGAATGCTGGCTGGGACGAAAAGCTGCTTGCCGCTGAACTAGAGGATCTGTGCGCTGCAGGATTTGCAGTGGATCTTATTGGATTTTCCGACCGTGAATTTGCAGAGCTTGTTCCACCAGGTGAGCGGCTTCTCACCGATCCGGATGACATTCCTGACACTAGCGCTCAGCCGGTATGCCGACCTTGCGATTGCTGGATCCTTGGTGACCACCGACTAGTTTGCGGCGATGCGACGGAGGCCAGAACCTACTCTGATCTTCTCAGGGAAGATCGCCCACAGTGTTGCTGGACTGACCCTCCCTACAATGTGAACTATCAAAGTTCGGCAGGTTCGATTGCCAATGACAACCTCAAGGACGCAGAATTCGCTGAATTCCTTCGCAAGTCGTTCAGCTGCCTGGCCAAAGCCTTGCCAAGCGGAGCGTCTGTCTATGTAGCTCACGCCGACACTCAGGGCCTCAAGTTCCGACAAGCATTTGAAGATGCTGGCTTGAAGCTTTCCGGGGTCGTGATCTGGGAGAAGAATTCAATAGTCCTCGGAAGATCGGACTATCAATGGAAGCACGAGCCGATCCTCTACGGCTGGAAGCCGGGAGCGGCGCATACGTGGCTAGGCAATCGCAAGCAGTCGACTATTTCCGAACTTAACGGCAACGTGTTTTCGATGAACGAGGACGGCTCAGTGGTCGTGCGCGTAGGTAATGAGACGATAGTAATTGAAGGGCAGGGTTTGAGCGCACGCGCAATCGAGCCAACAATTATCCGTGTGGACCGTCCCAGAGCTTCTGCCGATCATCCGACAATGAAACCTGTGCAGTTGATCGTATCCACACTGCGGAATTCTGCAGAGCAAGGCGACATCGTTTTGGATCCGTTCGCTGGATCCGGCTCTACCATCATCGCTGCTGAGCTGCTCGAGCTTCGATGTCGAGCAATCGAATTAGATCCTCACTACTGCGATGTAATCATCGAGCGATGGCAAGACGCAACTGGCCGGAAAGCTGTCCGCGGATGACCGCAATTGGGCCGAAGGTAGACTGACGGCTTTCGGACATCAAGCAGCGATAGCAGACGCTACTGAAGGTTGACTGCCGACAAGACTATGTCGCGGTGCTTCAGGCAACCGAAAAACGGCGACATCGAACCGCTGAAACGCTTCGCGTGAACATAGAATTGTCTCGAAAGCTTAGAGAGGCACACCCACTTCCACGGTTGCTCGCTTCCGGATCGCCATGGAGTGTCGCTGTTTACCTATCCGGTGTCAGATACCTGCTGGGGGCGGAACAAGCCTCTACAGGGATTCTGGGACGATCGGATCGGACTTGCAGGCCAAATGTTCACGCAAAAAATCGACGATACTCGATCAAATAAATACACCAAAGCGGATCAATATCTATTCTTGTCGTAGTCTCAATTGCAAATGCTCATGACTATGATATCCTGCCGTTTACGACGACTTGAATTCTACCGATGTGCGATATTGCGGTCGATCTCATTGGGGGGGTTATGCGGTCACAGGCCTTACTCGCGTTGGCGTTGCTTCTCGGTGGGTGTGCAACCACCAGACCCGACGCTCCGGTCGCCCGAACCGACGCCACATCGATTCAATATGAGCTCCCCGAGACGCATGCGCAGGTCGCGCTCGAGCTTGTCCTCAAGAAATGCGACGGCGGGATCGAGGCCGCGCCGACCCTGACCTTGTCGCCGGTCGCCGCCCCGACGCCTTACGATCAGCATCGCTTTCGCATCTACGGTGCCGACCTCGCTTCGTTCACGAAGAACCGGTCACTCAAGATCGAACTTCATCCCAATCGCGCGATCAAGTCGATCAACGGCGGTGTCGCCGATCGGACGGGCGCGATCATCACGGGCGCGCTCAAAGTTATCGCCGGGCTTGTCCCCTTTGATGCCTCGACGTTGCCGGTCGCCGGATCCTCCTGCAACCCGGCCACGCGAGACGCGCTTGCCCGAATTGACATACTGGACAAGCGGATCAAAGCGCTTCGCGCGACGCTCGATACGATCGATCCGATTCGCGCCGAACAGACTCGGCTCGGGATTGATGCGCTGGCGCTCGAGGTCGCACGGTTGAAAACCGGTCAGCTGACGCTCGGCCTCACCACCGAGATCAGCTTTATGAAAGGGATCGACGGCGGGCTCATCAGCTGGCGCAAGGATCAGTTGAGCAAATGGTTCGACAATGTCGCCGACAATCCCACCACCTTCGCACTCGGCTACTGCTTAGAGACGACTGCCTCGGCTCGGAAGAATGGCGGCGCCAGCTGCCTCACGTCTCAGGCGAATACCGGAAATACGAGCCTGGGGCAGATCGACATGGCGAAGTATGTTCCGCCGCTCCCCGGCTGTCTGAGCGAGACGAGCAAGTGCGCACAAACCATCGTATTTCGCGAGCCGGTCGATATGGTTTTGACGGTCATCGCCATCACCAAGGATTTCGGGGCGGCGCGAGAGGAAAAGACGCTCAAGCAGCTGACCTTGCCCGTCGCCCAATGGGGCGACATCACCCAGCTTGAGCTAACTGCTGGCTTCGCGGAGACCAAAACGATGGCGCTCGGTCTCGACGAATTCGGGCGGCGCGGTTCGTTCGAATGGAAATCCGATGCACGCGGCGAGGCGATCGTCGGCGCGGCCGGCAGCATCGTCGATGCCAGCGCCGCCTTGCGCAAGACCATCGATACCCAGGAACAGCAGGCGCAGCAGGCCGCCATCACCTCCCTCGAAACCGAACAGAAATACAACAAGCTCAAGCTGTGCGAGGAAATTATCCGCGCCGGCGGATTCAAATGCCCGGAGAGCTGATACCAGATCGCTTTCGTAGAGGACCGATCGCAATCGCGAGAGGAATTTGCCGATGACCGACCAATCAGACGATGCCGCCTATGAGCCCGCCGATGAAAGCCTCGACCTTCCTGCCGCGATGTTTCGCCATGATGGCCCGAAGCACCGCGTCGACACAGATATCTACACGCTGAAGGACGGTGTTCGAAATTTCACGGCGGCTTATGTCGAACTCGGCGGCCAGGCCATCTTCGAAGGCGACATCGTTCTGGGTAGTCAGGAACAGGTGGCACGGGCACGCGCTCAGAGCCAGGTCTTTACCCGCGGTGTTACTATCACCGGCAGCCAGTTTCGCTGGCCCTCGGGCGCCGTCCCGTATCAATCGCAGGGCGTCGTGCGCGACACAGCGGAAAAGGCCATCGCGCATTGGATGCAGCGCACGCCGTTGAAGTTCGTCGCGCGCACCGACGAGGCCGATTTTATTTCCTTTGAACGACGCGACGGCTGTTGGTCGGCTGTCGGGCGGCAAGGCGGCAAGCAGGTGATCTCGCTAGGAGAAGGCTGCAGCGTCGGCTCCGCAATCCACGAAATCGGTCACGCTCTCGGCCTCTGGCACGAGCAGAGCCGGGAGGATCGGGACAATTACATTACGCTCGTCCCTGAAAACATTATCCCCAATATGGCCTTTAATTTCGAGAAGCATGTTCAGGACGGCGATGATCGCGGCGTTTATGACTATGGCTCAATCATGCACTATCCGGAGAAGGCCTTTTCGGCGAATGGCAAGGCGACGATCGTCACCAAGACCGGCGCGTCGATCGGCCAACGCAACGGCCTTAGCGCCGGCGACGTGGCTGCGATCAAGGCGATCTATGCCGGCCTCGACTGGAGCGGGTTCGCCTGAGCTGCCGTCCAACGATGCAAGGGCGATGCGATGCCGGCGCTGACGAGCGAGGTCGTGATCCCGCCCGAAGTCCCGAGCTTTGTCGATGCGACCCTGCAAGTCACCATCCGCGATGTGGGCCTCGTCGACCGGGCGTCCGAGCCGATCGCGCAGGCGTGTATTGCGGCGGTCGCCCATCATCGCGGGCGCGAGACCAAGATCTCGCTTCGCGTCGCGCTGGACGAGGGGCGCGTACAAGAGCGCTCGCATTACGCCGCCCAGGTCTGGCTCGACATCGGCTCGACCGGCGAGCGGTCCGAGGAGGATCTGTTTTCGGACGAAGCCCATCCTATCCTGACCCACGGCTGGCCGAGCGACGTGCAGATCGTGCTGCGCGCGCGGGGAGCCAGTACCTGAACAAGGTGGGCCGGCCATGACGATCCGCAATCCCGACGACCATGCGCTCGTGATCGGCATCGAACATTATCCGCAACTGCCGCCGCTCAAGGCAGCGGTGCGCGACGCGTCGCGCTTTGCCAAATGGTTGGTCGATCCGGACCAGGGCAGCCTCAATCCCGACCATGTGCGGCTCATCACATCGAGCCCGCATCCTACTGGCACCGACGTGACCGAAGCCGTGCCCGCGCATCGGACTGTCACGCGCGCCTTGAACGCCATGAAGATCCGCGAGCGCACCGAGACCGGCGAGAGGCTTGGCCGGCGGCTCTATTTCTATTTTGCCGGGCATGCGTTCGGCCCGACTTTCGACGAGATCGGCATGTGGCTGATGGACGCCGCCCGCGACCGCGCCAATGTCGCGCTCAGCTTCCGCGGTTATCGAGAGTTCTTTCGCACCTTCGGCGTCTTCGACGAAGTGGTCTATGTGATGGATTGCTGTCGCGACCTCATCCGAGGCCCGACTGCTAATGGACCCCAGCTCAGCCCGCCCAATCCAGCCAGCGTGCCGAAGGTGACCGACTTCGCCCTGCTGGGCGCGTCTTGGGGCGACAAGTCTTTCGAGCTCCTGCAGCAGAATTACGAGCCGCGCGGCATCCTCACCGAAGCCATCATCGAAGGTCTCGAAGGCAAGGCGCAGCTTGCACTAGACGTGCAGAACAATGTCACGAGCCGGACGCTGTGGGATCATGTGCGCGTACGGGTCGGTGAACTCGCCGAAGCGGCTCCCGTCAAGATCGACCCGTCGCCGGAGCCGATGTTTCCGAACTACGAGATGATCTTGTCCTCGCCAGCGACGGCATTCACGACGATCGTCAATATCATCAACCAGTCGGGTCTGACAGGAACTGTCACGTTCAGTCTGCAAACCGAGCTCTACAAGGCCGACCTTGCCACGCTCGATGGGGCGACGCCTTGGCCCGGGCCGATCCGCTCAGGCTTCGTCTATTTCCTCGAGGTCAGCGCCGAGGGCGCTCCAGCCGATCCTCGCGCCTTGGACACGCGAAACAAAGACGGCAAGACGATCGAGATTAGGCTATGATGGCAGTTGCTGGCGAATCCTCCCAAGGCGGTGCGATGCTCGGAAATCCAGGCCACTATGCCGTGCTCATCGCGACATGCGGGCTAGGCGCGGATGTAAGCCTGCCCGCTACCACGGCGCGGCAGTTCCACGACTGGCTGGCGAACCCGCTGGGCGGCGGTCTCAGCCCCGACCGCATTCATTTTTTGGCACCCGGCCCTGAAAAGCGCGAAGAGGATCCGCCGACCTATGCGGTCACGCGCACGTTCGCGCAGCTCGGTCTCGGGGCGAGTGGCATCATCGGGGAGCGTCTCTATCTCTACCTATCCGGTCGAGGCCAGCGTATCGCCGGCGCGACCCAGCTGGTGCTAACGGCGCGCGATGCGATGCCGACAATCATCGATGTCGGGCAGCTGGTCGATCATATCCGGCGCTCGGGCGCCTTTCGGCAACTGGTGGTCGTGGCCGACCTGCAGGCTGCGCTGCCGATTGATCCCGGGTCCGCTCGCCAAATTATCGATTTCCCAATTACTGAATCGCGCATTCTATCCGAGATCAGCGACGTCCGATTCGTCGACCTCGCCTATGAAGACGGCCAGGCCGGACGGTTGACCGCCGCCTTGGTCGCGGCGCTCCTCGGCAACCCGGCACATTCCCACCATCTCATCGACGCCGTCAACGCCCGTATCGCCGCGACGGGACCAACCTCCGCCCAGGCGATCGAGATATCGTCATCCGGTCCGCCCATCGACTTCGCTTCACGGCCCGCCAGCGGCGAACTCATCGTCGAAGCGCCGCATTGGGCCGCGGAAATCCAAGTCGTCGATGGCGCCGGATCGATCGTTCGCGCGCTCGGACCGTGCGAGACCATGGCGAATGGCCGCCGCGGCATCACGCTGTCGGTCCCCGTGGGCGCTTTCGAGGTGACCGCCAAGCTTGAGGAGCAGAGCGCGAGCCAGCTCGTTGCGGTCGGTTCCGGCCGCCTCGTGCGTATCGCGGCCCTGTCATGGAACATGCGTCCGGCCTTCGCCGCTCCGCTGCACGGCGCGGCAAAATTTCGGCGCGACCAAGCGCGTGCCGCCGTGAAATGGAGCGTGATCCCTGACAGCCTGTCCAAGCCCGACGCGAACAGCCGGCTCTTTCTGTTCGTCCGAGCGCTCCAGCCCGAACGGATGGAGGATATCGCCAGCAGCTTAGAAATCCTCGACGCGCAAGGCATTCAGGTCGCCAATCTCGCCAAAGAGAGCCAAATCGGGCGCAAGAAGCGCTGGCTGACCTTCTGTCGCGACCTGCCGGCCGGGCACTATGTGCTGCACCGCCGCGGCTGCGAAGCCGTTCCCGAGCGATTTCATAGCCTGCATCTGGCGGACGGCTGGTCGACCCAGATTTTCATTCCCGCCCGCCATTTCCCCTCGCTCCGCAACCTTGCCGTACATCTCGCCCGACCCAATGTACCCTTCGATCCCAAAAGCCAGAGCGCCATGGCCGCCGAACTCGTCGCCGACTGCCTCCAGCGCAACCGGCCGATCGGCGAAGTGATCGCCTCGGGCGAGATCGAACAACTGCTCGACAACGAGACTGCCAACCCAATGCTCGGTATTCTGGCTGCCCATGCATTGCGCCTCCATGCGGCATCCGCACCCGACCACAGATCCAGCGGCTCGTTCAAGTTCGACGCGATCATCGATTTTCTTGGCCGGGTTCTCCCTGACCATCCGGACGTTCGCGCGCTCCGGCTGGCGCGCGAGGAAATACTCGACACGCCGTTCTGGGAACCGCCGACTCTGCGCGCAGGCCTGGCCATCGTCAAAGACGCAGCTGTGCGCACGAGCGGGATCATCGGTCTCGGTTCGCTCACCGAGACACTACTCAGTGCCGCGCTCGACAATAGCGCCTGGACGTCTTGGCACCAGCTTGCCCAAGCGCCGCGTCAAATGCTGGGCGACAGCACGGCCGCATCGTCCACCATTCCGGCTTTCATGGGCGGTAACCAAGGAGGCGACGACCGGCTGGTCCGAGACGACCCTCTGCCGCTACGCCACGATGCGGAGCCCGACCCGGTGCAGAAAACCGTCGGCACGCTCGAAAATCTCTCCTTACTGCAAGAGGTGCGCACCATTATCGATCAGGCCGACGCACTGCCCGTGCAGCTGCGCATCGACCCACGCAAGTCGGCCCGAGATCTAATCGACGCCGCCCAGCCTGAAGCGTTGAGCGAGGCCACCGGGCTTCCCCTCGACCGCGTGTCGCAGGAGCTGCGCTCCCTGCAGGCGGCCACCGACGGCAACGAAACCGACCCGGCGCTCACTTCTGTCGTCGGCCAGAAGCGCCTGCTCGGCGAACTGGCGCGACACTCGCTCGCAAACGATGCGACGCTCTCGTCCCTCGCCGCTTCGGTCGGCGGCCCGCCGAGCGATGCGCCGACCATTGACGAGACCGCCTCGCGCCTCCTGGCTGAGGCCAATCGCCTGGCCGTCACCGCGCAAAGTCCCGACCATGCGCAGACCCCGGAAGGCCCTGCACTCGCGGAAGCGTCGGAAAGCCTTCGCAAGTCCGCTGCAAACCTGCTCAAGAGCGCGGACTTCGTCGCCATCACAGATGCGGCAGGCAAGGTTCAGTTTGCCAACGGCGCATTCCAGGCTATTGTCGGCGGCCCCACCAGCCCGCATGTGGATGACTGGGAGAGCTTTTTTTCGAAGCACAACCTAGGTGCTGCGCGCGTCGAACAGGTTCCCGTCGCCGTCAACCCTGGCATGACCTTTGGCGAAGGCGACCGCATGCTGCAGCGGACCGAATTGCTCGGTCCCGACCAAAACACGACCGGCTTCATCAATATTCTCAAAAGCAGTTTCGCGCAGCTGAACCTCGATGAGAAGCTCAAGGGCGTGGACGAGGCGGTCTCGCGGCTCAGTCTTTACTCGTCCATCTATTCGCATACCGAGGGCGGCAGCGACTATCGCGAACAACTGTCCAGCGCTGTGCTAGCCATCACCAAGCTCACCGACGAGTTCTAGGGGTAGGATTGGCTCCGGATCAGCCGGCGACGGCTTTCGACGCAGTCGAGAACAGCGACTGCCAGCCAATCCCGGATGCGAAGATCGCGCTGAATTGCACGAAGCGCGGGTTGGCCGGATCGAACGAGCTTTTGTAAACCCCGGGGAAAATTAGGACGGCCATGATTAGGCCGAAGAAGGTTTGCGGAATGAGATCCGGCGTAGTCGTGCCAAACCAGTGCTTGGTGGCGATAAACGTGTGCAGGAACGGTTCCGCCGCGACGCCCAAGGCTACCGCGACATATTGCGGCAGCCAGTCCGCCGGTTTGGGCGGTGGCGGCGTCGCGTCGGGATCATAGATCGGTCGCGGCGCTATCGCGCCCAGATTGAAATATCGACCGATCTGTTTCGTCAGACTGTCCGCCATCTTGCCCTCCGCTGCGTGCTTTCCTGTTAGATTGATGCCTTCTTGCTCGGCGGCCTGTTCAGGGTGCCTGATCGGCGCCCGCCTTCTCCTGATTCGAAAAAGCCCGGGACCGCCTTGCTCGCTCGTGCAAATCATCGATCTTACTAATCAACGCGTCCCCTCGATTGGCTCTCTTGAGCCGCCGTTCTCACCTTACTGTAGGCGCTTTGACAGTCCAACACTCGCTAGATCTATACTAAAGCGTCGTTCCGCTTGCGCAAACGCGAACGCCCGCCGCGATTTAGGATCGAGAATTTTTTCTCGCATCCCTATTGCTCATTCTGTTGCAACCTCGCGTAGGTTCGCCTTTGCAACGGGCCCGACGCAGGCTTCCCGGCAGCAAACTCCCAAAGCCGGACGTTCCTGCCACCGCCGAGAGCGAACTGAACGAACGGCAGGTCTTGGGCTCGTGCCCAGCTATTCCGAACGACCGATAACGGGGCGCTAAGCGGTCATTCCGACGGGACTAGTTGCGCTTGTCGAGCATTGGTGTCGGCGATTGATCGCCGCCTGGACATGATGGTCCGGCGGCTCGGGTCAGTGAGGGCGGATGGTCCGCCCCACAAAGGAGACCCAAGATGTCCAACGCAAAGAACCCTCAGCGCAAGACCAAGGCCGCGAGCATCAACTCCATGCCGCGCCGTGAGCGAGGCGCCACATTGGCGGAGATGGAGAAGGCAAGCGGCTGGAAGTCGCACAGTTGCCGCGCATTCCTCAGCGGCGTGCGCAAGACCGGCGCAACAGTAGTCAAGGAAGAGCGACCGGACGGCAAGACTGCATACCGGGTGACTGCCGAGGTGCAGTGATGCCCGGCCTCGACATCGAGGACCTCGCCGCGATGTCACCTGCCGAGCTGAGAACCCGCTGGCGCGAGCTCTTCAGGAAGCCTGCACCCGATATCGGGCCAGGCCTGCTGCAGCGAGGCATCGCCTGGCGGTTGCAGAGCCGCTTGCATGGCGGGCTGCCGTCATCGACCAGGAAAGCAATCGAAAAGGCAAACAGGCGACTGGAACAGACCGGCTCGGTCAGGTCAGCTCACGACATCGCGATAAAGCCGGGGACGCGACTTGTGCGGGAGTGGAACGGCAAGACCTACCATGGGCATTGTCAGACTAACTGCACTTGGTCGATTTTGGATGAGATTGACCAGCTTCGGAAGCCCAAATTTTGGCCAAACGCCTCTGATCCTAGGAGCGAAGCCGGAGACAAGGTGAGACTGACAGCAGCCCTGAGCTGCGGCCAATAGGTTAAGGTGCAATTGCTCTGACAATGCCGCTCAGCGCCATAATTTGGTCCGTTACGGCCCTAGAATTTTGTTGCTCATTGAAAGCAGCCAGTTAGACCTTCCATATGCGGGGTGAGCGATGAAGGCATATTGGAAAGCGGTCCTCGGCCACCTCGGCTTGGCGGCCTACGATGTGATATTCGTAGCATTCTTCAGCTTGGCGCCTCTGCTCCTCGGTCGTTTGGCCGCCGTCGTTAACAAGAATTCGACAGAAGATTATTGGGCATTCCTATCGAATGGCCAGCTCGCATTTTTTTCGATGGGCTCGCTCGCAACGCTGGCACTCTTGTGCATTAGAAAGAAATTGCCTGATTCTGCGACCCTTTGGATCGGTCTCGGATCGATCGCCTGCATGCTCTTTCTAGTCGCGCTGGTTGCGATAGATCCGACGCTTCAGAAGGGGCAGGCGTTCGTGGGCGTGGCGGCATTCTGGCTATACCTCGGCGTACTCGTTGTTCGCATTTTGGCTGATGCAATGAAGTCGGTGAATTCGGGTGACGCGTTGCAAGCGGGTGCTACCGTGGCTTCGAAAGTTCAAGACGAACTCCAGCGGCGGAAGGGGGGCCACAATGAGAATTGAAGTGGTCCTAAACGTCGTTCGTGCGCGTCAACCGCTTGGAGACCTCTACATCGGCACGCTGCCAAGCCGAGTGCTATGGGAACTCGCCGAATATGACATGCGGGAAATTCGTAACTGTGAGGACGGTATATACCTAGCCACTGGCGTTCAACGCGAACTGAGTGAGAAGCGCGTCCAAGAGATCGCCACTTACGTGACAACTATCGACGCGACGTTTCCGACCGCCGTTGTGCTCGCCATTTCTGCCTCATGCGTCACGCTGAAAGAGTGTGACGATGGTTGCTTGAAGATGATTTTGCAGAGCGAGCAGGTCTCCAATCCCGACGGGCTCTTTAGCTACGAACGTGTCGCTCGGGTCATCGATGGCCAACATCGGATCGAGGGGCTTAAACGAGCGAACGTCGAAGACTTTGACGTCAACGTCGCAATCCTCGTCGATGCGGACATCGAGGATCAGGCGCGTGTATTCGCGACCGTCAATCTCGCTCAAACTAAGGTTAGCAAGAGCTTAGTCTACGACCTTTTCAGCTATAGCACTTCTAACTCGCCCGAAAGGATCGCGCACTCGGTCTGCCTTTCGTTGGACCAGACCGACGGAAGCCCTTTCCATGAGCGGATAAAGCGGCTCGGGACAGCAACCCCTGGGCGGTACGCGCCGGAGCCGCTTTCGCAAGCCACAGTAGTTGAGGGTCTACTCTCCCATATGGTGGCCAACAAGAAACAGCTGATCGCGGATCGCGACTGGGCTCGTCGGGGCCGGTCATTCCAGCCGATTAGCGATGACGAGGCTCGAAAACTTGTCCTGCGCCGCTTCTTCTTGGAAGGTCGCGATGTCGATCTGGCAGAACTCATCTGGAACTATTTTGAAGCGGTGCAGAAGCGCTGGCCGGAAGCGTGGGCAGTCAAAGGGACCGGACAGATTCTGCCGAGAACGAACGGGTTTCGAGCGTTAATTCGTTTTTTCCGCGACGCGTACAACTTCGTCGCGGTGCCCGGCGAGGTTGTGTCGTCGGATACCTTCAGCAGCATATTTCAGAGGTCGCAGCTCAAATGGGATGACTTTAACACAGAGCGTTATCCACCCGGCACATCGGGAGAGACGCGACTCTACCGTGACCTCGTCGAAACGATTGAGTGATGATCGAAACACAGCAGATTATCCGGACCGCCACTCCTCCGCCATTTCTGAAATGGGCCGGCGGCAAGCGTTGGCTTGTGTCGCGAGGTTTTCCAGCGCCCCCAACCTTCGACCGCCTCGTTGAGCCGTTTGTTGGGAGTGCAGCGATCTTCTTTTCGCTTCTACCTGAAAGGGCGATATTAGCCGATGTCAATCAGGACCTAATCAACCTCTATCGCGTCATCCGAGACAGCCCAGTGGAACTTCAGGCGATGCTCAGGCGGCATCACGACGAACACTCCCGCGATCATTATTACGCGGTGCGTAAGCAAGTGATCGGGGATGACCTCGGCCGCGCAGCCAGAATGCTTTATCTTAATAGAACCTGCTGGAACGGGCTTTACCGAGTGAATAGGCTCGGCGAGTTCAATGTGCCGATAGGCACAAAGACCACAGTGTTGATTGAAGGTGAAGATTTTGAACTCTACTCGAAAGCTCTGAGCGGGGCCGAAATAGCCTGCCAAGACTTCGAGACAACGATTGACGCTTGCGGCCATGGTGATTTTTTATTCGTCGACCCACCTTATACCGTGAAGCACAACATGAATGGGTTCGTGAAATATAACGAGACTATCTTCAGTTGGGACGACCAAGTCAGGCTTGCGGCGGCTTTACGGCGGGCCGGCTCACGAGGTGCTGCTGTACTAGTTACGAATGCCGATCACGAGAGTCTGCGGGAGCTTTATCGCGACGATTTCACCTACACTTCGGTCGAGCGTCAGTCCATTTTGGCTGGATCCGCAGCGCACCGCGGCGGCACAACCGAGGCTCTGTTTGCACTCAACCTTACGCCGATTGGTAGCCGCGCGTAGTAATTAACGATCGACGATGGCCCGCAAATTAGAATAGCTTCGATGATTGATCATATTACGCTCGAGATCGATAGTCGCGCGAACCGATGAGAACGAGGCTAAACCGCATCTGTGTAACTGACGTTTGAACGTTGCCCGAAGGATCGGCAGTTCTGAGCGTCGCGCACCGCCAGGCTGAACGGCTGAATTTGGGGCGCGAAGCAGACCCCGTCAGTCCCAAACTTCGAGGTGGACCCGCTTGTCACCCGGTCGGAACCAAACTCTGCGCGATCAGATTGGACACATCATTTGCCGCCTGAAGCACCGGCTGGTTGGCCAAGTGGGCGTAGCGTGCCGTCGTCTGAACCTGCGTATGGCCGAGGAGCTTGCCGATCATTGGCAGGCTCTGGCCGTGGCTAACGGCAACCGAGGCGAAGGTATGTCGCAGGTCATGTATCCTCGCGTTTTTCAGACCTGCGCGCCCTCGTAGCCGCTGCCAGAACGGCTGGAGATCGGTGAGGTGAGCACCTGGATTTCTACCTTCGATCACGAAGGGGTTATCGGCTGTGGGAGTAATGTCCTCCAAGACCTTGATTGCCGCATTGCCAAGATGAACCTCCTTTGACCCGGTCTTGCTGTCGGGAAGGCGGAGCAGTTTGTTTGGAATGTCGACGTACTCCCAACGGAGAGTCATGATCTCGCTTAGACGGCAGCCCGTGAACAGCAGGAGTCGTACGGCGGCAATCGCTGATGGGAGTTCGATCCGCTCCTCTTCCATCTCGCCGAGCACGCGACCGATGGCCTGAAGCTCTGCCGTCGAGTAGTATCGCTCACGCTTCTTTTCCGGATACTTCTTGATGTGCCGCCGAGGGTTGGTGCCGTCGGGTCGCAATCCCCAGAGCTCGGCCAGATTGAACATCTTGGAGATGATCTCAAGATTGCGGTTAGCCTGATAAGGACGGTGCCGCCAGTCGTGATGGTACTTCGCAACGTCGGCTCGGGTGACGTCGACGATCCGCAAGTGACCGATCGCCGGTAGAATGAAGAGGTTGAGGTTACGGCGGTACTCCTTGGCCGTGCTCGCCTTTAGGTGGACTGCGATATGCTCCACGTCGAAGCGATCGGAGAGCTCGCGCACGGTGAGCGCGGTGCGCTTCGCGCGCTTCTCAGCCATTGGGTCGACATCTTGGCGCAGCTTCACCATCGCCTCGAGGGCGAGGCCGCGGGCCTGGTCTGGCGTGATCGCGCCAAAGCGCCCCAAGCCCATTCGCCGGGATGTACGGCCATAGCGATACTGCAGAACGAACTGCTTGCGTCCGGTTGGGAAGACCCGAATACCGAGCCCTGAGAGTTCATCATCCCAGACGAAGTAATCTTTGTCAGTCGGTTCGAGCGCCTCGATCATGCGCTTTGTGAGCTTGGCCATTTACGCCTCCTGTTACCAGTGGCGGTTTCGGGCTCCGATCCGTAAGCAAATAGGAAGCAGGCGGGGGCGAAGCATAGCGAAACCGTGCGTAGACACACAGTCGCGATACACTTCTGCAGTCAACCTAAGGTGCTGAAAATAAGGTCTTAAGAGTAGGTTTGCGTAGTGAGCCGTAGGATTGCAGCAGAGCCCTCATAACCTGAAGGTCGTTGGTTCAAATCCAACCCCCGCAACCACCTAAAAACCCGACACAAATCATGGATCGAACGCTGCGCTTGCCGGCGCGATTTCGCACGTCTGCAGTCAGCCCGGTGCCCGGTCGTAGGCAAGGCGAAATCCGACGTTGCTCGCGCCAAGTCCGGCATCGCGCCCCTGCCGTGCCTCGGGCCGGTAGCGCTGGCAGTAATTCGGCGCGCAGAGATACGATCCGCCCTTCATCACCCGGCTGGCAAAGCCGGGATTGAGCGGATCGTATGCATCGTTCTCGCTAGGACCCTTGGGGTTGTCGCGCTGCGCCGGGTCGTGGCCCGGACGATAGAAGTCGGCGGTTACCTCCCAGACGTTGCCGACCATGTCGTAGAGCCCGTTGGCGTTGGGGGCGAAACAGCCGACCGGGGCAATTCCCTTGAAACCATCGCTGCCTTCGTTGACTGCCGGAAAGAGGCCTTGCCAGGTGTTGGCCTTGCCCGGTCCGGGCTGGTCCTTGCGCGCGGGCTGACCGGCTTTGGCGGCGTATTCCCATTCCGCTTCGGTCGGCAGCCGACCGTCCTTCCACTTGGCATAGGCAACCATGTCGTCCCACGCCATGTGCACCACAGGCTCGGCGGGTACGGCGTCAGCACCTCCAGGTCCGTATGGCTTCTTCCAGTTTGCGCCGGGAATGTATTTCCACCAATCGGCATAGCGGTCGGACGGCGTATCGGGAGGAGTAAACACCGCTGAACCCGGTTCGAGCAGCTCGGGCGGGATCTGCTCCTTCGGTACGTTGAACTGGGCCGCATCGACGGGCTTTTCCGCCAGCGTAACATAGCCGGTCGCGGCGACGAATGCGGCGAACTGCCCATTGGTGACCTCGTGCGGGTCGATCCAAAAGCTGCCGACCGTTGTCGCGCGCATCGGGCTTTCCTCGGCATCGACGAGGTCGGAGCCCATCGCGAAGGTTCCTCCCGCAATCCGTACCGGAGTGTCGGGCGGTGTGGCGCATGCGACCTTGGTGATTGGCGCCGCGCCATTCTCATCGCCGCCGGAGCAGGCAGCGAGCGCGAGACACAGCGGCATGGCGAACTGATGGCGGATGGTCATGTTCCGGGTTTCGCGGGGCCTTTGTCTCCGGTTTTGCCTGCTGGAGCGAGCGGCGAAGCCGGCTGCTTCGCCAGCTGCGCCGCCTGCGTGAGGACATAGGCGCGGATCGCTTCCACTTGTTTCTCGTCGAGCCAAGTCTTGAAGCTGATCATGCCGTTGTCCGACAGGCCGCCGTCAAAGACCACCGCCTTCCATGCCCCTGAATCCTTCGCGACTTGCGAGCGGAACAGGTTCGGGTTGACCGGGCCGCCATGGCAGATGTTGCAAAACTGAATGTATTGCGTGCCGCCCTCGGCAATCTGCTTGGGCGAGAACTTCTCGTCGCTAATGACGTAGGCTGGCGGATCGTAGGGAGGCAGCGGTTCGAGCTTGGCTGTGCCGCCGAGCTTGAACACCAACATCACACCGTTGGGCGGCGGGCGGCGCATCCAGTCGGATTGCGTCGCGACACCCATCGAGCCGCCGTACCCGGCCAGCACCGCGACAAATTGTACCCCGTCGACCCGGTAGGTCACCGGCCCGGCGAGGATCCCGCGCCCACTGTCGAAATTCCAAAGCTCCTTGCCGGTGTCGGCGGCATAGGCGTGGAAGAAGCCGTAGGGATCGCCCTGGAACACGAGGTTCCCGCCGGTCGCCAGCGTGCCGCCGTTCCACGGCCATTCCTTCTCGATCGTCCACGCGGCCTTCTGCTTGACCGGGTCCCACGCGACGAGCGCACCGCGGTTCATCGCTGCCAGCGCAGCGCGGCGTTCGAGCGGCGTGTTGCCCGGCACCGAGCCCGGCGGCGGGGCCATGAAACCGACGCCGGTGTTCCAGCGACCGATGTGCCGCTCGTAATTCGCGTCGTCCGACAGCGAGAGCGGGACCACCATCATCGGGATGTAGACGAGGCCGGTCTTGGGCGAATAGCTCATCGGCATCCACGCATGCGCGCCGATGCCCGAGGGGTAGATGAGGTAGGGCGCGTCCTTGTAGCGAATGCCCGGCTTTTCGACCGGGCGGCCGGTTTCGAGGTCGATCTTCTCCGCCCAGTTTTGCGGAGCGTAAGGCTCTGCGCTGATCAGCTTCCCGTCGCTGCGATCGATAACGTAGAAGAACCCGTTCTTCGGCGCCTGCATCACCACCTTGCGGACCTTCCCGTCGATGGTGAGGTCGGCCAGCGTCATCTGCTGCGTGGCGGTGTAGTCCCAGCTCTCGCCCGGATTGAGCTGGTAGTGCCACTTGTACTTGCCGGTGTCGGGATCGAGCGCGAGGATCGAGGCGAGGAACAGGTTGTCGCCCTCGCCATCGCTGCGCGCACGATGGTTCCACGGGCTGCCGTTACCAACGCCGACGAGCAACTGGTCGAACTCGGCGTCGTAGACGACCGAATCCCACACGGTGCCGCCGCCGCCCATTTCCCACCACTTGCCTGCCCAGGTCTTGCCCGCAGGCCCTGCCCAGACCTCGTCCGAGGCGGCGCCGTCGGGACCGTCGGCGGGGTTGGGGGGGACGGTGTAAAAGCGCCAGACGAGCCCGCCGGTGTCGGCATCGTAGGCGGTGACGTATCCGCGCACCCCGAGCTCGGCTCCGGAGTTGCCGATGATGACTTTGCCGCGCACCACGCGCGGGGCCATTGTGATTGTGTAGGGCTTGGAGATGTCGGCCGTCTGGACGTCCCACAGCTTGGCCCCGGTCTTTGCGTCGAGCGCGATCAGGCGGGCGTCGATCGTGCCGACGAAGACCTTGCCGCCCCAAACCGCCACGCCACGGTTGACCACGTCGCAGCAGGCCTTGGCGCCCTGCGAACGCGCGCCTTCGGGGTCGAACTTCCACAGCACCTCGCCGGTTGTGGCGTTGACCGCCATGACCTTTGACCAGGCGGTCGAGAAGTACATGACCCCGTCGACGACGATCGGCGTCGCCTCCTGCCCGAGGTGGGTGTCGAGCGGCACAGAGAAGGCGAGGCCCAGCTGGCCCACGTTGTCGACGTTGACCTGGTCGAGTGGGCTGAAGCGCTGCTCGGCATAGGTCCGGCCGTGGCCAAGCCAGTTGTCGGCATCGCTGTCGGCGGCGAGCATGCGGTCATCGTCGATCGCGCCGGCTTCGGGCGTGCCGCCGTAGTAGTCCGCCGGAAGGTCGCACCCCGCCAGCGTCAGGAGCGCAGCCGCCAAAGCCAAGCGGAAAAACTTCATCCGGCCCTCTCCCTGACGTCCGTGACCAACATTGGCCGCAAGTGGAGTTCGAGCGCAAGCGCCATGACGGATGCGGTGGCCCGACCTCTAGGAAAATGGCAGGGTGAGGCTATGAAATCGATCCGCATACTTGTCGACGCCGATGCTTGTCCGGTGAAGGAGGAAATCTACCGCGTTGCCGAACGCCGCCGGATTCCGGTCAGCGTGGTCAGCAACAGCTACTTCCGGGTGCCCGTTGGACCGCTGGTTGAAAGGGTGGTGGTCGATGGCGGATTCGATGCGGCCGACGACTGGATTGCCGAACGCGCCGACTCACGCGCGATCGTAATCACTGCAGACATTTTGCTGGCCGATCGTTGCCTGAAGGCTGGGGCCACTGTCGTCGGCAACAATGGTCGGCCCTTTACAGCTGCAAGCATTGGCAGTGCCATTGCCACTCGCGCCATCATGGCGGACCTGCGCGCAGGTGGCGACGTTGTCGGGGGCCCCGCACCATTCGGCAAGGCGGACAGGTCGCGCTTCCTGCAAGCGCTGGACGAGGCTCTGGTCAGGCTGGAACGGGCGCGATGACGGCGCCGCCCTGCGGCCCTTACATATGCTCGCCGGATCGCTATATGGGGACCACTGCGGGCAGACGCTCTTTGTAAGCGCTCGCGGCTGAGAGATGCGATGTGCTCCCGCTTACCCCATGAGGAGACCATCGTGCTTCACGCCCATCTCGTCCTTGGTTCCACGTGATCGAACCGGTGACCGACAGGACACTCATCGCCTACGCCCTGATTGCGGTCCTGGTTGCCTCGTTTGGAGCGCTCATTTGGTGGATCCGCTACAATTCCGAGCAGCAAACCGTGGCGCGAGAGAACTTGCGCCGGCGCAAGCAAGACGACGCCAGGGCGCTCAAGTCCATTGCGAAGGACGAGGGGGGAGAACGATCATGATCGACTTCGTATTCGTGATCTACGGTTTCCTGCTTGTGTTGATGATCGGTCTGGCCGTCCGGCTCGATTCTCGCCGTCGGCAACGCAGGCGGCAGGCCGAAGCTGCCTCCGTGCTCAACGAACCCTTATCCTGAAAGGTGCCAAGTTATGTCATCCGCCGAGCCGAAGCCGTTCCTCATCCTCAAGGACGAGATGGGACAGTTCCATCTGACCGTGCGTGAAACGCGCTATAACAGCCAGGGATATCCCTGGGTGGTGAGCAGGCAGGTCGAGGAGACCTTCAAGTCCACCGCAGCCGCGCGCGCCTACGCTGTCGAACAATTCGGCGGCAAGGCCGGCGAGTTCGCTTTCCGCTGAGGTCGACGGGTGTGCCCCTGAAGTCGCAAAGTGGAGAGGCTGGACCAATGGCGGTATCGGCATAAGATGCAGGCGTAGCGATACCTGACTCGAATTGCGCCTCGGCAAGAACGGCGTGGGGGAGGAACGAAAGGACCTGCGATGACGCCAGCTGACGATCCTGAAGTGAAGATTTCCAACCGGGATCGGGTGATTTTTCAAGACAGTGGGCAGACCAAGGGTGACCTGGCCGACTACTACGCCTCGATTGCACCCTTGATGCTGCCATTCGCGGCCGGACGACCGGTCAGCCTCGTACGCTGTCCGCAGGGGCGGGCAAAGAAATGCTTCTTCCAGAAACACGACACCGGTGGCTTCGGACCGCAGGTTCACACGGTGCAGATCCCGGAAAAGAGTGGGCAGAGCGACGACTATCTCTACGTCGAGGATGCAGGCGGACTGCTCGGCTGCGTGCAGATGGGCACCATCGAATTTCACGGCTGGCAGGCGCGCGCGGACGACGTCGAACTTCCCGACCGGCTGGTGTTCGACCTCGATCCCGATTCTGGGCTTGGCTATGCCGAAGTGACCCGGGCGGCTGCGGATATCCGCGACCGGCTCGTCGCCGACGGGCTTGAGAGCTTCGCGATGCTATCGGGCGGAAAGGGCGTCCACATAGTCGCCCCTTTGTCGCGGGGGCATTCGTGGGATTCCCATCGCGACTACGCGAAAGGACTGGCTGACCTTGTTGCCGAAGCCGAACCCGACCGCTTCACCGCAACCATGAGCAAGGCGAAGCGTGAGGGCCGCATCTTCATAGACTGGCTGCGCAACCAGCGCGGAAACACCTCGGTGCTGCCCTACAGTGCCCGCGCTCGCGCCGGTGCGCCCGTAGCCGCGCCGGTGACGTGGGACGAACTTGCCACTGCGGCGAACGCGCACCCTTACTCGATCTCAGACGCAGCGCGGCTCATCGAACGCGCCGCGGGCAAGGACCTCGCCGGCTGGGGGATCGTCGAACAGGCGCTGCCCTAGGGCTTCCACTCCGGCGGCAGGTGACGGGCCGGCAGGCTGATGTAGGCGGTGTCGGCCATGTCGCGCGAGCTGTAGCCGACGCTGACCGTGTAGTCGCCGTCGCGCCGCAACCAGCCCGGGCCTTCGCTCGATTCCGCGCCGGTGTCCCAGACGGAGAGCAGGCGCGGGTCGACCTTGATGCCGACGACCGTGCTCTGACCCGGCTCCAGCGTGACCTTGGCGAAGCCGCCGAGGCGGCGCAGTTCCGGCCACTCCGGTCCCGAGAGATAGAGCTGGGCGACGTCGGCCCCGGCACGATCGCCGGTGTTGGTGATCCTGACAGTCGCAACGATGCCGTCGCCCATCGGCCGCACGGTGAGGTCGCTGTATGCGAACGAGGTGTAGGACAGGCCGTAGCCGAACGGGAACAGCGGCTCGAAGCCCTTGGCGTCGTACCACTTGTAGCCGACCAGCACGCCCTCGTCGTAAGTCGTCGTGCCCGGGTGTGGTTCCTCCGGATGTGGCAACTGGTCGAGCGAGCGCGGGAAGGTCGCCGGCAGGTGACCCGACGGGTTGACCGTTCCCGTCAGCACGCTGGCGATCGCCGCGCCGCCCATGCGGCCGGGGAACCATGCCTCGACGATGCCCTTCACCTTGTCGGCCCAGGGCATCATCACCGGGCCGGCGGTTTCCAGCACCACGACAGTGTTGGGATTAGCCTTGGCGACGGTGGCAACCAGTGCGTCCTGTCCCTCGCCAAGCGTGAGCGGCACGTCGATGCTTTCGCTCGCCCATTGGGTCCCGAAGACGATTGCGATGTCGGCCTCGGCGGCGAGTTGCGCCGCCTCGTCGGGGTCGTCACCCGAGGAGTAGGCGAAGGTCGCGCCGGGAAGCTGGTCCTGCAGCCCCTGCAGCGGGGCGGAGGGATTGAACACCACCGGTCCCGGCCAGGTGGTCGGCGCGATGCCTGGTACGGCGTTGACGCCGTCGGGATAGACCTGGCTCGATCCGCCGCCCGAAATAACACCCTTGTCGGCGTGTCCGCCGATAACCGCGATACGCTTGGCGCCGGTGAGGGGAAGCAGGTTGTCCTCGTTCTTGAGCAGCACGATCGCCGCTTGCGCGTCGGCCTGGCTGACGGCGCGGTTGGCTTCGAACGGGATCGGGCTGGCCGCCTCCACCGGGTTGTCGATCAGGCCGTGGGCGAACATCGAGCGCAGGATGCGTCCGGCCATCGTGTCGATCATGCCGTTGTCGATTTCGCCGCTGTCGAGTGCGGCCTGCAGTTTTTCGGCGCCGAACCAGTCGTCACGCTGCAACCCGTAGCCGGATTCCTGGTCGAGGCCGGCGCGTACCGAGGGCGCGGTCGAGTGGGCCGCGCCCCAGTCGGTCATGACGTAACCCGGCCAGTTCCAGTCGGTGCGCAGGACCTTGGTCAGCAGCCAGGGATTTTCGCAAGCATGGATGCCGCCAACGAGGTTGTAGGCGCACATCACCGAGCCCGGATGCCCCTGCTCGATGGCGATCTGGAAGGCGAGCAAGTCGCTCATCCGGAACGCACTTTCCTCGAGCTCGAAATTCCCCGTGTTGCGGGCGGTTTCCTGGTCGTTGAGGGCGTAATGCTTGATGGTCGAGATGATCTCGTTCGACTGGACGCCTGCGATGAACGGACCGACCATCGACCCGGCGAGCAGCGGATCTTCCCCGGCGTACTCGAAATTGCGCCCATTGCGCGGCTCGCGCATCAGGTTGACGCTGCCCGCGAGCATCACATTGAAGCCGGTAGCCCGGGCTTCCGACCCGATCATCGCGCCGCCGGCATAGGCTAGCGCGGGATCCCATGTCGCCGCGGTGGCGAGGCCCGAGGGAAGTGCGGTACGCGCTTTCTTGTCGACCGCTTCCTGCTGCGAGGCAACGCCGATCCCGGCGTCGGTTTCCCATTGTGGGGGGATTCCGAGTCTGGGGATGCCGGGTACGTAGCCTGCAGACCCCAGCCGCACTTCCTCCGGCGGTACGTAGGGTGCAGCGGTGCTGCCGGGGAAGCCACCGAACGGGCTGCCGAAGTAGCCCTTGAGCAGGATCAGCTTCTCCGCCGGGGTCATCTGCGCGAGCATCGCCGCGGCGCGCTCGTCGGGCGTCCCGGTCGTATTAGCGGCCATGACCACGTCCTGGTCCTGCGCGGCGGCCGGCATCGTCCAGGCAAGTGCAAGCACGCTCGCGGCAAGAATCGGCTTGATAACGTTCATTTGTACCTCTCCTTGCTCCGGCTTCTGCCCTGCCGTTTGCCGATTGCCAAGCGCCGGGGGTGCGTAAAGCGGTGCAATCGCACCGAAACCGGCGACGTCAGCTGAAGATCATCTTCAGCGCCGAGACGATCAGCATTCCCGCCAGCGCATAGCGCACCAGGTTCTCGTTGACCTTGCCGGTAACCAGCGAGCCGGCGATGATTCCCGGAATCGAGCCGAGTAGCAGGCTGGCGAGCAGCCAGGCATCGACGTTGCCGAGCCACGAATGGCCGATGGCGGCAACCAGCGTCAAAGGAACGGCATGAATGATGTCGGTGCCGACGATCTTCTTGGTCCCGAGCCGTAGTGGATAGAGGATCGCCAGCATCACGGCGACCAGCGCCCCGGCACCGACCGAGGTCAGCGTGACCAGCGCTCCAATGATCGCCGCACCGAGCACGGTGAAGGTGTACTGCCGTTTGCGCAGGCGCGGCAATTGCGGCGAAAGCTTGAGCCGCAGGTTGTGCAGCGGGTGGTTAAGATAGGGCCGCAGCACCATCAACACCGAAGTCACCAGCAGGGCACCGCCGAGCAGCAACATCAGCAGTTGCGATTCGAGCCGTCCGTGGTGGTAGAAGCCAAGCCATAACAATGTCAGGATCGCTGCCGGAATGCTGCCGAGGCACAGCCGGCCGACGAGTTTCCAGTCGGCGGAACCGAGGCGGTGATGGATGAGGCCACCAGTGGTCTTGGTGATCGTGGCGAACCACAAGTCGGTCCCGACCGCGACCGCGGGGCTGAAGCCGAACATGAGTATGAGCAGCGGCGCCATCAGCGATCCGCCACCCACGCCGGTCAGGCCGACGAGGAATCCGACGAAGCCGCCGGCGAGCGAATAGCCGAGATTGAGACCGTCCATACGGTCAGCCAATCGCCGCCCATCGGCGACCGCGACGTATGCCAGGCCCCTTCATCGTTCGCAGGGTTGCCTTGTGCAGCACACAATCGCAAGCGGAACGATGCAAGGAATTGTTTTGCTGCCCTAAAGCGGGGCGTTGGGACTCCATTCTTCGTCCGGCGAAAGCGGTGCGAAAATCGCGTCCAGCATGTCCGCGGCGACGCCAGGCGGGTCCGCCGGATTCCACTGCGGGTTGTTGTCCTTGTCGACCAGCACCGCGCGGACGCCCTCGACGAAATCGGGGCGCAACATCATGCGAGCGGCGATGCGGTACTCGGAGGCCATTTCGGCGGCAAAGTCCGGCTGGACGAGACCCTCGGCGAATTGCCGCAGCGCCACCTTGGACGTGGCCGGGCACTTGGCAGCAACCGCCTTCAGTTCCTTGGCCGCCCAGTCCGACGGGTCGGCCGACAGCGCAGCGATGATTTCCTCGAGGCTGTCGGAGGCGAACAGGCGGTCGATGCGCTCGGCATTCCCGGCGATGCGCGCATCGGGCGGCGTAGCGGAAAGCTCGTTGAGGATTGCGGTTATGTCGGTCGGATCGACGATGATCCGCGCTTTTGCTTCGGCCAGGGCGTCGCTCGCAAGGTAATGCGTTGCGAGCCCGGCCCACAGGCACTCTGCCCCGTCGAGCCGCGCACCGGTCAGCGCGAGGAAGACACCCGTACGGCCCCTGAGCCGTGGCAGGTACCATCCCGCTCCGACGTCGGGAAACAGGCCGATCGCACCCTCGGGCATGGCGAACAGCGTGTTCTCGGTCGCCACGCGATACGTCGCCGGCTGGCTGATGCCCACGCCGCCGCCCATCGTCACGCCGTCCATGAAGGCGACGATCGGCTTGGGGTAGGTGAACATCAGGTGGTTGAGCTGGTATTCGGCATGGAAGAAGGCGCGTCCTGCCGCACCGCCATCCTCCAGCGCCGAGCGGCGCACCAGTTGCACGTCGCCCCCGGCGCAGAACCCGCGGCCCTCGGCATGGTCGAGCAGCACCGCGGCGAACCCGTCGTCGGCGCGCCACGCGAGCAGCTTCTCGCTCATCGCCTCGCACATGCCCTGTGTCAGGGCGTGCAGCGCCTTGGGCCGGTTGAGCGAGACATGGCCGACCGCGCCGTGGCGGTGGAGGTGTACTTCGCCTGTCACTGCCGCAGCAGGTCCCGGCCGACGATCATCCGCATGATCTGGTTGGTGCCTTCGAGGATCGAGTGGACCCTGAGGTCGCGCCAGAAGCGCTCGATCGGGTAGTCCTGCAGGTAGCCGTAACCACCATGCAATTGAAGCGCATCATTGACCACCGCCGAACATTCATCGGTGGCGAAACGCTTGGCCATGGCCGCGAAACGGGTCTTGTCCGGGGCGTTCTCGGTCACCTTGGCGGCAGCGAGGTAGAGTAGTGCGCGGCTCGCTTCGAGCCGGGTGGCCATGTCGGCGAGGGTGAACTGGGTATTCTGGAAATCGGCCAGGGCCTGGCCGAACTGCTTGCGCTCCTTGGTGTACTTCACCGCCTCGTCGAGGCAGCGTTGCGCACCGCCCAATGAGCAGGCGCCGATGTTGATGCGCCCGCCGTCGAGCCCCATCATGGCAATGCGGAATCCCTCGCCTTCGCCGCCGATCATGTTCTCCGCCGGCACGCGCACGTTGTCGAGGTTGAGCGCAGCGGTCGGCTGCGAATGCCAGCCGAGCTTCTTCTCCTGCGCGCCGAAGCTGACGCCCTCCATGTCCTTCTCGATGACGAGGCAGGAAATGCCCCTGGGGCCATCCTCGCCCGTGCGGACCATGGTGACGTAGATGTCGTTCTCGCCCCCGCCGGAGATGAACTGCTTGGTGCCGGTCACCAGCCAGTCGTCGCCGTCCCTGACCGCCTTGGTCTTGAGCGCCGCGGCGTCCGAGCCGCTGCTCGGCTCGGTCAGGCAGTAGCTGGCGAGCTTGTCCATTCCGATCAGGCTCGGCAGGTACTTGTCCTTAACGGCCTGCGCGCCGAAGCGGTCGATCATCCAGCAGGCCATGTTGTGGATCGAGATGAAGGCGCTGGTCGAAGGACAGCCATAGGCCATCGCCTCCATGATCAGTGCCGCCTCGAGGCGGCCGAGGCCGATGCCGCCGGACTCTTCCGAAACGTAGATCGAGCCGAAACCGAGTTCGGCCGCCTTCCGGATCGTGTCGCGCGGGAAGATGTGCTCCTCGTCCCACTTCGCGGCGTGGGGCGTGATCTCGTCGGCGGTGAAGCGCTGCGCCATCTCCTGGATGGCGAACTGGTCGTCGGTAAGGGCGAATTGTCCGGTCATGAGGTCCTCTCGCGCAGGCCCATGCCGCGAAGCCGTTTCACATGCAACCGCCTCAGGTGCAGCTTGCCTGTGTGATCACATAATCGTCGTCGTAGCTGACGGTCAGCCGGTCGGGACGGAAGTCCATCGTCACCGCGGAGCGCGGCGGAACCCAGCGCAGAGTCTTGGCACCGGTGGCGGCGAGCATTTCCTCCCCCAGTTCGGGAGTCGCCTTCTTGCCGATGAAGCTGTTGGCCACATCGCTGCTGCACTCGCCAGCGGGCGCTCGGGTCGGCCGATCCACGTCAGGCGTCGTCGTTGCACAGGCGGCGAGAGCCAAGATCGCAATAGGGGCAAGCGAGGTTCGCATCATTCGTCTCCGATCACCGCTTCGGCCTCGATCTCGACCTTCCAGCTCGGATGGTAGAGCGCGGCAATGGCGACGAGGGTTCCCGTCGGCCGCACGTGGGCGAGCGCACGGGTGAAGGCGGCGGTGATCGCGTCGGCATCCTTGATGTCGGTGGCGAACATTCGCACGCGCACCACGTCCTCCATCGCGCCGCCGAGCTCTTCGATGTAGCCCTTGATCAGCGCGAAGCAGCGGTCCGCCTGCTTGCCGGCGTCGGGCGAGACCGATCCGTCTTCCTCGACACCGATGGTGCCGGAGCAGACGATGCGGTTTCCGGTGCGCAATGCGCGGGTGAAGCCGGCCTGTTCCTCGAAAGGCGAGAGCGGCGGGATGCGGGTGCGTTTGCTCATTCGCACTTCGTGTAGTCGAAAGCTTCGGGCGATGCACCTTCTCCGAATTCGCGCCGTACCAGCACCTTGCCGCCATTTCGCAAGTCGAGGATTTCGTCGCGTTGCCATTCCATCCCTTCGCCAGTGAAGGAGTAGTTCCCGCGCAGGCGGCCTTCGGTCGATGACGTCACCTCGTCGAGCGTCCCGGTCGATTCGTAGAACCTGAGGGTCGAGGCATCGATCGTCAGCAGGCCCTTGGCCGCCGCCGGGTCGCCCGAGCAATCGTTAGCGTTGAGGCCCCAGCGGCCCTGGAACTGGATCGGAATTTCGGTCGGCAGCGGGGCGGGCGCCGGAGCGGCGGCCCCGGTCGCCGATGCTGTCGGAGCGGGCGTATCGTCCGACTGGGAGCCGCAAGCCGTTAGGCCAAGTCCGAGCGCGACGAGGGGTATGGCGGAAAATCGCATGGGGTGACCTCCATCTGACACTGGCCATCCAACACCGGAACGGCCGAACCTTTCCTGTAACGGCGAAAAAAGCCGTGATAGTGACATCGGCAAAGGAGAGTGAAATGGCCGGATTGTGGCTAGAGGAATTCGAAGTCGGGCAGGTTTTCGACCACCCGTTGCGGCGCACGCTGACCGAAACCGACAACCTGCTGATGAGCGCGCTGACCCACAATCCTGCGCCGCTGCACCTCGATGCGGAGTACATGAAGGAAACCGAGTACGGTCGGATCCTGTTCAATTCGTGCTTCACGCTGGCACTGATGGTCGGGATCAGCGTCAACGACACAACGCAGGGCACCGCAGTGGCCAATCTCGGCTGGGACGAGGTCCGTTTTCCGGCCCCCCTGTTCATCGGCGATACGGTGCGGATCGAGACCGAGGTGCTCGACGTGCGCCAGAGCAAATCGAGGCCCGACCAGGGCATCGTCACCTTCGCGCATCGGGCTTACAATCAGGACGGCGTGCTGTGCGCGCAGTGCAAGCGGGCGAGCTTGCAGCGCAAGCGTCCGGTTGCTATGTAGTTAGCAAGCTAAGAATATATCGGAGAGGCGCTATGCCCCTGCAAGTAGACCCCATCCTCCCGCGCTTCGGCGCTTATTGCTCGGGCCTCGACCTGACGCGCAAGCTTTCGCCCGAAGAGGTGAAGCAGGTGACCGACGCCATGGACACCTGGGGCGTGACCGTGTGGCGCGACACCGGCATGTCGGACGCTGACCACGTCGAATTCAGCCGCAACTTCGGCTACCTCGAGCGCGTCCCGGCGCGCGAGGGCATCAAGTACCGCCTGCCGTTCCGCGAGCTGTTCGACGCCAGCAACCTCAACCCGGAGGGCGAAATCACTCAGGACCCGGCGGCGATTCAGTACCGCAAGGGCGACCGGCTGTGGCACACCGACAGCGCCTTCATGGAAATGCGCACCAGCTACTCGCTGCTGCTCGCCCACAGCGTTCCGCCCGAAGGTGGCGAGACCTGGTTCGCCGATACGCGCAGCGCGTACGACGACCTGCCGCAGGACATGAAGGATTTCCTCGAGGACAAGGTCGGCATCAACTCGCTGTGGTGGAGCCGCAAGCTCGCCGGGGCCGACATTCCCGACGAGGAAATCGACGCCCGCTTCAAGGCGCGCCACCCGCTGGTCCACGTCCACAAGGGTTCGGGCCGCAAGTCGCTGTTCATCGCCGCGCACACCATGGACATCGAGGGCATGGACAAGGCCGAGGGCAGGGCGATGATCAGGCAGTTGATCGAGCACTGCACCCAGCCGCAATACGTCTTCAGCCACAGCTGGCAGGTCGGCGACATGGTCATCTGGGACAACCTGTGCTCGATGCACCGCGGCGGCGAATACGCCTACGACAAGTACAAGCGCGACATGCGCCGTACCACGGTGCGCGAAGGCACCGAGCCGCACACGCAGGACCTCGACGACCAGTTCAGCGTGCTGTTCTCGAACAGCCCGAAAGTCGTCGACATTCAGGGCGCGCGGGTGGCGGGGCGGTAAGAGCCAGACCCGACATTTCGTCATTGCGAGCGTAGCGAAGCAAGCCAGGGCTGCTCCGAGCCACCCTGGATTGCTTCGTCGCTTTGCTCCTCGCAATGACGAAGAACGTGGCGGCTAAAATGCCTCGACCGGCATTTCCATCATGCTCGCCTTGCCGCGCTTGATCGCCAGCACCAGCGAGCTCGCCGGCGGCAGCATGCGGTCGAAGAAGAACCGCGCGGTGACAATCTTGGCCTTGTAGAAATCCGCTTCGCCGGTGCCCTCGGCCAGCTTCGTGTGAGCCAGCACGGCCGACTTGCCGAAGCAGTAGCCCATCGCGACCATGCCGAGCAGCCGCAGGTATTCGGTCGCCGCGGCGCCGGCTTCCTCGGGATCGGCGAGGCCCTTCTGGGCGATCGTGCCGGTAGCGAGCTGGAGGGCCTGGAAGGCCTTCTCGAAGGCTTCGCCCATCTTGCCGAATTCCTCGTGCGCCTTCAGTTCCTCGACGAACTGGGCGACCGGGTGGAAGAAGCTGCGCAGGTAGCGGCCATTGTTCGCACCCATCTTGCGGCCGACGAGGTCGAGCGCCTGGATGCCGTTGGTGCCTTCGTAAATCTGCGCGATGCGCGCGTCGCGGACGTACTGCTCGACCCCGCTCTCGCGGATGTAGCCGTGCCCGCCATAGACCTGCACCGCGAGGTTGGCGCTCTCGAAGCCTAGATCGGTGAATAGCGCCTTCACCACTGGAGTCATCAGCGCGACGAAGTCCTCGGCGCGTTGCTTGGCCTCGGGTTCGGTGCCTTTTTCGGCGGTTTCGAGCGCGCGGGCGACCCAGCCGCACACGGCGCGGCAGCCTTCGTTGTTGGCGCGCATGGTCATCAGCATGCGGCGAACGTCGGGGTGGACGATGATCGGATCGGCCGGCTTGTCGGGATACTTCGCGCCCGACAGCGAGCGACCCTGCAGGCGGTCCTTGGCGTACCACACGGCCGACTGGTAGGCGGCCTCACCGATACCGAGGCCCTGCACGCCGACAGCGACGCGCTCGTTGTTCATCATGCGGAACATCGCCTGCATGCCCTTGTTGGGCGTGCCGACGAGCCAGCCGGTGCTCTCATCGAAGTTGAGTTGGCAGGTGGCCGATGCCTTGATGCCCATCTTGTGCTCGATCGCCGCGACCGAGACGTTGTTCGGCTTGGACGGACGACCCTGGTCGTCGAGCAGCAGCTTGGGGACGAGGAACATCGAGATACCCTTGATGCCCGCTGGGGCATCGGGGAGCCGCGCCAGCACGAGGTGGACGATGTTCTCGGTCAGGTCCTGCTCGCCGGCGGAGATGAAAATCTTGCCGCCGGAAATCTTGTAGCTGCCGTCGTCCTGCGGCACCGCCTTGGTGCGCAGCAGGCCGAGATCGGTCCCGCAATGCGCCTCGGTCAGGCACATTGTGCCCGACCAGGTGCCTTCGACCATCTTGGGCAGCCAGGTGTTCTTGAGATCCTCGCTGGCGAAGTCGATCATCGCCGTGGTCGCGCCGTGGGTCAGGCCGGGATAGAGTCCGAAGCTGACGTTGGTCGCGCTGATCATCTCCTCGACCAGCTTGTTGACCGTCTCGGGCAGGCCCTGTCCGCCCCACGCCGGATCGGCGGCGAGCGCGCACCAGCCGCCCTCGCGGAACTGGTCGTAGGCCTCTTTGAAGCCCTTGGGAGTGCGGACCACGCCGTTTTCGAGGTGGCAGCCTTCCTCGTCGCCGCTGCGGTTGAGCGGCAGCAGCACGCCGGTGGCCAGCTTGTTCGCTTCCTCGAGGATCGCGTCGAGCAGATCGGTGTCGAACTCCTCGTTCGCCTCGACCTTGCCGAACGGTTCGTCGGCGAAGAGTTCGTGGAGCACGAAGCGCATGTCGCGCAGGGGGGCCTCGTAGACTTGCATCGTCTCTCTCCTAGTTCCTCAGCGGCTTGCCGGTTTCGAGCATCGTCTCGATCCGGGCCAGCGTGCGCGGGTCGTTGAGCCGCGCCATGAATTCCTTGCGCTCGAGCGCGAGCATCTCGTTCTCGGTGATCGGCTGGACGGGGTCGCCATCGCCGCCGGTCAGGACGGTCGCCAGCGCCTCGGACACCACGACATCGTAATCGGTGGCGAGGCCGCGGTTGTGGAAGTCGGTCACCGCCAGCATCAGCGCCGCCTTGCCGGCCGGGCCGGGCAGGGTGAAGTCTGGCGGCTCAGGCGCCTTGTAGTCCTCGGCCAGCGCCAGCGCCTTCTGCTTGGCTTCGTAGAGCAGGCGGTCGCGGTTCATCGTCACGCCGTCGGCCGGACGTAGGAAGCCGAGTTCCTTGGCGTTGGCCGCCGACTTGGAAACCGTGGCGGTCGAGACGATCTCGAACACCTTGGCCACCGCGGGCATCGGGCCCTTGGGCATCTTGGGCATGTGCTTCCAGCGGTCGAGCATCTCGCCGCAGCCACCCCAGGCGGGGATCAGCCCGACGCCGCATTCGACGAGGCCAACGTAGAGTTCGGCATGGGCCTGGATTGCGTCGCAGTGGAGCAGGATTTCACAGCCCCCGCCAAGCGCCATCCCGGCCGGCGCGCCGACCACGGGGAAGGGCGCATACTTGAGCGCCTTGTAGGCAAGCTGCCCGCCGCCGATGAGCTGTTCGATCTCCGGGAAGGCGGCGATGTTGTAGGCGAACAGCGCGAGACCGAGGTTGGCCCCGGCGGAAAAGTGCGTGCCCTCGTTGTAGACGACGAGCGCCTTGTAGTCCTTGGCGACGAGCCCGGCGGCCTGGCCGATCAGCTTCATTACCTCGCCGTCGAGCGCGTTCATCTTGCCGGTGAACTCTAGGCACACCACGCCGTCGCCGATGTCCCACAGCGCGGCGCTGGAATTCTTGATCAGCGGCTTGCTGGAAAGCTTGAGGTCGGACAGCAGCAATACGCCCTCGGCGCGCTCGACGTCGTGGTATGCGCCGTCGGTGCCGAGGTATTGCCGCTTGCCGCCCTCGACGCGGTAGAAGGTCCGGCCCGAGGCGAGCTTTAGCAGTTCGGGGACCGGCTTGCCCTCGGCTTCAAGGCGCCTGGCGACATAGTCGGCGCCGAGCTTGTCGATCCACTCGAACGGCCCGAACTTCCAGTTGTAGCCGAGCTTCATCGCGTCATCGACGCCGACGATCGTGTCGGAAATTTCCGGCACCAGCGCCGCGGCATAGGCCACGGTGTTGCCGAGTACGGTCCAGGCGTACTTGCCGTACTTCCCGTCCATTTCGACCAGCGCCTTGAGGTCGCCCTTGGCGGCAGCGCCGGACGGGACCGAAGGCTTGGCGGCGACATGATATTCGCCGCTCGCAAGATCGATGGCTTCGAGCGTACGCTTTGCCCCATCCTTGTTCATGCGGAAGAAGCCGCCCTTTCCCTTGCGGCCGGTATAGCCCTCGGCGATCAGCTTATCGATCAGCGGCTCGATGCGGGCGATGGCCTGGTAGGGATCGTCCTTCGGCAGCGTGGATTGCAGGCTAGCCATGAGATGCGGCTGGAGGTCGAGCCCGACGAGATCGACCAATCCGAAGATGCCGGTCTTAGGCACGCCCATCGGCTTGCCGACAATGGCGTCTGCATCCTCGACTGAAACGCCAAGGTCGAACGCGCCGTTGACACCGGTCTGGATCCAGTATGTGCCGATGCGATTGGCGATAAAGCCGGGCGTGTCCTTGCACCAGACCACGCTCTTGCCGAGCGTGCGGTCGACGAAGGTCTCGACGTGCTCGACGATCTCTTCGCTGGTGTGCGGGCTGGTCACCAGTTCGATCAGCCGCATGTAGCGCGGCGGGTTGAAGAAGTGGGTGATGAGGAACGAGGCCTTGAAGTCGTCCGAACGGCCCTCGGTCAGCATCGCCAGCGGGATTGACGAGGTGTTGGAGGAGATCGGCGTGCCGGCCTTCCGGTGGACTTCGATCTTGGCATAAAGACTACGCTTGATGTCGAGGTTCTCGATGATCGCCTCGACGATCCAGTCGCACTCGAAAATCCGGCCGAGATCGTCGTCGATGTTGCCGGTCTCGACAAGTTTGGTCGCCGCGGGCGTCATGAACGGGGCGGGCTCGGTCTTGAGCATCTTGGCCACGGCGCCTTCGGCAATGGCGTTGCGGTTCGGGCCGTCCTTGGCAGGGATGTCGAGCAGGAGCACGGGAATACCCGCATTGGCAACCTGCGCGGCAATGCCCGAGCCCATCACGCCCGAACCGATGACGCAGACCTTCTTGATCGAAGCGTCAGCCATCATGCGGCCTCCAGGATCGTGGCGATGCCCTGGCCGCCGCCGATGCACTGGGTGGCGAGCGCGTACTTGCCGCCGTCGCGCTTGAGGATCGCGGCAGCCTTGCCGACGATGCGCGCGCCCGTGGCGCCGAGCGGGTGGCCGATGGCAATGGCGCCGCCGTCGATATTGACCCTGGCTTCATCGAGCCCGAGGTCGATCATCGAGGCGAGCGCCTGGCTGGCGAAGGCTTCGTTAAGTTCGACCACGTCGATGTCGGAGGCCTTGAGCCCGGCGCGTTCAAGCGCTTTCATCGAGGCTCCGACCGGGCCGATGCCCATGATCTCAGGCGCGCAGCCGGAGATGGCGACCGACTTGATCCTTGCGATGACCTCGAGCCCGTTGGCCTTTGCGAATTCGGCGCTGCAGACCAGCGTTGCCGAGGCGCCATCGGTCAGCGGGGAGGAGGTGCCCGCGGTCACCGTGCCGTCGGCCTGGAAGGCGGGCTTGAGACCGGCGAGACCCTCGGCAGTGGTGTCGGGGCGCAAGGTGCCGTCCTCGCTGATCGTGGTGTCGCCCTGCACGATGGGGATGATCTCGTCCTTGAACTTGCCCGCGGCCTGCGCGGCGGCGGCCTTCTTCTGGCTGGCCACGGCAAACCGCTCCTGCTCGGCGCGGGCGATGGCGTACTTCTTCGCGAGGTTTTCGGCGGTGTCGCCCATCGAGATGTAGGCGTGGCTGTTCTTGGCCAGCTGGGGGTTAGGCATGGGGTTGAAGCCGCCCATCGGCATCCGGCTCATCGATTCCACCCCGGCGGCGATGAAGCACTCGCCCGCGCCGAGGCAGATCTGTCCGGCGGCGTAGTGGATCGCGCTCATCGAAGAGCCGCAGAAGCGGTTGATGGTGATGCCGCCGACGCCGTTGGGCAGGCCGGCCAGCAGCACGACCAGCCGCGCCATGTTGAAGCCCTGCTCGCCCTCAGGGAAGGCGCAGCCGAGCGCGAGATCCTCGATCTTGCCGGGATCGACGCCGGTCCGTTCGAGCAAGCCCTTGACGACCTGCGCGGCGAGGTCGTCCGGCCGGACCCGGGCCAGCGCGCCCTTCGTCGCAAAGGTGAACGGGGAGCGGGCGTAGCCGGCGATCACGACTTCGGTCATCGGGAAGAACCTCTCTGGACTTGGCACGAGACTCGACCGCGTGCCGGAATATTCCCTATAGGTGCGCGAATTGACCTATACGTCAAGCAAATTTTGCTGCACAGTGCGATTCGCGCTGTCGGTCGATGGCGCCTTAGGAGTTTCGAGTGACGGGCATGTCCGATAACGGTCAATTGGGCGAAAAGTTCACGGTCCTGCCAGAGCTGAAACCGCGCGTCCTGTCCCAGTTGCTCGACGATGCCGCGGCGAATTTCCCTGAGCGCATCGCCCTGGATTTCTTCTCCCGCGAATGGACTTACGCCCAGCTCGCCGACGAGGTCGAACACGCTGCGGCGGGCCTCGCCAAGCTGGGCCTGGCCAAGGGCGACCGCTTCGCGCTGTGCCTGCCCAACACGACCTATTACGTGATCCTCTACTTCGCCGTGCTCCGGCTCGGCGGGATCGTCGTCAACCTCAACCCGCTCTACTCGTGCGACGAGCTCGAACACCTGCTGCACGACAGCGGCGCGCACATGGTTGCGGTGCCCGACGTGAAGTCGATCAGCGACAAGGTCATCGAGATTGGCCAGAAGTGCGGCGTCGCGCACGTCGTGCTGTGCCCGCTGGCCGACGCCATGCCGCCGCTCACCGGCCTCGGCTATCGCCTGACGCAGATCGGGAAGCGCTCGCGGCCCCGCGACCATGCCCTGTTCATCGGCTGGCGCGAGCTGATGGCGCAAGGCACCGAATACGCGCGCGCCGACCTCGACCCCGACGATATCGCGGTGCTGCAGTACACCGGCGGGACGACCGGCGTGCCCAAGGGCGCGATGCTGACCCACGCCAACCTTGCCGCCAACGCGCGGCAGATGCTGATCCATGCCGAAGGCGGGCGCGAGGGCGTGCAGGAACGCACCACGGCGGTGCTGCCGATGTTCCACGTCTTCGCGCTGACGACGGTGCTCAACTACTCGATCGACATCGCCGGCGAGATCGTGCTGCTGCCGCGCTTCGAGATGAAGCGCTTCATTGCCAGCGTGAAGCGCAAGCCGCCGACGCAGTTCTTCGGCGTGCCCACGCTCTACATCGCGCTCAATTCGCTGCCGCTCGGCGAACTGCCCGACTTTACCGAAGTGCGCGCCTTCGTTTCGGGCGGCGCGCCATTGCCGCTCGAAGTGCGACAGGCGTTCGAGAGGCGGACGAAGACCCGCGTTGTCGAGGGCTACGGTCTGACCGAGGCGAGTCCGATCATCACCTGCAACCCGCTGCTCCACGGCGAGATCAAGGACAACAGCTGCGGCCCGCCCTTTCCCGGAACGGTGATCGAGATCCGCGACCACGAGCATCCCGAAAAGCTGATGCCGCAGGGCGAGCGCGGCGAGGTTTGCGCGCGCGGTCCGCAGGTCATGAAAGGCTACTGGAAGCGCCCCGACGCGACCGAAAAGACCTTCTACGACGGCGCGCTGCTGACCGGCGACATCGGCTACCTCGACGAGGACGGTTACCTTTTCCTGGTCGACCGCATCAAGGACCTGATCCTGTGCAGCGGATACAACGTCTATCCGCGCAACATCGAGGATGCCGCCTACGAATTCCCCGCGGTTCACGAGGCGATCGCCATCGGCGTGCCCGACCGTTATCGCGGCGAGGCGCCTTGGCTGTTCGTCGCACCCAAGGCGGGCATGACGATCGACGTCGAGGAGTTGCAGGCCTTCCTCGCCAAGCGGCTCAACAAGATCGAGGAGCCCGACCGCATCGAAGTGCGTGACCACCTGCCCAAGACGCAGGTCGGCAAGTTGTCGAAGAAGGACCTGATCGCGCAGGAGCACGACCTGATCCGCGAGGGCGCGAAATGAAGCCGGCAGACCTCTGGGGCATCCAGGACGTCGCCAACGAGCTCGGCGTTACCCATCGCACGCTGCGCTTCTACGAGGACAAGGGGCTTATCAGCCCGCAGCGGATCGGTTCGACCCGTGTTTACACCCGGCGCGACCTCGGGCGGATGAAATTGATCCTGCGTGGCAAGCGCCTCGGCTTCAGCTTGCGCGAGATCAGCGAATTCCTCGAACTCTACGAGGTCGATGCCGACCAGCACCACCAGATCGAGGCCCTGCTCGAGCGGGTGCGGACCCGGCTGGAGGACCTGAAGAACCAGCGCAAGGCGATCGAGGAGACGATCCGCGAACTGAGCGAGATCGAGAAGGAGTCGGTCGCCTTTCTCGCGCGCGGCTAGGCGACGCGATAGACCGAGAGGCTGACGGTCGATCCGACCTTGCCTCCCGTCGCCAGGAACAGCGAGCGATTGACCCAGTCGTAGGCCGGCGCGCCGCATTCGAGGCGGATCGCGGTGCGCATGTAGTATTCCGACAGCGGCACCTGTTCGCCCGCGGCGATGCGCGCGGCGACCTCGGGCGAGGCGTCGCGGATGCCGCGGCTGATCACCTCGATCACCGCGCCGTCCGGCGTCTCGATGGCATAACGCGCATCTAGCTGGGCGACCCCGTTCGCCGTCACCGTCTGCCAGTCGGCGCCGACGTTGAGGATGCGGCCCTGCAGGAGCGGTCCCGTCACGGTGCCGCCGACGATGGGGATGATGCGCCGGGTACCGCCCGGAGCCTCGCCCATCTCGTGCGGCGCGGACAGCTGGGCCACGATGTCGCAGGCGTGTTCGAGCTGCGGAATCATGCCTCCACCTTCGCCACTTGCGCGCCTTCGGGGATTGTCCGCGGCGCAGCGTTGAGGCGGTCCTTCGCGAAGCCCGCAGCCCGCTGGTAGGCCAGCATGAAGGCGGCGCGCTCCTCGGACGGAATCACCGCGTCGATGTCATCGAACTCGCCGCCGCAACGGTCTTCGACCATGTTCAGCAGGCCGAACGGGCCGGCGCCGCGATTGCGCAGGGCGATATGGCCGATGGGGCCGCAGAACTGCTCGTCGTAGGCGGCAAGGCTTGCCTCGGTGACGCCGTGGTCGAGCATGGACTTGCCGATCTGGCGTGCGTCGATGATCGCCTGCGAAGCTCCGTTCGAGCCGGTCGGGTACATCGGGTGTGCGGCGTCGCCAATCAGCGCCACCGGGCCATCGACCCAGGTCGGCAACGGATCGCGGTCGATCATCGGGTTCTCGTAGGCGATCTCGGAACTGGCCAGCAGGGCAGGGAGGTCGAGCCAGTCGTAGACGAAATCCTCGAACTCGTGGGCGAACTCGTCGAGCCCGACCGGGCGGAACCAGCCCGACTTGGCCCAGTCGTGATCGGTGTCGTAAGTCTTTTCGGCGACCCAGTTTATGTCGGCCCTGCCGTGCTCGTCGGGCTGCGAGATTGGATAGAAGACCACGCGGTGGCGGCTGGTGCCGAGGCCGACGAACGAGGACCCGCTGCGGATCGGTTGCCCGCGCGAGGTGCCGCGCCACATGATCGTCCCGCCCCAGTGGATCGACGGTTGGTTCGGGTGCATCTGCGCACGGACCGCGGAATGAATCCCGTCGGCACCTAACAGCAGCGCGCCGTTGAATTCGCGCGGTCCCTCGGGCGTAGCGACGAGCGCGGTGACCGATCCGTCGGCTTCCTTGCGGTACCCGGTGACCCTGTGATCGAGCAGCAGCGCGTCCGGCCCGAGCCGCTCGATCACCTTCCGCGCCAGCAGGAGGTGCAGCCGTCCGCGGTGGAGCGCGTACTGGTGCCACCTGTACCCGGCCAGCTTGCCGCGCGGCTCTGAATATATTTCCTTGCCGTTGAGCCCGACCAGCGCCCATTCACGCGCCGGGATGCCGACTTCGCCGAGCTCGTCCTCGCCGATGCCGAGATCGTGCAGCTCGCGCACGGCATTGGGCTGGATGTTGATCCCGACGCCGAGCGGCCTCAGTTCGCGCACGCTCTCGAACACCGTGCACGGCACGCCGATCTGTTCGAGCGTGAGCGCCAGTGCGAGGCCGCCGATACCGCCACCTGCAATCAAAACCCTTTGCTGCGGCATCCGCTGGCACCCTCGTTCGTTCGATCCGGCATCGCGCGAGTCCGGCGCGAGCCGAGGGCGTCTAGGCAAACCCGCCGGACGAGGCAATGTGACCGTATCGAGTGTAACTAGCTTGCCGTTACGAGCGGGCGCTGCTCGGGCATTCCCATCGAGGCGAGCAGCGGGGTCTCGGCCTGCCGCTCGCGGAAATCCGCTTTGCTGCCCATTCCGCGCCACTGGGCGAGAATCAACGACTGCGCCACCGCGCCTCCGAGCGTCGTGCCGGGGCCGAGGACGATGAACAGGTCGGGCGCGAACTCGCGCGCGGCGGCGGTCACAGCGCGGGTGAAGTCGTAGCTCTCGGTCACCTGGTGGCCGAGGGTGTAGTCATGGAGCGCCGCCACATCGGTCGCGGCGGGCCACCAGACATTGCCGCGCCCGTCGATCAGCGGCTGGTTCGGTTGGCCGAACATTCCTACCGGTAGCGCCGCCCGTCCGGCCGCGGCCACCGGCTCCTGCAACCGCGTGTGGAACGCGGCATGGTTGCCGAGCCGCATCGGGAAGCGCTCCTGCACCGGCGGAACCGCCTTTTCGAACGCTTCGAGCCCGACGGCATTGCCGGCCAGCACCAGCATTCCGCCAAGGTCGATCGACAGGTACAGTTGCTTGTCCGGCTCCGCGCCGATTGTCGCGACAAGGTCGAGAAGTTCGCGCTTGCGCTCGGGGCGGGGCACCCAGTCATCGTCCAGCCACGGGTAGATCGTCTGTCCGCCGATCAGCGCCTGCTGCATCAGCGTGCCCATGGTGTTTGCGACGCGGAATCCGTTCTCGGGCGAAAGCGCCCCGCCGCAAGCCAGCGCCGAGTACCAGCCCATCGAATTGCCGGTCACCGCGACCACCTCGATCGCCGTGCGGTCGATGGCCAGGAAATCGCCGAGCGAGGCGGCGAAGATAAGGCCAGAGGCATTGTCGCCGCGCGAATGCCTGGCGAGCGAGAACCGCTCCGCGCCGTCGAGCGCGCTCAGCGTGTCCTGCCCCGCCTCGGCGCGCAGGGCGTCGAACCGGCGCAGCAGGGCGGCGTCGGGGAAGTGCCGGCCGAGGTAGCCGAGCTCGGCCGCGTTGTAAGTCCCGCGTCCGGGGCAGATGACGACGGCGGTCTGCATCACTTGCGGCCCACCAGGTCGAGCGCGGCGGCAATGATGCTGTCGCGCGAGGGCATGGTCGCGGCATAGGCCGGGCCGGTCGGGATGAAGCTGTCTTCTCCCGTGAGGCGCGCGTGCGGCAGTCCGGTCTCTTCCTCGACCAGCGCCATCAGCGCTTCGGCCACCCCGCCGCTGCGCCGGGTCTCGTCGACGATAAGCGCCGCGCCGCAGTCCTTGAGCGCCTTCGCGATGCCCTCGACCGGCAAGGGCGAGAGCCAGCGGACATCGACAATGCGCGCCTTCACGCCATTTGCGGCGAGCAGCGGCAGCGCCTGCTGCGCGAGGTATGCGCCGTTGCCGAAAGTGACGATGGCGAGGTCCTTGCCCGCGCCGTGCACCCCGACCTCGCCGATCGGGATCCTTTCACCGGGCGCGGGATAGGTCCGCATCCAGCCGCCGTCGCCGGTCTCGTGAAGGTCGCGCATCGGGTAGAGCGCTATGGGTTCGAGGAACACCACCAGCCGCTGCTCCTCGCGCGCCAGCCGCACGCATTCGCGCAGCATCTTCGCCGCATCGGCCCCGTTCGACGGGCAGGCGAGGATCAGGCCGGGGATGTCGCGCAGCACCGCCACCGAATTGTCGTTGTGGAAGTGCCCGCCGAAGCCCTTCTGGTAGCCGAGACCGGAAATCCGCACGACCATCGGGTTGGTAAATTGCCCGTTCGAGAAGAACGGCAGCGTCGCCGCCTCGCCCCGCAGCTGGTCCTCGGCGTTGTGCAGGTAGGCGAGGAACTGGATCTCGGGGATCGGGATGAAGCCGTTCTGCGCCATGCCGATGGCGAGGCCGAGGATCGACTGCTCGTCGAGCAGGGTGTCGATCACGCGGGGCGAGCCGAAGCGTGTCGAGAGTCGCTGGGTGATGCCGTAGTTGCCGCCCTTCTTCGCGATGTCCTCGCCCATCATCACGATCTCGCCATGCTCGAGCATGAGGTCGGTCAGCGCCATGTTGATGAGCTTGCCCATCGGCTGGGGCTTTTCCATCAGCGCCATATCCGATCCGAACAGCTCGGCTCGCGTCTCGGCATCGGGGCCGTTGCTCGGCCGACATTCGCGCCGCGGCGGGATCAGGCTGGCCATGACCTCGTCGGCGGTTTCGAGATGTGGGCGGGTGACGGCTTCGGCCGAAACGCGCGACACGCGTTCGGCGGTGTTCCGGTAGATATCAAGCGTTTCATTCGCAGAAAGTACACCGACTTCGCCAAGCTGGCGGGCCATGTGCAGCAGCGGGTCCTGCGCCTCCTCGGCCTCGACCTCTGCTCGCGAAAGATAGGCCATCGCCACGTCCGCCCCGGCATGGCCATAGAGCCGGATGGTGCGCACATGCAGGAACGCAGGCTTGCGCCGGGTGCGAACGTAGAGCGCGGCCTGCTGCGCCAAGCGATAAGTCTCGTAGATGTCGAGCCCGTCGCACTCGAAGTATCTGATTCCGGGCCGGTTTTCGAAGTTCGCCTTGATCCAGCCCCTCGGCGTCTTGGTCGAGATGCCAATGCCGTTGTCCTCGCACACGAACAGCAGCGGCAATGGGACCGACTGGTAGCTCGTCCACCCCGCGGTGTTGAACGCGCCCTGCGCGGTCGAGTGGTTCACCGAGGCATCGCCGAACGAGCAATAGACGATGGCGTCGTCGGGCAACTGCCGGAACTCGGGCGGCTGGCGCCTGGCAAGGCCGATCGAATAGGCCGCGCCCACCGCCTTGGGCAGATGGCTGGCGATGGTCGAGGTCTGCGGCGGGATGTTGAGCGCTTTGGAGCCGAGAACCTTGTGCCGTCCGCCCGAGATCGGGTCCTCGCTCGAGCAGGCGAAGGAAAGCAGCATGTCCCAGGCGATGGTCTGGCCCGGAACCTGCGCGGCGCGCTGGATCTGGAAGGCGGCGTCGCGATAGTGGAGGAAGGCCATGTCGGTCGGCCGCAACGCCGCGGCCACCGCCGCCATGCCCTCGTGTCCCGAGGAGCCGATAGTGTAGAAGCCCTTGCCCGTCGCCTGCATAGTCCGGCTTTCGCGGTCGAGCGCGCGGGTCAGGCAGGCCGAGCGGAAGATCGATACGGCAAGTTCCGGGGCGAGCGTCCGATCGGGCGCATTGCCAGCCGGAAAGTCGCCCACCGCCACCCGGCGCAGGAAGTTGTCGTGAACGATACTGGCGCGGTCCATGCCGGGAGCCTCGAATGCGAAAGTACCGGCGTTGGTCGGCCAGCGTGACAGCCCCCTAGCAGCCGAACTGCAGGGTCGAAAGATAGTTGCATGAGTAACCCGCCGTTCCCTGCAGGGATCGCGGCACGAGGTTGTTCACCCGGCCCCAATCGCCCGCTAGACGGTCTGGCATGGAGCCATTCGCTTACAACGCCTTGCCGGGCCGGTTCGTGTTCGGCCGAGGCACGATGTCCGAGTTGGGCAGGGAGATCACGGCGCTCGGATGCACGCGTGCGCTCGTACTGACGACGCCCGGGCAGGCCGGCATGGGCGAGCGGCTGGTGGCGCAACTTGGTGATCTCGCCTGCGGGCATTTTGCCGGCGCGGCGATGCACACGCCGGTCGAAGTCACAGAAACGGCGATGGCAAAGGTGGCCGAGACCGGCGCGGATTGCGTGGTGGCGATCGGCGGAGGTTCGACCATCGGGCTGGGCAAGGCGATCGCGCTGCGTACCGACCTGCCGCAAGTGGTCGTGCCGACGACCTACGCCGGTTCCGAGGCTACACCAGTCCTCGGCCAGACCGAAAACGGCGTGAAGACCATTCAGCGCAACATGAGGGTACTGCCCGAGGTGGTGGTCTACGACGTGGAACTGACGTTGGGCCTGCCGGTGGACGTGACGGTGACATCGGGGCTCAACGCCATCGCCCATTCGGTCGAGGGCCTCTACTCGCCCGACGCCAATCCGCTGACCTCGCTGCTCGCCGAGGACGGCATCAGGGCGCTGGCTGGCGCCCTGCCGCGACTGGTCGCCGATCCGACAGCTTCGGGCCCGCGTTCGGATGCGCTCTATGGCGCGTGGGCCTGCGGCGTGACCCTGGGCGTGGTCGGCATGGCGCTTCACCATAAGCTTTGCCACACGCTCGGAGGGACCTTCGGCCTGCCGCACGCCGCGACGCACTCGGTGATCCTGCCGCACGCCATGGCCTATAATGCCCGCGCAGCAAGCGGAGCCATGGCCAGGGTTGCCCGCGTGCTCGGTGTCGAGCAGGCGCCGCGGGGGATGTGGGACCTTGCAAAACGCCTTGGCGCGCCGATGACGCTTGCAGAACTCGGCATGCCGCGCGAGGGTATCGGCCGCGCGGTCGATCTGACCATGGCCAATCCGTACTGGAACCCGGAACCGCTCGATGCGCACGGCCTGCAGAAGCTGCTCGAAGCAGCCTGGGACGGCCGGCCGCCGGAGGAGATGCATTGATGAACGCCGTAACGCCCGAACAGATTACCCGCTCGGCCCTCGCCAGTTTCGCCGGGGCGCCCGATGGCCGTACCCGCGAACTGAGCAACGCGCTCATCCGCCACCTCCATGCCTTCGTCACCGAGGTCGATCCGACGCCGGCCGAATGGATGGGCGCCATCGAATTCCTCACCCGGGTAGGCCACACCTGTCAGGGCGCACGGCAGGAATTCATCCTGCTCTCCGACGTGCTCGGTGTGTCGATGCTGGTCGATACTCTGCAGCAGACGGAAGAGGACGGGGTTACAGAGAGCACGGTGCTCGGGCCGTTCTACGTGGAGGAACCGCCGATCGCCGAGCAGGGCAGCCGGATTACCGATAGCGACGACGGCATCCCGCTGTGGGTCGACATCGAGGTGACCGACAGCGCCGGCAAGCCGCTCGAAGGCGCGATCGTCGATATCTGGGAGGGCGGTCCAGACGGGCTCTACGATGTGCAGCGCGACTTGCCTGAGGGCGAATACGACCTGCGCGGGCGCTTCAGGACCGACGCCGATGGCCGCGTGCGGTGCTGGGCCGTGGTGCCGGTCTCGTACCAGGTTCCGGCCGACGGCCCGGTCGGCGACCTTCTCGCGAAGACGGGTCGGCATCCCTGGCGGCCCGGCCATGTCCACTTCAAGCTAGCCGCGGACGGCTTCGTGCCATTGGTCACGCACCTGTTCCCAAGCGGCGACCCTTATCTCACCTCCGATGCGGTGTTCGGCGTCAAGCCGTCGTTGATCATCGAACTCGACGAACACGACCCTGGCGAGGGTCCCGCGGGACGTGAAATGAACGCCCCGTGGAAGAGCCTGCACTACACCTTTGCCCTGAGCCGCGAATGAGGCCAAAGCCGCGGCGGCGGATTCGGTGAAGTAGCTTGGGGTTAGTGAATTCATGTGCGGCGGAGTCAGGGTTTGAAGACGCAGGTTTGCATAATCGGCGCGGGGCCGGCGGGATTGTTGCTTGGCCACCTTCTGCGTGCCGAAGGTATCGAGTGCGTGGTGCTGGAACGTCGCTCGCCCGCCTACGTGCTCTCGCGCATCCGCGCCGGGGTGCTCGAAGGGATCACGGTGTCGCTGATGGAGCGGCTCGGCCTCGATGCGCGGCTCAAGGCAGAAGGGCTGCCGCACGACGGGTTCAACCTCGCCGACGGCGAACGGCTGATCCGCATCGACATCGCCGAACTGACTGGCAAGCAGGTGGTCGTCTACGGCCAGACCGAGCTGACCAAGGACCTCATGGACGCGCGCGAAGAGCGCGAGCTTGAAGTGGTTTACGAGGCCGAGGATGTGGTGCTTCACGAGGCCGAGGGCGATGCGCCTTATGTCACCTTCACCAAGGACGGGGCCGGGCA
>NZ_WTYM01000025.1 GCF_009827435.1 Croceibacterium salegens | reverse complement strand
CCAGCCGCCTCCGGCGCATCCTTGCCCTGGTATTCGAGCGCGAAGGTCGGGTCGCAGTCGTAGGGGTAGATGTAGTCGCTGCCGCGAGTCCACTTAATGTAGCGGGCGCCGTGGTTTTCGAGCATTTCGGGGTCCTCGAACCACTGCGTCGCCTCGAGCGACTTGCCGTCGTCGGCGAGGCGGTAGCGTTCGACCATGTGCGCCTCGCTCGAATGGTCGAGACCGTTGTTGGTGATGGTCGAGGGGGCGAGGTGGGTGGTGTCGATGACCAGTTCGTCGCCCTCCCAGTGGCCGATCGAATCGCCCATCTTGGTGTGCGGCGCGGCGGCCGGCAGGTGGCCGCGGCCGTCGGTGTAGATCAGCCGGTACTGGTCGTAGTACTCGTACCGGAACACGATCAGGCCGGGAGCCTCGATGACCTGGAAGGGGAAGGGGCCCTGCACCGTGTACATGATCGACTGCGGCTGGCAGACGCGGGCGATGGTCATGTCGTCGGTCGGCTGCCAGTCCCTGGCACGATCGAGCGCCTTCTGTGTCAGCTTGAGCCCGCCGTAGACCCCGCGCGGGAATTCCGCCGCGCCGGTATCTTCCAGCACCACCGTATCGGGCGGCAGCTTGGCCTTCAGGTCGTCGGGCATCGGGTAGCCGCGGAACGGGGCATTCCAGTAGCCCGAGAGGTCGGGGTGGCCGGCGTCTTCGGCGAGCGCCGGGGCGGTAATGGCGATGGCGGCAAGCGCCGCGAGGGCAAGCCGCATCAGCTCTGGTCCTGCCGTCCGAACGGGGCGATTCCGATCGACTTGCCGTTGGCGTCGGTGACCGCCGAAACGCGCATGTAGGGCTTGCCGTCGCGCGAGGGCCAGCCGGTGAGGGTGACGGTCTCGCCCGGCTTGATGATGTCGCGCGTCCAGCCGCGGCGGACGAGGATCACCGGGGCATTGGTCTCCCCGCGCCAGTGCTCGACAGTTCCGTCGGGATTGGTCACGTCGAGCGCAATCGTGCCGTGCGGGTTGGTGAAGCGGAAGGCGGTGACCACGCCAGTGACCGTCACGCTCTTCTCGGGGTCGAAGAACACAGCAAACGAGTGGTGCGCGCTCACTGCAACGGACGAAATTAGACTTAGAAATGCCGCCAGCCATGAAGCCAGCAGTAAGAATTTCCGTTTGGGCATTTCTTTATTCTCGCTTCTTGAGATCATCGCCACATTTGGTCAAATTGTCGATTGATGTTGATTTGTCAATACGTGGCCCTGCCGGTATCGGGCAAATCGAAAAAATGCCGACCAGACACGGCCACCTCGAAATCCGAAGGCAGGGCATAGAGGGCACAGTCAGGCCAACGTGGCACACATAGCTGGTGGTGGCCTTGTCAGAGCAAATGCACCGGCGGGGTGAGGAGTTGAGGGCAAGGCGCGGCGATGCCTCGTCCCAGGAAGCCAGCCAGCCCGCTTCGCTACTTCAACTCCTCGCTGGAGGTGATCCGGCTTGTGGTGATGATGTACGTGCGGTTCCCTCTAAGCCTGCGGAAAGTCGAGGACCTGCTGTCCCAACGCGGCATCGAGATCTGCCACGAGACCGTGCGGCACTGGTGGAACAGGTTCGGCCCGCTGTTCGCTACCGACATCCGCCGTCAGCGGGTCAGCCGGATGCGAGACTTTCGCCAGTGGCGCTGGCACCTCGACGAGATGTCCGTGAAGTTTGGCGGGGAGATGGTCTACCTGTGGCCGGCGGTCGACCGGGAAGGCGAGATCCTCGAGAGCTGCGTCACGAAGACGAGGCACAACACAGCACTCGCCTTCATGAAGAAGGCGCTGAAGCGACATGGCTCACCCAAGGCGATCACCACCGATGGCCTGCACTCGTACATGGCAGCGATGGACGAGCTCGGTAATACCAAGAAGCAGGAGGTCGGCCGCTGGGCCAACAACAGGGTCGATAACTCGCACTTGTCGTTCAAGCCACGAGAGTGGGCGTTACTGCGGTTCCGGGGAATGAAGAGCCTACAGAAGCTCGCCTCGCTCCACGCCAACATCCACAACCACTTTCGACCCGAACGTCACCTTGTCGACAGAGAGACCTACAAAGCCCGCCGCTCGGTTGCCCTGGCCGAGTGGCAGTCGCTCATGGTCTGAGCTTGCTGGGGTTGGGGGCTTTGCCAGTCGGAGACAAGTTGCGATCAGACTGACAGAACCCTACCGCGCGCCCATCCCGACATCATAAGCTGTGAAACCACCCCGCGAGCGATGGAATGGCTTAGACGGGCGCGGCCGGCTGTGGCTTTGGCGCTTGCTGTTCCTACCCACTTGTCGGATTGAGATGCGGGCTCCCTCTTGTGAATCTACGCTATTTCGCCAGCGGAAATTCGAGCATCGAAATCGAAAGCGGCGGAACGGCGATTTGCCGTCCGCGAACAGTTTTCGCAGTGCTTGAGACAACTTGCGGCGCCTTGCCGATCCGATTTTGCGCTTCGAGAGAAGGCCCGGTCAGGACCCACATCCGGCCCGTGCCGGCGACCGGGATGTTCTTCAACTCCAGGTCAAGTTCCTGCTTCTCGAAAGTAGCATTGACGACGCCGAGCTTGATCGTCGTGCCGTCAGCCGAAATCGCGGCGATTATGTCGAGCGGATAAGTCGGGCTACCGCCGACAGTCAGCGGATGTTCTGCTCCCTGCGGGAACTGCGGTGCAGGGACAGGTGCATTTCCGGTAACCAATACGGGCACCGATCCGCCCGGAAAGTGCTGCTGATAGAACTTGAATACCAGTCCCGTGCTGTTGAGCGCCGAGCTGTTGGGCGCGATCTCCATAGTCGATGCGCCGGTCGTGAAGGCTGCGCCCGTCAGGAAGCCGGTGTGACGGAGCATTTCCTGCAGGGTCATGCAATAGGCGAGAGCGGATTTCAGGTTCGCCGGTCCGCCGATGTAGGCATATTCGTCGATCCACAGGAAGATGCCGTCCGTGTCGATCCATGGGAAGCGTTCGCGATAGAGGTCCCATTGCATCGCCTTGGCGCGAACCTGCATTTGCGGCGAGCGGGTCCATTCCTGCAATTCGACAGAAGGCGGGGCATCCGGACGCTGCTCGGATCGGTCGTACCAATGCTCGGTCACGCCCGAAAACGTACCCTTGGCCTGGTCGAACAGGCCGTAAGTCCAATCCATCTCGTTCCCGAAGCGGGCCTTGATGTCCTCAATCGTGGGATTGACCTTGGGTACGCCCGGCGGATCGCGCTGGTCGGGCATGGCACCTGATCCGATCAGCACGATCGACGGATCGGCGCGCTTCATCCGGTCGGCGAATTCGCGGTGCTTGAGCATGAAATATTCGCGCGTTGTCGCGCCGATCTGCCAGTCACCGTAGGGTTCGTTGCCGATATTCCAATACTTGATGGCGTAGGGTTCGGAGTGGCCGTTGGCGGCCCGCTTGCTGCCCCAATAACTGTCCGTCGTCCCGTTGAGATATTCGACCAGCTCTGCGGCGGAATTGGCATCGCCCAATCCGGCATTGACCGTGACATAGGGATCTGCCCCGACCAGCTGGGCCAGCTCGATCCATTCGTCCATCCCGATGTCGTTGGAGTGGATCGCGCTCCAGGCATGGTCGTACATCGGGCGTCGGTGATCGCGGTCGCCCAGCGCTTCGTGCCAGTCCCAGTTGGAGAGGAAATTGCCGCCCGGCAAACGCCACATACCCGAATGGAGCGAGCGGGCGATGGCGGTCGTGTCGGCCCGCCAGCCATCGATATTGTCGGCGGGCATCAGCGTGGGAGCGTCGACAAGGAAGAAGCCGCTGCCCGTGCCGGTGATTTCGAAACGGGCCTGGTCGCTGTCCGCTGGGGGCGTGAAGTCGAACGGTACCTTTTGCCAACCGGGCTGTGGGGCGGGCAGAGAAATTGTGAGACGCTGGTCCGGCCCGTCCCCCCAAGTCAGTGCCACGCATACCATCGCTCCCGGATCGCCACGAAACCACAGCGAACCTGTGTAGCGTCTCCCCTTGGCGATCCCGATGCCGCCTTGGACGATGCCGGCCGGTGCGGTGCCGACCGCTATTCGTACACTCTGGTCGCCTCCGACCGAGCTTTGCTCGTCCATCGTCACTGCGCCATCCGTGCCCAGCGGCCGCCATTTGCGAAAGCTAATTCCCAGCGGTGCGCCTGGCCGCGCAGGCGGATCTGGATCGACGCTTGCCGGCAGGACATCGGCATAGAACTTGCGGTCGTCGAGCATTTCTGCCCACAGCGTGCGACCTACGAGGTTGCCGATGGGCTCGATGAACATGCCGTAGATATAAGGCGAAACCGGTGCAGCCTGCTTGCTGGCATCGATCGTGACTTCAACCCGTTCGGCGCCTGCCGGACGGGGGAATGTCAGCAAGGAGGCGGTCGCCAGTGCGGTGAAGGCCAGCCTGCGAAAGGTCATTGCGCCACTCCCCCATGCACCGCGGGCTGGACGCTAATACCGGCGTCCGTCTGGGTCACCGGTCGGATCGTGCCATCCGGATTGAAATCCAGATATTCCACAGCGATGGCTCGTCGACCTGTTGCCGGCTTCAGATCGCCGATTGTCAACAGTGCGTCGTGGTAGAAGAAATACCACTGGTCCTTGAACTCGATGATCCCGGGATGGATTGTAAAACTGTTGCGGGTCTCTCCGGTGATCAGGCCCTTGTATTGCCAAGGCCCGGTAATCGATGGCGCCATGGCATAGGCGATCCGCTCATTGCCCGGATTGTCCTCGTCGATCGAGGCGTAGGCCAGGTAGTATCGACCCTCGCGCTTGAACAGCCACGGACCCTCGGTGAAGTCGGGCAGTTCGATTGTCCTGATCTCGCCGTCGAGCTCGGTCATGTTGGGCTTCAGCTTGACAAGGAAACAGGTGAAGTGGCCCCACATCAGCCATGGGGTGCCGTCGTCGTCGATGAACACGGTGGGGTCGATGTCCTGATCGTAGTCGCGACCGACCGTGGTCATGCCGTTGGTCACCAGAGCGCTGCCACGAGCGTCGACGAACGGTCCGGTCGCGCTGTTCGACACCCCGACGCCAATTGCGAAACCGCGGTCCGGATCCTTGTGCTTCACGGGGGCGTAAAAGTAGAACTTGCCGTCCTTTTCGACCGCCTGCGCGGCCCAGGCGCTGTTGTTGGCCAAAGCCCAGGAAAAATCGGTCTCGCGCATCGCCGGGCCGTGCGACTGCCAGTGACGCAGGTCCTGCGACGAATAGACCAGCCAGTCGTTCATGGCGTAGAGCACATCGCCGGTCGCAATGTCGTGCGTCGTGTAGAGATAGACCGTATCGCCAACCACCAATGGCGCGGGGTCGGCGGTGAAGGCGTCGGTCAATAGCGGGTTGCTGCCAGGCGCCCGTTCGGTGAGGTGGTGTCCACCAGTGCACCCAGCCATCGCAAGTGACATGGCGACCAACAAGGAGTCACAAAAACTACGCCTCATCATCACCCCCCAGCTGTCGGTCCGCCTCTCACCGATCAGGTCGGACTTGACTCTGAGATAATTAGTCAGACAAATTTTGGTTACAAACAATAACTATCGTGGATGGGGACTGGCGGAATGAGTGAGCGACTTCACAAGAAGCTGTCCTTCGACAGACATATTGTCCGTACCTTGCTGGCGCTGGCGGCCCTGGCATTGGCCAGCCCGACGCCGGTTCTTGCGCAGGTGGAAACCGAAAAGCCCCCGGTAGTCGAGGGCGCCAAACCGGTGGTGATGGAACGATTCAAGGTCCATTCGCCGTCGATAGAGGGCAACCTCGAAGGTAACAGTGCAGATCGCGATGTGATCGTGGTCCTGCCCCCCAGCTATCGAGCCAGTCCCGGGCGCCGCTATCCTGTGCTCTACGCGCTGCACGGCTATTCGATCGGTGCGGAACAGTGGATCCAGGAGATCCGGGTGCCGCAGGTGGTCGAAGCCGCTTTCGCCAAGGGCGTGCCCGAAATGATCGTGGTTCTGCCTGACAGCAAGACGCTCCACAACGGCTCGGTCTATTCAAAGTCGGTCACGACCGGTGACTTCGAGGACTTCGTCGCGAAAGACCTCGTGGCCTATGTCGACAGCCACTACCGCACGATCCCGCGGCGTGAGAGCCGCGGCTTGGTCGGCCATTCGATGGGCGGTTATGGCGCGACGCGCATCGGGATGAAGCATGCCGATGTGTTCGGCGCCCTCTACGCGATGAGCCCGGGCGGGCTGCAGGGCCGGCCGATGGGGCCGTACAATGCGGACGTGCAGACCGCCATCGACGGTGTGAAGACGCTCGACCAGGTCAAGGACCTGCCATTCCCGGCGCGCGGCCTTCTTGCACTATCTTCGGCATGGTCGCCCAATCCTAACAGGTCGCCGCTGTTCCTCGACTTGCCTTTCAAGGACGGCAAGCCGGACCCCGGCGTGCTCGAGCGTTGGACGGCTAATTCGCCATTCGCCCTGCTCGATCAGTATGCAGGTGACCTCAAGCGCTATGCCGCGATAGCGATGGATGTCGGCGACGAAGACGGTCTAAAGTCCGACACCGAGGAACTGCACAAGAGGCTGCTCTCCTACGGAATTCCAAACAGCTTTGAACTCTATCACGGCACGCACACAAGCCGGGTTGCGTTCCGGTTCCAGGATCATGTCCTGCAATTCTTCGGCCAGCACCTGTCGTTCGAAGTCCCGCCGCCGCCGAGTTCACCCGAAGCCGCAGGCGATAAGGGAAGCGGGCCGTATCCGGCGATCATGGAAGTCGATCCTGCGCTGCCCAAGCACGTCATCTACCGTCCGGAGAACCTCGCCACACTCAAGGGGCGCAAGCTACCGCTTTACATCTGGGGTAACGGCGCCTGCACCGACGATGCGGCCAGCGTCCGCAACCACCTGCTCGAGGTGGCCTCGCATGGCTACCTGGTGATGGTGCCGGGCTATATCGGCGAGGAACTGGCGCGGGTCCAGGCGGCGCGCGGGCAGCGGGCCCCGGGCGCGCCTCCGGAAGTGCCGACCACTACGCAGGACCTGCGCGACGGGCTCGACTGGGCGATCGGCGAGAACAGCCGCGGCGGCAGCAAGTATCGCGGCCTGCTCGACACAAAGGCGGTTGCCGCTTCCGGCTTCAGCTGTGGCGGCGTGCAGGCGATCGATCTTGCCAGCTCGGATCCGCGGGTGACCGCGCTGATCGTGCAGAACAGCGGGCTATTCCCCGACGACGGGACACCGATGCTGCCGGGAATGGATACGCCCAAGACGGCGCTCGCCAAACTGAACATGCCGGTGCTCTATATTCAGGGCGGGCCGACGGATATCGCCTGGGCCAATGGCCGCGACGACTACAACCGGCTGATCCAACTCGGTCAGGTTCCGGTGGCGATGGTTGGGCTGCCGACCGGCCACGGCGGAACCTATCACGATCCGCATGGAGGGGCAGCGGCGATGATCGCCATCGACTGGCTCGAATGGCAGTTGCGCGGCAAGCAGGACGCGGCGCGCAGTTTCCTTGGCGATAACTGCCGGATCTGTACCGTTCCGGCCTGGACGATCGACCGGAAGGGTTTCTAGTCCTTCTGAAATAGGCGGCGCTGCCGCTGGGTCACGGAGGATTGTTCGAACCTCGAGGCATGGGCGGAGGCTTCAAATCGACGTCCTTGCCAATTTCCTTCGGCCATGCGCCCCTCCGCATTCGTCGCTCGACGATCGAAATCGCGTCCAGCATCTGGTCGGCGGAGAACGTGCAGTGACCGGCTTGCGGAAGGTAGAGTGATTTGAACATTCCGGGCGTTGCCCGTTCAGCGTAGCTTTCCTGCAAGGATGGGGAGGTGACGAAGTCTCCGAGGTTCTGGACGGCCAGCATTGGGATTCTCGGCACCGCTGTCGGCACGTAGTTCTTGGTCATGTAGTCCACTGCACCCTGTTCGGGGTGAATGCGAGGCGCTTGTGCCAACTTCTCCAGGTCTTGCGCGAGGTCCAGTCCGGCGCTCCGATAAACCGACCGGACGAAGTCTTCGCGACCGCTCCTAGCCAGAAGCGCCGAGTAGTCGATACCCTCGTTCCACGAGTAACCTATGCCCGTCCTTTGCTCCTGTTCGCTTCGCGGCAGGAAAATGCCCATGGGGAATGCCTTGATGAGGGCATCCACTTCGCGGTCTTGCCTGTCGCCGGGACTCTCCCCCGCCATCGCCGGCACCCAGGCCGGAATTCCGCCTAGCGTTGCCGCAAGGACGAGCCTCGCCCGACCGGCCGCCGATGCCTTTGCGTCCTGGACCGCGGCCTGGACCAAGGCCCCGTTGGCGCGGTCGTCGGCGACACCCACGAGTTCGATTGCGGACGTCGGGGCCAGCAGTGTCTTGAAGGTGAACGCCCCGTCGAGACCCATGTTCATCATGCCGATCGAGCCCCCGATCGAACCGCAAAACGAAATGGCGCCGTCAATCGAAGGTGTCGGCTTCTCCGCGAGCGCGGTGGTCACCAGTCCGCCCATCGAGAAGCCGTATGCGATGACCTCCTTCGGCTTCCCGTACCGCTTCGCGAAGGCCGCAATTGTGGCCTCTTGTGCCGGAACGGCTTCAGCCAGTGCCCATCCGCCCGCGCCGTAGTTTGATGCGGCGAGGGCATAGCCCTGTGCCAGGAGTTTCTCCTGGTATTGTCGAGGTGCCGGCTCCGGACTGCCGGCCGAGGCCGAATAGCCACGGGAATGTAGCAGCAGAATTCCGTTCCAGCCGGCTGGAACGATTGCCGACCATTCCGCGCCGCCGGGGAGGGCCGCTTCGGATGTCGGCGCTCTGTCGATCAGCGGCGCTGGCGCGCAAGAGGATGCCGCAAGGAGCGCGAGGGTAACTGCCGCTTCCCTCACCGCAAGGTCTCCTGCAGCTTGCGCAACAGGCGAGCAAGTTGCGCACGCTCAGCTGCCGACAGGCCCTGGGCGATCTTCTGTTCTTGCAATGCACTCAAGGTTCGCGACGCTTCCAAGCGGGCCATACCGGCCTCGGTGACCCGCAACTCCGCCTTGCGGCCATCTTCGGGAGATACCCGGCGGTCGATAAGGCCGGCGTCGCTCAGGTGGCGGATGAGCAGGGTCACCTTCGGTCGATCAAGGAACAGTACCTGCGCGAGATCCTGCGGTGCGAGCCCGGGATTGCGCGCCACCAGTTCGAGTATCGAGATTGAACCGCTGGGTAGGGCCTTCAACTGGGCACCATCGTCGAACTCACGCATCGCGCGCTGAATGGCCCGGCGGGCAATGTGCACCCGGAACCCGATGTGGTCGGCGAGCATGCCTTCGTCGAATTCGTCAGGTGGGAGAGCCCCCCGTGCTGCAGCTGCATCTGCCATCTGGAGCGCTCCTTGATATCGAAGATTGCGATTGCCGAGGTCATCCGGAAACCCTAGAGATAATTATCAAAGATAACTAGTTTGGCAACGAGGATTGGATGGGGACGACGAAGATCGGCAGGATACGAGGCGATCGACTGTTGTTGCTCACCGGTATCGCCTGTTTCGCGGCAAGTGCTGCGACCAGTTCGGACGGACCATCTCGCTGGTGGGCTCCAGGGGAGGGCAGGAGCTTTCCCGCGTATCTCTCGTACGCCAACGACAGTGGCGAACTCGGCCTGCTCAACGACGGAGGCGCCTTCGAGACCAAGGGACATCCGTTTTTCGAACCGCTCGGGCGCAACGGGCGGGCTTGCGTCAGTTGCCACCAGCCGGCGGACGGCATGGCGCTCTCCCTCAAATCGATCCACGAGCGCTGGGAGGCAACTGATGGGAGGGACCCGATATTTGCGGTGATCGACGGGGCGAACTGCCCGAACCTGCCGCAAGGCGATCCGGCATCGCATTCGCTCCTGCTCAAGCGGGGGCTGTTCCGGATCTTCCTGCCCTGGCCTCCAAAGGCACGCGACGGCACGCCGATCAAGCCGGAATTCGATATCGAGGTGGTCCGCGATCCGGGCGGCTGCAACCTCGATCCCAGCTACGGGCTCAACAGCGCCAATCCGACGATTTCAGTCTATCGTCGGCCGCGGGTGGTGGCGAACATGCAGTACGTCCTGCACCGCAATTTCGGGATCGGGGCGTTCGTGGGCAAGACCGGCGAGCCCGCGCTTCGCGATCCCGAAAACGGCCAGCCGGTCAACATGAACATGATGGCCGACGCGCGTGAGCCGACGGTCAAGACACAGGCGGTCGAGGCGGCCATCACTCATCTTCAGTTCGACGGCAAGCTCAGCCCCGAGCAACTCCAGAGGATCAAGGATTTCGAGTACCAGATCTACTCAGCGCAGGTGAAGCTCGACGGAGCAGGCAGCCTGGTCGAGTCCGATGGCCCTCCCGGCATGGGCCCTTACAATCTCGCCAGGGGAGAGAAGGGCGTTCTCGGCAACAACATTACCAAGTGGGTCATTCCCGTCGGCGACGCGTGGCAAGTGAAGAAGCCGGGGGAGAGCGACGACGAGTTCGCCAAACGCCAGTCGATCCTGCGGGGCCAGAAGATTTTTCACTTCCGTACCTTCTGGATCAAGGACTCGATGTACCTCAACAATGTCGGGCTGGGGAATCCGGTCAAGCGGACCTGCGCCACCTGCCACGGCATGCACATGACCGGCATGGACACCGCCAACGGCTGGATGGACCTGGGCACCACCAACCTGCCCTGGGCCAAGGAGGCGCCGCGCAATCCCTGGCAGACGGAGGACGAGCTGATGCCGCTGTTCAAGATCACCTGCCACAAGGACGTGCAACCGCACCCATATCTCGGCCGAGTGATCTACACGCAGGACCCGGGCAGGGCCCTCATCTCCGGCAAATGCAACGATGTCGGCGCGATCGTGATGCAGCAGTTCCGCGGCCTCGCGGCTCACGCACCCTATTTCTCGAACGGCTCGGCGGCGAACATTCGCGAGCTGATCGATTTCTACGACCGGCGTTACAACATCCAGTACAGCGAGCAGGAAAAGACCGATCTCGGCAACTTCCTGACGAGCCTGTGAGGAGGGGCCGGATGCGCCTTCTTCCCGTTTCCGCCGCCGTGCTGGCGAGTGCCAGTTTCGCCGCCCAGGCCGCCGAACCAGGTCCCCTGCCGTTTGTCGCCTGCCCGATCGTCCAGGATACCCCGACGGTACCCTGCTGGATCGTCGAGCGGGATGGAGAAACCTATTACCTGGGGATCCAGTCGGACGTTTCGGCCCCTTTCAATCCGCCCTCGCTCGGCCACAAGGTACTCGTGGAGGGGGGGGTGGACCGAAGCGCACCGCGCATCTGCGGCGGCCTGGTTATCGACCCGGTGACCGTGTCGATCATGCCCGAGGCGTCTCCCGAGTGCGACGATCTGCGCATGGTCAACCCGCATATCTCGCTGCCGTTCGAACCGCCGCGCCCGCCCGGCCCGAGCATGGGCCGCTTGGCGTTCACCTATCCCGATCCGCCTGCCGCGCCGCAGCCTCCGTTTGAAACAAAGTCCTTCACAGTGCCTTACGAATTCGAGGGCATGGTCGGCTTCAAGACTCCGCGGTTCCTCAACCCGGTCCTGCTCTATGCACAGCAGACCAATGCCCGTCGGGTCGAGATCCGCGGCTACCGCGGAGCGACGAAGCTGGCGGACGGAACACTCCTCGCCGAACACGAAGGCATCGCACGCGCTCGCGCCGAAGAAATCGCCGCCATGCTCTTGGGAGCCGGTATCGACCAGGCCACCTACGTCGTTTCAGCCGACGAAAGTCCGGCCCTTGGCGGGCCCGACAATCGCCGGGTCGAAATCAGGATCGTGCCCTAGTCGAAATTCTTCAGTTCAACCGTTGCCTCGGGATTGACGCACAGGCGGCAATTGGCGCCAAGGAAGCTGCGTGCCGCGCTCTTGCTGCCGCGCAGTTGCCATTCCAGCCAGTCGACGACGATGCCCGCCGCGGTGCCGCCCATCGGTTTGTTGTATGTGCCGCCGTGGCCGAACGGCAGGTTGACCAGCGCCACCGGTACGTGGCCGATGCGGCTGACGTCGTCGGTCCCGTTGGCGTAGGCGATGTCGGTCGGACCGCCGAGCAAATACATCACCGGTGTGTGGAACTTCTCGAGTGCCGACTTGGGCAGGGTCATCCCGCCGATCGATTCCCGGTTGTCGTTGAAAATACCGGAATTCTGCACGACCACCGTCGTCACCCCCGGATCGGAGGCGAGACCGATAGCCTGCAGTCCGCCGCAACTGAAGCCACCGACGGCCACCGCCTGCTTGTCGATCAGTCCGGCATACTTGCTGCCATTGCGAGCGTTTTCCGAAAGCGCGAAGTCGAGGCCCTCGCGCACGTCGTCGGCGCTAGTTGCCGGAGGAGGAAGCCGCTGGCCCGCATCCGGCGCGCGTGGCGGCTCGGGTTGGACCTTGGCGTTGGGGCCGCTGCGCCACTTGCCGGGAGCGATGACGAGGTAGCCGTATGAGGCGATCTCCGCGAGATGCTGCCGCTGGCTCGATCCGTCGTCTGCGCAACCGCCGTTGCCCCAGGCGAAAACCGCCAGTTTGCCGCCCTTGAAGGGTGTTAGGTCCGCCGGGCGGTAGACAACGTGGTCGGGGATGCCGGAATCGAGTTCCATCACTGCCGGATAGGGGCCGTCGCCCGGTGTGTCCGGAACCTTGTTTGCCTCGGCCATCATGCGGGCGAAATCGTTCGGCGCGGCCGCCTGCTGTTGGGCACCCGCCGTCGTCGGCAGCAGCGCAAGCGTCATGGCAACGACCGCGATACTTTTCGAATTGATCATACAACCCTCTCCCGTCGCTAGATTGCGCTGTCGCCGCTGAGCCAGGCGAGAATTTCCTCGCGATGCTGGTCGAGGCGGGGTGGCGGTTCGTCAGTGCCTGGGGCGCCTGGCTCCATCGAGAAGCCCGCATTGGGGATCGCCAGAGTGCCGATCTGCGGGATCCCCGGGATCGGAACGTGCAGCAAGCTCGCGTCGCTGGCGAGGTCGACGGCTTCGTTGACCGTGCGGATCATCCCGCAGGGAATGCCCTTTGCGCTCAGCTCTGCCTCCCAGTCGGCCGCATCGCGTTCGGCGAACGTCCTTGCGAGTTCGTCGTGCACCAGCTCGAAGTTCGTGCGGCGGGCGGATGCCGAGGCAAATCGGTCGTCGCTTAGCCAATCTTCGCGGCCGACGACCTTGGCGAAGGCCGCAAACTGGTTTTCCTGTACGATGCCGAGCGAGACCTGCCGGTCGTCGCGGCAGGTGAACAACGATGCCGTGGGCAACCCGCTGTAGCCGGTGTTGCCCATGCGCTTCATCGCCTGACCGGTTACGAGGTAAGGCGTGATCGCCGAGGTCATGAAGGCCAGCGTCGCATCGAACATCGAGACGTCGATGTAGGCCCCTTCCCCCGTCTGGTGCCGCTGGATTATGGCGCCAAGGATGGCGAGGGCGGCGGTCTGCCCGGCCAGCGTATCGACGATCGGGAAACCGACACGGACAGGCGGCTCACCTTCGCCTCCGCTCAACATCATCATGCCGGTGGTCGCCTGCACGATATTGTCGATCGCCGGCCAGTCACGTTGCGGTCCGTTCTGCCCGTAGCCCGACACCGAGCAGTAGACTATTCGCGGATTGGCTTTGCGAACCTCTTCGTAGGAAAGTCCCAGACGGGCTATGACGCCGGGGCGGAAATTCTCGATCATCACGTCCGAGCGCTCGACGATCGCGCGAGCGACCTTGAGATCGTCCGGGTCCTTGAGATCCAACGCTATGGACTTCTTGCCGACGTTGGCAGCGATGAACGGCGGGCTCATGTCGGCGAAGCTCGGATCGGGACTGTAATTGCGGAATTGGTCGCCGTGCTTTGGTTCGACCTTGATCACCTCGGCGCCCATCAGCCGCAGGAGGTGCGAAGCGAACGGGCCGGCCATGACATGGCTGAAATCCGCGACCCGAATGCCACTGAGAGGTTGGTTCACGACTGAACTCCGCACTTGATTCCTGTCTCCGTGATGCTGGCCCGGGCCTTCCTGAAGGCGTCGAGACCATCGATATCCAACTTGGCCAACTTGCGGGCGTTCTTCTCCGCATCCTCGAGATATAGCGCGTCGAAACGCGACTGCTCGGCCGGTGAGATGTCATGCACCACGATTCCCGCGGCCCGGGCCGCCCGTGCGCCTGCCACGGCGCCTTTTTCGATTTCGTCGGCGAGTGCGCTTTCCCAGACCCCCGTGGACCTTTCCAGCAAAGCCTGCTGGTCCGAGGTCAGGCGCTGCCAGGCCTTGTCGCCAATCGCCCGAGACGGGTATGCGCCGCGCGGCACCTTGAGGGTGGCGAAATAGCGTCCGACCTCGTCGAAATGGAGCACCTTGAAGGTGTCGACCGGGGCGACGACGCCGTCGATAACCCCGCGCGCCATTGCCGAATAGACGTCGCCCATCGGCATGTTTACCGGGTCGGCGCCGAGGCCGCGCAACACTGCGAGCAGCTCCGTCGGAGCACGAATACGCATGCCATTGAGGTCTTCGAGAGAGCGGACCGGTTTCTTGCTGGTGATCACCCCGGGAAGGAGCCCGCCCTGGATCGCCAGCACGTGAAGTCCGGACATCTCGTGTCCGATCTCCGGCACCGATCGCTCAAGGCAGCGGTAGACCGCGACCTGGTCAGCGATGGTATCGGCGCCGCTGTAGAAACCCGACTGGATGCGCACCAGGTGCGTTCCCCCGCGAGTGTAGATCGGCGTGATCAGGCCGATGTCGGCGACGCCGTGGCGCAGTTCCTCGAGCGACATGTCCGAGGAGAGGAGGGCGCCGGACCACACCGGGTGAATCTGCAACGTTCCGCCAGATGCCATCTCGACATAGTCAATCCAGCGCTGGTCGGCGCGGCTGAAGGGATGGCTTGGCGGATAGGGGGTGGCATAGGTGAGCTCGGTCACGCCGGCGGGGACCGGCCGGGCGCAGGCGGCAAGGGCCAGTAGCAAGGGGAGGGCAAACCGCTTCAAGCCAGCCCCCGCCCGGCGAGGAAATCTGCAACGAGCGCGACCATTGCGTCATGGTCCCAGTTCTTGGCGTCGACCATGTCGGCATCGATCATCAGCACCGGCACGCCAGCTTCCTCGAGCGCCAGCGCGGTCAGCTTGTTGCCCGACTGCGAAAGTCTGTTGTCGGGGGGCAGCAGCATCACCGCCGCGTCGATGCCGCAGCGCTCGGCCTCGCTCGTCATCCAGCCGTTCATCCATGGCGGCAGGTGCAGGACCTCGTTGATCGAGCAGATGCGGCTGGCGAGGGCTTCCATCGGCTTGCCCTTCACCTCGCGGATGTACTGCGGGCCGGCGAATGGCAGGTACATCGACCAGACGAACACCGCCCCCTTCGTCTCTTCCAGCGCCTGGTAGAAACCTGGATCGTGCCACACGCCTGCGCCAATCCACATCAGGCGAAGCTTCTCGTTGGTCGAGGCGCCGAGGCCATGGGCGACCCGTTCGCGAACCTCGTCGCGGAATTTGCGGGCGTGCTCCACCGCCCAGTCGGAACCGCGGTGCCATTGCGGGATCATCGTGTTGGGCATCTGCTCGGCGATCGAGACCGGGCAGGGCCGCGCCTCGCCGATCGCCTGCGCGGCTTCCCAGAGGTACTGTTCCTGCTCGTTGATGCGGTCCATCAGCAGCGTTAGCTTGCCGAGATCGAGGGTCCGCCCGGTCTTGCGTTCGAGCAGGGCGATCAGGTCCTCGGTCTCGCGCATCATGAGTGCGATCCGGTCTTCTTCGTAGACTTCTTCCCACTCGCTGTTGGAGCGGGTGTACCAGTGGACCTCCTTGTGCTCCCAGGCGGGCGCTTCCATCGGGAAGAAGTCGGTGCCCATGGCCTGGGCCCACTGCCCGAAGACGTGCTGGATGCAGTCGCAGGTGAGCCGGGCGACGAGGACGGTCGGGGTGGGCAGTCCGCCCCACGGCGCGGTCGCGGGGTCGTTGGCCAACGTGCAGGCGAGGCCGAGCGAGCAATACTTGCACGAGTTTGCCGGGTAGCCAGCTTCGACCATCGCATCGAAGTAGCGCGCGGAAAGCTGCTTGGCCGAGATGTAGGCCGACCACCACTGATTGGCGATGACCGGGATATCCATCGCGTGGAAGATCTCGTGCGGTGTGTCGGCCTGGGCGATGACGAAGGGCTCGCCTTCTTCCACGACCTTGCGTTTCAGCTCCTGCCCGAAGGCCTTCTGGAACGCTGTCGCCTCCGCTGTACAGGCGAGGGTCTTGCGGCTGCGAATTCCGGGGCCGGCGGTCACTTGAAGACTCCTTCACCGTCAAGGTGGTCGATCGTCGCGTCGTCCAGTCCGCAGATCGAACCGGCCACTTCGCGCACGTGCTCGCCCATCCGCGGTGCGCGGTAGGGCCTGGGAATGTCGCGCGAGAAGCGGATCGGGGTGGCGATATGACCGAATGGTCCGAGGAGCGGGTGGTCGAGCGTGACAAGCGCCCCGCGCCCAGAGAGCTGCGGATCGTTTTCGATCATGTCCTCGCAATCCTGCACCACCCCCGCGGCAATTCCGATTGCTTGCAGCTCGGCCACTGCTTTTTGATCGTTCCGGGCGGCTGTCCACGCAGCGATTTCGTGTCCGGTGTGCTCAATCAAGCGCTTCATTTGCACATCGTCGGACACGCTGATGGCAATCCAGCGGTCATCCCCCGCTGCGGGGAAGACGTCCTGGAAGTGAACCATGGGGTCGGTGTTGCCGCTGCGCTGCGGCCGTTCGCCGGCCTTCGCGCGCTTGAGATAGGGCCGCATCTGCTGCACGCAAATCTCGTACATCGATGCATCGATGTGGCCCCCACGCCCTGTCTCCCGCCGGCGCTGCAGGGCCGCCGCGGCACATCCGGCCATGACGAATGGCACAATGACATCGCCGTACGGGACCGCTCCCGGGATCACCGGGTCGCCACCCTCGTAGCCGGTCAGATAGGTCCGCCCCGAAAGCGCGCCGCCCGTTCCATCGACACCCCACTCCTGCGCCAGCGGTCCGGTCTGGCCAAAGACGCTACCCGAAACCATCACGATGCCGGGATTGATCGCCTTGAGTTCGTCGTAGCCGAGGCTGAGTTTGGCCATCGTCCCGGGCGAGAAGTTCTCGACAACCACGTCAGCCCACTCGATCAGAGGCCGCAGGATCTTCCACGCCTCCGGGTTCTTGAGGTCGAGCGTGACGCTGCGCTTCGAGGAATTGAGGTGGGCGAACCATGGTTTGTCGTCGAACTCGCCATGCTTCGAGGCCGCGACCTGCACGTCGAGACGGGCGAGGTCTGGGCGGGTTCGGCTCTCGATCTTGACCACGTCGGCACCAAGGTCGCCGAGCGTCTTGGTCGTGATCGATCCGACTAGCGCCCATGCGAAATCGAGGACCTTCACACCGGACAGCGGGCCAGGCCGGGCGGCAGCGGGAGACGAGCTTACTTCCGCAGGCTCGCCCGTGCGGATAGCGGCAAAACGTTGTGGCAACCCGTCGGTAGTGTCGAAGAACCCTCGCGCGGCGAGGTGCGGATCGGCCAGGACATCGGCGGGTTCGTTGACCACGCAGGCATTGATCCCGCGACGCAGGCCCTCGGTGGCGATTTGACGCTTGGTCTTGCTGGCGAAGAACGCGGCGATCGCCTCCTCCCACACCGCGCGAGTTTCCGCTGGCAGGGTCGAACGGTTGTAGGCCAGCCAGTCGACACCGCGCAGCGGATTGTCTGCCAACGTCTCGTCCATCCAGTCGGACAACGCCTGGTTTGCGGGAGCGCCGAGGCGCCCGGTCATAAGCGAGTGAAAGCACCAGCCGTCGGCGAGCCTCCAGATCGCACGGACAGTCACCTTGCCATAGGCGAGCTTGCCGCCAACCCGGGAAAGTTTCCGCCTGTCGAACTGCCAGACGAGCGCACCGCTGGCACCGCGACTGAAGGCGACCTGCTGGATCGAAATGTCGACGTGCTGGCCCTTGCCGTGCGTGCCGCGGGCATAATGTGCGGCCATTGCTCCGGCAGCTGCAACCATGTCGGCGTGGAAAGTGCAGGCATCGCCCGCTTCCTTGACCGGAGGGCGACCCGGCTCGCCAGTGACCCTCAACGCGCCACCCATAGCGGAGGCGACCAGCTCGCCGCCGCGCCAGCCACAGCGCGGACCGTCCGAGCCAAACGTGGTCACCGAGACGTGGACCGCGCTTTCCGGAATGCCGAGGCCACGCGTCGCCTCAAGGCCGAGATCATCGATGACGAACGAGGCGCCTTCCAAGCCTCCTCCGATCTCGGCGCCGAGCGAGGCGAGGAAGCGCGCCAACGGGCGCTCAATCATACCGCCAAGCACGGCGACGCGATGTCCTGCGAGCAGGCTCATGCTCCAACTCCCGAAAGGAACGCGACGATCTCCTCCGCAGCCCCGTCGCGCGCCAGCCAATCGCGGCGGGTCAGCACCAGCGAGGGGATGCCCGCCCGTTCGAGCGCCGCACGCTGTGCCGGCAAGTGCCAGGCTTGCGCCTCGTCCTCTTCAATCTGCCACAGAACCGCCGCTGCGGCGCCGAGCACTTCGATCTGCGAGATCAGGTTCGCCCCCGCGTCGATAAACGCTCGCGGGCCATGTGGCGAAACATGGACCTGACGGGCCAGTGTCTCGAACGGGTCGCCCAGGGCCGGGTCGATTGCATAGTCGAGAAGGCCCCAGCTTTCCACCAAAGTAGCGCCTGCCGCGCCGTAGCCGGCCGTTTCGATGGCGTCGTGCAGACGCCGGTCGGGCGGTGGGGTTCCGGCTAGCAGGCATACCGGCCTCTCCAAGTCGGTGACGCCGTGAGGGGAAGGGGCGCCGGCTGCGACGAGGTCGTCAACGCCGACACCGAGCCTGTCCGCGAGCTTCTTGAGTGACTGTGCCGTGTGCGCCAGACTGCTCTCGCGCGGAACCTTGGCTATATCGAGGATTACCGGTTCGGGCCCGCTTAACAGCCCGCGGCGCTGCAGCTCGCAGATGTAGTAGTAAAGGCGTTGCGCGCTGTCGTCGGCGCGACTGAATACGATGTGAGAATGTGCAATGTATTCCTCGCAAGCCCAGCCTTCGAGGATCGACTTGGCCCAGGGCGCAAACTTGCTCTCCATCCACCGGTCGGCAGCCGAAGTTGCTCGATCGGGGTCGAAGGCAATCGCCCCGGCATGGCGGCCCGTGGCGCGCAGCAGGCGCTGGGGGATCTCGGGACCGACATGGGCGATAGTCCCGGTCATGCGAGGACTCCCGGCAGCCACAGCGCCAGCCCGGGCACCAGGATCAGCAGCAGCAGGTGAACGAAATCGCTTGCGAGAAATGGCGCTACACCGCGAAAGATGCGGCCGATCGAAACATCCTTGGTTACGTTCTGAATCACGTAGAGGTTCATTCCCAGCGGTGGGTGGACGAGGCCCATTTCCATGGCCCGCGTGATGAAGATCCCGAACCACACTGGGGTCATTCCGGTGTCGCGGACGATAGGCAACAGGATCGGGGTGGTCAGGAGCATTAGGGCCAGGCCATCCAGCACCGAACCGAGAGCGAGCAGGAGCACGGCGATTGCAACAAGCGTACCTACGGGTCCGAGATGCATTGCGGTGACCATTTCGCTGGCCGCAGAAGCCAGCCCCGTGACCGCCACGAAAACCGAAAAGACGAGCGCTCCGATCAGGATAAGGAAGATCATCCCGCTGGTCTTCAGCGCGGCCTCGAACGCGTCGAAAAGCTGTGTCCGCGACAGGCCGCCACGGCGCAGGGCCAGTACGAATGAGCCTGCAGCGCCGATTGCCGCCGCTTCGGGCGGGCTGATCCAGCCGAAGGCGATGCCGCCAATCACCAGCAGGATTAGCGCCACGATATCCCAGATGCGCGCGAGGTAACGCCAGCGTTCGGACCACGGCGCGCGCTCGGATTCCGGGGCCAGTCCGGGCTTCCAGCGCATCAGCAGCCAGATCACTATGAAATAGAATAACGCCTGGGTGATGCCGGGGATGATGGCCGCTGTGAACAGTTCGCCGATCGAAGTTTCGGCAATGATGCCGAACACGATCAGCGCGCCCGAAGGCGGGATCATCTGCCCCAGCGTCCCTCCGGCCGCGACCGTCCCGGTGGCGAGGCTGTCGGAATAGCCGCGGCGGCGCATTTCCGGCAGTGCGACCGAGCCTACTGTGGCGGCGGTTGCAAGGCTCGACCCGTTGATGGCGCCGAAACCGGCGCAGCCGGCCACTGCGGCATATGCGAGGCCGCCCGGACGGTGCCCGACAAAGCGCGCGGCGGCGGCAAACATGTCGCCGCTGGCATTCACCGCGAGGAGAACCTGCGCCATCAACAGGAACAGCGGCAACGTTCCCAATTCGTATCGCGTCAGGGTGTCGATCGCGACAACCCCGGCCTTGATGACAGCGGCCTCCGGCCCGAGAATTACGGATAGCCCCCCGATACCGACCAGTCCCAGCGCGACGCCGATCCGAACGCCGCTGAGGATCAGCACGAACAGAACTGCGAGGCCGACAAGACCAGTCTGGGGCGTGTCGTACATCATGGTCTCGGCCTGCCGATCATGATTTGCTTCAGGGCAATCAGGGCGCAGGCGAGAAACCCGGCGTTGGCCACAAGACGCAGAACGCGCCATGGCACACCCACGACCTCGCTTCGTTCATGACCGTTCCAAAGGTCTGCCGCCAACCAGATTGAACCCAAGGCAAGCGCAGCGAACAGACTGACCGAGGCAATGCGGGCCGCACTGGCCAGGAGCCGTCGCGGCAGGCCCTGCAAGTGATCGGTGACGAGACGCACTCGGGCATGGCCACCGGACAGGGTGGCTAGGACGAGCGCGACCGTGCCCGAGACAAGGACTGCCCCCTGGACAAGTTCGATCGAGCCGAGGATCGGCATGCCCAAGTTTCGTCCAGCCACTGCGAGTGTGTCGATGGCGGTCGCAGCAAGCAGCGCAGTCCCCCCGACCCAGACAAGAATATTGCGCATGTCAGGCGGCTTCCCTGACGTTGCCGTCGGACTCGACCACGATGCCCGGAAGGCCGGCGACGGCCGTTATCCGCTCCAGATAGTTTCGCACCTCACTTGCCCGTTCGCCGTGCGCCAGGACCGGCCGTCCTGGCGGTTCGACGAAGACCGGGATTATCGAGGTCCGGGGGGACTCGCCCTCGAGAAGGGTCAGCCGGCCGAGAAACGACAGCTTGGCTTCGGGATGGAAAGGCGCAAGATCGTATCCCTCGTCAGGGGCGAAACCAAACAACTCCTGGCGCTTGCGAGCCCAATCGGCCCGCGCGGGGTGATTCTGCGACGGAGAAAGGGCCCGGGTCACGACACAGCCATTGCCGAGACCATGGAAGACGGGCTTGCCCAGGTGGAATTCGATCCCTCGCGCGATATGGGCGTGGTGCGCCACGACCGCATCGGCTCCAAGTTCGATCGCAAGGTGTGCGAGGGGCCGCTCGTAGGATTCGAGCAGGGCAGGCGTGTGGACCCGGCCTTTGTGCATCGCGACGATCACGAAATCTGCGGTCGCGCGTGCCGCGGCAATGTCGGCAGCGAGAATATCGCGCACCTGAGGTTCGATCCCGACGATTTGCGACTGCGGCGTAACTGGTTCGCCGTTCTCGGTTCGGAGCGGGAGGTAGGCAGCGCCTGCTCGGGATGGGCCGGCCCATCCAAATTCCGGACCTACGCAGTTGTAACTCAGCAGGGCAATGCGTTGGGCACCCACACAGGAAACAGCAGGCCGCCTTGCCTCCGCAATGTCTGCACCGGCGCCAGCATGGGCGACCCCTGCTTCATCGAGTCCGGCAATCGTGTCGGCAATGCCTTGTGCCCCGCAATCGGCGATGTGATTGCCGGCCAGGCTCACCATCGAAATTCCGGCCCGCGCGATAGCCCTCAGGTTGCCGGGCGGGGCACCTGGAGCAGGCACATCGTCCGGCACCTCGCCACCGCATTCGGTGTGTGGCACTTCGAGATGACCTATCGCGAGGTCTGCAGCGCGCAAGGCGGGTGCAATGCCGGAAAGCCAGTGATCTGCGTCAGGCTCGTCGAGGACGAGGTCGCCCGCGACGACGATTTCCACACTGGCTTTCGACACGCTTCTTACCGCTGCCCCCGCTTCGACGTCAGAACGAAGTCCGCAGGCTTACAGCGAATTCCCTCCCGATGGGATTGGTAACCGTGGGGTCGTATCCCCCACCGCTGTTCTGGCCCTGCCGGGAATTGACGTAGGGCGGATCCGTATCGAAGAGATTGCGCACCTCGATCCCGAGCAGCAGGCGATCGAGACCCAGATCGAGTGTGTCGGCAATGTTCCAACTGCCGGCGAGATCGATCAGATCATAGGATTTCACCTTCTCGGTCGGATTCACGATATCGTTGGTGTACCCGCCGACATGCTGGAAGGTCGCTCTGAGGTTGAACGGTCCTCGATCCCAGGCCACTCCGCCGCGCGCTTTGAAGGTGAGGGGGTTGTAGATCTTGTTCTTGAGGCTGACGAAATCGCCGCCCGGCGTGAAGGCCACGTCGTAGTCGATCAGGTAGGTGCCGTTTACGAAGAACGTCAATGTGTCCATGTCACCAACGTAGGCGATGTATTGGGCATTGAAGTCGATGCCGGTCATCTGCGAACGCCCGAGGTTGAGGCTGCGCCCGTCGGCATAAACGCAGTTGGAATAGTCTGGCAGCGGTGCGTCAAGGCATGCCGTGCTGGCGCCCGCAATCGGGAAAACGGAGATTGGACCTGTGCCCGCTATGCCATTGTCGCGGATATCGACGATGCGGTCGTACGCGGCCTTGCCGAAGAGGATCACGTCCGTGCCGGCATACTCGTCGGCGTAGGTCAGGATCGAGAGGTTGGAGAGCAGCCCGGCGATCGTGTTCTCATAGGCAATGTTGAAATAGGTCAGGTTGACCGTCAGACCACTGACCGGAGTAATGTCCGCTCCGACAGTCCAGGTTGTGGCGGTTTCCGGACCAAGGTCCGGGTTGGGGCCGGAACCGATCTTGAAGACCGGGATCGCGGCGCCGCCGGTCGGGTTCTGGTGGTTCTGGACGTAGAGGCGCGAACTGTTGCCGAAGATTTCCGGGAAGGTCGGCGCACGGAACGACGTGCCATAGCTGCCCCGCAGCTTCAGGCCGTCGAACGGCACCCAATTGATGCCGAACTTGGGATTGGTGGTGTTCCCAACATCGCTGTAGTCGTCGTAGCGCACCGCTGCTGTGAGTTCGAGATCCTGGAACCCGGCGATTGCGTTCTCTGGTCCGAAGATCGGTACGTGCGCCTCGGCATAGCCTGAATTGACCTGGCGGCTGTGGGTATTCTCGGTGGGCAGACCCGAATTGAGGGTCTGTGAGAAGTCTTGGCCTTCGTAGCCGACGGCAAGCTTCACATCACCGCCCGGCAATGCCAAGAGTGTGCCGTTCACCCCGCCTTGCCAGGTGGTGAATTTGGCATTGAGCGGGAATGTACCTTCACCGTTGAAGATGGTCGCAATCGTGGCGTCGGTCGTACGTCCACCCCCGTATGGGTCAAACGCCGTTGCCGGATTGCTGCTCGCCAGCGCGGCATTGAGTCCGGCCGTGTTGAGACCCTGGGTGTTCCCGGCGCGATCTTCGGCCTTGCCGTAACCGAACTTACCTTCAAACTTCCAGTCGCCGAAGAGGCTCGCTCGCAGGCCCGGGGTCACCTGCCAGTTGGTCTGGTAGCCGCGATATGGGTCTGTCGGGGATTCATCGGCAAAGTTGTAGGCAATCTGATAGCCGCCGGAGCCGGGCGTATAGAACGGTGGCGCGACGAAGAACGCATTCGTTTCCGGCACGGTGAAGGTTGCCGTAATCGTGTTTGCGATACGCTTGAAATCACGGCGGTTGTAATAGCCGTCGAACAGCAGTTCCACGCCAGAGAAGACTTCGAAGGTCGCCGTTCCGTTGACGGAGTCATACTTCTGTTCCGGGAAAAGGTCCTGGTCAGCGAGCGGGTCGCAGACGTTCTTGGTCCCGGCCTGGAGCGGCCCGCCGGTGTACTGGTCGGGCAGGGCATATGTCGTTCCGCCGTAGATGAGCGTACCCGGCGAGCACTGGTTCACGCGGTAGTCGGGTCCTCCCCAAGGCGTGAGATCGGACGTATTGAAGTCGCGGTCCGCACCGTTGAGGTTCGAACGGAAGGCGTGCTCATAGGCAACCATGACCTGGCCGCGATCGAAGGTCTTGCCGAGCGCCAGGCCGGCATTCCATTCCCAAAAATCGCCGTTGCCTGTCGATCCGAGCCGGGCGAATGCCTCCACGCCGTTGAGATTCCGACGCGGGATCAGGTTGACCACGCCGGCCACGGCATCGGAGCCATAGATGGCTGAGGTGCCATCGGCGATCACCTCGACTCGCTCGACGCCCAGCGTCGGGATGACCGAAGGACTGATGGCCCGGCCGTTGGTGGTCATGCGATGGCCGTCGAGCAGGATCAGCGTGGCGAACGGCCCGAGGCCGCGCAGGTTGATCGAGTTCGACCAGGTCGCGTTACCGTTGCCTGCGTTTTGTGCGCGCGAGTTATCCGAGAAACCAATGTCGAAGACCTGCGGCAGCTCCTTGATCATCCGGTCGAGCGTTACCTGGCCGGCGCTTTCGATTTCGTCGCGGCCCAGCGTGGTGACAATCGCACCGACCGGCGCGACGCCGGCGATGCGGCTACCGGTCACGATGATTGTGTTGCCGTCGCTCGCAGCGGCCTGTGTCGTCTGTTCGCTCGATGCCTGCTGTTCCTGGTCGTCAGGCGCATCCTGGGCCAGCGCGGGCGAGGCGCAGAGCATCGAGCTCAGCGATGCGCCGCATAGCAGTTTCCAGAGGTTTGGCTTCGCAAGTCGGACACTCATGTTACATCTCCCTCGATGCCGGGCCGTCGTTATGCGGCTCCGCTTTGCTTCAATTCGACAATGGCAAATCGACCCTTGATCCATCGCGCCCGCCCCAACGGACCGTGATCCGAGGAGCGGGGTTGAGCTTGATATCTGCGAGATTGCGCTGCCGCGGGTCGGCCCCGGCAACGACGAAACGCAGACTGTCGCCCGCCGGTACCACTAGCGAGACCGGCGTCATCGCGATCGAAAGCGAAACGTCGGCGCCGGGGGCAGGCGCATCGACATCCTTCGCGAAACCGGAATGCCATGGCAGGCCAAGCGTCTCGTAGGGTGCCAGCGACAGTTTGTGGTGGGACAGCTTCAGACGCCCGAACGAAATGACTTCGCTGGTGCCGTCGGTCTTGACCCGGTCGAGGTAGACGAAGACGTCCGCCTTAGGATTGTCCGAAGAAACCGTGAGCTGTGCAACCGGATAGCCAACGAACTCAATGTCGCTCTGCAAGGGTGCGCTCGTAAATCCCAGCCCATGATCGACCATCGGCTGCGGCCAGAACGCGAAGTACTCGGCAGGCGGCAGGTCGTAGTCGACTGTGAAGGTGCTGACACCGGCAGCACCGGCGGTTTGCCATCCGAATCCGCCTCGTGAGAGGAACCATGGCAGGGGTCGGGAGCGGACGCCGGGCAACTCGGCCGACGTGACGTATCCGCCGGTGCCGTTCAAACCCTCAACCCAGTAGGTCGCGCGCGGCAGCTTGTCGTATTCGGGATCTTCGCCTTTCAGGTAATGGTCAAAGAAGTGGACGATCTCGCCGGGCAGGTCGAAACCTTGGGGCGGCTGGCAATGCCCCCCCGGCCCGGCGAGCAGGCGGCTGGAGAGGTTTGCCGCCGAGAGAATGATCTGGCTGGTCGGCTCGTCGCGCCAGTTGCCCCAGAAATAGGTCGCGATTCCCGCTCTTTTGACGGTGTCGAGATAGTTGTAGGGCCCAACTTCTTCCCAGAACTTCGTTCCGGTCAACGTCGACGAACTGTCGCGATAGGGCATTCCATACCACAGCGGGCCCATCGGCGTGTTGCTCGCGTGCTCAGCGACAGCGGCCTTGAGCATGGAGCCATCGCTATCCTCGTCCATGGGAACTGTGGCGAGGTCGACTTCAGGCTCCTCGTCGGGCCGGGTGTTGAATTGCGCGGTGATGCCGCCGTTGCGAACGAAGGCATACTTGTCGAGATCGCTGGCGCCGATGAAAGCGGCCTTGAGCGAAGGCGGAGCGGTGGTGGCAACCTGGAACGCTGAACCGCCGAGATAGGAGCAGCCGACCATACCGACGGAGCCATCGGAAAAGGGTTGCTCCGCAAGCCATTCGACCAAGTCGCGTCCGTCGAGCGCTTCGGTTCGGTCCTGAAAGCCTCGGCGGTGGCCGAATGACGCTCCCTTGCCGCGGACATCGGCTACCGCGACGACGTATCCCGCGCGCAGCAGCGAGCGCAGGCCGAGATTGTCGCCGAGCGCCGTCTCGTTGATCTTGCCGTCCGGCCCCTTGAAACGTCCCCGATAGGGCGTGAAGACGAAGATGACGGGCAGCGGTTTGTTGACCGCTTGGCCACTCACGGCCGGTCGGTATACGCTCATGGCCAGCCGGGTGCCGTCACGCACGGCGACATAGTTCGAGGTCGAAACGACATCGGGATAGGACTCGGCCGACAGCGGTGACGCTGAAAGCGCCATTGCGATCACCGATGCGCGAATTTTGCGACGCATTGCCGTGTTCCCTCTTCCCAATTGTCAGACAATACCGTTAGGTCGACGACTTCAACGAAAATCACGATAACGAAATTATTGACAATCTGGTTGTCGAGGGGAATGCCACGCAAATGGAAAATAAGGTGACCGGCGCGCTGCCCAAGAAGGGGCCCTCAGGCATCGAGATTGCCGAGTGGATTCGCATGCAGATCCGCCGCCAGCGACTCGTCCCGGGCCAGCGGCTGGTTGAGGTCGACATCATTCGTCAAACTGGCGGCAGCCGGTTCAAGGTGCGCGAGGCGCTGCAGCGGCTTTCGGCAGAGGGGCTCGTTGACATCGAAGAATATCGCGGTGCTTCAGTCCGCGATGCGAGCATGGAAGAAGTTCGCCAACTCTATCACGCCCGCGGCGCGCTGGAGGGAATCTGTGCCGCTGACTTCACCCGCAAGGCCACGCCCGAACAGAAGTCGGAGTTGTCGCGGATTGCTGCGGAAATGGACGAATGCGTTGCCGGGGCTGCGCCTGAACACTTCGCCCGGCTCAATGCGCAGTGGCACAACCTGATAATGGAAGCCGGCGGAAATCTCGTGATCCAGGGAATAGTCCAGCGGCTCAATACGCCGATCCACCACCTGGTTTTCGAGTCGTTCTACCGGGGAGAGCGGTTACGCGCTGCCGTGGAGGACCATCGGATTATCGTCGACGCGATCATGGCAGGCGATTGCTATGCCGCGGAAGCCGCCATGCGCAAGCACGTCATCAATGGACTGAAGTACCTGTCGGAACTTGATCGCAACGTACACTACGGCGATGGTTGATCCGGACAGAAATACTCACCCGCCAAAGTTGCCCGCCAGGTCCAGCCGGGCATCTGCCACGTCAACGCCTCGAAGGTCTCGGACGAAGCGCGGATGCCGATTAGCGGCTTGAAAGCCTCAGGCTGTGGCCGCTTCGGCGGTAAAGCCAGCATCGACGCTTTCACCAAACTTCGCTGGATCACTTTCGGGGCCGAACCTGGACAACACCCGATTTGAGCGGGAGGGTCGACGCCAGTCTAGGCCTAAGCTTTCGTTGGCCGGGCATTCAATTGTCAACAATTTCATCGACGTGAATTCGGTTGCCTTTCACCCTTGCCCCAAGTGAAGTGCCGACACCTGCATCAGCAGAGCTGGGAGGGCATAATGGTCAATACGGATGTTTCGCGACGCGGCGTCCTGGGCGGATTGGGAGCTGGCGCGGCCACACTGACGTTTCCCGCAATCGCAGGAAATACGGCCGGCAAGCCGAACATCCTGTTCATTCTCGCGGACGATCTCGGCTATGCCGACATCGGCTGTTTCGGTTCACGCCACATCAGCACTCCAGTGCTTGACCGTCTTGCGAAACAAGGTGTGCGGATGACCGACGCCTACGCCAACTCACCGGTTTGCTCACCAACGCGGCTTGCGCTGGCAACCGGCCGCTATAACCGCGCATTCCGGACCGGCGCAGTCGAACCATTCAGCCCAGGCCCATGGGGCGATACGGCGATCCCTCCACAATATCCGACTTACATGCGGCAACTCCAATCTGCTGGTTACCGCACCTCCCTGGTCGGCAAGTGGCACCTCGGCCCCACGCCCGAGGGTAGTCCGCTCAACTACGGCTTTGACGACTTCTACGGTTTTCTCGGCGGTGGCATCGACTACTTCACCCACGAGTATTTCGGCGCCAAGGCGCTGGTCGACCAGAAAGACGTCATCGAACACGATGGCTACATGACCACGTTGTTGGCGGACCAGGCGATTTCCCGCATCCAGACTGCCTCCGGCGCCGGCGTTCCGTTCGCAATCAATCTGCACTTCAACGCGCCGCACTGGCCCTGGGAGGGCCCAGAGGATTTCTCCCTCGGCACGCAGGGTTCCCATGACGACGGCGGCTCGCTGGACGTCTTCGCCTCAATGGTCGAAAGCATGGACCGGAATATAGGGAGAGTTCTGACCGAACTCGACAATCTCGGGCAGGCGGACAAAACGCTGGTCGTGTTCACCAGCGACAATGGTGGCGAACGCTATTCCGATGTCTGGCCGTTCCGCGGAGAGAAGGGCTACCTGCTCGAAGGGGGAATTCGTGTGCCTGCGATCGCCCGACTGCCGGGCCGAATACCCGCTGGGACCGAGAGCGACCAAATGGCAGTGACGATGGATTTCTATCCCACTTTCATGGAACTGGCCGGTCTCAAGCCGAAGGATGTCACGCTCGACGGGATCAGTCTGCTCGGGTCCTGGATGACAGGTCAATCCAGCGAACGATCGCTGTTCTGGAGCTTCCAGGGACACAACCAGGCAGCTGCGCGGCAGGGCAACTGGAAGTACTTCTCACTCGAAGGGAACGAGTTCCTCTTCGATTTGTCGCACGACCAGCATGAGCGGGCAAATCGCAAGGGGCATGAGCCGGTGGTCTTCGAGCGGCTCCGAATGGCATGGCAGGACTGGGACGCTGCGATGGCCCCTCGAGACGGGATCGAAGGCTACTGCATCGATCCAGCGATGCAGGCTGGTGAGCTGCAGAAGTCCCCCGATTCGAATTGCAAGACCTATGGTCGCCCGGCGCCGTCCTTGGAATGAGACCGATGAAGACGCAGGTTTGCATTATCGGCGCGGGGCCGGCGGGATTGTTGCTTGGCCACCTTCTGCGTGCCGAAGGTATCGAGTGCGTGGTGCTGGAACGTCGCTCGCCCGCCTACGTGCTCTCGCGCATCCGCGCCGGGGTGCTCGAAGGGATCACGGTGTCGCTGATGGAGCGGCTCGGCCTCGATGCGCGGCTCAAGGCAGAAGGGCTGCCGCACGACGGGTTCAACCTCGCCGACGGCGAACGGCTGATCCGCATCGACATCGCCGAACTGACTGGCAAGCAGGTGGTCGTCTACGGCCAGACCGAGCTGACCAAGGACCTCATGGACGCGCGCGAAGAGCGCGAGCTTGAAGTGGTTTACGAGGCCGAGGATGTGGTGCTTCACGAGGCCGAGGGCGATGCGCCTTATGTCACCTTCACCAAGGACGGGGCCGGGCA
>NZ_WTYM01000003.1 GCF_009827435.1 Croceibacterium salegens | reverse complement strand
CGCGTGCGCCGTCGCAGTGCAGGCGGATGTCCTTTTCGCGGCATAGCGTACTGAGTTCGACAAGCTCGTCCCACGAAGGCAGTTGGCCGCCGATCTCGCGTGCCGGGAGTTCGACCAGCAGGCTGGCGAGGTTACTCTCTTCCGCCGCACCGCCGGGACCAATCAGTGCCTCGACGTCGGCCGCCGTCGTCGGCCGGTCCGGGTCGCCGAGGGGCATTGTCAGAGCAATTGCACCTTAACCTATTGGCCATAGCACAGGGCTGCTGTCAGTCTCGCCTTGTCTCTGGCTTCGCGCCTAGGATCAGAGGCGTTTGGCCAAAATTCGGGCTTCCGAAGCTGGTCAATCTCATCCAAAATCGACCAAGTGCAGTTAGTCCGACAATGCCCGATCAACAGAATGTAGAGCGGCAGGCAAGCCAACGCAGCCCACCACTCCGGTGTTCCGGAGAGCCGCACGGCAAAGAGCAAGCCATAGATCACTGCAATCAGAAGGACTAATGCAATTCTGTAGCGCCCCCGATCTGCCAACGATTGTAACGTCAAGACCGTTTCGAAACTGTGTCGAGCAAAGCGTCCGCGTTCCACCCAGTTCTTGACTGTTGGCGCACTATCGGATGGTTGAATGCCAGTTACAGAAGGTTCAAGCTTGTTGGTTCACGAAGTTTACAGAGGGTTCGTAAATTCTTCAATATCTTATCTTGTTTTCCGGCGCTCTCACTCTCCTCTTGTTGGTTTGTGGGTTTATCTTTGTTCGTTGGATAATCATGGACTTTGCGGAAGACGACAACGGCACCGATGCAACGCCGAATTCCATTTTTTCCAAGTTTGGGCGGTGGCTTCGCCGCCCCACTCCAAAGCTCGATTATCGTAGAGACAAGCGTGGCCGATTTAGAAAGGTGCGCAGGGGGTAGCGGAGGGCGTTTGCCGCTTCGACTAGCTGTGCTCATAGTCGGTGAAAAACTGAAAAAGAGCCGGATTGTG
>NZ_WTYM01000024.1 GCF_009827435.1 Croceibacterium salegens | reverse complement strand
GTTGCTCCCTTTCGGCCACGAGGGCTCTTGGCTGGAATGGCAGCTAATGACCCTTGGGACCCATTCGTGACCTCGCTGTCGCGTGAGCTAGCAACCACTTGCGGAAAGGGTTCGTCCGACTTCATTGAATTGCCCCGCTTCAGGGGCACCAGCCGAGAAAGTCGACTTTGACTCAGCTTCGACAGTACTGGCTGAGAAACTGCTGGTGCTCCGGTAGGTTAGACACCGTCTCGCGGATGTTGCCCGCCAGAGAAGCGAGAGCATTTTGCAATTGGCCTGCCTGCATCATCCGCCCCATGGCGTGATGCGACTGGGGCTGCAGGCGCTGGCCGAGCATGACCTGCACCCAGGAATCGAGCCGGAACAGTTCGTCCGACGCCTGGTAGGCCACGGCACCTTCGCGGAAAAGTTCGATCCGCTGCGCAAGCGAAGGCGGAATGTCCATCTCGCGGCACTGCTTCCAGAAAGGTTCGTCGCGTTCGTTGAGGTGATAGTGCAGGATGATGAAATCGCGGATGGCCTCGATCTCGCTTCGCGACACGTCATTGAAGCGCTTGATTACTGCATCGAACACACCGTCAAACGGGAACATCTGCATTAACCGCGTCACGGCGATCATGATGAGGTGGATGCTGGTGGATTCGAGCGGCTCGACGAAACCGCTGGCCAGCCCGATCGCCACGCAGTTCCGGTTCCACGTCTTGCGGCGGGCGCCGGTCCGGAAGCGGATAAGCCGCGGCTCGGTGATCATCTCGCCATCGACGCGTTCCGCCAGCTTTGCGCGCGCCTCGTCGTCCGAGAAGAAGCGGCTGCAATAGACGAGGCCATTGCCGACCCGGCTCTGGAGCGGGATTTGCCACTGCCAACCCGCGTGATGAGCAATCGCGCGGGTATAGGGCCGCGCCGGGGCGGTCGCTTCTGTCTGCACGGCGAGCGCACTGTCCGTCGCCAGCCAATGGGTCCAATCCTCGTACCCGGTCTCCAGCGTCTCTTCGATCAGCAGACCGCGAAACCCGGTGCAGTCGACGAAAAGGTCTCCGGCGATGGCCTGGCCGTCTTCGAGCACGAGACTGTCGATGTAACCGCTTTCCGGATCCAGCCGAACCTCGGCGATCTTCCCTTCGACGCGGCGAACACCGAGCGGTTCGGCGAAGCCGCGCAGGAACGTGCCGTAGGCGGTGGCGTCGAGATGATAGGCATAGTTGAGCGGGGTGTCGGCTCCGCTCCTGAAGCGATTCGCCTCGGCCGCCTGCAGCTCAAGGCAATACTCGCCGAACTCGCCGGCCACGCCCATTTCGCGGGCCTGCAGCCAGATGTGATGGAAGTCCGCCATCCAGGTCGATCGTCCGGTTACGCCGAACGAGTGGAAATAGCGGTCTCCTTCGCGCGCCCAGTTCTCGAACGCGATGCCGAGCTTGAAGCTGGCCTGCGTGGCCTGGACGAAATCCCGCTCGTCCAGCCCGATCAGTTCGTGGAAGCGCCGGGCGGTGGGAATGGTCGATTCCCCTACCCCAACGGTGCCGATTGCATCGGATTCGACCAGCGTGATTTCGAGGAGCGTGCCGAGGTTCTTGGCCAGCGCAGCGGCTACCATCCAGCCCGCGGTCCCCCCACCGGCAATCACCACCTTCCTGACCGCTCGCCCTGTCATGACCGGCTCCCTCGTCCTTCAGCGGTTCATGCGATTGAGGACTTGCGCGCGCAATCGCCGCGCTTGCATTTCGTCCAGCCTGCCGAGGCTGCCCCGCGCCGCTTCGGGGAGATGGTCCCCGGGAAGCCCGGCGTCGCCAAACACGTAGTAATCGAACAATGCCCGCCAAGCCTGCTTCTCGCTCCCGGGCCGATCGCGCAGGCTGAGCAGCGCGTGCAGCAGGGTGGTGTGGGGAGTGTCGATGTAGGCCGGTACGGGGTTCCACCAGTAGTTGATCATCGCGTTGAAGCGATCAAGCGCCTCGACCTCGTGCCACCAGAGCGCAGGGTAGAACAGCACGTCTCCGGGCTCGAGTTCGGCTACCTGCGCGTTCGCCATGGCTTCGCGAAAGCGCGGGAAGCGATCGAGGTCGGGATTGCGGCAATCGACCATCGTGACGACCTGCCCGGCTGGCGTCGGGTCGAGCGGGCCCGGATAGAGGTTGGCGACCTGATCGGGCGGGAACAGCGTGAAACGGCGGCGGCCGACCATGCAGCATGCCAAGTTGTTCGACATGTCGTGATGCGCTGCGGCAATCGTCCGGTTGCCGATCCAGATGCTGGCCAGGGGCGTCTGCTGGGCGAAATCGGGGTGATCCAGCAGCAGGTCGTTTTCCTGGCGCAGACCGGGCAAGAACGTGTCGAGGTCGGTCGAGCCGGCATAGAGGGCGGGCGCCGCGTCGTCGTCTAACCGAGACAGGATCCGGTCGAGGAACGCACCGAGCGGAATCCGTTCCGCCGTAAAATTGAGGCTCCTCACCTCGGCATCATAATGAAAGCGTCCACCAATTTCGGGTGGGCCGACGAAGGCGGTGACCGGCCGGTCGACAGCGAAACGCTTGAGGTACGCGGCGGCGGCTTGTGGACCCTGTTGTCCCGCTTCCACCAACGGCCAATCCCGTGCCACGCCCTCCATGACAACCGGCGCCTGGGCCGCAAACAGTTCGTCGAAGGGAATGGCATCCGCGCGAATTCCGGAAACGCGCCGGACGGGAGGTGCGGCAAAGCTCACGAGGCGGCTTCTGCGAGTGTACGTCCCTTGATGTCCGCCAGTCTCTGCAAGTTGCCCAGCGAAGCGGCGAGAAAGAACGCGGATTGCAGGAACCCCTTCCTGTGCAACGCCTCCAGCGCCGGCCCGTCCAGTTCGGCAAGCCGCTGCCGGTCGATCGTCGTCACGTCGGGAACGGCGTAGACCTCGGTCTCGCTGACACGGACCTCGAGATTGAGAGTCCGGAGGAGATTGGCCGCGTCGAGGGTCTCGACCAGCGGGTCAAGCAGGTGATGCCCTACGTAGATCGTGCGCAGGACCCCGGTCATCCGTTCAAGGTACGGCGTGTTGCCGCCTTGAGGGAGAAACACGCCGATGCCCTCGCTGCGCGAGACACGGGGATGATCCATGTCCACCTTGATCATCGGTTCGCCATCGCCGCTTTCGGGGGCGGCAATACTGAAGGGTCCACGCTCGATGAGGGCGGGAACGTAGGCGGCCCTCCAGCCGCCCTTATCATCGAGGAACAGGTTTTCGTCGCGTGCAAGCCCGAGCAAGGCCACCGGGCGTAGCGCGCCGCTCGCGATCTTGCGAAGCACGATCGGGTATTCGCGCTGGACCTCTTCGAATTCGGTCGGAAAGACCTGCACCTGGTTGACCGCATCGCCAAACTCGGGGCCGTGCCGGGTAACGACCTTCAGGTCGTGGTGATCCACGTTGTTGAGCAGTACGGCGGTCATTTCGCTGGCTCGACGGCCCCTCTCTCCAGTTGCATGCACCTATGCGGCATCCTTGAGCCCGGCTCAATGGCAAGGAAAAAGGCCGCTGCACAGCAGCGACCTTTCTCCCTCAACCGTCACTTGCGTGAACGAAACATCAGAACCGATAGCGTGCTCCAAAGAGAATGCGCGGGTGCTGTTCCTGCGCGAACCACACCTGGTTCTTGTCGCGGCCATAGGACCGGATCGGCTCGCTCAGGATGTTGATCGCTTCGAGCGACAGCGCGATGCGGTCGGTCAGGTCGAAGCTGATGTTGGCGTCGAGCGTGCCAAACGGTTCGAAGAACACCGGGCTGCGACCGCCGCCACGGTTGACCGCCGACAGGAACTTGTCGCGCCAGTTGTAGGCCACCCGGAAGGAAATCGGTCCGTTCTCGTAAATGCCGGTCACGTTGAAGCTGTCGGCCAGTCCGACCAGCGCGTAAACGTTGGTGCCCGGGTCCGACAGGATATCCACGTTCACGTCGCCGTAGACTTTGGTGAACGAACCCGAGACGCCAAATCCGGTATCACCGAAGAAGTACTGTCCCTGAAGTTCGAAGCCGTGGATGTTGCCCGAGCGATTGTTGATCGGGGTCGAAACCTGGAATTCGAACAGCGGATCGTTGCTGTTGGCAATGACGTCGCGCGCCGCCAGGACGGTGTCCACGAATGCCTGGTCGAGTTGGCCGTTGGGCTGGAGGTGCGCCTGGAACTCCGCCGTTGCGGCGGCCACGTTGCCCCCGTTCTTGTCGATCAACGCCGTCATCGTGAACAGGCTGACGTCGCTCAGAACCGCGCCGAGGGCATTGATCTGGGTGATTGCCGAGCCGGAGCGCGAGCCAGCCGCGCCCGAACTCGGGTCACGCAGTCCGAACAAGGGCTGATCGACCTGGCCGACACCAACGAAGTTCTTCACGTTCTTGTAGAAGAAACCCGCCGAAACGTAGCTGGTCGGAGCGAAGTACCATTCGAGCGACACGTCGAAGTTGTTGGAGATCAGCGGAAGCAGGTCAGGGTTGCCCTGCGTGCCGCTGGTGACACCTCCAAGCGCAGTCGGCCGGTTGGGAGCCCCGGCCGACTGCGAGGCGAACAGATTGCCGTAGTCTGCGCGAGCGATCGTCTTGCTGTACGACACGCGGGCCACGACATTGTCCGTCGGTTCGATCCGGAAATCGATCGAAGGAAGCAGGTTGTTATACTCGCCCTTGCGAGTGATTTCGGCGATCTGTGTTCCGATCACGCGGGTGAAGTCGTTGTCGGAATCCCACTCGATCCGATCGGGCTGTGCCACCCTGGAGAAGGCCGTCACTTTGGTGTTTTCGTAACGGACACCGGCGACGAGGCCTGCCCTGCGGCCCATTAGCTCGCCGTCCCAGGTCAGCTGGGCATATGCGGACCAGATCTTCTCGCCGACCCGGTCGAAATCATTACCGCTGATGTTGATCGGGTTGCCGAGATTTTCATAATAGGGCGCGAACGCCTGGTAGAGATCCACGGCATTGCCACGAAAGGCGATGTCGGCATCGGTCACTGAATAGTGGTCGAACTGGCAGGCCATGCAGAACTGCTGGATCAGGTCTCCCGCCACTGCCTCGACGTCACCGACATTGTTGATGCCCCAGTCTCCCAGCGTCTGCTGGGTCTGGATGCGGGCGCTGGTCATTCTCGAATCGATGTAGCTGGTGCCTACGTCGAACCGGCTGCCGCCGCCGAAATCCCAACCGAGGTTGGCGCTCAGCTGGTCGATGCGGTGGCGCTGGCTGGAAGCGTTGGTGCGCTGCACCTGCGTGCCGAGATCGCCGAGATCGAGGATGCCGTTGTTGTTTCCGCGGTCGTCGGCCGTGCCGAGGATACCGTCGGTGCCGGCGCCGCCGTCATTGAGCGTCCACATCTGGTTCGGGACCTTGCCCGAGTAGTCGACCGAGTGTGCATCGACGACCGGGGCGCCAAAGCTGACGAGGGTCGAACTTGCGCCGTTGGCGGAATTCGGCGTGGACTTGGAGACCGAATGGTTTCCGTCGAGAGTGACTTCGAGACCGCCATCGCCTTCCCACATTGCGTTCAGGCCATAGGACTGAAGCTCGGTCTTGGTCGCACGGTACTGTTGCTCGAAACCGATATCCTTGGTGCCGAAGCCGCTGCCCTCGTCGATGTAGACCGCGGTCGGGACAGTGTCGCTCGTGTCGAACGTGATGTGGTCGAACGGCCGGTTGAACCAGTTGGTCTGGTCGCTGCGCGCTTCGGAAATCTTGTTCTGGGCAAACATCGCATCGGCCGTGATGGTCAGCGTGTCGGTCGGACGGTATTGCGCCGCACCAGACGCGTTGATGCGCTCACGATCCGATTCCGAGTAGTGGTAGCGGCTGTCATTCGGCACAGCGACCAGGGTCGACGGATCGCTCGGCGCTCCGGTAACGACCGTGCCCGGCCCCTTGCCCGGGAAGGACGAGAACGGGGCGATGTTCCAGTCGTTGGACGTTGCACTGGCGGCGGCACTCTGGCGCTTCTGGTAGGCACCAAACAGTGACACGCCGAAGATGTCGTCGTCGTCGGTCCAGGTCAGGACGCCGGAGAATTCCGGATCGATAGTGAAGTCGCTGTTGCTCAGGTCGTAAAGCGCCTTGGCGCCGACGCTTCCGCGCAGCCCCTCGCCCGAAACCTCGAGCGGGTGCTGGGTAACGATGTTGATCGAGGCGCCGATGCCACCAGATGGGATGGCAGCGCGGCCGGTCTTGTAAACCTCGAGGCGCTGGACGCCTTCGGACGCGAGGTTGTTGAAATCGAACGAGCGGCTTGTGGCCCGGCTGAAGTCCACCGACTGGTCGCCGCCGGCCGCATTGACGAACGAGGTCGCCATCTGTCGGCCATTGACGGTGACGAGGTTGAACTGCGGACCGAAGCCGCGGACGGTAACCTGCGAGCCTTCGCCGTTGACACGGTTGATCGAGACGCCCGGGATGCGCTGCAGGGATTCGGCCAGGTTGGTGTCAGGGAACTTGCCGATGTCTTCCGCGGAAATGGCATCGACGACGCCGCTGGCGTCGCGCTTGATGTCCATCGAGCGCTCGAGGCTGGCACGAATGCCGGTCACGACGATTTCGTTGCCCTGGTCGGCGTCCGACGTCTCGGTGGCGGGATCGCCGTCCTGTGCGAATGCCGGCTGGGTGAACACGCTCATCGCCAGGAGCGAGGCCCCCGCCGCCAGGGTGGCGCGAAGAAGCGGCGTCGCGCTGGCGCCACGAATCAGATTTCGATTGTCGAGTTTGGTCATTTCGATCCTCCCCAACCAGAAGACGCTTGTTGCCGCTTCTTGGCTTTTTCCGCCGGATTCCCGCCGGCCCTCTCTTGGTAGCGCTATCATTTCGACTCGTGGTAGCGCTACCAATTGGCTCGTAATATCACTGCAATTTCCGCTGTCAACTTTGCAAAATGTATCAGTCCTCTGCGCAAACGCGTAATTTTGGGACGAAGTCGCTGCAGCATCCGAAATCGTGCTGCAATGCGGTAGCGCTATCAGGCGCAACCCTCTCGCCCCCCCTAGTTGGGAGGTGAAACGACAAGATTCAGACTAAAGATGCAAACTCCGGCTGTTAAGCGGCATGGCCGGGGCGCACGGTACGTAGTGACAGTATCCGAGGTGTGAGGCGGGGCCGAACTTTATGCATTATTTGTTAAAGTCACCTACTTACTATAATATCTATTTTGGTATTCAATAATCATTATTCAATTGTTCATATGTTTTTTGTTCGAAAAGAGATTGTTATTTAGCTCCATTATCGTGTGTATGGCGGCGTACGATCGTGGGCGGGAAGCGCTCGTTGGGATCGCTGCGCATCAAATGCATACCCTGCCAGAATACCGCTTCCGTTGACGAGGCAATCAACGAGTCAATTATTCTTGGTCAGAAGGTATTCGGGGCAATTCGACTCGCCGACAGATCGTGGTGCTCCTGCCCCTCCGCTATGATCTACCGCAAGGTCGTGGCAGCCTCATCATCCACTCCGCTCAGCGTCTCCGCTTGCTCATGCATGTGCCGAAGAACAACTCGTTCGATGGCGGCGGTAGATGCAAGGATCGCTTGCCGCCCCGCCAATCCCGTCACCGTGCCGAGCACAAACTCTCCAAAGCAGCACCAAAGATAGCTCCGGCACTGGCGGCGATTTCGTCGACGCAAAACGGCACCGAATCGAGCACCATGCCCACGCTCGTGTGCCAGAAAGTCGTCTAATTCGTCCAACGTGTCTGGGGCTCGCCAAAGAGCAAACCACCCCTGAGCTCGGTAGATGCACACGGCACCATGTTCGCCTGAGTGGTCGACCTTCAGACGCGGTCGCAGAGCGTCTCACCAGCTACTGAACGAGCCGCTAGTGTCATCGAAAGGACTTGTCAGCCATATCGGACATCCGCAAGTGGGTCGTTATCAGCCGGTCCGCATATGGTCGCTTCTTAGCTCGGTGACGAGGTCATGAACTGGGTGGAAGGCAGACATCGGCTCGGCTCGGATGTGCGCTTTGCACTAAGTCTCAGATTCCGAATGCAACGCCCACTCTTCCGCCAGTGGATTTCTTGGCAGTCGATCCAGCGAAGCCTGCCGAGACGTAGACCCGTGGGGCCACTCGGGCGGCGATGGTGCCCGAAAAGCCCTGCTCGCCACGATAAGTCGCCGCGTTGAAGTTCACCGACAAGTTACTGTCGGGCACGACCATCGTCCCACTGAGCGCCATCGCCGCGGCGATACCGCCCCTCGTGCTCTCATTCATTTCGTCGAGCCGGAAGGAGAGCGCGTCCACATGTTCCTCGAGTGCATCGAACTGGGCGTCGGTGACGGCGAGGGTAGAGATGAGTTGCTTGGTGATCTGTTCGA
>NZ_WTYM01000023.1 GCF_009827435.1 Croceibacterium salegens | reverse complement strand
TTGAGAAGCGGCCCTTCCGCTTCCGTTTTGGGAAAGGACCGCCTCGACCTCAGATTTCCGTGCGCTCGGCGAGCAATAGCGCGTCCTCGATGTCCACGCCCAGGTACCTGACGGTGTTCTCGATCTTGGAATGGCCAAGCAGGATTTGCACGGCACGGAGATTGCCCGTCGCCTTGTAAATCATCGAAGCCTTGGTGCGCCGCATCGAGTGCGTACCGTATTCCTCACGTCGCAGCCCAATGGCAGTCACCCATTCATCGACCAGGCGCGCGTATTGTCTCGTGCTCAGGTGCTTTGTTCGATCGATGCGGCTTGGGAAGGCGTAGTCTTCGGTCGATCCTCCACGCCGCTCGAGCCACGCCAAAAGGCTGGCACGAACATCGCCTGTCAGTTCGAACTGAACAGGGCGCCCGGTCTTCTGCTGGATAACCGTCGACCGGCTTCGTATCTCCTGGCTGGCGACAAGATCCCCGATCCTGATCCTGCTCCTGACGCCACTGACAGCCTCACTGCATGGGAATAGTAGCGGAGAAAGGCGCCAAACCCCCGACCAGCCAACTTGTCCGCGAAGAATGTCCACTTTCGGGAACTAAGAAGTCGGGCTCTAATGTCTTGGATTAGGGCGCCTAGCTGCCATCTTAAAATCCAGTGTCAAACGTCCGCAATTGGGTCGATGCTGGCCAGTCCGCAGTTGGCTCAGGATGCAAGCAATTGGAAATCTGTTTGTGATAGCCCAACGCTATGACCAACGGGCAACCAGACGATTTAGAAGACTGGTATTCTGCGGAACAGGACGCAGAGCTCCGCAGCGTCACGCCCTTGTCGACCTTGTCCGAGCTCAGTTTTGTAATCGGTTTGATCACGATAGGTCTGACCGCGCACTTCATCACACATCGTCGCTCGCCGCGTTAAGTTTCGACAAGTCTTGAATCGCAGCAGGCTGGACGGTTCTTTGCGCCGATATACAATGCGTCCAGATCATAAACTTGATAGTTGCCAGCCACTTGCCCGCGTGCATAATCGTGAGCCGTCATGCTAGGGGAATTGATCTGCAATCCTGATTGCGCTTGTCAGTTTCAGTCCCCCGCAAGAGTGCGGGCCAAGGAGGCCAACTGCCTTCGCTCCAACGAACGGCTCAACGCGCAAGCATCCAGCTGTCGCGCCCGTGATCGAGGGCTGATCGATAAACTTCCATCGCTTTTGGAATACCAAAGAGTCATCCATTTGGCAGTCGTGCGGTCCCGTGCTCTCGACGACTACACCGGCGACCAACTCGAATGGAATCGACTGAACCACGAGCGCTCTCCAGTCGGATGACGCAAGCGTCACCGAACGCGTGGCCGTTGGCCCAGCGTCGACCACTATCAAGACCCTACCAAGTTGAAGTACCGGACCTGCTCTGGCTTGGTAAACACGGCCAAGGGCCCGATGGATCATAAGCAGTTTGTCGAGTTATGCCGCAAGATAGTAATCAGGCACAAAGGGTGGGGTGAACAACACTAACCGACCGAACAGTCACAATCGGGCTGCCAGCCGCCAGTCAGCTCACCCCAGCTCCGCCTTTTCCAGCAGCGCGGTCGTGCTGGGGTCAAACACGACGCCGCCGGCCTCGATGTCCTTGGCCATCTTCTTGCCCAGCTCGACGCCGAACTGGTCGAAGGGGTTGATGCCCATCAGCACGGCACTGGCGAAAGTGCGGTGTTCGTGGAAGGCGATCAGCGCGCCGAGGGTGGCGGCGTCGATGTCGTCGCACAGGATCGTCGCGCTCGGACGGTTGCCCGGGAACTGGCGCGCCGGGTCCTTCCCGTCGGCGCTCATGTTGCCGCCGGCCATCAGCGCCGCGCCTTGCGCGAAGCAGTTGGTCAGCAGGATGGCGTGATGCGCCGGGTCGAGGCTGTCGCCCGGCGCGATGCTGGCGATGAAGTCGACCGGGACGAGATGAGTGCCCTGGTGGAGCAGCTGGAACACCGCGTGCTGGGCGTCTGTGCCCACCCCGCCCCAGGTGATCGGCGCGGTCGGGCCGTCGACCGGCAGCCCTTCGGCGGTAACCGACTTGCCGTTCGATTCCATTTCGAGCTGCTGCAGGTAGTCGGGAAACTGTCCGAGCCGTTCGTCATACGCGAAGACCGCGCGCGTCTCGGCCTTGCGCAGGCGGGCGTAGGTCAGGTCGGCGAAGGCGGCGCGCAGGCACAGGTTGTCGCGTCCGTCGGTATCGCGGAAATGCTCGTCGACCTTCGCGGCGCCGTCGAGGAAGCTCTCGAACTCCTCCCAGCCGATCGCCATGGCGATGGGAAAGCCGATGCTCGACCACAGCGAATAGCGCCCGCCGACGCTTTCGGCGAAGGGGAGGATGCGCGTCTCGTCGACGCCCCATTCGACCGCCTTTTCCGGGTATGCGGTGAGCGCGATGACGCGCCCCGAGGGGTCGGAAACGCCGTTCTGCTCCATCCAGGCGAGCGCGCTGGCGGCGTTGGTCATCGTCTCGATGGTGGTGAAGGTCTTGCTGGCGACGGCCAGAAGCGTGGTTTGCGGATCGCAAGCTTTGAATGCTTCTTCAAGGGCTTGGCCGTCGATATTCGAAACCACGTGAACATCGCAGAGCGGGAAGTCGCGGGCCAAGGCATCGACCGCTAGCGACGGGCCGAGCGCCGAACCGCCGATGCCGACATGAATCAGGTGCTTGACCTCGCCCAGCGCCCCGTCGTGGATCGCCCGGACCAGCGCCTCCATCCGGTCGCGCAGCGCGTTGGCTTCCTCGACGCTGTCATCCCGGCCAACGCCGCGCAGCGCGCTGTGCTCGGCCGCCCGGCCTTCGGTCGGGTTGACCACCTCGCCGCCGAACAGCTTGTCGCGCATGGCGGCAAAGTCCGCTGCCTCGGCCAGTCCCTCGAACCCGGCGAGCAGGCCTTCGTCGAGGTGGGTTTTCGACCAGTCGAACAGCACACCGGTCTCGCCCAGTTCGATCCGTCCGCTCAGCTTCTCGACACGCTCCGGGTCGGCGGCGAACAGTTCGGCCAGCGTCGGAACGGGAAGGTTGGCGAGATCATTCCAGGCTGCGGCGCGCGGGTCGGTCAAATGAAATCCTTTCCTACAGGCTGGCTGTTCGGTTAGGGCCCGGCGACATGATTGGGAACCTTCAAATCGCCCGAGGCTGCAGGCAATTTGACAGCGTTTTTTCGCAGTGGCGAGTTTTTCCCCTGGACAGTGCCAGACCTGTCAACCTCGTGACAACCAAGTGACCATGGAGCGAACCGATTTGAGCGAGATCGAGACCACGGCGCCAGCCAGCGCAACGCCCGCCGAACCCTCGACTCCGGCGAAGAAGCAGGAAGGCAGCTTCCTCTGGTTCCTCGTCAAGCTGGTCCTGGTCGTGCTGATCTTTCGCTCCTTCGTGTTCAGCACCTTCTCGATTCCCTCGGAATCGATGCTGCCGCGGCTGATGGTCGGCGACTACCTGTTCACCGCCAAGTGGCCCTACGGATATTCGCGCGCCTCGCTGCCGCTTGACATAGACATCGGCGCCGGTCGAATATTCTCCAGCCTGCCCGAGCGCGGCGACGTCGTGGTGTTCAAGCACCCGATCGACCGCACCGACTACATCAAGCGCGTCATCGGCCTGCCCGGTGACACGATCCAGATGACGGACGGCGTCCTCAGCATCAACGGCGAGACGGTGACGAAGGAGCGGATCGCCGACTTCGTCCACCCTATCACGCCCTACAATGCCTGCCGCATCGAGGCCTTCCGCAAGACCGCGGCCGACGGAACGCCGGTCTGCGACTATCCGCGCTTCCGCGAGACCCTGCCGGGAGGCAAGAGCTACGAGGTGCTCGATTTTGGCCAGACCGAGCAGGACAACACCGCACCGGTGATCGTGCCCGCCGGCATGCTGTTCATGATGGGCGACAACCGCGACAACTCGATGGACAGCCGCTTCGACGCTGTGCCCGGCGAGGGCGTCGGGCTGGTGCCGCTCGAAAACGTCGTGAGCCGGGCGAGCTTCATCGCCTTCTCGACAGACGGTGACGCGAGCTGGTTCAATCCCATCAGTTGGTTCACCGCGGCGCGCTGGGACCGCATCGGGGACGGAATTTGAGCGGACTGGCCGAAACGCGCAAGTGGCTCGAAGGAATCGGCTGGAAGGTCGGCGACGAGGCGCTCTGGCTCGAAGCGCTGACCCACGGCAGCACCGGGGCGGCGCGCGATTACCAGCGACTGGAATTTCTCGGCGACCGCGTGCTCGGACTTGCCGTGAGCGAATGGCTCTACCGGCATAACGATGGCAGCGAGGGCGAGCTGGCGCAGCGCCTCAACGCGCTGGTCAGCCGTGGCGCCTGCGCGCGGGTCGCCCGCTCCATCGGCGTTCCGCAGCACCTCAGGCTCGGCAAGCAGGCGCGCGACGACGGCGGCGACGACAGCGACAACATCCTCGGCGACGTGATGGAGGCGCTGCTCGGCGCGAGCTTCCTCGAAAACGGGTTCGAAGCGACCCGCACCGTGGTGCATTCGATCTGGGAGCAGGAAATGACGGGCGGCGCTGGCCGCGCCAAGCATCCCAAGAGCGCGCTGCAGGAATGGGCCGCGGGCAATCGCCGCAAGCCGCCTGAATACATGCTCGTCGGGCGCTCCGGCCCCGACCACGCGTCGAAATTCACCGTCCGGGTGAGCGTGCACAACGTCGGCGCGGTCGAGGCCACCGCGGGAAGCAAGCAGGATGCCGAAACCGCTGCGGCGCGGGCCTTCATGGAGACGTACGGATGACCCTTCGACAAGCTCAGGGTGAACGGAAATGAGCGAACAGACCCGCTGCGGCGTGGTGGCGGTGATCGGTGCGCCGAACGCCGGCAAGTCGACGCTCACCAACGCGCTCGTCGGTCAGAAGGTGGCGATCGTCTCCTCCAAGGCGCAGACCACTCGCGCCCGCCTGCTCGGCATCGCGCTGGCCGGCGAAGTGCAGATCATCCTCGCCGACACGCCGGGCATCTTTGCACCGCGCCGCCGTCTCGACCGGGCCATGGTCAGCGCCGCATGGGAAGGCGCCGAGTCGGCCGATGCCATCCTGCTGGTGGTCGACAGCGTCAAGCGGCGCTGCCACGAGCTCGAGCCGTTGCTTGAAACCCTCGCCTCCCGGCCCGAGCGCAAGCTGCTAGTGCTCAACAAGGTCGATGCTGCCGTGAAGGAGGACCTGCTGGTCCTCGCGCAGGACCTGACCGGCAAGGTCAATTTCGACGAGGTGTTCTTCGTCTCTGCGCTGAGCGGCGACGGGGTGCCAGAACTCAAGGCGCACCTTGCCGCGCTGATGCCCGAGGGACCCTGGCATTACCCCGAAGACCAGGTCTCGGACGCCAGCGAGCGCCTCCTGGCTGCCGAAATCACTCGCGAGCAGCTCTACAACCAGCTGCGCGAAGAACTGCCCTACGACAGCGCTGTGCGGCCAGAGGCCTATACCCAGCGCAAGGACGGCAGCGTCGAGATCCGCCAGCAGATCGTCGTCGGTCGCGACACCCAGCGGGCCATCGTGCTCGGCAAGGGCGGCAGCCGGATCAAGGCCATCGGCGAGGCTGCGCGCAAGGAACTGTCCGAGATCCTCGGCCAGAAGGTCCACCTGTTCCTGCACGTGAAGGTCGACGAGAACTGGGCCGAGAGCCGCGAAATCTACGAAGAGATCGGGCTCGACTGGGTGCGTTAGGTTGGGAGCTACTCCGGGTTCATTCGGAGTGCGTCGTCAATGCAGTCGTCCTACGCCACTGCCTCAATGTGGCGGAAGCGGGTGAAACAGGCGATGACGCTACTTCTGTCGACCTTCCTGGTGCTGGGGGTTGCAGCGATCGCACTGAAGCTGCTGTTCCCCCTGCCCGCACGCGAGAATTTCCCCGAAGACCTGCCGGTTCCGGCCGCCTCGACCAGTTTTCCCGCCCTGCGGGAGATGGCCGAAGCCGGCGGCGAAGGCGAAAGCTACGTGATGCTGCTCGACACGGGCCTGCTGGCGATTTCGGGGCGCCTGGCGCTGATACGCCGCGCACAGGGCACCATCGATGCGCAATACTACATCTGGGAAGGCGACCTTGCCGGCCGTGTCATGCTCGAAGAGATCATCGCTGCAGCGGATCGCGGGGTGCGCGTCCGCCTCCTGATCGACGACAATCCCACCGCCGGACTCGATGCGATGTGGGCCGCGGTGAACTCGCATCCCAACATCGCCGTGCGGATCTTCAACCCGCTGACGATCCGCGCGGCCCGCCCCCTCAACTACCTGTTCGACTTTCCCCGCCTCAATCGCCGCATGCACAACAAGTCGCTGACGGTGGACGGGATGGTGACGGTGGTGGGAGGGCGCAATGTCGGCGATGTCTACTTCGGGGCGGGAGACGCGAACCTGTTCATCGATATCGATGCGCTCGCGTTGGGAGCGATCGTCCCGGAGGTTTCGCGGGAATTCGAAACCTACTGGAACAGCGAGCCGGCCTACCCGGCGGAACTGATCCTTGCTCGCGCTCCGATGGGGGCGATCGAGGAGTATCGCACGCTGCACCATGTCGATACCGCAAAGGCTGAGGGATACCGCAAGGCGGCAAATGAACTGATCCAGACCCTTACGACGCAGCCGGCGGAAGACCTCCTTACGACCTCGACGATAGACCTGCTGTCGGACAACCCCGACAAGGCGCTTGGCAAGGTCCGACACGAGGACTTGCTGGTCGAACAGATCGCCCGAATCGTTGGCAAGTCGACCAAGAGTCTCGACCTCGTCTCCGGCTATTTCGTTCCTGGCGACAGGGGCCTGGATATACTTGTCGGCCTGGCGCGAAAAGGAGTCGCGACCCGGGTCGTGACCAACGGCTATGCCGTCACCGACGTACCGATGGTCCACGCGGGGTACTATCCGTCGCGCGTTCCGCTGTTGCGAGCTGGCGTAAGACTCTACGAGGCCAAGCGGCAAGGCGAGGAGAAGACCAACGCACGCGACTTTGCCACGACGCGCTTCAGCGGCGGCGGCGAGAGCGTCCACGCCAAGACCTTCGCCGTGGATGGCAAGGAACTCTTCGTCGGATCGTTCAATATCGACCCGCGCAGCGCCGTTCTCAACTGCGAGATGGGCTTCCTCATCCACTCACCCGCACTGGCCGGGCGCCTGAAACAGGCGCTGGACCGCAACCTGGCCGAGAAGACCTACGCGGTTTCGCTGAACGATGCCGGCGAGACTGTGTGGACCACGCAGCACGACGGCCGGCCACTGTCGACCACCACCGAACCCGACACCACAGCGGTGTCACGTATGCTTGTATGGATTCTCTCGAAGCTGCCGATCCGGTGGTTGCTGTAGGCCGCTATCGCTTCTTGGCGATCTCGATCCCGTTCTTCTTGGCGAAATCCTTGGTCGATTCTTCGCTGCGATTGAGGGATTTGGCTATCTCTTTCAATCCCTTGCCCTTACCCGCAAGCACGCGGAGCTGGCCGGCTTCGTCGGCCTTCCACGGCTGCTTGTGCCGCTCGAAATGGTCCTTGGCCATCAGTCCGCCTTGGCTTTCTTGGCCGGAGCCTTCTTTTTTGCGGCCGGCTTCTTGGCCGCAGCTTTCTTCTTCGCACCCTTCTTCTTTGTGGCCGGTCCCTTGGCAGCGCGGGCATCGATCAGGGCGATGGCCTGCTCCTCCGTCACGTCCTCGGGCTTCACGTCGCGCGGGATCGTGGCGTTGGTGGTGCCGTCGGTGACGTAGGGACCATAGCGGCCCGGCATGACCTTGATCTCGCCACCGCTGGTAGGGTGCGTTCCGAGCGTCTTGATCGGCTCCGCCTTGGCGCGCCCCCCGCCCGCGCCGCGGTTGGCGGCCTGGGCTAGGATGTCGACCGCGCGGTTCATGCCAACCTCGAACACCTCGCGCGTGCCCTGCAGCTTGCCGTACTTGCCGTCGTGACGGAGGTACGGGCCGTAACGGCCTATATTGGCTTCGATTTCCAGGCCCGTTTCTGGATGCGTTCCGACGATCCGCGGCAATGCCAACAGCTTGAGCGCCCATTCGAGATCGAAGTCGGGCAGGTCCTTGGGAATGCTCGCGCGCTTCGCCTCCTTGCCCTCGCCGAGCTGGACGTAGGGTCCGAAACGGCCGACCTTGCGCTCGACCGGCAGGCCGGTCTCGGGATCGTTGCCCATACGCTCGTCGTCGCTCTCGCCGTTCTCGCCCGGTTGGCCAAATTTCCGGCGAAAGTTGCATTCCGGGTAATTGGCGCAGGCGACGAAGGCGCCGAAACGGCCGCCCCGCAGCGACAGGTGGCCGCCCTTGCGCCCCTCGGCGATGCACTTCGGACAGGCGCGCGGATCGCTGCCGTCGGCCTGCGCCGGGAACAGGTAGTCGGACAGGAACTCGTCGAGCACTTCAGTGACTTCGGACGGCTTGCGCTCCATCACCTCGTCGCTCTTCGGCTTGAAGTCGCGCCAGAACGCGTCGAGAAGCGACTTCCATTCTTCGCGACCACCCGAAACGTCGTCGAGTTCTTCCTCCATCCCGGCGGTGAACTCGTAGGCGACGTAGCGTTCGAAGAAGCGTTCGAGGAAGGCAGTCAGCAGGCGGCCTGAGTCCTCGGCGAAGAAGCGGTTCTTCTCCATCCGCACGTATTCGCGGTCGCGCAGCGTCTGGATGGTCGAGGCGTAGGTCGAGGGCCGGCCGATGCCGAGCTCTTCCATGCGCTTGACCAGGCTCGCTTCGGAGAAGCGCGGCGGCGGCTGGGTGAAGTGCTGGGTGGCGGTGACGTCCTTCTTGGCCGGTGAATCGCCCTGGCGCATCAGCGGCAGCAGACCCGAATCCTCGTCATCGTCCGCCTTCTGGTCGCGGCCTTCCTCGTAGACCGCGAGGAAGCCGGGGAACTTCACCACCTGCCCGGTGGCGCGTAGCTCGTGGCGACCGGTGGGGTCACGCAGGGTTACCGTCGTCCGCTCGAGCCGGGCACCGGCCATCTGGCTCGCCATCGCGCGCTTGAAGATGAGGTCGTAGAGCTTGGCCTCGTCACCTGCACCGGCGCGGTCGCGGGAAAAATCGGTCGGGCGGATCGCCTCGTGCGCTTCCTGCGCGTTCTTCGCCTTGGTCTGGTAGAAGCGCGGCTTTTCGGGGAGGTAATGCCCGTCGTACCGATCGGAGATGGCCTTGCGCACGGCGCTGATCGCGCTGCCGTCCATCTGCACGCCGTCGGTACGCATGTAAGTGATTGCGCCGGCTTCGTAGAGGTTCTGCGCGCAGCGCATCGTGTGACTGGCCGAGAATCCCAGCTTGCGCGCGGCTTCCTGTTGCAGCGTTGAAGTGGTGAACGGCGGCGCCGGATTGCGCGTGAGCGGCTTTTCCTCGACCTCCTCGACGGTGAAGCGCGCCGCTTCGACGGCGGCCTTGGCCGCCTCGGCGGTGCCCTTGTCGGAAATCGTCAGGCGGTCGATCTTGCCGCCGTCGTACTTGACAAGCCGGGCCTCGAAACCTGTCCCGTCGTGCTCCATCTGCGCCGCGACCGACCAATATTCCTGCGGCTTGAAGGCCTCGATTTCGCGCTCGCGGTCGACGATCAGGCGCAGCGCGACCGACTGCACGCGGCCGGCGCTCTTGGCGCCCGGCAGCTTGCGCCACAGCACGGGCGAGAGGGTGAATCCGAACAGGTAGTCGAGCGCCCGGCGCGCGAGGTAGGCGTCGATCAGGTCCTGGTCGAGGTCGCGGGGGTGCTCCATGGCCTCGGTCACCGCACCCTTGGTGATGGCGTTGAAGGTCACGCGCTCGACCTCCGCCGGAAGCGCCTTCTTCCTGGCCAGCAGTTCCTTCACATGCCACGAGATCGCCTCGCCCTCGCGATCGGGGTCGGTGGCGAGGATCAGGCGGTCGGCCTTCTTCGCCGCGTCGGCAATGGCCTTGACCTGGTCGCGGTTGCGTTTGTCGGCGTAGACCTCCCAGTCCATCGCAAATGCCTCGTCCGGGCGGACCGAGCCGTCCTTCGGCGGCAGGTCGCGGACGTGACCGTACGAGGCGAGGACCTTGTAGTCCTTGCCGAGGTACTTCTCGATAGTCTTCGCCTTTGCCGGCGACTCAACGATAACAAGCTGCATGTCTGTGAACGGTAGTCCCTACGCGTATACGTACGCGCGAGGGTGAATCGGGATTGGCGATCTCGTCAAGCGGTCAGGAAAAAGTATCTTGTAGGTGCGAAGCCGGAGCGTGCAGCCGGCCATAGACCCATATTCCGAGCGCCATCTTGAATACTCCGACCACCAGCGAGCTGAACTGGGTTACCAGAGTGAAAAGTAGTCCGTCAGTGCCAAGGCCTTGCATAGTGAGGATCCCGCGCATGCCTGCGACGAGGAACCCTGCGAAGACGATGTAGTAGATGATCATTCCTGCAAGGATAGCCAAGGCAATCGCAGTGGTGTTGCCTCTCACGGCGTCCCACGACGAGCCCATGGCCTCGAACACCGGCCCGTCCTCCGCGATCAGAAACGCCACAGCTGCGGACCAGCGCGCCATCAGGAAGAGCCCCGGAACGACAAACAAGATAAGTCCGATGCCGTTGGCCAGGGCCAGCAGAACAATCATCAAGATGTAGGAAAATATTCGAAAGCGCGTCGTTTCGGGAAGGTAGCCACGTTGCCGCAGCAAGGCCTGCAAGAGCAGGTATTGCGCAACGACAGCGGCGATAGCGACAACGATTCCGCTGAGTCCTGCCCCAATGCCGAACCAGTCCAACAGGTCTTTCGGGATGGCCGTGGTCTGCGCCAATGTGGGTGCGGCATTCCTCAGTATCCATTGCAGGAACGAGGTCCCGAGCGTCATGCCTATGACGTAGATGGCTACTACGCGAAGGTTGTCCCCGATGACCGAGAATGTACCGTTGACGACTTCGCCAACGGAAATCTTGTCTTCCATGCGACCCGGCCCCCGCTGATTTCAGAAGCCCAGCTGCCTCCGTTTTCACCTTATAGTCAAGCACCTATGCGCGGATCGACCTTCCCTTCGTTGGCCTTGTCGCGCGCCACGACGATCTGCTGGAAGATCGCAACGCCCATCGCCATCGAGACCGCGCTCATGCAGCTCGCAGCGAGCTGGGAAATGCCGATGCCAATGGGGTCGGTCTGCTCGAAGAGGTAACCCGCGAGCGCCGAGACGATGATCAGCGAGAAAACCAGCGACAGCATGGCGACGAGTATCGGGAATTCGCTGCCGCTCGTGCGCTCCCAGCTTTCCTTGAGAGAATCCACCACGCCCCCGCGGCGGGAAAGCAGCAGCGGCTGGGCGATGATCCACCGGGCCATCACAAACAGTCCGGGAAGGATAAGCAGGATGAAACCGGCCAGCACCCCGAGTGTGTAGAGCACCGAAAGACCGCAATAGGCGAGGAACACGTCGTCGCCGCCTGCCGGCTTGTTGCCGGTCTTGCGAAGCAGCGCCTCGAGCAATTGGTAGGCAGCGACCACGCCGACCACGAAGTTGATACCGGACTTGGCGAGGGCTTGCAGGACCGCCGTGTTCTCGACGGTGTAGTAAGCGACCACGCCGTTGATGATCGTCAGCGCGATGATGAAGATCGCCACCGGCACCTTGCAGAGCTCAATCACCTCGAGCGTCCCCTCGACGATGGCGCCGATCTTCAATTCCCGCGATGGTGTGATTTGCATGGCTCGCCCTCCCCTGTTTCCCTCGCCCGACCGTGGCCATTGCCGACAACGGTCAGGACGACAGGCTTACCCGCCCCCCGGCGTGGCGTACGAGACTGCCGCCGATTTCGAGTTCGAGCAAGGCCATCTGCACTTCGGCGGCACTTGCGCCCGATTGACGGATAAGCTCGTCGACCGACACAGGGGCAGTGGTGAGCAACGCGCCGACATCGGCAGGCTCGGCTTCGGCCCAGTCGTCGGGATCGATTTCGATGTCCTGCACGGGGTCGCGAAAAGTCGAACGAGGCGTACCGTCGAAGCCGGTAAGCAGTTCGATCACGTCGCCGGGGTCCTGCACCAGCACCGCCCCCTCGCGGATCAGCGTGTTGCAGCCCTGCGCGCGGGCATCGAGCGGGCTGCCGGGGATCGCCATGACCTCCCTGCCCGCCTCTCCGGCCAGACGCGCGGTGATGAGCGAGCCCGACTTCGGCGCTGCCTCGACCACCAGCGTGCCCAGCGCGAGGCCGGCGATGATGCGATTGCGGCTCGGAAAGTGACTACCGCGCGGCTCGGTCCCCGGCGGCTGTTCGGCGACAAGAAGGCCCTGCAGCGCGACCTGTTCCTGCAATTCGTTGTGCTGCGGAGGGGAGGCGATGTCGATCCCGCTGGCGATGACGCCGATGGTCGCCGAGAGGGCGCCGCGATGCGCCGCGCCGTCGATGCCTCGCGCAAGGCCTGAAACGACGGTGAACCCGGCATCGGCCAGCGCGGCGGCGAAATCGCGCGCCAGCTTGACTGCAGCCGCCGAGGCGTTGCGCGCCCCGACCATCGCGACGCAAGGCTTTGCCGCCAGCGCTGTTTCTCCCCTGACGATCAGGATCGGCGGAGAGCCGTCTGTCTCCCCGAGCAGCGCCGGGTATTCGGGAGAATCGTGGAACAGGTAGCGCGCGCTGGCGCGACGGACCTCTGCGATCTCGGTTTCGATCCGTTCACGCGGTGCCGGTCGGTAGTCTCGGGTGCCGCGCTTCGCGAGGTCCGGCAGCGCATCGAGCGTTTCGACGGCTGAGCCGAACCGGCGCAGGAGTTGGACATAGCTGACCGGGCCGATATTGGGCGAACGCAGCAGGCGGATGCGGGCAAACGCCTCCTCCTGCGAAAGCGCGATTGCCGTCACTGCCGTCACGACTTGCTGCCGACCTTCGGTTCCTCACCCGCGAGCAGGCGGCGGATGTTGGCCCGGTGCAGCCACAGGACCACCAGTCCGATGAAGGCCAGGTAGGGGACGAACTCGGGTTCTCCGAGCAGCCAGGCAGCAATCGGTGCCGCGATCACCGCGCTGATTCCGCCCGCCGAGGAAATGCGCGTGATCGCCAGCATTCCCAGCCAGACCGCGGCGAAGGCCAAACCGATCTGCCAAAACAGCCCGAAGCACACCCCGGCCGTCGTCGCCACGCCCTTCCCGCCCTTGAACCTGAGCCAGACCGGGAAGCAGTGCCCCAGGACGGCCCCAACCGCGGCGAACCCGGCCATCGCCGGCCACAGGTGCCAGGCGATCATCACGGCAAGGAAGCCCTTGCCGAGATCGAGCAACAGGACCAGTGCGGCCAGCTTCTTGTTGCCTGTGCGGAGCACATTGGTCGCACCGATATTGCCGCTGCCGATCTGGCGGATGTCACCTTGCCCGGCAGCCTTGGCGAGCAGCAGCCCGAAGGGCACGGAGCCGATGAAGTATCCGGCGAGAAGGGCGAGCAACCAGTCCACGACTCCTCCTATCCGCTTGTCTTGCTTGCCTGCAACCGCGAACGCGTTGATTAGGGGCCGCAATGGACGCAACTGCCCCGATCCTGATCTTCGATTCCGGCGTCGGTGGGCTGACCGTCCTCGCCGAAGTCCGCAAGCTTCTGCCCCAGGCACCGCTGATCTACGCCGCCGACTTCGCCGGTCTGCCATACGGCGAGAAGAGCGAGGCAGAGGTAGCCGCGCGGGTTTCGGGGCTGCTTGGCCGGATGAGCGAACGCTACCGCCCGCGCCTCGTCACAATCGCCTGCAACACCGCCAGCACGATCGCGCTGGGAATGGTTCGCGACGTGCTAGAAGTGCCGATTGTCGGCACGGTTCCAGCGATCAAGCCGGCCGCCTCGTTGACGAGCAGTGGCGTGATCGGCCTGCTCGGCACATCGGCAACAATCCGTCAGAAATATGTGGATGACCTCGAGGCCGAATTCGCGAGCGACAAGGTCCTTTTGCGCCACGCCTGCCCCGAACTGGTGAGCGCCGCTGAGCAGAAGCTGCGCGGCGAAACGCCCGACCCGGCCGTCTTCCGCGCCGCAGCCGATGGACTTCGCATCCAGGCCAATGGCGACGCGATCGATACCGTCGTGCTCGCCTGCACGCACTTCCCGCTGGTCGAGGAGGAGCTTCGCGCGGAGTTCGGCACCGACGTGACCTTCGTCCATGGCGCATACGGCATCGCGCGGCGTGTCGCCCATTTGACTCAGGGCAATGATTTCCGGCGCGAACGGCCCGATTTCGCGGTGGTCACCGGTGCCTTGGAGGATGCCGCCGATCTCGCTCCGGCATTCGCCAGGTACGGCTTTGAGGAGGTGGCGGCGTTCTAGGACGAGTGGAAGGAGAATTCCTGTTGCAAGTGGTTCGCAAACTCCGCCCTTTAAAGCCCGTCAAGCTTCGCCTAAGTCGCACCGGACTCGGCAGCCGCAGACCCCCTGACGGCGCGGACGGGAAAAGTACGCTGAATTACGAACACATCTTCGACCAGGCGATCGACCGGCTCCATTCGGAGGGCCGCTATCGCGTGTTCATCGACATCCTTCGCAACAAGGGAATGTTCCCCAACGCGCGCTGTTTCCACCACCACAACGGCCCCAAGCCGATCACCGTGTGGTGTTCGAACGACTACCTCGCGATGGGCCAGCACCCCAAGGTCATCGCGGCGATGGAAGAAGCGCTGCATGACGTCGGCGCCGGTTCGGGCGGCACCCGCAACATCGGCGGCAACACCCACTACCACGTCGATCTCGAGCGCGAACTGGCCGACCTGCACGGCAAGGAAGGCGCACTGCTCTTCACCAGCGGCTACGTCTCCAATGACACCACACTCTCGACGCTGGGCAAGCTGTTGCCGGGCTGCGTCATCTTCTCCGACGAGCTCAACCACGCCAGCATGATCGCCGGCATCCGCAACTCGGGCTGCGAAAAGCGCGTCTTCCGCCACAACGACGTGGCGCACCTCGAGGATCTGCTCGCTGCCGAGAGCCCCGACGTTCCCAAGCTGATCGCATTCGAGAGCGTCTATTCGATGGACGGCGATATCGCCCCGATCCACGCGATCTGCGACCTTGCAGACAAGTACAACGCGCTGACCTACATCGACGAGGTCCACGCGGTCGGCATGTACGGCCCACGCGGCGGCGGCATTTCCGAGCGCGACGCGGCGGCGCACCGCATCGACATCATCGAAGGTACGCTGGGCAAGGCGTTCGGCGTGATGGGCGGCTACATCGCGGCGGATTCGAAGATCATCGACGTGGTCCGCAGCTACGCCCCCGGCTTCATCTTCACCACTTCGTTGAGCCCGGTGCTGGTCGCCGGCGTGCTCGCCTCGGTGCGCCACCTCAAGGCGTCGAGCGAGGAGCGTGACGGCCAGCAGGCTGCGGCCGCCAGCCTGAAGTCAATGTTCCGCGAAGCCGGCCTGCCGGTGATGGACTCGGTGACGCACATCGTTCCGCTGATGGTCGGCGATCCGGTCCGGGCCAAGCGGATCAGCGACATCCTGCTCGCCGAATACGGCGTCTACGTGCAGCCTATCAACTTCCCCACGGTGCCGCGCGGCACCGAACGCCTGCGCTTCACCCCAGGGCCGGCCCACACAGAACAGATGATGCACGAACTGACGGTCGCCCTGGTCGAGATCTGGGACAGGCTCGACCTCGAGCTTTCCAGGGCCGCCTGATCTGGACCGCCTCGTCGCCGCGCCCGAGGCGTCGCATGGCCCGGCAACGGGCGCGGATGGAAGCCGTTACGGCCCATTCGCTCGCTTCTTCGGCAATCGCTCAGGCAGGATAATCGCCTTCACCAGGCTGGTCCTGGCCGTCGTGTTCTGCATCGCGCTTTGGGTGGACCCCGACCAGCCGGTCCGCAGCCACTTTGCAGGCTATGCGCTGCTCTTCGGTTACATTGCGCTGTCCGCCGGACTCTTCGCCCTCGCCTGGCGAAGCTGGTGGTGGGACTACCAGCTTTCCTGGCCGGCACATGCCGTGGATGTCGCGGTGTTCCTCGCCGCAGTCTATTTCACCGAAGGGGCGGCGGACGACTTCACCAGTCCCTTCCTGGCGTTCTTCGCCTACCTCATGCTGGCTTCAACCTTCCGCTGGAGCTGGCGCGTCACCGCGCTGACCGGGCTCACCGCGACGGTCCTCTACATGCTGGTTGGTCTCGGCATGCAGGCACTGCACATCGAGATGGACATTTATCGCTTCGGGCGCCGCGTCATCTACATGCTGGTGCTGGCGATGGTGCTCATCTGGCTCGGTGACCGGCGCTTCACGCTGATCGCCGAACGATTCGTCGAACCTCCCGGCGCCACCGACGACCGGCTGCCCCCCCTCGACGAAGCGCTGCGCTTCGCCATGGCCCAAATCGGTGCGCGCAGCGGCGCAATCGCCTGGGCCGACGACGAGGAGCCGCAGATCGAACTGCGCGTTGTAGGTCTGGATCGCCCCCGCTCGATCCTCGGCCCCGGCGAACTGCCAGGAGAAATGCCGTTTCCGGCCAGCGCGCGCCTGTTCGACAGCAAGCGCCGGAGGGTCCTGCGCAGCACCGGCGACGGCAATTTCGCTGCAAGCCGGAACCAGCCGGACGAACCGCTGGCGGCGTTCTGCGGCATCAGCAGCGGCCTCGCCCTGCCGTTCGAGGGAGTCACCGGCCGCGGGACCTTGCTATTGGCAGGGATCCCCGGTGCATCGGTTGACCACATCGCCCTTGGCGAACCCATCGCTCGCGAAGTCGGTGCCGGTTTCGACCGCCAGTCGACCGTCACGCTGGTCCGCGAAGGTGCGGTGACGCGCATGCGCGACGCAGTGGCGCGCGACCTTCACGACACTATCGCCCAGTCGCTGGCAGGGGCGGCCCTGCGGCTCGAGGGACTGCGCAAATGGATCGCCTCCGGGGGCGACCCCGAACCGGAAATCCAGGCAATCAAGGCAGCGCTCAAGACCGAACAGGTCCAGGTCCGCGCGCTGATCGCACGCCTGCGCCGCGGCGAAGCGGTGATTCCCGATGCCTCGGCCGCAAGCTCGTTCGGCAAGCTCCTCCGGGAGCTGTCGAGCTACTGGGGCATAGAGGCGGTCCTGCAGGCGGAAAGCCGGACCACCGCCATCCCGGGCTGGCAGATGCACGACTTGCGGCAGATCGTGCGCGAAGGCGTCGTCAACGCTGTGCGCCATGGGGCTGCGACGAGAGTCGAAATCTCGCTGGCGGAACGTGCCGGCATGCTCGAGCTGGTGATATCCGACAACGGCAGCGGGTTTTCGGTGATCAATCAGGGTACGCGCCCGCGCTCGATTGGAGAGCGCGTTGACCAGCTTGGCGGGAGCCTAGTTGTCGAGAGCGGTATTCGAGGGACGAGATTGCATATAGTATTGCGCGCGGACGGGGCATGATGATCAGGGTTCTACTTGCAGACGATCACACCTTTATGCGCGCAGGCGTGGAGGCGGTGTTGCGCGGGTCGCGCTTCGAGATCATCGCCACCGCCACCAATGGCGACGACGCGCTGACGGCACTGACCCGTCACGATCCGCAGGTCTGCATATTCGATGTCCGCATGCCCGGCAGGAACGGTGTGGAGGTGCTCCAGCACATGCGCCAGCGGGGCGACGACCGTCCCGTCGTACTGCTCACCGCCGGGCTTGAAGACCATGCGCTGCTCGCCGCCGTAAAGGCCGGGGTGAACGCCATCGTCCAAAAGGACGAGGCTGAGGACAGCCTGCTCGATGCACTGGAGAAGGTGGAAGCGGGACAGCGCTGCGTGCCCCAGCGCCTGTTGCAGCGCGCGCTTGACTTGTCGCTGGCCGGCGGCAACGTCGACCCGCTTGCCCCGCTCGCCCCGCGCGAACGACAGATCGCCACCCAAGTCGGGCGCGGGCTGCGCAACAAGGAAATAGCCGAGGCCCTTACCATGTCGGAAGGCACGGTAAAGGTCTACCTGCACGCCATTTACCAGAAGCTCGGCGTCAAGAATCGCACCGAGCTGGCCCTGATGGCCCACAAAACGGGAGAAGCGGGGGCCAACTTTAGTTAGCGGATCGAAGGCTCAGGGCGTTCCGACCTGGACCCTCATATTAACCATCGATAGGTGTCGATTTGGCCGAACGCCAGATCGTCAGCCGGCACCAGAACGACTAGTCGGACCGTGTAGCCGGGGAAGTGCGATATTGCCCGTTCACCCTAAGCCGGCGACGCGAGCGATTACGGGCGGGATAGCCCCCAAGCACTATCCCGCCCAGCTCAACCCATCGCCACAATCAGGCGGCAATTCGTCTCCATTGTTAGGCTCATGGTAACCAACCTGTGCCATGCCGGATTGGACCGGCGCCACGATTGGTGCGCCTAATTCGCGAGCAGCAATAACACATGGAATTGTCGGGCTTCTTCAAGAGCAAGGCGTCTTCAGCGCAGGACGAAGACTCTGCGCCCCTCCTTCCGGCAGGGGTGATCGGAGCCAATGATTCGGCCGCCCGGCTCTCTGTGATCGACGATTTCGAACAAGCCGGAATCGGCTGGATCTGGGCCTCCAATCACCAAGGCAAGCTGATCTACCTTTCCAACAGCGCGCTGAACCGACTCGAGCTGGAGGGATCTCAGCTACTCGGACAGTCGCTCGTCGACCTGTTCGAGACTGATGCCGAGAACCCCGAACAGGGCAGCGAGCGGCCGCTGAAGTTCCAGCTGACCTCGCGCAACAAGCTCAAGGACCTGGTCGTTCGTCTGGTCCCTGCCAGCCAGAACGGCAGCCGCCGGATATGGTGGGCGATTTCGGCTCACCCGAAATTCGACAGCCGCGGCAAGTTCGAGGGCTATCGCGGCAGCGCCAAGGACGTGACCGTCGAATACGAGCGCAAGCTAGAAGACTCGCGCCTGGCTGAATACGATTCGCTGACCGGCCTCGCCAATCGCCACCGCATGACGCGCCGGCTCGAAGGCACCCTCGCCGCTTTCAAGAGCTCGCGCCGCGCCTGTGCGCTGATGATGCTCGACCTCGACCGCTTCAAGCAGGTCAACGACACGATGGGCCATCCGGCGGGTGACGAGCTGCTGCGACAGGTCGCCGAACGTCTACGGAGCATAATTGGCGAGCGTGGTGAGATCGGCCGCCTCGGCGGTGACGAATTCCAGGTCATCCTCCCCGACCTCGACGACCGCGGCAAGCTGGGCGAACTGGCCAACAAGCTCATCCAGATCGTCAGCCAGCCCTACCCGATCGACGGCAAGCGAGCGATCATCGGCACGTCGATAGGCGTCGCCATCGCCCCCTACGACGGGCTGGAGAAAGACGAGATCGTCCGAGCTGCCGACCTCGCTCTCTATGCCGCCAAGAAAGGCGGACGCGGCGCTTTCCGCTTCTTCTCCGCCGACCTCAAGGACGAAGAGGAAGAGCGCGCGCTGCTGCTCGACGACTTACGCGAAGCGCTGACCAACGACCAGCTCGAGCTGCACTACCAACCAGTGGTGCGGACCAAGGACGACATGGTCGTCGGCTTCGAGGCGCTGATGCGCTGGGAGCACGAGGAGCGCGGCTTCGTCAGCCCAGGGGTGTTCATCCCCGCGGCTGAGGAATCGAACCTTATCAACACGCTCGGCGAATGGGCGCTGCGCACCGCGTGCATCGCGGCCACGAACTGGCCGAAGTCGGTGCGCGTGGCCGTCAACGTATCGGCGGTCCAATTCGCCAACCCGGGCCTCATCGACATCGTCACGAACGCCCTCGCCCAATCGGGTCTCGAACCCGAGCGGCTCGAGCTGGAGCTGACCGAGAGCGTGTTCATGGGCGACAGCGAAACAGTCGACAACACCTTCCGCATGCTCAAGGACCTTGGCGTTCGGCTGGCGCTGGACGATTTCGGTACCGGCTACTCGTCGCTCAGCTACCTGCGCTCTGCGCCGTTCGACAAGATCAAGGTCGACAAGAGCTTCGTCGATTCGTGCACCCAGAAGGACCAGAACAGCGCCAAGATCATCACTGCGATCATCGGCCTTTCCGAGGCCCTGGGCATGGAGACGACCGTCGAAGGCGTCGAGGCGTTCGACCAGCTCGAACTGGTGATCGAAAAGGGCGCGCGCTTCGTGCAGGGCTGGATCTATTCGAAAGCTCTCCGCATCGACGAGATCGAAGCGCGCATGGGCAGCGGTGAATTCAAGATCAAGCCCGACGGGCCCGAGATCTACCGCGCAGAGCGGCGCAGCGTGTTCCGCCGCATTGGCGTGATCCACGACGATCACCGCTACGACGCGGTCATGCGCGACCTGTCCAAGTCGGGTGCGTTCATCGAAGGACTGCTTGGCGTGCCGCTCGATACCGGGCTCGTCCTCGACCTCGGCGCCGGCCAGCTGGTCGTCTGCAAGGTTACCCGGTCTCAGGACGCGCAGATTGCGGTCGAATTCGAGACCCCGCTGGTCAGCGACGGCGCCGGCGGACTGTGCACGCGCCACCGCGTCAGCCCCTATGCGCTGGCCGCGGCAGGCATGCCCCTGACCTCGCTTCCGCAGGGCAACTACCCGATCGAGCAACTCCAGCAGGGCGCACGCACCAAGCCGCAGTTCCTGCAGGTCACCAGCGGCCGCGTCGCCGCCTGAGGATACTCAGCGCAGGCTGATGACGTTGTCGCTGCTGCGCGGGTCCGCCCGGTCGCCGCGGTAGAGGCTCGCCATCGGCTCGTCGGTCACGGTCACGGCAATCGCTTCGCCGAAGCCGTTGAACCCGGTCTTCATCGCCGCGCCATAGGCGCCGAGCATGCCGATTTCGAAGTAGTCGCCGGCCTGGATGTCGGCCGGCAGCATGAAGGGGCCCTTCATGAAATCGGCATCGTCGCAAGTCGGACCGTAGAACGAAAATTCGTCATGAGGCTGGATGAGGTCGAGTTCGAGCGCCTGCACCGGAAAGCGCCATGCGACGTGCGCAGCATCGAACAGCGCGCCATAGGCGCCGTCGTTGATGTAGAGTTCGGTGCCGCGGCGCTTCTCGACCTTGACGATCAGGCTCGAATATTCGGCGCACAGCGCGCGGCCGGGCTCGCACCAGAGCTCGGCCGAATAGGAAATCGGCAGGGCTTCGAAGTGGCGTGCAATGAGCGCGAAATAGTCCTCCAGCGGCGGAGGTTCCATGCCGGGATAGCAGCTCGGGAAACCGCCGCCGACGTCGACGATGTCGACGGTAACCGCAGCCTCGGCGATTGCAGCACGAACGCGCTCGAGCGCCTGCACATAGGCGAAAGGAGTCATCGCCTGGCTGCCCACGTGGAAGCAGATGCCAAGGGCATCACAATGCTGCCGTACGTTGCGCAGCAATGCTGCCGCATCGGCAAGGTCGACGCCGAACTTCGAGGCGAGCGAAAGCTCCGAATATTCGGACGAAACGCGCAGCCGAACGAGCAGGTTGAGGTCCTGCGCACCGCCAGTCGCTTCGACGATCTTCTGCAGTTCCTCAGCCGTATCGAGACTGAAGGTGCGCACGCCGTGCTGGGTGTAAGCCTCGGTAATCGCGCTCTTTGTCTTGACGGGGTGCATGAAGCACAGCGTCGCCTCGGGAAGCAGCGAACGCACCAGCCGCACCTCGGCGATCGAGGCGACGTCGAAGTGCGTCACACCCGCGTCCCACAGGATCTGCAGGAGGTCGGGCGAGGGATTCGCCTTCACCGCATAGAGCGACTTGCCCGGAAACTTCTCGGCGAAGAAACGGGCAGCGCGCGCCGCAGCATGCGGGCGATTGAGGATTACCGGCTGATCCGGCGAAAATGCGCGGACTACAGTCGATGCGTCAGGGTAGCTGTGCAACTCAAGGGACCCCCAAAACTTAGTTCGAGACAAAGCTGCCTTGCGGTTTGGAAGTCCCCATGGGGCAGCGAACGCGGCATATATTCGCCGCTTCGTGAACTGCAAGTGAAAATGGTGCGACAGGAGACGATTGATCGCTCAGTCGAGACGGCGAACGAAGACGTGTGAAATCTCGCGAAATTCCTTCCGCGCGAATAATATGAGAGCCCGACGATTATCGCGGCCCGATTCGATGAAAGCCCAGTCGCAGCCATGTTCCCTTAGCCGGCCAACAAGCCGTTTCACTGCGCCCATGCTGCCCAATTGCGGTTCGACGACATGTCCTCGATCGTTCCGAATTTTGCCGGACTATCAACCTTTCATGCAATGATCCCGATTCTGGCAACCGCCCTCAGTCGAAGAGTTTCGACCACCTGCGCGGCGTGCGGGTCTTCCAGTGCTCGCGGTGATAGGCGTCGCTGGCGAGAAGCGGCATGACCGATCCGGCCTCGGCGAAAACCATTTGCTCGATCGCGGTCGAGACCTTGCCCCAGCTCGCCGCTTCCTGAAGCGTCGAGGACGAGCAGGCGCCGTCGCGCACGTCGGCGACGGTGATCTGCACTGCGTACTTGTGAACCGCGACATCCTCGTGGCCGAGGATTTCGGCGCAGACGACGGTGTCCTGAATGAAGTTCTTCGGCACGCCGCCACCGACCATCAGCAGGCCGGATTCGCCCGCCTCGATCTTGATGTCGGTCAGCTCGCGGAAATCGGCCACGGCGTCGATCATCAGGTAGGGCTTGCCCTCCTTCATCGCGTCGACCTGGTGCTTGACCAACCCGAAGCCGGCCGAGCTGTCGACGAAGGCCGGGCAGAAGATCGGCACGTCATGCTCGTAGGCGAGCTTGACGAGGCTGTTCTCCTTCTTGCCGTGCTCGGCGAGGTAGCGGCCCATCTCGCGGATGAAAGCGCGGCTCGAATAGGCCTTGGGCTCGAGCTCGTTGGCGATCTTGTTGATCGTGAAGTCGCAGTCCTGCAGCTGTTCTTCGTCGATGTAGGTATCGTAGATGCGATCGATGTAAAGCGAGCGCAGCGTATCGTCGTCGGGGATCTCGAGCGCCTGGTAGTGCTTGTGACCGAGCCCCTCGAAGAAATCCATGTCGACGATCGTCGCGCCGGTGGCAACGATGCAGTCGACCATATTGGAGCGCACCAGCTCGGCATAAAGGTCCATGCAGCCGCCCGCGCTGGTCGAACCGGCGATGACGAGGAATATCGTGCAGTCCTTGTCCTCGAGCATCTGGTTGTAGATGCGCGTCGCGCGAGCGAGGTCGCGGCTGGTGAAGCTCATCTTGCCCATCGCATCCACGATCGGGCGCGCGTCGAATTCGCGGATGTCGATGTGCTCGACGGTGGTCGAAAGCAGCTCGGCCTTGCGCGTGTCGTTGATCGTCGATTCGGTCATTCGCAAATCCCTTTCCATCGTGCCCGGGCAACGGCGCGACTGTCGCGCGGTTCCGGCGAAAAGCGGGCGCCCATAGGCGCTGGCGGACCCGAGGTAAATATGCGACGCGCGCCCCATGGCGCATTCTGCATCACTTCGCAAACCCACTCATGCCGGCGTCGTCAGGGCGGCCGAGAAAATCGCCCGCATCCTGCCGCCCACGCCTCTGCTTCCCACTGAGATTCGCGGCTCCCGCGTGTGGCTAAAGGCGGAGAGCCTGCAGCCGATCGGCGCGTTCAAGATTCGCGGCGGCTGGCACCGGCTCACCGACCTCTCCGACGGCGAGCGGGGGCGCGGCGTGGTCGCGGTTTCGAGCGGCAATCATGCGCAGGGCGTAGCCTGGGCGGCGCGCGAACTGGGCAGTGCCGCGACCATCGTCATGCCCAACGACGCGCCTCAGGTGAAACTGGCGGGAACGCGAGCGCTGGGCGCGGAGATCGTGCTTTACGACCGCCCCGGCGGCGAATTGCGCGACGAAGTGGCGGCGAAGCTGGTGGACGAAACCGGCGCCACGCTGGTCCATGCCTATGGCGATCCGTGGGTCATCGAAGGCCAGGGCAGTGCCGGTATCGAAATCGCCGAACAGCTCGGCGAGGAGCCGACGCGGATCGTTGCCCCGTGCGGCGGTGGCGGGCTGTCGGCGGGGCTCGCCCTCGCCTGTCCCGGTGCTGAGATCGTGCCGGTCGAACCCGAAGGCTGGGACGACATGCGGCGCAGCCTCGCGGCAGGCGAGATCGTGCCGGTCGGCCCCACCCCGCCGCCGACCGCCTGCGATGCGCTGCAGACGCTGGCGACCTTTCCGATCAACTTCGAAGTCCTGCATGGCCGCGCCGCGCCGGGCGTAGCTGTAAGCGAGGAGGAGATTCGCGAGGCGCAGCGCTTCGCCTTCGCGCGGCTCAAACTGGTGCTCGAGCCCGGCGGCGCGGCGGCGCTGGCCGCGGCACTCGCCGGAAAGGTCGAACTCGATGGCCGGACGGCGATCATCCTCAGCGGCGGAAACGTCGACGCAGCAGCCTTCGCACGGATCATCGCTGGAATTTAAGTTTCATTTGACAACTTGATTGCCCCCGCGCACTTTGCCGCCGGTTCGACAGGGGAGATCTTCAATGCAGGCGCAAATGCTCGCACCCGCCGCGGTCCTCGTCGCGTGGACGCTCGTGGTGCAGTTCTGGATGGTCTTCACCGGTTTCCCTGCCCTCAAGGCGGCGAACATCGACGTCAAGATCGTCCCGCCCGGCGGCCGCGGGCAGGACCTCGAGGGCCGGCTGCCGGCGAAGGTGATGTGGAAGTCGCACAACTACACCCACCTGATGGAGCAACCGACGATCTTTTGCGCCGCCGTGGCGATCCTTGCGATCGCCGGTGCCGACCGTCTCGACGTGCTGCTGGCCTGGGCCTACGTCGCCATTCGCGTGGTCCATTCGCTGTGGCAATCGACCGTCAATCGCATTCCGGTGCGCGTAACCCTGTTCGCAACCTCAAGCCTGTTCTTGATTGCGCTGTCGATTAAGGCATTGCTGGCAACCGTCTTTGCAGGAGCCTGAGCGTGCCCGAACTTTCGATTCTCCAGCCGGTCGTGGTGCTGGCGGCCTGGACCATGATCATGTGGCTGTGGATGTACGCCACGCGCATCCCCGCAATGCAGGCGGCGCAGGTCGAACCCGACAAGCTGGCCAACGACCCGGAGACGACGCTCGATCGCGTCCTTCCCCCGGGCGTTCAGTGGAAAGCGCATAATTACAACCACCTGCATGAAGCGCCGACGGTGTTCTATGCTGTGGCGCTGGTGCTGTTCCTGACCGGCGAAGGCGACGGTCGCACGGCGATCCTCGGCTGCGCCTACGTCGGCCTGCGCATCCTCCACTCGCTGGTGCAAGCGACCTTCAACAAGGTCATGGTGCGTTTCGGCATTTTCGCGCTGTCCTCCATCGTCCTGATGGCGTTGATCGCACTTGCCGCACGCGCAGTGTTCCTAGGGGGCACTGCGTAGCCCGGGGTTAGCGCCCTGCCAGCATGGCTGCGCTAGTCGTGGCCCACGGTTCAATGGGAACAATGGGGGCCGCGAAGTAGCATTCATCCTTATCGTCGACAGCGACGCCACCGGCGCGGAGCGCGCCGCCGACGCCTTGATCGCCGCGGGATACGCCTGCGGCTGGGTCTGCAACGCCAAACAGGCGCACACGCTGCTGCGCTGGCGCGAGCCCGAACTGATCCTGCTCGACGAAGACATGCCGGGCCAGAAAGAAGGATCCCTGCTGCGCGAACTGCGCTCGACCGAGCCATGCCGCGACACGCCGATCATCCTGCTGTCGACCACAGCGGGCAACGGCAATTCCGAACAACTCCTGCCCTGTGCGGCGCACGATCACATTCGCAAGCCATTCGACCCGCGCTTCCTCGTCTGGCGAGTCAACCACGCCATCGACACGGTGGAGGCCAAGCCGAAGCGCGAACAGGCAAGGGAGTGGCTGGCGCAGAAATTCGAGTCGACGCAGCGCCGCTCAATCGGCTGAACCGCCAGGCCGGTATGAAAGCGTCAGCCGGAATGTGCGCGGCTGCTGGGGCGTGAACTGCGGCGCCGTGCGCACGCGCAGAGGGTTGCCATAGGCAAAGGTATCGTGCCGCCCGGCGAGCAGGTTAAGTACTTCGAGCGACAGGCCGAACGGGCCGCGGCTGGCCCGCAGTTCGGCCGTCGCGTCGAAGACCTTGCCCATCTTTCTGTCGAGCGCCGGATCGAAACTTAACCGCGCCGATCCGAAGTAGTTGAGCTGGGCCCTCGCGCTCATGTCCCAGTCGCCGAGGTAGAAATCGTGAAGCACGGCGGCGCGAAACGTCATGTCGGGGACCACCGGCAGACGTCGGTCCCCATCGCTCGATGCATTGACGGGATCGATCTTGGCCGATTGCAGCATTGCCCCGCCCTGCAGGCGCCAGCGCTCGGCCGGTTCGGCTTCGACCGACAGTTCGGCCCCGGTGATTTCTCCATCGCCGACGTTGGCAGTCTCGATCAGCCCGTTGGGACGCAAGACGTCCGACTGAATTTCGCTCCACCAGGAGTGATAGAGACCGAGGTCGAAGCGGATCATGCCGAGAGTGTCGCGCCACCCGGCGGACAACGTCGCAAGCTCGTCTCCTTCGAGGGCTTCGATCGTGCCGTCTTCACCGATCCCCGTTCCGCCCTGGCGAAAGGCGGAGCCATAGTGGAGGTAGATCAGTCGCCCCACCTTCGGCTTCCACGACAGCCCGAAGTCCGGGGTAACGCCATAGCGGATGAAGCGAAGTTCGGCCGCCTCGGCCCCTTCGGCGCGGCGCTCTTCGATCAGGCTGCGGAATACCCGCGCACCGGCGGTCGCCTCGATCCTGCCCGTCAGCGGAAGCGACAGTTCACCGAACAGCGCCAGCTCCTCCGCAGACCGGTCATCGCTGTCCACGTTCATCGTGCTGCCTGCCAACCCGGTCAGGTCGCGCGAACTGTCCTGTCTGGCGGAGAGGTACGATATGCCGCCCAGCCATCCGAGCCGCCCGATCTGCCCGTTGGCACGAATTTCATTGTCCCAGACCTTGTACCTGTTGGCGTCGAGCAGGCGCTCCGGATCGGTCATGCCAAGCAACTCCGCGCCCTGCGTCGCGTCGATCTGCTCGTCAACGACATGGCTCGTGTAACCGCTGGACATGACGATCCGGATTGGCCCTTCGTCACGCGCCACACGCAGCGATCCGTGGAGGAGGTCATTGTCGTGCTTTTCGGCAAGTTGCGCGGGACGGCGGCGGGCCAGCGATTCGTAGACGTAGCGGCTGTCGTCGACGCCGAGCCACTGGCCGAAACCGGTCGCATCGGCCCGCCAACCATCTCCGAGGTCGACCCCGAGACCTGCGCGGACTCCAGACAAACCGGAGGTGTTGCTGTCCTTCTTCGTCCCCGTATCGACCCAGCCAGGCGCGAGTTCGCCGTAAGCCACCAAGCGAAGTCCTACCTTGTCGCGGGCCAGCGGCAGGTTGGCGACGACTGCACCGCTTGCGCCCGAAGACCCGTGTTCGACAGTCTCGGCGGTCAGTCCGATTGCGAATTCCATATTCGACAGGTCGGCGCGACGGGTCACTACCCGGTAGATTCCGCCGAGCGCCCCTGTGCCGTAGAGCGAGCCTTGCGGTCCCTTGAGCAGCTCCACTCTTTCGACATCGACGAGCCGGATGTCGGGATCGGGCGCGGCATAGGTGATGCGCGCATCGTCGAGAAGGACAGCCACGGTCGACTGGGTTCGACCACCAAAGGCGCTGTCGGCCACGCCGCGAAGAAACATCCGGTTGCGGCCGGGCCCCTGTCCGGTCAGCGAAAATCCCTCGACGTTGACGGCGACGAACGCGCTGTCACTCGTTACGCGAACCTGCTGGATCGCATCGGGACGGACAACGGCGACAGCGATCGCGGCGTTATCGAGCGAGAGCTCGCGCTTGGTCCCGGTGACGAGGATTTCCGCGCCGATGGTCGGCGGGATCTCCTTGGGTCGGCCCCCCACGGCTGCCTGGCGCTGGGGCGTTCTTTCGATCCGCCATGCCGTGGCGCCGACGCGGCGGGCTACGTAACCGGTGCCCGCGAGCATGTGCGACAGGGCCCGATCGACCGACATCCGGCCCTTTACCGGATGGCTGCGCAAGCGTGGGAGAGTGCCTTCGGTCCCGATCGAAACGCCCGTCTCGCGCGCCAGCTCGGCGATCGCCTCGGGCAGGCTGGCGGATTCTACGTCGATTGCGGAACGCTGGTCGACCTGAGCCTCAGCCGGCGGGCTCCAGGCGATAAGTATCGCTGTCGTGCACCAGCACCAAGCCCATGAGCTGCGCCAGGTCCCTGACCGCGGTATCCCCATTGCCGACCGACAAAGTCCCCGAAAACCGGCGGTTCGCGATTGCCGGCGTGATGTCCAAACGCAGCCCGGCATAGCGTGCGAGGTCGGCGGCGACCAGTGCCAGAGGAGTGGACTCATAGGTCAAGCGACCCTTGCGCCATTCGCCAACGTTCTCGTCAGAGACCGTGGCAACTGTCGCCGTCTTGCTTTGGGGATCGAACGAAACCTGCTTGCCTGCGTCGAGTTCGATCGGGCCCGCGAGGGCCTCGCCGCGTACCTGCACCCGGCCCTCAGCCACTTCGACGCGCGTAGACTGGCCGACGACCTGCACGTCGAAACTGGTGCCGATATCGGAGATTTCCAGCCCACCCGCCTTGATCACCATGCTGCGTGCGGGATCGTGGCGGATTTCGAAGAATGCCCCGCCCTCCAGCGCCAGCTGGTCCTGCTTTCGTCCCGCCACGGTAAGCGTGCTGCCAGGAGCGACGACGATGCTCGAACCGTCAGCGAGCGCGACGGTACGGCTGGTCTCGTTGGCGGTGTAGGTCACCGGATCGGACTGGGTGATTTGCGGGACGACAAGCAGCGCAATAAGCGATGCTGCCACGGCCCCGCCCATCCAGACCGGCCAGCGCGAGCGGACAGGTTGCTCCACAAGTTCGGCGGCGAATTCTTCCGCGAGTGCCGGACCTTGGCGGGCGGCAAGCTCGTCGGCCAGCACAACCTCGTCGAAAGCCTCGCGATGACGCGCGTCGGCTTCGAGCCAGGCGGTGAACCCGTCCCAGTCCATGTCGTCGCGCAGCGAAGCGAGATGCCAATGCACCGCCTCGTCGCGAATATTGTCGTCAGCCCCGTTCATCGTGTCTTTTCCAGCGTCGGGTCGGGCCGCCCCGGCCGTTCCCGATTATCCGACGACACGGAACTGAAATATCCGCAGTCGTCGAGGTGTTTTCGGAGATGTTTCATCGCCAGCGCGAGGTGCTTTTCCACCCCGCTGCGGCTGATGCCCATCATCGTCGCGATGTCGCCCTGCGCCATGCCCTCGAAACGGTAGGCGACGAGCGCGCGCCGGGCTCCTGCGGGCAAGCTGGCGATAGCGGCGCGCAGGACTTGCGTTTCCTCCTTGTCGAGCAGTTCCTGCTCCGCGTCGGGCGAAGGGTCGGGCCGGTCCTCCGCGGTCGCGGTGCCCACGGGATCGCGCTCGAGCCACGCCCTGTCGCGGCGCATCGACCGGTGGCGGCGACGGACGCGGTCTAAGACGAGGTTGTTCGCCATGCGGAAAAGGTAGGCACGGCCGTTGCCGATCGGCCCCACGCTGAGGTCGGCAAGCTTGAGCCAGAGCTCCTGCAGCAGGTCCTCGGCCTCAACCGGATCGCCGCAGCGCGCGCTGATGAAGCGCTTCAATTCGGCGCGATGATGTTCAAACAGGCCGTTCAGCCCACTCGACACTACCGCTTCATCGCCGTCCGCCATGAACCTCCTCAGTGCCGGGCGCATACGAGAAGCCCCCTGACGCCCGGGCCGACGGCGCATTCCTGCACGGAAATGGCGCTGCTGGCAAAGCCGCCCTGCTCCAGCAGCGAGATGAGGGACGGAGCGTCGAACAGGCGATGCAGCCCGGCGCGGGCGAAAGACCAGCGCTCCATTGTCTCGCGATGGGTGGCGTAGCCGACCAGCCTTCCGCCGGGCGCGAGGGCTCGCCGCAAGGCCCGGACCATCGCGCCTGTGTCATCGGCGAAATAGAGCACGTTAAGCGCGAGGATCGCGTCGAAAGGCCCAACAGAAGGCGGCAGGTCCTCGATCCTGACCGGGGCAAGTGCGACGCGCTTGCCCAACCGGCGGCGCGCGGCGGCGATCATGGCCGGCGAGGGGTCGATGCCTGTGCAGAGGCAGTCGGCGCGCCGGAGGACGGCGGCCAGCGCCGCCCCGGTGCCGCAACCGGCATCGAGCAGGCGTTCGCCGTCCTGCGGATCGAGAAGGTCGATGGCGAGCGCGGTGCAGCGCCGGTTGGCAAGGTCCATCGCACGGCCCAACAAGGTGCCGGGCAGCCCACGAGGTCGCGCGAGCTGCCCGGCGAGACGGACCGCGAGTGGACCCGGCATCGGGATGCGGTCAGCCGATCTTGTTCAACAGTGCCGTGGCTTCGCGCCGCCGCCCGGCATCCCAGGCCGGACGGGCCGGATCGTGCGGCGCCTTGAGCGCCTTCTGCAGGTAGGTCTTGGCCCCGGCCTTATCGCCTTGGTCGAGCAGGAAATCGCCGTAGAAGTAGTTGGCATCGAGACCCGCGGGATCAAGCGTCAGCGCCTCGCGCAGCAGGCGCTTGGCCCTCTCGTCGTCTCCGAAGCCGATCGGCGAGCCGGGGACCTTGTAGTACAGCACCCCGAGGCTCATCGCCGCGCCGCCGCCGGCGGCCTTGGGATCGATCGAATAGGCCTTGGCGATGATGTCACGCGCCCGGGTCGCGAGGCCCAGCTTGTGAAAGACGTTGGCGCGGTTGGCCTGCTCGCTGACCACGATGCCCTGCCACAGCAGAGGCTCGGCCTGCCCGGGGTACTTGGCGACCAGCGCAGCGGCCTGGTCGGCGAGCTTGTCGAGCGCCTTGGTCTGGGTGCTCGATCCCTTCACCTCGTAGGTGATGTGCGCCCAGCTGTCGTTGATGCTCTTGACCTCCTGGCTCATCGAGCCTGCGGCATAGGCGGGTACGGCCAGCGCCAGCAGCGCAGCGGCCAGTGTCAGGCGGGTCTTGCCGATCATCGGATGGTTCCTCTCTTTGGCGGTTGGTTGAAGGCGGCGCGGGCGCGCCTGACCTGCGATTTCAGACCGTTGTCGATCACGGCCGGGGCGAGCGCGTTGAGCGCGGCATAGACTCGCTCCATCGCGCCGATGCTGACGTTGGCGCGACGCCCCTCGATCGCCGCGACGATGCGGCGCGCGACCCAATCGGGGTCGTCCGCCTTCATTCCCGCAAGGTCGAGAAAGCGTTCAACGTCGCCGTCGTTGAGCTTCGTCTTCGCTGCGCGTGGGCTGACGTGGGTGACGGTCACGCCCGAACTAGCAAGCTCGCGGCGCAGCGCCTGGCTGAGCGCGGCGAGGCCGGCCTTGCTCGACGAATAGGCGGCGAACCACGGATAGGGAATCGAGCCGAGCATCGAGCCGATGTTGACGATCTGCCCCGAACCGCGCGCGCGCATCGGCCCCGCAACCGCCTGCGCCAGCGCCGCGGGCACGACGAGGTTGATGCGGTAGCACAGCGACAAGGCGTCGAACGGCTGGCTCTCGTGCAGGCCGAACCGCATGATCCCGGCAATGTTGACGAGAATGTCGGGCGGATCTGCCGCAAGCCTACTGCACAGGTCGAGAAGTGCGGTGTCGTCGGACAGGTCGGTGACGATCGAGGCCGCGCAGTCCGGGCAGTCGAGCCGGTCGATCCCGGTCACGATCGCGCCGCGCCCGGTGAGCAACTGCGCCACTGGCGTGCCGAGGCCGCCCGCCGCGCCGGTAACGGCGATGCGCTTGCCCTCAAGCAGGTTCAAGGTCCGGCTCCAGGTCGATGGCGGCGAACATTCCCCCGAACAGCGCGAACATCTCGCGCGCCATGCGACGCACGCTGGCCATGTCCGCTTCGCCGAACCCGTTCACCAGCCCGGCGAAGAACTTCATGTGCGACTGGTCGAGCGCACCGTGCGAAGTCAGGTAGGTGAAGGCTTGGGGCGGCAGCCCAAGCCGCTCCGCGACGGCCCCTGCCCCACGCGTCGCCAGCGCCACGCTGACGCTTTCCAGCACGTAGACCATGCCGAAGAAGGCCACAGGGTCGTCCGCGGCGATCCGGCCATAGGCGTGGTCGACCATCGCCTTCGTGGCGGGGTGCGGCGTGCTGGCCCGCGCTGCGTTGGCATCGCCCCCGGCGGCGGCGATATCGGCGAGGATCCATTCCTCGTGCCCGGTCTCCTCGGCGATATATTCGTCGAGCGCCTCGACCAGCTCGGGCCGGTCCATGAGCCCGTCCCGTGCCGCCTGCATCAGCGGCACGGTGTGCTTCACGTGGTGATAGGCCTGCGTGAGATAGGCGATGTAGACCACGCGGCTGATCGATCCGGCGAGCCCGGCACGGACTTGCGGCACGGCGAGAAACGCCAGCCGCTCGCGCACCGTCTCGTCCTCGAGCTGGGTGAATCTATCCGGCGCGCCGATGCAGCTCCGTAAGATCTCGGCGCGCCGGAGCCGCCCATTACCGGTCAGGCGGCTATTCTGCGGCGTGAAGTGGGCAACCTGGCGCCAAGTCGCAACTCGGGCATAGGCCGGGAGAGTCGCGTTGGCGGCGTCGACTGCCGCTGAAAGGTCGGCATTTGTCGATGCCGGGACCAGCAATGCACATGGAAACGGCATCCCGTCGCCGTGCACGAAGGCCTGGGCGATATCCTGCTGGGCCAGCAGTGCCTCTTCGACCCATTCCGGAGAGACGTTGCGGCCGTGCGCGGTGACGATGAGGTTCGACTTGCGCCCGGTGATCCACAGCCTTCCGTCAGCATCGATCCGCCCGATATCGCCCGTGGCAAAGGGACTGACCGGCGGTGCGCCGCCGATCTCGCCAAGGCAGAGCGGTCCGTCAAGCAGGATCTCGCCGTCGTCCGCCAGCCGGACGGCCATGTGCGACAGGGGACGGCCAGCCGATCCGATCGCATCGCCGGCCGCATCCTCGAGGCTGACGACGGACCCGCATTCGGTCAGGCCGTATCCCTGCCGCACCGGCAAGCCCAGCCCCCGCGCCCGTTCGAGCAACGGTAGCGGGACACGCGCCCCGCCGACTGCCACCAGGGACAGACAGAGCAGCAGTCCGCCGCTCGCTTCGAGCGCGGAGACCAGGCCGGCAAGCAATTCCGGCACGAGGATAAGGGAGGTGATATTCCATTCGGCGATCCGCGCCGCCAGCGCAACGAAATCGGGCCGGAAGGGATCGCCGAGCCCGCACAGGGACTGTGGCGGGCAGACGTAAGTGCCTCCCGCCATCAGCGTGGCAAAGAGCCCTGCGACGGTTTCGAGCAGGATGCCCGGCGGCAGCAGCGCTAGATGCCGTCCGGCGTGCTCGACCCCCACTGCCTCGACCACTGAGGCCGCAACCTGCTCGAGGTGCCCGGCGGACAGGCACACACCCTTGGGCGCACCTGTCGATCCCGAGGTGAAGGTGATCCGCGCGGAGCCGGCGGGGAGCGGGACGGGGCGCAAGGGGCACGCTGTCCGTCGATCCGCTCCCACGCCGGACAGTATCGCCGCGACTCCGCTCGAATGGAGTGCGTGGCGACGCTGTTCGGAAGTGAAGAAGGCAGGAAGGGAAAGAACCGGGATTCCCGCTTCGAGGAGCGCCAGTTCGAGCATCACCTCGTCGGCGCCGTGGTCGATTTCGAGTGCCGCGGCACCGCCAGCGAATTCCTGCGCCAGTTGCGGCGCCAACGCATCGACCCGAGCAGCAAGAGCGGCGTAGGTCAGCGGTGGCGTAGTAACCGGATCGACCGCGACCTGGCCGGGCGTGCGGCGTGCATGGTCGCGAATGGCCTCTAACAACGTGCTCACGCGGCAGGATTCGGTACGCGGCGGGCGCGAAAGGCGGAAATCGCCGCCTGACCCTGCCAAATGTCTCCGGCACAGACGCGCGGGTCCTGTTCGTAGTAGCTGCCCCACCCTGCTCCTGCCCCGGCTAGGCGGTGCCTTTCAGCCGGGCAGAGGTCATGGATGACGATGCCGATGCGGCGGAACATGGTGCGCAGCGAGCGGGTCAGGGTTGCGACCACCACTTCGCCGTTTGCACCGAGATCGTTCGCCGCCGCACCCCACAAGTGGACCATCGCCATCGCGTTGGTCGCAGCGAGGTTGCCGATCTCGATGATTGCGCGCCGCTCGACTCGCCGCCCCAGCACCGGGACGAGAAGGTCCTCTATCGGCGCATCGCAATAGGCCTCGAGAAATAGCGGTTCCGCGCTGGCCCGGCGGTAGCCGAGAACAGCTCCGGAAGCAGATGCAAGGTAGGTGGAGAACGCGGCAGCGCCTTCGGCGCCGTACTCGCGATGATATACCTGATCGACGAAATCCCTTGCGCCGAAGGCGTCCATGTTCCGGCTCCGTTTGTTCACGGACGGGAGACGCCACGGCGCGGACGATTCCGGAGTTTGGAGGTGAAATTTATTCGCCGGGCGCGGCGAAGCCTACATCGCGCCCCAGCTCTTCCACATCATGTAGGCCGCGACGACGAAGATCAGCACCGCGAAGACGGTGCGCAGCGCGTTGCCTTGCGACAGCTTCTGGGCGAGCAGCGTTCCGAGCAGGCTCCCGACGACGCCACCGAGGATGAAGACTGCGGCCAGCGCCCAGTCGACCAGCCCCGACAGCGCATAGTTGGCAGCGGTCGTGAGGCCGAAGGCAGTCACCGCGACGAGGCTGGTGCCGACGGCATTGATCATCGGCATGCGGGTCGAAGCGACGAGACCGGGGACGATCAGGAAGCCGCCACCGATCCCGAAGAAGCCGGAAAACACACCGGTCCCGAATCCGAAACCCACCAGCCGCGGGGCGTTCTCGCGGTCGAGGCGGACGTCAGGCTGGTCCGGGGCCTTGCTGCCGCGCAGCATGAGCACGCCAACCAGGACCATGACCAGCGCGAAGAGGAACAGAAGTTTCTGGCCGTCGAAGTTCTTGCCAAGCGTCGATCCTGCGAAGGCACCGACGATCCCGGCAGTTGCGTACAACGTCCCGCAGCGCCACTTCACGGTGTGCTTGCGGGCGTGCTGCAGCAGGCCCAGGGCGGCGTTGGCCGCCACGGCCAGCGCGCTGGTGCCAATGGCCACGTGGGGGCTTTTCACGCCCACCAGGTAGACCATCAGCGGCACCGCGAGGATCGACCCGCCGCCGCCGACCAGTCCGAGCGTGAACCCGACCAGCGCGCCCGACAGTCCGCCGAGCGCAATATGCAAAGTATCGATCATGCCGGAAGTGCCGGTTCAGCCGCCGCGCTGTTCGAGCCGTGCACGGATGCCGGAGATGTCGCAGCCGGCGCCGGCTGCGCATTCGATCGCATTATCTGCGCCGATCTCGCGGGCATTGGAGAGGGCCCAGAGCATCGCAGCGCGCGTCCCTGTCCGGCAGAAGCCGACGATCGGCTTGGGCATTTCCGCGATGCCCCTTTGGAACGCATCGATCGCGTCGTCGGTGATCTGGCCGGGAATGACCGGGATATGGCGGTATTCTAGGCCAGCCGCATGCGCCGCGGCGGCGACCTGGTCGGACGTCGGCTGGCCGGGCTCTTCGCCGTCGGGCCGGTTGTTGATGACCGAGCGGAAGCCGAGGCGGGCCGCTTCGGCCAGCTGTTCGGGCAGGACCTGCGGGCGGATGCACAGCGTGTCGTCGAGTTTCTTCGTTTCCATCGGATTGCCTTTGCTCGGTCTGGAGGGGTCAGAGCCCGTCGAGCGGGATCTTAAGGTAGCGGGTCCCGTTGGACTCGGGTTCGGGGAAGTGCCCGGCGCGCATGTTGACCTGCACCGAAGGCAGGATCAGCCGCGGCATGCCGAGCGTCCGGTCGCGGTCGGTCCGCATCTTGACGAACTCGTCCTCGCTGACGCCATCGTGGGCGTGGACGTTGCCGGCGCGTTCGGCGGCGACGGTGGTCTCCCAGACAAATTCGTCGCGTCCCGGGGCCTTGTAGTCGTGGCACAGGAACAGCCGCGCGTCATCCGGCAGCGAGAGCAGGCGGCGGATCGAGTTGTACAGCGCATGCGGGTCGCCGCCCGGAAAGTCGGCCCGAGCGGTGCCGTAGTCGGGCATGAAGATGGTGTCGCCGGTGAACACCGCATCGCCGATCACGTAGGCCAGATCGGCCGGGGTGTGGCCGGGGACGTGCAGGACCACTGCCTCGAGCTCGCCGATGCGGAAGGTGTCGCCATCGTCGAAGAGGTGGTCGAACTGCGAACCGTCGAGCGCAAACTCGGTGCCCTCGTTGAACAGCTTGCCGAACACCTCCTGCACCCGGACGATGTCCTTGCCGATGGCGATCTGGCCACCGAGCTTCGCTTGCAGATAAGGCGCGGCGGAGAGGTGGTCGGCATGGGCATGCGTTTCGAGCAGCCATTCCACATGCAGGCTCTCGGCCTCGACGAAGGCGATGATCTCGTCCGCTGAGCCGTACGAGATGCGGCCCGCCGCCGGATCGTAGTCGAGCACCGAATCGACGATCGCTGCATGGCGTGTCGCCGGGTCGAACACGACGTAGCTGGCGGTGAAGGTCTCCTCGTCGAAGAAGCCTTGCAGGACCGGCCTGGTAGCTTCTCTGGCCAGTGCCTTTTCGACGATCGCCGAAGCCGCTTCCAGCGCACTATCGTTGCTGTTGCCAAGCATCGCGAAACACCTCCAAACTACTTCTCGATATTTAATTAGCTCCATCTAATATATCAAGGATCGGAGTCCACCAAGAGGCACGAATCCTCCCAAACAACAATGCGACCGTTCCCGGAACATGCAGACGGCCCTGCTCGAATACAGTCTCGTTGCGCGCGAGGTTGATCGAGTCTGGAGGAGGAGAGCGTAAGAGATTTTCGTAGAAGAAGCTCAACAAAAAAGATTCGAAACTCCGAAACTCTAAGTTTTTCTGGGCCAGCTTGCGGTGAAGTCACAATCGCTCATGACCTCAGCGTCGTAACGCGTGCGAGCAAACTTGAACTCGCAAATAAGCGAAGCTCTGAAAGCAGCGAGCTTCCTATACCAAACACGACCGCGTGGCATAAACAAGAGCATGGATAAAGCGGCAAATCTGCTCGAACGGGTGCCATCGGAGGACGCAACGGGGTCGTTCCTTTTGTTCAGTCGCTGCCCGTTGCATTGCGTGTTGTTCGTGAGACCAACGTGCACCTTGCTGGTTGAACCAATATCGGAAATAGATTCTCATAAATCATTCTGACTCTACCTATTGGCATATCGCCTGAAATTGGGCAATTCGTATCACCTTAATTATGGTAAACAAATCTCAATTCGATACTTTCTGAATATTTTTTGTAGTAACTGCAAAGCATAGACTCATAGGTTCGCTTAGCCTTGACGGCGAGCGACGAAACAGACGGCATTTTCAGTGAAAGTCCAAACTTTTGTTTTCTGTAGGTTTGAATGCTGAGCGTAACTGCCGGGTTATTGGAGTGGAGTTGCCATTCCGCACAAGTTTGAATGGCTTCTCAGGAATGACAGTCGGCTACCGGCCCTACGCGTCAAGAGCAAACGAGTGTCGCTCAAATGCCACAAGAAATTTCTATATACCTTGTTGTTTATTAGGCCGCTCTTGAGTCACAATGATCAATAGAAGAGGAGCCAAACAATGGCGACACAGAATACTTCTGCAGGAGCGGAATTTTCCAATATTCTAATCGAGCACACTACCGATATCGTCTCATCCTATTTGGCCAACAACTCACTCGGCGCAAATGAGGTGAGTTCGCTTATCAAAAGTGTCTATGCCTCACTAGAGAGTCTTGGTGTACCTGAAGATGAGCCTCGACCTGTTCCCGCTGTTCCGATTCGTTCTTCAGTTAGGAGGGAATTCATAGTCTGCCTTGAAGACGGCAAGAAAATGAAAATGCTTAAGCGCCACCTAATGACTGAACATGGCTTAACACCCGACGAATATCGCGGAAGATGGGAACTTCCCTCCGACTATCCGATGGTGCCGCCCGACTACGCTGCCAAACGTAGAGATCTGGCTAAGAAAATCGGGCTCGGCCGCAAATCTGGCCAGAAGCGAGGCCAGCGCAAGAAGACCGAAAATGGCGACTGAATTTTCGGCTATTGAGTGGCTGGTTCCAGTGACCGAAGAGGCCGCCCCCCTCGTTAGATCGATTCACTTTCAATCCGAACAATCTGCCGTCATGAACAGCAATTCTACGACGCCCATTAAGGTATGGGTCAATGATCAACGCCGCGACACTGAATTTGGCTGACACGATCGTTGCCCGCGCACCAAAATCCGCCGCGAAACGCAGCACGTCGAAAGAAACTGCAGACGTTGTGAGCAGTACACAGCGAAATAATTTACATACAAGAGAAAAATCAAAAATGAAGTGACAAGATACGTATTTCTTAAAAGGATTCAATTGATAAGTTCAATATAGCCAAGTCTAACACGACTTTCATTGTGTCTAGACTTCAGTTGTGGGCATTCCTGAACCAAAAACTCCAGCAACCGAGCGTTCCAAGCATGGCGAGACCTAGGCCGCCGAAAGTAAGAAAAAGCTTCCAGACCGTCCCTCCAATCTTGCCCGAGTGAATTGGGTAGAGCGCTTCAGCGATAACAGCACTGCCGTTGCTAGGGGGTTCTTTGCTCGCAAGGAGCGCTCCATTTGACGGGTCAAGCCAGACAAGGCTTCGGCCGTTAGGCGTCCATTCAAACGGCTGCTTAAGCCGCACAGTAATAGCAGCACCCGGTTCCGGAAATGTGATGCGACGCAGTACAGCGCCGGGGAACGCGGACCGAGCATTGGCTATCGCTTTTTGCCAGTCGGTTTTTGAGCCGGTCAACGGAAGACCTTTGGGCGGTGTTGAGTTGCCTATTTCTGGTCCCGCCCAAGGCGAGCTCAGTATTTCATACGCGACAGGGAAAAGAATTAAGGTGCCCGTAATGCCCGAAAGCATTAGCAATGGCGCTGCGACGATACCAAGGTCTCGATGTTGGCGGATGATTCCGCTGCGCGTCATCCGAGCAGGCCAAAGGCGGAGCTCAAAAGTCTTTCGCGTTTGCCACCAGAGCCCGATTCCGGACGCAGAAAAGGCAAACAGCACCAGACCCAACAGCCCCGTGATGTATTTACCATTCTGACCCAACAACAAATGTTGGTGAAGTTCGAACAACCATAGTTCGGGGCGATCCCAAATCGACGTCCAGCGATCGACAAGCACTCCATCCTGCGCGAAGTAGGCCCCGCTACCATTGGAATAGATTGCTTCGTGCAGGCCAATCTCCTCGCTGGCGAAAGTGATCCGCTTCAATCCAGGCTCTTCCGTCAGCGCAGCCTCGACCGACGCCCCAAGTGTCTTGGAATCTGTCACGAGTCGCTCGTTTGATCTGGGAAGGCAAAGCCAAGTGTGTTCCCACACCATTAGAGCACCCGAAAGCCCAATCACAGCGAGGAGAAGCCCAACGATCCCGCCTGTCCAACGGTGCGCGAGGCGGAGCAGTTTCAGCAGAAACTACGACGCCAATACAACGAAAACAACGAAGTACGTCTCTTGCTAGCGATCACCCTATGGCCTACTTTGTTATGAGTCGTTCCCCAACGGAATCGTCTAGCATTTTGAACGGCAGACTCAACCACCGTACTCACCTCACTTCGGGGATTTGTTGCCAATAAATGCGAAGGGAGCATCGCAGGCGCAACTCCGTTTATTATTCACACTAGCAGCGAAAGGATCGCTAGCGGATGGTCCGCTCCAGGCAGCTAACTAGCTCGGTGGTGAGGTCACAAATTTGGGTAGAAAGATGCCGAAATTGCATTCCTTAAATATGTAAAATCCAGCCTGTCCCACATCCAGTTTCGCGGCAGTCTTCATTGGTCAAATTGTAACTGCCGTCATCATGATCCCAGAAGGGATTGAGAAGACTATTGCCCGTCGATCCGACACTCTCCCCGGTATAAGGATGAGCTATTGGACTTATCGTCGGCTACTTCAACGAACGCAGCTTGTTTTCCGCAAAGCAGCGGCGGCCTACTAAAATCGGTGGTGGACCGTGCGAGCATCTGCCGGTTGCCCTCATTATCCAGCAGAAGAATGGTTCTCCGAGTTTGCGCAGAGCGAAATAGCCTCTCTAATCCTAACCTCTTCCGGTCGATTGTCCGCGTATCCCGTCATTGCGGAAGCCAAAAAAGGAAAACACCCAACAGCCTATTCATGCTGACAAATTGGCGCGCCACCGAATGTCCTCACTTGGGTCGAACGCGGAAGGTTGCTCGCTAACCTATCGAGCCTTGAGGCCAAACTCTATGAGTATACGATCCTGCTGATATGGCTTTGCAGTGGCCAAGACTGCGCTCGCAATGACAATTAACACCGCAAGGGCAGATGCAATCGTCTGCTTCGGAACATCACTCATTCTCGCCTCTCCTTCTTCGTAAGAGATATACGAGCGAAGCGGGTCTGCAAATGTGGTGTCTCCAGCCGGTCCGCTTCTGGCATCGGCCACGCCTATCGGATTGGTCATGAACGGGAGCCAGGAAGTGATAATGGTGGTCCCACCGCAGTGCCAATCGTTCAACGCTTTGCGTAGATAAGGGCGGCGGCCCCGCACATTGAGATTCCACCTGGTTCAAAGATCAAATTCCACTTGGCGCCCATCATAGATCTTTGCAGGAAAACATCGACATGATGGAATGACGCTGTGCGCAGGATTACGAAGGCCAATGTCATGCCAAAGCCTGCGATTGCCAGCTTGATCGAATGAGCGAGGTGTCCCCTTGTTGTAAGCCCAGCTGCCAAGTTCACAGCAAATAATACAGCAAGCATCTCAACGAATATCTTTTGAACGAAGCGGCGATCCCCATACCAACCTTGCTCTTTCGCCAGTGCTCTGGAAAGCTCCGTGAATAGACTCTGGATGCCGAGCTGTTTGTTGATTCCGAGCAAGAAAAGAGCGAACCCCAGCAGGCGCCAAAATCGACGCTCGCTTCTTGGCGACGTCCTGAACTTTGCCGTAGAGAGTTGAGAAGCACGAATTGAGAGGGCTGCAGCAACGCACTAGCCGAGCGTCGAAATCCAGCCCAAAGGACTCGGATCGCCAATACCCGGTGTCCAACCAGTTCCCATTTATTCACTATCGCGAAAATTGCACGCATATCAATGGCAGCGACTTGTGCAAAAGCCCGCAATCGGGTCGTAATCCTGCACTCACTCAACCGGCGCGATCAGGTCCTCTGCGGCCACGATCTGCCATTCGCCGTTCCGCTTCAGCCAGGTGTCGGTCCAGACGAACCTGCCAACCATGAGCAAGTTCCGGGGCATTCCCGGCTTCCTCTCCCTCGTTTCGCTGCCTTGTACGATGGCCATGTCGCCGTTGGAGCGCACCGTCACTTCGTTCACGTGGTTGGAAACGAACTTGATATCGCGCTTTCCCGAACCTGAGGGCGGGGGTCGCTTATTGTATTGATTTCCCAGCGGGCCGACTCCGATGAAATCGTCGGCAAGAATCCGCTGAGTAACGCTTTCGTATCCGGTGACGGTCGTTTCCGCCCATTGGCGCTCGGACTCGCGAATTTGGGCTTCCGCCGCTGCCTGGTCGGACGTCACTGACTGTGCCAACGCGATCGAAGACGACGAAGCGGCAAGGACAAGAATTGCCGTGACGAAATGGTGCACGTAGAGTTCCCCCAGTCCGGATGCACTCCCTTATACCTGTGAAGGACGTTTCTGATGTCCTCAACCGGCTCGGCAGCGATCAAACCGCCTCCACCAGTTCCGCCACCTTCCTGATCGTCGCGGCGAAAACCTCCGGCTCCTGCGCGCCGGGGACGAGGTAGCGGCCGGCGAAGACGAAGCTCGGAACCGAATTGATGCCGGCCTCGACCCCGCGCCGTTCTTCCATCCGGGTGGCGATGGCGAGCGCCTCGTCGTCGAGTGCGGCGGCGGCGGCTTGGCGGTCGAAGCCCTGTTCCTCGGCGATGTCGAGCAGGACTTCGCGCTCGCCGACATGGCGGTGCTGCTGGAAGTGGGCTTCGAGCAGCGCGACCTTGAGGCGGGTCTGCGCCTCCGGCCCCGCGGCGGTAAGCGCCCAGCGCAGCAGCTTGTGCGCCTCGAAGGTGTTCCACATCATCGCTGGCTCGCCGTCGTCGCCGGTGAAGCTGAGCGGGAAGCCCGCGGCCTCGCCGCGTGCCTCCATACCCTGCTGCATCTCGCTGATCTGCTCGGGCGTGCGCTGGTGGACCTTGGCGATGTGATCGGCCTGGCTCTTGCCCTCGGGCGGCATGTCGGGGTTGAGCTCGAACGGCATCCACCGCGCCTCGACCTCGATCTCGCCATCGAGCTCCTTCACCGCCCTCGCGAACTGGGCGTAGCCGATGGCGCACCACGGGCACATCACGTCGGACCAGATGTCGACCATCACTTTTGGCTTGTCGCTCATGCCTTCTTCTCCAGCCACCAGGTCAGCAGGTGCCAGGCCACCGCGACCGGCGGCGGCGGGATGAAGGTCGGGCTGTCCTCGCCCTTCTCCATCGCCTCGGCCACTTCGGCGCGGGTGAACCAGCGGGCATCGGCCAGCTCGGTCTCGTCAATGGTGAGTGTATCATCGTCGGCGTGGGAATGGCAGGCGATCATCAGCTGGCTCGGAAAGGGCCAGGGCTGGTTCATCACGTAGCTGACGTCGCGCACGCGCACGCCCGCCTCCTCCAGCACCTCGCGGGCGACGGCTTCCTCGATCGTCTCGCCCGGCTCGATGAACCCGGCGAGCGCCGAGTAGCGCCCCGGCGGGAAGCGGCTGTTGCGCCCCAGCAGCAGGCGATCGTCATGCTCGACCAGCATGATCGTGACCGGGTCGGTGCGCGGGAAATGCTGCGCCTTGCACGCCGGGCAGTCGCGCTGCCAGCCGCCCTTGGCCGGTTGCGTCGGCTGCCCGCACTGCGCGCAGAAGCGGTGCCGGGCGTGCCAGTCGAGCAGGCTGCGCGCGCCGCCGTAGAGCGCAAGGTCGTCGAGGTTGAGCCGGGAAAGTGCAGCGAAGGTCTCGCGCCGGGAATAGGCCGGGTCGGGATCGCCGCCCTCGGGCACCGCGCCGAAGCACGCCTCGCCATCGAGCAGGCCGAGGAACACCAGTTCGGCGTCCTCGCCCGCCTCGGCCAGCGTGGTCCAGGTCAGCCGGTCGCTGTCGAACTGCGGGATGAGGCCATCGAGCTTGAGCACCCTCGCCTCGGGCACCGCCAGAGCAGCGAGCCGCGCGGGGTCGGCACGGACGTGGTCGGCGCGGTCGAGCGGGTGGCCCGTGAACGCGAGCCTCATGCGCGGCCCGTGAAAGTGGCCAGGTCGTCGCGGATTGCGGCGGGGAACTGCTCGATCAGCGGATAGGCGCCCGACGGCATGTACTGGGTAAACAATCCGCCGCGGATGCCCTTGGCGATATCGGCGAACCCGACCGTCCCCGCGGCCCCGGCCCAGCCATAGACCCCGGCATCGTCACCCTTGCCGACGCGCCCACCAGCCCCGAAGCCGTAAATGTCGAGATCGAGGCCGAGACCCTGCCGGCCCGGCTTCTGGCGCACGGTATCGGGCAGCAGGTTCGAGGTTCCGAGCCTCACAGCCGCCTCGCTCATTACCCGCGTGCCCTTGTAGGTGCCAAGGCCGACGAGCATTTCGAGGAAGCGGTCGTAGTCCTTCGGCGTGCTCGCGAGGCCCGAACCGCCCATCGGGAAGGGAATGGGGTCGAAGAAGATCGAATCCGAACCGAGGTCGATCGGCAGCAGGTTGCCGTTCATCAGGTAATAGCTGGTCGTCATCCGGTCGGCCTTGCTGCTCGGCACGCGGAAATGCGTGTCGACCATGCCGAGAGGATCGAACATTCGCTCCTGCAGGAAGGCGTCGAAGGTCTTGCCCGAAACGACCTCGATCACCCGGCCCATCAGGTCGAGCCCCATCGAATAGCTCCAGTAGGTTCCTGGCTGGTAGACCAGCGGGAACTCCGCCAGCCGGTCGGCGAACAGTTCGAGGCTCGGCACGGCGGTGCCGCGAAATACCGGCAGGTTCTGCAGCCGAGTCACCAGCCCGGGCACCACGCCCGCATCCTGGAAAGCCTTGGCGATGGGGCCCTGCTGGACGATCCCGTAGCCCAGCCCCGCAGTGTGCGTGAGCATCTGGCGGATCGTAATCGGGCGGACGGCCGGCTCGAGATTGTCCGGCGTGATCGGCCCGTCGTAGACCTTCTGCACCTGCATCGATTTGAACTTCGGCAGGATTTCGTAAAGCGGCTGGTCGAGCGCCAGCTTGCCCTCGTCGACCAGCATCATCGCCGCCATGCCGGTGATCGGCTTGGTCATCGAATAGATGCGGTAGATGCTGTCGCCGTCGGATTGCCGCGCCTGCCCCAGGGTATCGACACCGCGCGCGAACACGTGCGTCGGACGGTCGCTGAACCCCACCGAGGCGACCAGGTTGGCGACCTTCCCGTGATCGACGTAGTCGGCCAGCAGGGAGTTGATCGCGGGCCAGGCGAAGCGCCCCTGCGCGGCGGCGGTAACCGGTGCAAAGGCGGCCATCGTGCCCAGCGCGGCGGCACCGCCGAGCCATTCCCTGCGGGTCAGTTCGAACGGGGGCATCGCGACTCCTCTCAACTGCGCGGCGCTCTTCCTAGCGGCAAATCGGCTTGCCGCGCCACGCCCTTGCAAGTCATAACTGTATTGTCCATATAACACACATGCTGAACCTGCTCTCGATCCTCACCGGGATTATCGCCCTCGTGCTAGCGATCCCCTCGACCATTCCGCTGCTCGGCTGGGGCAACTGGTTCGTCCTGCCGATCGCCGTGCTCGGAATCGGCCTCGGCGCGTTGTCTAGCAGCAACGGCGGGCGCAACTTCTGCATCATCGTGTTCGCCATCGCGGTGATCCGCCTGATGCTGGGCGGCGGGATTATCTAACGCCGGTCAGGCGATGATCTCGAAATCATCGTCGCCCAACGGCCGGGCGAAATCGCCCCAGTTGCCGGTCGTTCGCCAGTAATCGTAAACGCCGTTGTCGCGCATGAGCTGCTTGAATTCGGGCGTCTGGCGAGCCTCTCTCAGGCTCGGCCACCAAAGCAGGTAATCCATCGCCACACTGTAGGAAGTGCCGCGCCGCATTGCTTCCAATGCCAGCTTTGTGTCCCCGAGCAGCCCAGCGTGGAAGGCAAGCAGCACCAGCACCGTGGTGTTCTGCGCGCTCTCCTGCTCCATTCCCTTCCGCAGGATCTCGAGAGCTTCGTCGGGTCGCTCGAACGATCCGAGATATTCGACCATGAGAGGCCACGCGAGCCGCGCCAATTCGAGATAATTGCGAATGTGGACTCTCGCGGCCTCAACATCGCCCATCTGCCAGTTGCGGAAGAAAGCCGTGTGTTCGGCGACTTCGCGATTGGTTGGAATGTCGCGCACGCGCTCATATTCGGCCTCGGACTCCGCGTTCCTGCCGGCGATATGATAGGTGAATTGCAGGAAGACCGAGTTGAAGGCCTCGAGCGGACCGGCGGCGCGAATACGCTCTGCCTCTTCGATCGCATCGCTGCCGCGCCCGACCGTCAGCAGGCAGACCGCGCGTACAGACGCGATTTCGCTATCGTAGGTCGGCGATGCGGCCATGGCCCTGTCGTAACTCTCCAGCGCCAGCGCGAACTGCCGGTTGCGCAGGTAGGCGGTCGCCCGGATTAGATGGGACGAGGCGTCCTCGCGCCCAAGTTCGGTGGCGCGGGCAAGCAGGCGCTCGATGGTCAGCTCATTGCTCTCGCGTAGGTGCGGGGCGAAGACCAGTTGCTGCTGCAGCATCAGCGCCATGCCGCTCAGCGCGGGCGTGAAATCGGGATCGACCTCCAGCGCTTTGCGATAAAGCTCCAGCGCGCGGGTATAATCCTCCCCCGTAATTGCTGCATTTGCGGCAGAGCGGGCACGCAGGAAGACATCGTATAGTTCGAAATTCTCGGTCTCGCGGCTTTCGATGGCCTGCCTCTCCTTGGGCCGCAGCTTGACCTTGAGAGCCTTGACGATTTCCTGGCTGAGTTCGTCCTGCAGGGCGAAAATGTCGTCGAGATCGCGGTCGAAGCGCTCGGCCCAGATATGGCCATTGGTCTTGCCGTCGATGAGCTGGGCGGTGACGCGAACCCGGTTCCCGGCCCTGCGGACGCTGCCTTCAAGAACGTGGGTGACGCCGAGCTGGCGGGCGACTTCCGGGATGTCGACGTGCTTGCCCTTGAAGGTGAAAGCCGAATTGCGGCTGATTACCAGCAGCGAGGAAACCTTCGAAAGGTCGGTGATGATGTCCTCGCTGATGCCGTCGGCGAAATACTCCTGCTCGGGATCGCCGCCCATGTTGGCGAAGGGCAGGACAACGACCGAGGTCTGCGTCGACTTGGGGGCCGGCGGAGCGGGCACCGCGCTCGGCACGGCAGCTTTGGGCTTGCCAAGCACCTCGCGAACGTGGGCAACGAAGCCCTGCCATCCGGGGTCTCCGGCATCGCCGTTCCAGTGACTGAGTTCGGCAGTCTGGACCAGCTCGAACATCACCGGGCGGCGGCACGGTTCGATCGTCGCCGGGACCAGCGTCTTGTTCTGGTCGGCGATGGTCGCTTCCGAGCGAACCCAGCGCGACACCACCGAGCGCGGTGACCACAGCACTACCACCGCCTTGGCCTCGTGCAGCGCGTTCTCGGTCACTTGGTCGTAGGCTTCACCCGAGCGCAGGTCGACATCCCACCAGACATCGAGCCCCTCCGCCGCGAAGCCGTCGGCGAAGTGCTTGGCCCGCGCGGCGTCCTCGCGGTTGTAGGAGAGGAAGATGTCGGGGCCGCTCACGCGATGATCTCGAAGTCGTCCTCGCCCACTGGCCGGGCGAAATCGCCCCAATTGCCGCTGGAGCGCCAGTAATCGTAGATTTTCAGGTCGCGGATCATTTGCTTGAAGGTCTCGGTCTGACGGACCGCGCGGAACTGCGGTTGCCACATGAGCATCTTGGTGAAGAAGTCGTAGTCGAGCATGGATTTGCGCAAGCCGACCGCGGCCAGTTCGATTTCGCCATGCATGGCGATATGGCTGGCGACGATCAGCATGCGCGTACCGTGCTGGTTTTGGGGATTTTCCATTGCCCGGCGCAGGATCTGCAGGGCTGCTTCCGGCTGCTCGAGCACGTCGTTACACTCGGCCATTTCCGGTACGGGGACGACCTGCGATTCGAGATAGCGGTGGAACTGCGCGCGCGTAGCCTCCCCGTCGCCCTCCAGCCACAGGCGGAAAAACTCAGTGTTCTGCGCGTCCTCACGGGCACCCCCGAAATCCTTGATCCGGACGAACTCTGCATGGCTTTCTGCCGAGCGGCCCACTGTGTGATAGGCCATCTGCAGCAGGACGCTCAGCGTGCCGGCCAACGGATCCTTCCGGCGCGAGGTTTCGAGTAAAGCGATACAGTCTTTGACCCGCCCGACACTGCCGAGTTGCCAGGCAAACGAATTGGCAATCTCCGCCTCGAATTCGACGCCCACCGTTGCGGCTTTCTCCAGCGCATCGAACGCCGCCGACCATTCATATCGGTAGCACATCAGGATACCGCGCAAGGTCTGGGCTCCGGGGGTTCCCATATCCTCGGGTGAGATGTCATGGAAATGCCGCTCCAGTCCTTTCAGCCGCTCGGCACGGTCGGCCCCGAATGTTATCGCGAGGGTCGCGTTCTGCGCGATCCCGGCAAGCGAAGCAGTAAAATGCGGATCGATCGCCACGGCCTGCTCGAACAGCGACTGGGCAGCTATGTGATCCTCGTAGGTAAGCGCGGTGCTGGCCATCGCCCGTCCGCGCATGAACAGATCGTAGGCCTCGAAGCTGTCCGTCCCGCGTTCGGATATCGCCTGCTTTTCCTGCGGACGGAGCTTTACCTTCAGAGCGGCGACGATTGCCTGGCTGAGCTCGTCTTGTAGTGCGAAAATGTCGTCGAGATCGCGGTCCCAGCGTTCGGACCAGACTTGCGATCCGCTCGTGCCGTCGATCAGCTGGACATTGACTCGCACCCGGTTGCCCGCCTTGCGCACGCTTCCTTCAAGTACATGCGTGACATTGAGCTGGCGCGCGACCTTTTGCACGTCGACCAACTGGTCCTTGAAGGTGAAGGCTGTGCTGCGCCCGATCACGGAAAGCGCCGAGACCTTGCCGAGATCGGTAATCACGTCCTCGGTGATCCCGTCGGCGAAATATTCCTGTTCGTCGTCCTTTCCCATGTTGCTGAACGGAAGGACAGCAACCGAAAGCTGGTCCAGGCTCGGCAGCGGCGCCTTGGCCTTGCCGGGAAGCGGCGCGGGCGCGGGGACCGGGCCCTTACCGACGAACTCGCGCACGTGGCCGGCGAAGTCGCGCCACGCGGCGTCGGAGGAATCACCCTGCCAGTGCGATAGCTCGGCGGTCTGCACGAGCTCGAACATGATCGGCCGCTCGCACGGCTCGATCATCGCCGGCATCAGAGTCTTCTTGCGGTCCGCCAGGGTCGCCTCGGCCCGCACCCAGCGGCTGTCGACCGAGCGCGGCGACCACAGCACGACCACCGCCTTGGCGTTCTTCAGCGCATCTTCGGTGACCTTGTCGTAGGCCTCGCCGGAGCGAAGAGCGACGTCCCACCAAACGTCCAGTCCTTGCGCCGCGAAGCCGTCGGCGAAGTGCTTGGCCCGCGCGGCGTCCTCGCGGTTGTAGGAGAGGAAGATGTCGGGGCCGCTCACTCGGGGATTCCCGCGGCGGCGAACGCATCGATCCAGGGGCGCGTATCCAGGGCGGTGGCCTTGAAGAACTTCTTGCGCAGGGAACCGCTCGTTACATTCGGGTCGAGGGCCAGTATCTTCCGGCCAAGCCGCGTCGCATCGTCGAGCCTGTCCAGATTGACCAGGATGACGATGCCCTGCGCAAGCGCCACGACCCAGTCGGGCTTCCTTGCCATGGTGCGTTCCCAGACCGGCAAGGCCTCTTCCCACCGTTCCTGCGCCATGATCGCCATCGCAAGGGCATGGAGAAAGATTCCTAGGTTGGGATCGAGCGGATTCTGACGGATGGCCCGCTCGGCAAGCACGATCGCCCTGTCACTGTTTCCGGTGTAGTTCTCGACCATCGAACAATAGAAGTTCGTCCACACCGCATTGGCGTTGAACAGCAGCGCCCTGTCCTTGATTTCACGCGCTGCCTGCAGGTCCCCGCCGACGATTGCAGTCATGAAAGCGCAGAGGGCAATGACGTCCGCATCCTTTGTCTGAGTCTTCAGGCAGCGATGCACCAGCTCCATGCACCGAGCTTCGTATGCGGCATTGTTGTCCGAACTCTCGAACCACCTGCGTTGCTCGTAGGCCCAAGCGGCAAAGGCCAGTGCCTGAGGGTAGTCGGGGTCGATCTTCAGCGCGGCCTCGAGCAGTTCGATGGCCGGTGCGTTAGTCTCCGGGGCAAAATCCCACAGCATCGGAAGTGCGCGCAGGTAAAGTTCGTATGCATCGAGGCTCTCGGGCGGCTTGCGCCTCGCGCGTTCCATTTCGTTGCGCTGGATGGTCGGAGCGATCGCGCCGACAACCGCCTCGGTGATCTGGTCCTGCAGGTCGAACACGTCCTCCAGTGCGCCGTCGAATTTATCGGCCCAGAGGTGCTCTCCGCTTTGCACATCGACGAGGTGACCGGAGATGCGCAATCGGTTTCCCGCCTTGCGGATGCTGCCTTCCAGGACGAAGCGCACACCCAGTTCGTCGGCGACGGTGCGGCAATCGACCTGTCGCCCCTTGTATGTAAAGCTCGACGAGCGGGCGATCACGAACAACTGGTTGAAGCGCGTCAATGCCGAGATGATGTCGTCAACCACGCCATCGGCAAAGTATTCCTGCTCGGGATCGCCGGACAAGTTGAGGAAAGGGAGGACCGCGATCGAGGGCTTGGACGGCAAGGCGCGCTTGGGCGCAGGAGCCACAGATGACTTCACTTTGCCGCCCTTGCCGACGAATTCGCGCACGTGACGGGCAAAATCCTGCCATGCCGGGTCGTCGGCATCGCCCATCCAGTGCGAAAGCTCGGCAGTCTGCACCAGTTCGAACATGATCGGGCGCTCGCACGGTTCGATCATCGCCGGCATCAGTGTCTTGTGGCGATCCGCCAGCGTCGCCTCCGCGCGGACCCAACGCGAGACGACCGAGCGCGGCGACCACAATACTACCACGGCCTTGGCGTTGCGCAGGGCCTCCTCGGTGACCTGGTCGTAGGCTTCGCCCGAGCGCAGCGCGACGTCCCACCAGACATCGAGCCCCTGCGCCGCGAAGCCGTCGGCGAAGTGCTTCGCCCGCGCGGCGTCCTCGCGGTTGTACGACAGGAAGATGTCGGGGCCGGCCACGTCGCGATCAGGCCCCTTCGGCCGCATTCCAGACGGTGGCGAACAGAGCCTGGTATTCGTCGGCGATCGTGGGGTTGAGGACGCTGCCCTTGTGCATTCGCCCGACGTGTTCGAGCGTCAGGCCGGGCCACATGGCCTTGAGCTCGGCAAGGGCTTCCAGCGCCTCCTCGCGCCGGCCGAGCTTCTCGTTGTAAATCACCATGTCCTTGACCGCGAAGGGGAATTCGGGAGCGGTCATCATGGCGGTGCGATTGGCTTCCAACGCCTCTTCATAGCGGCCCGCCATGTAGAGCGCTCCGGCCCGCTGCACGGCACGGATATGTGCGTCACCGCTCCGCGGAGCGAGGCGCCGGATGGCATCGAGATGCTCGAGCGCCTCCTGAGGCCGATTGAAGTAGTTGCACACCATGACCATCGCGACGTGGCTCGCCTCGAGGTCCGGATTGATTTCGACCGCGCGTTCCGCCCAACGCTGACCTTCCTTCCAGCGCCCGGTCAGGCAAACCGCCTGCGCCGCCAGAACGAGAACCTTGGGGTTCTCGCTGTCGAGCTTAATCGCCTGCCGCGCGGCCTGGTACACCTCCTCGCGGATTTCCTCGGTGCGAAAGCCGGGAACCTGCCAGTAGTTGCCCGACAAGTTCATCGCCAGCTGGGCGTGGGCGAGGCCGAATTCAGGCGCCAGTTGCACTGCGCGGCGAGACTCCACGAGACTTTCCTGCAGTGATTGTATCGTTTGGGCCAGGCCTAGCGCCGAGGCGCGCAGCATCGATTCCCAGGCCGTCAGGTTGCCCGGCTTGCGCAACGCCCTCTCGACCTCGATCTTGTTGACCTGCACGCCGAGGTGAGCGGCAACGTCGACGACCATGTCCTCCTGCAGCGCCGCCATGTCGGCCAGCGGCCGGTCGAAGCGCTGGGTCCAGAGGATTTCGCCACTGCCGGCCTCAACCAGCTGCGCGGTCACCCGCATGTTGTCTCCCACCCGGCGGATATTGCCTTCGAGGAGGTACTTGGCGCCGAGTTCGCTGCCCACCTGGCGCACGTCGTATCCGGATTCGCCGTAGCTGCGGGTCGCGCTGTTCGAGATGACCCTGAGTTCACGGTTCATCGAAAGCGCCGCGATCAGGTCTTCGGCCATGCCTTCGGCGAACAGGTCGTCGGTTGCCTGCCCCGAGCGGTTTACAAACGGCATGATCGCCAGGCCGGGCCGTGGATCCTCGAACGGTGCCGCAGCGGCGATCGACTGCGCGGCTACCGGTTCTTCCTTGGCCCGCGCCCTTTCGACGAACCCCTGCACATCAGCAAGGAACGCCTGCCACGCGCGATCGAAAGGATCACCGTCCCAGTGCGACAGTTCCGCCGTCTGGGTCAGTTCGAACATGATGGGCCGGTCGCACGGTTCGATCGTCGCCGGAACCAGGACCTTGTTGCGGTCTGCCAGCGTCGCCTCTGCCCTTACCCAGCGCGATACGACCGAGCGCGGCGACCACAGCACGACAACCGCCTTCGACTTGCGCAGCGCGTCCTCGGTGACCTGGTCGTAAGCCTCGCCCGAGCGCAGGGCGACGTCCCACCATACGTCAAACCCCTCGCCCTCGAATGCCTGGGCGAACTGCTTTGCCCGCTCTGCATCCTCGCGGTTGTAAGACAGGAAGATATCAGGGCCGGCCAACATTTCCCCCAAATCGGGCCAGCATGGTGCAACTCGCGAATCTAGCGCGCCATGCGGCCGGATGATTGAGGTACTCTATGCGTAAGTCGGCGCGAGATGCGAAGAACTATTATGCCTGCGCCAGCCGTGCGGCCTTTGCGAAAAGTGTCGGCAGGCCCGCTTCCTCGATGTCCGCTATCGGCCACCATTCGCCCTCGCCCAGTTCGGCGAACCGCTCGCCAGCATAGATCGCGAGGCCCAGTTCGAGGTCGAAGTGGCTGAAGCCGTGGCGCACCACCCCGCCGGCGCGCCAGCCGCCGCCGATCGGCGCGTCGCCCGAACCGTCGCCGCTGGCCGCCCAGCCGTCGTCGGGCAGCGCGCGCATTCCGCCGAGCATGCCCTTCCCGGGGCGCCGGACCAGCCAGACTTTCGCGTCGCGTTCGATCCAGAAGGCGGTGCCCTGGCGCAGTGGCTTGGCCTTCTTCCCCGCCTTGACCGGCAGGCGTGCCGGGTCACCCTTGGCACGGCCTTCGCATTCGGCGCTAAGCGGGCAGAGCAAGCATTGCGGATCGCGCACCGAGCAGGTGGTGGCGCCGAGGTCCATCATCGCCTGCGCGAAGTCGCCGGCGCGCTTGTCCGGCGTGATCGCGTCGGCCTTGTCGCGGATCGCCTTGCGCGCGCCCGGCAGAGGCTCGTCGATGGCGAAGAGGCGCGCGACGACCCGTTCGACGTTGGCATCGACCACAACGGCGCGCTGCCCGAAAGCGATCGCCGCCACCGCCGCGGCGGTGTAGTCGCCGAGGCCGGGAAGCTTGCGCAGCTCCGCCTCGTTCTTGGGAAACCCGCCCATTCCAGCCACTTGGCGCGCGCATTTCACGAGATTTCGCGCCCGGGAGTAATATCCGAGCCCGGCCCAGGCGGCCATCACGTCCTCTTCCGGCGCAGCGGCGAGCGCCTCGATGGTCGGCCAGCGTTCGGTGAAGGCGGCGAAGTAGGGCGCGACCGCGGCCGTGGTGGTCTGCTGCAGCATGACCTCCGACAGCCAGACGCGGTAGGGATCGGCCTCGCCCCCGCCCGGCGGCACCCGCCACGGCAGTCGACGTGCGTTGCGATCGTACCAGTCGAGCAGCTTGCTTGCGATGGACCCTGTGGCGCTCACGTCGTGGCTATGGCATGGCGGCGGCGACCATGGGAAGCGACAGCGACACACCAAAGCGGGGAAGAAAATCCCCGGCCTCAGGCAGCAATGCGGCAGGCCGCAAACCCAAGGAGTATGAACGGCCTCGGGGAGGACCCGCGCGCGCCGTCGCCGACCTCGTGCCGCAGATCGGCCGCGCCGCGTTCCGCCGCTTCGGCTTCGTGCAGAGCTCGGTCGTCACCCGCTGGCCGGAAATCGTCGGCGAGCACCACGCCAAGGTCTGCCTGCCCGAATCGATCCGTTTCCCGCCGGGCGAGAAGAGCGAGGGCATCCTCCAGCTTGTCGTGCTGCCGGCGCACGCGCCGCTGATCCAGCACGTGATCCCCGAGATCATCGAGCGGGTGAACCGCTTTTTCGGCTACAAGGCCGTGGCCCGGGTCAAGATGCGGCAAGGCGAGGTTAAGCCGGCTCGTGCTCAGGAGCGGCCCAAGGCGCCACCGTCGCTCAAGCCGATCCCGATGGAACTGGGGGAATCCTTGCGCGATATCGGCGATCCGGAATTGAGGACGGTGCTCGAATCGCTCGCCCGCAGCCTGGGCGACAAGGAGGAGCGAGAGGGATGAGGAAATACCTGCTGGCCGCGCTGCTGGTCGCGGCCGTGCCGCTCACCGCGGTGGCGCAGAACTGGCTCGGCACTTATGCCGTGACCGCCGCCGGGCACCGCATCGGCAATCCCAACGCGACGACCAAGCTGGTCGAATACGTCAGCTATACCTGCCCGCACTGCGGCGAATTCTACAAGGAAGCCGACGCGACGATAAAGCTCTCGCTGGTCCAGACCGGCAAGGCTTCGGTGGAAGTGCGCCACATCATCCGCGACCCGGTCGATCTTGCCGCGACGGTGCTGGTCAACTGCGGCGATCCGGCGAAGTTCTGGGGCAACCACGACATGTTCTTCGCACGGCAGGACCGCTGGACGACGACCTGGCAACTGACCCTGCCCTCGCAGCGGCAACGCTGGCAATCCGGCCCGGTGGCCGACCGCATGCGCGCCATCGCTTCCGATCTCGACTTCTACGGCATGATGGAATCGCGCGGTTATAGCAGGGTCGAACTCGACAAGTGCCTGACCGACGAAAAGGCGATCGAGGCGCTGTCCAAGAAGACCGACGCCGTCGCCGATGCGGCCGGAGTCAATTCGACTCCCAGCTTCGCGCTCAACGGCAAGGTGCTGCAGGGCGTCCACACCTGGGGGCAGCTGCAAACCGCCATTGCCCCGCCGAAGAAGTAATCCCGCCGGGCACAAGCCTGTGCAAAAGGCGCGCGCGCAAGGTTACCGTGCTTTGACGCCCGTGCCCGCTGGGCTAGCCTCCCTATCCGTATCCAAGCTGACAGGCCTGCCATGACCATGTTCCGACGTATCGTCCTCACCGCCCTGCTCGCCGCCGGCCTCGCTGCCTGCAGCGGCGACAAGACCGACGATGCCGTGGCGGTGTCCGAAGCGATTGCCGCGATCCCTGCGCCGAACGGCGGCAACTGGCTCGACGTCGCCGCGGTGACGCCCGAAGGCGGCCATCAGATCGGCAACCCCGACGCGCCGGTGAAGCTGGTGGAATATGCCAGCCACACCTGCCCGCACTGCGCCGAATTCGACGCCGAGGCGGGTGAGACGATCAAGAACAAGTACGTCGCCAGCGGTGTCGTCAGCTACGAACTGCGCAACCAGATCCACGACGCCATCGACCTGACCATCGCCCGCCTCGCGCGGTGCGGCAACGACCCTTCGGCCTACATCCCGCTTTCCGAGCAGGTGTGGCAGAACCTCGCGCAGATCGTCGCGCCGGTGCAGCAGAACCCCGCGTTGATGGAGAACGCGATGAAGCTGCCGGAAAACCAGCGCTTCCCGGCACTGGCGCAGCAACTCGGGCTCGTCGACTTCTTCGCGGCGCGCGGGATCGCCGCCAACCAGCAGCTGCAGTGCCTGTCGGACTTCGCCAGCCTGACCGAAATCGCCGACCGCTCGGAAAAGCAGTCCGACGAGCTCAACGTTACCGGCACCCCAACGTTTTTCATCAATGGCCGCAACCTCGGCACGCTGCGTTGGGCCGAACTTGAAGCCAACCTGCAGAACGCCGGGGCCCGTTAAAGCGGCGTAGGGGGGGAGAAAACGGCGGCCATGCAGTTCAGGAAGCTCAAGCTCTCAGGCTTCAAGAGCTTTGTCGAACCGGCCGAGCTGCGCATCGAACCGGGCCTGACCGGGGTCGTCGGCCCCAACGGCTGCGGCAAGTCCAACCTGCTCGAAGCGATCCGCTGGGTCATGGGCGAGAATTCGCCCAAGTCGCTGCGCTCGGGCGGGATGGACGACGTCATTTTCGCCGGTACCGCGCAGCGCCCGCAGCGCGACTTCGCGGAGGTCGTGCTCGACGCCTACTCCGCCGACGGCGAGGAACTGCAGGTCACTCGCCGCATCGAACGCGGTGCCGGCAGCGCCTACCGCGTCAACGGGCGCGACGTGCGCGCCAAGGACGTGGCGCTGGTCTTCGCCGATGCCGCCACCGGCGCGCACTCGCCCGCGCTCGTCAGCCAGGGCAAGATTGCCGCGGTCATCGCCGCCAAGCCGACCGAGCGGCGCATGATGCTCGAAGAGGCGGCGGGCATCGCCGGCCTCCACGTCCGCCGCCGCGACGCCGAGGGCAAGCTGCGCCAGACCGAGGCCAACCTCGCCCGGCTCGAAGACCTCATGGCCGGCCTCGACAGCCAGATCGCCAACCTGCGCCGCCAGGCCAAGCAGGCCGAGCGTTACAAGGCGCTGTCCGACCAGATCCGCGTCGCCGAGGCGCGACTGCTGTTCGCCCGCTGGCGCGATGCCGCCGCCGCTGCCGAGGCGGCGCGCGAACAGGCGAAACTCGCCGACGGGCAGGTCGATGCTGCCAAGGCCGCCGCCGACGCGGCTCAGAAGGCGCAGGCCGCGCTCGCCGAAAAGCTTGCCGAAGTGCGCGACGAACTCGCCGACCGGCGCGACGATGCGAGCGCCCACGGCCACCGCATGGCCGCGCTGACCAGCCAGCTCGAAGCGGCGGAGGAACGGCTCGCCGACCTCGACCGCCAGAAGCAGCGCCTCGAGGAAGATCGCGGCGAGGCCGACCGGCTGACCGGCGATGCCGCGGAGGCGATGAAGCGGTTGCAGGGCGATCTCGAAGCCAACGAACGCGCGCTCTCCGAGAACGAAGCGCGCCGCCCAGCCATCGCCGCCGATACCGAAGAAGCCGAGCGCGCCGGGCGCGCCGCCGAACTGGCGCTGGCCAAGGCGACCGCCGACCACGCCGGGGTCGAAGCCGAATGGCGCGTCGTCGAGGCCGAGGTGGCGCAGGCGCAGATCCGGCTCGACCGCATCGCTGCCGAACGGCGCCGGCAGGACGAAGCCCGTGCGGCGCTGACCGGCGAGGCCGATCCGGCCGAGGCGGTGGCGGCGGCAAAGCAGGCCGCGGAAACCGCCGGACTGGCACTGATCCGGCTGCGCGCCGACCTCGAAGCCGAACAGGTGCGCAAGGAAACGCTCACCGAAAATCGCGAGGCGGCATCGAGCGCGCTGGCCGCGGCGAAGGCCGAGCTGGCCGGCGTCGAGCGCGAATACAACGCGTTGGTCCGCGACCGCGAGGCGCGCGCCCGCCAGGCGGCGAACAAGCACGGCCTGCCTGCTGCGCTCGACAAGGTCTCGGCTGCCAAGGGCTACGAACGTGCGCTCGCCGCCGTGCTCGGCCGCGATGCCAAGGCGCCGCTCGGCCAGCCGGGCTCGGACAGCGAAGGGCGCTTCTGGACCGGATCCGCCGCCCCGGCAAAGGTCGCCGACAGCCTCGCCGACCACGTGCCCTTGTGCCCTCCCGAACTCGCCGCACGCCTTGCGCTGGTCCATGTTGCCGAAAGCGACGACGGTCGCGCACTCGGCCCCGGCGAATGGCTGGTGACCAAGGCTGGCGCGCTGCGCCGTTGGGACGGCTTTATTGCTCGCGGTGAAGGCGCGGCGGAAGCGGCGCGGCTCGAGGCCGAGAACCGCTTCGCCGATCTCGAAGCCGAGCTTCCGGCGCTCCGGCAGGCCTCGAACGACGCGGAAACGACGTGTTCGGCGGCAATTGAAGCGCTTCAATCACTGCAGCGCGAACTCGTCGGCATGGAGCGCGAGGTCGCGCAAGCGTCCGAACGCGAGCGTCAGGCGCTGCGCGCACTCGACCAGGCCGAGGCGGCGCGCGAGCGGCTCGCGGCGCGCCTCGAGCAGCTTGACACCAACGCCGCCGACCTCGCCGAGCAGCGCGCATCGGCGGAAAAGGACCTCGTCACCGCGCAGGACAAGCGCACTACCCTGCCCGATCCCGAAAGCGGCCGCGCCACGCTCGAAGCCGCGCGCGCCCGGCACGAGGCCGCGCGCACCGCGCTGCAAGGGGCGCTCGCCGCCCTCGCCGCTCACGACCAAGCCCTCGCCGTAGCGCGCGAAAGAACTGGAGCGCTGCGCGCCGACATGAAGGGCTGGGAAGCCCGCGCCGGCGATGCCGCCCGCCGCCTTGCCGAGATGGAGCGGCGGTTCGAGGAGATCGCCGAGGAACGCGCCGTCGTCGCCGCCAAGCCCGCTGGGCTGATGCGCGAGATCGAGCAGGGCGACGCGGTCCGCAATCGGCTTGGCGAGGAACTGGCCAAGGCCGAAGCCGCCGTCGCCGCGGTAAACGAGGACATGAAGGGCGCCGAAGCCGCGCTGGCCGACGCCGCCGAGGCGCTCTCCACCGCGCGCGAGAACCGCGCCGGCACCGCGGCTCGCGCCGAGAACGAGGAACAGCGCCGCGAGGAAATGGCGCGCATTTCGGGCGAGCGCTTCCAGTGCCCGCCGCCACTGCTCGCCGGCCGTTTCGAATTCGCCCCCGAGGCGATCAGGAACTCGCACGACGAGAGCGAAGAGATGGACCGCCTTGTCGCCAACCGCGAGCGGATCGGCCCGGTCAACCTCGTCGCAGCCGACGAACTGGCCAAGCTCGAACAGGAACACGGCGCCAGCGTCGAGGAACAGGCCGAGCTGGCCGAAGCGGTCAACCGCCTGCGCGGCTCGATCGGCAACCTCAACCGCGAAGGCCGCGAGCGCCTGCGAGCCGCGTTCGAGGAGGTCAACGAACACTTCCAACGGCTCTTCACCCGGCTGTTCGAGGGCGGCCAGGCGCACTTGGCACTAGTCGACAGCGACGATCCGCTCGAAGCGGGGCTGGAAATCTATGCCCAGCCGCCGGGCAAGCGCCTGCAATCTCTGAGCCTGCTCTCGGGCGGCGAACAGGCATTAACCGCAACGGCACTTATTTTCGCGCTATTTCTAACCAATCCGGCACCAATCTGTGTGCTCGACGAGGTCGACGCGCCGCTCGACGACGCCAACATCGACCGCTTCTGCGACTTGCTCGATTCGATGGTGCAGGAAACGCAGACGCGCTACCTCATCGTCACCCACAACGCCGTGACCATGAGCCGCATGCACCGCCTGTTCGGCGTGACCATGGTCGAAAAGGGCGTCTCGCGTCTGGTCAGCGTGGATCTGGGCGCGGCGGAGGAATTGCTCGCAGCCGAGTAGGACCGACCGACTGCCCGCCAGCAGGTCCAGCCAGACTCACGGCGCTCTACATTATCCTGTCTCGAAATAGTCAACCAGCGATGCATCTACCCATCTTGCGACGCTTTTGAGGCAGGAATAAATGCCGCATTTACAGACCAAAAAGCTCACCCGAGTTCACATGGCAATGCCAGCAAGGCCACGCCTTGTCAGGGCGATTGCTCGGCGACGACTGGGAAGGCTGCCGTTCACGCCGTGGGGGCAATATGAAGGTGATGTTCGTGCTCGCCGGTCTCGGTGTTGGTGGGGCTGAGCGCGTCATTTCGCTGATCTCTCGCGATTGGGTTTCGCGAGGCGTTGAGGTGACGATTGTCTCCTTCGATTCGCCAGATGAACCAATCGGATTTGCTTTCGACAGCCGGATAGAATTGGTTCGGCTGGCTATTCACTCATCCGGCGGCCCGTTCCGGCACGGCGTGGCGGCAACAATGTATCGATGCGCCTCCTTGCGCAAAATCATGCGGGCGCAGCGGCCCGATATCGTCCTGTCGTTCCTTACCAAGATCAATGTCATCACGCTTCTGGCGTCGTATTGGACGGGCATCCCGGTCATTATCTCCGAACGAAACAATCCCAAGGCCCAGCAAGCGCATCCGCTGTGGTACCTGAGCTGGAAAACTCTGGCACGCCGAGCACAAGTAATAGTCCTGCAAACGAATTCGATCCGCCGGCTCTATCCTGCCGTGCTGTCGAAGCGGGCGACTGTCATTCCAAACGTGGTCGAACTGCCCGAATTCGAGCATCAAGACCACGAAGGGCATGTGCTGGTTTCAGCCGGCAGGCTGGTCCCTCAAAAGGGATACGACCTGCTGATCCGGGCGTTTGCGAAGATAGCCGCGGCGAATCCGGACTGGCGTCTGGTCATCTGGGGCGAAGGCAAGGAACGGGAAAGACTGGAGGCGCAGATACGCGATTGCGGTCTCGAAGCGCGAATATCGCTGCCCGGCAACAGTCCGCGGCCCCTGTCCTGGGTGGAATGTGCGGACCTGTTCGTACTTTCATCGCGGCACGAAGGCTTTGGCAATGTCCTTGTGGAGGCCATGCTCGCGGAATTGCCGGTGGTCAGCTTCAACTGCGATTTTGGCCCGGGCGACATCATCAGCGAAGGCGTGGACGGCTTGCTCGTCCGCGCGGGCGACGCCGACGCACTGGCCAGGACCCTGGCGCTCGCCATGGCGGACCCGGCACTGCGAAAACGCCTGGCCAGCCACGCGATCAAGAACGCGCAGCGCTTTCGCCGGGAACACATCGTGAGGCAATGGGAAGCCCTGATCACCAGGATCCTTAGTCCGCAAGCTGGAGCCTTTCCCGACCCGATCCAGCATCCGCCGCTGACCGGCACGTGAGCGGCCTGAAGGGTATCTGATCCATCACGAAACGCGGACCGGGCCGGGCCGTGCCGGCGCGGTCGTCGTTGTCGCAAAGGGTCTGCAGCGACGAAGCCAGATCCGGCCGCGGGCCAGCGGTCAAAGGGGCCAGAGCAGGGGGATCGCGACCAGCGTGACCACTGCCACCACCACCGTCAGCGGCGAGCCGAAGCGCATGAAATCGCCGAACCTGTAGCCCCCCGCGCCGTAGACCAGCGTATTGGTCTGGTACCCGATCGGCGTGAGGAAGCTCGCGCTTGCGGCGAACATGACGGCGATTACGAACGGGCGCGGATCGGAGTCGAGCGCGACGGCCAGCTTGATCGCGATGGGCGTGACCACCACGGCAACGGCGTTGTTGGTCACCAGCTCGGTGAGCAGCAGGCTGAGCAGGTAGATCGCCGCCAGCGCGACCCACGGTGCGAAGCCACCCAGCGCGGGGGTTACGGCAGCCACGGCCATCTCGACCAGTTCCGCCTTCTCCAGCGCCGTGCCGATCGCCAGCATGGCCACGATGAGCGCGATAATACGCCAATCGACAGAGCCGAAGGCTTCTTCGGGCTCGATGCAGCGGGTGACCAGCACGGCGGCCACACCAAGCGTTACGAGCGCGGGCAGCGGCAGCACGTTGAACGACGCCCCGGCGACGATGGCGACCAGCGCCGCCAGCGCGATCGGCGCCTTGCTGGTGCGAAATCCGCGCGCCTTCGGCTCGGCCAGGTTGACCAGCTTTTCGCTCTCCACGAAGCGATCGATGTCCTCGTGCTCGCCCTCGAGTAGCACCGTGTCGCCCGGCTCGAGCACGACGTTCTCGAAACGCTCGCGCAGGTTGCTGCCGCGCCGGTGCAGCGCGATCGGGTGGACGTTGTAGCGACGGCGGATCGCAAGGTCCGAGAAGCGGTGCCCGACGATCTGCGCATCGGGCAGCAACAGCGCCTCTATCACCGTCGAGGTGCGGCTGGTCAGCGCGATCAGGTCTGGCTCGTCGTCGGGCCCGGCGAGGCGCATGCTGGCGCTTTCCTTGATCGTCAGCAGGTCCTTCGCCGGGCAGCGCAGGATCAGCACGTCGCCAGCCTGGAGCAGGGTCCGGGCAAGGTTGTCGCGCATCGAGCTCTGGCCACGGATCAGGTCGATCAGCCGCCTATCGCCGCGGCTGAAGGCGGAGATGGAGGCCGGTGCCTGGCCGATGAAGGGCGAGCCTTCCTCTATCGCCACCGATACCGTGAAGCGCTTGTCGTCGGCCTTGTCCGCAAGCGAAGCGATGGTCACGCGGTCGGGAAGCAGGGGACGGGCGACGACGAGATAGATCACCCCGGCTATCGCCACGATGATACCGACCGGGGCGATTTCGAAGATCGAGAACGGGGCCAGTCCGGCCTCGGTGGCGACACCGTCGACAAGCAGGTTGGTGGAAGTGCCGATCAGCGTACAGGTGCCGCCAAGCACCGCCGCGAACGAAATCGGCATGAGCAGCTTGGACGGGGCCTCACCGAGCTGCTTGGCGAGCACGATCCCGACCGGGACCATCATCATCACCAGCGGGGTGTTGTTGGTGAAGGCGGACAGTGCGGCCACCAGCGCCAGCAGCATGGCCACCGCGGCGCGCGGGGATTCCTTCGCCCGCGCCGTTACCATCCCTGCAAAGTCGTCGAGCAGCCCGGTCCGGACCAGCGATGCCGAAACAATGAACATCCCGGCGATGCTCAGAGGCGCCGAGTTGCCAAGCGCCTTGAGCAGGTCGTCGGACGTCAGGATGCCGAGCGCGAGGAGCAGCGCGACAGCCGCAATCGCAACCACCTCGGGAGGGCGAACCTCGAACGCGAAGGCGAGCAGTAGAAGCAACAGCACCGCGGCAACCACCAGCGGCGCGTAGGCATCGACGACAAGAACCATGAATCAACTCCATCACAGTCCGGCCGCGTATGCCCTTACGGACGGCAGGTCTGGATCAAGCATAGACGAGCCATTTGCCGCCGCACGCAGATTTCTCGACTGGCCCGAGAACGAATTCTACTTCGGCGGGCAGGCCAGGCTCACTCCGCCGGCACGATCCGCAGTACGCTCCCGTCCTTCTGCTCGGTGACCATGTAGATGTAGCCTTCCGGCCCCTGCTTCACGTCGCGGATGCGCTGGTGGAGGTCGTAGAGCAGCGTTTCGCGCCGCAGTTCTTCCATGTCCTTGTTGACGAGGATGCGTTCGAGGTGGCCGGTGCCGGGGATCTCGCCGGTGCGCAGCGCGCCGACGAAGATGTCGCCCTTCCACTTGGGCAGGGCGTCCCCGGTGTAGAACATCAGGCCGGAGACCGCGATGGCCGGCATCCAGTAGATCACCGGCGGCTCGAACACCTCGTGGCCCGGGCGGCCGCCCGATTGCCAGGGACCCGGATAGGCACGGCCGAGGCTGACGAAGGGCCAGCCGTAATTGTGGCCGGGCTTGATGATATTGATCTCGTCGCCGCCGTTGGGGCCATTCTCGCTCTCCCACAAGTCACCCGTCAGCGGATGGATCGCGAGGCCCAGCGCGCCGCGATGGCCGAGCGAATAGACGTCCTTGCGCGCCGCGGAATTGCGCAGGAACGGATTGTCGGCGGGGATCGAACCGTCGTCGTTGATGCGCAGGACCTTGCCGCCCACGGTGCCGAGGTTCTGCGCGTCCGCCCCGGACGTGGTAAGGAACAGCGTGCCTTCCTTGCCGAAAGCCAGCCGCGTCATGCCGCCCGCCCCGGATGGGGCCAGCCATACGTCGGCGAAGTCCTCAAGGCGGCTACCTGTCCAGCGTCCGCGACCGACTGCCATCCGGGGGGCTTCGCCATCCGGCTTGTTGTAGGCGATGTAGACCAGGCCGTTAGTGGCAAAGTCGGGGTGGAGAACCACGTCCATGTAGCCGTGCGAAGTCCCGGCATCGCCGGATTCCCCGGCGAACACGCTGGCGGGTCCGCCGGAGACCACGCGCGGCTTGTTCGTCCCGGGCGCAAGCTGAAGCAGCTCGCCCTTGCGCGTCACCACCAGCATCGAACGGTCCGGCAGGAAGGTGAGCGCCATCGGGTATTCGATGCCCCGCGCCACCACTTCGACACGGATGTCCATTCCTTCGGCGGTGCGATAGGTGAACGGCCCCTCGGGCAGCGGATTATCGGCAAGTCCGGTCGGGGCGACGGGGTAGCCGCCGGGGTTCATCGCGACGTCCTGCTGCGCTTGTGCCGCGCCCGACAGCACCGCCGACGCAACCAAAGCCGCTGCGAAGCCGCCAGCCCGCTGCAAATAATCCCCCACAAGGTTCATGACTTTCTCCCCCTATTTACGCGCGAACCAGATCGTGTGTTTCGCACCTTTCCCATTGCTCCGCGCACGAACCTGCACCTCGTCGACGGTAAAGCCCGCACGGCGCAGGCGATTGGCGAAGACGCTGTCCTTGGCCGCCGACCAGATTGCCAGCACGCCGCCGGGGCGCAGCGCCGCCTTGGCGGTCGCCAGCCCCTCACGCGAGTATAGCCGGTTGTTGTCGGCGCGAACGAGACCATCGGGGCCGTTGTCGACGTCGAGCAGTATCGCATCGTAGCTGTTCCTGCCTTTCGCGATCTGCAGCGCGACATCGGAATGGAGCAGCGAAACGCGCGGATCGTCGAGGCAGTCGGCAGTCAGCTCCGTCATGGGCCCGCGCGCCCATTCGATGATCTTGGGCACCAGCTCGGCCACGGTCAGCTTCGCGTCCTGCCCGAGCACGGCGAGCGCGGCGCGCAGGGTGAAGCCCATGCCGTAACCGCCGACCAGCCAGTGCTGGCCCTTGCGACCCGCCAACCGATCGGCGGTCATCGTCGCCAGCGCCTCTTCCGATCCGCTCATGCGGCTGTTCATCAGCTCGTTGCGGTCGAGCACGATCATGAAGTCGGCTCCGCGACGCATCAGCCGCAGTTCCTCGCCGCCGGGGACCTGCGCGGTGTCGAGCTGTTCGAGCGCGATCATGGCCGGTAGCCGGGGAGCGGTTCGATCAGGCCGAAGCGCTCCTTGGACGGAGGGCCATCGAGCGGCGGGAGCGGGACTTCTTCGGGCGGAACGTGACCGTCGGGAATCCGGTCGATGAAATCGCGGATCAGCGTCAGGCGGCCGCGCCTCTGGTCGTTGAAATCGACCAGGGTCCACGGCGCATAGTGGGTGTGCGTGGCGCGCAACATCGCCTCGCGCGCTTCGGTGTACTCGTCGTAATTCTCGCGTGCCGCGGTATCCATCGGCGAGAGTTTCCAGCCCTTGAGCGGATCCTGGTGGCGTTCGGCGAACCGTTCTTCCTGCTTCTCCTGGTCACAGGTAAGCCAGTACTTAACGAGAGTGAGGCCATCGTCGGTGAGCAGCTTCTCGAACTCCGGCGCGGCAGCGAGGAAAGCCTCGACCTGATCCGCGGTGGCGAAGCCCATGACCTTTTCGACCCCGGCGCGATTGTACCAGCTGCGATCGAACAGCACGATTTCGCCGGCGCACGGCAAGTGAGCGACATAGCGCTGGAAGTACCACTGGCTCTTCTCGTGCTCGGTCGGCTTGGCCAGCGCCACAACGCGGACCTGACGAGGATTGAGATGTTCGCGCAAGGCATTGATCGCCCCACCCTTGCCCGCGCTGTCACGCCCTTCGAACAGCACGACGATGCGGGTGCCGGTCTCACCAACCCAGCGCGCAAGGTCGACCAGCTCGCGCTGCATGCCCTTCAGCGCACGCTCGTAGTCCTTCTTCTTGAGCTTGCTCATCCGCGGGCTTTTGGGCCTGACGCTCGCCGGTGACAACCATCGCGTTCGCTCGGCGAAAAATCGCTTTCCTACAGGCGACCGGATGTGGCCTATGCTTTCGGATGACGCTCCACTCCGAAACAGCCGATCCGTTCAGTGCCCACCGGGCCTTAACGCGAGACTCTGAGTTTTACCCCAGGACACTGTCAGACCTGTCAGGCCGGTGTAAACTTCACCGGCCAGTCGGCCGCGAATCAGTCAAGCACCAGCCGCGGGCCGGTGGCGCCGCTGGCGCCCATCTTGTCGGCCTTGTTGTAAAGCTGGCACTTGGCCAGGCTCAGGCAGCCGCAGCCGATGCATTCGTCGAGCTTGGCGCGGGTGAGGCTGAGCAGTTCGATCTTCTTGTCGATCGAGCGACGCATCTGCTGGCTGATCTGCCGCCAGTCTCGCGGGTTCGGAGTGCGACCCTGCGGCAGGAGCGAGAGCTGCTCCTCGATCTCGTGAAGCGACAGGCCAAGGCGCTGGGCAATGAGCACGAAACTGACCCGGCGAATGTCCGAGCGGAGGAATCGCCGCTGATTGCCGCTGGTGCGGATCGGCTGCAGCAGGCCCTTTTCCTCATAGAAACGAATGGCGGAAACCGCGACGCCCGTGCGGGCGGAAAGCTGCCCGATGCTGATCACATCGTCCTTGGATATCGAGCCCATGGCATTCACGACCCTGACTCCTCCGTCCCCGATTACTTTCTTGACCTCAAGTTATCTTGAGGTTGCATAAGCGGTCAAGCCTGATGATTCGACCCGTCCCGCCAAGGGCTTAAGCATTGGGCACAAAGTTAGACCTCAGATGAACGAAAGGTCCCGATATGCCCAAAGGCACGATAGAACATGCAAATCTGACGGTGAGTGACATCGAGCGCTCGTCCGAACTCTTCCAGAAACTGCTCGGATGGCACCAACGCTGGCGCGGCGCGGCGATGGACGGCGGGGAGACGATCCACGTCGGCACCGACCACGCCTACCTTGCGCTTTACACCGATCGCCAACCTCATGATCGCTTTGAGAAGGGCGCCCCGCTAAATCATGTCGGCTTCCAGGTCGACGATCTCGACGCCGCGGAAGGCGTCGTTATCGAAGCCGGGCTGGAACCGTTCGGCCACGGCGACTACGAACCCGGGCGGCGGTTCTATTTCTTCGACTGGGACGGGATCGAATTCGAAGTGGTCAGTTATGCCTGAGCTTGCCGAATACCTTGCGCGGATCGGGCATGACGGCCCGGTTGCCGCCGACCTCGCAACGCTGCAGGCGTTGCACCGGGCGCACGTGCGCGCGATTCCGTTCGAGGCGCTCGACGTGCAGCTCGGTCTCGTTCCCTCGATGGAGATCCAGGCGATTCTCGACAAGCTGGTGCGCCGCCGCCGCGGAGGCTGGTGCTACGAGATGAACGGGCTGTTCGGTTGGGCGCTGCAACAGATCGGATTTCCTGTGACGCGGTTGTCCTGCGGGGTGATGCAGCATGTCGGCGGCGAAGAGCGCGCCCATACGCACCTGGCCCTGCTGGTCGAGGTGGACGGTGCGCAATGGCTGGCCGACGTCGGCTTCGGCAGTTCGCTCAGCGAGCCGCTCCCGCTCGCGGTAGCGCGGCATGCACACCTGCCGTTCGCGGTGGAACTGTCCCAGCCCGGCGAAGGGATCTGGCGCTATACCGAGTACGAACGGCCCGAAGGCTTCTCCTATGATTTCCTTGCCGGTCCGGCTGACGAGACGCTGCTGGCGGGAAAGTGCCTGTGGCAGTCGACCTCGCCCGATTCCAACTTCGTCCAGACCTTCGTCGCCCAGCGGCGCGTCGGCGAGAGCCGGGTGGCGCTGCGCGGCAAGGTGCTGAGCGAGGTCGGCCCCGGCGGTTCGAGCAGCCGCGAGCTGGCCGATGCCGACGAGTTCGTCACGGTCCTGCGCGAGACTTTCGGGATCGACGAGCCGCGCGCGGCCTCGCTCTGGCCGAAGATCGAGCAGCGCCACGTGGAGTTCCTCGCCGGAGAGGCGGCCTGAACCCTAATGCCTCCCCGCCCAGGGCCGGTCGGTCCGGTCGAGCGTGAGCGCGCCTTGCCACGGGCGGCATAGGGCGAAGGCATCTTCCGCAGATCCGGCAGTCCATGTGGCCCTGTCCGGCGGCGCGACGATGACCGGCATGCGATCGTGCAGGCCCTGCATCGCCGGGGAAGCTTCGGTCATCACCATCGAATAGACCTCGCCCCACTCCTCGCTCCAGCGCCAGATCCCGGCGGCGGTGAACAGGTCCTCTCCGGGCATGGTAACCCAGGTGCGGGTCTTGGCGCCCTTGGCCCCCTCGGCCTCGGCAAAGGCCTCGACAGGGATCAGGCAGCGGCGATTGACGAAGCTGGGCTTCCAGAAGTTGCCCGAGAGCTTGTCGGTGCGCGCGTTGTTGATCGGCTTGGGCTTGAGCATCTGCCCGCTCTTGCCGCGCATGGCGAGGGGGAAGCCCCAGTGCATCGTCTGCACCTTGCCCTCCGCCACCACGACGCCCGGATAGCCGGGATAGACCTCACCCCCGGCATTGCTGCCGGCGGTGACGTCGGCGTCGAAGAGCTTGGCGATCTCGTCGACCGTCTTGGTCATGCGGTAGAGGTTGCACATGGACCTACCTCATTTCGTCATTGCGAGCGCAGCGGTTGCGAAGCAGGCGCCGCGCGCCAACCAATCCAGGGCGTAGCGCACAACCGCTCTGGATTGCTTCGTCGCTTCGCTCGTCGCAATGACGAGGCGCGGGTGTCATGCGTTGCCGACAACGAAGCACGCTGCCGCCACCAGCGCCCCGGCAAACCGGTTCGAACGGAACCGGGCAAGTGCGTTGTCGGCGCTGTCGGGCTCGAGCGTCAGGCCTTGCCACAACAGGTGCACCCCCGCTGGGAGGAGGGCCAGCAGCCCGATCCAGTCGAAGCGCAACAGCCAGAACGAAAGACCCCACATCGACAGCGCGAGGCAGTAGAAGGCGATGACCCCGGCGCGCACGCTTTCGCCCAGCCGCAGTGCGCTCGACCTGATGCCGACCAGCGCATCGTCCTCGCGGTCCTGGCAGGCGTAGATCGTGTCGTAGCCCATGCACCAGAAGAATGCCCCGGCGTAGAGCGCCAGCATGGCCTCGATGTGATCGCCGCGCAGCGCCGTCCAGCCGACCGGCGCGCCCCAGGTGAAGACCAGCCCGAGCCAGGCCTGCGGCCACCAGGTGATCCGCTTCATGAAGGGATAAGCCGCGACCAGCGCAAGGCTGGCCAGTGCAACCAATTGTGCCTGCCATCTGAGCTGCAAAAGCACGACCAATCCGACCGCGCAAAGCACCAGCAGCCAGCCCCACGCCGCCTTCAGGCTCACCCGCCCGCTTGCTACGGGCCGCACGGCAGTACGCGCCACCTGCCGATCGAGATCGGCATCGACGATGTCGTTGTAGACGCACCCCGCTCCACGCATCGTGATGCTGCCGAGCAGCAGCCATGCGACCAGCGCGAATTGCCATCCGGCTCCGGCGAGCCACACACCCCAGGCGCAGGGCCAGAACAGCAGCCACCAGCCGATCGGCCGGTCGAACCGCGCCAGCAGCGGAAAGTCGCGCAGAGGCTGCGGCAGCCGCGCTACGAGGCCTCGGTGTTCGCTGTCTGGCGTGATCGTCTCGGCGGTCATCGTCCCGGCCCTAGCCCTTTCGCACCGGGGGCGAAACGGTTAGTCGATGCCTATGAAGGACTTCCCGGCATGACCGCGCTCGCGAAGGCCGTGCTGACCGCGCTGAAGGCGGCCGCCGACCCGGCGCGCGCGCCGGGAATGCAGGCCTATATGAAGTCGGAAATGCCCTACCTCGGCGTCTCGGCTGTGCCCCTGCGGCAGGCCTGCAAGGAGCTCTTCCGGGGCCTCGGCTGGGCGCGTAGCGAGGACTGGCAGGCGGACGTGCTGGCGCTGTGGCGCGGGGCGCAGTTTCGCGAGGAGCGTTACGCGGCGATCGAGCTGACCGGCGTGAAGGCGGCGCACCATTTCCAGCGTCTCGACGCCCTGCCGATGTACGAGGAAATGATCGTCACCGGGGCGTGGTGGGACTACGTCGATGCCATTGCAGGCGGGCGATTCTGGACGCTGATCGTGAACGAAGGCGTGCGAATGAAGCGCTCGATGCGCAGCTGGAGCAGCGATCGGAACATGTGGAAACGGCGCAGTTCGATCCTTTGCCAGCTCAAGGCCAAGGAACACACCGACCTCGACCTGCTCTACGCCTGCATCGAGCCGTCGCTGGACTCGAAGGAGTTCTTCCTGCGCAAGGCGATCGGCTGGGCGCTGCGGCAATATGCCTGGACCGACCCGGCCGAAGTCGAGCGTTACGTCGCCGCCAACGCCGACCGGCTGAGCGGCCTCAGCAAGCGCGAGGCGCTGAAGAACGTGAGGAAGGCCGCCTGATGCCCGCTACCCCCGCCTGGCCGCCACGAAGCGCCCCTCGCCTGTTCGTGACCGGTCCCCTGGTGCCGGGTGCGGCGATAGCGGTCGAGGGGAACCAGGCGCACTACCTCGCCAAGGTAATGCGGGTGGACGAAGGCGATTCCGTCGTGCTGTGCGACGACACCACCGGCGAATGGGCCGCGCGGGTGCTCTCGGCGGGCAAGCGCGAGGTGGTGCTCGAACCGGTCGAGCAACTGCGGCCCCGCGAAGACGTGCCCGACCTGTGGCTCTGCCCCGCCCTGCTCAAGAAAGACCGCTTCGACCTCGTGCTCGAAAAGGCGACCGAGCTGGGCGTGCGGGTCATCCGCCCGATGGTCACCCGCCGCTGCGTGGCCGACAAGCTCAACCTCGACCGCGCCCGCGCCCATGTCATCGAAGCGGCGGAACAGTGCGCCCGCACCGCGCTGCCCGAACTCCACGAGCCGGTCTCGCTGGAAGCCCTGCTTCGCGACTGGCCAAAGGAGCGCGCGCTGTTCTTCGCCGACGAGATGGGCGGCAAGCCGGCACCGCAGGCCTTTGCGGCCCACGCCGGACCGGCGGCCATCCTGATCGGCCCCGAAGGCGGCTTCGACGACGCCGAGCGAGCCGCGATCCGTGCCCACCCTGCGGCGGTCCCCGTCTCGCTCGGTCCGCGCATCCTGCGGGGCGAAACCGCGGCCCTTTCTGCCGTGGCGCTGTGGATGGGCGCGACGGGCGATTGGGCGTGATTCCCGCACCATAAGTCCGGCTTGTCGCTACCCATGAAAATTGCAGGTGGCGGATCGCAACCGATCCGCTAAACGCGCCGCGATGAGCACGCGCAAGGCGTCAGAGGGGGAGGAGCCGCGGATCGAAAGCCGCGACCAGCTCGTGGCCCCGATGCAGGACGGCGAGAAGCCGCGCGAGCGCTGGCGTATCGGCACCGAGCACGAAAAGCTCGTCTACAAGCTCTCCGACCATACCGCCCCGAGCTATGACGAGCCCGGAGGTATCCACGACATCCTGCTGGAAATGCGGCAGTTCGGCTGGGAGCCGATCGAGGAAGGCGGAAAGGTCATCGCCATGGGCGGTGCCGACGGCACGATCAGCCTCGAACCCGCCGGGCAGCTCGAACTGTCGGGTGCCGCAGTCGAGAACCTGCACCAGACCTGCGCCGAAACCGGCCGCCACCTCCACCAGTGCAAAGCCGTCGGCGATGCGCTCGGGGTCGGCTTCCTCGGCCTGGGCATGTGGCCCGACAAGACCCGCGCCGATCTGCCGATCATGCCCAAGGGCCGCTACGACATCATGCTGCGGCACATGCCGCGGGTCGGAAATCTCGGCCTCGACATGATGCTGCGCACCTGCACCATCCAGACCAACCTCGACTATTCGAGCGAAGAGGACATGGCGGCGAAGTTCCGCACATCCCTCGCCCTCCAGCCGCTGGCCACCGCGCTGTTCGCCAACTCGCCGTTCACCGAAGGCAAGCCCAACGGCTTCCTCAGCTACCGCAGCCACATCTGGTCGGACACCGACCCGCACCGCACCGGCATGCTGCCCTTCGTGTTCGAGGACGGCTTCGGGTACGAACGCTACGTCGACTACATGCTCGACGTGCCGATGTACTTCGTCTTCCGCGACGGGAAATACATCGACGCCGCCGGTCAGAGCTTCCGCGATTTCCTCAAGGGCGAACTCCCGGCACTGCCCGGCGAACTGCCGACGACCAGCGACTGGACCGACCACCTTTCGACCGCCTTCCCCGAAGTGCGCCTCAAGTCGTTCCTCGAGATGCGCGGCGCCGACGGCGGTCCGTGGAACAGGATCTGCGCCCTGCCCGCGCTGTGGGTCGGCCTGCTCTACGACCGCGCCGCGCTCGACGCCGCCTGGGACCTGGTCAAGGACTGGACGATGGAAGAGCGCGAGGCGCTGCGCAACGCGGTGCCCAAGCTGGCGCTCGACGCACCGATCCCCGGCGGCAAGACGCTGCTCTCGCTGGCCCGCGAAGTATTGCCGATCGCCCGCGGCGGCCTGTCGCGCAGAGTGAAGCTCAACGCCAGCGGCGACAACGAGTCCGGCTTCCTCGAACCGCTCGAGGAAATCGTCGATTCCGGCGTGGTTCCGGCGCAGCGCCTGCTCGACAAGTACAACGGCGCGTGGGGCGGCGACATCACCCGCGTCTACGAAGAGAGCTTCTGAGCGTGATCGTCGTCAGCGGTCATTTCCGCCTGCCGACCGACCGCATCGCCGAGGCGCGCGAGCCGATGCTCGAAGTCATTACCGCATCGCTGCTCGAACCGGGGTGCCGGACCTATTCCTACGCCGAGGACGTGACCGAAGCGGGCCTGTTCCGGGTCTACGAGGAATGGGACGACCGCGCTGCGCTCGAAGCCCATTTCGCCACCCGGCACATGCGCCGCTGGCAGGAAGAGCGTGAGGCGCTGGGCTTCCACGATCGCGACATCTCAATCCGCGAAACGGGCGACTCCGACCCCTTCTGACTATTCCGCCGGCTGCACCTGCGGCTGGCGGCGTACTGCGGCACGACCGAGCAAGCGCGCGAGCGGTGCGGTCACAAGGCCATGCGCTTGCATCCACGCATGGTATTCGCGGTACTTGGCGTCTTCTGCCAGAAGGTGCGCTTCCTCGGTCCGCGCCCGCCAGTAGTAGACCCCGCTGACGCAGGCCATGAACACGGTGTTGCGGATCACGTCGACCCACGAATGGCTGGTGACCATCATCGGCATCGTCGACAGCCACCAGAACATGTTCTTGCTGAGATAGGCCGGATGGCGCGTGAAGCGATACGGACCGTTGGTCAGCACCCCGCGATAGGTGAGGTTGGAGAAGCGGATGCCGAAGGCGACCGTCGCCCAGGCGTAGACCGCGGTCAGGAACACCAGCAGCGCGGCCCAGGCCCAGAGCACCGCCGGATGCCCGTCGAACCAGTAGGACCAATCGGCGGTGTTGTATTCGTACTGCAGCAGCCCACCGTCGCCCATGAAGCCGTAGACGAACGGTGGGTAACACAGCAGCGCGGCTACCCAGCCGGCGAGCAGCGGGTTGCCGCTGCGGATGTGCGCGTCGAGCGGGCGCATCGTCAGCAGGTATCCGACGGTGCCGATCTGCACATCGACCACGAACATCAGGCTGAGCAGCGCGTTGCCCGCATAGACCGGGTTGTGCAGCACCTGCGAGAAATCGGCATCGACCACCTGAGCGAAACCCGGCGGCAGGATCGAAATCATGAAGGCGCTGAAGAAGCCCTTGATGGTCCAGGCGCGCCAGTGCTTCTTGACCCGCTCGATATCCCACGCTTCGCGCCCGATCAGCAGCGCGCCGAAATGCCAGGCACCGTCGCGCGGGTTGACCAGCACGCGGTCGAGCCACAGCACATAAGGGATCGACAGCACGAACATCGGTAGCGCCGCTGCGCCGATCACTTCCATCGCGAAGAGAAACTGCCCGTCCCAGTAGAAGCGGCCCAGGCAATAGGCGAAACCGATCAGCGCCCATGTCGCCCACAATCCGGCGATCTTGGTCGCCGCGGTGTCGAGGGCCTGCCTGAGGGGACGCGGGTTGGCCCAGTCGATGCCGGTGCTGGGATTGTGGTGGACCTTGTCGACGAAGATCGACCAGGCGGCCATGACCAGCCCGGTCAGGACCATCGCCAGGAAGGCGCTGTACGGCCCGGAAAGGCGCGCGCGCGGGCCCGGCAGGTCGAAGGCCTCTGCAATATCCGGCCAGTGGCGCGCAAGCAGGATATACCCGGCGAGCGCCAACAACCCGCTCACCCCGACCCACGCCGAAACGTCGCTCGCGGGCGGGCCTGCCCGGTCCTGGGCCGCCTGATGGGATTGCGCGTTCATCGCGCCCGGCCCTACCGCAAAAGGGTTAAGGGCCGGGTAAGACGCGAAGGTCAGCGGTAGGCGGTGATCTTGCCGTTATCTTCTAGGATGTAGAGCGTCTGGTTGGCCACGATCGGCGGCAGGGTAATGCCGCTGTTGAACTCGGCAAAGTCGGACACTTCGCCGGTCATCACGTCGACCGACTTGAGCTCGCCGCGGGTGTTGCCGATCCACAGGCGGTTGCCGGCCAGCACCGGACCGGTCCAGAACACCGGATTGGTGCGCTTTTCCTCGTTCTTGTAGCGCATCAGCTGGGTGATCCAGCGGGCCTTGCCGCTCGAACGGGCGATCGCCAGCAGGCGCGCATCGTCGGTCAGGGTGAAAATCCACTCGCCGGCCACGACCGGGGTCGAGATACCCGCCAGCGAAAGCTCCCAGATGCGCTGGCCGGTGACCAGTTCGTAGGCCGCCATGCGCCCGCCCTGGCCGAGCGCGTAGACGCGGCCGTTGTCGATGATCGGGTCGGCATCGACGTCGGTGAGCGTGCTGACCGAGGTCGAGATCGAGGTCCGCGCCAGCGCGTCGGACCACAGCGTGCGGCCGTTTTCGTAGCGGTAGGCGACGATCTCGCCGGTGCTGTACCCGGCGATCACCGTGCCCTGCCCGGCGGCCGGGGCGGCGACGCCGAACACGCCGGATTCGCCCGAAGCGGCGGCGTCCTGCCACAGGATGCGGCCGTCATCGATCGCCAGCGAGAAGATCTGGTTGTCCTGCGTCATCGCATAGACCGCGTTGAAGGCGACGGTCGGCGATCCGCGCAGCGGCCCGGCCGGGCGCGTGCGCCATTCCTCGGCGCCGGTCGTGGCATCGAGCTTGACCACGTCGCCCGCGCCGCTGGTGGCGTAGACCTTGCCGTCGGCATAGCTCACGCCCCCGCCGAACGATGACGGACGCAGGTCCTTTTCGAGGTCGGTCTGGTAGGTCCACCGCTTGCTCCCGGTGGCGGCGTCGAACGCCTGCACTGCGCCGTTCGTGTCGACCACGTAGAGCATGCCGCCGCCGATGACAGGGGCCGCGGCGAGGCGCTCACGCTTGCTGGTGCCGGCAATCGAGGTGGACCAGACCTGCGTCGGGGTGGCCGAGAGCGCAAGGTTGCCGGTCGCCTTGGTCGCCGAACCGGCGGCCTGGGCAAAGTCCGTGTTCACCTGCGGAGGCGGAACCACGACCGACACGCCCGCGAGCGATGGGTCTGGGGTAACCGTGGTGGCGATGCGCGAGAGGATCGGCTGGCGATTGCCGACGGTCGGCGTCTTCGCCTTGTCCTTGCCGCCGAACACGGCGCAGCCGCTCAGCATGCCCGCGAGCGCCAGCGCGGCGACGGTGTTGCGCAGTACGGTCGAGAAGGTCTTGGCGTTCATAGATCTTTCCATCACTGCGCGGTTTCGGCCGCGGTGCTCGGCTGTGCATCTTCGGAAACGGTTGCTTCGGCGTCCTCGACGGCATCGAAGCCGAGCAGGCCGGACATCTGCCGCGCGCGCGAGCGCAGCGACTGCGGAGCATTGTCGTCCTTGGCGATGGCCGCGAATAGCGGACCGGCGAGGTCCTTCTTGTCCTGTTGGACATAGGCCATGGCGACCAGTTCGGCGGCACTCGGGAAGAAGGCGTTGCCGGGCACGGCGAGCGGCTTGAGCCGGTCGATGACCTGCTGCGGCTTCATCTTGTCGTAATTGGTCGAAACGCCACGGATCGCGGCGAGGTCGCGGTAGGCCTGCGGCGCGCTGGTATCGTCGGCCAGGGCGAAGAACATTTGCGCGGCCTTGTCCGTGTCATGCTTGTCGGCGGCGATCGCGGCGCGCAGCAGGTTCGCGGCCGCCTGAGCGCCGGGCGAACCGTCCTTGGAGAGTTCCTCGAGCTGGCGGTCGGCCTTGTCGAGATTGCCGGCATCGAGCTGGTCCAGCGCGGAGACGAAGCTCTCCGAACCCTGCTCGAGCGTCTTCTCGCTGTTCTCCTCCCACAGGAGGTAACCGCCAAAGGCGAGCAGCCCGGCAACGATGATGCCGGCAATGATCTTGCCGTACTTCCTGGCGAACTGGGCCGCTTCGTCCTGCCGCACGGCCTCGTCGACCTCGCGCAGGAGCATGTCCTGCTGCGCGATTTCGCGGGCGGCGCGTTTTTCGTCTTCGGTCTGCGGCAATGTCGGTGTGAGGGCCACGCGGGGTCCGTTGCTGTTTTCTCTCTGCGCGCCCCGTTAAGGCCATGGGCGCGAAATCGCAATTGCCTATCGGCCAGTGTCCCCCGGCACTGTCCCCCGGCAGGTGAACCGCCGGTGAAGCGCTTGATCAGCCGGCGCGCTGTTCCATGACCGACCAGTAGAGCGCCTTGTAGCGCTCGACCATCTTTGCCTCCTCATACTCCTCGCGTGCCTTGGCGCGGTTGGCCATGCCGACCTTGGTTCGCAACACCGGATCGGCCGCCAGCGCTACCATGGCCGCACCAAGCGCCGCCTCGTCTTCCGGTGCCACGATGAACGGCAGGTTCTCCTTGGCGACCATGCCCGAAACGTCGCCGACCGCGGGCGCCGCCACCGGCACCCCGGCCGCCATCGCCTCGAGCACCGAGATCGGGAACTGCTCGGACTGCGAGGAGAGCACGAAAATATCGAACAGCGGCGCCAGCGATGCGGCGTCGGTGAAGCCGGGCAGGTGCACCCGGTCCTCGATCCCGAGGCGGCGAGCCTCTTCCTCGATCGCACCGCGCTCCGGCCCTTCCCCGGCGATGACGAGTTGCCATTCCTCGGGCAGTCCGGCGAAGGCGCGGACCATGGCCGGCAGGTTCTTGACCTTGCGGAGCCCAGCGAGCGTCCCGGCCCACAGCTCGCCCTTGCGCTTGACGAGACCCGGCAGCAGGTCGCGCTTCGGCTTGCCGGCATAGTCCATCGTCGCGATGCCGTTGGGAATGCGCCGCACCCGGCTGCGCGGCTGGTGCCAGGCGCGCAGCGCGACCGTCTCCAGCGTGCGCGAGGGCACGACCAGCGCCGAAGTGCGGCCGAGCGCGATGCGGCGGTAGAAGTTGCGCGAAGCCTTGAGCCCGTCCGCCTCGTCCTCGTTGAAGCCATCCTCGTGGTGGATCAGCGGCGGCAAATTGAAGGCGTCGGCGAACAGGGTGTGCGCCAGCACCGCGTCCATCGCCCCCCAATTGTAGGTGCAGATCAGGTCATAGTTCTGCATCGCCGCCGCCAGCTTTGCCAGTCGCCGCGGCCAGGGCTTGCCGTTGAGCGAAGGAAACGGCGGCCAGCTGACGTTGGCCTTCCGGTCGAGCAGCTTTGCCGCGCCGCGCTTTTCGTAATCGCTGGAAACGATGGCGTGCTCGGCCTCGCGGGAGAGCGCATTGATCAGCCGCACGCAGCGCACTTCCTTGCCGCCCGCATCGAACGTCGAATGCAGGTGCAGTATGCGCGGCTTCGCTCCCGCGGCGCTCATGCGATGTCCGCCAGCCACGCGGCAATCGCCTCCTGCGCCGCCGGTTCGCCGAGCAGCGGGGGGTGGCCGACGCCGGGCACCGTGACGGCCTTTGCCCCCAGCACCTCACCTTGCATCGCTTCGACCGTCGCTTGCGAAATCAGGTCCGACAATTCACCGCGCAGGACGAGCAGGGGCATCCCGGCAAGCGAGCGATAGGCAGGCCACAGATCCAGGCCGATGCCTGCATCGTTGTTCTGAAGCGATTCGGCGACGCGCATGTCGTAGTCGAAGGTAATACGGCCGTTGCCGCTTATGCACATCAGCTGTTTGGCGAAGGCGATCCATTCGGACAGGCCGAAGGTGGGGTGCGCCGACCCGTTGCTTTCACGCAGCGCGCGCGCGGCGTGCATCCAGGTTTCGTAGCTGCCGCCCTGCCCGACGTATTCGCGAATGCGGGCGACGCCTTCAGGTTCAAGGTCGGGCCCGATGTCGTTGAGCGCGACCCCGGCGAGCGGCCAGGCCTTGGCCTGCGCGATGAACATCGCCATCAACCCGCCCATCGAGGTGCCGACCACCGCCACCGACCCCACGTCCAGTTGCTGCAGCAGGCGCACGACGTCATCGACGTAGGTCGGCAGGTTGTAGCTTGATCCGTCGCGCCCGTACTCGCTGTCGCCCCGCCCGCGCATTTCGGGCACGATCATCCGCCACTCCCCGGCAAAGCGTTCGGCCAGCGGGGCGAAATCACGCGCATTCCGAGTCAGGCCGTGCAGGCAGAGCAGCGGCGGCTTGCCTTCCCCGCCCGGGTAATCGCGATAGTGCAGCTTGAGACCGTCGGCGGATTCCCACTCGTCGTCCTGCCAAACGGGTTGGGCCATGCCGCGGTAGATCCCTGCTCAGGAGCCGCCTTGCGCTGCCCCGTTCCGGCGGCCACTAATGCCAGATGCGTGCCGAACCGCAACCCGCCCCCTACAGCCCCGATCCGCAAATCCTCGAGCTGGCCGATTGGCTCGCCGTTCCGGTGCGGGCAGCCGATTTTCCGATGCACGAGCTGCGCTTCCGCAACCGCCGCTGGGACCGTGCGATTGGGCTCGGCGAGCTGTCGGACGAGCAGTGGATCGCGCACTTCGGCAGGTTCGAGCCCCTGCCCGACAACCTTCCGCAGCCGCTGGCTCAGCGCTATCACGGCCACCAGTTCCGCGTGTACAACCCCGAGATCGGCGACGGGCGTGGCTTTACGTTTGCGCAGATGCGCGATGCGAACGGTCGCCTGCTCGATCTCGGAACCAAGGGCAGTGGGCTCACCCCTTTCAGCCGCACCGCCGACGGTCGGCTGACGCTCAAGGGTGCCGTGCGCGAGATCCTCGCCACCGAAATGCTCGAGGCGCTGGGCACCTATACCTCGAAGACCTTTTCGGTGATCGAGACCGGGGAAGAGCTGGAGCGTGGGGACGAACCCTCGCCGACCCGCTCGGCGGTGCTCGTTCGGCTGAGCCATTCGCACATCCGCATTGGCACCTTCCAGCGCCTCGCCGTGCTCGAGGAAGACGAGCACATGCGTGCGCTGGTCGACTATTGCCTCGCCAACTATCCCGGTTCGCCGCCGCCGGAGGACGCTCCCGGGCGCGACGAACCGGCAGCACAATTGATGCACCAGGCAGCCGAGCGGCTCGGCGACCTTGCCGCTAGCTACATGGTCGCCGGGTTCGTTCACGGCGTGCTTAATTCGGACAACATGAACATTACCGGCGAGAGCTTCGACTACGGCCCGTGGCGCTGGCTGCCACTGTGGGACCCGGCTTTTACCGCCGCCTATTTCGACCACGGCGGGCTCTACGCGTTCGGCCGCCAGCCCGAAGCGATCCACTGGAACCTCGCCCAACTTGCGATCGCGTTGCGGCGGATCAGCGAGCCCGAGCCGCTGCTCGCCGCCTACAACCGTTTCGGCGAATGCTATACCGCGGCGATGGCGCGGCGGTTCTGCTGGCGCCTCGGCTTGACCGGCGGCGACCGTGACGACGCGATCCGGTTGATAGAAGCCGCCGAACGGGCGATGCGCGAGGGCCGGCTCGGACCGGACGCCTTCTTCTTCGCCCATCGCGGCGGGCGCGGCACAGAAGGCGAGCTGGCTGACGCTCTCGCGCCGTTTGAGCCAATTGTGGACGAACATCCCTACTGGAGCGACGCCGCCCCACAGACGATACTGATCGATGAAGTCGAGGCGAACTGGGCCGCCATCGCCGAGCGCGACGACTGGCAGCCGCTCCACGACAAGGTTACCGCTCTGCGCCGGATGGGGGACGCTATGGGCGAACCGCCAGCCCCGGCCGGGCATAGCAATTAGTTACTTCCAAACCTTCCCCGCACTGGCTTGCTTAATGCGGAGCGGCTATCAGCCCTCGCGGTATCCGATACAAACGCTGTAAACCTGTCATCAGTCTTGGGCGAAAACCTTATCATATCCACCGAGCCGGCGACCGGCGAGGAGCTTTGGCGCGGCAAGGCGGGCAACGTCGACGAAACCGTCGACAGGGCCCGGCGCGCCTGGCCCGCCTGGGCCGCGCAGCCGCTCGCCAAGCGGATCGAACTGGTGCGCCGCTTCTCCAACGAAGTGCTCAACGAACAGGACGCCTTCGCCCAGTTGATCGCGCGCGAGACCGGCAAACCGATGTGGGAAGCCCGCACCGAGGTCGAGGCGGTCATCGCCAAGGTCGAAATCTCGATCCGCGCCTATGCCGAGCGTACCGGCCAGCGGAAGCTCGACAGCGCTCTGCAAGGCAGCGCCGCCGTGCGCCACAAGCCCCACGGCATAATGGCAGTGCTCGGACCCTACAATTTTCCCGCCCACCTGCCTAACGGGCACGTCCTGCCGGCGCTGATCGCCGGCAACGCCGTGATCTTGAAGCCGAGCGAGAAGACCCCGGCGACCGGCGAATTCCTGATGAAGCTGTTCAACCGCGCCGGGATCAGCGCGGCGATCGTCCAGGTGCTCCATGGCGGGCCGGAGGAAGGCAAAGCGCTTGTCGCACACCCGGGCGTCGACGGGGTACTGTTCACCGGCAGCGCTCAGGCAGGCATCGCCATCAACCGCAAGCTAGCGACAAACCCGGGCAAGATCGTCGCGCTGGAAATGGGCGGTAATAACCCGATCGTGCTGTGGGACACGCCCAAGATTCACGATGCGACCAACCTGATCGTGCAGTCGGCCTTCACCACCGCCGGCCAGCGCTGCACCGCCGCGCGGCGGCTGATCGTCAAGGCGAGCATGTTCGACGAGGTCATGGCCGACCTGAAATCGACGACTGACCGCATCATCATTGGCGCCCCGTTCGACGAGCCGGCCCCGTTCATGGGTCCGGTGATCGACAGCAATGCCGCCGACCAGTTGACCGAGGCTTTCCTCTACCTTCTGTCCAACGGCGGCAAGCCGATCACCCACATGCGACGCCCGCGCAAGGGGCTGCCCTTCGTCACCCCGGGCATCATCGACACCACCGACATGGCCGAGCGTCCCGACGTCGAACTGTTCGGTCCGCTGCTGCAGGTCATCAGGGTCGACGATTTCGACGAGGCGATTGCCGAGGCGAACAACACGCGCTTCGGACTCTCGGCCTCGCTGATCGGCGGCAATCCGCAGGAGTACAATCGCTTCTGGGCCAATATCCGCGCCGGGATCGTCAACTGGAACCGCCCGACCAACGGGGCCAGCTCGTCCGCGCCGTTCGGCGGGGTCGGCCTGTCGGGCAACCACCGCCCGGCCGCGTTCTATGCCGCCGACTACTGCGCCTACCCGGTCACCAGCACCGAGATGGAACAACCGCGCTCCAGCCTCGGCGTCGGCTTCAGGGACGCCTGAGCCTGCTCTTCAGCCGCCGTTGGTGACGAGGTCGACCGAGGTCAGGCCGTTGCTTTGCGCACGGGCATAGACCACGAAACTGCTGCCGCCCTTGCTGCCGCCGATCGTGTCTTCACCATCGATCAGCGCGCGGTCGACAGTGAAACCGGCACTGCTCGCGCGGGTGAAGTAGAAATCGACCACTTCGCCGAGCGGAACAGGGGTGAGGAAGTTGACCACCCGAAGGCGGCAATTGCCGGCATCGCTCCCGGCCGCTTCCTGCACCGCGCCGCGCGGATAGACCGGGAAGGCCTCCGGCATCTTCGCTGCCCAGCTTGCGGTGTAGGTGGCGATTTCGGCGCAGTTTTCGCCGCCGCCCGGCGAGGCGGCCGCGCGCGCTGCGGCAGTGAGCGTTGCGCCCGCCGGCAGCGATGCGGAGACTTGCCGCGCGTCCGGCGCCTTCTTCATCCGCCCCGGCCCACCGACCAAGGTGAGCGCATCGGAGCGGGCGGCGGCAATCGCTTCGGGCGAACTGTCCTCCACTGGGATCGAGCCATCGCCGTCGGGCAGCAAGGCCGCGGCATTGGCGCGGTTCTGGCCGACGAGATCGGGATCGACCATGATCCGGTCCTGCAACGCGGAAGTCATTGCCGGATCGTCTTCCGGCTTGGGCGCCTCTTCCTCGCTGCCGCAGGCGGCCAGCAGTACGAACGGGGCAAGAACGATCACGGAACGGCGAAGCATTGCGGTATCCTCGACTGGCGGACCCGAGTCCGCGAATTGCAGGCTCATACAGCCTAACCGTTGCCGAAACGCCTACTGCGACGGCGCCGTCCCGAATTGGGATATCCCGGGCACCCGCACAAACTATCAAGGCGCCCGCACGGTTCACCGCACGGACGCCTTGGCGCGACCCCCATAGGTTGCGACCCGAGGGCCGCGCTGCGGCTACGCCCAACAGGGGAAGGCGTAGCCGGTATTAGTGAGCGACCTAGCGGCAACCGCCCTTGTCGATTTCCTTGCCGATGACAGCGCCCGCGGCAGCGCCAAGGATGGTGCCGAGCGTGCGGTCGCCGCGGCTGTCGACCGAACGGCCGAGCAGGGCGCCGGCGGCGGCACCGACGATCAGACCGGTCGTGCCGTCGCGGCGGCTACAGTAGTAACGGCCGTCATTGCCGCGCCACACGCGAGTGTCGCGATAGACGGGTTCGGCGTAATAGGTGCGCGCGGGCTGGTAGTAGCCGTACGAGCGGTAGCCCGAAGAACGGTAGCGATCGTAGTCGCGCGAATGGCCGCGGTCCTTGTACCAGCCCCGGTGCTTGCCACGGTCGCGATTGTGCTCCCAGGTATCGTTCGGATAGGCGCTGTGCGAGGCACCAGGCCAGGCATATTCGGCGGCCGATGCGGTTGCCGGGAGGGCCAGGCCGGTAACGGCGAGGGCCAGTGCGGCATTGCGGATAACGGTACTCATATCACAACTCCTTCAGGCTGTTCGAGCCAGTGGTTCATAAATATGATTGGTTTTCTGAACGTCGTGCAACCGAACTGCAAGAAACGACAAGGTGCTGATTTGCTTTCGGAATAACTTTCGCCACCGCGCTTGCCGCTCGCCGGAGCGGGGCGTAGTTCGGCTGCGATGAGCGGGGCAAGCACGCATTACGACCGGGCCGGACTGGCCAACGCCATTGGCGCGCACGTGTTCTGGGGCTCGATGCCGCTCTACCTGCAGCTTGTCCACACCGTGCCGGCGGTCGAATACGTCGCCTGGCGCATCCTGTTCACAATCCCGCTGTGCCTCGCAATCATCGCCTGGCGCCGGGCCTGGCCCGAAATCCAGGTCGCCCTGCGCGACCGCAAGACGATGCTGACTTTGCTCGCCAGTTCGACGCTGATCGGGGTCAACTGGTTCCTGTACGTCTGGGCGATCCAGACCGGGCACGTCTACGCTGCGAGCCTCGGTTATTACATCCTGCCGCTGACGATGATGTTGCTCGGTCTCGTCGTGCTCGGCGAGAAGCTGACTCGCTGGCAGTGGCGCGCGATCGGCCTAGCCAGCGTCGGCGTTGCGATCCTTGCCGCGGGGGCGCTCTCAACGCTTTGGCTGAGCCTGAGCATGGCGACGACCTTCGGGCTCTACGGCCTGCTGCGCAAGAAGGTGAAGGCCGGGCCGCTCGTCGGGCTGACGCTCGAGGCGCTGATCCTCGCCCCGCTCTCCCTGGCGCTGACCTGGTGGTATGCGCAGAGCGCCGCCGGTTCGGCGCTGGCGCAGGGTCCGCTGGTCGCCTTCGCTGTGGTGATGGGCGGGCCGATGACGGCGTTCCCGCTGATCATGTTCGCGTTCGCTGCGCGGAGGCTACCCTACACGGTGATCGGCTTCCTGCAGTTCAGTTCGCCGACCATCGTCTTCCTGCTCGGCCTGCTGGTGTTCGGCGAGGACCTGAAACCGGCGCAACTCGGTTGCTTCGTGATGATCTGGGCGGCGGCGGCGGTTTTCCTGTGGGACGTATTCCACAACGCCCGCCGGCCTAAGCCGGTCGCTCCGGTCGCCTAGGCGAGCCGCCAGCCGAGCGTCTCGCCGGCGTGGAACGGGACGAGCGTTTCGCCCTCGGCCGTAATCTCCGCCGGCACCTCGACCGGAGCCTGTTCGAGCGTCACCGTGCCTTCGTTGAGCGGCAGGCGATAGAAGCGCGGGCCGTTCTCGCTGGCGAAGGCCTCGAACTTGTCGAGCGCACCCTCTGCGTCGAACACCGCGACATAGCTCTCGAGCGCAAAGGGCGCGTTGAAGATGCCGGCACAGCCGCAAGCCGCTTCCTTGAGGTGCCGCGCGTGGGGTGCGGTGTCGGTGCCGAGGAAGAACTTCTCCGATCCCGAAGTCGCCGCCTTCCGCAACGCCAACCGGTGCTGTTCGCGCTTGGCGACGGGCAGGCAGTAAGCGTGCGGGCGAATCCCGCCGACCAGCATGGCGTTGCGGTTGATATGCAGGTGTTGCGGGGTGATCGTCGCCGCGACGTTCTCGCCTGCTCTTTCTACGAACTGCACCGCTTCGGACGTGGTCACGTGCTCGAACACCACCCGAAGCTCGGGCAATTCGCGCATCAGCGGCGCCATCGAACGCTCGATGAACACCGCCTCGCGGTCGAACACGTCGATATCGGGCGTGGTCACCTCGCCATGAACGCACAGCGTCATGCCGATGTCGGCCATGCGTTCGAGCACCGGCATGATCTTGTCGATCGCGGTGACGCCATGCGCCGAATTGGTCGTCGCGTTGGCGGGATAGAGCTTGGCTGCAGTGAACACGCCTGCTTCGAATCCACGTGCGACTTCGTCGGGGTCGGTCGCATCGGTGAGGTAGCAGGTCATCAGCGGCGTGAAGTCCGCGTCCTCGGGCAGCGCGGCGAGGATCCGCTCGTGATAGGCCGCAGCGCTCGCCGTGTCGGTCACCGGCGGCGAGAGGTTTGGCATGACGATCGCCCGGGCAAACTGGCGCGCGGTGTATTCGGCCACGGCTTTCAACATTGCCCCGTCGCGCAAATGGACATGCCAGTCGTCGGGGCGGCGGATGGTCAAGCGCTTTGTGGACATCGCCGCCCCGATAGGACGCGCGGGGGCTTGCCACAAGCATCCGCTTGCCCGAGACAAGGTGCGGGAGAACACGGAGAGGGGATTTCCGGAATGGATGAGAACGAAGCCGAGCGGGCGCGGGCCTACTGGCGGGCCAACCTCAGGCTGGTCGGCAGCCTGCTGGCGATCTGGTTCGCCTGTTCGTTCGGCGCCGGAATCGTGCTGCGTGAGTGGCTCGATCAGTGGCGCATCGGCGGCTACCCTCTCGGCTTCTGGTTCGCCCAGCAGGGTTCGATCTACATCTTCCTCGTGCTGATCTTCGCCTACGTCGTGCTGGCGCGGCGGATCGACCGCAAGTTCGGCGTGGAGGACTGAACCGATGTCGACCCAGTCGCTTATCTACCTCTTCGTCGGCCTGAGCTTCGCGCTCTACATCGGCATCGCAGTCCTCTCGCGCGCCCGCTCGACCGGGGACTTCTACGTCGCCGGCGGGCATGTCCACCCGGTGGTCAACGGCATGGCCACAGCAGCCGACTGGATGAGCGCGGCGAGCTTCCTGTCGATGGCCGGGATCATCGCCTTCTCGGGATACGACGGCTCGGTGTACCTGATGGGCTGGACCGGCGGCTTCGTGCTGCTCGCCCTGTTGCTCGCCCCTTACCTGCGCAAGTTCGGACAGTTCACCGTGCCCGACTTCATCGGCGCGCGGTATTACTCAAAGGCCGCGCGGGTCGTGGCGGTGGTGTGCCTGATCATCATCAGCTTCACCTACATCGCCGGACAGATGCGCGGCGTCGGCATCGTCTTCGCGCGTTTCCTTGACGTTTCGGTCGATCTCGGAGTGATCTTCGGCATGGCGATTGTTTTCGTCTACGCCGTGCTCGGCGGGATGAAGGGCATCACCTACACCCAGGTGGCGCAGTACTGCGTGCTGATCTTCGCCTACCTCGTGCCGGCCTTCTTCATCAGCTTCCTGGCGACCGGAAACCCGCTGCCGCAAATCGGGCTGGGGTCACACCTTAATGACGGTTCCGGGCTCTACGCGCTGCAGAAACTCGACATGGTGCTGCAGGATCTCGGCTTCGGCGCATATACTTCGGGGACCAAGTCGACCGTCGACGTCTTCGCCATCACGCTGGCGCTGATGGTCGGCACCGCGGGTCTGCCGCATGTCATCGTCCGCTTCTTCACCGTGCCCAAGGCAAGCGCGGCGCGCATCTCCGCCGGCTGGGCGCTGGTGTTCATCGCCCTGCTCTACACCACCGCCCCGGCGGTGGGCGCTTTCGCCCGGCTCAACTTCGTGCAAAGCGTCGAGGAACAGGCCTATCCCTCCAGCCCCGAGTGGTTCCGCAACTGGGAGGCCAACGACCTCATCGCCTGGCGCGACAAGAATGGCGACGGCAAGATGCAATACCGTCCCGGCGACGCCTTTGAGGGCACCCCCATCTACACCGAAGAGGCCACCGGACCTTCGGGGGAGCGCCTGCTCGACAACGCCGCGACCAAAAACGAGAACGAAGTCTACGTCGATCGCGACATCATGGTCCTCGCCAACCCCGAAATCGCCAAGTTGCCCGGCTGGGTGATCGCGCTGGTCGCTGCAGGCGGGCTCGCCGCAGCTCTTTCGACCGCCGCCGGGCTGCTGCTGGTGATATCGAGCGCGGTAAGCCACGACCTGCTCAAGAAGACCTTCCACCCCGACGTCAGCGAACGACAGGAACTCGCCGCCGCCCGGCTCGCTGCAACCGCCGCCGTGCTGATCGCGGGTTACCTCGGCATCTACCCGCCCGGTTGGGTCGCGCAGGTCGTCGCCTTCGCCTTCGGCATCGCGGCAGCGACGCTGTTCCCGGCGATCTTCATGGGTATCTTCTCGAAGCGGATGAACCGCGAGGGCGCAATTGCCGGGATGCTCGTCGGGCTTGTCTTCACCATCGCGTACATCGGCTGGTTCAAATTGTGGAACCCGGCCGCCAACGTGGCGGACAACTGGCTGCTGGGAATCTCGCCCGAAGGAATCGGCTCGATCGGCATGGTGCTCAACTTCGCCGTGGCTCTCTCGGTATCGGCTTTCACCCGCCCTGTGCCGGCCGACGTTCAGGACCTCGTCGAGGCGATCCGCATCCCCCGCGGAGCAGGAGCCGCGACCGGCCACTAGGAACCGCATCGGAGCTTCATCGTTGGATGGCAAAATAGGTTTCGCAAATTCAACGAGCTGACATTGACCGACGACGAACAGGAACGTTCGCGCCCGTCTCAGGCGATGGGCAACCCGAAAGACTTCGACGACAGCCCCGAGCGGTTCCGGGATGAAAATCCCGATGCACGGTTCGGCGGCGCATCGGAAGTGCTATTCGAACAAGCCATGGCGCAGACGCGTATGGCGATCTGCCTGTGCGACCCCAACAAGCCCGACCTGCCGATCGTCTTCGCCAACAAGGCGTTTCGCAACCTTACCGGTTATGACGAGGCCGAAATCGTCGGGAAGAACTGCCGCTTCCTGCAGGGTCCCGAGACCGATCCCGAACCGGTGCGCAAGATGCGCCAGGCGATCGAGAACGAGGACGTCGTGGTCGTCGAACTGCTCAACTACCGCAGGGACGGTTCGAGCTTTTGGAACGCGCTGCACCTCGGTCCGATCTACGACAGCGAGGGCAAGCTGAAGTACTTCTTCGGCAGCCAGTGGGACGTATCCGACGTTCGCGCCGCGCGCGCCGAGGAACACTACGCCCGCGAGATGGCGCGCGAGCTTTCGCACCGCATGAAGAACATGTTCTCGGTCATCTCCGGGATCGTCAACGTCACCGGGAGGATGCGCGGCATCGAATCCGAAGCACAGGAAATCAACGACCGCGTCCAGGCGCTCGGCCGCGCCTACGAGACGACGCTCGACGATGCGTCGGCCGGGCGCATCGAGATCGGCCAGGCGATCCGCGCGATACTCTCGCCCTACGATGTCGGCGAAAGCCACCTGCGCCTGCTCGGTAATGGCATCCGCGTGCCCTTTGCGGCCGTTTCGAGCATCGGCCTCGTCCTCCACGAACTCGCCGCCAACGCAACCAAGCACGGAGCCTGGACTCGCGACGATGGGCTGGTCGAGGTGGACTGGCAGGAAAAGGGCGAAGACGAGCAGCGCGTGGTCGAAGTGACCTGGCGCGAGAAGTTCGGTCCCAAGGTCACAATTCCGGCCGATGCAAAGGGCGGATCGGGCAACGAAATCATCGACCGACTGCTGCGCTTCAGCAACGGCTGTATCGACCGCGAATGGCACGAGGACGGCCTCGTCGCCGTCGCGCGCGTCCCCATCTGGAAGGCCTCCTAAATGTGCGATTCCGAAGGCAGCTGCCACGTCCTCCTTCTCGAGGACGAGCCGATGATCCTGATGGACCTCGAATTCGCGGCCGAGGCCTGCGGCTGCAACGCACTGTGCGCGACCAGCGTCAAGCAGGCGATGAAGCACCTCGACAGCGAAAGGCCGGTCCGCGTCGGCATCCTCGACGTCAATCTCGGCGAAGGTCAGACTTGCGAGCCGGTGGCGCGCGAACTGGAGCGGCGCGGCATTCCCTATATCCTGCATTCTGGTGATCTCGACCGGCAGAACGAGACCGTGCGCTCGCTCAACGCGCAGCTCATTCCTAAGCCGGCCAACGCCAACCACGTCATTTCGACAGCGATGGAATGCGTCGGCCGCAAATGCGGCTGAACCTGTCCTATTGATTCCGGCGGCGACGGTGCCAACTTGCGGAGCATGCCCGCTCCACGCCTCGCCAGCCGCGCCCTGTTGCGCCTCTCACCGCAAGAACCGGGTGAGGACGTCGCGGCCTTCCTCCAGGGTCTCGCAACCAACGACGTGACTGGCGAACTGCCGGCCTATGCCGGGCTGCTGACGGCGCAGGGCAAGGCCATGTTCGACTTCATCGTCTGGCCGGGCGCGGACGACTCGCTGCTGCTCGATTGCGAAGCCGACGCAGCGGATGATCTCGCCAGGCGCCTCTCGCTCTACCGCCTGCGCCGCAAGATCTCGATCGAGCGCGACGATACCCTCGGGGTATATTGGCAGGCCGAACTCGGCGATGGAGGTGCGCCCGACCCGCGCCTGCACGACCTCGGCGAACGCTGGATTGCCAAGCGCCAGCCCGACGACGAGACCGTCGATGAGGCCTGGACGAAGCACCGCCTCGCCCTCGGGGTGCCCGAGGGCCGCGCCGAACTCGGCGACATATTGTGGCTCGAAACAAATGCCGCCGAACTCAACGGCGTCAGCTTTACCAAGGGCTGCTACATCGGGCAGGAAAACACTGCGCGGATGAATTGGCGGCAAAAGGTCAACCGCCGCCTGCTGGTGGTGCCGCTCGACAAGTCGGACGAGAAGCGCCGGAAGGCCGACCATCCCGACCATGGCCTCGCCGTCGATCACCTGCGGATCGACGACATCGACCCGGCGAACACGCCAAGCTGGATGGTACTTTCGAGCTAGGCCTCCTCGGTCGCCAGGTTCGCGGTCAGTAAGCTTTCGGCGGTGTCGCGCGCCGCGCTGCGTTCGAGGCCGAGCGAATTGGCGAGTTGCCGGCCGAGCAGGGCATCGCCTAGCGCCAGCAGGACGAGCGTCAGCGTCACACGGTGCATACGGCCGGCCTTGTCGTGTCCGGCTTCCTCGGGGCGCAGTTCGTCGACCAGGTCGTGGATCGATTCCACCACCGGGTCGAGCGCATCCTCGTTGCCCGACAGCAGCATCCAGCTGGCCAGCGCTCCCGCTCCTTCCCGATCGAAGGCATCGAACGTAAGGTCGACCACTTCGCGCGGGGAGCCGATTCCGGCGCGGGTCGCGCGCACGGCGTCGGCGATCGTTTCGCACACGGTATGGGCCAGGTGCTCTGCAAGTGCTTTCTGCAGCCCTGAAGCCGAGCCGAAATGATGCAACAGGTTGGCATGGGTCTTGCCGATGCGGCCGGCCACGGCCTTCAGCGTAACCGACTGCGGCCCGGTCTCGATCAGCAGCACACGAGCCGCTTCAAGCGCGGCTGTTCTGGATTCTGCCGGGGTTAATCGCTTGCGACTTGCCATAATTACTGATGCTTAATAGAAATCCGGGACGTGAATGAAGTGTCTCATCACGAATTCGGCCCGACCGCGACGCCGAAAGGACTTGTCCTCAGCGTGAGAGACAAGAAATTCTGCCGGGAAAACTCGCCCGAACGCTGGTGGCATTCGAACGATCCAATAGCAACTGCCTGGTACAATTCTGTCAGTTCCAGCCTGCCGCGCGGCGAGCAGTTCTTCGTAGAGATCGTCCAGGGCTATCGCGGCCAATTGCCCGAAAAGCTCGAGGCCGAGGCCCGCGCCTTCGTGCGACAGGAAATGAACCACGCGCGCGAACACAACCTGTTCAACCGCCAGGCCGGGCAATACGGCTATGACGTCGACAGCATCGGCGTCGGCATCGAACAGATGCTCAGCCTCGCGCGCGGACAGCCGGTCGAGATCAGTCTTGCCGTCTCGATTGCGCTCGAACACTTTGCGGCCAGCATCAGCCACAAGCTGCTGACCGACCCGCGCTACCTTGAGGGCGCCAATCCCGACGCCGCCGAGTTGTGGAAGTGGCACGCCATCGAAGAGCTCGAGCACAAGGGGCTGGTGTTCGACGTGTGGCTGTGGGCGACGCGCGACTGGAGCAACTGGAAACGCTATTCGACCCGGGCGATGGTGGCCGCCAGGATTACCCGGAAGTTCTTCCGCAACCGCGTGCGCGACGCGCTCGGGCTGCTGGCGCAGGACGGCATCACCGGCTGGAACGCAAGGTGGCGGCTGTACAAGTTCCTGTGGCTCTCACCGGGCATGATGGCGCGGATGCTCTTTCACTGGGCCGCGATCTTGATGCCAGGCTTCCACCCGTGGAACCGCGATCACCGTACGCTGATCCAGCGCTACGACAGCCCATACGAGGCGGCGGCAATGCCTGGTTGATACCACTTATTGACAGTGATGTAAGTGAAGCATATCTCCGCCCGATAACGGAGCCGTGCCATGAATGCCCCCGCAAGGATCGACAGCCCGGAGACCCGACAGACGCCGACCCCGGCGGACCTGACGATCACTCCGCGCGACAGCCGGTTCGGCCGTGGCGAGACGATGCAGCGCTGGTGGTGCAATGGCGATCCAGTGGCAACGGCGTGGATGAATTCGCTCTCGGCCAGCTTTCCACTCGGCGAAGGGCTGTTCATCGAAAGCGTGAAGGCGTTCCGCGACGACGCCCCGCCCCGCCTCGCGAACGAAATCCGCGCTTTCGTGAAGCAGGAAGTCAACCACACCCGCGAACACCTCGCCTTCAACCGCGCTGCCGCCGAGAGCGGCTACGACATGCGCGGGATCGAGGCGCGCATCGCTCACAACGTCGCCGTCGCCCGCACCCGCCCGCCGGTCGTGCAGCTCGGCGTGACCATCGCGCTCGAACACTTCACCGCGATGTTCGCCCACCTGTTCCTCAAGGACCCCAAGGCGTTCTTCGACCCGCACGGCCCGCAGGCCGACATCTGGCGCTGGCACGCGGTCGAGGAGATCGAGCACAAGGGTGTGGCTTTCGACACCTACCTTCACGCCACGCGCGGCTGGCCGCGGTTCCGGCGCTGGAAGCTCAAGTCGCTGACCATGCTGCTGATCACCTGGCGCTTCATCACTCACCGCAGCCACGATGCGCTCGACATGATGGCGCAGGACGGGATTACCGGCTGGAAGGCGCGTGCGAAGCTCACCTGGTACCTGGTCGGCAAGCCCGGTGTACTGCGGCGGATCTTACCGGCGTGGATCGCCTACTTCCTGCCCGGCTTCCACCCGTGGAACCGCGACGACCGCGCCCTGATCGTCCGCTATGAGAGCGACTTCGCCGACGCGGTGATGCCGGAGGAATAGTTCGGCACCGGGTTGCGTGCCCCGCCCGGCACGCTATCCCGAAGGCATGCACGAAACAGCTCAGGCCCTCGACGCTTTCGAACTCGGCGCCATTGTTGTGGTCGCCGCCGCCGCCCTTGGCTGGTTCAATCACCACTTCCTCAAGCTGCCCCACGTCATCGGGTTGACGGTGATGGGCGCGGTCGCCTCGATCGCGCTGCTGCTGGCCAATGCCTTCATTCCGGCAGTGACGCTCGACGACAGCGTGCGCGCCTTGCTCGAGCAGATGAACTTTACCGACACGCTGCTTCAGGGGATGCTAAGCTTCCTGCTGTTCGCCGGCGCGCTCCACGTCGATCTCGAGAACCTGCGCAAGGACTGGTTCCCGGTCCTCATGCTCTCTACGGTCGGTGTGCTGATTTCAACCGTGCTGGTCGGGGTCATGATGTGGGGCATCGGAACCGCGCTTGGCCTGCCGATTGCGCCGATCTGGTACTTCGTGTTCGGCGCGCTGATCAGCCCGACCGACCCGGTCTCGGTGCTCGGCGTACTCAAGGAAGAGAACGTGCCCGGCCGCCTGCAGGCCATCGTCGCGGGCGAGAGCCTGTTCAACGACGGTGTCGGCATCGTCGTCTTCACCATCCTGCTCGGCGCGGCGGTGACCGGGCAGGACTTCTCGTTGCTCGAAGGCGCCCACCTGTTCGCCATCGAGGCCGGCGGTGGCATCCTCGTCGGCCTGATCGTCGGCTGGCTCGGCTACCGGGCGATGCGGTCGATGGACGAATACGCGCTGGAGGTGACGATCAGCCTCGCGGTTGTGATGGGCGGCTATGCGCTGTGCAGCGCGCTGCACGTCTCCGGTCCGCTGGCGATGGCGGTCGCCGGGCTGCTGATCGGCAACCACGGCGTGACCTACGCGATGAGCGACACGACCCGCGACTACGTCATCAAATTCTGGGAGCTGATCGACGAGATGCTCAACTCGGCGCTGTTCCTGCTGATCGGGTTGGAGATGATCGTCATCGTCCCCGGGCTGCCGCACGTCGAGCTCGGCCTGCTGGCTGTTCCCGTGGTGCTGTTCGCTCGCGCCCTCTCGGTTTCGCTCTCGACCCGTGCCGTGCCCGCCGCAAAGCCGCAGGCGCCGGGAAGCTGGCAGGTGCTGGTCTGGGGCGGCCTGCGCGGCGGCATCTCGATCGCGCTGGTCCTATCGTTACCTGAGGGCGTAACCCGGGACCTGCTGCTCGCCGCAACCTTTGCCGCGGTGCTGTTCTCGGTGCTGGTCCAGCGCGCGACGCTCGGCCGGATGATCGAGCGGCGGCAGGAGCGCGAAGAAGACCCGGACGAAGTGCCCGAGACCCTGCACTAGATCAACCGTTCGCGGCGTTCGCATCCACCGGGGCGTTGGCCCATGCGACGATGTCGAAGTCGTCGGGCATCTGCAGGAACAGGTTGGCAACCGGCGTCAGCAGGCGGGTGACGTGGCCCTTGCCGGTCATGTCCTCGAGGTAGACCAGGTCGCCTTTGCCGATCGGGATCTTGGTTCCGTCGCCCACCTCGCACTCGATGTCGCCGACGACATTGATGGTGAAGGTCTTGCGCGGCGCCTGGTGCCAGTCCTCGGTCCCCTGTGCGATCGAGGTGGCGACAACCGCAGTCACCGGCAGCGGCTTCGGCGTGCCTTGCACGCTGACCTTGCCGACATGGCTCACGCCTTCCTCGTCGGCGTAGATGTGGATGATCTCCATGATCCCCGACGGCCCCTTCGCCGGTCCATCGGGCAGTGGCGACCCGCCGTTGTCTTCCTGTGCGCAGGCCCCTGTGGCCAGCAGCGCGGTCAGCGCAGTTCCGGCGGCGATAACGGTACGGCGGTCGGTATTCATGAAGTCCTCCCCTGATGCAGTCGCGGCTGCTCTTGCCGCGGGTCTAGGTGCAATTCGCTCACATGTCGCGAAATTGCTGTTGTCGCTGCAGGACTTCACGATAACATCGGCGTGTCCATTTCGGGGGGAAACCATGAAATATCTGCCGCTTGTCATCTCCGCCACCTTGCTCGCCCTCCCCCAGCCCGCCGCAGCGATCCCCCGCACCGAAAAAGCCATCCTCGCGCAAATCGAGATTTGCCGAACTAGCCTGGAAATGGTCCGCGACGGCGCATCCGACGACGAGGAGACGGACTATCTCGTCGCCCAACTCGAAAGGAACGGCTGGGACGAGGAAACCGATCTCGACGACCTTATGCTCGTCTGTATCTTCTTCAAGCAGGGCTGGCTCCACTCACAATCCGAATAGCCGGGCCGCCCGCCACCGAGGCGGCCCAATTGCGAGACTCGGCAGAGCGGTGTATAGGCTTCATCAAACGCGCCCCGGGCCCGCACGAAGCGACTGCTTCGTTCGCCGGGGCGCTCTCGTTTTTTCGCCCGCAATAGGGCCAGAGCAAGGTCACTGACATGTCCCGTCGCCGCCAGATTTACGAAGGCAAGGCCAAGATTCTCTATGAAGGCCCCGAGCCCGGCACGCTGATCCAGTATTTCAAGGACGATGCCACCGCCTTCAACGCCCAGAAAAAGGGCACGATCAACGGCAAGGGCGTGATCAACAACCGCATCAGCGAGCACGTCTTCACGCGCCTCAGCCACATCGGCATCCCGACGCACTTCATCCGCCGCCTCAACATGCGCGAGCAGCTCGTTCGCCAGGTCGAGATCATCCCGCTCGAGGTCGTGGTGCGCAACGTCGCCGCCGGATCGATCTCCAAGCGCCTCGGCATCGAGGAAGGCGAACCGCTGCCCCACACGCTGATCGAATACTACTTCAAGGACGATGCGCTGAACGACCCGATGGTGGCCGAAGAGCACATCGCCTGCTTCGGCTGGGCCAGCAACGAAGAGATGCAGGACATGTCGTCGATGGCGATCCGCATCAACGACTTCATGTCCGGCATGTTCTCGGCGATCGGCATCCGCCTGATCGACTTCAAGCTCGAATTCGGGCGCATCTGGGACGGCGACTATTCGCGCGTCATCCTCGCCGACGAGATCAGCCCCGACGGCTGCCGCCTGTGGGACATGACGAGCGGCGAGAAGCTCGACAAGGACCGCTTCCGCCGCGACCTCGGCGGCGAGGAAGAGGCCTACCAGGAAGTCGCCCGCCGACTTGGCCTGCTGCAGGAAGACGGCGGTCCGGGTGAAGTCTTCGACCTGACCGCCCACCGCACCAAGTTGCGCGGGGCCCCGGCCAAGAAGAAGTAAGTCTTGCCCCCGCCGATACGGCGGGACGGCCTCACCGGCCGCACTTCGGAGAAGTTTACACGCTGTGCACACATCTGACAATGTCCTGGGGCAAAACTCGCGCAGTGCCGGCGCGGCCTGTGCATCGCGTCGGTTCGGCAGGGGACTTCCAGGCAGCAGCACAATTCGCGTCTCCGGTGTCGGGACAAGAGCGAATCAGCCCCCTTATGCACCGGGCGGCGTGTAGGAAAATGGTTTGTCGCGTGCAGCATGGGTGCAGCGCAGAGGCCATTGCCCGTTCAGGATTCCTGCGCCACTAACGCTGGCGATGAACATTCGCGCCCTGCTGCCCGCTCTCCTACTTTCATCCACCGCACTTCTCCTGGCCCCGCTTCCCGCGGCGGCGAAGGTGCCGGAAGCAGCGGTCGCCGCCCAGGCTGCGGAACCCGACTGGGCCTTCGAGGCCAGCGACCTTCCGGTCGATCCCGACTATCGCTTCGGCAAACTCGACAACGGCATGCGCTACATCATCCGGCACAACGCCACGCCAGCGGGACAGGGTATGGTGTGGATGTGGATCGACGGCGGTTCGATGTCGGAAGCCGACGACGAGCAAGGCTATGCTCACTTCGTCGAGCACATGGCGTTCAACGGTTCGACCCACATTCCCGAAGGCGAAATGATCCGGTTGCTCGAGCGTGAGGGGCTGGCGTTCGGCGCTGACACCAACGCCTCGACCGGCTTCGACCAGACGATCTACAAGCTCAACCTGCCGCGTAACGACAGCGAGTTGCTCGACAGCTCGCTCATGCTGATGCGCGAGATCGCCAGCGAGCTGAAATTCGACCAGGCGGCGATCGACCGCGAAAAGGGCGTTGTGCTTTCGGAAAAGCGTGTCGGCGACACCTTCGCCTATCGCAACACGCTCGATAATCTCGACTTCCAGTATCCCGGGGCCCTGCTGACCCGGCGCCTGCCGATCGGGACGGCCGAGACGCTGCAGAATGCGACGTCGGAGAAGCTGCGTGGTCTGTGGCAGCGGCTTTACCGCCCATCCAACGCGGCGATCATAGTCGTCGGCGATTTCGATCCCGCGCAGGTCGAGGCCGAAATCCGCCAGCACTTCGCCAGCTGGCAAGGCCCCCCGGCCCTGCCCCAGCCGAACGTGGGACCGATCGACTACGGGCTGCGCGGCAAGACCGACATCCACCTCGACCCGGCACTGTCGGAACGAGTTACCGTTTCGGTCACTGGCCCATTTCTGGATGAGCCGGACGTCATCGCCACCCGCCGGGTCAAGCTGATGCGCTCGATCGGGTACGGCATCATCAACCGTCGCCTGCAGCGCCTCGCCCGGATCGATGATCCGCCGTTCCGCGGCGCCGGCGTGGGCACCGGCGACGTGTTCAGGGAGGGACGCACCACCAACCTGATCGTCGACGCCGCCGAAGGCGAATGGAAGCGCGGTCTGGCCGTGGCCGAAGCCGAATACCGCAAGGCGCTGGCTTTCGGAGTCACGCAAGCCGAAGTTGACGAACAGCTCGCCAATATCCGTACAGCGCAGGAAAATGCCGCCGCAGGGGCCGACACGCGCCCGAACGACGCCTTTGTCGGTGCCGCGCTGTCCCTGCTCTACGAAAAGCAGATCCCGACCACCCCTGAAAGCTCGCTCGAACGTTACCGGCAGGTCGAACCGCTGGTCACGCCCGAAACGGTGATGGCGGCGCTGCGGCAGGAAATGCTGCCGCTCGACAACCCGATGATCCGCTTCGAGGGGCGCACCGCACCCGAAGGCGGTGCCGAGGCCCTGCGCGCGGCGTGGAACGAAGGTATGCAGGCCGAACTCACGCAGGACGAACAGGCGACGCTGGCCGGGTTCGGATATACCGACTTCGGCGCGCCTGGCACAGTCGTGTCCGATACTGTCGAGCCGCTGTTCGGCATCCGCACGATCAGATTCGCCAACGGCCTGAAGCTCAACCTCAGGCCGACCGAACTCGAGCGCGACCGGGTGTCGTGGGAACTGAATGTCGACGGCGGGCACATGCTCGACACGCGCGAAAACCCTCTGGCGACGGCGATGACCAGTTCGCTTCCGGTCGGCGGACTGGGCAAGCATTCGCTCGACGAGCTGCAATCGATCCTCGCCGGGCGCAGCGTCGGCTTCAACATTTCCGCCGACGCCGACACCTTCATGATGGGCGGGATGACGACCCCGCGCGATCTCGAGCTGCAGCTGGACCTTGCCGCCGCGGCATTGACCGATCTCGGCTACCGGCCGCAAGGCGAGGTGCAGTACCGGCGCGGCATCGAGAACACCTTTGCCCGGCTCACCGCCACACCGGGCAGCGCACTCAATGCCGCCGCCGGGCGAATCCAGTCCGATGGCGACCCGCGCTTCTCGCTGCAGCCCGAGGCAGATTATCTCGCCCTCACCTTCGCCGGACTGCGCGACGCAATCGGCGATCGCATGACACATGGCGCCGCCGAACTGGCGCTGGTCGGCGATTTCGAACCTGAGGCGGCAATCGCGTTGGTCGCAAGGACGCTCGGCGCCATTCCGCAACGAGAAGCCGAATTCCGCAATTACGACGACAACGACACACGCATCTTCACCGCCGACCGTTCGACCCGAGTGGTGGCGCACGACGGACCCGACGACCAGGCGTTGCTGCAGATGACCTGGCCTACCACCGACGACAGCGATTTCGACCAGGTCATGCGGTTTGAACTGCTCGAGGCGATCATGCAGGTCGAGATGACCGACAACTTGCGCGAGGAACTGGGCCAGACCTACTCACCGGCCGTGAGCTCAAACCAGTCGCGCGATTATCCCGGTTACGGCACCTTCACCATCTCCGCGGCGGTCGACTACAGCCAGCTCGAAGCGGCGCGCGCGGCGATGCTCGAGACGGTCAGGTCGCTGGTCGACGCGCCTGTCGATGCCGACGTGCTGCTTCGCGCGCGCAAGCCGCTGCTCGAACAGTACGAGAATGCGTTGAAGACCAATCGCGGCTGGATCAACCTGGCCGACGATGCGCAGAGCGAGCCCGAGCGGCTGGCCCGTTTCAAGTCCGGGCCGGAAAAGCTTTCGGCGCTGACGGCCGAGGATGTGCAGGCAACCGCCCGGCGCTACCTCGATCCGGCCCAAAGGCTCGAAATCGACGTAGTGCCGCGCAGCAAGGCGCCTGCTCAGTAGTTGAAGCGGGCCGACACGCCGATCACGCGCGGATCGTTTACGAACGCGGTGTTGTTGTTGAAGTCGATGCCGCCCTTCACGTTGTCTTCGTTGGTGATGTTGCGGACGAACGCCGCCACTTCCCACATGCCGTTGTTGGTGGCGTAACCGACCCGCAAGCCGCCTTCGAACTGGCCGTCGGTGACGAATTCAGCCGAATCGTAGAGGAAGAAGCTCGTCTTGCCCTGGTACGACCAGTCGGTGAAGATGAAGACTTCGCCGTTCGGACCGGCCGGTGTCGACCAGCGCGCGGTGACGTCGCCGATCCACTGCGGGGCATTGGGGAACGGGTTGCCGTCGATCAGGGCGCGGTTGGTGCCGCCGACGTTCACCAGCGGATCAAGCACGGTGCACTGGGCACAGATACCGACCAGCAGGGTGTCGTCCTTGATTTCGGTGTGGTTGTAGCTGACGCCTGCGGTCACGACGAAGTTGTCGGAGACGTCGAAAGAGCTGTCGAGTTCGAACCCGTAGCCCTCGCCCTTGTTGGCGTTGACCAGCTGCACGAGGTTGGCCGCCCCGCCGACCGCGCTGAACTGCGGGTCGGTGACGGTGTAGTAGTAGATCGCACCGTTGAGACGCACCCGGCGATCGGCCAACAGGCTCTTCCAGCCGAGTTCGTAGGACATGATCTTTTCCGAGGTGGCGATCGACGGCGGGCTGAAGAAGGCCACGTCTCGGCCCTGGATCGTCGGCGCGCGGAAGCCGCTGGCGACGCGGGCGAAGAGGCTGGCGTCGGACGACACGTCGAACATCGCCGAAAGATCCCAGCTCAGGCGACTGTCGCCCACGCTGCGGTCGTTCGGGCCCGAACCCGAAACCACCGAGAAGTCCTTCTGGTCGTCGGTGTAGCGCAGGCCGGCGGTGACCTTGACGCTATCGGCGAGCTGCGCCCCGACCTGGCCGAACAGGGCCCAGCTCTCGTTCTGGTGGCGCACCTCGACCGGGGGCGGGAAGGTGAAGCCCTCGGTCAGAACAGTGAAGTCGCTGTCGAAATAGAACCCGCCGACCTGCCAGGTAAAGGCACCATCGCCGTCGGAGGCAAGGCGAACTTCCTGGGTGAACTGGTCGAGGTCGATCGAATCCTTCGTATCCGAGGGGAACGGAATGAAGCCCGGGCCCATGAACGGCAGGAAAGAGGCACCGTATCCGCCGTCGATGTCGCCGCGGCTCGAGCCTTCGCTGTGATAGGTGGCGGTGATCGAGGTCAGCGTCGCGCCCTCGAATTCGTAGTCGGCCTTCAGCGTGCCGCCGTACATCTTGTAGTTGGCTTCATTGCCGCCACCGGCGTCGTAATAGACCGTGCGGCGCTTGTAGTTGCCGTTCAGCTCGTTGTTGCTGGGACCAAGGATATTGGCGCGAAACAGTGTGCTGGTGCCGTCCAGCTTGCGATACTGGCCGCTCGCCAGGACGCTGAAGCCGTCGTGCGAATCGAACAACAGCTGACCGCGCACGGCCAGGTCGACATAGCCGCCATACTTGTCCTGTTCGCCCGTATAGCCGTTATCGACGAAGTCGTTGCGGCTCTGGAACATGAACGAGATGCGGCCAGCAACATTATCGCCGATCGGCGCGCCGACACCGGCGTCGACCACCATCGTTCCGAGCGAACCGAACCCGATCGAAGCGCGGGCATTGGTGTCGAACGAGGGCTTCACGGTGTCGATTTTGACGATGCCGGCCGGGGTGTTGCGCCCGAACAGCGTGCCCTGCGGGCCGCGCAGGACTTCGATCTGCTGGACGTCGAAGATCGGGAAGCTCTTCAGGGTGACGTTTTCCATCACCACGTCATCCATCACCACCGAGACCGGCTGCGACGCGGCGAGGTCGAAGTCGGTGTTGCCGAGGCCGCGGATGTAAAAGCGCGGCGCAGCGCGGCCGTTGGAGCTCTCGACGAACAGGCCGGGGACGCGGGCGGCGAGCGCCGTGGTGTCCGCACCCGTGTCGAAAATGGTCTGGATCTGATCGGCGGCGATCGTGGCGACCGAAACCGAAACGTCCTGTATGTCTTCCTCGCGACGGTTGGCGGTAACCAGGATGGTCCCTTCGTCGGTATCGCTCTCGGCGGCAGGCTCGTCTTGCGCGAAGGCCGGCTGGGCGAAACCGCCGAGCATGAGAGAGGCAAGGCTGGCACCGATCAAGCGGCGGCGGAAAGTGTGGTTGAATGCGGTCATGGCGATCCCCTTGTTCACCCGTTTGGGCGTCACGTGGCTGTTGCGGTGCAGCATTTGCCACGATTGGCGAAATTTACGAGTTGAAGACTGCTCCTGTTGTGGATGAGCGCGCCGTATTTGCCGCAATGTTGCAAGTTTGCGACATGTTGCACGGTCGGGCACTTGCCCACCCGTCGTCGCTTCGCCATAGGCTGCGCGCGAGTCTAACGCCCTGCCCCAAGGACTTGCCCATGAAAGTACGCGTTTCCGTCAGCCTCAAGCCAGGCGTTCTCGACCCGCAGGGCCGCGCCGTGCACCACGCCCTCGAAGGCCTCGGCTTCGCCGGGGTGGAAAACGTCCGCGTCGGTCGCCTGATCGAGCTCGACGTTGCCGACGATACCAGCGACGAGGCGCTCGACGACATGTGCCGCAAGTTGCTCGCCAACATGGTGATCGAGAACTTCCGGATCGAGAAGCTGCCAGAAACCGTGGGCGCCGCCTGATGCGCGCCGCGGTCGTCACCTTCCCCGGATCGAACTGCGACCGGGACATGGCGGTTGCCCTCGAAGAGGTTTCGGGCATCCCGGCGATCCGGGTCTGGCACGGCGACGCCGAACTGCCCGAACGGCTCGACTTCATCGCCCTGCCTGGCGGCTTTTCCTACGGCGACTACCTGCGCTGCGGCTCGATGGCGGCGCGTAGCCCGATCATGCGCGCTGTGATCGCCGCCGCCGAACGCGGCGTGCCGGTGCTCGGGGTATGCAACGGCTTCCAGGTGCTGACCGAAAGCGGCCTGCTGCCCGGCGCTCTGATGCGCAACGCGCAGCTGACCTTCACCTGCCGCACCGTGCCGCTGGTGGTCGAGAACAACCAGTCGCTGTTTACCTCCGGCTATGACGCCGGGCAGGTCATTGGCCTTCCCGTGGCGCACCACGACGGCAACTACTTCGCCGACAGCGAGACCCTCGACCGGCTCGAAGGCGAAGGCCGCGTGGCGTTCCGCTATGGCGAAGAGGTCAACGGTTCGCAGCGCAGCATCGCCGGTGTGCTCAACGAGGCCGGCAACGTGCTCGGCATGATGCCGCACCCCGAGCGGGCGATCGAAGCTGCCCATGGCAACCGCGACGGCCGTGCCTTGTTCGAAGCGGCGTTGAAGGACCTGGTCGGGGCCTGAGGCCCACCCCAGGCAAGTTCAGGCAGCGACCCGCCCGGTCTTGCTGCGCTCTGCGATGACCGCGGCTTCGGCGGCCGGCATCGGGCGGCCGAAGTAGAATCCCTGGATCTTGGTGCAGCCCATGTCGCGGATCATCGCGGCCTGTTGTGCGTCTTCGACGCCCTCGGCGGTGGTGGTCATATCGAGGCTCTTGGCCATCGCCACCACGGCATTGATGATCGCAAGGCTCTCCGGGCTTTTCTGCGCCGCACCCTGGACGAAGCTGCGGTCGACCTTAATGGTCGAGAATCGCAGCGCCCTGAGGTAGCCGAGCGAGGAATAGCCGGTGCCGAAGTCGTCGAGCGCGATCGAGCAACCCAGTGCCATGACCTCTTCGAGCGCCTGCCGCGCAATCTGCGCGTCGCGAACGAAGATGCTTTCGGTGACCTCGACCTCGAGGCGCTGTGCCGGCAGTCCGCTGTCGGACAGCGCACGAACGACGCAACTGGCGAAACCGGGCTCGAGGAGCTGTTCGCCCGAGACGTTGACGGCGACCTTGATCGGATCGGGCCAGAGCACCGCCTGGCGGCACGCTTCGCGCAGGACCCATTCGCCAATCGGAACGATCAGGCGCGTATCCTCGGCCAGCGGGATGAACTTGTCGGGACGAACGAAGCCATGCTCCTCGCTCTGCCAGCGGACCAGCGCTTCGAAGCTGACGACCTGCTCGCTGTTGGCATCGACCACCGGCTGGAAGTTGAGCAGGAGCTCGTCCTTGGCGGTGGCAAAGCGTAGCGCGGATTCGAGCTTGCGGCGCTCTTCGGCCTCGGCGTGGAGCGTGGGCTCGAACTTGCAGTGATCGCCGCCGCCTTCGTCCTTCGCACGATACAGAGCGAGGTCGGCGTTGCGCATCAGCATCTCGACTGAATCGCCGTCGCGCGGACCGATCGCCGAACCGACGCTGGCGCCGATATAGAGCGTGTTGTTCTCGATGACGTAGGGCTGCGAGAGCGCGTCGATGACCTTGTGAGCGAAGCGGTCGACGGCGCCGCGGTCCGAGGCATCGCGGATCACCACGGCAAACTCGTCGCCACCGAGCCGGCCGCACATCTCGTTCTCGGTCGCCAGCAATTCGAGCCGCTGCGAGACCTGCGCGAGCATCTGGTCGCCGATTTGGTGGCCGAGCGAATCGTTGACCGCCTTGAAGCGGTCGAGGTCGATCATCAGGAAGGCGCAGCGGGTGCGCCACTGCTCGCTGTAGCGCAGTGCTTCCTTGAGCGATTCGGTCACCATCAGGCGATTCGGCAGGCCGGTCAGCGTATCGTAGCGCGCCAGGTAGGCGATCTTTTCCGACGATTCGCGCTGTTCGGTCACGTCCGAACCGACCCCACGGAAGCCGACGAAGTTGCCCTTGTCGTCGCGCATCGGCGTGCCGGAAATTTCCCACCAGCGGCGGCCCGAGCCGACTTCGACCTGGACGAGTAGGTTGGAAAAGCTCTCGCGTCGCTTGAGCCGTTCGGCGAGGTCGTGGAGGCTGGGAGCGAACTGGCCGCTGTCCCACGCCGAACCGGCAACGAGCTTGATGAACGAGATGCCCTCGATCTCGCCGGCGTCGCGGCCGAGAGCATAGGCGAAGCGCGGGCTGGCCGAGCGGATGCGGCGATTGGTGTCGACCTGCCACAGCCAGTCAGCCTCGTTCTCCTCGAATTCGCGAAGCAAGAGCGAAACCACTTCCGCCTTTTCCGCCACACCTGCCTCGGCAATCTGCGCCGCGAGGAACGTCCGCGATACGTGGATTGTCCCGTAGCAGGAAGTGAAGACGAAACCTGCTACTCCGGCGACAAGGTAAATCTGCAGGTGCAGGGCGAAGTAGACGATGGCGGCCGCACCGGTGAGCAAGGCGAAGATGAAGGTTGCCATAGGTGCCGAGGACATTAGCAGCGCCGAACCGGCAATCAGCATCGCCACCAAGCACCAAAGAACGACGCCGTCAAACGGGTCACCGAACCAAGTGAAGCCGAGGAGCGCAAACGCCCAGGGCAGCGCTGCCCCAGCGACGCCCCCCGAATGACGCCTAACTTCCGAGTGCGTCATGATCCGATGGTCTGCCTTGGCCAAGGCACGATCTATGCGAGCAGCATTCCACTGCCCGACAGACACTAGAGGTATCCATGCAGCGAGGAAAAAGGTCGGGACCTTGCCGAAGAACAGCCCAACCGTGATCAGCGTAGCCAGAGCGTGACCAGCGAGCCTGATTCTTGATCCCTTGTAAAGGGCCGCGTACTGAAGCGCGCGGATATGCAAGTAGCTGCCCTGCGCAGGCTGCTTGAGCCCAAGCAGTTCCGCCGCCGATAATGTTAGCGGCAGTTGGGGAAATGCGACATGGTTTTCGCTCACCCTTGCCACTTACCCAGCCAAACGTTGAAGCCGAGTAAATCAGCGGGTCCTGAAATGCATGTTCTCTAAGGTTATTCCACGGTCACCGATTTCGCCAGATTGCGCGGCTGGTCGACGTCGGTGCCCTTGGACACTGCAACGTGGTAAGCGAGGAGCTGCACCGGCACGGCATAGACTAACGGTGCGATGAGTGGGTGAACGCGTGGCATCTCGATCTTCGCCATGCAGCCCTCACCCGCCTCATCAAGACCTTCGCGGTCCGAAATCAGAACGATCTTGCCGCCCCGCGCCCGCACTTCCTGCATGTTCGAAACGGTCTTCTCGAACAGCGGGCCAGACGGCGCGAGGACGATCACCGGCACCGCTTCGTCGATCAGTGCGATTGGGCCGTGCTTCATTTCACCTGCCGCATAACCTTCGGCGTGAATGTAGCTGATTTCCTTGAGCTTCAGCGCGCCTTCGAGCGCCAACGGGAAGTCCGGGCCGCGTCCAATGTAAAGCACGTCGCGCGCCGGGGCGATGAGCGGTGCCATCGCGGCCATCTCATCATCGTGCGCCAGCGCCGCGTTGAGCGCCGCGGGAGCCTCCATCAGGTGCTTGACGACCTCGGCCTCCTCGTCGTGCGTCATGCGGCCTTTGCGCACGGCAAAGTGGGCCGCGAGCGCGGCGAGCACGGCGAGCTGACAGGAGAATGCCTTGGTACTGGCAACGCCGATCTCGGGGCCGGCGTGGGTCGGCAGGAGCAGGTCCGCCTCGCGCGCCATCGAGCTGGTGGGGACGTTGACCAGGACCGCGATGGTCTGGCCTTCGGCCTTGCAATGGCGCAGCGCCGCAAGGGTGTCGGCGGTCTCCCCGCTCTGAGAGATGAAAAGCGCCAGCCCGCCGGGTTCGAGGACCGGCGCGCGATAACGGAACTCGCTGGCGTAATCGATGTCGACCGGGGTGCGGGCGAACTGTTCGAACCAGTACTTTGCGACCATCCCCGCATAATAGGAGGTGCCGCAGGCGACGATCGTCACGCGGTTGATCTTGCTGATGTCGAAGTCGAGCTGCGGCAAGGCGACCTGCTGCTCGATCGGCCGCAGGTAGCTGCGCAGCGTCTGCGCCACCACCGTCGGCTGTTCGAAGATCTCCTTCTGCATGAAGTGGCGGTAATTGCCCTTCTCGATCGCTGCCGCAGACGCGCCGGATGTGGTGATCTCGCGTTCGACCGGCCGGTTGCCCTTGTCGTAGATTTCGGCCCCGTTGCGTGTGACGACGACCCAGTCGCCCTCCTCGAGGTAGGATATCTTCTGCGTCAGCGGCGCGAGCGCCAGCGCATCCGAACCGAGGTAGGTCTCACCCTCGCCGTAGCCGACGACCAGCGGCGAACCGAGCCGCGCACCGATCAGGGTGTCTGGATGGGCGCGAAAGGCGATGGCGAGCGCGAAAGCCCCGCGCAGCCGCGGCAGGACAGCTTGTACAGCCTCTTCCGGCAACTTGCCGGCCTCGACCTGCTCGGACACGAGGTGGGCAACGACTTCGGTGTCGGTCTCGCTCTCGAAGACGCGGCCGCGCTTCTCCAGCTCGGAGCGTAGCGTGCGGAAGTTCTCGATGATGCCGTTATGGACCAGCGCTACCTCGCCCGTCGCGTGCGGGTGGGCGTTGTTGGTGGTCGGCGCGCCGTGGGTGGCCCAGCGGGTGTGGGCGATGCCGACTTCGCCTGGCGCCGGGTTGCGCTCGAGTTCCAGCGCGAGGTTGAACAGCTTGCCCTCGGCGCGGCGGCGGACGAGCTCACCGCCGTACAGCGTGCAGATACCGGCACTGTCATAACCGCGGTATTCCATCCGCCTGAGCCCTTCGACCAGACGGTCCGCCACGGGCTCCTTGCCGACGATGCCGATGATTCCGCACATGGGAGGTCAACCTTCCTCGATCGTGTAAGGGATACGTATTCCCGGCATCTGTGCCGGGAACGCCTGGGTGTTGCGGGTCACCAGGATGTGACCCGCGATTTGCGCGCTCGCCAGAATGATGGCGTTGCTCAAGGTAAGACCGCGGCGCTGGCCGCGCAATTGCGCCGAGCTGCGGGCAATTTCCTCCGACAGCTCGACGATGGTGAAATGCGTGAGGAAGCTCTCGGTGCGCTTGGCGTCACCGGGCAGGCCGTGGGTCATCACCTCGATCCAGCTGATGCGGCTGAGGTAACGGCGGGAGTAACGCTGTAACTCGGTCCCGGCCTCATCTACCCCGCGCAATGCGTCGAGCAGGATCCAGGTGTCGAAGAGAGCCGCACTCATTCGCCTTCGCCGTGGGACCGGCCCTGCCAGATGCCGAAATAGCGCTCGATTCCGCCGGCTTGGACTTCGGCGCGGTAAGCGGCGACCGCATCGCGCAGCACGGCGGCGCGCGACTTCCCCTCGGCAGCGGCCCGGCGATCGAGCCAGGCTACGTCTTCATCGGCAAGGTCGACTAGAATCCTGGGCACTATGATATCGCGATATCATATATCGATATCAATGCAAGCGATTCGATTTTCTTGCCCGCTTCTCTGCGCTAACATGCTTACAACTACACCGCATGGGGGAGTCCGGAGATGATCCGCAATTTCTACCGCGCCTTGCTTGCCATTTCGTTTGCGTCCCTGCTCTCCGCCTGCGGCAGCGAGCCCGCCGCGCAACATGAGGCGTCCAACTATTTCGACAACTCCTCCCACCCCGACGCGTGGGCCGGCGGCGTACGCATGGTCCCGATCCGCACCCAGAAGGGCGACTTCAACGTCTGGGTGAAGCGCGTCGGCAACAATCCCGACCTCAAGTTGCTCATCCTTCACGGAGGTCCGGCAATGGGCCACGACTACCTCGACGGGCTCGGCTCGATCCTGCCCGGTGCCGGCGTCGAATATTACATGTACGACCAGCTCGGCGCGGGCCTCAGCGACCGCCCTGATGACGACGACCTGTGGACCATCGACCGCTACGTCGACGAGGTCGAACAGGTGCGCACCGCTATCGGCGCGACGAAGGACAACTTCTGCCTCTACGGTCAAAGCTGGGGCGGCATCCTCGCGATCGAATACGCCCTGCAGCACCAGGCCGAACTGAAATGCCTGATCATCTCGAACATGATGGCCTCGATCCCCGCCTACAACGAATACGCCGACAGGGTGTTGAAGCCCCAACTCAAGCCGGAAGACCTCAAGCTCGTCGAACAGCTCGAGGCCGAGGGCAAGACTGACGATCCCCGCTACCTGGGCATTCTGATTCCCGAGTTTTACGAGAAGCACTTCCTGCGCCGCCCGATGGACCAGTGGCCCTTCGGCGTCTTGCATTCTTTCGACATCGCCAACGAGCACGTCTACACGCTGATGCAGGGCCCGAGCGAGCTCGGCGCCAGCGGACGCCTCGCCAACTGGGACCGGTTCGACGACCTCAAGCAGATCACGGTGCCGACCCTGGTGATCGGCGCGAAGTACGACACCATGGAACCGGCCTACATGGAGAAAATGTCCAAGGAGCTTCCGAAGGGCGAGTACGCCTTCATGCCCGAAGGCAGCCACCTCGCGCTCTATGACGACCAGCAGAACTACGCCAAGGCGCTGACCGATTTCCTCAAGAAGTTCGACTAGCGCGAAAGGCTTCTAACGCGCTCGTTCAGTGCGGGAAATTGGTGTCGACGAACTGGACCACGAAGTGTCCCGGTTGGGGTTCGATCCCGGCCGCCTGTGCCTTGGCGCGTCCCTTGTCCCAGAGTTCGCGGATCGCCGCTGCCATGCCGGGAGGAAATTGCATCCGCGCCTCGACGATCTCGCGCCAGCCACCCGTCTCACCGAAATCGTGTCGGAAATTCGGTTCGGCCGCGATCAGCCAGGTCGCGTGGGCTTCGTCGAGGTGGCCGATGGCGTCGAGAACATAGCTGTCGAGCAGGCGCAGGAAGGGCTTGCCCTCGTATCGGTCGGTCATGGTGTTCCTCGTCCCGTTAGAGAATCGGCACGACCTGGGAGCCGCACCACGGCAGCAAGGCTGGCAAACGCCCTCAACCCTTCTTCGCCTCGGCCTTCTTCTTCTTCATCGCGTCGTGGAAGCGGTCGGCCCAGCCGGGTTTGACGAGCTGTTCAGCGCGAACCATGCGCAGTTCGCCGGGGGCGACGTCGCGGCTTACCGCGCTCCCCGCGCCAACGATGGCGTCCGCTCCGATCTTCACCGGGGCGATCAGCGCGCTGTTCGAGCCAATGAAGGCCCCGGCGCCGATCACGGTCTTGTGCTTGAAGTAGCCGTCGTAATTGCAGGTGATGGTGCCTGCGCCGATGTTCGCGCCCGCTCCCACTTCGGCATCGCCGATGTAGCTCAGGTGGTTGGCCTTGGCGCCTTCGCCCATCACGGCGTTCTTGATCTCGACGAAGTTGCCGATCTTCGAACCCTCGCCGAGCTTCGCCCCGGGCCGCAGGCGAGCGAACGGGCCGACCGACACACCCTTGCCGACTTCGCACCCTTCGAGGTGGCAGAAAGCGTGGATCGTCGCGCCGTCAGCCACCGTGACACCGGGGCCGAACACCACGTTGGGCTCGATCGTCACGTCGCGCCCGAGCCGCGTGTCCCAGCTGAAGAACACCGTCTCGGGCGCAATCAGCGAAGCCCCTTCGGCCATCGCCTCTTCTCGGCGGAACTCCTGCCACTGGCGTTCGGCGGTAGCGAGTTCGGAGCGGCTGTTGATGCCGCGCACCTCGCTCTCGTGCGTTTCGATGAACTTCGACTTGCGGCCGTCGTGAGAGGCGACCTTGACGATGTCGGGCAGGTAGTATTCGCCCGCCGCGTTGTCGTTGCCGACCCTTGCGAGCAGCACGAACAGATCCGCGGCGCGGCACGCCATCATCCCCGAATTGCACAAGTCGACCTTGCGTTCGTCCTCGCTGGCGTCCTTGTACTCGACCATCTTGAGGATGGTCTTGCCGTCGACGCTGATGACGCGGCCATAGGCGCCGGGATCGGTCGCACGGAAGGCGAGGACGACCGCAGCCGGCGCATCGTTGTCGCTGAGGCGGTCGAGCATCCGCTGCATGGTCGAACTCGCGACGAACGGGACGTCGCCGTAAAGCACCAGCACGTCGCCGTCGAAATCGCCCAGCGCGGCCTGCGCCTGCTGCACCGCGTGGCCGGTGCCGAGCTGCGGTTCCTGCACCACGATCTGCGCCCGCTCGCCAACGGCGGCGGCGATCTGCTCGCGCCCGTGACCGGCAACGACCACGGTATGGACGGGATCGAGCGTGGCGACGCTGGCAAGCAGGTGTTCGAGCATCGGCCGCCCGGCGATCGGGTGCAGCACCTTGTGCAGCTCGCTCTTCATCCGCGTGCCCTTGCCCGCGGCAAGGACGATGGCAGCGACCGGGCGGGTAGTTTCGCTCATGTTCGACCATTGCCAGCAATTCGTTGCGGTTTCCATATGGCTCGGGCACTTGCCTGCCGATGACGGACTTTCCTTTCGACACGATCGGCTTCGACCTCGACGGCACGCTGGTCGATACCGCGCCCGACCTGTGCGGCGCGGTCAACCATGCGCTGGTCCAGGTGGGACGCGCGCCGGTGACGCCCGAGGTGACCCGCCAGATGATCGGCGGCGGCACAAGGGCGATGCTGACCCGCGCCTTCGAGCGCACCGGCGGGATGGTCGGCGACGGCGAATTCACCACTGCCTACGACACTTTGCTGGCCTACTACGAGCAGAACACTTCGCAGCACAGCGCGCCCTACCCCGGCCTGCTCGCCGCGCTGGACCAACTGGCGGCGAGCGGCTCCAAACTGGCGGTGGTTACCAACAAGATGGAGCGCTTCGCCCGCAAGCTGCTTGACGAACTCGGGATGAGCGCGCGCTTCGCCTGCATCCTCGGCGGCGACACGCTCGGCCCGGGCCGCGCCAAGCCGGCGCGCGACATGATCGACGAGGCGCTGCGGCAATGCGGCGGCACCCGTTTCGCGATGGTCGGCGACGCAAGCTTCGACGTCCGCGCGGCACGGGCTGCCGGAGTTCCCTGCGTGGTCTATGCCCTAGGCTATCACGACATGCCGGTGGCCGAACTCGGCGCCGACGCGGTGATCGAGCACTTCGACGAACTGGTGCCCTCGCTGGAAGTCCTCGCCCGGTCCAGATAGGACAAAGTCAATTGTCACGTTGACGCCGCAGGTCTAGCCTCGCCCCGATGTCCCACAAGACGGACACGGACGGAGAGACCGCTGATGGCCACCGCACCCAAGGACCCCGCTCCCACAATCCCGCAAGGCACCGCGTACGGCCGCGGCGCGCAGCATGCGCATGACGACCTGACCAGGGTCGGCCCGGGCACGCCGATGGGCGAGCTGATGCGGCGCTACTGGCAACCGGTTCTGGCCAGCCGCAACGTCACCACCCGGCCGACGGAAGTTCGCATCCTCGGCGAGGACCTCATCATCTTCCGCGACGGCGAAGGGCGTCCCGGCCTGCTCTACCCGCGCTGCATGCACCGCGGCACCAGCCTGTTCTGGGGCCACGTCGAGGCCGACGGGATCCGCTGCTGCTATCACGGCTGGAAATTCGCCGTGGACGGGGTGTGCCTCGAACAGCCGTGCGAGCCCAACCCCCACGCCTGCCGCCCGGAGCATCGCCAGCCGTGGTATCCGGTGCGAGAGCGTTATGGCCTCGTCTGGGCCTACATGGGCCCGCCCGAGCGCATGCCCGCCCTGCCCCGCTTCGACTCCATGGAGCCGCTCGAGGACGGAGAGACGTACATGGCGTTCGACAACTCGCTCGGCAGCCACGGCGATTTCAAGGGTCCCGAGGTGGTGCCCTATTCATGGCTGCACATGAACGACAACGTGATGGATCCCTTCCACGTCCAGGTGCTGCACACCACCTTCTCGGGCACCCAGTTCGTGCGCGAGTTCGAGGTCATGCCGCGGGTCGAGTTCGACGAGATCGAAGCCGGAGTGATCTACCAGGCGCACCGCGACCTCGCCGATGGCCGCCACGTCAACCGCGTCTCGACCTGGATGATGCCCAACGTGATGTTCGTCCCCGACGTCGCCATGCGCCCCGGCCGTCCGAACGGCATCGGCATGTCGGTGCCGGTCGACGACGAGCACAGCCGCATCCTGATGGCGATGCGCGTCCCCGCCGACGCCCGCGACCGGCCGATGCGAGGTCTGGAAGCTGAGAACTTCAAGCCCTGGCACCTGCGCACCATCGAGGAGCGGCAGGACCAGCCCGGCGACTACGAAGCACAGGCCGGGCAAGGTGCCATCTCGCTGCACAGCGAAGAACACCTCGTCACCAGCGACAAGGGCATCGGCATGCAACGCCGCATGCTGAGACGGGCGCTGGAGACAGTGGCGGCCGGCGGCGATCCGCCAGGAGTCTCGTTCGACGAGGACGCGGTGGTGAGGGTGCCGAGCGGGAATTTCTTCGGCTAAAGCGACAGAATGTCTGGGAATGGGTGGCAAGCGGTCCTTAGACCCCAAGCCATTCGAGGCCGAAGGGAAGGCTTTCGGCGGCGTAATCTATTTGAAGCACTCGCCTGCTCTCCGGAACCGAAGCTGGCTCCGACGCATGAAGGATTGGCGTGGCGTAGAGCCAAACATCTCCAGCCTCGGCAACGCACGTAGCGGTGCCGCAATGCTCGACGACCTTATCGATTTCACTGACTGCGACCCGGCCCCGCTTGTGCGATCCGGGCGCAATGAGCAGTGGTGCATTCGTAGTGGGAACATCGTCAAGATGCGCCCGAAGTGTCACCATCCGGGTCAACAAGTCGAATGGTGGAGCTACATGAATCATACCGCGCTTGACTGTCCATGGGCCGAAGCCGGGAGCCTCGCGCTTCTGCATCACGCAAATGGTTCGGTCCTGATGCCACCCAAGTGACCAGTTGGTTTCTGCCGATTTGTTGAACAAGATAGCACGGACCGGTCTTGCAGCATCTCCTAATACCGAAGCCGCAACGGCACCAATGCATCCATCAATTGCGAGCAATGGCTTGAGCGCGTCGTTTCCGTGAAGGCGAAGGCCCGCTTCGTCCTGCGGAAGAGCGGAGAGTGCAGCCTCCAATTCGCGCATGCTTAGCTTGAGTGCACCCTTGAAAAGTTGGGCGCCGTCAGTGGCAAAATCTGCAATCGTTTCGGTGGCCATAGTCAGTCGAAATAGCCGGTCTCGCCGTACCGGCGCAATGTTTGCAAATGGGTCGTTTGCAGGCAGTCCGCTTACTGCCTACCCCTCGACCACCTTCACCAGCCTCCGCTCCACAGGCGCGAGCACGTTCGCCAGCTCGTGCCCGCGCTTGAGCACCTGGCCGTGTTCGCCGAAGAGGGTCCACATGCCCTGCTTGGCCCTTAGCGCGGGACGCTTTTCTAGCCGCATCTGCGGGACGTCGGCGGTGCGGCGGAAGGCGGCGAAGACCGCGCAGTCGCGCGCGAAGTCCATCGCGTAGTCGCGCCATTCGCCGGCGGCGACCATGCGGCCGTAGAGGTCGAGGATGCGGGCGAGTTCGCTGCGTTCGAAGCCGACTTGATTGGGTGGCCGCCCGGGAAAGGCGAGGATCTGACCGGCGGGCGGGAGGCCCTGCATCAGCTACCCGTCTTCTTGCGGCCGACCGGGGCCGGTTCGGGCTCCGGCAACGGCGTTCCCGTGCGCAGCTTTTCGAGCTCGGCCTGCATTACCGCCAGCCGCGCTTCGAGCTCGTCGATGCGGCGGGTGTCGGGCTCGCACGGCTCGTCGCAGGGCGTGCCGTAGGGGATGAATTCCTTGAGCCAGGTCTCGGCCGGGACCAGCGTCGAGCGGGCCTTGAGGCCGATCATCGTCGCGCCTTCAGGCACTTCGTCGGTGACCACCGCGTTGGCGCCGACGCGGGCGCGCTTGCCGACGGTGATCGGGCCAATGATCTGCGCGCCCGAGCCGATGATCACGTCATCCTCCAGCGTCGGGTGGCGCTTGCCGGCGACGCCGTTGGTCGGGTTGGTGCCGCCCAGCGTCACGCACTGGTAGATCGTCACGTTGTTGCCGATCTCGGCGGTCTCGCCGATCACCGTGAAGCCGTGGTCGATGAAGAAGTTCTTTCCGATCTTCGCGCCCGGATGGATGTCGATCGCGGTGAGGAAGCGGCTGAAATGGTTCACCGCGCGGGCGAGGAAGTACATGTCCGCCTCAAACAGCCAGTGCGCCACCCGGTGCAAGCCGAGAGCCCAGACGCCGGGATAGAGAAGGACTTCCCAACGGCTCCGCGGCGCCGGGTCGCGCGCCTTGACCGAGTCGAGGTAACTGATCAGCCGGTCGAACATAACCGCAACGATTCTCCCCCAATTTTCGCGCTAAAGCAAGCGCGGTTCATCCGGGCCTTCCACCGCCTCGAGCGCGGCACGCCACACGGCGAGCGTGGGCGGGACCTTGCGTTCGAGGCTCAGCCGGTCGATCGCTTCGACCAGCTTCTCGATGGTCAGGTAGGAACGCGAGGCGCGCGGGACAAGATAGTCGGCCGCCTCGGGCGCCAGCGGCAGGCCGCGCTCCGCCGCCAGCGACAGCATCAGCTCCGCCGCCAGCGCATCGCCGGGCTGGCCGATTTCGAGCTGCAACGCTGCGCCAAGACGGCTCCTGAGGTCAGGCAGCGCGATGTCCCACGGCGGCTCCCCGCCGACGATGAGCAGCGCGCGGCCATCCTCTTGAGCGCGGTTCCAGCGGTGGAACACCGCATCCTCGTCCATGGCCTGCGCATCGTCGAGGACATCGCCCTTGCCGCTCGCTTCGAACCAGCGCGCGAACAGCGACTTCCCCGAACGGGGCGGTCCGGTGAGAACGGCGGTGCGGAACGGCCAGTTTTCGGGCCGTTGAAGCGCTTCAATGACATGTGCATTGCCCTCGCCGAGCACGATTTTCGTCGGGCCGGCACCGGCACCACGGGTCAGCGGGAGGGCGATCTGGCTCATGGGGAAATACCTCCCCTTTCGTCATTGCGAGCGAAGCGAAATAACCCAGGGCCGCTCGGTGCTACTCTGGATTGCTTCGTCGCTTCGCTCCTCGCAATGACGAATTCGAAAAGACATAGTCTTAGCGCCGGATCGACAGCGCATTGCCGAGCGGCTGGACCTGGAACCCGCGCGAGCGCAGCGCCGTGGCGAGGTCGGAAATGTCCCCGGCGTAGGAAACGCGCATAACCGATACGCCGCCGATCGCGGTCGAACTGATTGCCGCGCCGCGCACGCCCGGCGCGCTGCGCACCAGAGTAAGCGCCTGGTCGTAGCTTGCCGCGTCGGGCGTCGCGAACTGCACGGTGTAGCTGTTGATCACCTGTGGCTGGTTCGGCGCCGGGGTCGACGGCAGCGGCTGCACCGGACCGACGACCGGCACGTCCTCGGGGTTGGCCGCCGCGCGTTCGGCCGCGCGTGCGGACTCGAGCAGCGCCTGGATCTCGGGGCTGACCTGAACCGACTGGCTCGATAGGGTCGGATCGGGTCGCAACTTGCCGTCGGCAAGCGCAGCACTGAACATCGCGTCGAAGCGGGCCACCGCGTCGTTGAGCATGGCCGGTACGGCCTGTTCGTTCGGCGCGGTCATAGTGAAGCTGCCGAGGTACAAGTCGTCGGGACCGTAGCGCGCAGTGAAGGTCCCGCGTACCGGGCCGCCGGGCCACTGCCGGTCGAGCCGCGCGACCGGAACGATGATGTCGGCGGCGCTGAATTCGTCGAGGATGTTGTTCCACCATGCCCGGCTGCGGCGGTTGACCTGGCCATAGGTCAGCAGCAGCGATTCGCCGTTCGCCCCGCTCGGGCGCACATAGTCGATGGCGCTGGTTCCGGCCTGAAAGTCGGCCCAGGCCTGCTGCCAGGGATTGCGCACCTCGTACATCGTCGCAGTGCCGCCGCCGATCAGCACCGGTAGCGTCAGCATCGGCGCGGAGTGGGCACGCTCCCCATCGCTCGCACCGAGCAGGCCGCCCGCTCGCTTGCGGTCGAAGATCACACCGAGCTTGGCGACATAGCGCCGCGGCCCAAGCGTTTCGGAATCGATGACAATGGCCGAAACCATCGATTCGAGCTGTCCGTCGGCAATCGCCGGCCCGCCGAGCTTCGCCCAAGCCTTGCGCTGGGCTTCGAGCCAGCCCTTCTGCCGCGCGTCTTCGGGATTGTTGCCGGTGACGTTGACCTCGATGCCGCTGACCGTGATGTCCGAGCTGCTCGCCACAGGGGCGATGCCGCGGTCGCCTTCGACCTGCGCCCACAGCGCGGCGGCCATGGCCAGCAGAGCCAGCGCGACGACCCCGGCAATGAGGTACAGGCGGTTGCGCTGAGGCGCGCGGTAGGGAAGGACAAGCACAGTCATTCGGGAAAACTGCCCGCCTATTGCCCAATGGCGAGTGGAAATCCAAGCGCGAAAGGATAAAGCGACTGCGATGACTACGGATAACCCCCGCGAAAACCGCTACACCTACGAAAAGGCTGGCGTCTCGATCGATGCCGGCAATGCCCTGGTCCGGGCAATCGGCCCGCTGGTCAAAGCCACCCGACGCCCTGGCGCCGACGGCGAGATCGGCGGCTTCGGCGGATTCTTCGATCCGAAGGCCGCAGGCTACAACGATCCGCTGCTGGTTGCGGGCAACGACGGCGTCGGCACCAAGCTCAAGCTGGCGATCGATCACGACCGCCATGATACGGTCGGGATCGACCTCGTCGCGATGTGCGTCAACGACCTCATCGTGCAGGGCGCCGAACCGCTGTTCTTCCTCGACTACTTCGCCACCGGCAAGCTCGAGAACGGCGTGGCCGAGCGGGTCATCGCCGGCATTGCCGAGGGCTGCAAGATCGCCGGCTGCGCGCTGATCGGCGGCGAAACCGCGGAAATGCCCGGCATGTATGCTGCGGGCGACTACGACCTCGCAGGGTTCTGCGTCGGCGCGGTCGAGCGCGGCGAGCAACTGACGGGCGAACGGGCCGCCCCGGGCCACGCGCTGCTCGGCCTCGCCAGTTCCGGCGTACATTCGAACGGCTTTTCGCTGGTCCGCCGTCTTGCCGCGGACAAGGCCTGGGACATGAACGCCGAATTCGGCGACGAGGGCTCGCTGCTCGACGCCTTGAGCGAACCGACGCGGATCTACGTAAGAACGCTTCTGCCCGTTGTGCGCGGCGGCAAGATCGACGCGCTGGCCCACATTACTGGGGGCGGCCTGCTCGAAAACATCCCTCGCGTACTGCCTGAGGGCGCGCACGCCGTAGTCGACGTCGGGAACTGGACGCGGCCGGCACTGATGGCCTTCCTGCAGTCGCAGGGCAATATCGAGCCGGCCGAAATGGCGCGGACGTTCAACTGCGGCATCGGCATGGTACTGGCGGTCGATCCCGAGCTCGCAGGCGAGGTCGTCGCCGAGCTCGAAGCAGCGGGCGAAGAAGTCGTGCGCGTCGGCGAGATAGTCGAAGGCCCGCGCGGCTGCACCGTGCGCGGCGCGGCGGGCAACTGGGGCGCCGACGAGGCGTGGGAAGCCACGCACAATGCCTAGGAATGCCCGGGTCGCGGTCATGATTTCGGGCAGCGGGACGACAATGTCCTCGCTGCTGTTCCAGTCGCGCCTTCCCGGCTGTCCCTACGAAATCGTCCTTGTCGCCAGCAACGTGCCCGAGGCGCGCGGGCTGCAGATCGCCGCCGCCGAGGGCATTGCCACCTTCGCCCACCCGCACAAGGGGTTGGAACGCGAGGCGCACGAGGCGATCATGCACGATGCCCTGAAGGCATCCGGCGCCGAATACATCGCGCTCGCCGGATACATGCGCGTGCTGACCGAAAGCTTCGTCGACAAATGGGCTGGGCGGATGGTCAACACCCACCCTTCACTTCTGCCCAAGTTCAAGGGCCTGCACACCCACGAGCGAGCGATCGAGGCGGGCGAAAGCCACGGCGGCTGTTCGGTCCACGTCGTGGTACCCGAGCTCGACGCCGGTCCGCTGCTCGGCCAGGTGGCGGTGCACATCCTGCCCGACGACACGCCCGAAACGCTTGGCGCGCGCGTGCTGATGGCCGAATACCAGCTCTACCCCCGCTGCCTCGCCGACTATGTCTCCCGCGAGAGCGATCCCGAATGGCTGGCCGAAAAGGTGCGCGAACGCGCGCTGGCGCTGCCCGAAGCCGATGAGGTCAACTCCCACGGCATGCCCTGCTTCGGCATCGTGAAGGGCAAGAAGTTCGCCTACGTCAGCCTCGACCACCACGGCGACGGCAAGACCGCGCTGCTCGTCAAGATCAGCGGGCCCGACGAACAGGCCCAGCTGATCGACATGGACGAGGAGCGCTACTACCGCCCGGCCTACTTCGGCGACGGCTGGGTCGGCATCCGCCTCGACCTCGGCGACACCGACTGGGACGGCATCGCCGAGTGGCTGCACCGCTCTTGGCGCAGTGTCGCGCCGAAACGGCTTACAGCGCTGATCGACGCCGCGGAGGCGTTCTAGCTCAGGCCTTCTTCCCGATGCCGGGAATCACCGAGCCAACCTTCTTGCGATAGTCGAGGTAGGTCTCGCCGAAGTATGCAACGAGATCGCGTTCCTCGTGCGCGATGCCGATGAAGATATAAACGGTGAAGCCAGTCGCCAGCAGCAGGTGGCTGTAGGTCATGTCGGGCGTCGCCCAGAAGGCCAGCAGGAAGCCGCTGTAGAGCGGATGGCGCACCCATTTGTAAAACAGCGGGGTGCGGAACACCGGCGGCTTCGCCTCGGTGCCGCGATAGTGGTGCCAGGCCTGCTCCAGGCCGAACAGCTCGAAGTGGTTGAGCAGGAAGGTCGTCACGAAGAGGATGCCCCAGCCCATGAAGAACACGACCCAGATCAGTGTCCGCACGGCCGGATTGCCGATCGACCACAACTGCCCGCTGAGCGGGTGCCAGAAGGCGAACAGCAGGACCAGCATCAGCGCCGTGGTGAGGCAGTAGATCGAGCGTTCGAGCGGCGCCGGAACAGTCTTCGTCCAGCGAGCCTTGAAGGCGGGACGCGCCATGACCGAATGCTGCAGGCCGAACAGCGCGATGAGGATCAGGTCGTAGACCAACGCAACCACGCTCGGCGCGTATAACCCCTTGTCGACGTGGGTCGGCAACGGCTCGAACGCGGCAACGAAGCCAATCAGGTACAGGAAGCTGGCAAAGAAGGCGAAGTAACAGGCAATCGACGCAACAAGGACTGGAACTCGGCCCATGATGGCTCTCCCCCCCGGAGCGCTGCAGGCGCGCAGCAGACCCCTGAGGTTACCATCAATCAGGGTGATGGGCAAAATGGCGCCCTCGCGCTCCGCTGTCAGGAAGTGACTGTCGCGTATTCGAACAGGCGGATCGTGTCGTTGGCGCGATAGTTCCGCCAGTAGCTGATCCGGCCCCCGGCAAAATCCAGCCGCCAGGCGGAAATGGTCGAGAATCGCGCCACTTTCGATGTGGTCACGCCGTTCATCACCACCACGTTGCCGGACACGTGATAGTCGTTCACCTCGAATTGGAAATCGGGCGCGTCAGCCACAAGTCGCTCCATTGCGGCGATGAAACGGTCGGCCCCGTCGATCTCGTTCCCTTCGGCGTCGAGGTAATGGAAATCGTCGTCCGCTAGCGCACGAAAATCGTCCCAGCGCCGCTCGTTCATCGCGGAAAAGCTCGCCTTCGCAACGGTCATCGGCGCCTTGCGGGAGATCAGGTTGTTGAGTGCGCGACCAAACGGCATTTGTCGATTGTAAGCTGTCGCGCGAGTTTTCCCCAACGAAACGAAAGGGGCCGCCGGATCGCACCGGCGGCCCCCAATCATCGCGTTGCAGTCACTTAGAACTTGTAACCGAACGTCATTCCGTAGGTGCGTGGCGGCATCAGCGTTCCGCCGATCGTACGGCTGGTAGAGACCGAGAAGCTGCCGGCCCAGACCAGTTTGTCGAGGATGTTCTTCATGAAGAAGTTCGCCGTCCAGTCGCGGTCGGGCGAGGTGTAGAGGATGTTGGCATCCCACATCACGTAACCATTCTGCGACAGGCGCTCGTCGTTGAACTCGGTATGATACTGCTTGGAGCGGTAGGCGAAGTTCGTCCCGAAGGCGAGCGAACCCGTCTGGCCGAGATCCAGCTCGTAGTTCGGGTTGAGGTTTACGCTCCACTTCGGCGACATGCGGGTCGCATTGCCCGACAGGTCGCTGTCCTGAACCGCCGCGCCGCCAGGTCCGAACAGGGCCGGATCGAGCGGGTCCTTCGAGAAGAACTTGGTGAACTCCGAGTGGAGGTAACCGACCATGGCGTTAAGCGTGAACTCGCTTGTCGGGCGCCACAGCAGCTCGACGTCGACGCCGTAGGCTTCGCTTTGCGCGGCGTTGGTCAGCGTGCTGGTGAAGAACGGCGGCGCCGGGATCGGGCGGGTGAGCGAGAACTGCCCGTCCTTCAGCGTCTGGTAGTAAGCCGCCAAGTTCAGGTCGATCGTGCCGCCGCTGATCTTGGTGCCCAGTTCGAAGGCCTCGACCTTTTCCGGGTTGACGAACGGCAGCGGCTGGGTCGGCGAGAGCTTGCGCGTTGAGCCGATCTCGGCCGTGCCGCTCTTGAAGCCGCGCGACCAGTTTCCGTAGATCAGCAAGTCGTCGTTCGGGCGGAATTCGACACCGAGCGAGGGCGAGAAGTCGTCCCAGCTCTTGCTGTCGTCCCACTGCAACGCGTCGAGCGCAAAGCCCGCGGCTGCCGTGCCGATGCCGGCCTGGTTGGCCAGGTGCCGCTTTTCGGAGCTGTAGCGACCGCCCGCCTTGACCGCGAACTGGTCGCTGAGGTCGTAGGTGAAGTTGGCGAACAGCGCCCAGGCCTTCACGTCGAGCGTGCCGTCGAACTGCACGCGGAACGGATCGGTGTTCTGCAGCACGTCGTAGCCGATGTGGTTTTCGACCCGGATGTGTTCGTCGAGATAGAACCCGCCGATCAGGCCGTAGAGCGATCCGAAGTCGAGGTTGGCCTGCAGTTCCTGGCTGAACTGGTTCTCGAACACCGGCTGCCAGTGGTTGGCGCTGGTCTGGAAAGGACCGGTCTGCGCCAGCGGGTAGCCGAGGTAACTCGACATGTCGAAGTCGTGGAAGAAGATCGCGTCGAACTTGCGGTACGAGGTCAGCGACTTGATCGTGACTTCGTCGCTCGCATCGATGGTGATCGCGCCGGTCAGCGCCCACTGCTCGCGGTCGTTGATCGGATCGAAGTTGGTGTTGAGGTTGCGCGGATTGCTCGCGAACGCCACCGGCGAGCCGTTGGCATTGCTGCGCTGGCCGAGCGCGCTCAGGCCGTCGTTGGCGGGATTGGAATCGTCGAGGACGCCGGGGAACGAAACCTCACGGAACTTGATCGCCAGCGAACGATCATCTTCCGAGTGGTATTCGCCGGTCAGCAGGATGTCGACGTTCTCGCTCGGCAGGAACTCGAGGTGACCACGGACCGACCACTGGTTGGCATCGTCGATATCGTGCCCGGTGTATTCGTTGATGCCGTAACCGTGGCGCACCAGGCGCTGGACGGCGAGACGGGCGCGGACGTTATCGGAGATCGGACCGCCGACAGCGCTTTCGGCCAGGACGTTGAGATCGGGACCGCCGACGGTAAGCCGGGCATAGCCATCAAGGTAGGCCGTCGGCTTGGCGGTGATCAGGTTGACCGCGCCGCCGGTGGCATTGCGCCCGTAAAGCGTGCCCTGCGGGCCGCGCAGCACTTCGACCCGCTCAAGATCGAACAGCGAGCCGAGCTGGGCCTGCGCCAACGAGACGACCACGCCGTCGACGTGAAGCGCGACCGACGGATCGACGCCCGGCAGCGAGCTGGACAGGCCGATGCCGCGGATGAACAGCTTGGCGAAGTTGAAGTCGTTGCCGAAGCTGATGCTCGGCGCGAGGTTCTGCAGGGCCTCGATGTTGACGATGTTGTTCTCGGCGAGCTGGTCGGCGCCGATCGCCGAGACCGACAGCGAAACGTCGGACAGCGACTGTTCGCGCTTCTGCGCCGTGACGATGATGTCGTTGCCGTACTCGGCCTGTTCGGCTTGCTCCTCGTCCTGCGCGAAAGCGGCGGACGGCATGATTACGACAGCGAGAGCTAAGGCTGCGCTCGTCGAAAGCAGGCGAGCAGGACTTTTGCTGGTGACAGCCATTTCAGATTCCTCCCTTGACCAGACAGTCTGTCTGTCTCGGTGAGTGCGCTGCCCCAAGGAGGACTAGGCAGCAACGCACATTTCGGGCAAAATATTGCACTTTTCAGTCACGAGAGGGGGTGTTGCAGAAATGTCAGAGTCGTCCGAAGTGCGCCGTTTCACCCTCTATGGCGAAGCGACGGTCCGGCAGGAGCCGGATTGGGCGCACATCGAGCCGATCGGCACGCGCGCCCCGCTGCACGACTGGACCATCGCACCGCACCGCCATCCCGACATGCTGCAATTGATGCTGTTCGAGGAAGGCAAGTGCGTGCTGCACGCCGACGGCGAGGAATTTCCGCTCGAACCCCCGACGCTGGTTTACGTGCCGTGCGACGCGCCGCACGGATACCGGTTCCAACCCGGCGCCGAAGGCTGGGTCCTCTCGGTCTCGCGCGAGCAGCTCGAACTTCCGGCGATTGCCTTCACCATCGAGGAAGGATTGTCCGGACGCACGCGGCTGGGATTCCTGCCGATGGAGCCGAATTCGCATCACCTTTCGATGTTGCGCCACTTGTTCGCTGATATCGTCCGCCGGCGGCGGCATGGGAGCATCGTCGTCGACGCGGGACTCTACGCCAATCTCAGCCTGATTTTCTCTCTGGTAGAAGAAATGCTGGCCCCCTCGGCGCACCCGTCGGACGACACCGGGCCGCGCCATGCCCTCTACCGCCGGTTCCTGACGCTGGTGGAGGAGCGCTTTCGCAGCGGGCTGAACGTGGCCGAATATGCCGACCTGCTCGGTTGCAGCCAGGCTACCCTCAATCGCACCTGCCGCGAGAATTCGGGCGAAGCGCCGCACGAGCTTATCGCCAACAGGAGGATGCTGGAGGCGCGCCGCGCGCTTTCGCTCACCCGGGCAAGCGTCAAGCAGGTCGCCAACGACCTGGGCTTCGACGATCCGGCCTATTTCGCGCGCGCGTTCCGGCGCCACGCCGGGATGACGGCGCGCGAATTTCGGCAGTCGAGGATGCGTCCGATGCCCGAAGGCATCGACGCCGATGCGGGTTAGCCGACGACTTCTTCGGGCTTGAAGAAGAAGTCGATTTCGATCTTCGCGTTCTCTTCGCTGTCCGAACCGTGCACCGAGTTGGCCTCGATGCCTTCGGCGAAGGTCTTGCGGATCGTGCCTTCGGCGGCGTCGGCCGGGTTGGTCGCGCCCATCACGTCGCGATTGCGCTTAACCGCATCCTCGCCCTCGAGCACCTGAACCACGACCGGGCCGCTGGTCATGAAGTCGCACAGCTCGCCGAAGAAGGGGCGTTTCTTGTGCACCGCGTAGAAGCCTTCGGCCTGGTCGCGGGTCATGTGGATGCGCTTCGAAGCGACGACGCGCAGGCCGGCTTCTTCCAGCATCTTGGTGATGGCGCCGGTCAGGTTGCGACGGGTGGCGTCGGGCTTGATGATCGAGAATGTGCGGGTGACCGCCATGGGATTATCCTTGCGAACGAATGTTGGGGAAATTGGGCGCGCCCCTAGCGCCGCCTTGCATGGGGCGCAAGGGTCAGACCTTCCTGACCCACTTCCCTTCCTCCTGCGCGAAGTAGCGGCGCTCGATCCCGTCGCGCTCGCCAAGCTCGCGCCAGACTGCCCGAGCCGCATCGAGGGTGACCTCGTCGAACAGGAATATAGTGCGCTCCAGCTTCAGCCCCTCGTCGCGCCATTGGCCATCGGCAATCACCGCGATTCCTGCGCCGTTGACCGGGGCGCATTCGGAGGAAAGCAGGATCGGCTGGCGTTCGGCGTGACCATCGGCAGCATCGCCGTTGGCGAGAAAGGCTTCCGGCTTGTGCTCCCACAACGCCAGGCTCGTCGCCTTGCGCCGCTCGGCATCGGCATCGACCACCAGCAGCCGGTCCCCCGTCCTGCGCGTGCGCTCGGCGATCATCGCCACGACGCGCTCGATCGAGCCGGAAGACCGCTGCCAGAAGTCGAGTTGCACGGACTAACCTGCCTGATGATCGTAATTGCGAGGGGCCACAGGCCCCGCGGCAATCCAGGGCGCCACACGGTACCTCTCTGGATTGCTTCGTAGCTTCGCTCCTCGCAATGACGACATAGGGTTTCCTAACCCTCCAGCACGTTGCGGACGTAGGTGTCGATCAGGCGCACGCCGTAACCGGTCGCGCCCTTGCCCCAGGTCTGGCCAGGCTTGTCGGCCCAGGCCATCCCGGCGATGTCGAGGTGCGCCCACGGCGTGCCATCCACGACGAAGCGCTGCAGGTACTGCGCGGCGGTGATCGAACCGGCGTAGCGCGGGCCGACGTTTTTCATGTCGGCGATCGGGCTGTCGATCAGCTTGTCGTATTCGGGCGAGAGCGGGAAACGCCACAGTTTGTCGCCGCTTTGCTTGCCGGCCTTGAGCAAGTTGTCGGACAGGGTGTCGTCGTTCGAGAACAGGCCAGCGTGCTCGTGCCCGAGCGAGATGATCATCGCCCCGGTCAACGTGGCGAGGTCGACCACGGCGGCGGGCTTGAACTCCTTCTGCGCCCACCACATCGCGTCGCACAGAACCAGCCGCCCTTCGGCGTCGGTGTTGATGACTTCGACCGTCTGGCCGCTCATCGTGGTGACGATGTCGCCCGGACGCTGGGCATTGCCGTCGGGCATGTTCTCGACGAGGCCGCACACGCCGATGACGTTGGCCTTGGCCTTGCGTCCGGCAATCGCGAGCATGGCCCCCGCAACCGCACCGGCGCCGCCCATGTCCCACTTCATGTCTTCCATGCCCGCCGGCGGCTTGAGCGAGATGCCGCCGGTATCGAAGGTCACGCCCTTGCCGACGAATACGGTCGGCGCGGTGCCCTCCTCGCCGCCCATCCACTTGATGACCAGCAAGCGCGCATCGCGGATCGAGCCCTGCGACACGCCGAGCAGCGCCCCCATGCCGAACGCGCGCATCTCGTCCTCGCCGAGGAACGAAACCTCCGCACCGGTACCTTCGAGGCGCTTGCTGACGCGTTCGACGAAGGTTTCGGGATAGATCACGTTAGCCGGCTCGGCGACCAGTTCGCGGGTCAGCTCAACTCCGGAAGCGACCGCCTGCTCGACTTCCCACGCCGCTTCGGTCCCCGCAGGCGCACCAATCACCACGACCTCGGCGAGCGTCACCTTCTGCTCGTCCTTCATCTTGGTGCGGTAGACGTCGTAGCGCCAGGTACGCAGGCGCAGCCCGGTCAGCACTGCAGCGACAGCGGCGGCATCGAGCCCGCCGCCCGATACGTCGAGCGCCAGCGCGGTTTCACCACTCGTCATGTAGCGCGCGGCGAGCGCGGCGCCGGCCTTTTCGAGCGCCGCATGGCACCCCTCGGCATCGGCCTTGCCCGCCCCGACGAGGACCTGGCGCACCACGCGACCGTCGCTTTCGGCGAAGCTTTCGAACAACTGACCCGGCTTGCCGGTGAAGCGCGCCGCCGCGGCGCCTTCGCTGTCGCTGCGCGACAGGTCGGACGGCAGGGAATCCTGGTCGACGACCCGCGCGACGAGGCGCGGCGTGCTGGAATCGGCGGAAGCGGCGAACGTAATCTGCATGGTCTCTCCGGTAAATCATTGGCCCGTCGCGACTTGGCGCGCGGCCTGAATGTGGATGGCGTTGCAGTTAGAGAGCGGCGGTGCGATAGGCAAGCCATGCTCCCCGACCGGCAGCCTCCGCTGCAAGCCACCCCTCGCCGCTTGCCCGCAATCCGTTCGGGAACCGCCATTGCCCTGGCTATTGCCCTTGCATGGCCGACGCTGGCCGCGGCGCAGGATGAGCCTGCCGACGAGGATAAAACCGCACCGCAAGACCCGCTTGCCGCACGTCCGGCGGAGAACGAAGCCTTCCCCGCACCCGCTCCCGAATTCAACGCCGCCAGCGAACGCCAGATCGCCTTCGAGGCCGACACGATAGCCTATGACAACGACGGTGACACCGTCACCGCTTCGGGCGACGTCCTGCTGCGGTCCGGCGACCAGTCAGTGCGCGCCGACGCGGTGACCTGGAGCCAAATGACCGGCGAGATTGTCGCGACCGGAAGTGTCCGGCTGGTCGACGAGGACGGTAACCAGCTGTTCACCGACCGTCTGACGCTGACCGAGGAACTCAAGGCCGGGGCAATGGAAAACCTGCTGTTGGCCCTGCGCGCCGGCGGCCGGCTCGCCGCCGAGCAGGGCGTGCGCGACGATGCCGGCAACGTCGTCCTGAGCCGAGCCGCCTATTCGGGCTGTGCGGTGACGAGCGAAGAAGGCTGCCCGAAGGACCCGAGCTGGCGCATCACCGCCGAGCGCGTGACCTACAATGCCGAGGCCAAGACGATCCGCTTCAAGGGGGCCTTCCTCGAAGTCTTCGGTGTCCGCGTGCTGCCGCTTCTCGCGCTCAGCCTGCGCACCGACGGCGGCGCCAAGTCGGGCTTCATGGTGCCCGACTTCGGCTATTCCAGCTCGAACGGCCTGGAGGCCGGCGAAGCCTTCTACCTCCGGCTGGCAGACAACCGCGACCTCGAAATTGCGGCGCGGATCTACAGCCTGACCGCACCGATGGTTTCGGCCAGGTACCGGGCACTGACCAGCACCGGCGCCTACCAGATCACCGGCTATGGCACCTTCGGGTCGCGCCTGCCGATCGGAGCCACTACACCCACGGAGCAGAACGATTTTCGCGGTTATTTCGCCGCCAACGGCCGCTTCCAGCTCGACCCCTTCTGGAGCCTGTCGAGTTCGGCCCGCGTGGCCACAGACCGCACCTTCCTGCGCCGTTACGACATCAGCCGGGACGACCGCCTGCGCTCGACCGTCAACCTCGAACGAATCGACGACGATTCGTATTTCTCGCTTTCGGGGTGGGCGACGCAGGTCCTGCTGACCAAGCAGAGCCAGGGGCAGGTACCAATCGCCGTCCCGGTGATCGACTATCGCCGGCGGCTTTCCGATCCGCTGCTCGGCGGCACGGTCGAACTGCAGGCCAATACTCTCGCCATAGCCCGGACTTCCGGTCAGGACACCCAGCGCGGCTTCGCCGGCGCCAAGTGGGACCTGCGCCGCGTGACCTCGCTCGGCCAGGAACTGACTCTAACTGCGTTGCTGCGCGGCGACGTCTACCATTCCGACGAAAACGCCCTGTCGCGCACCGCGCTCTATCGCGGCACGCCGGGCTGGGAGGCTCGCGGAGTAGTCATCGGGGCGGTCGACCTGAAATGGCCGTTCGTCGGCGAGCTGCTCGGCGGGACGCAGGTCTTCACCCCACGTCTCCAATTCGTAGCCAGCCCGGAAATCCGCAATCTGGCAATCCCCAACGAGGATGCGCGTGCCATCGATCTCGAGGACAGCAACCTCTTCGCGCTCAACCGCTTCCCCGGATACGACCGGGTCGAGGACGGCGTACGCGTCACTTATGGTGCCGACTGGTCGCTCGACCGGCCCGGCTGGCGAATACGCTCCACCATCGGCCAGTCCTACCGCCTGAGCGACAAACCGACCCTGTTCCCCGACGGCACGGGCCTCAACGAGCAATGGTCGGACTTCGTCGGCCGGACCGAGGTGAGGTACCGCGACTTCATCAGCCTGACCCACCGCTTCCGGCTCGACAAGGACAACCTGGCGGTACGCCGCAACGAGATCGACATGACTCTCGGCAGCGACAGCACCTACCTCGAGGTCGGCTATCTGCGGCTCAACCGCAATATCGACCTGACGTTCGAGGATTTGCAGGACCGCGAAGAGCTTCGTGTCGCGACGCGCATCGCCTTCGCCCGCTACTGGTCGATGTTCGGATCGGCGGTGGTCAACCTGACCGACCGGCGCGAAGACCCCAACCTGACCTCGGACGGGTTCGAGCCGCTGCGCACGCGCCTGGGCATCGCCTATTCCGACGATTGCCTCGAATTCGGCGTTACCTGGCGGCGCGACTACGTGACCATCGCCGACGCCAGGCTGGGCAACTCATTCGCGGTGTTCTTCTCGCTCAAGAACCTCGGGCTGCAGTAAGCTTTCCACCGGGCGCGCGGCGGACGTTGGCAGCCACGGGCAAACGCGCTATCGGCCACACGCTCAGGTTCGGTTCAGCCGATATTCGGCATCCGGCCGCCGAACTCATGGCGCCGCAGGGCGTCCTTGCGAGGAACGATACGTGGTTTATTCGGTCAGGCGAATTCTGGTTACCGGCTGCACGGTTGCGGCACTTTCCCTGGTGGCGGCGCAGCCCTTGCTTGCCCAGGACGAGGAAGTGACGGGCGGCGTTGAGGCGGCCGATGAAGACTCGTTCATCCCCCAGATGGACCCGGACAACCGGCGTGCTTCGGCCAAGGTGAACGGCGAGATTATTACGGGCACCGACCTCGACCAGCGCGTCGCACTGATCATCGCAGCAAACGAAGGCGTCGAGATTTCCAACGAGGAAATGCAGCGCCTGCGCCAGCAGGTCATGCGCAACCTGATCGACGAAACGCTCGAAATCCAGGAAGCCGCCGCGCAGGACATGGCGGTGACCAAGCAGGAAGTCGACCAGTATTACCAGCAATACGCCGTGCAGCAGTTCCACCGCACGCCTGAGCAGCTCGACGAACACCTCCGCTCGCTCAACTCTTCTCCGGCCTCGCTCAAGCGTCAGATCGAAGGCGAACTGGCGCTGGATCGCCTGCTGCAGCGTAACGTCCGGCCGTTCGTCAACGTCTCTGCCGACGAGGTCAACGAACTCTACCAGCGGCTGCAGGCCGCCAAGGGCACGCCCGAATACAAGCTGGCCGAGATATACCTGTCCTCGACCCCGGCGACGCACCAGGCCGTCGGCGAAAACGCCAAGCGCATTGTCGACCAGCTTCGCCAGGGCGGCAGCTTTCCCGCCTATGCGCGGCAGTTCTCCGAAGCCTCGACCGCGGTCGTCGGCGGCGACCTTGGCTGGATCAGGCTCGAACAGCTGCAGAATCCCACGCTCGAATCCGTGGCGCGCAGCATGAAACCCGGCCAGCTGGTCGGTCCGGTCGAGATTCCCGGCGGCTTTTCTATCCTCTACCTGCAGGACTCGCGCCAGGTCGGCATGGCCGATCCGCGCGATGCGGTGTTGAACCTGAAACAGATTTCGCTCGAATTCCCCAAGGGCATCGCCGAGGAAGAAGCGCAGGCCAGGGCCACCGCCTTCGCCCAGGCAGCCCAGCGTATCAGTAGCTGCGCCACCGCCGATACCGAGGGCGCGGCGATAGGCGCGCAGGTCGTGACCAACGACAACATCCCCGTTCGTGCCCTGCCTGAGGCATTGCAGCAGACCATGCTCCAGCTGAGCATTGGCCAGATCACGCCGCCGTTCGGTTCGCTGGAAGAAGGCGTGCGGGTCCTGATGCTGTGCGGCCGCGAAGCTCCGTCAGGCGATTCTGGACCGAACTACGATCAATTGATGGCCCAGCTCGAAGACGACCGAGTGGGCAAGCGCACCCAGCGCTACCTGCGCGACCTGCGGCGCGACGCGGTGGTCGAGTATAACTGACGCTACCCTCCCCCCGCTGGCGGTATCGCTCGGCGATCCGGCGGGGGTCGGCCCCGAACTGATTTGCGAAGCTTGGGCGCGGCGCGTCGAGGAGCGGCTGCCGGCGTTCTTTGTCGTCGGCGGTGCGGGAGTTCTTTCCGCAGCGGCAAAAAGCCGTGGTCTGGACATCGCTGTGGAGCACGTCCCGAACGCCGAAACCGTTGCGGCGAATTTCCCAGACGCATTACCCGTCTTCACCCGGGACGATGCAGAATACCTGCCGGGCCAGTATTCGACAGAGGGCGCCAAACTTGCCGCCTACTCGTTAGAGCACGCGACAGGTATTGCGATGTCGGGCCTCGCGGCTGGGCTGGTGACTGCGCCAGTGTCGAAAGCGCAGTTGGCCAAGGTGGGCCATGCCAAGTACCCCGGGCAGACCGAATTTCTCGCTGACGCCTGCCGAATGCGGCCTGACGAAGCCGTGATGCTGCTGGCAGGTCCCCAATTGCGAGCCGTCCCCCTCACAATCCATGTCGCGCTGGCCGAGGTTCCGAACTTGCTGTCGATCGAACTGATCGTAGCCAAGGTGCGTATTTTGGCCGCTGCACTCCGGGTCGATTTTGGGATTGCCGACCCGCATATCGCCGTGACGGGCCTCAACCCACATGCCGGTGAAGGCGGCAAGTTCGGCGACGAGGAGGCGCGGGTCATCGCTCCGGCCATAGCCAATTTGCGCGAGGCCGGGATCGACGCATCCGGCCCGCATCCCGCCGACGCCCTGTTCACGGCCCGGGCGCGCGAAACCTACGATGCAGCCCTGTGCATGTACCATGACCAGGCGCTCATTCCACTCAAGGCCCTGGATTTCGACCAAGGGGTCAACGTTACGCTTGGCCTGCCGATCGTCCGCACCTCCCCGGATCACGGCACTGCTCTCGGCATAGCCGGCAAGGGCATTGCCGACCCCGGGGCGATGATCGCAGCGATCCGCATGGCTGGCGAAATCGCTGCGCGCCGAGCGCAAGCGGGCAAGCCTTGATTTCGTCATTGCGAGGGGCGAAGCCCCGCGACAATCCAGGGCTGCACCTTGCCACGCTGGATTGCTTCTCTCCGCTCGCAATGACGAACTAGAAAGTTGACCGCTCACCCCACCCTCCCACCACTGCGTGAAGTGATCGCGCGCCATGGGCTCTCGGCCTCGAAGGCGCTGGGCCAGAACTTCCTGTTCGACGAGCAACTGCTCAACCGCATCGCCGCGATCCCCGGTTCGCTCGACGGCAAGGCGGTACTCGAAGTAGGTCCCGGGCCCGGCGGGCTGACCCGCGCCCTGTTGCGCGTCGGGGCGCGCGTAACCGCCATCGAGATGGACCGTCGCTGCCTGCCGGCGCTCGCAGAACTGGGAGAGGCATTTCCGGGGCAACTCAAGGTCGTCGAAGGCGATGCCCTCGCGCTCGATCACGGCGCGCTGATGGGCGAGCCGTTCGCTGTTCTCTCGAACCTGCCCTACAACGTCGGCACCGCGCTGTTCACCCGCTGGCTCTCCGGCGCGAACTGGCCGCCTCAATGGACCTCGCTGACGCTGATGTTCCAGCTCGAGGTCGCCCAGCGGATCGTCGCCCAGCCGGGCAGCGGCGCCTATGGCCGCCTCGCCGTGCTGGCGCAGTGGAGGAGCAGCGCGAAGCTGGCGATGAAGGTCCATCGCAGCGCCTTCACCCCGCCGCCCAAGGTGATGAGCGCCATCGTCCACGTCGTGCCGGGGGCCATGCCCGAGGGCGTATCGCCGGCCGTTCTCGAGCGCGTGACCGAGGCTGCGTTCGGCCAGCGCCGCAAGATGCTTCGCCAAAGTCTCAAGGGTGTTCAAGGCGCGATTGAAGCGCTTGATTCGCTCGGAATCGACCCGACACGCCGCGCCGAAACCCTTTCCGTCGCGGACTTTGTGGCCGTGGCGCGAATTCTCGGAAGCCAGGTCGCCTAGCCCTCGCGGGCCAGGGATGCTAACGCGTCCGCGGTCCGCACCGTCTTGGGGGAGACAGCGATGAAGCCCCGCCCCGACTTCCCGCATCGGTCATGACCGACGGCGCTCCCCTGCGCCGGTTTCCGCTGTGGCATTCGCTGCTGCTGCTCTCGCTTCTCGTCACCAACGGCGCCTGGGCCCTGTTCTACCTCTACAAGCGCGACGCCGAGCGGCCTGCCGTGCAAGCCTTCACCGGTGACCTCTCCTCTGCCCCGTCCAAGAAGGTCGCGCTGCTGATCGGCAACAGCGAATATCTGGTCCCGCCGGGCGATGCCGTCCACTGGCCCTCCCTGCCCAATCCGCAGCGCGACGTCGGACTGGTGGAGAAGAAGCTGCAGGACATCGGCTTCGCCGTCATGCGCGTTGACGATGCCGACTGGCGCGCGATGCAGGATGCCATTGCGGCCTTTTCGAAGTTGGCGTCGGGTTCCGACGTGGCGTTGTTCTACTTTGCCGGCCACGGCTTCGAATACGATCGCCACAACTACCTCGTGCCAATCGACGCCCCGGTCTATGTCGAATCGACCGAGTTGCCCTATCGCTTTGTCGATTTCGAGCAGGCCGCCAACGCGATGACGTTGGCGGGAACCACGGTGTTCATGCTCGACGCCTGCCGCACGAGCAGCGGCGGGGTTTCGATCACCGACGCGGCGGCTCGTGCGCAGGCCGAGTCGAAGAACTTCAACGATTACGATTTCCCGGTCGGGAAGAAAGTCGCGGTGCTTTATTCGACGGCTCGCGGCGTTCCGGCAAAGGACGGCGTGGCGCCGAACCGCAACTTCAGCCCCTTCGCGCTCGAAGTCGCTGACAAGATCGGCATTCCGCGGGTCGAACTGACCACCCTGTTCAGCGCCATCCGCCAGGGCGTTTACGAGCGCACCGCGAAATACGCCCCCCAGCAGGTGCCCTACACCTACAACTCGCTCGGCCCCAACTTCTTCCTTTTCGACGGTACGCAAGCCAAGGCGCAAGCCAAGCCGGCTCCGGTTGCGACGGCCGAACTCAAACCGCTGAAAATCGACCCCAAGCGACTGGCGACGACCGACGAGACAATGCTGGCGGTCGAAGTGCTGCGCAACCACCCAGTGCCCGAACTCGAAGCGCTGGCCCGGCGCGGAGATCCCATGGCGACCTACCTCCTCGGCTACATGTACGAGTTCGGAGTCGGGGTGCCGAAAGACGTTAAGCGCGCGCTCGACTACCTCGAGAAGGCCGCCGCACAGGGCACGCCTTCGGGGCAGCTGGAACTGGCCTACTTCCTCGAACAGCGCAAAGGGGACGTTGCAGCGCACAAGCGCGCGGTCGACCTGTTCCGCAAGGCGTCGGACCAGGGCTTCGCCAAAGCCCAGGCGCACCACGGAACAATCCTGATGACGGGATTTGTCGGCGTTCTCCCCGCCTCGCTTGAGAACTATGCCGCCGGCCTCGAACTCATGCGCAAAGCCGCGAGATCGGGCTATCCCTACGCCATGTACAGCCTGACACTTGCCGGTAACGCAGACGACAAGCGAACCAACCGCCGGCAACTCGAAACGCTCGCCGCGAGCGGCAACGGCGATGCCGATCACTGGCTGTGCGAAATCTATATGGGCGAAAACGACTACTCCGGCGCGCGTGACCATTGCACCAACGCCGCCACTCTCGGCTATTCCGATGCGCAGCGGCAGATGGCCATGGCAGCATTCAACGGCTGGGGCCGGAACAAGTCGCATGAAGACGCCCGGCACTGGCTGCGCCAGGCGTTGTCGGATCCTGCACTTCCCGAATCCGCGCGCACCCAGCTCGAATTCATCGCCAAGCAGATCGGCTAGGCTGGCCGGCCGTCGAGCCGTCGTCCGAGGTCAGTGCGCCCTATTCGCATTCGTAGTAATCGGTGAGGGCATTGAATGTCAGGCTGATTGCGCTCTTCGAACGATCGGCCCCACGCAAATATGACACCACGACGTCGCGCAATTCTCCTACCACGGCGTCCTCCGGCAGGCAGGCGTAGCGATCGGTGAGATCGATATCGGCGTAAAAGGTCATCGCATCCCAGCTACCCATCAGGTACCAATAGCAGCGATCGATTTCATCATCGTCTTCCGAGGTGCATACTTCATATAGCTGCTCACCGGTCTTGAAGACCCCGGCTGTTGGCGTCCCATCATCGGCCCGGGCTACGGAACCCGATGTGGCCAGAACCATGGCGATGAGATATCCGGTGGTCTTGCGCATTTACCCCCCTGCAACTGCATGAAATCGCGATTGGAGCACCGGTCCTGATCGACAGTCAAGCTGGGCCGTCGATCGATCCACGCCCAGTTTCGAGACTTGGACAGACCGGCCTGTCCGGCTACGGCGGTTGCGGATGAAACAGCTTTCCGCTTCCGAACGCGCGCTTATCGATCCGATCGACCAACAGGCGATGCTCGCCGCTGTCGAGCGGTGGAGCGCGATCAACAGTGGCACGCGCAATCTCGATGGCCTGGCGACGCAGGCCGGTGTGCTGGCCGATGCCTTCGCAGCCCTGCCCGGCGACGTCGAATTGCACGATCCCGCCACCGTGACTGCTGTCGCGCCCGACGGCAGCAAGGTCGAGCTACGGCACGGAAACCACCTCGTCGTCTCGGTGCGGCCGGATGCCAAGCGGCGCTTCCTGCTGACCGGACACATGGACACGGTGTTCCCGGCGGACCACGCCTTCCAGTCCGCAACATGGCTTGACGACGATACTCTCAACGCGCCGGGCGCGGCGGACATGAAGGGCGGCATTGCCGTGATTCTCCACGCCCTCGCCGCGTTCGAGGCTTCGCCCGAGGCCGCCAAGGTCGGCTACGACGTCATGATCAATTCCGACGAGGAAACCGGTTCCCTCTCGTCCGCCGCGCTGATCGCGGAGCTGGCAAGGGACAAGTTCGCCGCGCTGACTTACGAGCCTTCGGCGCTGCCCGACGGTACTCTGGCCCATGCCCGTGGCGGCAGCGGCAACTATTCGATCGTCGTCACCGGCAAGTCGGCCCACGCCGGCCGCAACCCCGAAGAAGGACGCAACGCGGTAGTCGCCGCGGCGGAGATTGCCGTGGTGCTCAAGGCGATGACCCATGCGGACCTGGTGGTGAACCCGGCGAAGATCGAGGGAGGATCGGCCAACAATGTCGTGCCCGACCACGCGATCCTGCACTTCAACATCCGGCCCAAGACGGTCGAAGCCGCTACCGAGTTCGAGAAGGCGCTGTCCTTCCTGCTCTCGGACATCGCCGAGCGGCATGACGTCGCGATCCACCGCCACGGCGGCATTACCCGGCCACCCAAGCCGGTCGATGCACGAGCGCAGAAACTGTTCGACCTCGTCGCCGACACCTCCGAAGCACTCGGCCGCAAGCTCGGCTGGCAGGCAAGCGGCGGAGTCTGCGACGGCAACAACATCGCCGCTTGCGGCGTGCCCGTGGTCGATACGATGGGCGTGCGAGGGGGCAAGATCCACTCGGCGGACGAATTCATGATCGCCAGTTCGCTGTCCGAAAGGGCGGCGCTTTCGGCGGTGGTCCTGCTCCGCCTCGCAACAGGGGAGATGTTGTGACTTTCGTTATCCGTGCCGCAGGCGAGGACGACCTCGAAGCGATCTACGAAATGGCCAAGAGCACCGGCGGCGGGTTCACCAACCTGCCACCTGACCGCGCCGCGCTGACCGCGAAGCTGCAGCGATCCGCCAAATCGTTCGCACGCACCGATGACGAACTGGGCGACGACCTGTTCGTCTTCATGCTCGAGAACACCAAGACCGACGAGGCGCGAGGCAGCTGCCAGGTGATGAGCCAGGTCGGTCAGCACTGGCCGTTCTACAGCTATCGCATCACCACCCAGACCCAGCATTCCGAGGAACTCGACCGCACCGTCCGCGCCGAGCTGCTCAGCCTCGTCACCGATCTCGAAGGATCGAGCGAAGTGGGCGGGCTGTTCCTGCACCCGTCAGAACGCTCGGGCGGCAAGGGCATGCTGCTGGCGCGCAGCCGCTACCTGTTCATCGCCATGCACCGCCTGCGCTTCGCCGAGCGCATCCTTGCCGAGCTGCGCGGGATCATCGACGACAAGGGCGGTTCGCCGTTCTGGGACGGGGTTGCAGGCCGCTTTTTCGGCATGGGCTTCCAGGAAGCCGACTATTTCAACGCCATCAACGGCAACCAGTTCATCGCCGACCTGATGCCCAAGCACCCGGTCTACGTAGCCATGCTCGACGACGAGGCGCGCGCCGTTATCGGCCTGCCTCACCCGACCGGACGCGCGGCGATGAAGATGCTCGAGAACGAGGGCTTCGCCTTCGAAGGCTATGTCGACATCTTCGACGGCGGCCCGACGATGACTGCGCGCACCAACCACGTGAAGTCGATTACCGAAGCCCGGCCCGCGCGGGTCGGCGGCACCTCGCTCGACATCGGCGAGCGGGCGATCCTCGCCACCGGCACGCTGGCGACTTACCGCTGCTGCTACGGCCGGCGCGAATTCGCCGAGGACGGTTCGATTGCGATCGACGAGGCGGCTGCCGAAGCGCTGGGCGTTGGCCTGGGTGACGAGGTGTGGAGCGTGGCTCGATAGTCCTTCCCCTCCCGTTCGTGTCGAGCGAAGTCGAGACACGTGGTGCGAACGGTTCTCGACTTCGCTCGAACCGAACGGAGATTTGAGTGCTGAAGGAAATCAACTTCGACGGCATCGTCGGCCCGAGCCACAACTACGCCGGGCTTAGCCTCGGCAATCTCGCGGCGACTGCCCATGCCGGCGATGTCGCCTACCCGCGGGCCGCCGCGCTGCAGGGGATCGCCAAGATGCGCGGGAACATGGCGCGCGGTTTGGCGCAGGGCTTCTTCGTTCCCCTGCCCCGCCCGAACATCCGCTGGCTCGACCAGATTGCCGCCGACGAGGCGACCGATACCGGACTCGTCGCCGGGGCGTGGTCGGCGAGTTCGATGTGGACAGCCAACGCCGTCACGGTCAGCCCTGCTCCCGACACTGCTGACGGGCGCTGCCACCTGACCGTCGCCAACCTCGTGACTATGCCGCACCGAAGCCATGAATGGCCCGACACGCTCGCCCAGCTGCGCCTGATGTTCGCCAACGCCGGGCACTTCGCGGTGCACGGCCCGGTTCCTCCGACCTTCGGCGACGAGGGAGCGGCGAACCACATGCGGCTTGCCTCGGCACATGGTGCTCCCGGTGTCGAGGTTTTCGTCTTTGGCAAGGGCGGCGGCCCCTTCCCCGCCCGCCAGCACGAGCAGGCCAGCCGTATCGTCGCGCGCAGCCACGGTCTCGATCCTGATCGCGTGGTGTTCGCCGAACAGAGCCCTGAAGCAATCGCGGCAGGCGCGTTCCACAATGATGTCGTTGCGGTGGCCAACGAACGCGTGCTCTTCGCCCACGAAAGGGCCTTCGCCGACCGCGACGGCGCCTACGCAGCGATCCGCGCCAGGTTTCCCGAACTCGAAGTTGTCGAAGTGCCCGATGCCGAAGTCGGCCTGGCCGATGCGATCGCCAGCTACCTGTTCAACGCCCAGCTCCTGACCCTGCCCGATGCGACAATGGCACTCGTGGTGCCCGACGAGTGCCGCGAAAACACTGTGGTGTGGGACTGGTGCGAACGGATGCTCGCCAGCAACGGCCCGATTCGGCAGGTGATCCCGGTCGACGTGCGCCAGTCGATGGCCAACGGCGGCGGTCCGGCCTGCCTGCGCCTGCGCGTCGTCGCGGACCCGGCCACGGTCGATTCGCGATTCCTGCTCGACGAAACGCGAGCCGACTTGCTGGAGAGGGTAATTTCCCTGACTTGGCCCGAGCAGGTCGATCCGTCAGACTTGGGGAAATCCTCGCTCGCCAAGACGGTGACCGACGCGCGCAACGCTCTGATCGACGCGCTTTTGTTGCCGGAACTGGCCTGATTCGGGACTGTCGGAACGCTTTACACGTGCGATGATTATTAGCGCATTAGGAAGCGCAAATTGGGGGCGGGCACGGTGCTGGTCCCTCTTACGCCAGGGACCACAGATGCCGCGCAAGATCGCCCGCCTATTCGTCATCAAGACCCGGTGGGAAGCGTACCTGATCATTTATGCGCTCGCCCTCGGGGCAACGTCGCGCGGCGCGCATTACCTTGAAGTCTATCCCGGATACGGTGGCGACCTGCTGTTCCTCGCCTGCACCGGCGCGGTATTCATGGCCGGTGCCAAGATTCTCGACTGCCTGAAGTACGAGAAGGATGCGCGCCTCGCCGCCGAGGTACCCATCAAGAATTAGGCCGACTTGCCGGCATAGAGCAGGCGCCCTGCCCCAAGCCGCGAAATCACCCGGTCTATCTCACCGACTTCGACCGCGAAGCAGCCCTGGCTACGCCCGATCCGGCCCTGGCTGCCGATCAGCGATGGATCGACGTACCTAGCGCCGTGGATGACAATCGCCCGGTCGAGGGCTTCGCTGTTGGTCGGATCGAGCCCGATCACGCGTTGCGAGCGGCCATGCTTGCCGATGTAGGTGCTCGAAACCACGTAGGCGCCACGCGAACTGGCGTTGGAACCGGGCACGTTCGAGAAGCGCTGCAACTGGCCGGTGGCGTCGGGGTCCGAACCGCTGCCATGCGAGACGAGCCAGCTCTGCTCGATCCGGCCACCCGCCACGTCGACGAGGTGGAAGCGCGGCTCGCTCGAGGGGCGGCCGAAATCGACCAGCCCGATCTTCGTACGGTCGAGCACCCGTGCACCGTGGCGTTCGAGCGCCGCAAGAGCCTCGTCAAGCAGCGGCAGGCGCTCGGCCGGAGGGGTGGGAGGAATTGGCTCGCTCTTCAGGAGCGGCATTACGGTAGGTTCCGCCAGGGTGCGGTTCGCCGAAGTTCCGGCAAAAGCAGCAATGGCGGCGCCGACGAATTGGCGTCGGTTGAAATTCATCTGCGATCCCGTCCGTTGGCCCGAGCCACTGGTGGCCCGGGTCATTCGATCCAGTTCGACGCTTTACGCGCTCTCTAAGAATTGTGGTGGTGCCCTACCTCAGGGGTGAGCGGTGGGGGATTCTGTTGCTAGGCTCCCCCGGGCCCCCGGTTTCCGATTCTGTTACCCGGTTCGGTCCGAACCGTGCTCAAAGCTTTGTAAGGTCAGGCCGCTAGGCCCTAGAATTACGCAGCGAGAGCAAGTGCTTCGTTGTCGTTGGCACTTGTGTGTTTTGAGCCTTTAACGGGTTACTCAGCCCGGGCGAAAACAGTGCTTTTCAACACACGTCGATCCTGGTTCGGCCCCGTCAGGAAACCCTGCCGAAACAGGGCTTTATGGTGGAGCCGCCGGGTACTGCCCCCGGGTCCGCTGTGCCTATTGCACACCGCAGTTTATCGCCATAGCCGGCCGAAACCGGCGAGTTCCATATAAGCAAACGACGATTAATGTGAAGTGACCGCCGCCGGCGCAGAGGTGACGGTGCTAGCCCCGCTTCTTCAACTCGTCGCGGATTTCGGTCAGCAGGTCGATTTCGCTGGGGCCAGCAGGGGCCGCGTCCTCTTCCTTCGCTTCGAACTGGGACATCGCCTTCTTCGAATAGCGAACCAGCAGGAAGATGATGAAGGCGAGGATTAGGAAGTTGATCACTGCCGTCACGAAACTGCCGTAGCCGATCATCGCCGCTCCGGCTTCCTTGAGGGCGGCGTAGTCGTCCATCGAGCCCTCGTAACCCTCGGGAACCGAGAGGAGGACGAAGTATTTCGAGAAGTCCGCTCCGCCGAAAATCGCGCCGACGATCGGCATGATGATCTCGTCGGTCAGCGACTTGACGATGGTTGCAAAGGCCCCGCCGATGATCACCGCCACCGCCAGGTCCATCACGTTCCCCTTGGCGATGAACGCCTTGAAATCGGACCACATGGACTGTTTCCTCCCAATTTGCTCAGTCCCATTCGTGCCACTGTCGCGCGCAGGTAACAAGACGGGGTTCCCTTGAACCCCGTTCATACCGTGCTATCTATGCAATACACCTGTTCTGGAGGAGGTTTCCCGATGTCCCATCGTTCCCCCATCCGCCTGGCCGGCCTTGCCCTGGCCGTTCTCGGTGCACTGGCGCTCAGCGCCTGCGGCATCAACTCGGTCCCGGCGGCAGAGGAAAATGCCAAGGCCAAGTGGGCCGACGTGCAGGCCGCGTTCCAGGAACGCGCCAACCTCATACCCAACCTGCAGGAGATCGTCATGTCGAGCGCGGAGCAGGAACGCGCGACGCTCGATGCGGTCGTTTCGGCGCGCGCTAGCGCGACCCGGCCGGAAATCCAGATCAGCGCCGACGACCTCGACGACCCGGCCAAGGTCCAGGCCTATCAGGACGCGCAGAACCAGCTCGGCGGCGCGCTGAGCCGCCTGCTCGTCACGATGGAAGCCTATCCCGAGCTCAAGAGCCAGGAGAACTTCGGACGCTTCATGACCCAATTCGAAGGCAGCGAGAACCGCATCCGGGTGGCGATCCGCGACTACAACGAGGCGGTGCGCGCCTATAACACCGAGATCCGCACCTTCCCCTCGATCATCGGCGCAAAGATCGTCCACGGTGCCAAGCCGATGACGCCCTACCAGGCGGCAACGCCGAGTGCGGAAGTCGCTCCGACGCTGGACATGCGGACCAGCACGAACCCGGCGACGGCTCCGCAGCCCGCCACCAACGACAACGCCGCGCCTTCGGCCACCTCAACGGCCGCGGCCAACTAGGCCGGACGGTCGGGCCATGATGGCGCGCCTGGTCGCCTTGTTCGCAGCCAGCCTGCTTGCCGCTTGCGCGGCAACGGCTGGCGGCGAGGATGAACAGCCGCAGGGCCGCATTCGCGACTTTGCCGGAATCATCGACGCGGCAACCGAAGCCCGCCTTGCGGACCGCCTGACGGTTGCCGAGCGCGAATACGGTCCGCAGGTGGGTATCGTCACCGTGAAGTCGCTCGACGGCCGTGCGATCGAGGACTTCGCGACCGACTACTCGAACAAGTGGGGGCTCGGCGACCGCACACGCAATGACGGCCTGATCATCCTCATCGCCCCCAACGAGCGCAAGGTCCGCATCGGGACCGGTCTCGGAATCGAACAATCCTATCCCGATGCCTGGTGCCAGGAAGTGATCGACAAGACGATGCTCCCCCAGTTCCGCCAAGGGAATTTCGATCGCGGGCTTGAGGGCGCGGCCGACATGATCATTGCCCGGATGCGATCGCACCCGACAATTCCAGCCAACGACAACGCGGCGGTAGACGCGAGGAAAGCAGCGTAATGGCCCGCCACGTAACCCTGCTATTCGCGCTCTTCCTGTCGCTGACGGGCAGCGCCGCGCTCGCGGCGCCGGACTTCCCCGAGCGGGGCACCGCGCCCGTGGTCGATGCCGCGAACATCATCGACGATACCGATGAAGCACTGCTTTCGGCAAAACTCGACGCTTTCGAACAGAAGAACCAGCGCCAGTTCGTCGTCGCGACAGTGCCGAGTCTCGATGGTTACGACATCGCCGATTACGGCTACCAGCTCGGCCGTTACTGGCAGCTTGGTGACAAGGGACGCAACGACGGTATCATCCTACTCGTCGCGCCAAACGAACGCAAGGTGCGGATCGAGGTGGGCTACGGGCTCGAAAGCGTGATCCCCGACGGCCTCGCCTTCGACATAATCAACCGCGACATCCTGCCGCGTTTCAAGAACCGCGACATGACCGGCGGGATCATCGCCGGGGCCGATGCGATCATCAAGCAGATCGAACTGCCGCCCGACCAACAGAAGGCAGCAGTCGATGCAACCCAGCGCCAGTCGTCCGACGAAGGCTTCCCGATCGGGGCGGTGATCTGGATGCTGTTCATCCTGTTCTTCTTCATCCTGCCGATGTTCCGCCGTCGACGCGGGCGCCGTTACGGGGTCGGATCGGCCATCGGCGACGTCATCCTGTGGAACGCGATCAATTCTGCAACACGCGGCGGTTCGCACCACTCGAGCGGCGGCTTCGGAGGCTTCGGCGGCGGTGGTGGCGGCTTTTCAGGCGGAGGCGGCAGCTTCGGCGGCGGCGGGGCAAGCGGGGGCTGGTAATGTCGAATCTTCTCAGCGAGGCCGATCACGAACTGGTCGGCAATGCCGTGAGCGCGGCCGAATTGAAGTCGGCCGGCGAAATCGTCCCGGTCGTATCGCTCCGCTCCGACGGTTACAGCGACGTGGCGTTGGTATGGGCTGCCATTGCCGCTTTCACTGCGATCACCTTCCTCGCCTTCTTTCCCGACTTCTACCTCGGCACGATCGCCTGGCTGACCGGCGAGTGGAACCCCGAATGGACACCGGGCGAGCTGTTCGGCATCGCAGTAGCGGTCGGCATCATCAAGTTCGTGGGGATGTGGCTGATCCAGCTTTGGAAGCCGCTCAAGTTCTTCCTGATCCCCGGCTTCATCAAGTCGGCACGCGTGCGCAACCGCGCCATCGGCATCTTCAAGGCCGCGGCGGAGCGCCGCACCCATGGCCGCACCGGCATCGTCATCTACCTCTCGATGGACGAACACCGCGCCGAAATCGTCGCCGACGAGGCCATCGCTTCGAAAGTCTCGCCCGAAGTCTGGGGCGAGGCGATGGCCGTCATGCTGGTCGAGATCAAACAGGACCACGTCGGCGCCGGCATGGCGGCGGCCATCGGCAGGGTCGGCGAGGTGCTGGCCGAACACTTCCCCCGCGCCGAGGACGACCGGAACGAGTTGCCAGACCGGCTGATCGAACTCTAAACGCGGCGGCGTGACCCAACGCCCGCCCGACGCCGACAAGCCCGAAGAACTGATGTGGGAAGGCCGTTTCATCACGGCCAAGCGCCGCGGGCGATGGGAGTATGTCGGCCGCGCGCGCGGAATTCGCGCGGCGGTGATTCTCGCGGTCGACGCTGGATCGGTGGTGCTGGTCGAACAGTTCCGTGTGCCGCTCGACAAGTCATGCCTCGAGCTCCCCGCGGGGCTGATCGGCGATGACGATGGTGCCGATGACGAGGACCACTTCTCAGCCGCAGAGCGCGAGCTGGAGGAAGAGACCGGCTACGCCGCGGCTCGCTGGCAAGACCTCGGCGAGTTCGCTTCCTCTCCCGGCATGGTTGGCGAGACCTTTTCGCTGCTCCGCGCCAGCGGTCTGACCCGCGTCGGCGAAGGCGGCGGTGTCGAGGGGGAGAACATCACCGTGCATACCGTGCCGATCGCCCGCCTTCCGGCATTCGTCGCCGACCGGCGCGCCGCGGGCACGATGATCGACGTCCGGCTGCTGCTTCTGCTCGGCGCGGGAATGCTGGCGGAGAACGAGGCGTGAGGGTTGCGGTCCTCGGCGCGGGAGCGATGGGCTGCCTTTACGGCGCGGCGCTGCACCGCGGCGGCGCGGATGTGATGTTCGTCGACGTCAACGCCGAGCACATCACCGCGATCAATGCGAACGGCCTCGAACTCGAACGCCGCTCGGGCACCGAACAATTGCCGATCCCAGCCGTCCGGCCCGAAGACCTGCAGGGCCCGCTCGACCTCGTGCTGGTCTTCACCAAGACCTTCATGACCGACACAGCGCTGACGGGCATTGCCCATGCGATCGGCCCCGACACGCGACTTCTGACGCTTCAAAACGGGCTCGGCAACGAGCAGCGCCTCGCCGCCCATGCCGACGAGGCGCGCGTGCTGGTCGGCGTCAGCTCGCTGCCGTCGGACCTCGTCGGTCCGGGCCGCGTGCGCAGCCACGGTGAGGGCGGGACGAAGCTCTACACGGCGTTCCCGTCAGGCGATCCGGCCTTCGCCGAAGAAGTTGCCGCGCTGCTCACAAAGGGCGATCTCGCCGCCATCGCCGATCCGAAGATCTATGAGGCCGTATGGTCCAAGGCGATCTTCAACGCGACGATGAACCCGCTCTGCGCGCTGACCCTGCGCACTCCCGGCTTCCTCGGCGCGCACGAGGAGAGCCGCGCGATGATCCGCGCCGCGGTCGACGAGGGCATCGCCGCCGCCCATGCCAACGGCGTGATGGTGAACGGACAAGCGATCCACGACCTGACCCACGTTTCTGTGACCGACCACGCCGACCACGAGGCCTCGATGCTGCAGGACGTGAAGGCGGGACGCCGCACCGAAGTCGATGCCATCAACGGCGCAATCGTGACAGCGGCGAAGGCCAAGGGCGTCGCCACGCCGCTGCTCGAAACCTTCTGGCGCTTCGTCAAGCTCGAGGAATCGAAGCTGGCTGGCGAATAGCCTTCCAATTTCCTTGGCCCGGGCATACGAACCGGACAAAGTCATTTTGGGAATTGAGGAGCCTTCCGTGGCCAAGGACAACACCATCACCTTCTTCGACCTGGCGCTTTCGACCGGAGCAACGATCAGCCCGTTCGTCTGGGCGACGAAGTACGCGCTCAAGCACAAGGGCTTCGACCTCGACGTCGTCCCGGGCGGGTTCACCAAGATCCCCGAGCGCACCGGCGGGGTGACCGAACGGCTCCCGGCGATCATCGACGACGGCAAGTGGGTGCTCGATTCATGGGGCATCGTCGAATACCTCGACGAGACCTACCCCGACCGCCCCACGCTGATCCCGCACCCCAGCGTCGCCGCCATGACGCGCGCGCTCGATGCGTGGTTCTGGGGCGTCGCGACGGGTCCGTGGATGCGTTGCAACTGCGTCAGCTACCGCGACCTCGCGAACGCCGACGACCACGAATACATCACCTATTCGCGCGAGAAGATGCTCGGCCAGACTCTTGAGGCGATGCAGGAAGGCTACGAGGACCGCCTGCCGCAGATTTCCGCCGCGCTCGAACCACTTCGCATCGCGCTGCGCGAGAGCAAGTACCTCGGCGGCGACACGCCCAACTACGCCGATTACCGCCTCCTCGGCTCGATCCTGTTCACCGCCTCGGTGTGCCAGAATTCGCCGGTGCTTGCCGAAGACGATCCCCTGCGCCCGTGGATCGACAGCCTGCTCGACATGTTCGGCGGACTTGGCCGCCATCCGGGACTGTTCCCGCTGTTCGGCCTCAAGCAGCGCGAGGGCGACCCGCCGCTGTTCATGCCGCCGGGCCTCGGCGGAATTCACAAGCGCAATACCGGCATCGAATCGACCCGCGCAGAAACCCAGCGTATCACCGAAGGTATGGCCAAGGCCTGACGCATGGCGACGCCGCGTGTCCTGCTCACCCGGCGCTGGCCGGAAGCCGTCGAACGGGCCATGCAGGACCGCTTCGATACGGTTCTCAACGAAAGCGACGAGCCGATGTCGCAGGCCGACCTCGCCCGCGCGATGGGCAAGTTCGACGTGCTGTGCCCGACCGTCTCCGATAGGATCGACGCCGAAGTCATCGCCGGCGGCGACCGGGTAAAGCTGATCGCCAACTACGGCGTCGGGTTCGACCACATTGACCTCGCCGCGGCGAAGGCCAAGGGCATCGCGGTCACCAACACCCCCGGCGTCCTGACCGATGCCACCGCAGATATCGCCATGACCCTGCTGTTGATGGCCGCTCGTCGTGCCGGTGATGGCGAGCGCGAATTGCGCGCGGGCAAATGGAGCGGCTGGCGGCCGACCCATCTCATTGGTTCCTCGCTCAAGGGCAAGACGCTCGGGCTCGTGGCTTTCGGCCGTATCGGAATCGCCACCGCCCAGCGCGCGCATCACGGCTTCGGGATGAAGATCGCCTACTACGCCCGGCGCGAGGCTGACCCGGCGGTGGTGCAGGAACTGGGTGCAAGGTTCTATCCGGACCTGAATGAGCTCCTCGCTGCCTCGGACTTCGTCTCGCTGCACGTACCCGGCGGACCGGCAACGGCGAACCTGATCGACGCGGCGGCACTCGCGGCAATGAAGTCGGGTTCCTATCTCATCAACACTGCCCGCGGCGGCGTGGTCGACCATGCCGCGCTCGCCGACGCGCTTCGCAGCGGGCACCTCGCCGGTGCCGGTCTCGACGTTTATCCGCACGAGCCGCAAGTGCCGCCCGAACTTCTCGGATTGGAGAACGTCGTCCTCCTCCCCCACCTCGGCAGCGCCAACGTCGAGACCCGTACAGCGATGGGCGAAAAGGCGATGGCCAACGCAGTCGCCTGGGCCGAGGGTCGCGAGCTTCCGGATCGGGTGGCGTGACAGACGCCGTTGACGAACTCATCGAGGCGGAGCGGCTTCCTCCCGACTACAGTGAAATTGCTGAACAATACTGGCGGCCATTGGCTCACCAAATCACTCGTCATTGCGAGCGTAGCGGTTGCGAAGCAGGCGCGGCGCGCCAACCAATCCAGAGCAACCCGCGCGACCTCCCTGGATTGCTTCGTCGCTCCGATCCTCGCAATGACGAAGGGGGATGTCTGCTCGTCGGCATCAACGGCGCGCAGGGTTCGGGCAAGTCGACGGTCTGCCGATTCCTCGAACTCTTGCTGGCCGATCTTGGCCTATCAGCAGTCACCCTCTCGCTGGACGATCTCTACCTCACCCATGCCGAGCGGCAGACGCTGGCCGAGCACACCCAACCGCTTTTCGCCACTCGCGGTGTGCCCGGCACCCACGACGTCGATCTCGGCATGGACCTGATCGACAAGCTCTTGTCCGGCCGCCCCGCCGACCTGCCGCGCTTCGACAAGGCCCGCGACGACCGTGCGCCCGGATCGGTGCGCGTCGAAGGTCCGGTCGATGTAATCCTGTTCGAAGGCTGGTGCGTCGGAGCCGTCCCGCAGCCTGCCTCAGCTCTCGCCCAAGCGATCAATGCGCTCGAAGCCGACGAGGACCCCGACGGCACCTGGCGGCGCGAGGTCAATCGCCGCCTTGCCACCGACTATGCCGAACTGTTCGCGCGGATCGACCTGCTCGTCATGCTCAAGGTCGAAGGCTTCGATGCCGTCCGCACCAACCGGGCGAAGCAGGAGAGCAAGCTTGGCTCAGGCCCTGCGGTGATGGACGCAGACGCACTCGACCGCTTCCTCATGCATTACGAACGGCTTACGCGCTGGCAACTCGAGGATATGCCCGAGCGGGCCGACATCCTGATCGAGATCGGGCCCGACCAGCGGCCAATTTCCGTCCGTCCCGCCCTTCCCTCATCCGGGAAAACCTAGTAGACTTTGTCAAATAGGAACGTCCGCCAATGACTTGGGGAGTATTTCATGGCCACCGTCACCATTAACGGCGAAACCCGCACCCTCGACGTGCCCGACGATATGCCCCTGCTCTGGGCCCTGCGCCAGGAGCTCGGCATGGTGGGCACCAAGTTCGGCTGCGGCATCGGCGCCTGCGGCGCCTGCACCGTCCATATCGATGGCGTCGCAGCCCGTTCGTGCTCCACGACGGTCGGCTCGCTCGCCGGCAAGAAGGTCACCACCATCGAAGCGCTCGGCCAGTCCGCGGTCGGCAAGGCCCTGCAAGCCGCGTGGCTCGACGTCGACGTTATGCAGTGCGGCTATTGCCAGGCCGGCCAGCTGATGAGCGCCAGCGCGCTGCTCGCCAAGAACCCGTCGCCGAGCGACAAGGACATCGACAGCGCCATGCAGGGCAACATCTGCCGCTGCGCTTGCTACGGCCGGATCAAGACCGCCATCCAGATTGCGGCCGCGGAATCGGAGAAGGCCAATGTCTGAGCTCGCTGAAAAGGTGAACCTGTCGCGCCGCACTCTGCTCAAGGCCGGCGCCCTCGCCGGTGGCGGCATGTTCCTTTCCGCCACGATGCCGGGCATCGCCCGCGCGGCTACCGGCGCGGCCGAGCCCGCGCCGCTCAATGCCTTCGTCTCGATCGCACCCGACGGCCAGGTCACCATCGTCGGCAAGAACCCGGAGATCGGCCAGGGCATCAAGACGATGCTCCCAATGCTGATCGCCGAGGAGCTCGATGCCGACTGGGACAAGATCAAGATCGTCCAGGGCGATTCCAACGCCGCCAAGTACGGGCCGCAGATCGCCGGAGGCAGCTTTGCCACGCCGATGAACTGGTTCCCGATGCGCCAGACCGGCGCCGCGGCGCGCGCCATGCTGCTTGAGGCGGCGGGCAAGAAGCTCGCCGTTGATCCGGCCACGCTGACCACCTCGAAGGGTGTGATCACCGATCCGGCAACCGGAAGGAAGCTCGGCTACGGCGAAGTCGCCTCAATGGCGGCCGAGGCGACAGTTCCCGATCCGGCCAAGCTCAAGCTGAAGGACCGCAAGGACTTCGTGATCATCGGACGCGAAATCGGCGGGATCGACAGCCCCAAGATCGTCCATGGCGAGCCGATCTTCGGCGTCGACACCCAGCTTCCGGGCATGGTTTACGCCGCCTACGAGCGCGCTCCGGTGTTCGGATCGAAGCTCAAGTCGGCAGACACCGCTGCGGCAAAGTCCGTTCCCGGCGTGATCGATGCCTTTACACTCGAAGGCAAAGGCGGCCCCGACCAGCTCGTCGACGGTGTGGCGGTTATCGCCAAGAACTGGTGGGTCGCCAACCAGGCGCGCGGCAAGCTCGCCGCTCAATGGGACACCGGCGATTGGACCTCGCATTCCAGCGCCGGCTACGATGCCGAGGCCAGGAAGCTGATGGACGGCCCGCCCTCCAGCGATGTCTTTTCCAAGACCGGCGACGTCGATGCCGCCTTCGCAACGGCGGCCAAGACGCTCGACGAGCAGTACGCCTATCCCTTCCTCGCCCACGTGCCCATGGAGCCGATGAACACCACGGCTCTGATGCACAAGGACGGCACGCTCGAAATCTGGTCCCCGACGCAGAACCCTCAGGCCGGCCAGATGGGCGTGGCGCAGATGCTCGGGCTCAAGCCGGACCAGGTGACCCTGCATATCACCCGCATGGGCGGTGGCTTCGGCCGTCGCCTGACCAACGACTTCATGCACCAGGCCGCGGCAATCGCTGCCAAGATGCCCGGCACGCCCGTGCAGCTTATCTGGAGCCGTGAGGACGACGTTCGCAGCGACTTCTACCGCCCCGCCGGCTGGCACCGGCTGCGTGCCGCCCTCGACGCGGACAACAAGCTCGTCGGCTTCGACGATCACTTCGTCACCTTTGAACTCGGCGGGGCATACAACCCGGCGGCGATGGCACCGGACATCTTCCCGGCCAAGTTCGTGCCGAACCTGCGCTACGCGCAAAGCAAGATGAAAACGGCGGTGCCGATGGGTGCGCTTCGCGCTCCGGCATCCAACGCCATTGCCTTCGTGACGCAGGGTTTCCTCGACGAAGTGGCGGAGGCCGCGGGCAAGGACCTGCCGACGCTGCTTCTCGAGCTCATCTCCGGGCGGGAGAAGGAACCCGATCCGCCCGGCGGCGGTTTCGGCGGCCCGCAGCGGGGGTTCAATCCGGACCGGATGCGCGGCGTGATCGAAAAGGCCGTCGCTATGTCGCCGTGGGGCAAGCCTGCCCCCGACGGTCACGCCTACGGCTTCGGCTACTACTTCAGCCACCAGGGCTATTTCGCCGAGGTGGTCGAGGCGAGCATCTCCGCGGGCAAGTCACCGCAGGTCCACAACGTGTGGGTCGCTGGCGACGTCGGCCATACGATCATCAACCCGTTCGGCGCGCTCAACCAGGTCAAGGGTGCTGTCATCGACGGCCTGGGCCAGGCCACGGCGCTGGCGATCAAGATCGAGAACGGTGCGGTCGCGCAGTCGAACTTCCACGACTATCCGATCCCGCGCATGCCGTTCGCGCCGGAAATACATGTCGAGTGGGTCAAGTCCGACAACGAGCCGACCGGGCTCGGCGAACCTGCGCTGCCGCCGGCGATCCCGGCGCTGACCAACGCGCTCTACAAGCTGACCGGCAACCGCATCCGCAGCCTGCCGATCGACCGCAAGCTTCTGACGAAGGCCTAACGCCCTCGCAGGATCGCAGCGACGTCGGCCAGGTCCTCGGGCCGGTCGACGTCGCGCAGTTCGTCTTCCGGTACGTCCACGAAGCGCACGTCGTTGCGTCCGCGCATTTGTGACGCGGCGCCGGTATCTCCTTTGAGTTGTGCGAGCTCGGCAAACATTTCTCGCGGAAAGCACGCGGGCGCGCCGGGCTTGTCGCCGGACCAACTGACGGCGGATGGCAGCGGCCCCTCACACAGCCGGTTCAATGTCGATAGCGAGATCAGCGGCATGTCGGCGAGCATGATGAGCAGCGCGTCGGCTTCCAGTTCGATCGCCCATTGAGCCGCAGCGGCAGCCGAAACACCAATACCATCGTCCGCGTTCAACGCGACGACAAGCGCTTCATCGCGCGCAAACGCGGGCATTTCCGGCCCGACCACGACAGCCAGTTGAGCGTTCAACCCTCGAGCAGATTCGAGTGCCCACGCACCAAGCGGCTTGCCCTCGCACTCCGCGTCGAGCTTACCGCCACCGAAACGCCGTGCGCTACCGGCGGCCAACACGGCGATGGCGAGCCTGCCGCTCATGCGTGCGGGTGGAGCATTTCGTAAGTGCCGACCAGTTCGGACAGCACCGAGAGGGCCAGGACCTGCGGATCGCGGGCGCGCGGAATCAGGCCGACGGGGCTGTGAATACGCGCCAGTTCGTACTCGATGCGCCCGGCCGCCCGCAGCCGCGCCATCCGCTCCTCACGCGCCGGGGCGCCGCCTTGCGCGCCGATCAGGAAGGCTGGAGTGCCGAGCGCCCATTGCAGCAGCGCGTGCTCCCACTCGTGGTCGTGGAACAGCAACAGTATCGCGGTCCACCAGTCGACCGCGACGCCCTCGGGTGCGCGGCCGAGATCGAGACCCTGCCCCGCCTCCCGCCATTCAACGGCGATGCCCTGCGTTTCGCAAAGGTTGACCAGCGATGCGCACTCGCCGCCCGCACCGAGCAGGACGAGCCGAGGGGCCGGGATATAGTGCCGCTCGCGCAGAAGGTGGTCGGGAGCATCGACAGGGAGTGGCAGGGCCAGCGACGCCTTCTCTCGCGTTTCGAGAGTGGCCACGCAGTCCCGCAGCGCCGCACGGTCGGGCGCGGGGTCGATCCAGATGTCGAGCCCCGACCCGCATGGCAGGCGGAAGTCGACAATCGGCGAGCCCTTGCCATAACGCAGCAGTCGCGGCTTTCCCTCTGCGAGCGCGGCGACGGCGTGGCTGGCCAGCTCGTCGTCGAGGCACTTGTCGGCCATGTCCCCGACACGAGTCTTGTCGGGATCGACTGCGAGTTGCGTGCCGACCCGGCGCGAGAAGCTGCCGTCGATGCCGACAATGGTGCAGAGCACCGCATCGCTGCTTGCGGCATGGACCAGCGCGGCATGATCGTGGGGAACAGAAGGAGGGGCCATCGCCGCGGGTTTGCCGTGACGCCCGGCAAATGGCAATTCGCTGGAGGCCGTTCGGCGGGAGAATGGTTGATTTGTCAGGAGGTCAGGCATATTCGCCGCGCCAGGAGATAGTTTCATGCAAAACTATATCACCGGATTCGGCAATCACTTTGCCAGCGAGGCCGTCGGAGGCGCGCTGCCCGTCGGGCGCAACAGCCCGCAACGCCCTGCCTTCGGACTCTATGCCGAGCAATTTTCGACCACCGCCTTCACCGCGCCCCGTGCGCAGAACCGCCGCACCTGGCTCTACCGCATGCGCCCGATGGCCGAGCACGCGCCGTTCGAGCCGTTGGAAGGCTTCGCCCGCCTCGCCACCGCCCCGTTCACGCAGGGCCCGGTCAGCCCCAACCGGCTGCGCTGGGATCCGCTGCCGCTCGACGAGAACGCCGACTGGCTCGAAGGACTGGTGACCTACGGCGGTAACGGCGACGTCGGCACGGGAGCGGGCATAGGCATCCACCTTTACGCCGCCGGCCGCTCGATGGAGCGGCGCGTGGTGCAGGACAGCGACGGCGAGCTGCTGATCGTGCCGCAGCAGGGCACGCTGCACATCACCACCGAGCTCGGCCGGATGGACGTGCCGCCAGGCCACATCGCGCTGATCCCGCGCGGCCTGCGCTTCGCCGTCGCGCTCGACGGGCCGAGCCGCGGCTATGTCTGCGAGAACTACGGCGCGCCGTTCCAGCTGCCCGACCTCGGCCCGATCGGTTCGAACGGCCTCGCCAACCCGCGCGACTTCGAAGCGCCGGTAGCGTGGTTCGAGGACGTCGAAGGCGAGTTCGAGGTGGTGCAGAAGTTTCAGGGCCACCTCTGGCGCACGACCATCGATCACTCGCCGTTCGACGTCGTCGCCTGGCACGGCAACTCGGTCCCGATGCGCTACGACCTCGCCCGCTTCAACACCATCGGCACAGTCAGCTTCGACCACCCCGACCCGTCGATCTTCACCGTCCTGACCTCCCCCGGCGAGATCCACGGAACCGCCAACTGCGACTTCGTGATCTTTCCGCCGCGCTGGATGGTCGCCGAAGACACCTTCCGCCCGCCGTGGTTTCACCGCAACACAATGAGCGAGTTCATGGGTCTGATCCACGGCGTCTACGATGCCAAGGAAGGGGGCGGATTCGAGCCCGGCGGCGCGAGCCTGCACAACCAGATGAACGGGCACGGCCCCGACGCGACCTCTGTCCGCAAGGCGATGGAAGCCGACCTCAAGCCAGTGAAGCTCGACGACACGCTGGCCTTCATGTTCGAAAGCCGCTGGGTCATCCGCCCGACCGCCGCGGCGATGGAACTTCCCGGCCTGCAGGCGGATTACGATCACAGCTGGCACGGATTCGAAAAGGCGAAGCTTCCCTAGATGACTGCACTCGACGAAACCCACGATCCCACCGCCTCGAGCTGGGTGGACGGCGCCGACGACCATTCGGAATTCCCGGTGCAGAACCTGCCGCTCGGGATCTTCTCGACAGGGGACGGCACAAGGCGCGGCGGCGTGGCAATCGGCGATTTCGTGTGCGATCTGGGCGCCGTTGCCCCCCTCCTGAGCGGCCCTGCCGCCGAAGCTGCGACCCTCGCGTCGGGCGCCACGCTCAATGCCCTGTTTTCGAGAGGCAATTTCGCCGCCGACGCGCTTCGAACAAGTCTTTTTGGCCTTTTCACCGATATCTCAAGTAAGGCTGAGGTTAGCCGATTCCTGCACAGAATGACCGATTGCACACTGCATCTGCCATTCGCCATCGGCGACTACACCGATTTCTACACTGGCATCCATCACGCTGAAAACGTTGGCAAACAGTTCCGGCCGGACAACCCCTTACTGCCCAATTACAAGTGGGTGCCGATCGGTTACCACGGCCGCGCCAGCTCGATCGTGCCGAGTGGCTGCGACGTGATCCGACCGCAGGGCCAGCAGAAGAACCCAGACGGCGACGCACCGCTGTTCGGCCCCTCGAAACGGCTCGACTACGAGATGGAAATGGCAGTCTGGACCAGCGGATCGAACGCGATGGGCCAGCCAATCCCTATCGGCGAAGCGGGCGACCACATTGCCGGGCTTTCGATCCTCAACGACTGGTCGGCGCGCGACCTGCAGGCGTGGGAATACCAGCCGCTCGGGCCGTTCCTGGCCAAGAATTTCAATTCGACGATCTCGCCATGGGTGGTGACGAGCGCCGCGCTGGCCCCATTCCGCATCGCACAGCCCGCCCGCCCCGAGGGCGACCCGGCGCCGCTGCCCTACCTTTCCGATGCAGCCGACCAGGACCACGGCGCCTATGCCATCGAAATGGAAGTGCTGCTCAGCACCGCCAAGATGCGTGCCGCGGGTATTGAACCGCATCGCCTCTCGAAGGGCCCGATGAGCGCGATGTACTGGACCGCGGCGCAACTGATCGCACACCACACGGTGAACGGCTGCAACTTGCAGCCGGGCGACCTGCTCGGCACCGGCACGCTGTCGAACGAGACGCCCGACACTTTCGGCAGCCTGCTCGAACTGTCGGAAGGCGGGAAGAAAGCCATCGAACTGCCGGGCGGCGAAACCCGCACCTTCCTCCAGGACGGCGACGAAATCGTCATGCGCGCACACGCCGTGCGTGAAGGCCGCCGCACAATCGGTTTCGGCGAATGCCGCGGGCGGATCGTGGGATGAGCGAGCTGGTCCTGCACGGCTACTGGCGCTCGGGCACCAGCTACCGCACGCGCATCGCACTCAATATCAAGGGCCTCGCCTATCGGCAGGAACCGGTCGACCTGCGCGAGGGCGAGCAGAAATCGGCGAGCTATCTTGCACTCAATCCGCAAGGCCTCGTTCCGGCGCTGGAGTGCGACGACGGCATCCTGACCCAGTCCTCGGCGATCATCGAATGGCTCGACGAGCGCTATCCCGAACCCGCGCTGTTCCCCACAGGCGGGGCGGAGCGCGCCAAGGTCCGGGCCATGGCGATGACTGTCGCCTGCGACATTCATCCGCTCAATAATTTACGAATTCTTAAGTATCTACGCCGCGAACTTGAAGTAGATCAGCAAGGTGTCGACGCCTGGGCCGGCACGTGGATCGCGGCCGGATTCGATGCGCTGGAAGCGACGATCGGGCAGCACGGCGGGCGGTTTGCCTATGGCGACACGCTGACCGCGGTCGATTGCCACCTCGTGCCGCAAGTCTATTCGGCCGAGCGCTTCAACGTCGATTGCACACGCTGGCCGAGGCTGATGCAGGCTGTGGAGAATGCGCGGGGCGAACCGCCGGTCGCCGCGGCGCATCCCGACAACCAGCCGGACGCGGACTAGCCCAGCGCCGCAGCCCGCTTGGCTGCCGCCTCAACCGCCTCCCGGTCGACCGGGCCGCGCGGGGCGATCCAGCTTCCGCCGACGCACAGCACTTGCGTGAGCGCCAGCCACTCGGTTGCGGTCTCTTCGGTGATCCCGCCGGTCGGGCAGAAGCGCACGTCGCCGAACACCGATGCGAGCGACTTCAGCGCCGGTAGCCCGCCCGCCGCAGTCGCCGGAAAGAACTTGAAATGCGTCAGACCCATGTCGAGCCCGCGCATGATGTCGCCTGCGTTCGCTGTGCCGGGCAGGAACGCCGTTCCCCAGGTGATGGCCGCCTTGGCAAGCGGCTCGGTCAAGCCGGGGGAGACGATGAACTCGCTGCCCGCAGCCAGCGCCGCTTCGAAGTGCGTGGGGTTGAGCACGGTCCCGGCCCCGACCACGGCACCGGGCACCGACTTCATGGCCGCGATGGAAGCTAGCGCCGCAGGGGTCCGCAAGGTCACTTCGAGCACGGGCAACCCGCCTGCCACCAGCGCTTCGGCAAGCGGCACGGCGTGGTCGACGTCGTCGATCACGATGACCGGGATGACCGGGGCAAGCTGCATGATCTCGGCGATGTCGGCCATTCACGTACTCCGTGGTGTGGATGATCGCGCGCCTATCGCATTTCCGGTGCGGCGGTCCACTACCAAGCTCAGGTGCGGATCACCTTCGTCAGTGCACGGTCGATTGCGGCGAAGACCGTTTCCAGGTCCGCATCGGAAATGCAGTAGGGCGGCATGACGTAGATCGTATTGCCGAGCGGGCGCAGCAGCACGTCCTGCTCGCGGAAACTGGCGAGCAGCTGCGGCCCGAGATGCGAGAGATATCCGGCGTCGGTCACCTCGATATCGAACGCGGCGACGGTGCCGCACTGGCGCAGGTTCGCGACGGGGTGTCGGCCGGCGATCCGGGCGAAACCCTCGGCCTCGCGCGCCGCCAGGCTGGCGATCCGTTCGAATACCGGCTCCTCGCGCCAGATCGCGAGGTTTGCGTTCGCGGCGGCGCAGGCGATCGGGTTGGCGGTGTAGCTGGAGGAGTGGAAGAACATCCGCGCGCGGTCCTGTGACATGTGCGCCTCGAAGATCGGCGCGTTCGCCAGCGTGACCGCCAGTGGCATGCTGCCCCCGGTCAGCCCCTTCGCGAGGCACATGATGTCAGGGACCACGCCCGCCTGCTCGCAGGCCGTCAATGTGCCCGTGCGACCCCAGCCGGTCATTACCTCGTCGGCGATGAACAGCACGCCGTGGCGTGCGCAGATGGCGCGCATTTCGGCCAGTACCGCTGGGGAGTACATCAGCATGCCGCCGGCCCCGAGCAGCAGGGGCTCGACGATGAAGGCGGCGACGTCGGTGCTGGCACAGGCTGCGTCCAGCGCGTCATACGTCGCCTGCTCCTGTCCGGCGTGTGGGAAGGGAATCGTGCCGACGTCGAACAGCAGCGGGCTGTAGGCCTGGTTGTAGACCCCGCGTTCGCCCACCGACATGCCGCCGATGGTGTCGCCGTGGTAGCTGTGCTGCATGACGAGGATGCGGTGGCGCGGCTCACCACGATTGCTCCAGAAGCCGAGGGCCATCTTCAGCGCGACCTCGACGCTGGTGGAGCCGGAATCGGAGAAGAACACATAGTCGAGCCCGTCGGGCATGATCTCGACCAGCCCGCGCGCGAGCGTCTCGGCGGGTTCGTGGGTCCAGCCGGCGAAGATCAGCTGGTCGAGTTTCTGCGCCTGCTCGGCGATGGCCGCGACGATACGCGGGTGGTTGTGGCCGTGGGTGGTGACCCACCAGCTCGAAATGGCGTCGATCACCCGCCGTCCGTCGGCGGTGTAGAGCGCTGCACCCTCGGCGCGCTCGACCAGCGGAATAGGCTCGCCGAGGCCGTGCTGGGTGAACGGGTGCCAGACCGGCGAGGTGCCGCTCATGCCAGCAGGTCCGTGCGGATCCCTGTGGCGAAGGCCTCGGCTAGCGTCTCTGCGGTCAGCGGATCGAGGTGCGGAAGGCGGCCGAGATGAGGCACCCTGCCGATTTCGATGATGGCGCGTTCGGCCGCCGGCTCGGCCTCGCCGATGAAGGCAACGCCCGCTACCGGCACATCGCGGGCACGCAGGGCCTCGATCGACAGCAGGCTGTGGTTGATGGTGCCGAGCGCGGTGCGGGCGACCAGCACCACCGGCAGGCCCCAGTGGGCGAAGATGTCCGCCGCGAGCAGGTCCAAGCGGTAGGGAACGAGGACGCCCCCTGCCCCCTCGACCACCAGCGGGCGGTTGGTCGTCGGCAAAGCCAGCCTGGCCAGCTCGATCTCGACCCCGTCGATCCGCGCAGCCTCGTGCGGCGAGCATGGGGTTGCCAGCCGATAGGCCTCGGGGTGGATGTGCACACCGGGAGCCAGTCGCGCCACTTCGCCGCTGTCGGTCGCACCATCGAGTCCGGCCTGCGCGGGCTTCCAGTAATCCGCCCCCATGGCCGCCGCGAGACCGGCGGCGAAGACCGTCTTCCCGACATCGGTATCGGTGCCGCTGACGATGTAGCTCAAACCGTTTCCCCCAGCGCTTCGAGCAGGCAGTCGATATCGTCCTCGTGGTGGACGCACGACAGGGCGAAGCGGATGCGCGCGGTGCCCGGCGGCACGGTCGGCGGGCGGATGGCGACGCCGAGGACGCCCTGCTCCTCCAGCCGCCTCGCCAGCGCCAGCGTCTCGTCCTCGCCGCCGACCAGCAGGGGGACGATCTGCGTGTCGGAATCGGCGGTGTCGAAACCTTGCCGCTGCAGGCCCTTCCGCAGCCGGTCGGCCAGGGCGGCAAGGTGCGCCCGCTCGGCATCCATGCCGGGAACGAGGTCGAGCGCAGCGTCTATCGCCCCCAGAACGGGGGGCGGAAGCGCGGTAGAATAGATTAAACCGCTGCACGCGTTGACGAGGTAGTCGCACAGCAATTGCGACCCGGCGACATAGGCCCCGAACGATCCCAAGGCCTTGCTGAAAGTGCCGATGACCAGGTCGACATCGACCCCTGCCTCAGCCGAAAGCCCCGCCCCGCGCGGACCAAGCACGCCGGTGGCATGGGCCTCGTCGACGATGAGGAAGGCATCGTGGTGGCGCGCAATCTCGGTCAGGCGAACGAGGTCGCAGCGGTCGCCGTCCATGCTGAAAACGCTCTCGGTGACGATGATGCGCTCTTCGGCCAGAGGGCCCTGCTCGGCCAGCAGGCGGTCGAGTTCGTCGAGGTCGTTGTGAGGGAAGCGGACCTGCCGCTTGCCCGCTGCGGCTATGCCGAGGTGCATGCTCGCGTGGACCACTTCGTCGGCGAAAATCGTCGTGCCGGGGGCCAGTTTGACCAGAGCCTTGAAGATCGAGGCGTTGGCCTGCCAGCCGGAAGCGAACAGCAGCGCCGCCTCGCTGCCCTTGAAGGCCGCCAGCTTCGCTTCGACCGCCGCGTGCTGTTCGAGCGTCCCGGTGACCAGCCGCGACGCGCGCGAACCTGTTCCGAGATGTTCAGTCCATTGAATGCAGCGCTTCATCAGCACCTGATTCCGCGTCAGCCCGAGGTAGTCGTTGCTCGAAAGGTCGATCAGCTCGCGCCCTTCGCGCACGACATGGCCCGGTTTTCCCGGCGCCAGCGGACGAAGCGTGCGCAGCAGCCCCTTGCGCTTGCGTTCGGCGAGGGCGGCGGCAATTCGATCGAGCATTGCGTCCCTACTCCGCGGGAACGCGGTCCTTCCGGCACGCGCCCTGCCGCATCGGCTCCTCGCCGGTGAGCGGCTTCAGGCCGAGCCGCGAAAACAGCGCGGCGTCCTCGTCATCTCCGGCGTTGGGTGCGGTCAGCAGCTTGTCGCCGGTGAAGATCGAGTTCGCCCCGGCCATGAAGCACAGCGCCTGCGTCGCGTCGGACATACTCTCGCGTCCGGCCGAGAGGCGGACCATCGAGAGCGGCATTGTGATCCGCGCTACCGCCACCGTGCGGACGAACTCGATGTCGTCGATCTTGGCCAGCGGCGTATCGGCCAGCATGTCGCCGAGCGGAGTGCCCTTGACCGGGACCAGCGCGTTGACCGGCACGCTTTCCGGGTGCCGCTCCAGCGTCGCCAGCGTGTGGATGAAGCCGACCCGGTCCTCGCGCGTCTCGCCCATCCCCACGATCCCGCCCGAACACACGTTGATACCCGCTTGCCGGACGTTATCGAGCGTCGTTAGTCGGTCTTCGTAGGTCCGCGTCGAGATGACCCGCTCGTAGTACTCGGGGCCAGTGTCGACATTGTGGTTATAGTAGTCGAGCCCCGCCTCGGCGAGCAGTTCGGCCTGCGCCGGAGTCAGCATGCCAAGCGTCATGCAGGTCTCCATACCCATGGCGCGCACGCCCTTCACGATCTCGACGATCTTTGGCATATCGCGATCCTTGGGGTTGCGCCAGGCTGCGCCCATGCAGAAACGCTGGCTTCCGGCATCCTTCGCCTGCGCCGCGCGCTGCAGCACCGCGCGCACGTCCATCAACTTGGTTGCCTCGACCTCGCTGTCGGCATGGGCGCTCTGCGAGCAATAGCCGCAATCCTCGGGGCAACCGCCGGTCTTGATCGACAGCAGGGTGCACAGCTGCACCTCGTCAGCCGGGTGGTGCGCGCGGTGGACCTCGGCCGCGCGAAACACCAGTTCGGTGAACGGCAGGTCGAACAGGGCGGCGATTTCCTCGCGAGTCCAGTCGTCACGCGTCAACGGCATACCTCTCCTCAGGCCGCCACTATGTCGGAGGTGGCCGCCCGCTTGCAAATGTTCTCTGACTGCTTCTCGGTACCACATTCGGCTCTAGTTAGATTGCGTGACCGGTCAACCACCCCCTTCACGACTTGCGGCCGCTGCAGACAACAAATTCGCCGGGAATTCGGTATCCGTCGTCGCCGAGGAACGGAGCGATTGAGGCGAGGTATTCGGCATGAGCCTCCTCGCGCATCTGCTCGTCGAAGCGGTTGTAGGCGAGCGCAACGGGCCCGCCCGCAAAGGCCGCTTCGAGTGCACGCTCGGCACTGTCGTAGGGCAGGTGAGTCGAGAGGCAGTCTTCCGATTCCAGTTCGAAGCCGGCCCAACCCATTTCACGCGCCAGCGCGCCACTGGTGCCGAGGCGGAAGAACAGCGGGCAGACCTCGGATTTCACCCGGGCGTCGACAATCGGGAAGATGTCCGCCCATCCGCAGTTGCGCCGGTCGCCCCAGACCGCAAACACCGCACGTCCGCCGGGGCGCAGCACCCGCAGGACCTCCTGCATGACGGCGCGGGTATCGGGGAAATACATCAAGCCGAGCGCGCAAGTCACGAGGTCGATCGAGCCATCTGGAACCATCCGGTGCGCATCGGCCCCTGCCCTGACCGACTCGACCCAGCAATAGCCGCGGGCCGAGGCTTCGCCGGCGAGAATATCTACCATGCGCTGCGACAGGTCGCTCGCGATGACATTGCCATCCGGCCCAACGGCTTCGGCGAGCGGAAAGGTGACGAGGCCCGTGCCGCAGGCAATGTCGAGGACGCGCTCGGCCGGCTGGGGCCCAGCCCGTTCGAGCAGCTTGCGCTGTGCGAGCGCGAGGCTGTCGCGCCAGCCGTCTTCGTAGCAGTCGGCCGCCTTGTCCCAGCCGTAGCGCTGGATGCGAAGCTGGAGGTTAGCGTCCATGGTCGCCTCCCATTTCGGCGAGGGCCGATTCGACATGAGTGAAGGTTTGGATCTGTTGGGCGTTGGCGAGCGCATCGACCAGCGGGCTGAGGCGCAGCGATGTTGCGACGACATCTTCGACAACTTCGCGCGGTGCCGGGGACCGCACGTCGATCTGTACTCGCATTCCGGTGAAACCTGGAGGGGTCCTGCTACACAGGCCCAACAGCCCGCGCGCATCGGTGTCGGTCTCGAGCGTGACCTCGACATGGTCGATTGGTATTTCGCGCCGCGCCGCCCACAGCTTGACGCCGATGGCGATGCAGCTGCTCAGGGCGCTGCGCAGCAGGGCGCTGGGCGTCGGCTCCTCGTTGCCACCGCCGAGGCCCTTGCCGGCATCGACGAGGAAACGGTGGCCCTTCTCCTCGACGCTGCACAGGGTGCCGCTCTCGATGCGGGCGGTGTTAGTGTAGGTGCGCTGACCGCGCTCGGGGGCGAGGGTCACCAGCTTGTCGGCGCGTTCGAGTGCGATCCGGGTTTCGGTTGCGGTGGGCATCGGTCTCTCCTTCGTGTGCAGTCAGGCCGCCGCGCGTGAAGCGCAGGCGAGGTAATCGTGGAGGTGCGAGGCAAGTGCGGCGGCATCTGCGCCGACTCCGGCAATGAAGCTCGACTTGCGGGTTCGCATGAACGGCAGGCCGAGCACGTAGACGCCCGGCGCATCGACCACGCCGCGATCGTGCCTCAGCTCGCCGCGCGGCGTGAGGACCGGCAGGCCGAGCCATCTGTAGTCGGGTCGATAGCCGGTCGCCCAGATGACGGTCCGGATGCCCGCACGCGCCAGGTCGAGCGAAAGCAGCGGATCGTCCGGCAATTCGGTCGAACGAAAGCGCTCGACAGGTTCGACTGCGCCGACGAGGCCCTGTTCGTCGATCCAGGCGTCGATTTCACCTAGCATGCGGTTCATCTTGAGATCGGCGAGCGCGCAGACATTGGCCAGCGCGCCGGAAAACTGGATCGTTCCGCTGCTGCACCCCATCGCACGCCCGGCAATGCGCACGCCGATGTCCTGCAGACTGTTGAGGTCGAGCGTCTCGGCCGGATCACCGCCCGAGAGCTGGATCGAAGGCACGCGGCGGGCGCGGCGGGCATCGTCGGCATCCTCGATCCGGCGACCGAAGATGCCGCAGGCTTCCATCCAGTGCATGATGTCGAGACCGCGGTAACGGCGCGGCGCACGGACGTGTTCGCCCGTCGCCAGTACCACGTCGCGGCCGGAAAGCTGGATTTCCCGCGCTAATTGCGCCCCGCTCGCCGAAGCTCCGACGACCAGCACGGGGGCCGGCTCCAGCATGTCGGGCGCGCGGTAGTCCATCGGGGTCAGCGAAGCGATTTTGCCCGGCAGCTCCGACGACCAGCGCGGCCGGCTGGCGATGTTGCAGGCGCCGCTGGCGATCACCAGCGTGCGGCATTTCCACGATCCGCGATCCGTCTGGACGAGGTACCCGGAATCGATCGATTGAATCTCTTGCACGGTGGTATTCGCTTCGATCGGCGCAGCGACCTGCGCCCCGTAGCGATCGAGCAGGGCGACCGTCTCGCCCATCGACATGAAGCCGTCCGGCGAGGTCCCGAGATAGGGCATCCCGGGAAGTGCGCTCATCCAGTTGGGCGTAAGAAGGCGGAGCGAGTCCCAGCGTTCGGTGCGCCAGCTGTTCGCCACTTCTCCCCTCTCGAGGAGGACGTGGTCGATCGAGCGGGCGGTGAGTTCGCGGCTCATCGCGAGGCCGGCCTGGCCGGCTCCGACAATCAGCGTTGTTACCTTGCGCATGGACTCGCTCCTTGTTCGAACCGGGACCGGCTCAGTTCACTTCGACGACGACGTTCGTCGGGTTGACGAGGATGTCGAACACCGCCGAACGCTTCTGCGACTGGGCGACGATCGCGCGGATGTCCTCGTCGCTGGCATCGGCCACGATCTCGAAGTTGACGCGCACGGCCGAGAAGCCGTTACGGACGTCGGCATCGATGCCGAGGATGCCGAACAGGTCCATGTCGGCTTCGAGAACGGCCTTGACGCTGTGCAGCTTGACACCGCGGTTTTCCGCGACGGTGGCAATGCCCGCGCCGAGGCACCCGGCGAGGCCGGCCAGGACGACTTCCACCGGTGTGGCGCCGAGATCGGTTGCCGCAAAGCACGGCGGATGGTCGGTGTCGATCGCGAAGGTGCGTTCGCGGCGATGGTCTTCGCCAAGACCATGGAAGCCATTGATCGAGGTGCGGGTATGCACGCCGTCCTGCCATTCGGCAGTCGCCTTCCAGGTGAAGGCGGCGGCCGGCGGGGCGGATTCGAGCGCGACGCGAGCGCCGAGCAAGGCATCGACGTTGACGCCATTCAGAACGGTACGGGGGGTATCGATAACAGACATTGGTACTCTCCAGTTTGGATTGAGTAGTTTGGGGTCAGGCCAGCCCGGCCGGGCCGGTGACCATGAGGATGGTCATCGAGATCACCACCGTGCTCGACAGCATTGCGCTCATCAGAACGCAGATCCTGGCAAGCCGGCGCTTTCTCGCGATGACCGCGGGGGTAAGTTCACAAATCACAGTTCATCTCCGTTGGATCGGCCCGGTTCCTGGTTGGAGGGACTGGGACGGCGGGACCGGGCCGATCGTTTGTGGACGGCGAGAAGCAGCCGTCCGGCGGGGGTTCAGTGGTAGAAGTACGGATCGAGTACCCGCACTTCGGTGATGGCATCGGCCGGCAGGCCGTTCCGCTCGGCGGCGGCGCGGATCGCAGCTGGATCCGGACCATCGTAGACGCAGAACGTCTTTTGCTTGTCGGCTGACACGAAGCTCTGGACCCAGGTCACACCGCCTTCGGCATTGCGTTCGACGACATTGGCGCAGGTGCTGGCCCCGTCCTGCGTACAGGGGAGGTGGAGGCCCGACGAAAAAGTCCGTTCGACAATGTAACGCGGCATGACAAACTCCATTGCTTGTTCAACCAGTCCTATTTCGCCCAGGTCATGCCGGCCCGCATCGGCGGTCCTCCCCATTTTGAAATTCCCGGCTCCCTATTTTTGGATTCTCAAATATGTTGAACCTAGGGATGCTGCTCGAACGCGATCATGTCCTTGATGACCTTGATGCCCTCGCGGCTGCCGCTGCGGAGGGACGGGGCAAGGTCGCCTTCGTCATCGGCGAGGCGGGGATCGGCAAGACCAGCGTGCTGCGAGCAGCGAGGGAGCGCGCCGCGGAGCAGTTCCGTACGGTGTGGACCGCGTGCGAGGACATCAGTTCTGCCGAGGCCTTCACGATCCTGCGCGAGTTGCCCGACATCAGCGCCGGGTTGGTCGATGCCGCGCAGGACGGCGGATCGCGCCTCGACCTGTTTCGCCAGACGCTGGACAAACTCTCGCAGGTCCCGACCGTACTCTTCATCGAAGACCTGCACTGGGCCGACGACGGCAGTATCGACTTCATCCGCTACATCGGACGCCGGATCGAGGATCTCCCGCTGCTTGTGGTGATCAGCTCGCGCAACGAGGAGCAGACCGCGCGTAGCCGGATCGTGCGAGCCGCCGGCGACCTTCCGCCTTCCGCGCGCAGCCGCTTCGACCTCGACGGACTGTCGTCCATAGCGGTCGGTCAGCTCGCCGCGGCGCAGGGCCAAATCGGCTCACAAATCCACGAGGCGACCAACGGCAATCCGCTCCTCGTCACCGAGCTGCTGGCCAACTCGGGCGCGCGCTCGCACACCATTGACGAACTCGTCACCGGCCGGGCAAGCCTGCTCCCGACCGAGGCCAGGGCATTTCTCGAGTTCTGTTCGATCATCCCGCGGCGGGTATCGATCGAACAGATCGAGGCGGCAGGCACCGACGACGAGTTCGTCCAGACCTGCATCGATTGCGGGCTGCTGCTGCCCGACGGTGACGGCCTCGCCTTTCGCCACGAGCTCACCCGCCACGCCATCGAGGCTTCATTGACCCCGCTGCGCCGCCGGCAACTCCACACCAGCGAACTCGAGCGGCTCGACCGGGCCGGCGCCAGCGCCGCCCGCCGCCTGCACCACGCCATCGCCTCGAACAACCGCGAACGGATCGTGGAGCTTGCCCCCATCGCCGCCGAACAGGCCGCAAGGCTGGGGGCGCACGGCGAGGCGGCGCGATCATGGGGTGCGATGCTCGAGACCGGCGAACCGGTCGACGATCCACTCACTTACGAACGCTATGCCTTCGAACTGCACATGATCGGCATGTTGCCCGAAGCGATCCAGTGGCAGCAGCACGTGATCGCGCTCCACACGCGCACCGATGATCGGTTGCGGCTCGGTGATTGCCTGCGCTTCCTCTCCCGATTACGCTACATGAACGGTGAGCGCGCATTGGCGGACGAGGCGGCCGGCGAGGCCGTCGCCGTGCTCGAACCGCTGGGCGAGACCGCCGAGCTCGCCAACGCCTATGCCACGCGCGCCCAGCTCGCGATGCTGGCGGACCACAATGACGAAGCGGTGCGCTGGAGCGAATTGGCCGAGCCCATCGCCAAGCGTCTCGGGCGAACGGACATCCTTTCCACCACCCTCCTCAATCATGGCACGGCGCTGCAATACCGGGATCGCGATCGCAGCCTGGCCATGATCGAGCAGGGGATTGCTCTGGGCTTCGAGAGTGGCAGCCACGAGCATGTGGCGCGCGGTTACATCCTGCGCGCCTGGCGCTCCCTAGTGTACCCGGCACTTGACGAGGCCCTGATCCACCTTTCAGTCGGAATCGATTTCTGCCGTGAGCACGAGCTGGCGGCTTGGGAGCAATACCTGCGCGGCGGGAGGGCAATGGCGTTGCTCGGGTTGGGCCGCTGGGACGAGGCTATGGTCGAAGCTGGAGCAGTCCTCGTCCACCCCGCCGGCACTACGCTCGTGCGCAACCCGGCCTCGCGCGCCGCCGCCTCGCTACTCATCCGGCGTGGCCTTCCGGGAGCCGAGGAGCAGCTCGACAACTTGCGTGAGCACGGCGCACAAGGAAAGGAGGCGCCGCGTTTCAACAGCTATGCGATGATCGTTGCCGAGCACGCATGGACTGTTGGCGAAGGGCACGAAGCTGCGCTTGAATTGCTAGGGCAGGCCTTCGACCAGTGCGGCTCGGACGGGCGGCCGTGGGACGCGGCGGAGCTGTGGTTCTGGAGTCGAAAGCTCGGGCAGCCACTCAAAGCCCCGGCTCATATGCCACAACCCTTGGCTCTGCTCGCGACCGGGGACATCGCCGGGGCGGCTGCGGCAATGCACGACCTCGACATGCCCTTTGACGAAGCCCTGATGCTTATAGAGGGAGACGAGGACCAGGCAACGCGCGGCCTCGCCATCCTCGACCAGCTCGGTGCCGATGCCACAGCAGCCCGGGTCCGCGCCGACCTGTTCCATCGGGGTATTCGCAAGGGCACTCGCGGACCGCGCGCCTCAACCCGCCTGAATCAGCATGGTCTGACGAGGCGTGAACTCGATGTCCTGCGGGAAATCGACGGTGGCCTCAGCAACAAGGAAATCGCCAACAAGCTGTTCGTCTCGCCAAAGACAGTCGACCACCACGTGTCGTCGATCCTTGCCAAAACGACGACGAGGACCCGGGGAGAGGCCGCTGCCCTGGCCCGGCGCGAGAATTTGCTCGATTAGACTCAAGCATTACCATTTGGAATTTTGAAGTTCCTCGATTTGCGAGGGCGCATGCCGACTCATGTCCGGCCGACACACTGGAAAGCGATGGAATTCAGCAAGACGAATTGGGCTTATACACAACGGTACTAAATTCGAAGCTCTCGCACGACCCGACGCGACCAAACGGAAACTTCGTATTAATTGAAGGCTGCTATCTATGATGCGAAGGGATCATTCATGCGGGTTAGAGCGACACTCGAATTGTGGGAAGATGTGGAGAGAAGCCTTTCAACAAACACCGTCCAAGGGCCGCAGCGTCGTGAAAGACTTCGCCGGCCGCTAAAACTCTCGACCATGGCAGAGACACAGCTCGCGGAGAGAGATTGTGTAATAGTCCGTGATATTTCTGAAAGTGGCCTACTTCTGGAAGCTGATCCGCATGCTCTTTCAAATGATGATGGGCTTGAAATATATCTTCCAGAGAAAGGATTGGTGAAGGTCCAAGTCGTCTGGCGAAGCGGCCGTTTCTTCGGGTGCCAATTCAACGAACCCATCTCAGTCGGCACAGTCAGCGCGGCTCTTCTAAGATCAGATTCGATAAGTACTCTTAAAAATTTGCCAGATAATTCGAAGGTGCAAGGAACTAATTCCTCTTACAGTGGAACTCTTGAACCCCAACTAAATTTCTTAATTGCCTTCTTGTTATCGCTCGCACTTTGGGTTGCGGGCGCCTTTGCAGCTTACCTATATGCAATTCGCTGAGAATTCAAAATTTCATTGAAGTCAAAGAAGTTTTTGTTTTTGATGGGTTGGTTTTTAACGACATCAAGGCGTTTTGCTTTGACAATAGGCGAGCTAGTCGCCCACATTCGACGTCAGGTGCCCCCACCACTGGCCATCGGCTAGCGGAAATCACACCAATCATCGCTCTTGCGCCAGTCTGCGACCGGACTCGCGATCCTCGCCTAACCTGGCGCAGAAGCCACCACGGCGGACGTCCAGGTCGAGTTCTTCAAATGCTGCATTCGCATTGGAACCCCGGTTCCGCACGCTTCGACACGCGGCAACCCATACTAGCTGACTCGCAGTGAATTGGATGTTTTGTAAGAAATCGATCATGGCCTGAGCAATAGGCAGATTGTTAACAAGCTGTTTATCTCGCCCAAGACGGTCGACTCCCAATGCCTCTTCGGTGCTGGCGAAAATGGAAATTGGAACCCGAGGGAAGCAGCAACGCTTGCACGGCGCGAAAGTCCGATAAGCCGGATAATCATCATGCAATGGATTAGCGGCTTCAGAATGTCCGCTTTCTGAGTTTCCGCACACTTAGGCAAAAAGCCCGAATTTGAGCGCTGACAGCCGGACCGCTCTTGGCGTCCGACGCACACGAAGAAAGAGATCACAAACTGGTTGGAAAGTGGACGTGCACTTCGGGCGACTGAACTCCCAATCATCCGGAAGTTGCGAGGATGGTTGAGCTCAATACTGCGATCTCGACATTCTACGCACATTGCGCCAGTTAGCGGCTAAATCTCCACTTGGCTCCCCAGCTCGACCACGCGGTTGGTCGGCAGCTGGAAGAACTCCATCGGCGTCGCGGCGTTGCGCATCATCCAGGCGAAGAGCTTTTCCCGCCACACCGCCATGCCGGGCTTGTCGGCGCTGAGCAGGGTCTGGCGGCTGAGGAAGAAGCTGGTCTGCATCATCTCGAACGGCGCGCCGCACAAGGTGTCGATCTTGGCCAGCGCCGCCGGGATGTCGGTTTCCTCCATGAAGCCGTAGTGCAGGATGATGCGGAAGAAGCCGTCGCCGAGGCTCTTCATCTCCACGCGGTTGTCGGGATCGACATAGGGCGCGTCGTCGATCGAGACGGTCAGCACCACCACGCGTTCGTGCAGCACCTTGTTGTGCTTGATGTTGTGGAGCAGCGCCGAAGGCGTCCCGCTCGAACCGGAGTTCATGAAGATCGCCGTACCCGGCACCCGCGCGGTCGAATTGCGGCCCGACTTGGCGAAGATGTCGAGCGGCAGGCCGACCTCGGCCATGCGCGCGCGCATCAGCTTGCGGCCCTTGGCCCAGGTCGTCAGCAGCGTGAAGGCGATGCCGGCGATCATCAGCGGGAACCAGCCGCCGTCGGGCACCTTGGTCATGTTCGATACGAAGTAAGCCCCGTCGACGATGACGAAGACGAGGATGACCGGCACCGCGAAGTACCAGCGCCATTTGAACACCACGAACAGCAACACGCCCATCAGCGCCGTGTCGATCAGCATCGCCCCGGTCACCGCTATGCCATAGGCCGAGGCGAGGTTGGACGAGTTGCGGAAGAAGAGCACCAGCACGATCACCGCGATCATCAGCGCCCAGTTGATCAGCGGGATGTAGATCTGCCCGTGGTGCTCGTCGCTGGTGTGGCGGATCGACAGGCGTGGGATGAAGCCGAGCTGGATTGCCTGGTGGGTGACGCTGAACGCGCCCGAGATAACGGCCTGGCTGGCGATGAACGCGGCCGACGTAGCGATGAACACCAGCGGCAGCCGGAAGGCGTCTGGCGCCATGAAGTAGAAGGGGTTCTCGATCGCCTCTGCCGCCGCGGCATCGCCCATGCCGATGATCATCGCGCCCTGCCCGAAGTAGTTGAGCAGCAGGCACGGCATGACGAAACCGAACCACGAAATGCGGATCGGGCCGCGGCCGAAGTGACCCATGTCGGTATAGAGCGCCTCCGACCCGGTGACGGCCAGAACGACCGAGCCTAGCGCAAGGAACGCAGTCCACTTGTCGAGGACGAAGAAGTTGAACGCGTAATACGGGTTCAGCGCGAGGAAGATCTCCGGCGTTTTGACGAGGTGGATCGTGCCGAGCACCGCCAGTGTGACGAAGTAGACAAGCATGATCGGAGCGAACAGCGCACCGACCTTTGTCGTGCCGCGCCTCTGGAGAACGAACAGGCCGATCAGCAGGACCAGCGCGATGGGTATGATGAGGCTGTCGAGCCGGTGGTTGACCACGGCGAGACCCTCGACCGCAGAAAGTACCGAGACCGCCGGGGTAATCATGCTGTCGCCGTAGAACAGCGATGTGGCGAAGACCCCGAACAGCACCGTCACGAAGGCGTATTTCGACCCTCCCAAATAGCGGCTCATCAGCGCGACCAGCGCCAGCGTGCCGCCCTGCCCCTTGTTGTCGGCGCGCATCAGGATGCTGACGTACTGGATCGAGACGATCAGCGTCATCGACCAGAAGATCAGGCTGACCACACCGAGGATGTGGGCGTCGTCGATCGTCAGCTTGTGCGGGCCGACGAAGGTTTCCTTGAAGGCGTAGAGCGGGCTGGTGCCGATATCGCCGAACACGATACCGATTGCGCCCACGGCCAGCTTGACCTTGGCCGAGGTCCGTGCGTCATCCGAATGGTCTTGGCTCATCGGGAAGGACGCCCCTTGGTGCGACTCTTGCGCATTGCCGAGCGCGCTTAGCAGCGCCTTACCGGCGCCGCAACGGCGACTGCTAGGCCCGGCCGATCAGCTTGCGCGCCATGGCATCGGCCACGACATCGGCGGAAAGCCCGCTCGCCTTGCTTTCCTGCCAGATGTCGACCAGCCGGTCGGGGATCTGAGCGATGCGCTTGCGCACCTCGTTGATGTCGCACGGTTCCCCGTGCTGGCGGCACAGGTACTCGAGGCTGACGTTGATGATACCGCCGGCGTTGATGACGTAGTCGGGTGCGTAGAGGATGCCGCGCTTGTGCAGTTGCACGCCGTGCTGCGGGCGGGCGATCTGGTTGTTGGCCCCGCCGGCGACGATCTTGCAGTCGAGGCTGGCGACACCGGCCTCGTCGAGGATCGCGCCGAGCGCGTTGGGGCTGAACACGTCGCAGGTGGTCGCCATGATGGCATCGGCGCCGACCGCATCGGCGCCGACTTCCTTCGCCAGCGACTTCGCGCGATCCTCGTCGACGTCGGCGACGGTAAGCTTTGCTCCGTCCTTGGCCAGCAGGCGGGCGACGCCGCCGCCAACGCTGCCGCAGCCCTGCAAGGCGACGTGGACGCCCTCGACGCTGTCGCTGCCCAGCTTGTAGGCAACGGCAGCCTTGATGCCGAGGTAGATGCCCATCGCGGTGAACGGGCCCGGATCGCCGCCGACCGAGCCGTCTTCCGCCGGCAACCCGCAGACGTGCGGGGTGCGCTGGTGGATGGCGACCATGTCGGCCTCGCTCGCGCCGACGTCCTCGGCGGTGACATAGGCTCCACCCAGCGCATCGACGGCATCACCGAAGGCGGCGAGCATTTCGGGGGTCTTGGTGCGGTTCGCGTCAAGCAGCACGACGGCCTTGCCCCCGCCGATCGGCAGGCCGGCCATGGCGTTCTTGTAGCTCATCCCGCGGCTCAGCCGCAGCGCATCGCGCATCGCCGCGTCGGGGTCGGTGTAGTGCCAGAAGCGGGTGCCGCCGGCGGCCGGACCGAGGTATGTGGAGTGCAGCGCGATGATCGCCGTGAGCCCCGATGCCCGGTCGTGCACAAGCTCCACCCGCTCATGCTCGTCGAAATCCGCTTCGGTCCAGAATGCCATCGTACCGCCCATGCAAGCATTTGAAATTCGGGCAGTAAGACTGGGGAAATGGGGCGAATGACGGGATCCGAACCCGCGACCTCCGGTACCACAAACCGGCGCTCTAACCAACTGAGCTACATTCGCCACAAGCCTGTGCCGCGAGGCGCGACTTAGGACTCTGCGCACACCGGTCAAGCGGCGATTGCGCGAGGGCGCGCCTGTTGCACAGGAGGGCAAAAATGAAAAGGGAAATGTGCCGCGAAATGCCGCTCACGCAACAAAATTACCACGCTTTGACCGGGCCCGCGCCCCGGCTATCAATCGGGCATGACGACTCCGGGCGAAACCTCCGCGGAACGGCTGCTTTCCCGCACTGGCGTGCGCCGCGTGCCCTCCCCTCGCATCGAACTGTTCAGCGTGCCGGGTTTCCTGCCGGGCGAGCTGTGCGACGCGCTGATCGCGCTGATCGACCGCGACCGCCGCCCCTCGACCATCGCCGACCCCAACGGCGACGACTACTTCCGCACCAGCGAGACCTGCGACCTCGCGCCCGACGAGCCGGCTGTGCGAGTCCTCGAGGAGCGGCTTTTCGCGCTCAACGGCATCCCGATCGAATACGGTGAGCCGGTGCAGGGCCAGCGCTATGAACCGGGGCAGGAATTCAAGGCGCACACCGACTACTTCGAGCCGAACGGGGCAGACTTCCACAAGTACACCTCCGTGGCCGGTCAACGCACGTGGACCTTCATGGCCTACCTCAACGACGTCGAGGCCGGCGGTGCGACGCGCTTCAAGGTCATCGGCAAGATGTTCCAGCCGACCCGCGGCACTCTGGTTGCGTGGAACAACCACCGCCCCGACGGCAGCCTCAACGCCGCCACGCTTCACCACGCGATGAAGGTGCGGAAGGGGCTGAAGTACGTCATTACCAAGTGGTACCGGGAGAAGCCGTGGGGATGGTGATCGAAGGCGAACACGACGGCGGCTGCCACTGCGGTGCGGTCCGCTACCACGCGAAGGTGCCTGCAAGCGCGACGGTGCGGCGCTGCAACTGCTCGATCTGCGCAATGAAGGGCGTGCTGATGATCGACGTGCCGCTGGAGAACCTGCGGGTCACCAGGGGCGAGGACGTGATCGCGCTCTACACCTTCAACACTCACCAGGCGAAGCACCACTTCTGCCCGAAGTGCGGCATCCACGTGTTCCACCAGACCCGCTCCGACCCCGACAAGTACGGCCTCAACGCCGCGACGATCGACGGCATCAGTCCCTACGACTTTGCCGAGGTTCCGGTGTTCGACGGGGTGAACCACCCGGGCGATACGGGGGTTTCGAGGTATGCAGGGACAATGCGGTTCGATACAGCCTCGCCCGACTAATCCCCGATCAATCTTACCCTCTTACGGCGCCCTGCCCGGAGCAATTTCTTGGAAGCCCTGCTTACTTCGACCGCAGTGGTCGCCCTCGCCGAGATCGGCGACAAGACCATGCTGCTGGCGATCGTGCTCGCGACCCGTTTCCGCAAGCCGTTGCCGATCATCCTCGGCATCCTTTTCGCCACGCTCGCCAACCACGCCCTGGCGGCTTTCGTCGGAACCACCATCGCCGGGTTCCTCGACGGCAAGTGGTTCCGCTACGCGGTCGCAATCAGCTTCATCGCCATGGCGGCGTGGACGCTGGTTCCCGACAAGTTCGAGGACGAAGAGGACAAGCCCGCCCGCTTCGGCGCCTTCCTGACGACGCTGGTGGCCTTCTTCCTCGTCGAGATGGGCGACAAGACACAGGTCGCGACGATTGCGCTCGGGGCGCGCTACGAAAACGTCGCGCTGGTCACGGCAGGCACCACGCTGGGCATGATGATCGCCAACGTGCCCGCGGTGTTCCTCGGCAATGAACTGGTGCAGCGCGTGCCACTCAAGCTGGTGCGGGCAATTGCGGCGCTGCTGTTCTTCGTGATCGGCGCCTGGCTGCTCTACGAGACCGCCGCCAGCTGAGGCGCAAACAAGAAGGGCGGCCCCGCGGGACCGCCCTTGCTATTTCGCTTTTGCCGAAGCGCTTACTTCTTGAGGTTGAGACCCGCGAAGCGCTTGTTGAAGGCCGCGACACGGCCGCCTTCGTTGACCTGGCGGGTACCGCCGGTCCACGCCGGGTGGCTGGTCGGATCGATTTCCAGCGTCATCGTGTCGCCCTCGCTGCCCCAGGTGGAGCGCGTCTGGAACTCGGTGCCGTCGGTCATCTTGACCGTGATCATGTGGTAATCGGGATGCGTATCGGCCTTCATGGCGTATGTCTCCGTAGCCTCGGAACGGTACCGACCGGTCCAGCTGTGGGTTGGAAAGGCGCGCCTTTAACCGCGCGCGCCCGGAATTACAAGTACCAGCGGGTCAGGCAGGCGGGTCGGCGATCATCGCGGTAAATTCGCAGGTCGAGGTCGTCTTGCCCTCGACACTGGCTTCACCGGCGAATTTGTAGACCCGGCTACGCTGTTGGGTGAACTCGACCTTGAGGTCGAGAAGGCAGCCCGGCTCCACGGGCGCGCGGAACTTGGCGCCGTCGATGCCCATGAAATAGACGAGCTTGCCGGTCCCGGCGAGCCCCAGCGTCTGGATGCCGAGGATCGCCGCGGCCTGCGCCATAGCCTCCACCTGCAGCACGCCCGGCATGATCGGACGGCCCGGGAAGTGGCCCTGGAAGTATTCCTCGTTGAAGCTGACCGCCTTCACGGCGTGAATCCGCTCACTGAGATCGATGCTGACCACCCGGTCGACGAGCAGCAGCGGGTACCGATGCGGCAGGGCCTTGAGCACCCCGAGAATGTCGAGAGATCCTGGATCGCTCATGCCCTGCCCTCGTCAGTGCCTCAGCGGCCGGAAACCGGCGCCGTGGCGGCGGCGGCGGGCTGCTGGCCCTGCGCCGCGGCCTGCTGCTGGGCCTGCTGTTCACGCATTTCGCGCGGCAGCCAGCCCTGCGGCGGGACGATCTGCGCGCTCGGAATCAGCGTGTTGAGCTCGTCGAGCACCGCCTGGTTCAGGTTGTACGGCGCAGCGGCGTAGAGCACGCTGTCCGGGCCGATCACCAGCGTCACGTTCTTCTTGGTGGCGGCGTTCTGCACGGCCGTCGCCAACTGGTCGGTGATCTGCTCTTCGACATAGGCCTGGCTCAGCGAGACCGGGGCGAGGATTTCCTGCAGTTCCTGCTGGCCGCTCTGCTGGATCTGCTGGATCGTGTTGTACTGCTGTTGCAGCGATGCCTGGTTCTGCGCGGCGTTGGCGGCCTGGCTATCGGCCTGCAACTTGGCGACCATCGGCTGGAGCTGCGTTGCAATCGCCTGGCGGCGTGCAGTGGCCTGGTCGATCTGGGCCTTGTAAGTCACCTGGCGCTGCTGTTGCGCGGTCTTGAAGGCGTTCGAGTTGGCAATGACCAGCGGCGCATTGACGATGCCGATGCCGGCAACCTGCTGCGCTGCGGCCGGCGAAACGGCGGCGGGCGAAGCGAGAGTTGCCAGGGCGAGGCCGGCGGCGAGCGCCGGCTTGGAGAGCATTTTCATCAGAATTGAGTTCCTACGTTAAACGAGAAGCGTTTGGTGTCGTCGCCCTTCTGCTTCAACAGCGGATAGGCGAAGTCGATGCGGAATGGGCCGAACGGAGAATTCCAGTTTACGCCGATACCGATCGAAGCGCGAGGCCTCGGCGAATCTCCATAGAATTCCTCCTGGAAGGGAGGAATTGTGCTGCCGATTGGCGTGTTGGCAATTCCCTTGGAATCGGTGGGGCTGGTAGAAATTTCAAGACCGGTTGCAGCCCCGGAACTGTTGTAGACGATCTGTTGGTAGAGCGCGTTGCCGCTGGAGTCGCGCGTCGGCAGGAAGATGCCATCGGGATAGGGACTCTGCGTCAGCGCCGGCGTCTTGACCCCGAACACTGAACCGATGTCGAAGAATACCGACGGCCGCAGGCCGAGCTCGCGGGCGCCCGAACCAAGCGGAATCTCCAGCTCGGCGCGGCCCAGGTAATAGGCGGTGCCGCCCAGCGCATCGTCGCCGGTGGCGCGGGAGTTGAGATCGGTCAGCACCACGTTACCGTCGGCATCCGTGGTGTAGTAGCGGCGAACGACGCGCGGACCGACGCCGCGAATGTCGAAGCCGCGCAACTGCGGTTCGCCGAGGAAGAATCGGTCGCTGAGCAGGACGTCGGTTACGCCGGGCCCCTTGTCCGTCAGCCCCTTGATGAACCCGCTTTCGCCGCGCAGCGAGAAGATCAGGCCGCCGCCGAGCGGCCAGTACTGTGCCGCGTTGGCCGTCAGGCGTACATACTTCGTGTCGCCGCCGAGACCGGCGAAGTCGATGCTCGCCGTCGCCGAACGGCCGCGCGTCGGCCGCTGGTAGCTGTCGAGCGTGTTGTAGAGCAGCGAAAGCCCGAGGATCGAACTGAGGCGATCGCCCACGGCTTCGCAAAGGTAGCGTCCGGCAAGCAACGGTTCGCAGGAGCGCACGCCATCACCGTCGAGGTCGGCGTAGTAGCTGTTCTCGTCGAGCGAGATCTGGTCGTAATTGAGGGTGTAGCGGCCGAGCACCGAGGTGTATTCGGTAAGGGGCACGCCGACGCGCAGCTGCGCGCCAGTGGTCGCCTGCTTGTAGGTCGCGGTGCTGTTCTTGTAATAGCCGTTGTTATAGTCGCGGCGGTAGACGTCGATGCCCGCCGAGATGTTCTTGTCGAAGATGTGCGGTTCGTTGAAGCTGATGTTGCCCGAGCGCGAATAACGCGACCAGTTGACGCCCAGCCCGACGGTCTGGCCACGGCCGCGGAAGTTGCGCTGCTGGATCGAGCCCTGGAAGATGAAGCTTTCGAGGCTCGAGAAGCCTGCCGACAAGGTCAGCTGGCCGGTCGCCTGTTCTTGCACGTTGGCTTCGAGGATGATGCGGTCCGGTGCGCTGCCGTCCTGTTGCTCGACCTCGAAGTTCTCCTGGAAGTAGCCCAGGCCGTTGATGCGGTTGGTGGTGCGCTTGACCTGCAGCGAGTTGAACGCGTCGCCTTCCGCGAGGCGGAATTCGCGGCGCACGATCTTGTCCTGGGTCAGCGTGTTGCCGTTGACGTCGATCCGCTCGACGTAGGTGCGCTGCGCCTCGCCGATGTTGAACGTGACGGCCATGATGTGGTTTTCGCGGTCCGGTACCGGGCGCGGGTTGACCTCGGCGAAGGCATAGCCGAAGGCGCCGGCCGTTTCCTGCAGCTGGTCCTTGGTATCCTCGACCTGCTTGGCGTCATACCACTCGCCCGTCTTCATCGGCAGCGACCGGGTCATCAGGCTGGAATCGAAGTCGCGGATCTCGCTCTCGACCTTCACCTCGCCGAACTTGTAGCGCGGGCCTTCCTCGACCACGAAGGTGATGATGAAATCCCGCTTGTCGGGCGTCAGCTCGGCAACGGCCGAGACCACGCGGAACTCGGCATAGCCGTTGGTCAGGTAGTACTGACGCAGCAACTGCTGGTCGTACGCCATGCGGTCGGGGTCGTAACTGGTGGACGAGCTGAAGATCTTGGTGATGCTCGACTCCTTGGTCAGCATCTCGCCCTTGAGCTTGCTGTCGGAGAACACCTCGTTGCCGATGATGTTGATCGCCCGGACCTTGGACTTGGGCCCTTCGGTGATCTCGAAGATGACGTCGACGCGGTTCTGCGAAAGCTGCACCATCTTCGGTTCGACGGTGGCGGCGTAGCGGCCCTGGCGCTTGTACAGCTCGATGATCCGGGCAACGTCGGCCCGGACCTTGGAACGGGTGAAGATCTGCCGCGGCGCGAGCTTGATTTCAGGGGAGATCTTCTCGTCCTTGAGGCGCTTGTTGCCCTCCAGCACGACGCGGTTGATGACCGGGTTCTCTACCACCGAGATGACCACGTTGCCATCGTTATTGGCGACCGAGAAGTCGGCGAACAGTTCGGTCGCAGCAAGGTCCTTGAGGACCTGGTCGGCGGCGGCCGGGGTATATTGCTGGCCCGGGCGCAGCTGGATGTAGCTGAGGATCGTCTGCGGTTCGAGGCGCTGGGCGCCAGCGACCGAGATCGTCCTGATCACCTCGCCCTGTTGTCCGGCCGGGGCCGGAGCGGCGCTGGGTGCCGGGGTTTCGGAATCCTGTGCGCTGGCCGCGACCGGGACACCGGCAAGGATTGTACCGCCCAGCAGGGCGATGGCAAAAGGCGTCGCTGCGATCGTCTTGGCCTTACGGCTCATAAACCCGTCCATTTCATCGGCACAGTTACGTGCCATTCCCGTATCGCCATGTCGGCCCTGGACTTGCGTCGAAGCGTCCCGTTTCAACAACTGGCGAGGCGAACCGCGCCCTTGCCCGATGCGGCGAGGTCAATCAAGCAATCATCCCGGGAATGCCCGCCCCGCGTCTTCCTTTTCCCCGCCTAGCCGCCGAATATCGGCAGCGAGGCGATATCGTTGATCGTCACGAACAGCATCAGCGCTAGCACGAAGGCTATGCCGGTGCGGTACGCCCACTCCTGACTGCGTTGGCTGGCTGGTTTGCGGCGGATTGCCTCTGCCGCGTAGAAAGCCAGGTGCCCGCCGTCGAGGGTGGGGATTGGCAAGAGGTTGATGAACGCCAAGTTAAGCGAGATCAGCGCCGCAAAACTGACGAACTGCTCCCAGCCGAGGCTCAGGCGTTCGCCGGAAAACTTGGCGATCTTGATCGGCCCGCCGAGTTCCTTGACCGAGCGGTCGCCGACCAGGATCTGCTTGATGCCAGTGACCATGAAGCGAGTGATCTGCCAGCATTCGACGAACCCCATACCGACCGCCTCGACCGGGCCCACCGCTTCGAACTTGCGTTCGACGTCGCGCGGCATCACGCCGATGAGGCCGATCCGGCTCTCGTTGCCGAACTCGTCGCGCGCGATCGAGCTGGCAGTGGTGATCGGGATGGTCAGTCTCTCTCCGCCGCGTTCGAGGGTGAAGGTCATGCGCGTGCCGGGGCGCAGGGCGATCTGCTCCTTGACCTCCTCCCAGCGCGTCATCGCCTTGCCGTCGATGGCGATGATACGGTCGCCGATGTGGACGCCGGCCGCTTGCGCGGCCGATTTCTCGGTGAACGAGGCGACGTAGTTCTCTTCCGCCGGGTCGGCAGGCACCGGCTTGCCGTAGACCATCAGGAAGGCGGCAATGATGCCAACCGCAACCAGCAGGTTGGTCGCCGGTCCGGCCGCCACGATAAGCGCGCGTTGCCACAGCGGCTTCGCCTGGAAGGTCTGGTTGCGCTCCGAAGCAGGGAGACTGAGCCATTCCTGGCTCGGCTGGCTGCTGGCGCTCATGTCGCCGGCGAACTGGACGTAGCCGCCGAGCGGCAGCGCCGAGAGCTTCCAGCGGGTGCCGCGCTTGTCGGTCCAGCCGGCCAGTTCCTTGCCGAAGCCGATCGAGAAGGCGTCCGCCTTGACCCCGAACAAGCGCCCGACAAGGTAGTGGCCGAGCTCGTGCAGCGTCACGAGCGGGCCCAGGACCAGCAGGAAGCCAACGATCCACATCCAGAAAGGCGGGTCTTGCATCAAGTCAGGCGTGCTCCAGCATCTCCGACGCCCACCCCCGCGCAGCACTGTCGACGGCGAGCACGTCGTCGAGCGTAGCTGGAGCGGATGGGAGCGGCCGGGTCAAGGTCTGCTCCACCAGTGCAGCAATGCGGGTGAACGCAATCTGACCGGCGAGGAAGGCCGCTACGGCGATCTCGTTGGCGGCGTTGAGCACCGCCGGGGCCGCCCCGCCCGCCCGCGCCGCCTCGCGCGCCAGCCGCGTGGCGGGGAAGCGCTCCTCGTCGGGGGCGAAGAAACTCAGGGTGCCGAGCGCCGCGAGGTCGAGCGGCTTGCACGGCGTGTCCATTCGCCCCGGCCATGCAAGGCACGAGGCGATCGGCACGCGCATGTCGCTCGGTCCGAGCTGGGCGAGCGTCGAGCCGTCGCGGTATTCGACCAGCGAGTGGATCACGCTCTGCGGGTGGACGACGATGCGGATGCGGTCGAGCCCGACCGGGAAGAGGTGCGCCGCCTCGATAACTTCGAGGCCCTTGTTCATCATCGTCGCGGAATCGACGCTGATCTTGGCGCCCATGGCCCAGTTCGGGTGCGCCACGGCCTGCGCCGGGGTGCAGGTTTCGAGCTGCGCGCTGTCCCACGTCCGCAGCGGCCCGCCGCTGGCAGTGAGCGTGATCCAGCGCACGTCGGCGAGGTCCTGCCCGTGGAGGCACTGGAAGATGGCGTTGTGCTCGCTGTCCGTCGGCAGCAGCGTCGCGCCGTGGCGCGCCACCGCGTCCATCAGCACGTCGCCGGCGGAGACCAGCGCTTCCTTGTTGGCGAGCGCGATGAAGCCGCCCTGCTCGACCGCCGCCATGGTCGGGGCGAGCCCGGCGCAGCCGACGATCGCCGCCACGGTCAGCTCGGCGCCGCGCGCCGCCGCCT
>NZ_WTYM01000022.1 GCF_009827435.1 Croceibacterium salegens | reverse complement strand
GCATCGAACTGGGCGTCGGTGACGGCGAGGGTAGAGATGAGTTGCTTGGTGATCTGTTCGACGCCGGCGGGGGAGAGCACGCTTGCCTGCCTTCCGACGGTGCCGTTCTGGTCGACGGTCATGACGTAGATGTTGCCCGACTGAGCGGCGGTGCTGGCATCGATGTCGGCCACCGTCACCGAGGTACCAGTGGAGCCGAGCATGACCTGGTTGGCCCTTGTTGTGATGGAGTTGGCGCCGATCGCGGTCGAGCCGGCGTGCAGTGCGGTACTGTCGTAACCGACTGCGGTTGCCCCGGTGTTGGCATAGGAACTCCAGCCTACCGCCACCGCATGATCGGCGGTGATCGCCGCGCGGCCGATCGCGGTCGAGAGAAAGCCTGCGATCGTGCTGGTGCCGAAGGCGACGCCGCCGGCCTTGCTGGCATTGGCGTTCTGACCAAAGGCGGCAGCGAACTCGTCGGCGATTGCTCCGGTGCCCAACGCCAGCGAGTTGGTGCGAATTGCGTTGGCACCTGCACCCAGCGCAATGGCACCGGCTTGCTGAGCACGGGCATCGGCACCAATCGCTACTGCATTGGCCCCAACCGCCTGGGCTGAAGCGCCAAAGCTGCTGGCATTGATCCCCTGCGCCTTGGCAGCGTAACCCAGCGCAGTAGCGCCATTCTGCGCCGCATCGGTGAACACGCCAATGCCGATCGCGTTCGCTCCGCTCGCCCGCGCATCGGCCCCCAAAGCCAGAGCCTGCAATCCCGATGCCTGCGCACCAAGACTGTCGGCGTCGTCACCATCCCCGCCGATGGCGATGGAGCCATTGCCACTGGCGGTTGTAGCCGAACCAAGCGCTATGGCATTGGCTTGGCTCGCGGTGGCGTTGGCGCCGGATGCAATGCTGTCCGGTGCATTGGAGGCAACCGTCGCGTTTAGACCGATCGCGATACTTCGATCGGCGCCGAGACCAACACTGGCCGCTTTGCCCAAGGCGATTCCGTCATAGCCGATGGCATTGGCGGCAGTCTCGGAGCTGTTGGTGGCGAAATCGATGAAGGCCATCCCCGAGTTCTGGATGGCCTGGTTCACCTGGCCCACGGTTGCGGCGTCGGTGTCGGCAATGCCGTTAGCCACGTTGACGATTCGCCGCTGCAAGCCCGGGATGTCGTCATCGGTATCGTCCGGCGTCCCATTATCGTCGTAGGCGACCCCAACCGACACGACGTTGTTGTCACTGGCGACCGAACCGGCGCCCAGCGCAACGCTGGAGTTCGCGGTAGCGATTGCGCCTTCGCCCAGTGCCAGCGCAGAGCTGCCCGAGGCGCTGGAAGCGGCGCCGATGGCGGTGCTCATGCGGCCGGTTGCCTGGGTGCCGTAGCCGATGGCGACCGACCTTAGTTGGTTGGTCGCGTTCCCGTCGCTCGATCCTGTAGCGGCGAGTTTGCCGATCGCCACGGAGCCATCGTCATGTGATGCAGCGCCATATCCCAGGACGACGGATTCGGCAGTCGCGGCATTGGCGCCTTGCCCGATGGCAATAGCATTGGTGCCGGTCGCGCTTGCGGCGGAACCAGAGCCGTTGACCGCAAAGTAGGCCAGCTCGGCAGTATTGGCCGCAACGTCATCTGCAACAGCGTTGAGCTGCCCCATGGTGGCAGCATCGGTATCGTCGACACCATCGGCTACGTTTGTGATGCGTCGCGTGATTGCGGCGTAAGATTGGTCGCCGTCGCCCAAGTCGTTGTCGACGAAGGCCTCGCGGCCGACCGAAACGGTGTTGGCCTCGTCCGCAATCGAATTCTTGCCGATGGCGACCGAGTTGGTGGCTGCCGCATTCACGAGGGTGTCTGCGCCCAGGCCGATGGAGTCTGTCGCGTTAACTCGCGCACCCTGGCCGATGGCGATCGCGTCGGCGGCATTGGCCTGTGAATAATCGCCCAGGACCGTCGCACCGGCACCGGTGCCTTTGCTGTCCGCGCCGATCACGACCACGCCGCTGGCCTGCGCGTCCGCGCGCCCGCCGATGGCGATGGAGTAGGCATTGCCCGTCGAGGCACCGGCACTGGCTCCATTGCCGATCGCAACACCGTCGCTGGCGTAGCCGGTGGACGATTGGCCGAGCGCGATGGACGCCGTGCCGCTCGCGGTCGCCAGCCTGCCGAGCGCGACGCCGGCCTGCGCGCCTGCCTGCGATTCAACACCGATGGCGATGGCGTAATCGCCTTCGGCGGAAGCGCCGGTAATTTCAGGATAGCTGCGCGAATTGGTGCCGAAGCCGCCGATGGCGATGGCATTGAGGCCGTAGGCTTCAGCGTGCGCGCCAAGGGCGACAGCCTGCAGGTCGGTCGCTTCCGTGCCTACGCCGATCGCAACCGAATCTTGTGCGTTCGCCCGTGCATAATGCCCGACTGCCGTGCCCCAGCTGGCCGCCGAAGAGATGTTGCCGACCGCGGTGCCGCCTTGTGCGGTTACAGTCGCGTCGACCCCGCAAGCCAGCGTGTTGTCGTTGCCGTCGGGCGAATCGTCCGCCCCGCCGTCATTATCGGTCCCTGTATCGATTGTGCCGTTGTCGTTACGGTCGAGAAGGCAGGTGTCGGCCCGTGCCGGCTGCGGCGAAAGGCCCACGAACGCCAGAACACCTGCGGCGGTGCCGGCAAAAAGTACATTGCGCATTGAACGATCCCCTTGCGCACGGCCAGTGCCTGCCGTGCCGGGGGGGGGGCTATCATGGCGCGGTTTACAAAATGCTAGGCGGGCCTCCGGATACCGATTTTAGGCTTGCAAGGTCCCTCCCGATCTCTTCCACGAGCGCCTGCCGCATCTCCTTGACTTTGGTGCGATGGTGGTCGTTTTGACTGCCTGTTCGCCACCTAGGGCGCTCAGCACGCCAATTGCGATACCGCCGACTTCCTTGAGGAGCTAATGCCAGTTGTGGAACGGTTTCGGTTTGTGGCTGCCCAGACTGCTTACTCCCCGTATGTCACGCAAACCTATCAGAGGATCAAACGTCCACTATTGGGTCGAATGCGGCTCGTCCGCTTCCGGCTGCGGATGCAAGCAAATAGAAATCCATTAGTGATAGCTCAACGAAATGACCAACGGGCAACCAGATGACTTGGAAGATTGGTATGCTGCGGAAAAGGGCGCAGAGCTCCGCAGCGTCACGCCCCTATCGACCTTGGCCGAGCTGGGTTTGGTAATTGGTTTGATCACGGTCGGTCTGACCGTACACTTCATTGCCCATCGTCGATCGCCGCGCTAAGCCTTGGCAGAAAATAAGCCGTTGGCGACCGGGACTACCGACCGCCTTTGGTCGTTGGACGACATTATCGCGGAGGTGGATGAGAAGGCACCGGCACCCGCAAAGCGCGGCCCCTACAAGAAGCGAAATTCAAACTGAGACACTACCGGAAATTGTCCATTCCGATTTTGACAGCTAAAGATTGGAAATTGGAGAAGTTCGGTTCGCAGTGCACGTGTTAGTTGTCGAAGATGATCGCGAGATCGGCGCGTTTGTCCGGTCGGGCCTGGAGGCTCGAGGTCATCTTGTGCGACTGGTCCACGAGGGACCGCAGGCGGTGAAGGAAGGCGAGGCGGGCGGATTTGATCTTCTCGTGCTCGATCGAATGCTACCGGGAATGGAGGGGACTGAAGTTCTGCTTCGCTTACGCCGAGCGGGTGTCGACACGCCGGTGCTTCTTCTCACGGCGCGCGGTTCCATTGAAGACCGGGTGCATGGCCTCGAGGCGGGAGCAGACGACTATCTCGTCAAGCCTTTTGCGCTTCCCGAACTATTGGCGCGGGTTGAAGCGCTGGGACGCCGGCCACGACAGTTCGATCGCTCAAGCATTCTTGCCGCGGGCTCAATCCGCCTTGACCGTTTATCGCGCAAGGTTACCCGGAAAGGGAAAGACATCGTGCTCCACCCACGCGAGTTCCAGATTCTCGAGGAACTCATGCGCTGGGCCGGCCAGTCGGTTTCACGCGCATTACTATGGCGGGCGATTTGGTGCTACGATTTCGATCCTGGCACTAAGCTTGTGGAAAGCCATGTCAGCCGCCTTCGAGCAAAGCTTGACTTCGGAAGCGCCGAGAGCGTCATCGAGACGGTGCGCGGCGAAGGATACCGGCTCCGACTCGATGCGTGAGCAACGCGCAAGCACCGCGCTGCGTGTCGCGGGCCTCTATTCGCTTAGCTTCGCAATCGTCTCGGCGCTGGTGGGCGCGGCGACATGGCTCTTCACAGACGGCGAGTTGCGCCGCTCGCTCGACGAGCGCCTGCACTCCGAGCTTATCGCGCTCGAACACGCCGACCGAGCGGAGGGCCGCGAAGCGCTGATCGGCGACATTCTCGCCTTCGATGCAATGCCGGGGAACGGACGATACCTGCTCAACGCGCCCGATGGCACGCGCCTCGCGGGGAAAGTGTCGGTGAGCCAAGTAAGCGATGGGATTCACGATGCGGTGCTTGTTCACGACAACGGGCAGAGCGAGACTGTCCGATTGGATGCGCTAACGCTTCCCGACGGCGCTACCCTAGCCGTAGTGGGGGAATTGGGCCTCATGCGACGTACCGAGCTAACGCTGCTCGGCATTGCCGGCGGGGGCTTCGGCGTGGTGATCATTATTGGCGTCGTCGGCGCCGTGCTGACAGGGCGAGTGCTCCAGCATCGACTCGCTCAAGTCGACGGCACGGCACGAGCAATCATTGCCGGCGATTTCTCTCGGCGGATGCCGATTAGCTCCAATTGTGATGAGTTTGATCAACTCTCGCACACTCTCAATCGGATGCTAGACCACATTGAGAGGCTGATGGGCAGCTTGCGCCAAGTCTCGGCAGACATTGCGCACGATCTGCGTAGCCCGCTCTGTCGGCTCCGGGCTCGGCTCGAGCAGGCACTGCCCGAGACGCAAGACCCGGCCTATCGCGCAACGATTGCAGATGCGCTCGAGAGGATCGATGACATTCTGGCATTGTTCGCTACAATTCTGCGCATTTGCGAGGTGGAGGCTGGCGGCGTGCGCCGGCAGTTCGCGGCGATTTCGATGGCACCCCTGATCGCAGAAATCGTCGAGGATTATCTCCCCTCCGCGCAGGACGGCGGACACACACTGACCACGGGCGCCTTGGTCGAGACGAACGTGTTTGGCAGCCGCGACCTGTTAGCTCAGGCGACCTCCAACCTTATCGAGAACGCCCTCAATCACACCCCCGCCGGCACCCGCATCGAGGTCAATCTCCTTCGAACGGTCGAGGGTATCGTGCTCGAGGTGCGTGACGACGGGCCTGGCATCCCCCAGGACATGTCCGAAGTGGCTCGCCAACGCTTCGGCCGTCTTGACGCTAGCCGCTCGACACCGGGCCACGGCCTTGGACTGACCATGGTAGAGAGCGTTGCGCTTGCGCACGAGGGCCGATTGGAGCTCGCCGATGCGCATCCGGGTCTCGTCGCTCGGCTGCATCTCGGCAAGGAAGTTTGAAAAGCTGCAACCTTTACGCCGTTTGAGTGCGAGGCGATTGCCGTTCGGGAGCAAACCTCGTTTGGCATGTCATGCATTGAGCCCTCAAAGGGTCGAAGCAGAGGGCAAGGACGCATGTTCGCCAATAAGGTTTCGTGGTGGCTGGCGTGCGGGAGCTGCATTGTCGCTCCGGCGATGGCCGAAGGCGCGGAAATCTCGATCGAACTGATTGATGGCGAGAACAAGCGCCCGATAGCCCAGGCCGGACTACTACTCGACGATCCGCTCGAGCCCGACGCGGCCGAGCCGGTCGAGGTGGCGGTGAGCGACGAGGCGGGCCGCGCGGTGCTGACCGACGTGCCCCAGGGCCGCTACCGGCTGACGGTGACCGCGGCGGGCTATGCCCCCTTCACTACCGAGGTGCTGGTCGGCCGCACCGCCACCGCGCTCGACCTCGGCACCATCGCGCTCGAGGCCGACAGCGGCAACCGCATCCTGGTCCAGGGCGCACGCCAGCAGGACGTGGACCTCGGCGCCGGGGTCAACAGTTACGACATCGCCAATGATGCGATCGCCTCCTCGGGCACGCTGCTCGGCGCTCTCGGCACCCTGCCCGGCATCACCGTGGAGCGCGAAGGCGAGGTGCTGCTACGCGGGAGCGACCGGGTGGTGATCCTGGTCGATGGCAAGCCCAGCGCGCTCACCGGCATCGGCAACCAGCGCGGGCTCGACAGCATTCCGGCGGGCAACGTGGCGCGCGTGGAGGTGATCAACAATCCCTCGGCGCGCTACGGGGCGCAGGGCGGCGCGGGGATCATAAACATCGTGATGCGCGAGAGCCGCGAGGCGGGCTGGTTGGGCCATGTCGGGGTGAAGGGCGGCTTCGGCGCGCTGTGGCGGCGCCAGGACGATCTGCCTACCGAGCTCGGCAGCTACACCTGGACGCCCAAGATCAGCCCCTATTTCAGCCTCACCCATTCGGGCGCCAGCGCCGATTACCAGTTGCAGGGCGAGATGCTGAGCCAGCGCAAGCTGCCCAACAACGAGTTCACCACGCGCTTTTATAATGACGGGCGAATCATCGCCAGCCAGGTGCCCGAGAACCGCCAGCAGACGCAGTACATCCTCAAGGGCGGCACCGACCAGCGGCTGAGTGACGACGATATCCTGTCGATCAGCGGGGTGTTCGATATCGAGGATCATCTCGACCAGGCGCAGGTCCCCTTCATCGAGACCACCAGCAACACCCTCACCCGCTACTGGTTCTGGCGCGAGAACGAGCAGACGGGCCACGCTTCCGGCGCGCTCAATTACCGCCACGATTTCGCCGAGGCCGGACACAACATTCAGCTGCGCGGCGAGTATATCCGCGGCTGGGAGGACGAGACCTATCGGCTCAATGAGGTCTCGCCCGTCCGCATCGGCACCGACCAGACGCGCATCGTGGCGATCGAGAACACGGTGCCCGTCTCGCTCGATTACGTGCGCCCGCTGCGCGCCGGGCGGATCGAGCTGGGCGCCAAGGTCCAGTGGCGCTGGATCCCGGTCGAATACACCACCGTGCCGGGGCAGATGTCGATCATCTATCCCGGGCTCGGCGAGACGTCCGACTGGCGCGAGACGATCTATGCCGGCTACGCCAACTTCGTCTGGGAGCCGGGCTGGCTGGTGGTCGAGGCGGGCCTGCGAGCCGAGCAGACCTCGGTCGCCTACGGTCTGGACCCGGCGAACATCTATTACCCGAACAACGACGCCTATGATTACTTCCGCCTGTTCCCCAATGTCCGGCTGACCAAGGAACTGGCCGGCGGAACCGACATCTCGCTGTTCTACAACCGCCGCGTCGACCGGCCGGGAGAGCCCGAGCTGCGGGTGTTTCCCAAGTATGACGATCCCGAGCTGCTCAAGGTCGGCAATCCCTATCTGCGGCCGCAATTCACCACCGCCTGGGAACTGTCGGTGCAGCACGATTTCGGCGCGCTGTCGGGCTCGCTCGCGGTCTATCGGCGCCGCATCAGCGACGCCTTCCAGCGGATCTACGCGATCGACGCCAGCAACCAGACTTACGACATCGTCAACAAGATCTACGCCAATACCGGCGTGGCGACGAATATCGGTGCCGAGCTCATCGGATACTGGAAACCGTCCGACAAAGTGCGGTTGACGGCCAGCTTCAGCGGCTACAACATCCACCGCGACGAGACCGATATCACTCTGCTGTTCCCCTACGTTCGCAGCCTGACACTGCCGGAGACCGAGGATTTCACCTGGGACGGCAAGATCGGCCTGGAACTGGCGCTGGGGAATTCGACGCAGGCGCAGGTCAACGCCACCTATTACGCGCCGCGCGACATCGCCCAGGGCCGCCAGGACAAACGCGGCGCTCTCGACCTGTCGCTGACCCGCGAGATCGGCGACAAGTGGAAGCTGAGTCTGGTGGCCAATGACGTGTTCAACACCTTTGGCACCCGCACCCATGTTGATGGCGTCGGCTTCGATGCGCTGTACGAGAACTTCTACGAGACTCAGAGCGTAATAATAAGCGTAGAGATGGAGCTATAGAGACGATGGTCAGGCTCCCAAGCCGCGGGACGCTGGCGGGAGCGCTGTCGCTGGGTCTTGCGGCTTGTATGTCCTACCAGCCATCGCCGATCGACCTCGGGGTCCGATCGGAAGCCGTCGCGGCCCGCACGCTCGATCCCACACGGATCGCCGAGGAAGTCGCGCGCCTCGCTCCCGGCGAGCGAGCAGCCCCTCCGGGCACGCTGGACCGGCTGTCGTTGTTCGCCGCGCTGCTCGCCTACAACCCCCGCATCGTGGCCGCCCGCGGGGCTATCGCGACTGCCGAGGCGGAGGCAGCTGCGGCGCGCCACATGGGTGCACCCATACTAACGCTGACCGCCGAATATGCGCGCGATCCGGCGACGACTTCGCCTTGGCTGCTGGGCACGCAGGCCAACCTACCGCCCGATTACGGCGTGCGGCGCTCGGCCCGGCTCGACCGCGCCGGGCTCGCCGTGCTGCTCGCGCGCTACGATTTCGTCGAGACGGTGTGGGCCGAACGGATGGTGCTCAATCGCGCGCTGATCGACTATTTCGCGGCTGAAGCGCGTATCCCGGTCCTCGAGGAGCAACTGGCGGTGCAGGACCGCGGGCTGGCCGCTTTCAACCGGCGGGTTGCATTGGGCGAGAGCGCGGCAGTGATCGTCTATCCCTATCGCACTCAGCGGCTCGCCACTGCGCGCCTGCTCGACGAGGAGCGCGCGCGGGAGGCCGATGCCAGAGTTGCGGTCGCGGTGGCACTTGGCCTCCCGGCCAAGGCGCTTGCCGGCGAGGAGCTGCACTGGGCCAATTTCGCTTCAACTGATGCCTTGCCGCTGGAGATCGACGCTGCCGAGCGCGCCCGCGCTTCGGCCGCGCGCGCCGACATCCTGCGCAAATTGGTCGCCTACGACCAGGCTGAAGCCGATCTGAGGCTTGAAGTTGCGCGGCAATATCCGGCGGTCTCGATCGGGCCCGGCTTTACTTGGGAACGCGGGCTGGTCAAGCTGCCCTTCTCCATCGATCTGGCGCTGCCCTCATGGGACTTGAACCGCGCGGCGATCGGCGCGGCTGTTGCGCGGCGGGCCGAGGCTGGCGGGCAGATCGAAGCTGCCATTGCGGCGGCGCAAGGGTCAATCGAAGTCGCGCTCTCTGAGCGCGCGGCGGCGCTGACGACCGAGGAGCGCATTCGCACGCGCGATCTGCCACTGGCCGAGGCATGGGCCGAAAAGGCCGAAGCGCAGATCAACCGCGGAGCAATCAACCGCACCGACTGGGCCGCGGCGCAGATCCAGCTCTATGATGCGCGGTTAGCCGCACTCGACGCGCTGGTCCGCCTGCGCCGGGCCAATGCCGCGCTCGAGGAGGCGCTGCGCCGACCGCTCGGCGGGCCCGAGGCGGGGATCATGCCGGGTGTCCTGGAGGTGGAAAGGGGAGTCATGCGATGAAGCCGCCAACAATACTCGGGATCGCCGCTGTCGGCGCGCTGGTCGGCGCGCTGGCGATGTATATGGCGATGCCGCCGGCCACTCCCCATCCGGGCGCGGAGGAAGAGGCTGCGGCCGCCGAGAAAGCGCCCGCCGCGGGTTCCGCGTTGGGCACCTTGCAGCTCGATGCCAACACGATGCAGGAGGCGGGGATCGAACTCGCCGCGCTCGCCCCGGCAACCCGGGCCGAGGAAAAGAGCGGCTTTGCCCGCGCGCTCGATCTGTCGCCGCTGGCAGCGATTGCGTCGGACCTTGCGACCGCGCGGGCCGCGCTCGCTGCCTCGCAATCCGAGGCGCAGCGCCTCACCGCGCTCGCTGCCGAGGACCAAAGTGCCTCGCTGCGTGATGTCGAAGCGGCGCGTGCACAGGCGGTGGCCGATCGCGCGCGGGTCAATCTCGCCTGCGATCGGGTCGCGCTCGAATTCGGCGCCGGGCTGCGGCGAATCGGCTGCGACGCGATCCCCGGCCTCGTCAATCGCGTCGCTGCCGGGAATGCTGTGCTGCTGCGTATCGACATCCCCGATGCTTCCCTCCCTGCCGGCGCTGCGGTGGTAGTCGGCGAGGAACCGCGCTCGGTGCTTGTGCGCGTGCTCGGTCCCGCAGCCATGAGTGAAGCGCAATTGCAGACCGCGGGCGCGCTCGCGCTGGCCGGCGGACGCACCGCAGCCGAAGCGCAGGTTGGCCGCGTGCTGCCCGCGTATGTCGCCACGGGATTGGCTCGCGCCGGAGTCATCGTGCCGCGCGAGGCGCTGGTGCGGGTCGATGGCGGCGCCTTCGTCTACCGCTCGGCGAGGCACGGCGGCTTCGCGCGCGCGCCTGTAGACACCGGCAATCCGGTCGCAGAGGGCTATTTCGTCCCCGAAGGCACGCTGCATCCGGGCGAGCGGATCGTGGTCGCGGGCGCGGGCACGCTGCTCGGGCTCGAGCGCGGCGCGCCGGCCGAGGAGGAATAGCGGCCGTGTTGACCGCGATCGTCCGTCAATCGCTGCGCCATGCCTGGCTGGTGGTGCTCGCGGCCACGGTGCTGCTGGTCTACGGCACCTACGCGCTCGCCGACGCGCCTTACGACGTGTTCCCCGATTTCGTCCCACCGCAGGCGAGTGTGCAGACCGAGGCGCCGGGTTACACCCCGCTCCAGACCGAGCAACTCGTCACCCGTCCATTGGAGGCGGTGATCAACGGCGCCAATGGGGTCGAGGCAGTGCGCTCGGAATCGATCCAGGGCCTTTCGGTGATCAATGTCACATTCCGCGAGGGCTCGGATCCTTACCGCGCGCGCCAGCAGGTGGCCGAGGCACTGGCCGATGCCACGCTCCCCGCAGGCGTCACCGCACCCAAAATGACCCCGCTGGTCTCCTCGACGATGGACCTGCTGAAGGTCGGCTTCGTCAGTGACACGCTCTCGCCGATGGAACTGCGCGACCTCGTCGAGTGGACGGTGCGCCCGCGTCTCCTGGCCGCCGACGGGGTCGCGCGCGCCAACGTCTTCGGCGGCGAGCGGCGGCGGATGGAGGTGCGTGCCGATCCGCATGCGCTTACCGCGCGAGGCCTTAGCCTGGCCGATCTCGCCAGCGCCGTCTCGCGTGTGGTGCAAGTGAAAGGTAGCGGATTTGCCGACACGCCCAACCAGCGCATCCTGATTGATCCAGGCCGCAGCGCCACCACGCCTGCCGCCATCTCCGACACTATCGTTCGCGGAGGCCCGACTGGCAGCGTGAGTGTGGGTAATGTTGCTGAGGTTCTCGAAGCCGCCGCCCCGCTTTACGGCGATGCCATCATCATGGGCCGGCCGGGAGTGCTGATGACATTGTCAAGTCAGTACGGAGCCAACACGCTCGATGCGACCCGTGCGCTCGAGGCGGCGCTCGCCGAGCTCATCCCGGCGCTTGAGAGGCAGGGGGTCAAGGTCTACCCGGCGCTCCACCGACCGGCGAATTTCGTCGAGAATGCACTCGCAGGGATCGAGCGCGACCTAATGATCGGCGCAGTGCTGATCGCGCTGGTGCTCATCCTCTTCTTGCGCCGCGTGCAGGTGGCGTTGGTCGCCTTCGTTTCGATTCCACTGTCGATCGTCACCACGTTGCTGGTGCTCAATGCGATGGGCCAGTCGATCAACGTGATGACCTTGGGCGGTCTGGCGGTGGCGCTGGGCGTGGTGATCGACGATGCCATCGTCGATATCGAGAACATCGTGCGCCGCCTGCGCGATGCGCCGCCCGATGCCGACCGCCTCACGGTGATCGAGGCCGCCTCGGTGGAGGTGCGCGCGCCGGTGGTCTACGCCACCTTCGTTCTGGCGCTGACCATGCTGCCGGTGATCTTGCTCACGGACCTCCAGGGCGCCTTTTTCGCCCCGCTCGGAGTCGCGTTCCTGCTCGCGGTGCTGGCCTCGCTGGTGGTCGCGATGACCGTCACGCCCGCGCTCTCGCTACTGCTGCTCGGTAATCGAAACCCCGCCCACGAGCCTGTATTGCTCGAGCGGTTCAAGGCCTGGCACGCGGGCCGAGCCGCCGCCTCGCTCGATCATCCCGAGCGCGCCGCCTGGGCGGTCGGGCTGATCGGTCTCGCTGCGATTGCGCTCACCTTCGCGCTCGGCTCGGAGCTGCTTCCGACATTCCGCGAGAGGCACTACGTCCTCGGCGTGACCGGCCCGCCCGGCGCCTCGTTCGACTGGATGCGCACCACCGGCGAGCAACTGTCGAAGCGGCTTCTGGCGATTCCTGAAGTGCTCAGTGTCGAGGAACAGTCTGGCCGCGCCGAAGCGGGCGAGGATACCTGGCCGCCGAACGTGGGCGAGATCCATTTAAGACTGAAGGATGATGTCGACGCCGCGGCCGAGGACGATGCGCTGAAGAAAATTCGCGAGGTGCTCGACTCCACCCCGGCGATTCAGAGCGAGGCAGTGACCTTCCTTGGCGACCGGATCGGCGAATCGCTCTCGGGCGAGACCGCGCAAGTGGCTATCAGCATGTTCGGCAACGATCTCGACACGCTCGACCGCGTCGCCTCGCAGGTCGTAGCTGTGCTCGGCCAGGTGCCGGGCGCGGCGGACGTATCGGTCGGCTCGGAAGGCGGTACGCCGATGCTTGACCTCACTTTGGATCCGTCGGCGATGGCGCTCCACGGCGTCGACAGCTCCGACGCCGCCGACGCCTTGCGAGCCGCCTTCCTCGGCCTCCCTGCCGGCCAGATCAGCCTCGCCGACCGCACTCTTGACGTTGTCGTGACCCTTCCACCCGAACTGCGGCAGGATCCCGAGGCGATCGGGCGGGTGCTCGTGCGCGGCGGCTCGGGCAACGCCGTGCCGCTCGGCACCATCGCGGATGTCTCGCTAGGCAGCGCGCGCGAGTTGATCGCGCATGACGATGGACAGAGGCGTCAGGTGGTCACCGCCAACGTCACCGGCCGAGACGTCTCGGGCTTCGTCGCCGAGGCCAAGCGGCGCATCGGCGCAGACGTCACGTTGCCCGCGGGTGTCTACCTCTCCTGGGCTGGAGCAGCAGAGGGCGAGTCGGCCGCGACGCGGCAGCTCGTTAACCACGTCGCGCTGACTGCGATTGCAATGGTCGCGCTGTTGGTACTTGCATTTGGTGGCTTGCGTCCCGCGCTCATAATTTTGGCAGGCCTGCCGATGGCGGTATTTGGAGGCGAGATAGCTGCAGTTTTGGTGGGAGGAGTGCTCTCGTTGGGGGGGGTGGTTGGCTTCATTACACTATTTGGCATCACTGCCCGCAATGCCATTTTGCTAGTTTCGCATGTCGACCATTTGGTCGCTGTCGAGAAGCAGCAATGGAGCCGCGAAACCGTGCTTCGCGCTACCCGCGAGCGAGTAACACCCATTATATTGACAGCATTTGTCACCTCCCTTGCTCTCGTGCCACTTGCAGTCGAAGCAGGCGAAGCTGGACGCGAAATCCAAGGGCCGATGGCCATCGTGATCTTGGGGGGGCTAGTTTCTTCCCTGATATTGACGCTGTTGCTGTTGCCAACTTTGATTTGGCGCTGGCGGCATGTGAAGTGAATAACGACAAGAAAGACTCTAGACCTTTGGTGAACTTAAGGTGGCGATGTGTGCTATTGGGTCGCTAGCCAACGGGCAGTTCTTGGGCGAAATCCGCGAGTTTCTACCACGTTTCCCCTACTGCGCCGCTATCGCCTGCTCCGCGCTGTCGATCAGTGCCTGCAGCGCGCGCATGTGCGCGGCGAAGGCGGTGCGGCCTTGGCGGGTGAAGCTCGCCCAGGTCCGGGAGCGGCCGTCGAGCGGGCTCTTTGTCAGGCTCACGTACCCGGCCTCGACCAGCGCCGCGAGGTGCTTCGAGAGGACGGAGTCGCTGACCCCGGTGATCTCGCGCAGCCTGGCGAATTCGGCGCTGTCGGCGGTCGCCAGCACGGTCGCGATCTGCAGCCTCGCCGGTGCGTGGAGCTGGGAGTCGAGCGCAACCGGCGTCACGCGCGGCCCTCCATCTCGCGGCGGAAGATGCGGTTCCAGATGACGCTGCACCCGGTGCCGATCAGGAAGGCGGCGAGGCCGACTGCGAAGTGCGTTCCGGCCGCCGCATCGTTTTCACGCAGCCAGATCTGCGCCACGATCAGCGCAAGCATCGCCACCAGCAGGGCGAAGGTGAAGGGCCGCGTCGCGCCCTTGCGATAGCCGTTGACGAACATCCCGTAGCGCCGCCGGTCCGACTTCCCGACCAGCACCAGCCCGCCCATGGCGACGCACAAGGTCGCCGTCTGGATCTGGATCGGGAAGCCGACGCCGGTGACCAGCAGGCCGATGATCCCGCCGAAGGCGGCATGACGCCACGGTGGGCAGTTTCCGAGCGCGGCGAGCTGCGCGCGGGTTGCCCCGACGCTGTCGAGCATGGCGCGCGCCTCGGCGGGGGAGAGGGTTTCGTCGCTCATCGCATGATCCTTTACTTTCCAATGTGGAAAGTGGCTACCGATGACTTTCCGATTCGGCAAGTGGTAATTTTCCAATATGGAAAGTCGGGATTTGCGGTCCGTGTCCGGGAAAGGTAGGCTCCAGTCGCTGCGGCAGGAGAGGGAACTCGGCGATGGACATTCCGGCGTGGATCGCATTCTTCATGGGGCTCTATTCGCTCGTCGCGGCGGTCGGCGAATTTCGCGAGCCGGGCACCTGGGCGGCGATGCTCGAGGATTTCGAGCACTCGGCCGGCTTGCGCTTCCTGACCGGACTGATCTGTATCGTGCTGGGTGCCTCGGTCTATCTCGTCAGCCCGTGGCGCAGCGAAGACTGGCTCTCGATCGTGGTCAACGTGATCGGCGGGCTGTGCGCGGCGGAGGGGTTCCTGATCCTCGCCGCCGGGGATCGCTTCCTGCCCGTGGCGCGCAAGCTCCTGGGCCGCAGCACGAAGGGCTGGGCGGGCTTCTCCGCGCTGTTCGGGATGGCCGCGCTGCTCGTCGCACTGTCGCGTCTCTGACAGGGGCGAACGCGCCGTCCGTTTGACTTTCGCAAACGCAAATCCTGTGGCACAACCCCTGCAGGCTGGGCGTCAACGAGCGCCCGGAATTGGGAGAGCTTGCAATGCGTTGGCCTGCACTGGGCATTGTTTCCGTCGTCGCACTGGGCATCACCGCCTCCGCCGCTTTCGCCGGTGAGGGTGACGAGCCGCTGACCGCGGCTCGCGATTTTTCGGGCGTCTGGACCACCTATCGCGAACCGGGCGCCCCCGGACCGACCGGCGCGGGCGGACTGATCGCCGCGGTGCCGCAACCGCCGTTCACCGCCGAGGGCAAGCGCCGGGTCGAGGAATACCGCAAGCTGGTGGGCGAGGGCGGCGATGGCTCGGGCAACTTCTCGGGCGACAACCCCGCGGCGCACTGCGTGCAATACGGCATGCCGACGATGATGCAGTCGGCCGGCGGCTATCCGATCGAGTTCATTCACCGGCCCGAACAGTTGACTATCATCTACGAGGTCGAGAGCGAGACGCGGCGGGTTTACATGCCCGGCCACGGCGTGCCGCCCGAAAAGCGCCTGCCGGTGCGGCAGGGATATTCGGAAGGCAAATGGGACGGCGATACGCTGGTCGTCACCACCACCGACCTAAGCGACGGGCAGGACCAGCGGACCTATCCGCACAGCGAGGAAGCGACGATGGTCGAGCGCATCCGCATCGTGCCCGATGCAAAGGTCGGCAAGATCATGGAATACGAACTGACCATGACCGACCCGGTCTATTACACCGCGCCCGTCAGCTTCACGAAGAAGTGGATGCCGCTCAAGGACGGGCACATCATGGCCTACAACTGCACGGAGGAGCCGTGGTTGCGCCTGCTCGAAAAGCGCCGCGAACAGCTCGAGGCCGGAGAGCCGATCACCGCCAAGATGGCCGACGTCATCGACGTCTACGAATGAGCCGAGGGGAAAACCAGCGCCATGAAGAACTACGTCCTCACACTCGCCGCGGTCGCCACCTTTGGCATTGCCGTGCCGGTTGCCGCGCATCATTCGGCGGCGATCTTCGACTTCCGCAGCCCCAAGACGCTCACCGGTACCGTCAAGGCGATCAAGGTGGTCAATCCGCACACCCACATGATCGTGACCATTACCGACGCCAAGGGCACGCGCGACTGGGACTTCGAGGGCCACAGCGCCTCGAATTTCTACCGCGCCGGCTACAATCGCGGCTCGGTCAAGGCGGGCGACACGATCAAGATCACCTTCGCGCCGATGCGCGACGGGGCCGACGGCGGCTACATCGTCGCCTTCACCACCCCGGCAGGCGATACCGTGGGATTCGCCCCGCCGGGCTGAGCCGTTTCAGGCCTCGGGCTTCAGGGTCTTGGGCCGCTGCGGATAGACGTCGTAGGTCTTGCCGTTGACGGTGATGGTTTCGGCCTTGAAGCCGAGCACGACATGATCGCGCGCGCGGTGGCCGGTCATGCTGACCTTGTCGCCGGCCTTGGCCACACCCGGCCCGAATCCGGAACGCTCCGCCACAATAGGCGGTGACAGGTCGACTTCCCACACGCCTTTGCTCGCCTTGACCTGCAGGTGCATGTGCGGATTTCCGAAACTGATCGAAACGATTTCGCCCGACAGGCGGCTCTCTTCGTCCTCGGTCCAGGCCCAGCCATGATGCGCCAGAGCCGCAGCGGGCAAGGCCAGCGCCGCGATCGAGATGGATAAGATTGTTTTCATGTCCACTCTCCTTTCTCCCCTGTCGCCGCCATAGCATTCAGTTGCGTTGGAGTCGCTTGCGATGCGCACGGCCAGGGCCTAGTGTCGCTCCATCCCCGGGGAGCGTGCGTGCGCTGAGAGGAAGGTTTCGCACCCTTCGACCCGTCGAACCTGAACCCGTTAGCACGGGCGGAGGGAGTGGCCGGGCGTCTTGGCCGGAAAGTGCTCTCCCGCTCCGTGAGGAGAGACTTCGCATGGCCGACATCAATTCCCCGCTCGAAATCGGCGTCACCACCGGGCCGATCCGTGGCAGCCGCAAGATCCATGTCGGACCGCGGCAGGTGGCGATGCGCGAGATTTCGCTCGAACCGTCGAGCGGCGAGCCGCCGGTGCGGGTCTACGACACCTCCGGCCCCTACACCGATCCCACCGCGACCATCGACATATCCGCCGGCCTCCCCGCGCTGCGCCGACAGTGGCAGCTCGAACGCGGCGACATCGAGGAATACGCGGCCCGCGACGTGAAGCCGGAGGACAACGGCCAGCTCGGCCCCGACCGCTCGGGCGGCGTCCCGGCCTTTCCCAACGTCGCGAAGTCGGTCTTCCGGGCGAAAGCGGGCAACAACATCAGCCAGATGCACTACGCGAAGCAGGGCATCATCACGCCGGAGATGGAATACGTCGCCGAGCGCGAGAACCTCGGCCGCGAGTTCGTCCGGCGCGAGCTCGACGGCAATTCGTGGGGGGCGGAAATCCCCGAGTACGTGACGCCCGAATTCGTCCGCGACGAAGTGGCGCGGGGCAGGGCGATCATCCCGTCCAACGTCAACCACCCGGAAAGCGAGCCGATGGCGATCGGGCGCAACTTCCTCGTCAAGATCAACGCCAATATCGGCAACTCCGCCGTCGCATCGGACGTGGCGAGCGAGGTCGACAAGATGGTCTGGTCGATCCGCTGGGGCGCGGACACCGTGATGGACCTCAGCACGGGCCGCAACATCCACGACACCCGCGAATGGATCATCCGCAACAGCCCCGTCCCCATCGGCACCGTGCCGATCTACCAGGCGCTGGAGAAGGTCGGCGGCGTGGCCGAGGACCTGACCTGGGAAATCTTCCGCGACACGCTGATCGAACAGGCCGAACAGGGCGTCGACTACTTCACCATCCACGCCGGCGTGCGCCTGCCCTACATCCCGATGACCGCGAAACGCGTCACCGGCATCGTCAGCCGCGGCGGTTCGATCATGGCGAAATGGTGCCTCGCGCATCACAAGGAGAGCTTCCTCTACGAGCGCTTCGACGAGATCACCGAGATCATGAAGGCCTACGACATCGCCTATTCGCTGGGCGACGGCCTGCGCCCCGGCTCCATCGCCGACGCCAATGACGAGGCGCAGTTCGCCGAGCTCTACACGCTGGGCGAGCTGACGAAGCGCGCCTGGGAACAGGACGTGCAGGTGATGATCGAGGGCCCCGGCCACGTGCCGATGCACAAGATCAAGGAAAACATGGACAAACAGCTCGCCGCCTGCGGCGAGGCGCCGTTCTACACCCTCGGCCCGCTCGTCACCGATATCGCGCCCGGCTACGACCACATCACCAGCGGCATCGGCGCGGCGATGATCGGGTGGTTCGGCACCGCGATGCTCTGCTACGTCACGCCCAAGGAACACCTCGGCCTGCCCGACCGCGACGACGTGAAGGTGGGCGTGGTGACCTACAAGCTCGCCGCCCACGCGGCGGACTTGGCGAAGGGTCACCCGGCGGCCAAGGTCCGCGACGACGCTTTGTCCAAGGCGCGCTTCGAATTCCGCTGGCGCGACCAGTTCAACCTCTCACTCGACCCCGACACCGCCGAGCAATACCACGACCAGACCTTGCCGGCGGAGGGCGCCAAGACCGCGCATTTCTGCTCGATGTGCGGGCCCAAGTTCTGCTCGATGAAGATCACGCAGGAGGTGCGCGATTTTGCGGCGAAGCAGAACTCCGACAGCTACCTCGCCGCCACGGTACCGGTCGAGGATGCCGAGGCCGGGATGGATGAGATGAGCCGGGTGTATGAGGAGACCGGGCGGGAGCTATACATCGGGCAGGGTGATCGGGAGCACGATTAGTGAGGCCGGAGACCCGAAAGCCACCTCATCCGGCGAACGTGCCGGGTCCGTTTTACGTCGAACTCGATCACTGCACGCTTTGCACCATGTGCGAGTTCGCCGCGCCCGACCTCTTTGCGCTAGTCGACGAAGTGCTTGGGGCCTGGTACGTCTCGAAGCAGCCCGCATCCAAAGCCGAGTTCGGCAGGATGAAAGAGGCAATGCGCGACTGCGAGGTGGACTGCATTCGCGTGAAGAATTGCCCTCCCGATTGGGCCGCGCGGCTGCGAGATGCGGGAATGGGCGGCCTGATCGACAGCGTGGAGGGCGAAGGCTGACACCGGGCGAGAGAGTGTCGAACGGGGGCGCCAAGTCGGATCACTTTTGCTCGATGTGCGAGCCCGGGCCGAAACCGCATAGCGGTTGACGCGAACGAGCTCAGCGAGGACAACTTCTGTTCGATGAAGATCATGCAGGAGGTGAGGGGCTTCGCGGCGCGGCAGAACAGCGCGCCCGACACCTTCATCGCCGCCGAAGACGCCGACGACCACGGTTTTGCCCCCCTGGACCAACGACCCCGCCGGGGCGCTGATCTCGCGGGAATGGAGACTTTCACCCCCACAACCTCGCCTAGGTTGACGCTGTCAAAACGGATGCGCATTGTCCGGGCTGACGGGGAGATCGGGCACCAGGCGGTGCCGAAGGGGGGATATGAGGGACGAGGGGCGGATCGCCGGCGTGCGCGGCGGATCCCGGCTGATCGATTTGATTCCGGACCATGGCCGCCGGTCGTTCCTGCGCGGCGCGATGGCGCATGGCGTCGCGGCGCCGGTCGCGCTGGCTGCGTTCGGCAGCGCCAGGGCGGCGGTGCCGGGCGAGGGCGATCCGGCGAATTCCGTTTCCGCGAACATGGGGGCGATAACCCCCGGCAAGCATCGGGCCGGGATCATCGTGCGCGATTTTGCCGATCCCTATCTCGAGCTCCTGCGCCTGTTGCGCGAGGGTGCCGAGATCGAGCACGGGCTGATGCTGCAGTATCTCTATTGCGCGTTCTCGGTGAAGGACCGCTATCGGCAGCTGGTCGGCTTCGGCGCCCCGACCGCAACCAACCTGCTCGGCGTGGCGATCCAGGAAATGCAGCATCTGGGGGCGGTCAATCGCCTGCTGGTGGCGCTCGGCAGTTGCCCGCATCTCAACCGGCAGGATTTTCCCTACGAGCCGGACATCTACCCCTTCCCCTTCGGGCTCGAGCCGCTGAGCCGCGCCTCGGCGGCGAAATACGCCTTCTGCGAGGGATCGGCCGCGGTCTTCGCGGAAGGCCGTGAACGCGCGCCGGAGGACGAGAAGTTCCGCCGCCAGGTGCTGAGCGATATCGGCGGCCTCGACCGGCCCAATCACGTCGGCAGCCTCTACCAGAACGTTCTCGACCTGCTGGCGGAAGCCTCCGGCCGGCCGGGATTTCCCCTGACACCCGCCGAAGTCGAGAAATGGCAGGCCGACCTTGCTGAGATCATGCACGAGGGCGAACACGATCATTTCGAGTTGTTCCGCAGCGTCCACGAAGGGCGTCACCCGGCCTTTGCCGATTCCGGCGTCGCCAATGTGTGGGACATCCCGCCGGAGCACGAGGCCTATCCGGCCCATCCGCTGCCGCGCAATCCCACCGCCTTCGTCGGCCATCCCAACCAGATCGCCTCGGACGACGCGCAGGCGATCGCTTGGCTGAGCAATCTCCATTACTGGCTTTCGCTGTGCCTGCTCGATTACGGCTATCGCCACGCCGACAAGGACGCGTCGAACCTGTCCGTAACGCAGATGATGACCGGGCTGTGGCCGCTCGCGGCCGAATTGCCGCGGCATGGCGCCGGGATTCCGTTCGACACGCTGAGCATGGGCTATGCGCCTGGTGCGGGCAAGGAGCAGAGCCGCATGGTCATCGTGGCATTGGCGAGGGAGGCACAGGGGTTCGCAAGGACCATCGAAGGACTGCTGCCCGCGCGCTATGCCCATAACACTGCGGAGGGCGTCATCGACCTCATGGGGGCGTGACGCCTGCGAGCCGCGTCTACGAGGAAATCGGCCGCGAGCCGTGCATCGGACAAGGCGACCGCGAGCACGATGGATACCATCTATTGTTCGGCAGAACGATTGGTGGCGGCGCAAGATACAGTGCCTGAAGACCGGCGGAATTGAATAAATCGCACCAGTTTAGCCGAAATTGTATTCCTGCGCCTCGATTCCAGAATATAACTCCGCATCCTTAACTTGCGGAGTGAAGGCAGGGGGGCGTCTCCCCGGTGGAGCGGACCTCGATTGCCCGGGCCCGCGTCACGGGGAGAAGGGGAATGGCCAATCCGACCTATACCGTCCAGCGCGACGACACGCTCGGCAAGATCGCCCTGCGTTTCGGCACGACCTGGCAGGCGCTCAAGGCGCTCAACGCGCTCGTCAGCGCGGACGTGATCCACCCCGGGCAGGTGCTCAAGCTTCCCGCCGATACCGAGCCGGACCACCCCGATCTCACCAAGCCGGTGACCAGCGCCGGCAAGGTGGCTCCGATCACCACGCAGCTGCCGGTCTCGGGTCCGGGCTTCGTCATCTACAACCCCGACGACGCCGCAGGATCCGACCGCTTCGGCACCGAGGGCTTCGTCGCCGCGCTGAAAGACATGGCGAAGAAGTGGTCGCAGAGCGAGACGGTCCCGATCGCATTCGGCGACATGAGCCACAAGAACGGGACGAAGTTCCCGCCGCACAAGGGGCACGTCAGCGGCCGCGAGGTCGACATCCGCCCCTTGCGCAAGGACGGCAAGAACCTGCCGGCCACCTGGAAGTCCGCCGAGTACGACCGGCTGAAGACCCAGAAGCTCATGATGCTGGTGAAGGCCGAGCAGCCCAACGCCAAGTTCTTCTTCAACGATCCAGTGCTGATCGACGAAGGCCTGTGCCGGCCGCTGGGCGGGCACGACAACCACCTGCACCTGCAAATCTACGACTAGGGCCGCCAACCACCCACGCATTCGGACTCGCATTCGGGCCCAAGCCGGGTATCGTGTGACCTTCCGCCGTGGCTGGGAGGGTTGGCCATGATGCTCGGTTTGCCGCTTGCACAATTCACGCAGCTCCACGTTGCCATCAGCCTGGTCGGCATCCTCGCCGGGGTGGTGTTCTTCGCCGGGGCCATCCGGGGGAGCTGGCTGAGGTTGGCGAACGGCGTCTTCCTGCTGTTCACCGTGCTGACCAGCGCCACCGGCTTCCTTTTCCCGCCCAAGCCGATCGGGCCGCCGTTCATCTTCGGGGTGATCTCGCTCGTGCTGCTCGCGGTGGCGCTCTACGCACTCTACGGCCGCAAGCTCGCCGGGCGCTGGCATGGCACCTACATGCTCACCGCGCTCATCGCCCAGTGGCTCAACATGATCGTGCTGATCGTGCAGAGCTTCCAGAAGATCCCGGCGCTTAACGCCCTCGCGCCGCTCGGCAACGAGCCGCCGGTCCTCGGCGCGCAGACGGTGCTGCTGGCGGCGGTCGCCTACACCGGCTGGGTCACGGTGTGGAAGGGGCGGCCCGCCGTGGGAGCGCCCGCGCTGTGAACCGCCGCAGCGCATGATCGGGGCGGGGCACCAGATTGTCATCCCGGACTTGTTCCGGGATCAGGCTTTGGTTCGACGCTGCGCCCGAAGAAAGGCCCAGCCCCGGAGCAGGTCCAGGGTGACGGAGGTGGGACGGGGTCACTGAATTCAACAAGTCCTGCCGCTCCCCCGACGCCACGCTTGCCACCCCCTCTAGCCATCTTCCTCCGCCGCGCGCATATCGGCCACCGGAAGGAACTCCCCCGCGATGGCCGATCTTTATCTCAAGGCGCTGCATTCGGAGCGCAAGTCGCTGTGGGCGACGTGCCGGCTCAAGGGGCTGGCCAAGGACACACCCGAGCGGCGGCGGATTGCCGAGCTCGACGATGCCATTGCGGCGCAGGAGGCGCGGCAGAAGGGGCGGGGCGGGCTGGAGCCCTAGTGGTTCTTCATGTTCTCCAGCCCCTTGATCCCGCCGGCCTTGAGGCTGGGCTGGCTGGCATTCTGCTTGGGCGGCTTTTCCGCTTTCGGCTTGCGCACTTCGCGGTTCGAACGTTTCTGGCCCTTGGCCATGATCATTTCCAGTCGGGACGGGATGCCCCGCGCCGGGCCTAGGCCCTATGGCCGGCAATAGCCCGTCAATTCGCCCCCGGGGGCATGAATATATATCCGGCCCGTGCCCATTGCGGATGGGCGCCGCACTCCCCATCTGGGGACCGGCTACCAGTCGCAACCGACGGTCCCGGGCGTCCGATACAATGGCGCCGCTTCCTTCTCTTTCGCCTCCTAGCTGCAGCCGCTGCCGATCCCGGCCGCCTGCACTCCTTGTGAGGGAACGCTGGATGGACCTCAATGAACTGCTACGCAGGCACCAGCTCGCCATCATGGCGGCCGACGGTTCGGTCGAACGTGGCGACCGTGACGTGTATCTCGCAATCGCCAGGATATATGCGGGGCGCATCAGGGACCTGCAGCTGACCCTTGGCCTGCCCAGGAATGCTTGGCCAAACGGGGCAACGATCGTCCTGGCCGCAAGGCACGTCGAGCCTCCTCGGCCGGGACCGGACAGCAATGGGCGAGCTCCCCCGGAGACCGATGGCCTGTGAGCAAGTGGTCGGCCCGCTATGGCGAAGATGCCCCGGTGCCGAACGAAATTGCACCGGCCCAAATCGTCCACCAGCACTCAATCGAACCAGCACTCTCACGCAATCGTTAGGTAAATCACGCCAGCCGTGCTAATAGATCCGCGCTGACGTCGAAATATGCGACGGACTTCGGCTTTTGACGACCGCCGCTTGCTGTTTCACAGCCCCGGCGCAAACCAGACGACGACTTCCTTTCATCGGACGATTTGACGCACGACCCGGCGCGCAATCTTGCGCGTTGGCATTACCAACGTTCTTGAAAGGAACGGACCATGGCCAAGATTGGCACCGTAAAATTCTTCAACACCGACAAGGGCTACGGCTTCATCCAGCCGGATGACGGCTCGGCCGACAGCTTCGTCCACATCTCCGCCGTCCAGTCGGCCGGCATGGACACGCTGAACAAGGACCAGCGTCTCAACTATGATGTCGAGATGGGCCGCAACGGCAAGGCAAGCGCGATCAACCTGTCGGCTGCCGACTGATCCAGCTGCGTTACTCCCCCGCGCCCCCTGCATGCGGGCGCGGGGGAGGAATTTGCCGCGTGCAGACCAAGGAATTCCACCGATGAGCGGGACATTCGAGTTCTACGACGAGCAGGCGAAGAAGGCCGCCGCCGAGGCCGAGAACGCGACGCTCGACAACGTGCGCGACCGCAACCTGCGCGCCGAAAAGTCCTGGCGCGCGCTCGCCGACCAGGCGCGCAAGGTGCTGGTCGATCGCAAGCAGGCCGAAGCGGACCGCGCCGTGCGCCGCGAGCTGGAAGCAGCCGAGGAAGCCGAACGCAAGGCCCGCCGCGCGGCCTACGAAGCCAGCTACGACAGCGGCGACTGACGAGCGCGGTCCGGCCGCCTCTTCCTGCAATTCCTGAACTGTCGCTGCCCTCACGCGGGGCCGGCGCGAAATCACTTTCCTACAGGCGCCCGTTTGTGGCTTATCCTGCCGGATGACCGATCCGGACAACATTCCGCCCGCCTTGGAGCCGCCCGCCCGTTCCCCGACCGCCCGGCGCTCGCACGACGACTATCGCTGGACGCCGGGGAAGGCGCACGCCTTCCTCACCGCGCTGGCCCAATGCGGCAAGGTGGCCGAGGCGGCGCGCAGCGTGGGGATGACGCGGCAGTCGGCCTATCGGCTCAAGTCTCGCAGCCGCCTGTTCGCCGAGCACTGGCCCCGCGCGCTCGCTTCCGGAAAGGCGCGGCGCAAGGCTCGTGGGCGGTCCCGAGGCGGGGCGGCAAGGTGACGCTTTTCGCGCGCCAAGGTGACGCTTTCGGCCGCAAGGCGACGGTTTTGGCCCGCAAGGCGACGGTTTTGGCCGGGAGAGCCCGACATCGTGTGTCAGGTGTCAACAGGGCGGCGTCAGGTGCCGTTCTTCGAGAGGATCAGGAAGGAGCCGTTCTCCAGCGCATCGATCACTGCGGGGGCAACACCGTTCTCGACCGCCGGACAGCCGAGGCTGCGCCCGATCCGTCCGGTGGACTGGATGACCTGGGGCGAGACGTAGTCGGCGCCGTGGATGACGATGGCGCGGTGGCGGGCGTTGGAGTTGGTCGGTTCCAGCCCGTCGAGCCGCAACGACCGGCCGTGCACTCCGAAGTAGGTCTCGGCGCAGCGGTACACGCCGAGCGCCGAGCAGTTCGAGCCGTCGACGTTGGAGAACACGTCCGCCATCCCGTCGTCGGTCGGGCCTTCCGATCCCTTGCCGTGGGCGCAGAGATACGACTTGGTGGTGTTGCCCACCGCGTCGAACACGAACATCCGCTTCTTGGCAGAGTGCAAGTCGAAGTTGACCACTGCCCAGTAGCGCGGGTTGGCAGCCGGGGCATGCTGGGACCGATAGGCGAGCAGCCGCTCCATCGGCCCCGAGACGCCCGCCGCCGCGGCGAGGGCTCGCAAGGTCTGCACGCGGTCGTTGGCCACGGTGACGGCCGGCGGGGCGAGGGCGGCCGCCACCACGTCCGGCGCTGCCCAGGTCGGCAGGTCGCCGAACGCGTCGGGGTGGATGACGTCGCGGTCGATCTCGATGCCGGCGACGACGTCGTGCGGCAGGATCGTCTGCACCATGCACCAGCCGCGCTCGGAGATCGGGGGCACGTTGCTGCCCGACTTCCAGTAGCGCTTGAACTTCAGCTTCCAGTAGAGCTGCTTCGGGGTCAGGCCGGGATTGACCCCGACATAGATGCCGGGCTGGTAACCCGCCGCGCTCACCGCAACGCTCCAGGCGTTGCAGTAGGCGATCACGTCGTCGGGCGCAGAGCTGCTGCTCACCTCCTCGAGGTCGAGCCACGCGGTGGTCCCGGTGGGGAAACCGGCGGCGGCGATATGCTTGGCGGCGTTCTCGCCATAGGACTTGCCGAGCGCGGCATCGGGCTTCCAGCCGGACGCGGCGACGTGCTGGACGGGCATGACCGCGAGCCCGGCATCGAGCAGGGCCTTGAGCTCGGCGGAATTGATGTCGCTGGTGCCGTTGGTCGCGAGGCGCGAGACGTAGCGCACCGCGTACTTGAAGCCGGCAGCCTTGAACGCCTGCGCCTTGGCGGCGGTCAGCCGTGTGTTGCAATCGAACCCGACCGCTCCGGCGGCTGCGGTCGCCGCATGTCCCTGTGCCATCGTACCTTCTCCCCTTGCCGCTGCCCCGGCCGTTACTCCATCAGGTCGAGCGGCTGCGGCAGCTTCGCCAGCAACTCGTCAGAGAACTCGGCGGCAATGTGGAAGAAGGCCATGCGGGTCACCGCATCGCTGCGGTTTTCCCAGGCGTGGTCGGTGCCGCGCTGGACCACGATAGCGCCGGGTCCAAGGACAGTCACGCTGTCGTCTAGGACTAATACCACTTCGCCCTCGAGCACTACGGCGTAGTCGAGGGTCCTGGTCCGATGCATCACCGTGCGGCGCCCGCCCATCGAAGGAGGACAGAGTTCGATCATGCGGATGAGGTGCCCGGTCGGCGGCATGATGGTGAAGGGGCGCAGGCTCGGCTCGGCATCGGGGGTGCTGGTCAGGCTCGGCACTGCCTCGGCGCTGGACCAGATCTCGAGGAAGTCCGCGCCAACCCCGGCCCCGTGCATCGGGTGCTCCTGCGGCGGCAGGCCGTCCGACAGGATCACCGACTTGCCATCGGCATCGTGGCCGGTGACCACCCGGGGCGGTGTGACTGCCATCGTCCTCTCCTTGGTAATGTTCAGCGGATGCGATTTCGCCCGACCCGCACCGGCTCGGCGGGGGCAGCGAAGATCGTTCCGGCCGCGACCTTGTCTCCTCGCAGGACCAGCACCACGCGGTCGGCGGTCTCAATGGTGAAGTCTCCGGGCGGGTGCGGGAAGACAGCGCCGTTGGGGCGGTCGATCTGCACGACGAAAAACGCCCCGCCGCCGCGCGTTTCGGCCTCGGCCACGGTCCTCCCGGTCAACGCGCCGCCCGGTGCGGCGGTGGCGACTTCGATCTCGAGCCCGAACTCTTCGAGGTTGCGGCGCAGCTCCTGCAGACGGGGCGAACCGTCGAGCAGGCGGTCGGTATGCGGGTAGAGGATCTGTTCGGCGATGTGCTCGGCGCCGATATGGGTGGGCATGACCACCTTGCTCGCCCCGGCGTGGATCAGCTTGTTCTCGGTCGTCGGCGCCTCGCCGCGGGCGATGATCTCGACGCCGGCGTTGAGGCTGCGCGCGGAGAGGGTAATGAAGACGTTGGCGGCATCGTTGGGCAGCACGCTGGCGAGCACCCGGGCGCGGTCGATGCCGGCTTCCTTCAGCGCTTCTTCCTCGGCGGCGTCGGCCTGGATGGCGAGGTAGCCGAGCGTGCGCGCTTCGGCGACCTTGTCAGCGTCGCGCTCGATGACGACGAACGGGCTCTTCGCCGCGTGCAGTTGCGCAGCGAGCTGGCGGCCGATCCGGCCGAGCCCGCAGATGATGGTGTGGCCGGCCAGTCTCTCGATTTCGTGATGCATGCGATTCAATCCCAGAAGGCGGGTGACCTGGTAGTGGGCGAAGGCCTGGACCAGCGCACCGGTGAGCACGATCATGCCGGTGCAGCCGAGGATGATCGTGCCGATGTCGAGCAACCTCAGCCACGGCGTATCGAGCGGGTGGACTTCGCCGTAGCCGACCGAAAAGATTGTCAGCGTGACCATGTAGAACGCATCCGACACGGTCCACCCGGCGGCTACGAAGCCGAGCGTGGCGATGAACCAGACGGTGATGACGAAGGTCAGCGCGGCGGCAAGGTTGCGCAGCGGCGAACCGAGCGCACCTTCGAACAGTTGCTCTGCAGCAGCTTCCGCCCTGTCCATTTGCGAACGTGCCCCCTGGCGCCGGTTCCGGGCGAGACTGTGCTATGCCGTGCCGCGCTTGTCGAGCGGCTAGCGCGTGATCCAGCTCCTGGCCTCGTCGAGTGCGTTGAGTCCGAACACCTCGATCTCCAGCGGTATGACCGGGGAGAACAGCCGCGATGCCTTGGCCACCCAGCCAATGTCGGTGACCAGGGCAACACGGGTAAAGGTGTTCCAGTGGCTGAGCCCCAGGCGCATGTCGGCCCAGGCTGCGTCGCCGGTGTAGGTCGCATATTCCTCGCCCAGCACGATCAGGCACTTCAGCTTCTCATGGGTCCTGAGCCGCTCCTCGATAAGCGGCACCAGGGTGTCGCGATAGTCGTCGCCGGTGATCACGCCGACCGCGCGCAGGGCGATAACGTCGCCGGGAAAGCCGTCGATTTCCTCGAAGTGACCAGGGTCGTCGGTCTCGGCGCGTGCCCAGCTCTGCGCCTCGGCAAGCTTGGCGGCGGGGAAGCGCCTGATCCGGGCGGCGACGAAGTGGTCGGCGATCTCGGGGGCAAATGCGAGCAGCGGGGAGTCGCCGACGATGGCGACCTTGCGCACCACCTTCTGGTGGACCTGCACGAAGTGAAAGTGGCGCGCCAGCGCACCGACACTGTCCCAGTGCGGCAGGCTGTCCACCCGGATCACGAGGTTCGGAACCTTGTCGGTCTCATGGATGCGCGCATCGATGGTCTTGGCGAGATTGTCGAAGTCCTCCTCGCTCAGCCGGCCCTTGGGCCGCAACGTCACGATATCGGGATCCGACAGGTCGATTTCGATCATCGCCCGTTCCTTTCAGCTCTCTCCAAGCCCAGCGGGATATTACGCATCGCTCGTCGGCACTGTCAAAGAACGCGCAACGTGCCGGGCGCGCCACCGGCACGTCCTGTCGGGCACTTACCTCGCGCCGAGATGGAAACATGGTCTGGAGTCAGTAGGTTTGCGTCTCGGCCGGTGGAACGTGCCTGATCACGGCGTCGCCCTGTGCCGCCTCCACCGCATCGTCGACCGCGGCCTCGGCCCTCTCGGCCGCGACTTCTATACTGGTGCCGACCTGGACTGTAACCTCCGCCTCGCCAGAGTTCGCGGCGGGCGGCCCGGATGTATCGGCATGTTCCACCGCCTCCTGAGGTGGAATGGCCTCGGCGCTGTAATCGAGGTCCGGGCGATAGCTGACCGCTCGCGGTGTCAGGTCCTGAGGTCCGGATTCGTATATCGGCCGGTAGGGTTCGATGCGGCTGCCATGCTCGACGACCGATTGTGGCCAGGGCTGCTCCCGGTGGAACTGCATCTCCGGTTGCGAGGCCTTTCCTCCGGCGAGACCAAGCAGCATTCCGGCGGGAACGACCGCGGCGAAGGCGTAGAGGGGCTTGATCACGTGCGACTCCCTTTGCCCCGTCTGCAGGTCAAATGCGTACCGCCAAGCGTGGTTCCGATTGCCCCTCTTTGCGAAGCGCCCCGGGCATCCTAGGTACCGGCCATGACCCAGCTCAGATTATTCGCAATCCTCGTCCCCGCCGTCTTGCTCGCCGCTTGCGGCGGATCGGATGCTGCCAACGAAAGCACGGCAGCGGCAGGGAGTACAGCGCCGGGCGATCTCGGCGACAATGCACCTTATGACGGCATCGCCGCCGACGAGACGGTCAAGTTCACCGGGACGGAGCCGTTCTGGGGCGGCGAGGTGACCGGCGATACGCTGACCTACACGACGCCTGAGGACCCGGAGGGCGCGACGATCGCCGTCCAGCGCTTCGGTGGCCGCGGCGGCCTCTCGTACTCCGGCGAGTACAAGGCCATGCCGTTCACGCTCGGCATCACGCCGGGCGATTGCAGCGACGGGATGAGCGACCGGACCTACCCCTTCAACGCCACGATGGAGGTTGAGGGCCAGATTCGTACCGGCTGCGCCTATACGGCCAAACGGTCGCCTTCCGGAGCGCAGGAGCAGTGAGTACGGCTCTCGGCGTGCGCCAGCCCGCCCTCTTCATTCCCCACGGTGGTGGTCCGTGGCCGTGGATGCGCGAGATGCGTCCGATGTGGCGCGGGCTCGAAGCCTACCTCGAACGCCTGCCGGAAACCCTGCCTGAGCCGCCGCGGGCGATCCTGATCGTCTCGGGCCACTGGGAAGCGCCGGCCTTCACTGTCACGGTGGGGGAAGCGCATCCGGGACTGCTCTACGATTACTACGGCTTTCCGCCGAACACCTACCAGATCCAGTGGCCCGCGCCTGGCGCGCCGTGGCTGGCGGAGCGAACCGAAAGCCTTCTGAGCGAAGCGGGCCTACCGACCGCTCGCGAGACGCTGCGTGGATTCGATCACGGGGTATTCGTGCCGCTGGCGGTCGCCTGGCCCGAAGCTAACGTGCCGGTCGTCCAGCTGAGCCTGCACCATTCGCTCGATCCCGCGCTGCACCTTGCAGCCGGGCGCGCGCTGGCGCCGTTGCGCGACGAGGGTGTGCTGGTGCTCGGCTCGGGCATGAGCTTTCACAACCTGCGCGCCTACGGCAATCCGGGGGTCACTGCGCCGGCAGCCGAGTTCGATCGGTGGCTGGTCGACGCCGCAGCGCATGGCGGGGGCGGGCGCAGCGACCTGCTATCCCACTGGCAGCAGGCGCCCTACGCCCAGCTATGCCATCCCCGCTCCGAACACCTGCTTCCGATGATGGTCGCCGCGGGGGCTTCGGAAGAACCGGGCACGCACGATTTCGGCGAGGAAGTGCTGGCCGCGGCGGTTTCGGGCTTCCGCTTCGCCTAGCGGACCCCGGCGCGCTCAAGTTCCGGGCCGAGCCGCCCAGTCAGCCACAGCCACCACATGCGGAAGTCCGCCATCAGGCTCCACAAGGGGTAGGTGAACGTCGCCGGGCGGTTCTTCTCGACGCCGAAGTGCCCGACCCAGGCGAAGAAGTAGCCCGCGACGGGGAGCGCTACGAGCCACCACAGGTGCATGGTGAAGAGCGCAAAGAGCGTCAGCAGGACCACCAGCGTCGTCCCGACATAGTGCAGCGCGCGGGTTTGCGGGCGCGAGTGCTCGCTGAGGTAGAACGGCCAGAATGCCGTAAAGCTGGTGTATTCGCGTCCCATTGGCCCGGATGCTGCATCTCGTGGACGGCATAGTCAATCGCGCGACGGCGGGGCGGAAATGTCCCGCTTGGGGACAGGCGGATAACCCGGCCGGCGCGGGTTATTTTCCGTTTACCTTGCGAAGAGTAATTGCCCGCGCATGCACCAGCATGCCTTCACCGAGAGCGCGCTCGCCGACTTCGCTTCGGCCTATCCGCTCGCCCCGCAGCACCTGACCCACACCATCGCGCAGCACCCGCTGCTCGAACTCGACGCGCTCGTCGGCCTTGCCGAACGGCTTCGTCCCGAAACACTCGAACACAACGCCGCGGTCGACCTGAAGATGGGCATCCGAAACGACGAGACGCCGTCCAATGGCCTCGGCGTGCGCGAGACGATCGAGCGGATCGGAGAATGCGGATCGTGGGTGCTGCTAAAGTACATCGAGCAGGACCCGGCCTACGCCCAACTGATGCGCGACGTGCTGTCGGAAATCGAACCGCTGGTCGCGCCCAAGACCGGCGAGATGTTCCGTTTCGAGGGCTTCATCTTCGTCTCCAGCCCAAACGCCGTGACGCCGCTTCACTTCGATCCGGAATACAATATCCTGTTCCAGGCGCGCGGCTCCAAGACGATGACGATCTTCCCGACCGCCGATCCGGACATCATCGGCGACCCGTTCTTCGAACAGTACTTCGCCGGCGGCCCGCGCAACTTGCCGTGGCAGGACGACTGGGCGGTTCGCGGCAAGCCGATCTCGATCAGGCCGGGCGAGGCGATCTATGTTCCGATCCTCGCCCCCCACCACGTCGTGGTGCACGACGAGGTCTCGGTTTCGCTGTCGATCACCTGGCGTAGCGAATGGAGCTGCCATCACGCCGACGCTTGCCGCTTCAACCGCCGTCTGCGCCAGATCGGACTGCGCCCCGCCTCTCCGCGGCTCTACCCGCAGGGCAACCGGGCGAAATCGTACTCGCACCGTGCGCTGAGCAAGCTCGAACGGATGATCGGCGCTGCCTGAGGAACCGCCGCGGCGGCCAAGCGTCGGGACGGCATGATTCATCAGAAGACTTTCGCCCTGGCAGCGCTACTGGCCCTCGCATCCTGCGGGCCGGAGAAATCGGCCGAGCAACCAGCCGCCAGCCCGAGCGGCCAACCCACTCCGGCGACGGATGTTTCATCGCCCGAACCGCAACCGACGGTCGAACCGGTCGCCGTCGAAGGCCGCGACCTGATTCTCGAGCAGTGGGCCAAGGCGGAGAACAAGGACAAGTGCGCCCCGGTCGGCTTCGTGCCGGGCGAGGGCAGCGATGGAGTACCGCGGGTCGCCGATTTCTCCGGAGGCTGGTCGGTGGCCTTCGACCTTCCCGGCCGCCGAAGCGCATACGGCATCGCGGGGACCGGTCTGATTCCGGATGACGCCCTCGATGCCGAAACGCAGCGCTCGCGGTTGCAAGTCCAATGGCCCTACTTCCAGGACCTCGGCCAACTGCGGCAGCCGGCCTTCGCCGGTTACGGCATGGAAGGTGCGGCGGCCTATCCCGAGGGCAATCCCGGCGGGCACGGGGTCGACTCGCTCGCCTACGTGCGCATCGAGGGGCAGGAATGTACATATAATGTCTGGAGCAAGCTCGGACGTGGCCATCTCGAACGCATGCTCGCCGACCTGCGGATGATCGAGCCGGGCTGAATCCCTGCATCTCGCCTGCGTCGCCCTGTGGTGAACGGAGGATAACTTGGGCCACCCCCAGTTGCGATGCACGCCGAGCGTGCCTAGGCTCATCCGTAAATCAGGAGAAATCATGACTTCGGACGTACCCGAGTGGCTGGAAGATATTTTCGAAGACCCGCACGACGGGCACGCGCGGCTGGCGGTCGCCCGCCTGGCCCGTGAAGGGTTGATCGGGAAGGGCGGCTTTTCGCTCAAGTCGCCGGCCTTCAAGAACGGCGAGGAACTCGACCCCTGCTTCACCGCCGACGAGGAAGACGCCGTCGCCCCGCCGCTCGAATGGACCGCGCCGCCCGCGGGCGCACAGGAACTAGTGCTGATCGTCGAGGACCCCGATGCGCCGGGTGCGGAGACCGCCTGTCACTGGCTCGTCTGGGGCCTGCGCGCCCAGCAGGGCAAGCTGCTCGAAGGCGAGACCCCGCCGCGCGTCGGCAAGAACTCGCACCAGAATTCCGAATGGTTGCTGCCCAACGTGCCCGAAGGCGACACCGAGCACGAGTACGTGTTCCAGCTTTTCGCTCTCGATACCGGCGTTCCGCTGATGCCCGGTGCCTCGCGAGTCGACCTGATGATCGAGATGAAGGATCACGTCGTCGCGGCCGCAGTCCTTACGGCAAAATACCAAGCTCAAGAAAATGGGGAAGAATGGGGGAGCCAATGGGACGATACGGATGAAATGGACTAAGCAACCACCACCGAATCATAACCTGAAAGGATAGGCCGATGGCCAAGAACAACGCACTTCAGAAGCCCGTAACCCTGTCGCCGCAGCTCGAGGCTGTCATCGGCAAAGGTCCGATGACCCGCGCCCAGGTGACGAGCAAGGTTTGGGAACACATCAAGAAGAACGGTCTGCAGGACAGCACCGACAAGCGCATGATCAATCCCGACGCCGCTCTCGGCGCGGTGATCGGCACTGGCCAGATCTCGATGTTCAAGATGACGGCTGCGGTCTCCAAGCACCTCAGCTAAGCGGGAGAGCGAGGCGCAAGGCCTCGCGACCGGATCAAAGGGACGGGCGGGGATGCGGCTGGCATCTCCGCCCGTTCTCTTTTTTCGGATATACGAAGTTTTCGCGCACGCGGAAAATTGACTTGTCGCAATGCGACCCCACGTGGCATCATATAGATAAAGCTGCAGGCCGGTTTACGGCTCCGCACTGCATCGAGAGGTCACTGTCATGGCAACCATCGTCGGCGGCGTCGCCACGTCGCACACTCCCACCATCGCCTTCGCCAAGGACGCGAAAAAGTTCGACGATCCGGTGTGGAAGCCGATCTTCGAAGGCTATGAGCCGGTGCAGGAGTGGTTCCGCGAGAAGCAGCCCGACGTGCTGGTCTATATCTACAACGATCACATGACCTCGTTCTTCGACCATTACAGCCACTTCGCGCTGGGTGTGGGCGAGGAATTCAAGGCGGCCGATGAAGGTGGCGGCCCGCGCGACATCCCGGCGATCAAGGGCGATCCGAAGTTCGCTGAGCATGTCGCCCGGGTCATGGTCGCCAACGAATTCGACCTGTCCTATTTCCAGGGCAAGGGCCTCGACCACGGCGCCTTCAGTCCGCTTTCGGTCATGGTCGACTACAACGAGCAGGACGGATGGGCCTGCAAGCTGCTGCCGATCGTTTGCGGCGTGCTGACCGTGCCGCTGCCGAGCGCGCGGCGTTTCTATAAGTTCGGCAAGAGCCTGCGCCAGGCGATCCTTTCGTACCCTGAAGACATCAAGGTTGCGATCGCCGGCACCGGCGGCCTCAGCCACCAGGTCCATGGCGAGGGCTGCGGCTTCAACAATCCCGAATGGGACATGGAGTTCATGGAGCGGCTCGAGAAGGATCCCGAAGGCCTGCTCGACATGACCGTGGCCGAACTGGCCAGGCTGGGCGGCTGGGAAGGCGCCGAGGTGGTCATGTGGCTGATGATGCGCGGTGCGCTCGCGGCCGAGGTCGAGTGCACGCACAAGACCTACTTCCTGCCCTCGATGTGTCCGATCGCGACGATGATCTTCGAGGAAAAGGGCCACGAAGGCCCGGTCGAAGACCCGGCCAGGACCCGCGAACGCGCCGATCACGACTATGTTGGCGCCGAGGAGATGGCGGGGACCTATCCCTTCACCATCGAACGCAGCGTCAAGGGCTTCCGCCTCAACCACTTCCTCCACTCGCTGACCGAGCCCGGCATGCGCAAGCTGTTCCGCGAGGACGAGGAAGCCGCCTACGTAAAGGGCGGGCTGACCGAAGAAGAGAAGGACCTTGTCCGCCGTCGCGACTGGATCGGCATGATCCACTACGGCGTGATCTTCTTCATGCTCGAAAAGCTCGGGGCTGTGACCGGCATCGGCAACATCGACATCTATGCCGCGATGAAGGGGATGACCGTCCCCGAATTCCAGAAGACCCGCAATGCGCAGATCAACTACGGCGTCGCCGGCAAGGAAGACTGATAGGCAGGGAATCCCGGCGCAATTGCGTCTGTGCCCGTCTATCGATCCTCGGCCGGAGGAAGCTCGTCGCTGTCTCTCGTTGGCCCGACGCTGATCGTAACCGTGCCGTCGGCAGACATTTCCACGCGGTAGTTTTCAAGGCCTGCCTCGCGGGCGATCTCGATTGCGCGCCTGAGTTCCGCGTCGCGACCTTCGGAATCGCCCATGGTTACAGTCGCGCCGGACTTCGGTTCTTCGGCTGCCAAAGCTTCCGCTTCGACGGTGTTCTTCGGATCGGCTGAAATCCACCGGCGCAACAAGTGCGCTTGGATTCGAAACGAAACCATTCAAGCCCCCAGTCGAGACTCGTTCGGCCAATGACCGTTCGAACCTCAATTGGCCGATCCGCACCGTTTTCCGGCGTCGCTCCAGCCACTCCCTTACCTCGATGCAGAGCATGCCCCGACCAAGGGTGACAGGCAAGTGGGCTCGGCGAGACAATTTACGACATTTTTGCATTTGAAGTCCGCCAGCCTGCCCGGTCTAGGGTCGGCCGGATAAACCATGTTGCTGACTCCGTGACATTACCTCCCGGCGAGAGGGGCGCCTCGGGGCGCGAAGACGCGGCAGCGCTTCGGCATGTCGACGGGTTGCAGCGCGCGCTGCAACGGCGAAACCGCGGCGACATCGCGGCGCACCTGTCGGGCCTCGTGTCGCTGCGCGCGCCGATGACGGACCAGTGGCTGGACCTTGCCCTGATGGCGGTCGACCTCGGCGAGCCGCGGCTCGCGCGCGATGCCGCGCATCTCTACCAGTCTCACTTCGGCGGCAGTCCCGCTGCCCTGATGAAAACGGTCGGCGTTCTTGCCCGCCTCGGCGCATACGACGAAGCGCTTGCCGTGCTGCGTTCGATCCCGCCCACCGAACCGGACCCGTTCTCCTATGCCATCACGCGCGGGGCCTCTGCGATCAACGTCGGGGAGGTCGATGAAGCGCGCGAATGGCTACGCAAGGCCATTGCCGAAAGACCGAATTCGGGATCGGCCTGGCACTCGATTTCGCAGGTTGCCGACTTTGCCCACGACGCTGAGCTCGCGGACAAGCTGATGTCTGCAGAGCCGGCTATGCAAGCCGCCCCGGGCAAGGACCGCGCCTTGTACTACTATGCGCTCAGCAAGGCCCGCGCCGATATCGGCGATCATGCCGGAGCCTTCGCCGTCGCCATGCGCGCAGCGACCGAGACGAAGGCACTCTTTCCCTATGACCGCCAGCTCGACTTCAACATCGCGAAAGACGCGGTGACCGGCTACAATTCCGGGCGGATCGCCGCGATGGCCGCGCAAGGCGGCGAGCCGACCGACCGGACGATTTTCGTCATGGGCCAGCCGCGCTCGGGCACGACTCTGGTCGAACAGATCCTGACCAGCCACAGCGAGGTTTGCGATGGAGGCGAGATCGATCTCCTGCGCCTGCTGGTGCACGAGGTCGGCGATGCCTCCTATCCGGCGCTTGAACGACTTGCTGTCAAGGACGGGCCGTCGTCGCTGGCCCGCTTGTGGTCGCACCTGGTCGGTGAGCGCTTTCCGCGGCCCGGCCGGATCGTCGACAAGACGACCGACGCCAGCCGCAAGCTCGGGCTGGCCGCCGCGGTGCTGCCCGAGGCACCGCTGATCTGGCTCAAGCGCGATCCGCTTGACTGCGCCTGGTCGTGCTTTCGCACCAGCTTCATGGGCGGCATTCGCTGGAGCAACGATCTCGGGGACATAGGCTACAATTTCCGCCTCGAAGACCGCCTTTTGGGCTTCTGGCAGGACGTGCTCGGCGACAGGCTGCTGGTTGTCCCCTTCGAGGGGCTGGCGACGAACCCCGACCTATGGGTGCGGACAATCCTGTCTCATTGCGCCCTGGCCGATGAGCCCGGACCCTATGCCCCGCACCAGAACGGCCGCGTGGTAACGACCGCGAGCGCGATGCAGGTCCGCGTTCCGATCAACCGGAAGGGTATCGGATCGGCGCAACCCTACCGATCGTTCCTCGAACCGTTCGAAGAGGCATACGCCGGCCTAATGACATAGACCGTCCCGGCATTATTCGCCCGGTTGCCACACCGGTGGGGCGAGGGTGAAGCCGGCGAATTCGAACGCCGGGGAGACCATGCACGAGACCAGCGTGAAGCCGTGCTCGCCGGGCAGCGGCTCGGCGGCCTGCCATTCGTGCGGCGGGATGACGTGCTGCGGGGCATCGCCGGCCAGCACGTCGGGTCCGAGACGGACTTCGTGCACCGGCCCGGCGTCGGTCTCGGCCAGCGAGAGCAACAGCGGGTCTCCGGCGTGCCAAAGCCAGGCCTCGGCGGCGTCGACCTTGTGCCAGTGGCTGCGCTCGTGGCTTTCGAGCAGGAAGTAGATTGCTGTTGCCGATGCTCGCTCGTCCTCGGCGGCATCGGCGCGCCAGGTCTCTCGGAACCAGCCGCCCTCAGGATGGGGAGTGAGCTTCAGCTTCTCGATCAGGTCACGCGCCGAGCCTGGTGAGATCTGCGATGCCTTCACTATCCACCTCCCATTGGTCCGCTCGCAGGCTGTCCATTGGCGGCGGCTTCGTCAACGTGCTTGCGGGCCTAGATTTCCGCGACCGTGACGCCCTTCCAGAACGCGATGCGGTCGCGGATCTCGTCCGCTGCGGGCTTGGGGTCGGGGTAATACCATGCGGCATCGGCATTGCGCGCCTCGCCGAGGTCGATCGAAAAGTAGTGCGCCGTTCCCTTCCACGGGCAAACCGTGGTCGTCGCACTGTCCGCCAGTAGAGCCATATCGACGTCGGCCCGCGGGAAGTAGTGATTGCCCTCGACCACCACGGTATCGTCGCTGCGGGCGATGACCTTGCCGTTCCAGCTCGCTTCGATAGTCATGCGGGTCTCCTTTGCGCTTGTCCGGCGAAAAACCTTGCGAAACTTCCGCTGGTTCCGGTTAGGGTGCCGTGCATGACGATCCGGACCGGCATCGGCGGGTGGAACTATGCCGACTGGCGCGGCGGGACGTTCTTTCCCAAGGGTCTCTCGCAGAAGCGCGAACTGGAATACGCCTCGCGTGCGGTCGCGGCAATCGAGGTCAACGGCACCTTCTACCGGCTGCAGAAGCCCGAGACGTTTCGAAGCTGGCGCGAGCAGGCGCCCGAAGGGTTCGTCTTCGCGCTCAAGGGATCGAACTACGTTACCAACCGCAAGGTCCTTGCCACGGCCGAGGAGGCGCTCGGCCGGTTTATGGCGCAGGGCATCGTCGAACTTGGAGACATGCTGGGTCCGATTTGCTGGCAGCTGCGCGCCACCAAGCAGTTCGATCCCGACGACCTTGCGGCATTCTTCGAGATGCTCCCGGCGAACTACGAAGGCGTGGCCCTGCGCCATGCCATCGAGGTCGGTCACGAGAGCTTCGCCTGTGACGAATTCGTCGAGCTGGCGCGCCGGCACGACATCGCCGTGGTCTATTCGGAAACGTCCAAGCGGACTCCCGTCGCCGAACGGACGGCGGACTTCGCCTACCTGCGCATGCAGGGAATGAGCCCGGACTGCCCGACCGGCTACCCACCCGAGGACCTCGAGCGGCTGAAGCGCCTGTGCGAAGGCTGGGCGGACGGCGATGTCTTCGCCTTCATGATCAACGGCGCCAAGGAACGCGCCCCGGCCGCCGCGATGGCGCTCGCCGACTTGCTGAAAGGACGACGATGAAGCGCTTGATCCTGCCTCTTGCAGTTCTTCTTACCTCTGTTCCGCTTGCCGCCCAGACGCCTGAACAGACGGCCGAGGCAGCATTGCGCGAGGCGCCGGTGTGGGACGGGCACAACGACGTGCCCGAGGGGCTGCGCAACCGGCGCGGGAACGTGCTGGCCGGGTTCGACTTCAACGACACCACGCACGAGCCGGACCCGCGCACCGGCGGGACCAGCGCGATGAACACGGACTTCAAGCGCATGGCGCAGGGACACCTCGGCGCGCAGTTCTGGTCGATCTACGTGTCGGCCGACCTGGCGGAGCCACAGGCGGTGCTCGAAACGCTCGAACAGATCGACGTGCTCAAGCGGCTGGTGGCGAAGTATCCGGACCGGATGATGCTGGCGACCTCGTCCGCCGATGTCGCGGCGGCATTCAGACAGGGCAAGGTCGCCTCGCTGATGGGCATCGAGGGCGGGCACTCGATCGGCTCGAGCCTCGGCGCGCTGCGGCAGATGTACGCGCTCGGCGCGCGCTACATGACGCTGACGCACTACAAGAACACGCCATGGGCCGACAGCGCCGACGACAAGCCCGTCCATGGCGGGCTGACCGATTTCGGGCGCGACGTGGTGCGCGAGATGAACCGGCTCGGGATGGTCGTCGACCTCTCGCACGTCAGCGCCGACACCATGCGCGATGCGCTGGAAGTGGCGCGGGCGCCGGTCATGTTCAGCCACTCCAACACCGCCGCCCTGACCGACGAATCGCGCAACGTCCCGGACGACGTGCTGGCAACGCTCAAGGACAACGGCGGTATCGTCATGGTCACCGGGGTGGCCGATTTCATCAGCGAAGGGCGCCGCTCATGGCTCGCCGAGCAGGCGGCGGAGAAGGCGCGGCTCGAATGGCTGTGGCAGGGCCAGCCGGGCAAGGTTGCAGAGAGGCTGCAGGTCTGGCTCAAGGACCATCCCCCGGTGGCGGTCACCGTCTCGGAGCTGGCCGACCACGTCGACCATATCCGCGCGGTGGCCGGGATCGACCACATCGGCGTCGGCGGCGACTACGACGGGTGGTACGCCTTCCCGGTCGGGATGGAGGACGTCTCGGGCTATCCCAAGCTCTTCGCCGAACTCGCGCGGCGCGGCTACTCGAAGGCCGACCTCGAAAAGATTTCGAGCGGCAACATGATGCGGGTGATGAAGGCGGTGGAAGCCTATGCCGCCGCGCATCGCGGCGATCCGCCGATCGAGCGGCCGGTCAAGTAGGCGGGATCGTAGCCCCTCCGACCCGTCAGTTCGTGTTGTAAGCCCCGAAGATCCAGATCGCCGAGAGCAGCACTATTGCCGCCAGCAGGCTGATCGCGAGGACCCAGCGAACGATATTGGGCGACGTGGCGCCGCGGGCCTCGTCGGTTTCGAAATGGGCTTCTTCGCCTTCCTTGCGCATGTCACTCTCCCGGCCGTGCCGGATCCCCGGCAGACGCCGAAAATCAACGGACGCACGGGGGAATCGTTCCGCCGGGAAGTCAGTCGCGCAGCAGCTCGTTGATCCCGGTCTTGGCGCGGGTCTGGGCGTCGACCGTCTTGACGATGACGGCGCAGTACAGCGAGGGGCCGGGGCTGCCGTCGGGCAGCGGCTTTCCGGGCATCGCGCCCGGCACGACCACGGCATAGGGCGGGACCGCGCCGACATGGATTTCGCCGGTCGCGCGGTTGACGATCTTGGTCGAAGCGCCGAGGTAGATGCCCATCGATAGCACCGCACCCTGTCCGACGCGCACGCCCTCGGCCACTTCCGAACGCGCACCGATGAAGGCGCCGTCCTCGATCACCACCGGTCCGGCCTGCAGCGGTTCGAGCACGCCGCCGATGCCGGCGCCGCCCGAAATGTGCACGTTCTTGCCGATCTGCGCGCACGAGCCGACCGTGGCCCAGGTATCGACCATCGTGCCTTCATCGACGTAGGCGCCGATGTTGACGAAGCTCGGCATCAGGACGACGCCCTTGCCGATGAAGCTGCCGCGCCGGGCGACCGCGCCGGGAACGACGCGGAATCCGGCCTCGCGGAATCGGTTCTCGCCCCAGCCGGCGAACTTGTTCGGAACCTTGTCATAGGCCGCGGCACCGGCCGCCGCGTGCTCCATCACCATGTTGTCGTTGAGCCGGAAGGACAGCAGCACCGCCTTCTTGAGCCACTGGTTGACCTTCCAGCCGCCGGCACCGTCCGGTTCGGCGACGCGGGCCTGGCCGCTGTCGAGCAGTTCGAGCGCCGCCTCGACCGCCTCGCGCACGTCGTCGCTGCCCGGCGTTACGGAGGCGCGTGCCTCCCATGCTGCCTCAATGACGGCTTCAAGCGCTTCGGACATTGAACGTTCCTTGTAATCGTGTGCTTTTTGTAACAGCTTTCAGGCGCACCGAATTAACCGCCTGTTCAAGCGGACTGACGTATTGCCGGTAACCTTGGTATCGTGTCGGAGCAAGGCAGGCGGTCCCAAGAATTGTGATGGGGGGACCAATGGGAATTCACAGCGCCGGCCACCGAGGCGTAGACTGAAAGTTGCACATGTCGGGTTTGATCAGCTTCCGCCGCAGCCTGAGTCTCGGCATGGCCATGGGGGCGGTTGCGATGCTCGCGGCGTGTGGTGGCGGCGGTGGTGTTCACAGCACTCCTGCCCCGACGCCAGCACCATCTCCGTCGCCGACACCTTCACCGACACCGGTACCGACTCCCACGCCGACTCCGACTCCGGGTGCCAGTCCCACGCCAGCTCCGGTGCCGTCACGGTTCAACACCACCGAATTTCGCGAATCGGACGGCCCGTTGCAGCACAACGCCGCCACCGCGTGGAACCTCGGCTGGAACGGGCAGGGGGTCAGCATCGCCATCGTCGACACAGGGATCGACGTGGATAGTCCGGAGTTCGCGGGACGCATTTCTCCCAGGTCGCGTGACATGTTCGATGCCAGCAGCGGCCGCGGGCTCAATGCGACCGACGATCACGGCACCAACGTGGCCATGGTCGCCGCGGCTGCGCGCGACAACACCGGTATGCTCGGCATCGCCTGGAACGCCACGATCCTCGCGCTCCGCGCCGATAATGTTGGAACCTGTTTGTCCGACGATCCCAATTCGGACGACGATTGCGCCTTCGACGACGATACCGTCGCCGATGCGATAAACTATGCTGTCGCCAACGGGGCCAAGGTCATCAACCTGTCGCTCGGCGGTGGGCCGCCGAACAACCTGCTGAAGAATTCCGTCCGCGACGCGGTGGCCTCAGGTGCAGTGGTCGTCGTCGCCGCCGGCAATGATGGTTCTGCCCAGATCGATTCCTTTGCCGCGAGCCTCGATATCGCCGGGAGCGGTGGGGTAATCGTCGCCGGTTCGGTCGACGTGAACGGGGTGATTTCCGATTTCAGCGACCGCGCCGGCTCGCAGCCTGATCATTTCCTGGCGGCGCGCGGCGAAACGATCTGCTGCGTTTACGACAACGGCACTCTCTACGTCGACGACGAGGGCTATGCCTACCTGTTCTCCGGCACGAGCTACTCCGCCCCGCAGATTGCCGGAGCGGCGGCCTTGTTGGCGCAGGCGTTCCCCGCGCTGACCGGCAAGGAGATCGTCGATATCCTCTTGCGGTCTGCCTTCGACGCCGGCGATGCCGGGGCCGACAGCATCTACGGCCGCGGCATCCTCGATATCGCCAAGGCGTTCCAGCCGATCGGCACGACGAGCCTGGCGGGCGGGACCACGCCGATTGCGCTGGCCGACACAAGCGGATCCACCTCGCCGGCGATGGGCGACGCGGTGGTGGCGGCCAGGCTGCAGTCGGTCGTGCTCGACGAATACCGCCGCGCCTTCGGGGTCGATCTTGCCGGGACGCTGGCCGCCGCGCGGCCGCGCGAGCCGCTTCACGGCGCGGTCGGCGTGCAACGGCGCAGCGTGTCGGGCGTTAGCGAGCAGCTGAGCGTGGCCTTCAGCATCGATGCCCGTGGCAAGGCCGGAGAGGCACCGCGCATCCGCCAGCTCAGCCTCGCCGGCGAGGACGCCGAAACCGCGCGCGTCCTCGCCGGACAGGTGGCGCTGAAGATTTCGCCGAAAACGCAGGTCGGCTTCGCCTTCTCGCAAGGGCGCGACGGGCTCGTCGCGCACCTGCAGGGGCAGCAGCGGCCCGCCTTCCTTATCGCCGGCGACGCGGCGGACGATTCCGGTCTCTACCAGTCGGTCGATACCGCGCTGGCGCTGCGCCGGCAGTTCGGCGCGTGGGGCCTGACAGTCAGCGCCGACCGCGGCGATGCCCTGTCGGCGAGCTTCGTCCGCCTTGCCTCCGAGCAGCACGGCCAGCGCTATCGCGGCCGGGTGCACGATTTCGGCCTCGCGCTCGACCGCCGCTTCGGCGCGCTCGACACCGCGCTCGGCCTGACCTGGATGCGCGAGGACGAGACCCTGCTCGGGGCCAAGTTCCACGACGCCTTCGGGCTCACCGGGGCCGAAACCCTGTTCCTCGACGCGCAGGCCGGCTGGTCGTTCGCCGACGGCTGGCGGCTCGGCGGCGCGCTGCGGCAGGGCTGGACCCGGGCGCACGTTTCGGGTGCCGTCGCGGGCGGCTCGAAGCTGGCCAGCCGGGCCTGGTCGCTCGACCTGGTGCGGGCCGGGGTGTTCGCGGGTAGCGATACGCTGGGCTTGCGGCTTTCGCAGCCGATGCGGGTCGAAAACGGCGGGCTCAACCTCTCGCTGCCGGTTGACTACAGCTACGAGACGTTGAGCCCGACCTATGGCATCCATGCGCTCTCGCTCACCCCGCAGGGGCGCGAGCTGACCGGCGAGCTGGCATGGTCGGGACCGTTCCTCAGCGGGTTCGGATCGGCGAGCCTGTTCTACCGCCGCCAGCCGGGGCACTTCGCCAGCCTGCCCGACGACAAGGGCGTCGCGCTGAGCTGGTCGTCGAAGTTCTGATCAGCGCGTTAGGTCGCGGACGAAGTCGATCAGCCCGGTCTGCCGCGTGCGTTCCATGCGCTCGGCATCGAGGATCTCGCGCACCTTGGTGAAGCAGGTGTCCTTGTCGTCGTTGATCACGACGTACTCGTATTCTGCCCAATGGCTGATTTCGTCGCGGGCCCGCGCCATGCGGCTCTCGATCACCTCGGCGCTGTCGGTGGCGCGGCCTGACAGGCGGCGGTGCAGCTCCTCGAGGCTGGGCGGCAGGATGAAGACACTGACCACGTCCTGCCGGTCCTTCTGGTAAAGCTGCTGGGTGCCCTGCCAGTCGATGTCGAAGAGGAAATCCTTCCCTTCCTTCAGCGCTGCGCGGATCTGCCCCTTGGGCGTGCCGTAGCGGTGCCCAAAGACCTGGGCCCATTCGTAGAACCCGTCTTCCTCGATCATCCGGTCGAATTCGGCGTCGCTCAGGAAGTGGTAGTCGACCCCGTCGGTCTCGCCCGGGCGCATGGGCCGGGTGGTGGCGGAAACCGACAGGCGGATGTCCGGATCGGCCTCGAGCAGCATGTGCGAGATCGTCGTCTTGCCCGCCCCCGAGGGCGAGGACAGGACGAACATCAGTCCGCGGCGTTTGAGCGAAGGGGAACCGGCCATGCGCGCTGTTGCCGCAAGCAGGACCGGTTAATCAACCCGTCAGTCGGCGTTTTCCGCCTGCTTGTTCAGCCGGCGCATGCCGCGGCGGCTGGATTTGCGCCGTCCCATGCTGCGGTCGATGACCGCCTTGCCGAACAGCACGCCGGCCACCGCCAGCGCGCCCGGAACCGAACGCGTCGCGATGCGCGCGACCGCCGCGGTCATCAGCGTATGCCCCATCGTCTTGCCCTCGACGATGTCGTGCGCCTGCTCGGCCGGGAACTTGAGTCGCAGCAGCCCCTTTTCCATCGTCTTGCGGAACAGGCGGCTCGACGCGCGCATGGCGATGTCGGCGATCAGGAGGTTGGTGGCGGCATTGGTGCTGGGGCCGGGGACCTTGGCGATGGCCTTCCTGGCGCCGCCCAGCGCCTTGCTGACCGTGCCCTTGTTCGAGACCCTGTCCCTGCTGCGCCTTGGCATTGCGCCCCCTGCTTGCACCGCCCCAAAGCGGAGCGGCTACTTCTTGCGGCCGAAATCGACCGTCACGACGTTCGATCCGTCTTCCGGCGGGGTCACGTCGGGCTTGCCGCCTTCCGGTGCATCGTTTTCTGCGTCTTCGTGCGCCGGCGGCGCAAGGTCGGAGGCAACCGCCTGGAACTGCAGCCCGAAATCGACCGCCGGGTCGACGAAGGCAGTAATCGCCGAGAACGGGATGTCGAGCTTGGCCGGGATCTGGTTGAACGACAGGCCGACCGTAAAGCCGTCCTCGTCGACATTGAGGTCCCAGAACTTGTTCTGCAGGACGATGGTCATCTCGTCGGGGAACCGCTCTTTCAGGTTCCGCGGGATCGAGACGCCGGGCGCCCCGGTCTTGAAGGTGATGTAGAAGTGGTGGTTGCCGGGCAGCTCGCCGCCGGTCGCCTGGACCTCGCCGAGCACGCGGCCCACCACGGCGCGGAGCGCTTCCTGCACGATTTCGTCGTACGGTATCAGGCTGTCTGGCGTGTCGTCGGCCATATCAGGCGCGTCGTGGCGAGACACAGGCTCGCGGTCAAGCGTGGAATGCTTGCCTGAGCGCTGATTCTGCCTATAGCGCGGCACATGCGCACCGGCCGCATCATGAGGGATACGACCGAAACCAGGATCCTCGTCGAGGTCAATCTCGACGGGACAGGCAGTTATGACGTTGCGACCGGGATCGGTTTTCTCGATCACATGGTCGAACAATTTTCACGACACTCGCTGATCGACGTGACGATGAAGGTCGAGGGCGACCTGCACGTCGACCAGCACCACACCACCGAGGACAGCGCCATCGTGCTCGGCCAGGCGCTGAGCGAGGCGCTCGGCGACAAGGGCGGGATCGGCCGCTACGGCAGCGCCTATTCGCCGATGGACGAGACGCTCGCGCGCGTCGCGCTCGACATCTCGGGCCGCCCGTACCTCGTCTGGAAGGCGCATTTCACACAGGAAAAGCTCGGCGAATGGGACACCGAGCTGATCGAGCACTGGTTCCACTCGGTGGCGCAGGCCGCCGGGATCACGCTGCACGTCCAGCTGCTCTACGGCACCAACAACCACCACGTCTGCGAGAGCATCTACAAGGGCTTCGCCCGGGCGATGCGCCAGGCGGTCGAACTCGACCCGAGGAAGGGCGGGGCGGTGCCCAGCACCAAGGGGCAGCTCGGGGGCTGACGCGCATGGCGGAAGCACTCGCCCTCATCGACTACGGCGCGGGCAACCTCCACTCGGTTCACAACGCGCTGAAGGCCGCGGGGGCGGAGCGAGTTGCCGTGACCGCCGATCCCGACCTCGTGCGCGGGGCCAAGCGGATCGTACTCCCCGGCGTCGGCAGCTTCCGGGCCTGCGCCAAGGGGCTGAAGGGCATCCCCGGCCTCGTCGAGGCGATGGAAGAACGGGTGCTCCAAAAGGGCGTCCCTTTCCTCGGCATCTGCGTCGGCATGCAGCTTATGGCGGACCGCGGGCTCGAACACGGCGTCACGCGCGGTCTCGGCTGGATTCCCGGGCAGGTCGAACTGATCGAGCGGACCGATCCGGCGATCAAGGTGCCGCACATGGGCTGGAACGACGTTTCGCCGATGCCGCACCATACCAGCAATCCTCGGGACGGCGCCGGACTGATCGAGGAAGGCGAGGCCTATTTCCTCCACTCCTATCACTTCGCCCCCGACAACGGCCGCGACATCGCGGCGATGACCGACCACGGTGGCGGCCTCGTCGCCGCGGTGGCGCGCGACAACCTGCTCGGCGTGCAGTTCCACCCCGAAAAGAGCCAGGCCTACGGGCTGGCGCTGCTTGAACGTTTTCTGGAGTGGCGCCCGTGATCGTTTTCCCCGCCATCGACCTCAAGGGCGGCCAGGTCGTGCGGCTGGCCGAAGGCGACATGGATCGCGCCACGATCTACGGCGACGACCCGGCGGCGCAGGCGATGATCTTTGCCGAGGCCGGGGCCGAACACCTCCACGTGGTCGACCTCGACGGCTCGTTCGCCGGCAAGGCCGAGAACCGCGAGGCGGTCGAAGCGATCGTGGCGGCCTTTCCGGGCTACGTCCAGCTCGGCGGCGGCATCCGCAACCGCGAAGCGGTCGAGGGCTGGTTCGACCTCGGCGTGGCGCGCGTGGTGATGGGCTCGGCCGCGCTCAAGGACCCCGAGTTCGTCAAGGACATGGCGCGCGAGTTCGAAGGCGGCATCGTCGTCGCCGTCGACGCGCGCGACGGGATGGTTGCAACCGAAGGCTGGGCCGACGTGTCCGACGTGCCGGTGGTCGACCTCGCCCGCCGCTTCGAGGATGCCGGGGTCGCCAGCCTCCTGTTCACCGACATCGGCCGCGACGGGCTGCTCAAGGGCGTCAACATCGACGCGACGCTCGACCTCGCGCGGCGGGTCGATATCCCGGTCATCGCCAGCGGCGGGGTCAAGGGGCTGGACGACATCCACGTTCTCGCGCTCAACGCCCGCGACGGGATCGAGGGCGTGATTACCGGGCGCGCGCTTTACGAGGGCAAGCTGGACCTGGCGGCGGCAATTGCGATGGCGGGGCGGGGATGACGGACTTCTGGCCTTGGCTGCACTTGCTCACCGCTGCGCTCCTCGGAGTAATGACTGCGAGGATACTGCGGCGTGGTCAGACGACATTTTTTCGCTTGGATGTGGACGTCGAACGCGATGTCGAGCCAGCCAAATTTTGGTTCGTTGTCGGTCTTGGCGCACTAGCGACTGCCTTCCAACTTTACCTCTTCGCGGAGAAAGTCCTGTGACCGTCCGCATCCGCGTCATCCCCTGTCTCGACGTCGCCGATGGCCGGGTGGTCAAGGGCGTCAATTTCGTCGACCTCAAGGATGCCGGCGACCCGGTCGAGCAGGCGCGGGCCTATGACGAGGCGGGGGCGGACGAGCTGTGCTTCCTCGACATCTCCGCCAGCCACGAAGGGCGCGGAACGCTGCTCGACATCGTCCGGCGCACAGCGGAGGTGTGCTTCATGCCGCTGACCGTCGGCGGCGGTGTGCGAACGGTCGAGGATGCCCGCGCGCTGCTGCTTGCTGGGGCGGACAAGGTCGCAGTCAATTCCGCCGCCGTTTCACGGCCCGAGGTTGTGGCCGAGATCGCGCAGAAGATGGGCAGCCAGTGCTGCGTCGCCTCGGTCGATGCGCGTTGGGTCCACGATCACTGGGAAATCTTCACCCACGGCGGCCGTCGCGAAACCGGCATCGACGCGGTCGAACACGCCGCGAAGCTGGCCGAACTCGGTGCGGGCGAGCTGCTCGTCACCTCGATGGACGGCGACGGCACCCAGCGCGGCTACGATCTCAAGCTGACCCGGACGATCGCCGATGCCGTCTCGATCCCGGTGATCGCCAGCGGCGGGGTCGGATCGCTCGACCATCTCGTGGCGGGCGTCACCGAGGGCCATGCCAGCGCCGTGCTGGCCGCCTCGATCTTTCACTTCGGCACCCACACCATCGCCGAGGCGCACGAAGCGCTGCGGGCGGCGGGACTGCCGGCGCGCGCCTGAGCGAATTTCGGCCGGTCCCGACGCGGGACAGCTTCGAAGTGGCGCTTGCGGACTCGCCTGCCGAGGCAGAGCGGGAAGCCATGCCCCCGCGTATCCTGATGTCCGCCGCTTTCCTGCTTTCCTCGAGCGCCGCACTCGCCGGGGACGGGATGCAGGTGCCCGAAGGTTCGCAGGTCACGCTCTTCGCGCTCGGCCTCGCCGGTGTGCTGATCGGGCGGCGGCTGGCGATCCGCGATCCCGGACAGGATTGACGGACCGCCCGCGCTTGCCCATGCCCCGCGCATGGACACGCTGAGCCGCCTCGAAAGCACTATCAGACAGCGCCTCTCGGCTTCGCCGGAGACGAGCTACGTCGCGCAGCTCCACTCCCGCGGCCTGCCGGTTATCGCCCGCAAGCTGGGCGAGGAGGCGGTCGAAGCGGTCACCGCAGCGCTCTCGGGCAGCACCGAAGAGCTGACCTCCGAGGCCGCCGACGTGCTGTTCCACCTGCTCGTTCTGCTGGCGGAAAAGGACATCGCCCTGGCCGACGTCCTCGCCGAACTCGATCGCCGCGAAGGCACCTCCGGTCTGGACGAAAAGGCTGCGAGGAGCGCCTGATGCCGATCGACCCGACGCTGCCCTACGACGACCAGAACGTGTTCGCAAAGATCCTGCGCGGCGAGTTGCCGTGCAATAAGGTCTACGAGGACGAGTGGTCGCTCGCCTTCCACGACATCGCCCCGCAGGCGCCGGTGCACATCCTTGTCATTCCCAAGGGCGCCTACGTGAGCTGGGACGATTTTTCCGTGCGCGCTTCGGCAGAGGAAATCGCCGGGCTGGCCCGCGCCGTGGGCCATGTGGCGCGCGAGGCGGGGCTGGTCGAACCGGGCTACCGCCTGCTGGTCAACACCGGGATCGAGGGCGGGCAGGAAATCCCGCACCTCCACTTCCATATCTTCGGCGGCAGGCCGCTCGGGCGGATGATCGGCGGCTGAGCCGGCCGGCAGGAGATTCCTAACTTAAGTAAGGTTGCCAGCCGAGTCGCGCGGCGGCTAAGGCCCCCCTCATGACCACGTGCCCAAAATCGCCGTCGGGTGTTCTCGACGGGACGACGCACCGTTTCCCGATGCGCGTCTACTTCGAGGACACCGACCTGACCGGCGTGGTCTATCATTCCAATTATCTCAAATGGTTCGAGCGCGCGCGCACCGAAATGATGCGCCTTGTCGGCATCGAGCAGCGCGCCACCCACGAGGGCGGAGGCGGGGCATACGCCGTGGCCGAAATATCGATCCGCTACCTCAGCCCGGCCCGCCTTGACGACGAGATCGTGATCGAAAGCCGCCCCGTCGAACTTCGCGCCGCCTCGTGCCGCATTGCACAGCGCGCGCTGCGCGGTGATACTGTCCTGGCGGAGGCACAATTACGCGTCGGGTTCGTTGGACCGGACGGGAAACCACGCCGCCAGCCGCTGGAATGGCGCGCGGCATTTGCACAGTTGATGGACGTACAAGGGACTGCATGAACCTCACCGAAATTCTCGCTTCCGGCGCGGTCTCCGCACCGACCCGGCTCAACCCGCTGCAGCTGTTTCTCGATGCCGACATTGTCGTCCAGGCGGTGATCCTCGGCCTCGTGCTGGCGAGCATCTGGGTCTGGGCGATCATAGTCAGCTTCCAGCTCAAGATGGGCAGCGTGCGAAAGCGCTCGCGCGAGTTCGAAAAGCTGTTCCTCAGCGCGCGCGAGCCGGAGCGTCTGCTCGATGACGGGCGTCGCACCAACCCCTCGTTGCGGGTGGCCAAGGCCGGGCTCGAGGAACTGGCGCGCTCGACCGGCAGCAGCGGCCGCGTCATCGACAGGAACGGCGCCGCCGCGCGCGTTGCGCTGGCGATGGAAGGCCAGGTCGCGACCGAGGCCGACAGCCTAGCTGAACGGCTCAACTTCCTCGCCACGACCGGCGCCGTGGCGCCCTTCGTCGGCCTGTTCGGCACCGTCTGGGGCATCATGAACAGCTTCTTCCAGATCGGCCAACAGCAGAACTCCTCGCTCGCGGTCGTCGCGCCGGGCATTTCGGAGGCGCTCTTCGCCACCGCCATCGGCCTGTTCGCGGCGATCCCGGCCGTCATCGCCTACAACCGCTTCAGCCACCGGGTGAACGCCTTCGAGGCACGCCTGCAGCGCTTCGCCGACCGCGTCCACGCCCAGGTCGGGCGCGAGTTGGAGGGCCTCTGAGCCATGGCGATGGGCATCGCCTCCTCTGGGTCCAGCCGCCGCGGCCGTGCGCGCCGCCGTGCGGCGATGGCGGACATCAACGTCACGCCGCTGGTCGACGTGATGCTGGTGCTGCTGATCATCTTCATGGTCACTGCACCGCTGTTGACCAGCGGGGTTCCGATCGACCTGCCCGACAGCCGCGCAAACCCGCTCGACCAGACGCCCGACCAGGTGACGATGTCGATCGACCGTGACGGCTTCATTTTCGTCGACGATTCGCGCGTGCCCGCCGGACAACTGCCTGCCGTGCTCGGTCGCTTCGGCTGCGAGACGGCAGACGCTCCGCTGATCACGCTGCGTGCCGACCGCGCGCTCGACTACGGGCGGGTCATGGCGGTCATGGGCGAACTCAACCGCGCCGGGTGCCGCAGCATATCGCTGGTCACCAACGGTTCAGCCGAAGCGCCATAGCCCGGAACGAAGGATGGCAGCGATCGCGCATCTTCAAGGGGAGGAAAAGGTTGGGCTCGGCATTGCTGTGGTCGCCCACATCGCCCTGTTCGGCCTGCTGCTGTGGCATGCCAACCGCGCGCCGCCGGCGATCCCGCCGACCGAGCGGATGACGGTCAGCCTGGCCACCGACGTGAGCCTTGAATCGACCGCGCCCGAACCCTCGCTGGACTCGCAGGCGGCGGTCGCGCCCGAAATTTCGCCTGAGCCCGAGCCGGTGCCCGCGCCGGTGACCGAACCTGTGCCTCCACCGCAGCCGCGCACGATCGCTTCGCCGACGCCCGCGCCGCCCAAGTCGAAGCCGACCACGCCTCCGAAGCCCAAGCCGACCGCGAGCAGCAAGCTGGGTGGCGGCGCGCGCCTCGGCGACGATTTCCTCAAGGGCGTGAGTGCAGGAGAGCGCAGCGGTTCCGGCAGCCCGGCAGCCAAGTTCGGCCCGGCCGAGCAGGCGAGCCTCGAACAGGCGATCAACCGCCAGCTCAAGAAGTACTGGCAGGCGCCGCAGGGCCCCGACGCCGAGCTGCTGGTGACCTATCTCGCGTTCGACCTCAACAGTGACGGCAGCCTTGCCGGTTCGCCGCGCGTGGTGCGGCAGGAGGGCATCACGCCGACCAACGAGGCGCAGGCGGCCCGCCATGCCGAACAGGCGGTCCGTGCCGTCCGCCTCGCCGCCCCGTTCGACCTCCCGGACGAGTTCTACGACAAATGGAAGCGCGTGAAGTCATGGCGCTTTGACAGGAAATTGGGATGACCATCAGGACGATCATAGCGCTGGCCCTTCTCGCGGCCCCGGTGCCGGCATTGGCCCAGGACGACGCGGCACCGCCGCCCGAGGCGGAGGATGAAGGCGGCCTGACCGGCTCCGTCACTGACGAGAACGCGTGGGAAGACCTCGCGCTCGCCATCCCGAGTTTCGCCACCGACCGCGAACAGTCGACGCCGGCGAACAGCGCCGGGACCGGCGCGCTGGCGCTCGAATTGTCGCGGGTTGTCTACAACGACCTCAGAAACAACGGGCTGTTCAAGCCGACCGGGCCCGATGCGCTGCCCAAGCCGAGCTATGGCGATATCACCAATCCGCAGTTCGGCACGTGGAGCGGGCGCGGGGCAGAGATGCTCGTGCAGGGCTTCGTCCGCGCCGCCAACGACGGCAAGTTGACCGTCGGTTGCTATCTCTACGACGTGCAGCTGGGCGACGAGCTGACCCGCGCCGGCTGGGTGGTGCAGCCGGCCGACTGGCGGCGCGCGGCGCACAAGTGTGCCGACCTCGTCTATTCGCGCCTCTCGGGCGAGAGCCCGTTTTTCGATTCCAAGATTGCCTACATCGCCGAGACGGGGCCCAAGGATCACCGCGTGAAGCGGCTGGCGATCATGGATTCGGACGGGGCCAACCATCGCTTCATCACCAACGGCCAGTCGACCGCGCTGACGCCGCGCTATTCGCCCGACTATTCGCAGATCGTCTACCTCAGCTACCTGAACGACCGGATGCGGATCTACGTCTACGACATCGGCAGCGGGCGGCAGACCCTCGTCACCGAAAGCAGCAACGCGACCTTCGCGCCGCGCTGGAGCCCCGACGGGCGCACGATCCTCTATTCGATGGCGGTCAACGGCAATACCGATATCTATTCGGTGCCAGCTACCGGCGGCACGCCGCGGCGGCTGACCGATACGCCGGGGATCGACGTTGGCGGGTCCTATTCGCCCGACGGCAGTCGCATCGTGTTCGAGAGCGACCGCTCGGGCACGCAGCAATGCTATGTGATGGACGCCAACGGCGGCAACCAGCGCCGCATCAGCTTCTTCGGCGGCCGCTGCGCCACGCCCGAATGGAGCCCGCGCGGTGACCAGATCGCCTTCACCCATATCGTCGGCAACTTCCGCATCGGCGTGATGACCCCTTCGGGCGGCGGGCTTCGCCACCTCACCAATTCCTGGCAGGATGAAGCCCCGACCTGGAGCCCGAACGGGCGCATCGTACAGTTTTTCCGCACTGCCCAGGGCACCTCGGGCGACAGCTCGATCTGGCAGGTGGACCTCACAGGCCGCAACGAACGGCGTCTGCGGACGCCGGTCGGTGCCTCGGATCCGGCGTGGGGGCCGGTTCTGCCCTAAAAACGTCGTCTGTTCGTGGTAGGGTTATCCCTCGGGCGCGGCGAACAGGCGTTGAGATTAAGAAAAGAAAAAGGAGATTTCGATGAACAAGCTGACCATCTCCCTCGTAGCAGTTAGCGCCCTGGCCCTCACGGCGTGTGCCAAGAAGGCTCCGGAACAACTTCCGCCGGCGCCCGAGTCCACTTATGCCCCAGCGCCCACTCCGACGCAGCCTGCCGGCCCGATTCCGGGCAGCCAGGGACACTTCAAGCAGGTCATGGCCGGGCAGGACACGATCTACTTCGACACCGACAAGTTCAACATCGACAGCGAAGACGCCGCGGCGCTGCGCAGCCAGGCGCAGTACCTGCTGCAATACCCGCAAATCCGCGCCACGATCGAGGGTCATTGCGACGAACGTGGGACCCGCGACTACAACCTCGCGCTCGGCGAGCGTCGGGCCAATGCGGCGAAGAACTACCTCGTCAGCCTCGGCATCCCGGCGGCGCGGATCTCGACGATCAGCTACGGCAAGGAACGTCCGGTCGCTCTCGGCTCGAACGAGGGCGCGTGGGCGCAGAACCGCCGTGCGGTGACGGTCGTCCTGAACTGAAGCGAATGAGGTTCCTGCCGGCGCTAGCGCGTCGGCAGCGAGACCTGGATGGCGGGCGCGGCGAAGAAATTCGTCGCGCCCGTATCGTTGGCGCGGTCGAGGTTCGGCGTCGCCATCAGCACGAACACCGCCGTCACGAAGACGGAAATCGACGCGGAAATGGACAGCTGCTTGCTCACGAACGGATCTCCTTGGCGCGCTATATGGGTCGCCACATTCGTTGTGCAATGCAGCATTTGTCTTAAAGTGTAGCAAACGGACGCCTTGGCAGGCGAGCCGAGGCAGGCCACATAGGTGACGATGATTCAGGACATGCAGCTTTGAGCCGCGCCCGGCGTTCGCTCGACTGGGGGTTCCCGCGCTGGCGCGGCTACGGCAGCTCGCGCGAGGCGGCGACCGTGCGGCTGTGCGACCGTCACGGTTGCGAAGAGCCCGGCGATTGCCCCGCGCCCAAGTCTCCTAACAGCAAGGAACGGTGGTATTTCTGCCAGCGCCACGCGGCCGAATACAACCAGAAGTGGGACTACTTCGAAGGCCTCGACAAGGAAGAGGCCGCGGCGCGCGCCAAGTCGGAGCAGAGCGAGAACGCCGGCTATGCCGAGGCGGCGCACTACGGCTGGGCGGGCAGCGGCGACGGCAGCCGCTCCGCCGACGAGATGCGCGCGCTCGACGTGCTCGGGCTCGAATCCGATGTCGACTTCGAGGCGATCAAGAAGGCGTGGCGGGCCAAGGCCAAGGAAGTCCATCCCGACGTCAAGCCCGGCGACGAGGAAGCGGCCAAGGCCTTCCAGGCCTACTCGCTGGCCTACGAGGTCCTGCGACAGGCCGAGGAACGGCGCAGCTGGAAGGGTTAATATCCCCAACCCGCTCGAGCCTCTCCGCGCCGGGCCAACAGCACCGATAATCGCGAAAATCGGAGTTAACGCAGGTGACGCTTTGTTAAGGAAGTTCCCCTATTTGCAACAATCAAACGGGAGGACCTTCGGGATGGATGAACGCCGTTCGTCACCGCGCGTCGCCACGAATGTGGCAGTCGCCTGCCGCGCTCCGGCCACGCCGGTACGCGTGGTCATCCGCGACATCTCGCTGCATGGCTGCAGGATAGAGACCGCTCGCCCGATGGATAACCTCGGTAGCACCGTGCAGGTCGAACTGACCGACAAGGTCAGCGTCTCGGGCAGGATCGTGTGGATCGACGAGCTCTACTGCGGCATCCGTTTCGACAAGCGGCTCGACATCACCAAGTTCGGCGTGCGCGGCTGGATCACCTCGATCGGCGAGAGCGTGCCGCTGCGCGAAATCGACCGCGCGGCCTGACGAATCGGACCGAAATCCGGGCGATTGCCTATATTTGACAGGACGGTTACACACCGTCCTACGGCGCGCCCTGGCTCGGGGGGAACAGGGCGCGCTACCCCCTCCAAGAGCCAGCGTATGCGTCCGCTCCGCCGAGCCTCCTGGTGAACGATCAGTTCGCCGTGGGGAGGCTCTCGCCGCCGGTCACTCTCGGTTCGAGGTTGGGGCGATAGTCGCCGCCGCCCCACTGGCGCCGGGGTTGGCCATCGGCAACGTAGGTTACGCCGATGCTGTAGACCCCGCGGATAGGCTCGCCGCCGGCATCGAGTGCCGGTGCGAACGGTTCGGTGTAGGCCACGGAACAGGCGGCATCGACGAATTCCGGCGCGGGCGCCTTTCCGAATACCTCGCAAGCGCGTGCCACGCCGTTGGGTTCGACGGTAATGACGAGGTCGAAGTGCGCCCCGATCGCCTTCTTCTTCATCTCCGGCGGATAGCTGAGCTGGACCCGTTGCACCCAACCGGCCATGTCGAGCGGACGGGCCAGTTGGCTGGCGCCGTCGAGCTTCGCCCAATCGAGGCCGTATTGCCGGGCCAACCCGGCAAGGCACGACCGCATGACCACCATCGGCGCGCGCATGCTCCCGGTGTGCAGGACGATGTCGCGCGTGAACGCGTTGCCTACGTAAAGGCGGTCGACATCGCGTTCGCGCTGGCGGGCCAGGGAAAAGAGCCGCTGCAGCATGTTCTCGTCGGCGTTGTCGCCTTCCACTGCTTTGAGTTGGTCCTCATTGACCTGCAAGGCGAAGGCGTAGGGAAATGAGACTCCCTGGCGACCGTCCGGCAGGCTGGCCGGCCAGGTCCGCCAATCGAACGTCTTGCCCGGGAGGAACCCGGTCGAAAGGCCGCTCCTGCCCAGCTTTGCCTTGGCAAGCTGATAGTCGCCGGTCACCACCACCATCTTGAGCAAGGGCCCCAAAGTGTGGTTCTCGATCTGAAGCACGACCTTGCGGCCGTCGTTCTCGAACTCCCGTGTGACGGCGCAGCTTTGCGGCGTTTCCGTCAGCGTCCAGTCGGAAGACGGTTCGAGCACCACATCCTTCGCCGCGGCAAGCATCGGGACATGCGCAAGGCACCCCGCGAGGATTGCTGCAAGAATTCTGGGTGTTACGCGCACGGAAGCCCCCCTTCCGCGATGAGGGAACCATACTTGCCGGATTGAAGCAAGTCGGATTGCGGGAGTCTGCTGGAGCTTACACCGCCGCCAGTGCCTGGTCGAAGTCGGCGATGATGTCGCCGGCGTCCTCGATGCCGATGGAGATGCGCACGAGGTTGTCGGTGATGCCGAGCTGGGCCTTGCGATCGTCGGGGACGGAGAGGTGGGTCATGGCCGCCGGGTGGCTGGCGAGGGTCTCGGTGCCGCCGAGGCTCACCGCGAGCTTGGCCACCTTGAGCGCGTCGAGGAAGCGGAAGCTCTCGGCCTCGCCGCCCTTGATGAACAGGCTGAAGGTGCTGCCCGGGCCGGTGCAGTGGCGGTCGTAGATGTCCTTCTGCCGCCCGTCCGGCAGCAGGCCGAGGAAGCCGACGCCTTCCACCTTGGGGTGGTCCTTGAGGAAGTCGCAGACCTTGATGGCGTTTTCGGTCGCGCGCTGCATGCGGATTTCCAGCGTCTCGAGGCTGCGCAACAGCATCCATGCGGTGTTGGGGTCGCAGATGCCGCCCATGGTGTTTCGCAGGCTGCGCACCGGGTCCATCCACGCCTTGGCGCCGGAGATGCCGCCCGCGACGAGGTCCGAATGGCCGCCCGCGTACTTGGTCAGCGAGTAGGCGACGATGTCGGCGCCATTGCGCAGGGGGCTCTGCCACAGCGGGCCGAGGAAGGTGTTGTCGATCGCGATCGGAGTCACCGCCGGATCGAGCGTCGCGTCGCGCGCGGCCTTGACCGCCTCGACATCGACCAGCGCGTTGGTCGGGTTGCCGGGGCTTTCGAGGTAGATCATCGCCACCTTGCCGCCGCGCTCGGCGGCCATGTCCTTGGCCTTCACGATCACCGCATCGAGTTCTTCGCGGGTCGCGCCGGCCGGGAAGTCGACGTAGCGCACGCCGAACTTGCTCAGCCACTTGGCGACGAAGCCCTCGCTCGCGGCGTAGAGCGGGCCGGAGTGGACGATCACGTCGCCCGCCTCGCAATAGGCCATCATCAGGATGCAGATCGCAGTCATGCCGCTGGAGAAGACCAGCGCGTCCTCCGCCCCGTCCCACACCGAGAGGCGATCCTCGAGGATTTCCTGGTTGGGGCCGTTGAAGCGCGAATAGACGAGGCCCTCGGCGCCGCCCGGGCGCTTGCCGGTGATGCCCTCGAAGTGGCGTTTTCCGGCTTCCGCGTTCTCGAACACGAAGGTGCTGGTGAGGAAGATCGGCGGCTTGAGCGAGCCTTCGGAGAGCACCGGGTCGTAGCCATAGCCCATCATCAGGGTGCTGGGCTTGAGCTCACGCCCGCCGATGGTGGTGACTTCGGGCTTGCGGTGGCGACGCGGGGTGAGCGGCTTTACGGGATCGGCCATCGCTGGCGCTCCTTCCTAATTGCTACGCTCCCAGGAAGGCAGGAGCCTGTTCGATTGTTCCCGGGGCGCTGGCGGTCCTAACCTCCGCAGGACCGCATCTCCACCGGGCGTCGGCGAGTGCGCATTACTGCCCGTACCGTGTGAAGGCAATATGGTTGCGGCTGTAACAATTCCTCCCCGGAACGGGGAGGGGGACCGCCCACAGGGCGGTGGAGGGGACTGTCCACATTCGCCGCGCGAGCGGAGAATCCCCTCCGTCAGCCGCTTCTCGCCTGCCACCTCCCCGTCCCGGGGAGGATCTTAACCGAGCAACAGGTGCATTGCCCAGACCACCGCGACAATCACCACCGCGCCGAACACGTCGAGCCAGAATCCGGCGGCGATCATGCGCTTCAACGTCAGGTGGCCGGTTGCCCAGGCGAGGGCGTTGGGGCCTGTCCCGGCGGGCAGCATGAAGCCCCAGGTCGCGGCAATCGCGGCGGGCAGGGCGAGCAGCAGCGGGTCGGCGTGAAGCGATGGCGCCAGCGCCGCGACGACGGGCATGATGCCGCTCGCGGTGGCGATGTTGCTGGCGAACTCGGTGACGAGGATCACGAAGGCCACGACCAGCACCGCCATCACGAACGGCGGCACCGCGGAAAGCGGGATCAGCGCCTCTCCGAGCCACGCGGCAAGGCCGCTCTCGGTCATGCCCATCGCCATCGCGAGGCCGCCGCCGAACATCAGCACGACGTCCCACGGCGCGCGGTTGGCTTCGGGCCAGGTCAGCATCGGACGCCCGGTGCCGTCGGGCAGCAGGAACATCGCTAGGCCCGCAACCGAGGCGATGGTCCCGTCGGTGAGACCGCCCTTGGGCAGCAGCGGCTCGGTCCACGGCTGGGTCATCCACGCCAGCATCGCCAGCACGACCACCGCCATCAGGCGCTTTTCCGCCACCGTCCATGCCCCGCCCGAACCGATTGCTGCCTTGGCGGCCACCGGGTCGAAGGTCTCGTTGCCGAGGTGCTGGACCTTGCCGATGATGAAGGCTGCCAGCGGGATGCTGACGATCACCAGCGGCATCGCGTAGAGGCTCCAGGTCAGGAAGCTGATGTGCACGCCGAGCGATTCCTCGATCAACCCGGCGCCGATGACGTTGGTCGGGGTGCCGATCATCGTCGCGAGGCCGCCGATCGAGGCGGCGAAGGCGATGCCCATCGGCAGCGCCCCGGCGAAGCCCTCGGTCTCGGCCTCCGCGATCCCGCCCGCCGCGAGCATGGCCAGCGCCATCGGCATCATGATCAGTGCCGAGGAGGTGTTGGAGATGAGCATCGAGAGGATCGCGGTGGCGGTCATCACCCCGAGCAGGAGCTTCCACGAGGTCGCCCCGGTCAGCCCCATGATGAACAGGGCCAGCCGCCGGTGCAGGCCGGTGCGCTCGATGGCGAGGGCGAGGAACGCGCCGCCGATGAAGATGAAGATGATCGGCGAGTAATAGGCCGAGGCGGTCCTGTTGGCGTCCGCCACGCCGGCGAGCGGCAGGACGATGAACGGCAACAGCGCGGTGGCGTAGAGCGGGATCGCCTCGGTCATCCACCACGCGGCCATCCACAGCACGAGGCCCGCGGCGTGCCAGGCCATGTGCGGCATGCCCTCCGGCGGCGGCAGCACCAGCGTCAACGCCATGGCGATGAGCCCGCCCCAGAACCCGATCCGTTTCGCCAGCACCCGATGCCCCTTTACCCGTCTCCGCCGCAATCCTAGCCTAGCGGGCGATTACGGCAAGGAGGCCAGGCATGGGCGCGGGCAGGGTAACCGGGATTGGCGGCTTTTTCCTCAGGGCGCAGGACCCGGGCGCGCTCGCCGCGTGGTACCGCGAGAACCTCGGCATCGTCGCCACGAAATCGGGCGAGCCCGATCCCGACGGCAACTGGAGCTGGGCGCAGGAGGCCGGCGACACGGCCTTTGCGATGTTCGCAAAGGACAGCGATTACTTCCCTGCCGATCGCCAGTTCATGCTCAACCTGCGGGTCGAGGACCTCGACGCACTGCTCGACCGGCTCGAGGCAGCGGGTGCGGTCGTCAGCCACCGCGAGGCGATGGAAGGCGTCGGCAGCTTCGCCCGCATCCACGACCCCGAAGGCAACCCGCTCGAACTGTGGGAGCCGCCGGCGGAGGACTAGCCCGAAGGGGTGACCTCCGCGCTTTCGATGTGCCAGCGCAATTGCTCGGGCGTGGCGCCGGGGATGTCGTTGATACGGCGCAGGATCACGTCGCCTTTCCATTGCTCGCTGGTGCCGGTCACAAGCTCGCAGGTCAGCGTGGTGGGCGCGGTGTAGTACTGCGAGCCGGCCGCGCCTTCCATCGTGCCGGTGGGCATGGCGACCGTGATCTTGCGGCAGCGGCCGAACTGCGCGGCGTAGGCCGGGGGGCTCAGGCCGTCCGGCGGTCCGTCCGGCCCGAACTGGGCATAGGCTTCGGCGAACTGATGGTTCTCGAGCGCGCGGGCCCAGGTGAGCAGCACGTTGCGCGCGCCCTTCTCGCCCTTTTCCGCTTCGGGGACCAGCGGCGGGGCAAGCGCGGCTTCGCCCTCTCCGCCAGCCGCGGCCGGGGTTGGCGAGCCGGTTGGCGCAGGCGCAGGCGTCGCCGTCGCGGTTTCCGCGGGCGTCGGCGGTTCCTGCTCGCTGCAGGCAACGAGCGCCAGAACCGCGACCGCGGGGACTGCAAGGATTGGTAATCTGCCGATCATCGTGCCTCCTCTTGCGGAAGCAAACGGGGCGGGGCGGCGCGTCGTTCCACGCGCGGCCCCAATTCCCTATTTCGGCGCCAGCACCATCAGCATCTGGCGGCCTTCGAGCCGCGGATAGGCTTCGATCTTGGCGATTTCCGCCACGTCGTCCTGCACCCGCTTGAGCAGGTCCATGCCCAGTTCCTGGTGCGCCATTTCGCGGCCGCGGAAGCGCAGGGTCATCTTCACCTTGTCGCCTTCCTCGATGAATTTCTTCACGCTGCGCATCTTCACGTCGTAATCGTGTGTGTCGATGTTGGGACGCATCTTGATCTCCTTGATCTCCTGTGTCTTCTGCGTCTTGCGCGCGGCGTTGGCCTTCTTCTGCGCCTCGTAGCGGTACTTGCCGACGTCGAGGAACTTGGCGACAGGCGGATCGGCGTTGGGCGAGACCTCGACGAGGTTCAGCCCAAGCTCATTGGCCTGTTCCATTGCTTCTCGGGTGTACATGACGCCGAGGTTCTCGCCTTCGTGGTCGATAACCCGGACTTTGTCCGACTGGATCATATCATCGTAGCGCGGGCCGCTTTTCACGGGCATTTGCATGCTGCGCCGGGGGGGACGGGCTATGGGGCAGTCTCCTGATAATTGCCTTTGATTGGAGGCGCTATGTAGGGAGATTCCCCCCGGAGCGCTAGTGGGGAGAAACCTAGGCTGCCCTGCGCCAAAGTGGGAACGTTGCCAGCTTGCCTTTCGCCGGAACCAAGGCGTCGATTTCCTCGGCCGGCTGGAGGGCCTTGAGGATTTCCGGATCGGCGGCGTTCATTCCGCCGGTGAGTGCGCCGTAGGCGGGCAGGATCATCCGTTCGCCCGCTTCGCCGCGGCTTATCACCGCGCAGGGGCGGCGGATCGAGCGGTCGCGGACGCGCAGCTGCACGCGCGGGTGGTAGTGGCCGGATATCTCCGGCCGGGTCTCGCCCGGCTGGGCGCGGTGGCGCAGCAGCAGGCCGGCAATGTCGAGTTCCTCGGCCAGCGTGCCCCCGGCCTTGGCTTCCATCCCGGCGTCATGGTTGCCGGTGATCCAGACCCAGTCGGTCGCCCGCACCAGCGCGGCGAGCATGCCAGCGGCGTGCGGCTCCATCCGCTCAGGCCCGTCATCGTCGTGGAAGTTGTCGCCGAGGGTATAGACCCTGCGCGCACCGGTCTCGCGGATCGCCAGCGCGAGGCGTTCGAGCGTCTCGCGGCTGTCGTAGGGCGGCAGCATCTGTCCGGTCCTGGCGTAGAAGCTCGCCTTCTCGAGATGCAGGTCGGCGACCAGCAGCGCCTGCTCGCGCGGCCAGTAGAGCGCGCGGCCTTGCGAGAGCGCGAATTCCTCGTTTGCGAACGAAAGGGGAACCATCGGCTTTCCTTGCACTAGCGCCCCATGCTTGGCAAGCGGGTCCCCCCGTCACGAGAGGAGTCGCTCATGACCGAGCCCCGCAAGATCGAACGGCAGGACCTGTCGGGCTGCCAGTTCAACGATTGCAACATGGCGGGCGCAGGGTTCGACAACGTCAACCTGCGAGGGGCGGCCTTGCGCAACGTCAATTTCGCCGATGCCGTTCTCGACGATATCAACATGAAGGGCGTGCGGATCGAGAATGCCAACATCGAGGGATTGACTATCTACGGCTACGACATCCACGAGCTGCTCCAGCCGCTGCTCGAACGCGACCACGACAAGAAGACCAATCCGGGAGCCTGAATTGACCGACTGGAGTGCCCAGACCCAGCTAGCGCGCGACTGGTTCGAGACCCTGCGCGACCAGATCTGCGCCGCGTTCGAGGCGATCGAGCGCGAGGCGGGGTCCGACGCGAGCTTCGAATACATTTCCTGGAACCGCGAAACCGACGACGGAGCAGAAGGCGGTGGCGGCGTGCGCGGAGTGATGAAGGGCAAGGTGTTCGAGAAGGTCGGGGTCAACGTCTCGACCGTGTCGGGCGATTTCGCCCCGGGCTTCGCGCAGACCATCAACGGGGCGAGCGAGGACAGCCCGGGCTTCACTGCGACGGGCATCAGCCTGGTCGCGCACATGGCCAACCCGCATGTCCCCGCGGTGCACATGAACACCCGGTTCCTGACCACCAGCAAGGCGTGGTTCGGCGGCGGGGCGGACCTCAATCCGCCGATCCCCTACGAGGAGGACACCGAGCAGTTCCACGCCGCCTTTCGCGCTGCCTGCATGGGCCACAACCCGACCTACTACGAGAAGTTCAGGAAGTGGGCCGACGACTACTTCTTCATCCCCCACCGCGGCGTCGCCCGCGGGGTCGGCGGGATCTTCTACGATCACCTCGAATGCGCCGATCTGGCCCAGTTCGAACGCAACTTCGCCTTCACCCGCGACGTCGGCAGCGCCTTCCTCGACGTCTTCCCGAAGATCGTCCGCCGCCGCATGGGGCAGGAGTTCACGCCCGAGGAAAAGGCGGCGCAGAAGGAATGGCGCGGGCGCTACGTCGAGTTCAACCTGGTTTACGACCGCGGCACGCTGTTCGGCCTCAAGACCGGCGGCAACATCGACGCGATCCTGATGAGCCTGCCGCCCGAGGTGACCTGGAGCTGAGCTAGTCCGACGCGATCCGCGTGCGGAACCAGTCGGCCAGTTCCTCCTCGCTCAACTCGCCGGCGGCGAGGGCGAGGAAGGCCACGACCAGTTCGGCATCGCTTGCATCGAGTTCGTACCCGTTGAGGTCTAGAAAGGTTTCGCTGACCACCGCCGCGGTACGCTTGTTGCCGTCCACGAAAGGGTGGTTGCGGGCTATTCCGAAGGCGTAGGCGGCAGCCAAGGCTGCCGCGTCCGGTTCGCCGTAGGCCGCCAACTGTCGGGGTCGCGCCATGGCGCTTTCGAGCAGGCCGCGATCGCGCACGCCTTCGCCGCCGCCATGCTCGACGAGCTGTTCGGCATGCGCCACCTCCGCCACTTCGATGGCGATCCAGATCCAGTCTGGGGTCACGACGCTATTTCGCGAGTTCGCGCAGGGCGCGCTTGCGCCGCTCCATCACCTTGCGAGCCGCTGCCATCTGCGTGTCGAAATCGTCATCCGGGGGAGCAAGCTCGATGCCGCGCGGAGTGGTCGCGAGCGAAAGCTCGCTGCCGACCTTGGCGGCGAGATGCGCCAGCACCTCCTTGGGCAGGATGATCCCGGCGGAATTGCCGATCTTGGTGATCTTGAGCTTTGCGTTCATACGAGCGTTATAACGCAGACGGAAGCTGCGTTCAAGCTCACTTCTCGTCCGCCGACCACACCCGCACCCAGTCGACCAGCATCGCGACATTTCCGCCCTTGATCTTCTCGACCGTCGCCGCGGGCAGGCCGTTGTAGGGCTTTTCGACCCCGTTGATCTTGAACGGGTAGGCCCCGCCCAGCGCGAAGTTGAGAATCACGTACTTGGGGTTGTCGAAGCGCCACTTGCCGTAGTGTTCGACCATCGGCCGGGTGACGCGGTAGACGAGGTGGTCGTCGACCTCGAACAGGATCGCCTGCTCGTCCCACTCGACCGAGTAGGTGTGCCAATCAGTCACATCGAGGCCCTCGGGGAAGTAGAACTTGTTCACCAGCGGGGTCTCGCCCGAATAGCCGGGGCCGTGCAGCGCAACGCCGGTCCAGTCCTTCTCGCCGACGTATTCCATGATGTCGATTTCGCCGCTGTCGGGCCACTTGCCGTTGCCGAGCAGCCAGAACGCCGGCCACACTCCCTCGGCATCGGGCATGCGGATGCGCGCTTCGGCGCGGCCGTGGGAGAATTCGAACTTGCCCTGCGTGTCGATCCGCCCGGAGACGAAGTCGGCCTTGCGGTCGCCCTTCGGGTCGATCCCCGGCTTGTACAGCGGGCGCAGCATCAGCGCGCCGCCCTTGGCGCCGGACACGCCCTGCACGATGCTGACGGTCGCCGGGTCGTCGACGTAGGCCTGCTGCTCGTTGTTGACCCAGAAGTCGGGTCCGACGACGTTCCAGCGTGTGCGGTCGAGCGCTTGCCCATCGAACTCCTCGGCGAACACCAGCTTGCCCGGCGGATCCTCGGCGCGGGCGGGGAAGGCGAGCGTGAGAGCGGCCGTTGCGGCCAGGGCGAAGAGGGTGCGGGTCGAGTTCATGCGCGTCTGATAACGTTCACAATCATCGTTGGCAATTCGCACGACATGCTCCTCTCCAGCTCTCTTCCCATGGACAGGCTAGGACCGCTCGCGGAACCGCGCCAGCCGCTCGATTGCGGTGTCGAGCGTGGCGTCTTCCTTGGCGAAGCAGAAGCGCAGGTAGCCCTTCTCTGGCTCGTCGCCGCAGAAGGCGCTGACGGGGATGGCCGCGACGCCGGCTTCGCGGATCATTCGGGTCGCCACCGCCTCGTCGTCGGATTCGAGGTCCGAGGCGGTGAGATCGATGGTCAGGAACCAGGTCGCCGCCGAAGGGAGGACGGCATAGCCTCCCAGCGCCAGCCCGCCGGCCAGCCGGTGGTAGGCGGCGACGTAGCGGGCACGGTGTTCGGAGTGCCATTCGGCGGGCAGGGCGAGGCCCTCGGCGACCGCCCATTGCAGCGGCACGGCGGTGGTGAAGGTCAGGAACTGGTGCTGCGCGGCAATGCGTTCGGCCAGTGCCGGGGCGGCGACGGCCCAGCCGACCTTCCACCCGGTGAGCGAGAAGATCTTGCCCGCCGAGCCGATCTTGACCGACCGGTCCTTGAGGCTCTCGACGTGCAGCGGCGAGACCTGTGTGCTGCCGTCCAGGATCATGCCTTCCCAGACCTCGTCGCAGATCAGCACGATGTCGCTCGCTTCGCACAGGGCGCCGAGCCGTTCGAGGTCGGCGCGGCTGACCAGCGTGCCGGTCGGGTTGTTGGGGGTGTTGACGAGGATGGCGCGGGTACGCGGGCCGATGGCCGCCTCGAGCGCGTCGAACGGGATGGTCCAGCCCGGCGCCTCGAGCGGCACGATCCGCGCCGTGCCGCCCGCGCGTCGGACCAGCGGCAGGTAGGCGTCGTAGAACGGCTGCAGCAGCACCGCCTCGTCGCCCGGACCGACGAAGGCGAGGATCGCCGCGGCGAGCGCCTCGGTCGCGCCGGAGGTGACGATGACTTGCGCGGGATCGACGGCGAGGCCCTGTTCCTGCACGTAGTAGCGGGCGACGGCGGCGCGTAGTTCGGGGAGGCCCCGCATCGGCGGGTACTGGTTCGAATGCTCGACCAGCGCGCGCTGCGCCGCCGCCAGAAGTTCGGGCGCGTGCTCGATCTCGGGGAAGCCCTGGCCGAGGTTGATCGCCCCGGTTTCGCGGGCGAGCGCCGAGACGCGGTCGAACACGGTGTCGGAGGCGGAGGGCGCGGTCGGCGGCATGGCCGCAGCGTTATGCGCCTGCCATCGCCAGCCGCAAGCGCCGCGGCAGGAAAATCGCTGTCCTACAGGCCACTAGCTGTGCCAGCGTTCCGGCGATGCTTATCGATTCGATCATGCCTGACAGCGCCGAATGCCAAGGTGCCGGTTTCGGTCGCAAGGTGACGGTTTTCGCCCGCAAGGCGACGCTTTTGGCCGACAAGGTGACACAATTGGCCGTTTCGCACGGCATCGTGTCCCACGTGTCAACACCCCCGCCGTTCTTTCCGCTTGCCCAAGGCGCGGCGCACCCACATCTTGGCGGGCCATGCTGAGGCAGTACGAACTGGTCGAGAGGGTCAAGGGATACGACCCGGACGCTGACGAGGCGCTGCTCAACCGCGCCTATGTCTATACGGTGCAGAAGCACGGCACCCAGAAGCGGGCCAGCGGTGATCCCTATTTCAGCCACCCAGTCGAGGTCGCCGGCCTGATCACCGACCTCAAGCTCGACCAGGACACGGTCATCACCGCGCTGCTCCACGACACGGTCGAGGACACGCTGGCGACGATCGACGATGTCGAGGCCAACTTCGGGCCCGACGTCGCCCGGCTGGTCGACGGGGTCACCAAGCTCTCCAAGATCGAGCAGCTCACCGACGACGAGCGCGCTGCGGAGAACCTGCGCAAGTTCCTGCTCGCCATGAGCGAGGACATCCGCGTCCTGCTCGTCAAGCTCGCCGACCGGCTGCACAACATGCGCACGCTGCACTTCATCCGCAGCCCCGAGAAGCGCAAGCGCATCGCCCGCGAGACGATGGATATCTACGCCCCGCTGGCCGAGCGGGTGGGGATGTACGAGTACATGCGCGAGATGCAGCTGCTCGCCTTCGAACAGCTCGAGCCCGAGGCCTACGCCACCATCACCGGACGGCTCGAACAGATCCGCAGCAGCGGCGAGGGGCAGGTCGACGCCATCGCCCTCAAGATCAAGCAGGCGCTGGCCGAAGCCGGCATCCGCGTCGAGCTGTCGGGGCGCGAGAAGCACCCTTACTCGATCTGGCGCAAGATGGCCGAGCGCCACGTCAGCTTCGAGCAGATCTCCGACATCATGGCGTTCCGCATCATCACCGAGAACGTCGAGGACTGCTACCGCGTGCTCGGGGTGCTGCACCAAGTCTGGCAGTTCGTGCCGGGGCGCTTCAAGGACTACATCTCGACGCCCAAGACCAACGGCTACCGCTCGCTTCACACGACGCTGATCTACGAGAACTCGATGCGCGTGGAGGTGCAGATCCGTACCCGCGAGATGCATCGCCGCAACGAGTTCGGCCTCGCCGCGCACTGGGCCTACAAGCAGGACGACCGCCCCGACGGACAGGTCGGCTGGTTGCGCGACCTGATCGAGATCGTCGACGCCAGCCACGATCCCGAGGAGCTGCTCGAACACACCCGGCTGGCGATCTACTCCGACCGCATCTTCGCCTTCACTCCCAAGGGCGCGCTGTTCCAGCTGCCCAAGGGTTCGACCCCGGTCGATTTCGCCTTCGCCGTGCACACCGACCTCGGCGCGCAGACCGTCGGGGCGAAGATAAACGGCCGCCACATGCCGCTGCGCACCGAGCTGCACAACGGCGACGTGGTCGAGATCATCAAGGGCAAGAACACGGAGCCGCAGCTGTCGTGGCTCAGCTTCGTTGTGACCGGCAAGGCGAGGGCGTCGATCCGCCGCGCGGTGCGGGCCAAGGAGCGCGAGGAAGTAGCCTCGATCGGGCGCAAGATGTTCGACGACATCGCAGGCCGGGTGCCGGCCAAGATCGGCCGCAAGGCGATCAAGGCGGCGGTCGAGCGGCTCGAGCTGGATGACGAGGACGACCTGATGCTCGCCATCGGCTCGGCCAAGCTGAGCGACCGCGAGGTCATGGAGGCGCTCGTTCCCGGCTGCACCGCCGACCTGCCCGAACTGCCCGCTCAGGAACGCGCGATCTCGATCAAGGGGTTGACGCCGGGCATGGGATTTGTGCTCGCCGACTGTTGCCACCCGGTGCCGGGCGACCGCATCGTCGGGCTCAAGAAGCCGGGTGTCGGAGTCGAGGTCCACGCCATCAACTGCCTCGAACTCGCCAACGGGATCGACAACGACTGGGTCGACTTGTCGTGGGGCGAACGCTCGCAGGGCGCGGTCGGGCGCCTGCGCGTCGTGCTCTACCACCGGACCGGAACGCTGGCCGAGATGGCCACGATCTTCGCGCAGAACCGGGCCAACGTAATCAACCTCGAACTGACCCAGCGCGACGACCCGTTCCACACCTACGACGTCGACCTCGAAGTCTCCGACCTCGCACACCTGACCCGCATCGTCAGCGCCTTGCGGGCAAGCGAGGCGGTCGCCCAGGCGGAGCGCATCTGAGGCCATGGCGATTGTCGGCCTCGACCACGTCCAGCTCGCCATGCCGCCTGGCGAGGAGGAGCGGGCGCGGGCGTTCTATGTCGGTGTGCTGGAGATGGCAGAGATACCGAAACCGCCGCACCTCGCGGTGTCGGGAGGCTGCTGGTTCGAGCAGGCCGGGCTCCACATCCATCTCGGCATAGAACAGGACTTCCGCGCCGCGAAGAAGGCGCACCCGGCCTTGCTGGTCGACGACCTCCCGGCGTTTGCGGAGGCAGTCAGGGCGGGGGGCGTGGACTTCACACCCGGCAAGCCGCTCGAAGGCTACGTGCGCGGCGATATCGTCGACCCGTTCGGCAATCGCATCGAGGTGATGCAGAAGCTTTAGAGCAGGTCGAGTTCGACCTCGACCGGTTCGCCTTCCGCCAGGTCCTCTGCCAACCGCACCGGCTTCTTGATCGGCAGAAACCACCTACCCTGTGACGGGAACGCCGAAGTTTGCCACTCGCTCTCGCCGACCCGCACGGTGACCTTGACCGAACCGAACCCGCGCCGCTTGCCGAGTTCGAGCCGCCGCTCGAGCTCGTGACAGGTGACCTGCTCGGCCGCTTCATCGGTGAGGTGCACGAAACCGATCGGCGGCATGCCCTCCTCGATGATCATCGACTGCAGCGGCGCTACGAACCGGACGGTGGTCATTCGCTGGGAATTCGCCGGATCGGAGGTTGGACGTTGCAGATGTCGATCCCGCCGGCGGGATGGAGGTAGAATGGGTCTTGCCGGTTGGCGCGAACGTGGACGTAATCGGCGAAGCTCTGGCTGTCGCTGTCGAGGTATTCGAACTGCGGCTGGGGAATTTCCTGCAGCTCGCTGCCAAGCCGCACAGAGAGGATTGGCACCCGCTGCGAGGCATCCTCGTAGACGCCGTTCGTCCCGGTGGGCCCGCGAGGAAGGGTGGAGAGATACTCGATCCCCTCGATTACCCGGCCAACGACCGCGATGTTGCGGTCGAGCTGCCGCGGTGCATGGCCGATGACGGCATAGAGCTCGGAGCCTGTTCCTCCGCTACCGACCGAGCGGGCGACCCCGACCGAGCCGTAGCAGTGAGTGGGCCACACATCTCCGGCTTCGACGGCCACGGGCCAGCTATTCGAATGCGTCGTGAAGCCGGCATAAGAATCTCCTCGATTTGGCTCTGCGCCCGACGCCACTCGTTCCAATCTTTCCGCCTCGTTCACCATTATATCCCCGGCTTGGCGGTAGAGTGCGGGTACGTCGGACCAAAGTGCTGTGTATTGATCATCTGGCTGCTCGCTCACCCCCTCGGGCAGCGCCTTGCTCTCATCCACGTCGCCCCACTGGGCGACCCAATTGTCGACCACGCGGTAAACGCTCGTCCCGTCCCACCATTGCGCCTGGGCCAGCTTGCGGATGTTGCCGACCCAGCCCTGGCTGAACGGGGCGGGGACGAGTTGTATGACCACCCGGCGGGGCTTGCCGGCAGCGTCCGGCGCAAGATCCATCACGAGCAGGTCGGCGGGATCGATCCGCTTCCAGTCGCTCGCCGGGGCGGCTGCCACGACCGAGGCCGGCGTGGGCGGTTCAGTCTCCTGCGCGGCGGCTGGCGAGGCGAGGGTGAGGGCGAGCAGAGATGCTGTTATAAGGCTTGGCTTCATGCGCCGCACGGTGCCCTCAACCAACGGCATCCTCAAGAGCGTGCATGTCGTCGTCCGACAATCCGAAGTGGTGGCCGACCTCGTGCACCACCACGTGAGTAACGAGGTCTTCGAGCGTCACGTCGCCGCGCTCGGCCCATTCGTCGAGAAGCGCGCGACGGTAGAGGAAAATGCGATCGGGCATCGTGCCGCTGTGCTCGATGCTGCGCTCGGTCAGGGCGACGCCTTCGTAGAGCCCGGAAAGCTCGAACGGATCCTCGATACCGAGGTCGGCGAGCACCTCGTCGCTGGCGAAATCGTCTACCTGCAGAACGATGTCGCCGATGTGGCGCGCGAAGTCGTCCGGCAGCCGCTCCAGCGCGGCGCGCGCGAGCATTTCGATTTCGTCGGCGGACGGTGGCATCCCAAAGTTGCGATTCATCGCGGCTGTGTGGTCCGGCTCGCTTGCCATGGCAAGCGGCTGCGGCTAGGGCGCGCCTCGCCCGGACGGCATCCTGCGCTCAAGTAGCGAAGCGGTAGCGCGAAAAGGCACGCGGAGCGGTGGCCGAGTGGTCGAAGGCGCACGCCTGGAAAGTGTGTATACGGCAACCCCGTATCGAGGGTTCGAATCCCTCCCGCTCCGCCACCGGGCTTAAGAAAAATACGATATATAAAATACTTAAATGCATACGATCTTTTCGAGGCCAACAAAACGACCAACAAATGATCTTTTGTTGATGTCTTGGCTAGTCAGGGCCGTCCTCATCTGCGGTTGGCTGGTCAACGGTGCAGTCCCGAATGAAGTTCGTCACTCGGCACGCATCGGAATGAAGCAGCTAAGATACCGCGATGAGTGGGAAGGATACGGCATATCGCTCGTGTCATTCCTCTTTCGCGGCCATCCTTCAAAGTTTTGAGGAGCGTATTCTCAAATTTGTCCAACACCATCGAAATGACAGGACCCTTGTCCCAAGGGTATGCCTGCCAAATTACGCAATCAACTCATTGAGTCCAGCCTGACTCAGTATTGACCTTATCATCGCAGAAAATTCTTCCCCTTTTTCTGTTCGCTTTCTTATTCTAGCTGCAATCACGTCGCCTAGAGGCGTTCCCTTGTGTTGGGTATATCGCTCAACTTTATCGTCAATGTCACTAATGGCCTCAATCTTTCTCATCATAAGCGTGGTTCGCTCACCGCTATCCAAGCGAAGATACTTGACCGTAAGCTCCGCATCGGCTTGGCCAGCCTGCCATCCAACCATCGGTCCGCGATGCAACAATAGCGCTTCGACATCATCGCTGTAGGGATTAATGAACTTCTGAAATTCGTCGTAGACCGCACCCTTCAGACGATTACACTCAGGGCAAGCTATTGTTAGATTATCCCACACGAACCTCTTGCTAGGGTCATATGAAACGGGAATGATATGCTCGATATTGCTAGGCGCAACGGGTCTCATTTTTGCTTCACAATATATGCATTTTTCCCCGGTTTCTTCGTGTAATCGATTTTTGATTTCGTCATGGCGATACCTATACTTATTAGTATAGGTAGGATTTTCATCGACCAATTTCTGCCAGTTGGCCGCATTGTCCGTTAGCACCTGCGGCTCCTGGAGCTTCTGTAGTTTCCTCATTGCGACGCCCCATATTCCGCAATTGAGTCGCCAATGCCTAGCTCTTCTAACTGGTTCATTAGAAATGACCCCCGCTGCTCATCTGGCATTCCGTCCGCCATCTTGAGCAATTCCCTAATTTTCGCATCCACCCAAATCGGCAGAACCGAATCTACTTTAAGCACATCACGGAGAATGGAATTTGGTGTTGCCGACAGGTCAGCAGCTTCCAAAATTTCTGAATGAATGCGACTCCGGGGCCCGTCTTCGCTGGTTCGCTGTAGTGAAACTACTGTGGCCTCAGCAAAGCTGCTAACAATGAATGGGCTATGGGTCGCGACGATGAATTTCACATGCGGAAACGCAGTGAGAAGATTCGGCAGGAAGGTCTTTTGCATGCTAGGGTGGAGATGATTTTCGGGTTCGTCGATTGCGACAACGAATTCAGTTTTTCCAATTCCGAAGCAATATATTTGCCATACTATAGAAAATATCGCGTTTATTCCTCCTGACATACTATCAATTGAAAAATCTCCAGTTTTGGTCCGCAAGACAATGTCGGGCGACCGAATGATCAACCTTTCAAAGCCTAGGTCCTGGGGTAGAGCCTGCTTTAATGCCGCTTCAAATTCCTTTATCCTGCCCACGTATTCTGGATTGGCCTCTACGTGCTCTGAGCTTTCTCCAAATACCGCCAAAGCAATGATGTTTTGTTTCTGAGTGAGAGCGGGATTTCGCAGGTTTCCAGCGCTCATCATTGATTGTGAAAGAACCGAAAAGTAGGATTGGTAGAGCTGGCTTAGTGCGATTGGGTTTGTAGGAATGTCGTTGACAGGCGCAAAGACAGAAACCGGGCGATGTGACGGAATGTAGAGCCCTGCAACTTGCTGTATGCCGTTGTAGTCCAGATGATAATTCGCACCAGTGCGGGCTTTTGTGCTCAGCGTGCACTTTGCACCGTCGCCATATGCGATGGAGCCCACCTCGAAACTTCCTTCGGGCAACTCCTCGGTCTCGCTGAAGCTTTGAGGGTCGTAGATGTCACTGTAATAGCGTTGCGCGCGCTTCTTCCCTAGAAGGGGAGTGGAAACGAAGTGCAGATTCCAGCCAAAATGCTTCGATAAGATGGTGAGGAGTGTGGTCTTCCCTGAACCGTTTACGCCAGTAATTATGGTGCACGGACTCTCGAGTGGCACTTGCACGTGAGAGAACTGACGCCAGTCTCGAAGAATTACCTCCGTGAACATTGCCATAGTCATTCCATTCCCTGTTTTGCGCACACATGTTGGCATTTGTTTTATATATTTTCAATCAGTTCCCCCAAAAGGGTATACCCCACCGGAACATATGGCCTGGAACAGATTGCGTGTTCCATTAGGCTTGACTCCATAATTACGGAACACTTATGTGTAGGGTCTAGATCCTAACGGAACAGGAGTCGTTCCATGTCGAACATGATTGGCTATGCTCGTGTCTCAACCCGTGACCAGGACTGTGGCATTCAAGAAGAAGCCCTTAGGGCTGCTGGTTGCAATGTCATTAGAACAGAAAAGGTAAGCGGAACCAGCCGGTCAGGCAGGACCGAGCTAGAGACTGTTTTGGATTTCATCAGAGAAGGCGACACACTGGTTGTCACTCGCATTGACCGCCTGGCTCGCTCGTTACTCGATTTGGAGAATATCGTTTCTGAGCTTCGAAATAAGGGAGCCAATCTCAAGGCCACCGACCAGCCGATTGATACGGGCACCGCTGCAGGTAAGGCGTTCCTCCAAATGCTAGGCGTCTTTGCAGAGTTCGAAACCAGCATACGCAAAGAGCGGCAGATGGAAGGTATCGCCAAGGCCAAGGCCAAAGGCGTCTACAAGGGCCGCAAGAGGTCGATTGACCGGGAGCGGGTTAGGTCGCTGCATGATGATGGCATGTCGCCTTCAGCTATCGCCAGGGAAATGGGAGTTGGCCGAACCTCAGTCTATCGGGCTCTTGGTATGGTGGCGACTTAGCCGATGTCTTGATTCGGTGATTTCGATAAAAATGCAGTCCTTCCGCTAACGACCCCATTGCGGACGTTGCCACGCATGCGACGAACTGGCATTTCAAAATGGTGAGGGACGCCAACTTTGAGAGCCTAGGAGCAATCGTGTCGCTCGTAGAGGGCCACGCGATGCTGCATGCATCACGCGAAGAGCCAGTCGATGACGTTGATAGCGGATGGCAATTCAGCAGCCATCCCCAAGGTGGCGGCGAAGTTGTCGATGCTCAAACTTGGACGATTGCAGAGGTTCTAGCGACTTGGCCTTCGCTGGGTTCGATAATCAATCTTCCTCCTGGCACAGTCGCATCGCGTGCGTCCTACCGCGAGCAGTGGGAAGTCCAAATCAATTAGCGGACAGTCCGCTTTCCACCCAATAACTGTCATTTCTTAGTGGCAGCTTTTCTCCGTCCTCGACGCTGACCAGGTTTACGACCCAATCCAATTTGCAAAGCCAATTCTCTGCGCTTCTTAACATAATCGCTTGCGACCATAGGGTAGTCAGCGGGCAACCCCCAACGCTCGCGGTAACCTTCAGGCGTCAAGCCATGCGAGGTCATCAAATGCCGTTTGAGCGACTTAAACGGCTTGCCATCCTCTAGGCAGACCAGGTGGGATTTGGAGACCGACTTGCTAATTGAAACCGCAGGCTCTGCTTTGGGCTTCTGCGCATCTGCACCATGGCTCGATAATGTTTCGAAGACCGTAGCAAGCAGCCCGCCTACACCAGCCGGCTCAACTTTGTTGTTTGCTACAATTGCGGTGACGATTTCCGCAGTGATTGAAACCAAGGTTTCCCTGGCCATAGTTCCGTCGTTAGCCAAGTGCCCCTCCCTATTTACGCAAAGCCCCTACTTGCTGCGAGTATTCACCTTAATAAATTTGCTTAAAGTTGAGTCAATATACTTAAACAGATTTCGCCCTCAATTAGAGCGCTCATGCTTGGAGTGTGAGGTTTGAAGAGAATTCAGGCCATCACTGAAAAGGGATATGAACGGATCGCCCAAAATTTCTCTAGGACTTCGCAATAATAGAGAGGTTATATATTTTGAATTCTAAGGCGATTTGAGCGCGTTTACGAGAATTTGGCTACCCTAACTCATAAAGCAAGTAAAATCTCCCTGTATGGCACTTTAAATCGATTTTATAGGCATAATACGACGTAGGATAAATGTTTAGATATTATTGATTATAACAAAATCTGTTAAGTTTGAACCAAGTATCAATAAGATGAATAGTCTTTTCTTTCTTACAGATTTTTGGTATGATTGTATTCACTGACGACGCTTACCTTGGCTGGAACGTCACTAAATCATCTAAGCCAAACGCTCTTGGCGAGCTACATCGCCAAAGCCCTCTACATTGTTGATATCCTAGCTTGCGAAGGCATTCCGCCGATGTGCGGCAGGACTCGGGATGTTTCAGGCTTCCGTGATCATACCCTTAGAAGACACGGCTAAGGTTCATACCGGGGGAACTTTCCAAGCCGTAAGGCCTACCCTCCGACCCTCCTGAAGAGCGAGACTTTAGCTCCAAGGAACAACCCAACGTATGGGCTGATATTCAGTTCTAGTCCTTTTCTGACTAGGTATCACGGGTGGTGGCTCACCTTCTAACCTTTCAAGGGTTAGACTAAAAAGCAGTTGGGCTAAACGGTATGTAAAAGAGTCTCAAAAGGTAATATTCTGTTATGGGTAGTGTAAAAGCCAACACTGTATATCACCCTAACGGAGGGTGGAGGTATGCAATATGGAAATACATACCTCCAGTAGTATTACGATGGTATAATCGATTCAAGGGAAGATTTAATGTCCCTTAGATGACTTCTTACATTGTAATCATCATTGTTGATGAGAGTATCGTTAATATCAGAAATGATGTCATTGATGGAATCTACGATTTCGTCGAGTTTCTTGTCTGAATATTTGTCCATTGTATTAAGCTCTCAAAGCAGTTGAATTGAGGTGATATCCTGCTGTCCCGCTAGAGCTGATTGCGGACAGCTAAAGGGCGGCAATTCAACCATTCATCGATGTCCGTTTGTCTCCACCCGACTGCCCTTCGGGATAGGCAAATCGGGCGAGGAAATTCGCCCTTTGCCATCATGGCGTAGATTGAGCTTCGGCTAAGGCCGACAAGTCTTTCGACTTCAGGGCGCCTAAGAATGCGGAAGCTGGGGGGCGATTCGTTAGTCATGGCGCGGAGATAGGGCGCGTGTAGAAATGTCGCAAGAAATATTAATACATATTCTTAATACAGGAGTATTGTATATTTCCAAATAAGCTCGATTTATTGTTACTCTATTATGTATTCCGACCATTCATTCATTATTGAACGACGTTTCTCTAATAGGTCACTTCTTGCATATGCTGCCTCAGCTTTGTCTTTTATCACGTGGGCGAGCGCAAACTCCACCACTTCTCTTGCATGATTTGTTTGTTCGCTTGCCCACATTCTAAATGATGCGCGAAATCCATGGGGCACACAGCCAACGCGAAGTTCCCGCAACAATTTCGAGAAAGTGCTGTCTGACATGGGTTTTCCTGTTGGCCCCGGAAAAATCCAATCTGCCTCTTTGAGGCGATAGCTTATTGCCGAATTCAGGATTTCTAGTGCTTTTGGCGACAATGGAACACGATGGGACTTCTTGGCCTTCATCCTCTCACTAGGAATCGTCCAGGTTGCCGATCGAAGGTCGATTTCTGACCAACGCGCTAGCCGAGTCTCACTTGAGCGTGTTGCAGTAAGCACAAGGAATTCTAGTGCGAGCTTGCTCGTGTCGGTGGCATCGCTTTCTTTAATCACTGCAAGCGCATGTCTAACTTCGGAGTAGGGTAATGCTTTGTGATGTTTGACCGTCGAGCGGTCATGCTTTGGTAGCGCTCGTGAAATTGCATCAGCTGGATTGTCACTTCGCCAGCCTTGCGCAATCGCCCACTTGAGAACCGTCCCTATCCTCTGTTTGACGCGACGGGCAGTCTCAGGATTCGCAGTCCAAATTGGCGTTAGAACGGCGAGGATGTCGGCACTATCAATTATGCTGACTTTCTTATCGCCGAGCTTGGGAAAGGCATAGACTTCCAAGCTCCGAATCCATTGCTTAGTGTGCTTTCCGTTTCGCCATGTGGGCTCGGAAATTCGGTAGACCTCCCTAGCGGCCTCTTCGAACGTCAACAGCGCTTCCTGACGCCTCTTTTCGGCAAGTGGGTCGCCGCCGCCTCTTGCAACCTTTCTTTGCTCTAGGGCGCGTTCCCGAGCCTCAGCGAGCGATACAAGGGAAGCGGACCCCAAGCCGATGTCTCTACGCTTGCCGTTGACTGTCAGTCGCTGGACCCAACGCTTTGCGCCCGACGCTTCGACCTTCAGATAGAGGCCATGACCATCACCATAGAAGCCTCTCTTGGCTATGGTCTTTACCTGCATCGCGGTTAGGCGCTTTTCAGCGTGGGGGCCTGTCGGCTTGTTCATAGTCGTCCAACATATCGTCCAACATTTGATTCGGGAATATCGAAGGCTCGGCTGGAACGCTATGGAACGATGCCGTTGTTAATTCGATAGTATTTAATGAGTTTGGCACGCTCTGGAATTACTCGGAACGGATGACGTTTCACTCCCGCTCCGCCAGCTAGTCAGCTGAATTGTCTCTGTTTTTCCAGAACATCGATTCAGATCTGGATAATTCGACAACCGTACCGATGCTTCGAACAGGCATGATCACAACTTGAAAGGGAGCACTTTCAGTCTCTTAGTGATCCTCGGCCGTAATTCAGTCGACACTTTCGCGGCTCAGCAGAGTAAGACCGAATTGATTGTTCGAATCCAACTCGGTCCGTCTTTGGGCAAACCGTCTGGTGTGGATTCAGCCAATTGCCCAGGATTTATGGAGCTGAAACACCAGCAAAAGTTTGTTTCCGCGTCGAGTTGGCAGGCTTCCTCTCTCTGGTCAGCAACCATGTAAACTACGGAAGCAGGCCTTCTTGATCTACCTGGGCGGGCGGAGCGGTCGACTCTCTAACCATCAAGCTTAAAGGCAATTCGAGCTTCCGTTCAGGTGTTTCGCGTCCGCTGGCAAGCGCCACAAGGTACTCGATCGCCCATCGCGCCATGGCCCGAATGGGCTGGCGCACGGTCGTGAGCGGCGGCCAGATGAAACGCGCCACTACGGAATCGTCGAAACCGACTACCGAGATGTCGTCAGGCACACGAAGCCCGAGCCGCGTTGCTGCCACGATCACTCCAGCCGCCATGAAGTCGTTCGCGGCAAATATGGCGCTTGGCCGGTCCGGCCGACCCAGAAGCGCCTCGCCAGCAGCGAGCCCTCCCGAAAAGAAGAAATCGCCCGGGTGCAGGAAGACCTCTGCCCTGCCCCCTATCGCATACTGGAACGCCAAGGACCGAATGCGCGCGGCGATATGCGATTCCGGCCCGCATACCACCCCGATCCGCCGATGGCCGAGAGCTAGCAAATGCTCGGCCACCTGCGCGACCCCATCGATTTCGTCGATCGCAACCGAAGGAGACCGGTCGACTTCGATGCCCGGCATTAGCCGAACGTAGGGTAATCCCATATCCTCAAGCGCTTGCAGCAGTACAGGTCTGTCGGACGAAGGGGGAGCGAGCAGCACGCCATCGAGTGAGAACTTCGAAAATTGAGCGCGAAGGTCGTCAGGATGGTTGCCCGAGTGGGGATCGTACGGCTCGACCAGGAAATGATAACCGAGTTCGCGGCACGCCTGCTGCGCGCCGGACTGAAGGTCGACCAAGTAAGGCGCAAAGTACGTGCTTGAACTTTCGTCACTCAAGTATTCTGACTGGTCGAGAAGCATTGCGATCGTGTAGCTGCGCTTCCCGGCGAGCGCGCGTGCTGCGAAGTTGGGATGGTAGTCCAGTTCCGCCATCGCCTCGAGAACACGATCACGCAATTCGGCCGTAACGCTGGTATTGTCGTTTAGAACCCGTGAAACGGTCTTGAACGACACTTTCGCCTTCTTGGCTATGTCTATGATCGTTGGACGCCGTTTCTGGGTCGCCATTTTCCCCCTCGTTCCTCGCTCCTCTCTTTATATGGCAGCAATTCTTGTCTCGGGCCAGCCACTGGCATAATTCAATGACTGTCGCCCATACAGGAAACCTATTCGGTCGCACCGGCCTGACCCAACCGCTCGAAACCAGTGTGCTGTTCCAACCGCCCACGGGTAGCATACGCTAGGATTTGCTCTTCTGGCTGCTCGCCCGGTAGCTGACGCTAACGACGTAAGATTTCGCAACCGGCCTTTACGCGATGCCAGTCCGCTCAAAATCCACCGGCAGTGCTGTCCTTGATCAAGTGCTGCAATTGGGGTGTTACCGGCTGCTCCGCTCCTGGCATTCAGCACTCTCGCTGGAGTAGTCACTAACTGGGTCGTTGGCCGACTGACATCTTATTCTGACTGCGCATCTAGAAGCTGACTGTCCGAAAGCGGCCCAAGAGCTGTCATCCAAGCTTGAGGAAGTATGCCCCGGCTGAAGCCGGGGCAAAGTTGTCAGGGCGATCATCATGTGATCAACCCTTCGGGTCGCGCGTAAAACCCTGCATCTTTGTGCTTTTGACGTCTATAGCAATTTGGTGCGTTGACCTCATTTCGCGGTTGGCGACCGCAATTCGGCCATTTTCCGAGTAGACGTCTTTGGAGGGCCTAGATCCGCAAATTGGATCCTCAGCCAGCGCGTCCAAGATTATGCTTCTCGATAGCTGCGTGGTCAGCTCTCGGTGTTGGCCTTCTTGCGGGGGCTGCGGCGCTGGCCTGGCTTGCGGCCGAGGCCGATCTTTTTCGCCAGTTCGCGGCGCTTGTCCGCGTAATCCGGAGCCACCATTGGATAGTCGGCCGCCAGGCCCCAGCGCGCGCGATATTCATCGGGCGTCAGGCCATGATCGGTCATGAGGTGGCGCTTGAGCATCTTCATCTTCTTGCCGTCTTCCAGGCAAACAATGTGATCCTTCTTGACCGACGTGCGGATCGGAACAGCCGGTTCCGGCACGGGTTCGGCCGCACCGCCTTCGCTACCGAGACCCAAAAGCGTCGAATAGACGTTTTTGATCAGCGCGGAGACATC
>NZ_WTYM01000021.1 GCF_009827435.1 Croceibacterium salegens | reverse complement strand
GCGGGATCGACATCTGCCACGAGACGGTGCGGCTGTGGTGGAACCGGTTCGGCCCGCTGTTTGCTGCCGATATCCGGCGGCAGCGGGTGAACCGGATGCGCGGCTTTCGTCAGTGGCGCTGGCACCTCGACGAGATGTACGTGAAGCTGAACGGAGAGATGGTCTACCTCTGGCGGGCGGTGGACCACGAGGGCGAGGTGCTGGAGAGCTATGTTACTCGAAAACGCGATAAATCCGCGGCTCTGGCGTTCATGAAGAAGACGCTGAAGCGGCACGGCAAGCCCGAGGCAATCGTCACCGACGGGCTGCGCTCCTATCCGGCTGCCATGCGGGAACTGGACAATATCGACCGCCGCGAGATGGGCCGCTGGCTCAACAATCGGGCCGAGAATTCACACTTGCCTTTCCGACGACGAGAGCGGGCATTGCTGCGATTTCGGCAGATGAAGTCACTGCAGAAATTCGCCTCCGTCCATTCCTCCTTCCACAATCACTTCAATTCGGAACGCCACCTCGTCGATCGTCAGACCTACAAGCTTCGCCGCTCGGCCGCATTGGCCGAGTGGCAGTCGCTCGTGAGCTGAAGCCTCGTGTTTCCTGCAAACCTGCGTCAATTGGACACTTGTAGCGATTGGACTGACAGCACCGATTAGACTGACAGGACCCCCAATACCTATGTCACAGCGCATCCCGCCGCTCGCATCGTCGTGAGCCACGCGGTGCGCTCGGGCCGAACTTTGCGTAACTTTGGTCGGCGGAGTTTTGCCCCAGGGCACTGTCAGATGTGTCAACCGGGTGTAAATTTCGCGGCAGTAGCGACCGGGTCATAGGTGCCCAACTCCCGCGCCGGGCATCACCCCTTGTCGAACGGGTTCTTCGGACTCTTCAGCGTCAGCCGCACCGGGACCGCGCCGAAGCCGAGGTCGGCGCGGATCGAGTTGAGCAGGTAGCGCTCGTAGCTCGAAGGCAGGTCGTCGAGCCGTGTGCCGAAGATCACGAAGCGCGGCGGACGGGTGTTGGTCTGGGTGATGTAGCGAAGCTTGATCCGGCGGCCGCCGGGAGCGGGCGGCGGGTTGGTTTCGAGCGCGTGGTCGAACCAGCGGTTGAGCGCGGCGGTCGGCACGCGGCGGCTCCACGCCTCGCGCACCTCGAAGGCGGCGGAGAGCATCTGGTCGAGGCCCTTGCCGGTCATCGCGCTGACCGCGACCAGCGGCACGCCCTTGAGCTGCGCCAGCCCTTCGTCGAGCGCGCCGCGCACGCCGTTAAACAGGCCGCTGGCGTCCTCGGCCACGTCCCACTTGTTGATCGCCACGATCAGCGCGCGACCTTCCTCGAGTACGAGGTTGGCGATCTTGAGGTCCTGCACCTCGAGCCCGCGGGTGGCGTCGAGCAGCAGGACGACGACTTCGGCATAGTCGATCGCGTTGCGCGCATCGGCGACCGAGAGGCGCTCGAGCTTGTCCTGTACCTTGGCCTTCTTGCGCATCCCGGCGGTGTCGACGAGCTTGATATCGCGCACCTCGCCCGACTTGGGATCGGTCCACTGCCAGTCGACGGCGATGGAATCGCGGGTGATACCGGCCTCGGGCCCGGTCAGCAGCCGGTCCTCGCCGAGCAGGCGGTTGATCAGGGTCGACTTGCCGGCATTGGGGCGACCGACGATGGCGAGGCTGAGCGGGGCGGTGGCGCCCGGCTCCTCCTCATCCTCGGGTTCGGGTTCGGCCCACTCGTCCTCGTCCTTCTCGACCAGCGGGCGCAGCGCCGTGAACAGGTCGGCGAGGCCTTCGCCATGTTCGGCGCTGAGCGCCACCGGTTCGCCGAAGCCGAGGGCATAGGCTTCCATGATCCCGGCATCGCCCGAGCTGCCTTCCGCCTTGTTGGCGGCCAGCACCACCGGCACGTCCTGCCCGCGCAGCCAGCGCGCGATCTCGCGGTCGAGCGGGGTCAGGTCGGCGCGCGAATCGATCACGAACAGCGCCACGTCGGCGCCCTTCAGCGAGACCTCGGTCTGCGCGCGCATCCGGCCCGGCAGGCTCGCCGGATCCTCGTCTTCCCAGCCGGCGGTGTCGACGAGCTGGAACTTCATGCCGAGCAGGTCGGCGTCGCCGAAACGGCGGTCGCGCGTCACCCCCGGCTGGTCGTCGACCAGCGCGACCTTCTTGCCGACGAGCCGGTTGAACAGCGTCGACTTGCCGACATTGGGGCGGCCGATGATGACCACCTGAGGGAGCGCGCATGCGGGCATAGGCCGCGCAAGTGGCGGTTCGCGCCGGGGTTGGCAAGTGATTGGGGTTAACAGCCGCAAATGGATAACGGCTGGTTAACCATTCAGCGTCAGATGAAACTTACTAAAGTTAGCTTACCCGGGTCGCATGAAGGTCGTTTCGCACATTGCAATTCTCGCCGCGCTCGGCCTGTTCGCCGAGCCTGCGCTGGCCGGTCCGGCGCAGCCCGCCGACGAACTTCCCGCCTACCTCGAATGCGTGCCCTATGCGCGCGAGGTCAGCGGCATCCAGATTTACGGCGACGCCCATACCTGGTGGGACCAGGCCGCCGGGCGCTACCAGCGCGGCCACACCCCGAAGGCGGGCGCGGTCATGGCGTTCGAGCCTTACGGCAACATGCGCCTCGGCCACGTCGCCGCGGTCAGCAAGGTGATCGATTCGCGAACCGTGCTGCTGCGCCATTCCAACTGGTCGCCGATCGACGGGCGCCGCGGGCAGGTCGAGGACGACGTGCGCGCGGTCGACGTGTCGCCGAACAACGACTGGAGCCAGGTGCGGGTCTGGTACGCGCCTCTCGGCGATCTCGGCACCACGGCCTGGCCGGTCGAGGGTTTCATCTATCCCGGCAGGGACACCTCGGGCGCGATCGCCCCGGCGCAGGTTGCGGCAGCAACACCTGCGCGAAAGTCGGTCGCGCCGCCGCGCGAATTCCTCGCCGCGTTCGAAGACTTCGCCGAGACCGGAAAGAAGCAGGCCGCTTCGAAGCGCACTCAGTCGAAGTCGAAGGCCACGGCGCAGCCGGTCGACCTGCTCGAACAGCTTGGGGGCTAGACCCTAGTCCTTCTTTGCGACGGGAGCGCCGTCGCCGAGATCCTCGTACCAGGCCTCGACAGGTCCGGTCAGCTTGAGCAGGAGCGGACGACCCTTGCGGTCGACCGTCTTGCCGGCCTGGACCTTCACCCAGCCTTCCGAAATACAGTACTCGTCGACATTGGTGCGCACCGCGCCTTTGAAGCGGATGCCGATGCCGCGCTGCAGCTTCTCCGCGTCGAAGAAGTCGCTGTCGGGGTGGACCGAGAGGTGGTCGGGCGGAATGTCGGATGCAGTATCGTCGCTCATCCGCACGCCCCTAGCCGCCGCGCGGCAAAATGCAATCAGTCAGGCGGCGGGGTTTCCTTGGGCACGGCCGGTTGCGGCCGCACTTCGGCGGGGCTTTCGCCCGGCTGGTCGGTGGCACCCTGGCCGGGCTGTTGCTCGGGAGCATGGCGGCCGGGAATGTCCTGATCGCCGCCTTCGCCCGGCTGGACTTCGGGAGGAGTCGCCCCCGGATTGTCGTTGTCGCCGGCATGGACGAGTTTCGGATTGCTGTCGGTTTGCATGACGGGATACCTCGCTGGAACTCGCTTTGGAAACGAGCCTGCGGACCGCGACGTTCCTTGCGCAGCGTTCGACCTGCCGTGCCGCTTGCCCTTTTCGCCCCGTGCGAGCGAGGGCCTGCCCTTCCCTCTTGCAACGGTCTGGACGGAACGAAATTTCGGTTTGGGCGAGAAGCGAGGAGGGAGCGATGGATTTCCATCGTGACACGACGAGCGACGCTGCTCAGACCGAAATTTCGGCCGCTCCCCATGGGAGTCGCTGCAAGGAGGCCGCTGGACGTCGTCGCTCGCTTGCGCGTAGCGTTGGCTACGCGTCTGCGCTTCGCTCCTAGCCAGCGGCCTCCTTGCAGCGATCCAGACCATTGCAAGAGGGAAGGGCAGGCCCTATGGGCGCTCGTCTGTCCGCAGGCTACCGCCTGTACGGGTACGTCGGGCCGCGGGCGTGGCGGAACTGGTAGACGCGCTGGATTTAGGTTCCAGTATCGAAAGATGTGGGGGTTCGAGTCCCTTCGCCCGCACCAGTCCTGGCGCCCGGGAGCAATGGAAGTTTTGGAAGGCTAAGAATGCAGATCGTCGAGACCACCAACGAAGGCCTCAAGCGCGCGTACAGCGTGACCATCCCCGCCAAGGATATCGAGGCGCGGATCGATGCCGAGGTGAAGAAAGTCGCCCCGCAGGTGCGCATGCCCGGCTTCCGGCCCGGCAAGGTGCCCGCCAACCTGATCAAGAAGATGCACGGCGAAGCGCTCCACTCGGACGCGTTCAACACCGCGGTGCGCGAATCGATCGACGAACTGATGCGTTCGAAGAAGCTGCGCCCGGCGCTGCAACCCAAGGTCGACCTCGGCGACGGTTACGAGCAGGGCAAGGACGCCGAGCTCACCGTCGAGCTCGAAGTGCTGCCCGAGATCGAGGTCCCGACCGTCGACGGCCTCAAGCTCGAGAAGCTGGTCGTCCCCGTGGCCGATGACCAGGTTGACGAGGCGCTCGGCCGGCTGGCCGGCAACCAGAAGAGCTACAAGGACGCGCCGAAGACCAAGAAGGCCGCCGATGGCGACCAGCTGATCATCGATTTCGTCGGCCGCGTCGACGGCACCGAGTTCGAAGGCGGCAAGGCCGAAGGCGCCCCGCTCGTGATCGGCTCGGGTCAGTTCATCCCGGGCTTCGAAGAGCAGCTGACCGGCGTGAAGGCGGGCGATGAAAAAACCATCACCGTGACCTTCCCCGAGGACTATCCGGCCGAGCATCTCGCCGGCAAGGCGGCCGAATTCGACATAACCGTGAAGGAATTGAAGGTTCCGGCCGAGACCAAGGTCGACGAGGACTTCGCCAAGTCGCTCGGCCTCGAGAGCCTCGACCAGCTCAAGGGCCTGCTAAAGGGCCAGCTCGAGCAGGAAACCGCCGGGCTCACCCGCACGCAGATGAAGCGTCAGCTGCTCGACAGGCTCGCCGCCGACCATGACTTCGCGGTTCCGCCGGCGATGGTCGAGGCCGAGTTCGAGCAGATCTGGGAGCAGCTCCAGGCCGAAGCCGCGAAGGAAGAGGATCCGGCTGCCGCGCAGAAGGAAATCGAGGCCGAGAAGGACGACTACAAGCGAATCGCCGAGCGCCGCGTGCGGCTCGGCCTCCTGCTGTCCGAGATTGGTCAGGCCAATGGCGTCGAAGTCTCCAGCCAGGAGATGAACATGCTGGTCCAGCAGGCGGCCCAGCAGTATCGCCCCGAGGACCGTGAGCGGTTCGTCGAATACGTTCGCAACGAGCCGATGGCGCAGGCCCAACTGCGCGCGCCGCTCTACGAAGACAAGGTCGTCGACTTCCTGTTCGACAAGGCCGAGGTCAGCGAGCGCGAAGTGACCCGCGAAGAGCTCGAGGCCGCCATCGAGGCCGAAGAGTCGACCGACGAGATCACCCCGGGCAAGGCCTCGGCGAAGAAGCCTGCCGCCAAGAAGGCCCCGGCCAAGAAGGCTGCACCGAAGGCGGAATCGGCTGAAGACAAGCCTGCCGCGAAGAAGGCTCCGGCCAAGAAGCCCGCCGCCAAGGCCGAGGCCAAGCCTGCTGCCGATAAGAAGCCTGCCGCCAAGAAGGCTCCCGCGGCGAAGAAGGCTCCGGCCAAGAAGTAACCTGATCGCGGCAACGCGTTCGTCACGAAAAGAAGGGCGGCCCCGTCACACGATGGGGCCGCCCTCTCTTTTTCGTGCGCCCGCAATGGCAGGTCCTAGAAGCTGCCCTTGACGGTGAAGTTTACCACGTGCCCTACGTAGCGCTGACGGTTTTCGTGGAAGGCGAGCGGGGCGACGTCGCGCGGGCCGAGGTAGACCCAGCGGTCCAGCACGACTGGGCTATTCAGCAGGTTGCTCACGCGCGCCTGAACCGTCAGCCCGAAGACGTCCTTGTGCTCGACGAGGACCTGCAGGTTCCTGGCGATGGCATAGTCGTATCCGTACTCGGCGACCCGGTAGTAGGGGTTGTTTCCGGTGTCGCGAAATCCGGCGCCCAGGGCCCAGTCGCTCTGCGGTACGTCGTACCGGAAGTTCACGTCGACGTTGTGGGGCTGGGCGAACTGCACCGGAAGGTAGCCGGTCCCGACCGGATCGGGGAAGCGCGAGTCGCGGAAAGAGGCCGAGATATCGAACTTCGCACCGTCAAATCCGACCGGATCGAGCTTGAGGGTGCTGGTGAGTTCGACACCCATGACTCGCGCCCAGTCGATATTACCGCGCGCTTCGCCTCCCGATGGCGTTGGGACGATGGTCACGTAGTCCTCGAACCGGCGCATGAAGGTGCGCAAGGTCGCGCTGCCCCAGGCGCCGAGGTCTTTGGTCACCTCGAGCTCTCCGCCCCAGCTCTGGTCGGGACGCAGGTCGTTGTTGCCGGCGTTCTGGTTGTTGTCGTTGAGGTTCACCGCCGCGAGGAAGTCGTTGAAGTTGAGTTGGCCGACCCGGCGGTCGATCCGGGCCGACACCGTCCAGCTCGGCCCCGGAGTCCAGCCCAGCGTCAGCGACCCCTTGGGCCGCAGGAACTTGCGCGAGTTGGCGTTGCTGCCGGTCTGCCGGATCCACGAGTATTCGCTTCCGGCGATGAGCTGCATGGTCAGCCCCTCGGCCAGCTGGTGGCTGAAGGACAACATCGATTCGTACCTGTCTTCGCGAACACCGCCCGTACCGGCCGGGAACGGGATCGGGTTGAAAGCGCCGGCGGCATCGAGGATCGAAAGGTCTCCGACCAGGTCGAGCTTGTTGAAGGCCCCCTCGAATGACCACTGCCAGTCCGAGCTCCACATCGACCACGAATATTCCCCGCGCCCGATGCGTTCGCCCTTCTCGCTGGACTGGGCGAACATCACGCCGATCGGTGGCGCGCCCGTGGCGGGATCGAGCACCGACCGGGTACGGAAATTGAGCGACTGCAAGCTGTCGAGAGTGATCAGCTTGAGGCGACCGGGCCCGAGCTCGAAATCGATGTCGCCGCCGATCTCGAAGTCATGGCCCTTGTTGCGCTGGCGGAACATGTCGGTCAGCGGCGGGGTGCCGACGGGGCCGACGACCATCTCGTCCTCGAAGCTGTGGAACCTCCGGTGCAGGTACGACGCATTTGCGTTAATCAGCGTGCCGCCGACTGTCTGGTAACGCAGCGAACCGGACAACCGCTTGTCATCGCCGGCCGCCTTGAAAAGGCTGAACCTGTCTTCGACGAAGCCGTTGCCGTAGGTGACGATGTTGGGGCCGGCGTTGCCGTTGCGCACCGGACGCCCCTCGACTGCGACCGTGAACCCTAGATTTCCGTAAGTCCCGGAGAGGGAGGCGATGCCTTCGAGCCAGCGTGTGTCGGCATATTCGGCGGCGAGTTGCGGACGCCATTCGAACTGGCCCTGGAGCCCGTCGGTCGAGCGTGCAATCACGTTGGCTACGCGGCCCGACAGTCCGGGAATGTTGAGCGTCGAACCTTCGACGACCTCGATCCGGATCACGGTGCTGGCTGGGATACGGGCAAGCTCATCGGTGATCGAGCCCGCCTTGGTCACGATCCGCAGGCCGTTCAGCAGGACGTTGCCGTTCGCCTGGCCAAGGCCGCGATTGTTGTTGTTGCGATTGTTGTTGCCGGCGCCGTCGATCGAGAAGCCCGGCAACTGCTGCACCATGTCGAGCGCGGAGCGCGGCTGAAAGGCCGCGAAGTCGGCCGGAGTGTAGACCTGCCGCGTACCTATCGCGGCATCGGCCGCGGCGGCGGCACCAAGTTCGTCATGGCCGGTGGTTGGAGCAGAATCGTCTGAGTCCTGTTCTGCGCTGGATTGCGCCAGAGCCTCCCCGGTGGCCGAAATCTGGGCGACCGAGTCAGGCTGGTCGGAAGCCTGAGCGAAGGCAGGCACAGCACCTAGTGCGAACAGCGCAGATGCGCTGGCCGCCCACGTCTTGCCGGGTGCTCCGGGGATATTCCTCATGCCCGCCTGTTGTTGACTTTGCCCGTATTGGGTCGGGCGATCCTTAGCTGGCTAGGCAACTGGTGCCAAGCAAAGCCCGGTATCAATCTGTCGCAGGCGGCTGCCAACGCTCGAACGACGGTGTCGCCAGCGTGGCGGTACGGGCCCGTTCATAGGCCGCGCCGAAGCCGAGCATCGCGGCATCGCTCCACTTCGCTCCCATGAAGCTGATGCCCACCGGCAGGCCCTCGACCGCCCCCATCGGCACCGTCAGGTGGGGATAGCCGGCAATCGCCGCGAGGCTGCCGGCGCCGATCGAGCCGTTGTAGTGATCGCCGTTGACGAGGTCGGAAGTCCACGCCGGGCCGACAGTGGGAGCAACGAGAACGTCGACCTTGCTGTCAGCGAGCAGCTTGTCGATGCCTTCCGGACCGGCCAGCCGCAGGCTGTCGGCGCGGGCTTTCTTGTAGGCCTCTTCATCGGTCGTCGTCTCGGCCTGCACGAACAGTTCCTGGCCGAACCAGCGCATTTCCTCTTCCAGGTGTGCAGCGTCGAAGGCGATGGCGTCAGCGAGCGTGCGGACCGGGATGGCGGCCGGTGAGCCCGCCAGATAAGCGCCGAGGTCGCGGCGCAGTTCGTACAGCAGCACGGTCAATTCGGCCGATCCCATTTCGGACGGCGCATCGTAGTCGAGCTCGACGATCTCGGCCCCGGCAGCCTTCATGTCGGCGAGCGCGGCTTCGAACAGCGCCGTCACCTTGCGATCATTGCCGACTGCCTTGCGCAGGACACCGACGCGTTTTCCCGACAGCGAGGCTGTGGCGAGCCCGGCGGTGAAATCGTAGTGAAGGTCACCCGGGCCAAGAATGCCGTAGTCGGGCCCGGCAATTGCACTCAGCAGCAGCGCAGCGTCATGAACACTGTTTGCCATGGGCCCGGCGGTGTCCTGGCTGGAGCTGATCGGCACAATGAACGTCTGGCTGACGAGGCCCACGGTGGGCTTGAAGCCGACCAGGCCGTTGATGCTCGACGGGCAGGTGATCGACCCGTCGGTCTCGGTACCGATTGCCGCCCAGGCGAACCCGGCGGCAACCGCCGCGCCGCTGCCCGAGGACGATCCGCAGGTGTTGCGATCGATCGCATAGGGATTGCGCGTGAGCCCGCCGACTGCGCTCCACCCGCTGGTCGAGTTCGACGAGCGAATGTTGGCCCACTCGGAGAGGTTGGTCTTGCCCAGCACCACGCCGCCCGCCTCGCGCAGCCGAGCGATCAGCGGCGCATCGCGCCCGGTCATGTTGGCGGCCAGCGCGAGGCTGCCGGCGGTGGTCGGCCATTCCTTCGTCTCGACGTTGTCCTTGACCAGCACCGTGCGCCCTCCGAGCAGCAGGCCAGCCTTTTCCGCCGCCTGCGCCTCGGCAGCCGCGGTGTCAGGATCGAGCGATACGATGACCGCGTTCAGCTCCGGCCCCGCGTCATCGAGCGTGGCGATCCGCTCGAGATAGCTCCGGGCGTCGGCTCCGGCGTCGGCGTATGCGGGTGCGGACAGGGCGAGTACGGCAAGGACTGCCGAGGGTGCGATCTTCATGGAATCGCACCCTGCCATTCCAGAGGGCCGGGTGGAAGGGGTTAGAAGTTGCCCTTCACCTGGATGCGGAAGATCTTCGAAACATTGTTCTTTACGTCCTCGATGAAGATCAGCGGCGACCGGTCGCGCAGCCCGCCGTAGACGTAGCGCTTGTTGATCGATTCACCCGAGGTGATGTTGAACACATTGAGGTTCACTGTCAGGCCGAACACGTCCTTGTTCTCGATGAAACCGTACGTGTAGACCGGGCCTTCGTAGTTCACCCCGGTCTCGTAGAGCCGCACGTAATCCTCGTTGAGCTGCGACTGGAAGCCCGCACCGAACGCCCAGTTGCTCTTGGGCACGTCCCAACGCAGCGTCGAATTGTGGTTGAGGTAGGTCTGGCCGCTGAACGGGCGGTGCTGGCCGGTCAGCGGGTCGGGCAGCGAGGTGTGCTCGTAGGCGGTGGAGGTGGTGATCTTGGCGCCGTTCCAGCCGAGCGGATCGAGGTTGATCGTGGCGTTGAGGGAAATGCCCAGGAGCTTGGCCGTACCGTCGATATTGCCCGGAGATTCGCCGCCGGGCACCGGGATGATGTCGATGTAGTCCTCGATCAGCTGGCCGTAGCCGCGCAGCGTAGCCGAGCCCCACTTGCCCAGGTTCTTCTTGACCTGCAGCTCGCCTTCCCAGGCCTGTTGCGGTACCAGCTTCACGTTGCCGGCGTTGCTGTTGTTGTTCTGCAGGTCGACCGTGGCGAGGAAGGTGCCGAACGACAGCTGGCCGACGGTCCGCGCCGCCTTGAGCGAGATGTCGAGGCCCTTTTCCGGGGTCCAGGCGAGCGTCAGCGAGCCCTTTGGGCGCCAGAATTCGCGGGTCAGCCCGTTCGGGCCGGTTTGCGAGAGTTTCGAGTATTCGGCGCCCGCGCCAACCTGCAGCGTCAGGCCATCGGCCAGCGTGCGGTTGTGTGTCAGAATCGATTCGTACCGGTCTTCGGTTACGTTGCCGCCACCGGCGGGCAGCGGCTGGTTGTCGAACTCACCGTTGGGCAGGAGCGGGCCGAAGGTCGCGATCCGGTCGAGCCGGTTGAACGCCGCCTCGCCGTCGAGCTCCCAGTTGCCGCCGAGCATGTCCCAGCGAAATTCGGCGCGGCCAATCCGTTCACCGGACTTGCTGTCGGTCCAGAACCGGCTGCCGAGCGTCGTGCTGCCGTTGTCGAAGATGTAGTACGAAGTCGCCGGGCCGTCGCTCTGGTCGAAGCGTTCGATTCCGATCAGCTTGAGCCTCCCAGGCCCCAGACCGAATTCGACGTCGCCGCTGATGTCGTAGCTGTAGCCCTTGTCGATATTCTTGAAGTCGCGGTGATAGTCGACGTCGCCGATCGGATGGCGATATTCGTTGTCGACGAAGCGGGTGTAGGAGCGTCCGTAAGTAGCGCTGAGGTTGACGATCGTGTCGCCAGGCGGGGTCCACTTGATGCGGGCGTTGAGCTGGGGGAACTCGCCCTTGAAGTAGAGCAGCTTCTCGCGCGTTTCGGTGAGGTTGCCCATTCCGTCGTAGATCAGGGTGCCGCGCCCGCCGCCCGCGCCGCCGCGTCCGGTTCCGTGCGAGTAGGCCGCGCTCCATTCGAGATTGTCGCCCGACCCGCTGACTGAGACTTCGCCGCCGCCGTAGCTCGGTTTGGCGTACCTCGGGCGGAAGACGGCACGGTACTCGAACCGGCCGCTGATGCTGCCGCCCTTGGTGACGACGTTGGCGACCTGGCCCGACAGGCCGGGAATGCCGAACTTCGCACCGTCGACGATTTCGATCCGCACGACGCGATCGGCGGGAATGCGCGAGAGCTGGTCGAGGACGCTATCCGACTTGCTCGCCAGCCGCTCGCTGTTGAGCAGCACGTTCTGGTTGGCCTGGCCGAGCCCGCGGCCCTGGTCCGACTGGTTGATGGTGAAGCCGGGAACCTGATTGAGCATGTCGAGCGCGTTGCGCGGGGCAAAGCGGGCAAAGAAATCGGGAGTGTAGGTCTCGCCATCGGCGGGCGGCGCAGTCTCATCGGATGCCGCGGCGCTGGCTTCCTCCTCGTCCTGCGCGAACGCGGGGGCGGGGGCCGCGCAAAGAGCTAGGGCGGCACAAGTCGACAGGCATCCGATGACAATTGTTTTCATTACGACTGGTTACGAGTCGGGCGCGCGGGTCGCAGCGTTCGTTCGACGGGCGGCGATTCGCTCCCGATGTCGGGCGATGGGTCCGACAAACGACAGTGTGGGGCCGACGAACGCCTATAGCCGACGATGAGCGGTGCGCACGTCCCGTTGGGCAGCGTTTGGGCAAGCCCCTTGAACATCGCGCGGCAAGGCGCGACATAGGCCACGCATCACCACTCGAGAGGATTTATGATCGACCTGTTCGGCACCAGCAACGCGCAAGGCAAGTTTACGCAGGACCCTGTCACCGGCGCCCTGGTGCCCGTCGTCGTCGAAAGCACCAGCCGCGGCGAGCGCAGCTTCGACATCTTCAGCCGCCTGCTGCGCGAGCGCATCGTCTTCGTGACCGGCGAGGTCGAGGATAACATGGCCTCCCTGATCGTCGCCCAGCTGCTCTATCTCGAGAGCGAGAACAGCCGCGACATCTCGATGTACATCAACTCGCCGGGCGGCGTGGTCACTGCCGGCATGGCAATTCACGACACCATGCAGTACATCAAGCCGCGCGTTTCGACCGTCGTGGTCGGCCAGGCCGCGTCGATGGGCAGCTTCCTTCTGGCCGCAGGCGAGCCGGGCATGCGCATCGCGCTCCCGAACAGCCGCATCATGGTCCACCAGCCGAGCGGCGGCGCGCGTGGCATGGCCAGCGACATCGAGATCCAGGCCAAGGAAATCCTGCGCATCCGCCAGCGTATGAACGAGCTCTACGTCAAGTATACCGGCAAGTCGCTCACCGACATCGAGAAGGCGCTCGACCGCGACACATTCCTCGAAGCCGAGGAAGCGATGAAGTTCGGAATCGTCGACAAGGTGTTCGAGTCCCGTCCGGCGACCGACGAAGTCGGGGACACCAGCGGATCGGGCGGCGGCGCGCCCGATTGATCGGGCAAACGAAGGCTTGTCACGGACTGCCGAAAAACTGTAGCATTTTGGCAACCCTGCTCCTTCAGGCTGGCGCAAGCCGTGGGGATTAACGATAGGGCCAATTGATTTGAAAGGTCTGGGGGCTACATTACCCCTGACGCAACCTGCATGACGATTGGTGCGGGAACGGGAATACGGAATGACTAAACTGAGCGGATCCGACAGCAAGAGCACGCTCTACTGCAGCTTCTGCGGCAAGAGCCAGCACGAGGTGAGGAAGCTCATCGCCGGGCCGACAGTGTTCATCTGCGATGAATGCGTCGAGCTGTGCAACGACATCATCCGCGAAGAGGCCAAGGGTGGCGGCATCGGCAAGAAGGACGGTGGCGTCCCGACTCCGCGCGATATCTGCGGTACGCTGAACGATTACGTCATCGGCCAGGATCGCGCGAAGCGCGTGCTCTCGGTGGCGGTGCACAACCACTACAAGCGGCTCAAGCACTCGGGCAAGTCGGGTGAGGTTGAGCTGGCCAAGTCCAACATCCTGCTCGTCGGACCGACCGGTTCGGGCAAGACGCTGCTCGCCCAGACGCTGGCGCGCACATTCGACGTGCCGTTCACGATGGCCGACGCCACCACGCTGACCGAAGCCGGTTACGTGGGCGAGGATGTTGAAAATATCATCCTCAAGCTGCTGCAGGCCAGCGACTACAACGTCGACAAGGCGCAGCACGGGATCGTCTACATCGACGAGATCGACAAGATCACCCGCAAGGCCGAAAACCCCTCGATCACCCGCGACGTTTCGGGCGAAGGCGTGCAGCAGGCGCTGCTCAAGCTGATGGAAGGCACCACCGCCTCCGTCCCGCCGCAGGGTGGCCGCAAGCATCCGCAGCAGGAATTCCTCCAGGTCGACACGACCAACATCCTGTTCATCTGCGGCGGTGCGTTCGCGGGGCTGGAGAAGGTCATTGCCGATCGCCTGCAGAAGCGCTCGATCGGTTTCGGCGCCAATGTCGCCGATCCCGACCAGCGCCGCATCGGCGAGCTGCTCGAGAAGTGCGAGCCGGAAGACCTGCTCAAGTTCGGCCTGATCCCCGAATTCGTCGGCCGCTTGCCGGTGATCGCCACGCTGCACGACCTCGATGTCGATGCACTGGTCGAGATCCTCAAGGAGCCGAAGAACGCGCTCGTCAAGCAGTACCACAAGCTGTTCGAGCTCGAAGACGTTGACCTGACCTTCACCGACGACGCTCTTGTCGCGATTGCTGAGAAGGCAATCAAGCGCAAGACCGGCGCGCGTGGCCTGCGTTCGATCGTCGAAAGCATCCTGCTCGACACAATGTTCGACCTGCCTTCGATGGAAGGTGTGACCGAAGTCGTTGTCGACAAGGACGTCGTGGACGGACGCAAGGAACCGGTGCGCGTCGTTTCGAACGAGGGCAAGGGCAAGAAGGAGGCGGCGGCCTAACCGCCTTCGCCGGCCTTTCGCCGCTCCAGCATAGTTTGTAGCCGCGCCACCCGCTCGGGCGGCAGGAGTTCGAATGCATTGTAGGTTGTCTCGAACGCCGGGATACCCTCGGGCAGCGCCACCCAAGGCATCTTGCTCTCGGTGAAGATCACCGCGTCCGGCGTGAACGCGCCGTTGTCGTCCATCGTGCCGACGCGCAGCCCCGCACCCAGCCGGCCAAGCCGCGGGTAGTAGCTCCAGATCGCCGAGCCGCATTCCGTGCAACGGCACAGCGTCTGCTTTCCGCCGCTGCCCGTGGTGGCGTGGAATTCACCCAGTTCGCCCTCGAGAAGTTCGAGCCGCTCGATCTCGAAGAAGGCGTTGACCACGCTCGTCGATCCGGTCTGGTGCTGGCACAGGTGGCAGTGGCAGTTGTTCACGAAGATCGGCTCGCCGGTGACCCGATAACGCACCGCGCCACAGCCGCACCCGCCTTCGCGCACAGTATCGTCGGCCATGCTGTTTCTCCCTAGTGGTGCGCCGCGTGGCCGAGCCCGCAGTCGTTGGCGCCGGTTTCAACCTGCAAGGTGACGTGGCCGATGCCGTGGTGGTGTTCGAGCTCGTGTGCCGCCTCGCGTAGCATACCGTCGCCTGGATAGCCCCCGGGAATGACCAGATGCGCTGTGAGCGCAGTTTCGGTCGTGCTCATCGGCCAGATGTGCAGATCATGGACCGCGGTGACGCCGGGCAGGGCTTCGAGGAAGGCGCGCACCTCGCTCTCGTCGATCCCGTCGGGAACCGCCAGAAGGCCCATCTTCACGCTGTCGCGCAGCAGGCCCCAGGTACCGTAGCCGATGACCACGACGATGACGAAGCTGGTCGCGGGGTCGATCCACAGGGCGCCTGTGGTGAGGATCAGCACTCCGGCGATGACCACGCCGAGGCTGACCAACGCGTCGGCGGCCATGTGCAGGAAGGCGCCGCGGATGTTGATGTCGTCCTTGCGTCCGCGCGCAAACAGAAGCGCGGTCGCGGTGTTGATGACGATACCGATCCCGGCGACGACGATCATGGTCCAGCCCTCGACCGGGGCGGTGTTCATAAAGCGGTCGACCGTCTCGACGAGGATGGCGCCGAGCGCCACGAGCAACAACCCGGCATTGGCCAGCGCCGCAAGGATCGAGCTGGCCTTGTAGCCATAGGTGAAGCGCGGACTGGCCGGGCGTTGCGCCATGTAGCTTGCCCCCCAGGCGATGAGCAGGCTCATCACGTCGGAGAGGTTGTGCCCGGCGTCGGCGACCAGCGCCATCGAACCCGACCACATTCCGAATCCGGCCTCGACCAGCACGAATATCGAATTGAGCAACACCCCGATGGCGAAGGCACGGTCGAAATTCGCAGGCGCATGGCTGTGGCCATGCCCGTGACCGTGCTCGTGGTTATGCGCGTGCCCGAGGGCCAATTGCCGTTCCCCTGCCGACTGTTGGATCCTCGCGGAACCAGGGGACAGGCGTAGCTTGACGCAGGGCGCAATGACAACCGGAACCTGCCTGGCCTGCTCCTCGCAAAGCTCGAGAGCGGGGGCGATCGGTCCTCACCGGCGGTCAAGAATGGGGAAATTGCGTCATTCCATAGGGTTAAACTATGGATACCGGGGCACTGCCAATTGAACTAGTTTTCCCGCCGAAAGCGTGTTGCAGCGAACCCTTTTTGTCGATCGCACGACCTCGTTTGTCGAGGCGCTACGAGCAGAAAAGCCGAGATTCCCTGACACACCTTCCTCGTCGCAAGAATTGCTCATTTTGTAGCGGGAGAAGACTGATGTTCGACGCCAGCATTTGGACAATACTGTTCTGGCTCTTCGTGGGCCTGGCCATCGGTGGCCTGATTTCCTGGCTCTTGGGGGCCAGAACCGACACGGAGACGGCAAGAGGGCTCGACGCAGCGTCTTTCGAGGGCAAGCGGGTCACCGTGAGGGAGGACTACGAATCGCTGGCCGACCAGCTGGAGGCCATCGAGGGTGTCGGACCGAAGATTGCGGGCCTGTTTCACAAGAGCGGCGTCTTCCGCTTCGCTCAGGTCGCCGCCATGACCCCGGTCGACATCGGCGAAATGCTGCGCGATGCTGGTCATGACTTTGACATCGCCCGGCCCGACACGTGGCCGTTCCAGGCAAATCTCCTCGCCAATGGCTGGATCGACGAGTTCCTGAAGGTCAAAGAAGCGCTTCGTGCGGGCCGTTTCACGCTCCGAGCAGTGGACGGAATCGGTCCTGCGACCTCTGAACGGCTGCACGGGCTCGGAATCGCTTCGCTGGCGACGCTTTCCGATGCCGATGCCGGGGTCTTGTCGGGCAAGCTGAAGGCGGCTGGTGAGGAAGTCTCCGAGGGTGCCGTGCAGGGCTGGATCGAACACGCCAAGCGCCTGATGTGGGGCGATGCAGGACTGCTCGCGGCGGCCTTCGGGCTTCCAGCTGCGGTCCTTGAACCGCGCACAGGCACGACCTTCGCGGAACATCGCAATGTCGACGGCAAGATCGTCGATGCGCGCGCATTGGCCTCGCTGACGGGCGCGACGGCGACGGCCACGGCACGGCCTTCGCTGCTGCCTTTCTGGATCGGGCTGCTGGGCGCCGCCCTGATGGCACTGCTGTCGGCTCTCGGACTTGGCCGCGGCGCGACTGAACCGGCCGCGTCCGTAGCGGCACCGGCCGGAGCACCCGCGCTGATCTCCGAAAACCTCGTCTCCGATGCGTCGTTCGAAACCGACAGCGCCGTCTTGACTGACAAGGGCAAGGCGGAGATCGAGAGCCAGATCATCCAGCCCGCGCTCGGCAAGGACGTCAGCAGCGTGCGGATCGTGGGCCATGCGGACGTGCGGGGCGATGCGGCGCATAACCTCGAACTGTCGCGCAACCGCGCTCTCTCGGTGTCCGAGTACATGCGGCAGCGTGCCGGCGAACTCGGCAATCCCTGGCAGCCGGGCCTGTTCGAGGTAATCGGCGCGGGCGACCAGTTCCCCGATCCGGACGCCAACACCAAGGAGGCCTGTGCCGGAATGACCGATCCGGCGGCGCTTGACAGATGCTATGCGCCCGACCGCAGGGTCACCGTCGACATCGTCGCCGGTAGTTGAGGGCAGATCAGGGCCGGTGACGGGCTGCCGACAGCACCGCCGCCGGTCCGGCCTTCACCTCTAATCGTAGATGCACGAATCGAGCCCGTCCCGACGCACCACGCCGATGCGCGCCCGGATCGTGTTGCCGTAGCGCCGGGTGAAGCCTCCCGGACTGACCACGGCACGCTTCTTGGGTAGAGGCAAGGCGGCGGCCATGCGCGCCGCCTCGCTCGGTGAAAGGTGCGCGGCTGAGTGCTTGAAGTAGCGCTGCGCCCCGGCCTCGACACCATAAGTGCCGATGCCAGTTTCGGCGACGTTGAGGTAAACCTCCATGATCCGCCGCTTGCCCCACAGGTTCTCAATCAGGAAGGTGAACCAGGCCTCAAGCCCTTTGCGGAAATAGCCGCCGCCTTGCCACAGGAAGACGTTCTTGGCGGTCTGCTGGCTGATCGTCGACCCGCCACGGATGCGGCCGCCGCGGGCGTTTCTCTCGATCGCCTTCTCGATCGCCTCGCGGTCGAAGCCGTTGTGGCTGCAGAACTTGCCGTCCTCGCCCGCAATGACGGCCGAGACCATGTTGCGGTCGATGCGGCTGAGCGATGTCCAGTCCTTGGTGATGCCGTTGCCGTCGATGATCATGGTCGCGGTGATGGGCACCGGCACGAAGCGGAACAGCAGCACGAGAAGAACGCTCAGGGCGATGAACCCGAGCACGGTCTTGACCAGGATACGCAGGACACGGGTCATGGCTGCCGAACTATCGCCGGTCCCCGAATGCTGCAACTCAGCCTTGCGCGGCCCGCGGGCGGGTCGCGATGACGAACATCCAGAACAGCACGATGGCAATCGCCGGGAAGGCCAGTTCGCCCAGCAGCATGGCATTTGTGCCGTAGGAATCGTGCACATGCCCGTCGACCGTGGACATGACGGCGATCGGGATGTTGGACAGCGCCGCCATCAGGTTCCAGTTGGTCGCCGCGCTCTTCTTGCCGATCGCCTCGAGCACGATCGCGGCGTAGCCGGTGTAGGCCATGCCGACCATCGCCTGATAGGCGAGGACGCCGACGACGAATACCATCGGTGTGCGCGGCAGGACGATCAGCGTCACGGCGACCAGCCCGACCAGCAGCCCGAACATCGAATAGGCCTTCTTGAGTTCCATCCGGTCGCAAATGTAGCCGGCGATTAATGCGCCGAAGATCGCAGCGACGCCGCCCGCGATACCGTTGACGAAAGCAACCATGGTGCCGCCGGCCTGCCATTCGTTGGCGATCGCCGCCCAGGGAACGCCGCCCGAACCGATCGGCAGCAGCATTATGATCAGTGCGAGGTAGCCGAGCCGTGAGCGGGCGACGTGCCAGACGTTGACCCCCACTTCCTTGAGGTGGGCGAGGTAATGGAGCCCTTCCTGCTTCACCAGTTCGAGCTTCGGCAGGAGCAGCGTCGCTCCCCAGCAGGCGAAACAGACCGCGGCAAGCACGACACCCGAGATCCAGGGTTCCGCAAGGTTTTCCGCGAGCAGCAGACCGATCCCGCCGCCAATTCCACCCCCGCCGAGGTTGCCGGCCTGCGACCAGCCGCTGGCCTTGCCGCGCAATTCGGGCGGCACCTGGTTGGCCATGAAGATCTCGGTGGCCATCGACACGAAGGTCGAAGTGACCGAAGAGCCGACGATCAGCGCGATGAAGAGCGGAATCTCGGCCTCGGTCTTGGGCAGGATGCTCATCAGCAGGATCGAGAGGCCGACGGTAGCGGTGCCTATTCCGTACCAGACTTTCGGGTTCCCGATCGTGTCGACAATCGGTGCCCACAGCATCTTCACCGTCTGGGGCCAGACCGAAAGTGCAATGATCGTGGCGATGACCGCCACCGGGATCTGTCCTTCGCGAAGCTGGAAGCCAAGCGTGACGGTGACATAGCCGCTGGAGATTCCGAACGGCGCGAACAGCGGTGCGAAGATCCACGGCCTGCGGACTTCGCCCCGGCTGACGTGTGCTTCGTCGAGGGCGGGCCCGGCTTCGGCGTGTGCGGTCAAGCTATCTCTCCGGTCGGCGGGTCGCGACGGCCTAGAGAGTTAGCGGCAAAGAAAAGCCGGGCAAGCAATTACTCGCTTGCCCGGCTTGTCGTTCGTTACGCGGACGCCGTCAGGCGCTCGGCATCGGCGCCGGCAGCAGCTTCTCGGTGGCGATACGCTGCATCGCCTTCTGCAGCTTCTCGAAGGCGCGCACCTCGATCTGCCGGATGCGTTCGCGGCTGACGTCGTACTGCTGCGACAGCTCCTCGAGCGTCTGCGGGTCGTCGGTCAGGCGCCGCTCGGTCAGGATGTGCTTCTCACGGTCGTTGAGGCTGTCCATCGCCTCGACCAGCATCTCGTGGCGCACCTCGGCCTCTTCGGCGTCGGCGACCATCTCGTCCTGCAGCGGGCCTTCATCGGTCAGCCAGTCCTGCCACTCGCCCGAGCCTTCCTCGCCATTGCGCATCGGCGTGTTGAGCGAGCCGTCGCCGCCCATCATCATCCGGCGGTTCATGTTGACGACTTCCTGCTCGGCAACGCCGAGGTCGGTGGCGATCTTGGCCACGTCGTCGGGGTGCAGGTCGGTATCCTCGTAGGCCTCGAGGTTCTTCTTCATCCGCCGCAGGTTGAAGAACAGCTTCTTCTGCGCCGCTGTGGTGCCCATCTTCACGAGGCTCCAGGTGCGCAGGATGTATTCCTGGATGGAGGCCTTGATCCACCACATGGCGTATGTCGCCAGGCGGAAGCCGCGATCCGGCTCGAACTTCTTGACGCCCTGCATCAGGCCGACGTTGCCCTCGGAAATGAGGTCGGCGACCGGCAGGCCATAGCCGCGATAGCCCATGGCGATCTTGGCCACGAGGCGGAGGTGCGAGGTCACGAGCTGCGCGGCAGCGTCGGGATCCTCGTGCTCCTCATAGCGCTTGGCGAGCATGTATTCCTGCTCTGCCGTAAGCACGGGGAATTTCTTGATTTCGGCGAGATAGCGGTTGAGGCTCTGCTCCCCGCCCAGCGCCGGAACGCTCGGTGTCTTAGCGTTGCTCATGTCTTACCCAAACCTTTCTTTCGTCGACCGCGGTGCTCAGGCCCCTTTTTGGGCACCCGGGCGGTGCAGCCACATTGCAATGTATATAACAGATTTCCCTGCAGGACAGGGTGCAGTTCATCGATTTCAATGACCGGTTTCGTCGATAAGTTCCTTCATATCGGCGGGCAATTCACTCGAAAACTCAAGCTTCTGCCCGGTAATCGGGTGAACGAAGCCGAGAATCGCGGCGTGAAGCGCCTGACGATGGAAGTCGAGGGCCTTGAGAATCGGCCGGAGCGATGGAGGTGGCCTGCCATAGACAGGGTCTCCCAGTAGCGCATGGCCGATTGACGCAAGGTGAACCCGCACCTGGTGGGTGCGGCCGGTTTCCAGCCGACATTCGACGAGTGCACAGTTCTCCAGTCTTTCCAGCACCTTGTAGTGGGTGACGGCATGCTTCCCGCGACTGGAATTGTCGGGAAGCAGGGCCATTTTCTTGCGGTTGGCATCGGAACGTCCGATCCTGCCGCGAATCGTGCCCTGCGGAGGTGACGGATGGCCGTTGCACATGGCCAGATAGACGCGCTCGATCGAATGGTCGGCGAACTGCTTCGCCAGCCCTTCATGCGCGGCATCCGTCTTGGCGGCTACCAGCAGTCCGGAGGTATCCTTGTCTATGCGATGCACGATCCCTGGACGTGCAACGCCCGAGATGCCCGAAAGGTTCCCGGCGCAGTGATGCAGCAGCGCATTTACCAAAGTGCCGTCGCGATTGCCCGTCGCCGGGTGCACGACCATGCCGGAGGGCTTGTCGACGACGATCAGGTAGTCGTCCTCGAAAACCACGGTCAGCGGGATGTCCTGCGGCAGCGCGTCCGATTCGGCCAGCGCGGGCAGGGCGATGGTGAACGGCGTGCCTTCATCGCATTTTGCCGAGGCCTGCGAGGCCGGAACGCCGCCCACCGAGACGGCTCCTTCCGCGATCAGCGCCTGGATGCGCGCGCGCGACAGGCCGGCAACATCGGCCAATGCCTTGTCGAGCCTCGACCCGCCCGGCAGCGTTCCGGTGATGATTTCCCCGTCCCCCATGCTAGTGGAAATGGGTGGCGAACATCGAGGTGACAAGGGGCGCGTTCGAGCGATTGCTGGCCGAGGCGAAGGCAGCGGCCCCGAACGAAGCGTGCGGACTGTTGCTGGGTCACAGAGGGCACATCGAGGCAGTCGTTCTGGCGCAAAACGTCCACCCCGATCCGGCCACCCATTTCGAGATCGACCCGCAGGCCCTGATCGACGCCCACCGCGCAGCACGGTCGGGTGGTCCGGAAGTAATCGGTTACTACCATTCGCATCCCACCGGGGGAGCGGAACCCTCGCCAGCCGATATCGCCGGTGCGGAAAACGACGGAAAAGTCTGGGCAATCGTCGCCAACGGGACAGTCCGATTCTGGCGTGCGGGGGACGGAGGCTTCGACGAGCTTCCAACCGGAGTACACAATCGCTAGGGGTATCGAATGCCAGAAACGGTCGACCTCGCTTCGCTTCTCTGTTCCCGCCTCTGCCACGACATGCTCAGTCCGGTCGGTGCCCTCAGCAACGGGATCGAATTGCTGCGCGACGAACGCGACCCGGAAATGCGCCAGCGCTGCATGGAGCTGCTCGAACAGAGCGCCAGGATCAGCGCCGACAAGCTGAAGTTCTTCCGCCTCGCCTACGGTGCTGCGGGCGGGTTCGGCGATGCCGTTCCTACCCAGGAACCGCGCGACCTGGTCCAGGGCCTCGTCGGCGACAACGGGCGCATCGCGCTGCAATGGGCGGTCGGCGATCCGGAACTGCCCAAGCCCGCGGTTAAGGTCCTGCTGAATCTCGCCGCCATCGGCATCGATTCGCTGCCGCGCGGCGGTCAGCTCGACGTCGGCGCCGAGAAGCGCGACGGGGCGACCGAGATCGCCGTCAGGGCGGCAGGCGACAAGATCGCCTTCGACAAGTCGATCGGTATGGCGCTCGACGGCTCGCTTCCGCCTGAGGCCTTGTCGGGACGCACCGCGCCGGCACACATGATCCGTCTCATCGCCGATCGTTGCGGCGGCGGTGTCCAGTATGCCCTCAGCGACGAGGCGCTGGTCATGGGGGCGATCCTGCCCGACGTCTAACGTGGCCGGAAAGGAGGGCGAGCGGACATGGCTGAAGAACTGGTCCACCGCGAAGTTCCCTCGCCCAACTGGAACGAGCGCGGCGACGAGCCGGTCTCGATGGTCGTGCTGCATTATACCGACATGCTCACGCCCGAAGCGGCGATCGAGCGCATGTGCGATCCCGAGGCCGAAGTCAGTGCACACTACCTGATCACCGAAGTGGGGGAGGTCGTCCGGCTGGTGGCAGAGGACAAGCGCGCCTGGCACGCAGGCGTGAGCTACTGGCGCGGGCATTCCAACGTGAACAGCCGTTCGATCGGGATCGAATTGCAGAACCCCGGCCATACCAACGGCTATCGCCCGTTTCCCGAGGCGCAGATCGAGGCGCTGGTCCCACTGCTTCACCGAATCGTGAAGTACCACGACATCCCGCGCGCCAATGTCGTCGGCCATTCCGACATTGCCCCGACGCGCAAGCTCGATCCGGGCGAGCTCTTTCCATGGGAGCGGCTGGCGGAATACCGGCTTGCCCTGCCGCGTCCGGAGAAGCTCGAACTGGGCGATCCGTTCGACAATGACGGCGCCTTCTATCTCGCGCTCGAGCGCTTCGGATATGACATTTCCGATGGGCACAAGGCGGTCGAAGCGTTCCAGCGGCGCTGGAGACCGCACAAGATCGATGGGCAGGTCGACGGACAGATTCGCGCGATCCTGTTCCAATTGCTCTTGGATCGCGACCAGGGACGCACTAGGTAGCCGCGTGCCAGGGGACCGGGCAGCCGCGTCGTAGCTTGCTACGCCGAGGAAAGTCCGGGCTCCGCGAAACGAAGGTGGCGGGTAACGCCCGCCCGGTGAGTATCTTCGGACGCGAGCCGAGGGAAAGTGCCACAGAGAGTATACCGCCGATGGCCCCTGAAGGGCACAGGCAAGGGTGAAAGGGTGCGGTAACAGCGCACCGGGCGGCCGGTAACGGACGTCGCAAGGCAAACCCCACCTGGAGCAAGACCGAATAGGGGTCTCGTGCTGTCAAAAGCAGGGGTGTTTCGTCCCGAGAGGCCCGGGTTGGTTGCTGGAGCCGCATGGCAACATGCGGCCGAGATGAATGGCTGCCCCTGCGGCGTGGGTCTTTCGAGATACCGCCCGTGGGACAGAACCCGGCTTACAGGTCCCCTGGCACTTTTCCCGACGGATCAGGCGGCGAGGTCGCGCGGCGTGGCGGTAATCGCCCCGTCGAGTTCGATCGCTTCGAGATAGCGACGATCCTTGCCTTCAAGGACGAGCGCGGTCAGGCGACCGTTGCAATAGGCGCCGGTATCAATGCCGATGCGGTTGCCACGGTCGTCGGGCTCATCGAAGATCGTGTGGCCGTGGACTACGACCGCACCGTGCGGCGCGGCGTGCGACAGGAACGGTTCGCGAATCCAGCGCAGGTACTTGCGTTCCTGTTCCTCGAAGGGTGTCTCGGGAAGGATCCCGGCATGGACGAACAGATAGTCGCCGATCGCGATCATGTCCTCAAAGCCATCGATGAAATCGCGGTCTTCCTGCGGCACGCAGGCGTTCATCATCGACTGCACGTCCTCGATCTCGGCGGCGTTGTAGACGTGGCGATCGATGCCGTAGCTGAGCACCGTCTCGCGTCCGCCATAGCGCAGGAAGTGCCGCAGCATGTCGCGGTCGCTGAAGCTCTTGAGGAACATTTCCTCGTGATTGCCGGTCAGGATGCGGACCTTGCGCTGACGCTGCCAGTCGCGCGCCCTTGCGACGACCCCGGCACTGTCGGGCCCGCGATCGACGAGGTCGCCGAGAAGGACGACAGTCGTATCCGCCGGCCCTGCTGCGGCATCGTCTGCTTCGATCGCATCGATCAGCGCATCGAACAGGTCGAGCCGCCCGTGCAGGTCTCCTACGGCATAGACCCGCTGACCCGCGGGCACACCTGCCGCGGGTCGTTCTTCATCGCGGGCGAAAAGATGGCGAATTGCTTTCAACATATCGGCTTGGCGTCGGGGATGTAGGTCTTTCGCATTGCAGTGCAACAGTGGAACTCTTTTGGCTACCGCATGTGCCCGAGCAACTTGCCGTGGCGTTAATGTGATGCCGATTGGACACACATTGCTATAACCAATAGCGACGCGCGCAACTTTCTCTTGTGCGATGCAGCACCGCTGTGCAGTTTATTGCTGCATTCGCATGAAGCCATGTCCATCCAAACGAGGCAGGCCGTGCGAATTCGCAGGTAGGGACGAAGCATAGTTTCACATCAGCAATTGAGGAAATTGCCAATGCTTACGTCCATCCGCGGCCTTTTCGCCGCTACCGCGCTCGCCGGCGCGGCACTTGTTGCCACCCCTGCCATGGCGCAGGAAGAAGACACCAGCGGCTTCTCGGTTTCGGGCAACGCTGCGGTCGTCACCGATTACCGTTTCCGCGGTGTGTCGCTCTCGGGCGGCGATGCTGCCATCCAGGGCGGTATCGATGTCGCTCACGATAGCGGCTTCTACATCGGCACCTGGGGCTCCTCGATCGAGGGTGGTCTTTATGGCTCGACCGAAATCGACATCTACGGTGGCTGGAGCGGCGATGTGACCGAAGGTCTCGCGATCGATGTCGGCCTGCTGTATTACTACTATCCGGGTGGTGTCGGCGGTCTCGATCTCGACTACTTCGAGCCCTATGCCTCGCTCAGCACGACGCTCGGCCCGGTCGATGCGACCGTCGGTGTCGCCTACGCCTGGAGCCAGGATTCGCTGGGCAGCGACGACAACCTCTACATCTACACCGACTTCGGTGTGGCGATTCCCGAAACCCCGATCAGCCTCTCGGCGCACCTCGGCTACACCGACGGCGTTCTCGCGCCGCCGTTCCTGGCGGGCACGCTCGACGACTCCGGTCTCGACTGGTCGATCGGTGCCAGCGCGACCGTGCTCGGTGCGCTGTCGGTCGGTGTGTCGTATGTCGGCGTCGAAGGTCCTTCGATCAACGGCTTCACCGACGACGCCATCGTGGGTACGCTTTCGGTCGAATTCTGATCGCATTACCGGCGAACGATTGGACCCGTCCCGCTCACGCGGGGCGGGTCCTTTTTCGTCGGCCTAACCGAGCGAGAAGTCGACCGTGGTGACCACCCGGACCTTCTTGTAAGGCGTGTCCGCGGCGCCCCAGCCGCCGCTTTCCCCGTCGCGCGATTCAATCGTGAAATAGCCCTGCGTCGCATCCTTGATCGAACCGACTGAGGCGCCGCTGTCCTGGGCGAACTGTTCGGCCGACGCGCGCGCATCCTTGGTAGCCTCTGCCACCATCTCCGGCTTGATGTCGTTGAGCTTGGTGAAGGTATACGAAATCGCCGAACCTTCCTCGAGGAGGACTCCGCGGTCGATCAGGTCGAATTGCTTCGCCACGGCCTTCTGCGCGCGATCGATGTCGTTGCTGCGCAGGGTCATGCGCTGGCGCACGGTGTAGCGCGTCACGCCGTTGTCGCCGGTATAGCTCGAGACGTTGGCGCCGGTGGGCTGCACGGCGTCGGCGGGAAAGCCCAGTCCGTTGAAGAACGCAGCGATGGCCCGCGTGTCGGCCTGCAACTTGGCCTGCGCCTGGCCGAGGTCGGTGCTGGTCGAGGAATAGCTCAGCGTCCAGGTCGCGAGGTCGGCGGTGACGTCGCGCTCGGCCAGGCCGCGGACGGTGACCGAGCGGTCCGCCTCCTTGGCGCGGAGCAGGCCGTCGCCGAGCAGGTAGCCGCCGGCGATCATGCCGACGGAGAGGATCGCGGCGGTGCCGAGCCAGCGCTGGGTCGCGCCGTTTCGCAGGAAGCCGAGGCGGTTGGTGGAGGTTTCTGGCGCTTGATCTGAGGGGGTGGGCATCGCTAGTCTCCCTGATGAAGTACATCCGGCAATCGGACGAACTGTGCGACGAGTTGTGCAATTTTGTCGATGAACCGATTTTGAACGAAGGACCCTCGCCATGGTGAAATACCTCCATTCCATGATCCGCGTCGCCGACCCCGACGCCACCGTGAGCTTCTTCAAGCTCCTCGGCCTCGAGGAGGTCCGGCGGATGGAGAGCGTGAAGGGCCGCTTCACGCTGATCTTCATGGCCGCGCCCGGGCAGAAGGACGTCGCCGAGGTCGAGCTGACCTACAACTGGCCGCCCGAGGACGGCAGCGCGCCCGAGGAATACGGCGGCGGCCGCAACTTCGGCCACCTCGCCTACCGCGTGGAGAACATCTACGAGACCTGCCAGCGGCTGGCCGACGCCGGGGTGACCATCAACCGGCCCCCGCGCGACGGCCACATGGCCTTCGTCCGCTCGCCCGACGGCATCTCGGTCGAACTGCTGCAGGACGGCCACCTCGAACCTCAGGAACCCTGGGCGAGCATGGAAAACACCGGAAGCTGGTGATCCGATAAGGTCTTATCCGGGCCCAGCGCCCGGTTTCCCTCGCATCGGCTCCGCGAATTTGCCACAGGGGTGGGCATGACTGCCCTGCTCGTTACCGTCTTCGTCCTCGCCTACACCGCCATCGCGCTGGAAGAACCGCTCAAGGTCAACAAGTCCGCCGCGGCGCTGATCGGCGCCGGGCTGCTGTGGACGATCTACGCCATGGCGACCGGCTTGCCCGAGATCGTCGACGAGGAGCTCAACACCTCGCTTGTCGAAACCGCGCAGATCGCCTTCTTCCTGCTCGGGGCCATGACCATCGTCGAAGTGATCGACGCGCACGACGGTTTTGCGGTCATCACCAGCCGGTTGCGCGCCAGCACGCTGGCCACGCTGATGATGTTTATCTGCGTGGTGACCTTCTTCCTCAGCGCGATCCTCGACAACCTGACGACGACGATCGTGATGATCTCGCTGTGCAAGCGCCTGCTCGCCGATCGCTCCGATCGCCTGCTCTTTGCCGGCATGATTGTGATCGCCGCCAACGCCGGCGGCGCCTGGTCGCCGATGGGCGACGTGACGACGACGATGCTGTGGATCGGCGGGCAGGTGACGACCACCGCGATAATCGGCAAGCTGATCCTGCCTTCGCTGGTCAACATGGCGGTCCCCCTCGCGATCGTCGCCTACGGCCTGCGCGGCAAGCCCATCCTCGCCCCCGAAAAGTCGCCAGCGGAAGAAGGCACGCGCGAGATCCCGCCGTTCGAACGCAACCTGATCTTCACCGCCGGCCTGCTCGCGCTGGTCTCGGTCCCGGTGTTCAAGACGGTGACCCACCTGCCGCCGTTTCTCGGCATGTTGTTCGGCCTCGGCATCCTCTGGGCGCTGGCCGACCGCGTGCACATGGAAAAGCCCTATGGCGAGCGCAAGCACGTCACCATCGCCCACGCGCTGGCGCGGATCGACATGAGCGCGATCACCTTCTTCATCGGCATCCTGCTCGCCGTCGCCACGCTCGAACATTCAGGCGTGCTCCATTGGCTGGCCGACTGGCTCGACCAGGTGTTCGGGCGGCTTGACCTGATCGTCATCGCCATCGGCTTCGTCAGCGCCGTGGTCGACAACGTGCCGATGGTCGCCGGCGCGATGGGAATGTACTCGATGGACGTCCACCCGACCGACAGCTTCCTGTGGGAATTCCTCGCCTACTGCGCCGGGACGGGCGGCTCGATCCTGATTATCGGTTCGGCGGCGGGCGTGGCCGCCATGGGCCTCGAGCGGATCGACTTCATCTGGTACCTCAAGCGCTTCAGCCTGCTCGCGCTGGTCGGCTACCTTGCCGGGGCCGCGGTCTACATCCTGCAGCAGGAAGTTATCGGCCACGCCGCCTTGGTTTAGTCCGCTTCGGTCTTTCCTTGCGGCGCCAGCAACAGGATCACATAGCCAAGCACCAGCGAGGTGAAGGTGCCGGTCAGCACGCCGAGCTTCGCCTGCTCGTAGAGCGCGTCGTATCCGGTGAAGGCCATCGTGCCGATGAACAGGCTCATGGTGAAGCCGATTCCGCACAGCGCCGACAGGCCCCAGACCTGCATCCACGTGGTCCCCTCTGGTCGCCGCGCGATGCCGAGGTTTTCCGCCAGCACGACCGCGCCGAAGACCCCGGCCTGCTTGCCGATCACCAGCCCCGCGGCGATGGCCAGCGGCAGCGGGGCGAACAGCGCGCCGATCCCGAGACCGCGAAGGTCGACCCCGGCGTTGGCGAACCCGAACAGCGGCACCACTAGGTAGGCGTTCCAACCGACGAGGGCGTGTTCGAGGTTAAGCAGCAGCGGCTCCCCGTCGTCCTTCTTCATCGGGATGGTGAAGGCGGCGAGCACCCCGGCGATGGTGGCGTGGACGCCCGAATGAAGCACGCAGAACCACAGCACGATTGCCAGCGCAATGTAGGCCCGGCGCTTGCCCACGTGCAGCCAGTTGAGCAGAACCAGCCCCGCGAAGGCGGCGATCGAGGCGAACAGCCAGAGCAGCTTGATCTTGGCGGTGAAGAAGAAGGCGATGATCAGCACCGCACCGATGTCGTCGACGATGGCCACCGTCAGCAGGAACAGCCGCGCCGATTGCGGCACGCGCTTGCCGAGCAGGCCGATGACCCCCATGGCGAAGGCGATGTCGGTCGCCGCCGGAATGGCCCAGCCGCGGTCGAGCACCGGGTCCTCGCCGACCACGAGGATGTAGATCAAGGCAGGAAGCGCCATTCCCGCGAAGGCGGCCATGACCGGCAGGCGCAGCGTCTGCGGGTCCGACAGGTCGCCCGCCATCAGCTCGCGCTTCACCTCCAGCCCGACGACGAAGAAGAACACCGCCATCACCGCATCGTTGATCCACAGGTGCAGCGTGTTCAGCTTGGGGATCGGCCCCCACGTGAACGTGCTGTGGAACAGGTCGTGATAGGGCCCGGCCAGCGCCGTGTTGGCGGCGATCATTGCGGCGACGGCCACCACGATCAGCAGCAAGCCTTCCTTGGCATCGCTTTCGAACAGGGCGCGGAACGGGCGGGTGGCCTGGGCCAGGATGCTGGTCTCGGTCATGATGCGCCAGCCTTTCGCATGCAGGCTGCGGGTTCAAGCAAAACCGGATACTGGCTGTCACGAAAGTTGCGAAGTTACGGAAGAGTTTGCCTTTCCCGGCAAATTAGGTAGCTTCCCCTAGGGGCACATTGGGGGTCGCACCTTATGTTGGAGTCTTGGACTCCGCTGCATTGGCTCGTGCTTGCCGAGCGCGAGTTGCTGTTTTTTGCAGCGGCATTTTTCGTAATTGGGGCAATCGACGAACTGGCGGTGGACCTGGCCTGGGCCTGGTTGCGCCTGACCGGACGGGTGCGAACCGTGCCGATCGAACGTGACGAGCACGAGGGGCGCGCGCTCGCCGGAAGGGCGGCGATGCTGATCCCGGCGTGGCGCGAGGACGGCATCATCGCGGCGACGATCCGCCACGCGCTCGCCGCCTGGCCGCAGGACGGCCTGCGCATCTACGTCGGCTGCTATCGCAACGACCGTCGCACGGTGCTGGCGGTGATGGACGGCGCGCGCGGCGACCGGCGGGTGCGGCTGGTGATCCACGACCGCGGCATTATGTAGCAAACGCACCAACACGGGGATAGATGCCACCGTGCGTTATGCCCTATGTATCGCGCACGATGACAAGCCCGGTTCTCAACGGCCTAATCAAGAAGCGCGCGGAGATAGCCGGGCGTATACAGGCCATCCACGAGGAAGCGGCACGGCTCGTTGCCGATCTGGACCATCTCGATTGCGCCATCCGCCTGTTTGACCCTGAGATTGATTTTCAGGACTTGCCCGTCAAAGCACTGCCACCGCCGAACGCTGCCTTTCGCGGCGAGTTTCAGCGCTCGCTCTTGGAAATGCTGCGAGGAACGCAGCGCTGGCAGACAACCGACGAACTGGCGGTGAAGGTCATGGTGCAGCGGCGCATGAATGACAGCGACCGTGAGTTGCGCGTGTTAACCCGCAAGCGCGTCGGCCATGCCTTGAAGCGATTGCAGCGCAAGGGCGTCGTGGCGAACCGGAAGGCTGGGAAGGGCGCGTTGCTGGCGTGGAAGATTACGCGGCCCGACGCACAGCTTGAGGGAGGTTGGCGGAACGGGAGTGAGTGTACCCCACATTAAGTGCGCGTACACCATCGCTACACCACTAATCAGTTAGCGATATCTTCACCGCGAACGTGGAAACATCACAGCAGCAGAAACATCGCATGACTGAATGCGTTGACCACAACGTAGAAAACCACATATATCGCCAATATGAAGGGAGCACAGACAATGCTGAAGTACGTCGAAAAGACGCACGAGCGACGCGCTCCAATCGCGAAGCCGCGTGCTGAACGGGTGGACATCAAGGATGTTTATCGCGACACCATGAAGCGCTTCCCTAAAACGATGGCGCTGCTCGCTGAGTGAACCAAACTGGCTTACGGTGGGGAGCTTAGTCGACGTAAACGTCGATATTGTTGCTGATACCGGAGATGAACACGGGGTGCTCAAGCCCAATGAGCTTGAGAGCGCTTGTGCGCGTCCGTACAATTTGTGGAATTACGGCGAAGAAGAAAACATCGTCGTACTGGCCGTCTCGATATTGTCCGGAATCGTGCAGAATCATCCGTTCATCGATGGCAACAAGCGCACGGCGCTCGTCGCCGCACGCGCCCTGCTTATCAACAATGGGTACGACATCAGCATACCCGATAGAGATCTGGGGCCACTAATTTTGGAGTTTGCGGCGGGCCATCTCGAAGAGGCGGATATCATAGAGGCATTCGAGGAACACCTCATTGACGCCTAAGCTGCTGCCCGCTGCCAATAACCCTTCCATGACCGGCTGACAGGCGCTTCCATCGCGGCGGCGGTGAGCGTCATTGCCTGCGAGCCGTTATCCATCCGGCGGTTATCCTCGCGCCATGAAGCTTCCGCCGCATAGCTGGCGAGATACGGTCCCGCGATATGGTGGTGCGTTCCGACTTCCATCCGGCGCAGCCGCGAGAAGAAGCTTTCCGCCTGATTGGTGCAGGCATAGCCGTCCGAGTACGAAAGCTGGTGGTTGATGCGGTGCGTGTCGAAACGGGCATGGAGAACATCCCAGTGCGAAGCCTCGTCCGCGTGGACCGTGGACATATGGTGGATGCGAGCGGCGATGATCTGCCCGCCCTTCGCTTCGTTGCGGGCAACGACAGTGATGCTTTCGCCGTTACGCTCACGGCCCACGACAACGACTTGGCGCTTGCCTGACTGGTTGATGCGAAGGCGACGGTCGCGGCGATTGTCCTTGTTGTTGGCGGGCTTCACATAGCCGCCGAAATACGCGCCATCCAATTCGACTTCGCCCTCAAGCTGCTGCGCCATATCCTCGCGCGCCATCGCTTCGCGCAGCTTGTGCGTGAGTACGAAGGCAGTCTTGTATTGCACGTCCAGATCGCGCGACAGTTGCAGCGCGGCGATGCCCTTCGCGCCATTCACGAAGATCGCAATGGCGGCGAGCAGATCAGTGAAAGACAGCTTGCGCGAGGCAAAGATCGTGCCGCTGGTGACGCTGAACTGGTGGTGGCAGGCAACGCACTTGAACTTGCGGCGGGTGGAGATGCCATAGGCTTCAACGCAGCCGCAACGCGGGCAAACAGGCTCGCCATCGGTATCCGGCCAGCGCATTTCGCAGAACAGACCGTAAGCTTCGTCCTCACCCATACGGAAAACCGTCTTGAGGGAGACGGTGCGAGCCTTTGCGGAGAGGAGAAAGTGTTGCGCCATGTCATCGTTTCCAGTGCTTATGCACTTGTTATGATGATATTACGCACTCTTGTCAAGGATAAAAGCATCGCGTATGATGACATTTCACATCACGGAGCGTTGCAATGGTAGTGCAGGACAAAGAGTGGGAGAGCCGGGTTAAGGGCCTCCTGAAAGCCGAGCTAAAGCGGCGAAACGTGACCTATGCCGATTTGGTCGGGAAGCTTACGGGCATAGGCGTCATGGACTCTGAGCCTAATATCAGGAACAAGATCAGCCGGGGCAAATTCACGGCGGTCTTTCTGATACAATGTCTTACGGCAATCGGAGCGAACGAGATACGCCTCTAGACCAAGGCCTAGGCGTTCTTGCCGCGATCATACTTTCTTGCTTTGTGATAGGCGTGCTGGCCTTTTCATGGGGCCGCTATGGCGAGCGTAACAGCCAAAGCGCCGCCGCATATCAGCAAGAAGCCGAGAGGGACCAGCGGGCTATCTGCCCCGGTAGAAGCGGCACTCTGCTCGCGGAATGCTTTGTTGAACAAAGCCGCGCCGCCCGCGATGCTTATCGCGCCCAACAGGATTTGAATGCCCAGCGGGATATGTCGCTCTGGGCCTTTGCCATGTTCGTAATAAGCGCGATCACTGCGGGCCTGACCCTTTGGGCCCTTTGGTATGTTCGTGGCACCCTGATTGCCACTCGCGAAGCCTTGGTGGACACGGGCGACGCTACCAAGGCGATGTTGCGGCAAAATGAGATCACGGAGCAATCCCAGCGCCCATGGATTGGCATCGACGTTAAGCCGCGGCTTCTCAAGTTGGTAGATAAGGCCATCCGCGTGGAGCTTGATGTCTATTGCAAGAACTTCGGCCAGCTTCCCGCGACGGATTTCCAGCTCTATTTCAAATTGACGTGGTCCGATGGAACGCAGCCCAACATCCATCATGGGATTTGGGACGAGTTTCGGCCGAGGGAGAATCCCACTCGAAGCTTGGTGCTGCCTTACGACAGCCTCCACATGCCCTATTGGAGCCTCCAGGCTATAGATTCCATAAAGTGGCGAAAACCACCGGGGCGAGAATATGCCGTTCCCCTGTTTGTGGTTTCGGCCTTCTACAAAAGTTCTGTGACCGAGGACCGCTGGCTCAGGACGGACAAGGCCTATTATGTCGCTCAACTCGGCGAGCATTGGCGAACCGATGCGACTTTCGAGAAGGGCGCCCCCTATGACCTGTCGGCCGACGATCTTGTGATCGAGCAAATAACTGTCTCGACCTTCGGCGATTGAGGGGATTGTCCCACAAACGATGACACTCGCCACAACAAGCGCAGGCAAAAACCTACGCATTGGTGCGTTTGCTACATAATGCCGCACGACCGTGACGGGCCGACCACCAAGGCAGACTGCCTCAACCGGCTCTATGAGGCGATCGAGACCGACGAAAAGCGGGGCGGCTTCCGCTTCCGCCTCGTCGTGCTGCAGGATGCCGAGGACGTGGTCGATCCGGCGGCGCTGCCGCTGCTCGACGCGGCGATGAATGTCGCCGACTTCGTGCAGATCCCCGTGTTGCCCGAACCGCAGCAGGCCTCGCGCTTCGTCGGCAGCCATTACTGCGAGGAATTCGCCGAATCGCACGGCAAGGCGCTGGTGGTGCGGCAGGCGCTCGGCGCATCGCTGCCCGCGGCGGGCGTCGGCTGCGCCTTTTCGCGCGACGTGCTCGGCCGCATCGCCCGCTCGATGCCGGGCGGGACGCCGTTCTCGGTCGAATCGCTGACCTAGGATTACGAGCTCGGCCTGCGTATCGAGGCGGCGGGCGGGCGTTCGCTGTTCCTGCGCGCGCGCGGCGAGGACGGGCGGCTGGTGGCGACGCGGGCCTGCTTCCCGGCGCGGCTGGAGCTGTCGGTGCGGCAGAAGGTGCGCTGGATTCACGGCATCGCCCTGCAGAGCTGGGACCGGCTCGGCTGGTCGGGCGGCGCGGTCGAGACGTGGATGCGGCTGCGCAACCGGCGCGGGCCGCTCACCGCGCTGGTGCTGTTCTGCGCCTACGTCGTGTTGCTGCTCTCCTAGGCCACATGGCTGGCGGGCAAGCTCGGGTTCGGGATACCGTGGCAGCCCGACGCGACGCTGCTGGTCCTGCTCTGGGCCAGCCTCGCCAGCTTCGCCTGGCGTTCGGTAATGCGCTTCGCCTTCACAGCCCGCGAATACGGTGCGCGCGAGGGGGTGGTGGCGCTGCTGCGGCTGCCGCACGCCAACGTGATCGCCATCCTCGCCGGGCGGCGCGCGCTGTTCGCCTATGTGAAGACGCTGCTCGGCGCCGAGCTGCGCTGGGACAAGACCTTCCACCATGCCCACCCTGACTCGCTGCTCGTCCCGGGGAAGGCGGCTTGAGCGGCCCGGCGACGCGCGGCCAGCCGCTGCTGGTCTTCGCCGCGATCCTCGGCTCGTGGCCCATCGGCCGGGTCATGCTGTGGGAATCGCCGTTTCCCGTGGTTGTGAACGTGCCGCAGCGCCTGTTCGCCGAAACCGCGGCGGGAGTGATCGGCGAGGGTGTCGTGGCCATGGCCGCGACGACCGCAGTGGCAGGACCCGGCCTTGCCCCACCAACGCTGCTGGGGTTTGCGGGTGCAGAGCCTGCGCCGGGCCGCGGGTCTTCGAACGCGGACTTTGCGCCGGTCCGGGTGCGCACCGCGTCGGGCCACAACGTGCTGCTTGCGGCGGCGTTCGCGCGGCTGACGCTGCCGACCTCGGCCAACGTGTTCTACGCTTCGAGCGGGGCCGCGCTCGCTGCTGCGCCTAGCGCCGACCGGCCCCTGCTCGGGTCGGTTCCGGCGCGGGTAGCGACATCGCGCTGGTCGGCCGACGGCTGGCTGCTGTGGCGCGACGGTTCGGGAACCGCGGTCGCGCCGGGGGCCGCGAGCTATGGCCGCAGCCAGGCCGGGGCGGTCTTGCGCTATCGCCTCGCGGCGGCCGGAATGCGGCCCGAGGCCTATGCCCGCGTCACGCGCACCGTCGAAGGCCCGCGGCAGGTCGAGTTTGCCGCCGGGGTCTCGGCCCGCCCGATTGCCGCCGTGCCGCTGCGCTTCGCTGCCGAGGCGCGGGTGACCGATACCGCCGCGGGGCGCGAGGTTCGTCCGGCGGCCTTCGCGGTGACCGAACTGCCCGCGCAGGACCTGCCGCACGGCTTGCGCGCCGAGGGCTACGCCCAGGCCGGGTGGGTCGGCGGCGACTTCGCCACCGTCTTCGTCGACGGGCAGGCGAGGGTCGATGGCCGCGTGGCGCGGCTCGGGACGGAGGGCGAGGACCTGCGCGCCGGGGTCGGCGCATGGGGCGGGGCGCAGGAAGGCGCGGCGCGGCTCGATCTCGGGCCGAGCGCCGCGGTGAGCCTCAAGGTCGGCGATGTGCGTTCGCGGCTCGCGGTCGACTACCGCATCCGCGTGGCCGGCGACGCCGCCCCGTCGAGCGGTCCGGCGCTGACCTTTTCTGCCGGTTTCTGAGGGCTCCGCTTCCAAGCTTTGCCGCACTGCGATAGGGCTGGGACATGGACGTCTACCTCCCCATCGCGAACCTCGCCGTGAACGGGCTGGTGATCGTCCTGCTGGGCGTGCTGACCGGGCTGCTGTCGGGCATTTTCGGTGTCGGCGGCGGGTTCCTTACGACGCCGCTGCTGATCTTCTACGGCGTGCCGCCGACCGTCGCCGCAGCCTCCGCCGCCACGCAGGTCACCGGGGCGAGCGTTTCGGGCGTTCTGGCGCATCACAAGCGCGGCGGCGTCGACTACCAGATGGGCGCGGTGATGGTCGTGGGCGGCGTGATCGGCTCGCTGATCGGCGCCGGGCTGTTCAACCTGCTGACCGCGATCGGGCAGATCGATACCGTCATCAACCTGCTCTACGTCGTCCTGCTCGGCACGATCGGCTGGCTGATGGCGAAGGAATCGATCCAGGCGCTGCGGGTGAAGAAGACCGGCACCACGCGCCGCGCGGCCAAGCGGCGGCACCACCCGCTCGTCGCCAGCCTGCCGCTGCGCTGGCGGTTCTACCGCTCTGGTTTGTATATCTCGCCGCTCGCCCCGCTGCTGATCGGCATGGGCGTGGGGGTGCTGACCATGCTGATGGGCGTCGGCGGCGGCTTCATCCTCGTTCCCGCCATGCTCTACATCCTCGGCATGAGCGCCGGGGTGGTCGTGGGCACGAGCCTGTTCAACACCCTGTTCGTGACCATGGCGACGACCATGGTGCATTCCTTGACCACCCACGCGGTCGATATCGTGCTGGCCGGGACGCTGTTGATCGGATCGGTCACCGGGGCGCAGATCGGCACCCGCATCGCCTTCACCCTTAAGCCGGAGATTCTGCGCCTGGTCCTCGCCGCGATCGTCCTCGTCATTGCGGCGCGGATGGTCCTCGGCCTGCTCTACAAGCCCGACGAAGTCTATTCGGTGGTGCCGCTGTGAAGCGCGCCGCGCTGGCGCTCATTGCCTTCTTCGCGCTCACCGCCCAGCGCGACCCGATCCTCGTGCCCGAGGTCAGCCAGCACGACATCGAGGTGCGGCAGGGCTTCACCGGCACCGAGCTGCTGCTCTACGGCGCCATCCTCGAGCCCGACGGCCGCCGCGCCGGGCGCGACTACGACATCGTGGTAGTCCTCAAGGGGCCGACCCAGCCGATCGTCCTGCGCGAGAAGCAGCAGATCCTCGGCATCTGGGTCAACGCCGACAGCACCGATTTCCGCTCCGCCCCCTCCTTCTTCGCCGTCGCCAGTTCGCACCCGATCGACGAGATCGTCGATGCCCGCACCGCGGCGATCTACGAGCTCGGGCTCGACTACCTGCAGCTTTCCCCCTCGGGCTCCATCGACCCGGCGGAACAGCAGCGCTTCACCGCCGGGCTGGTCGACCTGCGCAGGCGCCAGGGCCTCTACGAAGAGGACCCCAAGGGCGTCGCGATCAGCGAGCAGGTGCTCTACCAGGCGCGCATCGCGCTGCCCTCCAACGTCCAGACCGGGCGCTACACCGCCGAAACCTTCGCCATCAACCGCGGTCGGGTGGTCGCTTCGGCGATTTCCGACGTCGAGGTGAAAAAGGTCGGCTTCGAGCGCGCCGTGGCCGGTTTCGCCGACAACTGGGGCTTCGCCTACGGCATACTTGCGGTCGCCCTTTCGGTCTTCATGGGCTGGCTCGCCGGACGCCTCTCGTCGCTGGTCTAGGACTACCCCCGCTCGGCGGTTGACCTGATCTTAACCGCCTATGGCTATGCCCGCAGGCGGAAAAACCAGAGACGGGCAACACACATGAACGAGATGACGAGCCACCAATTCGAGGGCGGAAACGGTCAAGCCGCGCCGCAGGGCACAGCGCAGGCCGCGCCGCGCCCGGCACCTGCGCCGGCAGCCGACGCGAAGCGAGTTGCCTCGGCGGACAATGCCGGCAAGCCGATTGGAGTTGTGCTCGAGATTGCCGGTTCGGGATCGATGATCGCCCTCGACCTGCAGCGCCTCACCGAGTGTTCGAGCGACAGCGACCCGTCGATTTCGCTCGCCGGACAGGTCGGCAGCCAGATCAAGATCAAGACCAACGACGGCTGGCTGCTCGCCAGCGTTCGCAACCAAAAGCAGGACCGCCGCGCGGAAGGCATTCTCGCCAACATCGACTTCATGGGCGAGGGCGACGAGGAAAAGCTCACCGGCCGCATCCACGGCTTCCGCCGCGGTGTCACCCGCTACCCGATCCCCGGGGCGCTGGTCTATCCGGCGACGACCGCCGACCTCAAGCAGATCTACGCGTCCGACGGCCGCAACGCGATTCAGGTCGGCACCGTATATCCGACTTCCGACATCCGCGCCGGCATCTACGTCGACGCCATGCTCGGCAAGCACTTCGCGCTGCTCGGCTCGACCGGTACCGGCAAGTCGACCAGCGCCGCGCTGATTCTGCACCGGATCTGCGAATCCGCGCCCAACGGCCACATCGTCATGATCGACCCGCACGGCGAATATTCCGCCGCGTTCAAGACGACGGGCACGATCTTCGACGTTAGCAACCTGCAGATGCCGTATTGGCTGATGAACTTCGAGGAGCATTGCGAAGTGTTTCTTACCTCGACCGGCAACGACCGGCAGGAAGACACCGACATTCTGGCCAAGTGTTTGCTCAAGGCGCGCGGCAAGAACCGGATGGCCGAACAGATCGGCAAGATCACCGTCGATTCGCCGATCCCCTACCTGCTCAGCGACCTGACGACGATCATCACCGACGAGATGGGCAAGCTCGACAAGGCGACTTCGAGCGCCCCGTTCATGCGCATCAAGTCCAAAGTCGACGAGCTCAAGGCCGATCCGCGCTACCAGTTCATGTTCTCGGGGATGCTGGTCGGCGACACCATGGCCGAATTCATCGGCAAGATCTTCCGCATGCCCGGCGGCGGCAAGCCGATCTCGATCATCGACGTGTCGGGCGTGCCATCGGACATCACCAGCACGGTGGTCGCGGTGCTCAGCCGCATGGTCTTCGACTTTGCCATCTGGGGCCGCGAGGAAAAGACCCGGCCGATCCTGCTGGTCTGCGAAGAAGCCCACCGCTACGTGCCCAGCGAGAAGAACGCCGACGGCTCCAGCGTCGGGCGCATCCTCAGCCGTATCGCCAAGGAAGGCCGTAAATATGGCATTTCGCTGGGCCTGATCACGCAGCGCCCGTCCGACCTGGCCGAAGGCGTGCTGTCGCAGTGCGGCACCATCATCTCGATGCGTCTCAACAACGACCGCGACCAGGCCTTCGTGAAGGCCGCCATGCCCGAAGGCGCGCGCGGCTTCCTCGATTCCATCCCGGCGCTGCGTAACCGCGAGTGCATCATCTGCGGTGAAGGTGTGGCGATCCCGATCCGCGTTGCCTTCGACAACCTCGAAGAGGTCAAGCGCCCGGCGTCCGAAGACCCCAGCTTCACCGAGTTGTGGCGCGGTTCCGGCGGCGAGGAAGAAGCGGTCTATCGCACCGTGCAGCGCTGGCGTTCGCAAGGCAAGTAAGTCCTCCGGTTGCGTGGCTGCGGCAGTTGCCGTTGCCACGACCGCCGCTGCGCTGGTAATTGCGCGTGCTGGCTGACGAGGACCTTGCCATGAATCCCAGTGGTAAAATTGCCCCACTGCTGCGTCGGATGGGCTGGCGAGAAGGCCTGATCATCGTGTTGCTCGCGGTTGTCGCCGTGCTGTCGTGGCAGGTTCGGGTCCAGGCCCGCGAGCGCTCCGACCTCAGCGACGAGTTGCTGCACGAAAAGCAGGCCCACGCGCTGACCAAGCTACAGCTGAACACGGTCGAATTCCGCGCCGCGAATCGCGAACTGGCGACCGACGTCCGCAAGGACGATCTCGACAAGCGTATCGTCGAGCAGGCGCAGCGGGCCGAGGAACTCGAAGCCGAAGCGGAAGACCTGCGCCAGCGGTTGATCCGCGAAACGAATTGCGTGACACCCAGGTCCATCCGAAACGCGGAGGGACTGTGATTCGCAGTGCGGCGATCCTAGGGTTGCTGTTGGCCGGGTGCACGACCGCGCCGAAGGAGCCCGCTCAAGTGGCGCTCCCGGCATTGCCTCCGCCGGAACCTGCGGTCTGCGTCGATCAGGCGCAGATCCCCGCCGAGCCGCCCACAGTGGCGCAGAGATTCAACGGTGACGCCAAGCACGACTTGCAGATCCTCGCCCCCAACGCGCAGGCGCTGCGCAAGTGGGGACAGGACCTGAAGGCCCTGCTGGACGGCTGCACCGGGCAGGCAGGGGAAGCCGGGACGCCAGTGCCACAGGAGGACTTCGGCGAGGCCGGGGAAGGTTAATTTCGCACCACTGCGCGGTTTACCACTGCTTGGGTTTTTCCCCCTAATCCAGCCATCAGGGGGAGCTGACGTGTCGACAATAGAACAGAGGCGGGCTTACCGCTTTCCGACCGACCTTGAAGCCGATTGCCGGATGTCCGGACAGGCGTGGTCGGCGCGGTTGCACAACATCTCTACTTCGGGCTGCATGATGGCCTGTCCCGAGGGCGGACTGCCCGAAGGATCGATGATGCGCCTTAGGATAAGAGGCCTGCAAGTGATCGACGCCGAGATCGTCTGGCGCCACCGTGGCCATGCCGGCCTGCGCTTCATGCAGCCGTTGCAGACGAACTCCCTCGAACACCTCGGTTACCACCTGCCTGACGGCGCGCGGCCCTGCTTGGCCGGCAGTCACGAACCGGCTGGTCTCAATGCAGCGCTGGTCAAGCGCATGGCGACCGGCAACGGAGTTCCCGTACCCGCGTCCCCGCGCGCCTAGAGTTCGGGCATCATCCGGCCTGCCGGCTGGCCGTCGGCGTGGGCCTGTTCGAGCGCTTCGGCCTCGCTCTCGGCAATCGCCTTGTCGCGCCACGGCAGGAAGCGGTAGGCCGCCCAGCTCAGCACCAGGCCGGCAAGGGCGCCGACCGGGAACGACCACCAGATCGCGTCACCGCCCAGTGAATCGTAGGCGAGGAAATAGAAGCCGAGCCGCACCGGGTAGAGCGAGATGGCCAGCACCACCAGCGGCACCCACACCGCGCCGCCGGCACGCATCGTCGCCGAATAGACCATCGCCGGAGCGAACAGCACGAAGTTCCAGCTCGCCAGCAACTGGATGTGCCGCGCGGTATCGACCGCCGGGCTGTCCGGGCCGAGGAACAGCACCAGCGCCGGGCGGTCGAACACCAGCAGGACCGCGGTCAGCACCCCGGTCATCAGCAGGTTGACCATCACGCCGGCGCGATTGATTCCTTCCAGCCCCTGCCATTTCCTGGCGCCGATGAACTGCGCCGCCATGGCCGAAACCGCTCCGCCGATCGCCATCGCGGGCATCTGGATGTAGGTGAACAGCTGCATCGCCGCGCCATAGGCGGCGGTGGTCAGCAGGCCTTCGCGATTGACCAGTCCGACGATGATGATGCCCGCCGCGCTCATGACCAGCATCTGCGCGCCCATCGGCAGGCCCTTGGCGATGATGAAGCCGAGTTCGTCGCGGTGCGGCCGCAAGTAGGCGAGTTCGGACCCGCGCAGGCGCAGCGGCAGGTCCTTGGCGTACGTGTAGATCACCATGCCGACGAACGAGATCATGCTCGCAACGATTGTCGATCCCGCCGATCCGGCGATGCCGAGTTCGGGGAACGGGCCGAAGCCAGTGATCAGCATCGGGTTGAGCACTGCGTCGATGGCGACCGTCACGAGCATGAAGATCAGCGGCGTGCGGGCATCGCCGGTACCGCGCAGGCCCATCGTCAGGATGATCGAAACCATCATGAAGGGCATCGAGATGAACAGCAGACGCAGGTAGGTAAGCGCGAGGCCATAGGCTTCGCCCGGCGTTTCCAGCAGGTCGAGCAATGCCGGGGCGGTGATCCAGCCGATCGCGGCAATCGCCACCATCAGCCCGGCGGAGAATCCCACCGCGCTGCCGAACGTGCGCCGTGCGCCGGCGATATTTCGCGCGCCGAAGCGTTGGCCGATCTTGACCGTGCCGGCCATGCCGAACCCGAAGGCGAGACTGGAGACGAGGAACATGATGATGTTGGCGTTGGCCGTGGCGGCCAGCGCAGCCTCGCCGATCAGCCGCCCGACCCAGATCGAATTGATCGTGCCGTTCAGCGACTGCAGAATGTTCGACAGCAGTGTGGGCACCGCGAACATCAGCAAAGTGGGCAACACCGGCCCCTGTGTAAGGTCACCGCGCATCGGCATGCCCGGTCCCTTGGCCGGCCCTGCGCCAGGCTGTTCGCTCATAGAATCCCCTGTTTCGCTTTGCTTTCGTCCAGCGCGTGCCCGTGGGCTTGGATGTGCAACCTGTTAGACAAAGTCAATTGCAGCAAGGGTTCGACTTGGGCGCCATGCCCGACTAGTTGCGGGCCATGACGCTGACCCGCCAGGAAATCTCGCTCATCGCCCACGCCGGGCATCCCATCGCCTGTCCGCTGTCCGATGCGACGGTTGCCGCCCTGATCGATGCGCTGGGCCTGCCGGGGGGCGCGCGGGTGCTCGATGTCGGGTGCGGCGAGGGCGAATGGCTGGCGCGCCTGTCCGGGCGGGAGCTGACGCTGTGCGGGGTCGACCTCTCGGCCCCGGCCTTGGCCCGTGCGGAGGGGCGGCTCGGCCCTGCGGTCCGGCTGGTCGAGGCCCCGGCGGCGGAGTTCCTTGCCGCCGAGGAGCGGTGGGACGCGATCCTGTGCAACGGCGCGTGCCACGCGCTCGGCGGGGCGCAGTCCGCGCTCGGGCTGCTGGCGGAACGGCTCGCGCCGGGCGGCGCGCTGCTGTTCTCCGACGGGTTCTGGCAGGAGAGGCCCTCGCCCGCGGCGCTGGCCGCACTCGGCGCGACCGAGAGCGATATCCCCTACCTCTCGCAGGTTTTCGCGGCGATCGAGACTGCCGGGCTGCGGGTCGAATCGATCGCGCTCAGCAGCCAGCAGGAATGGGAGGACTACGAAACCGCCTGGTGCGCGGGCGCGGAAAGCCATGCCGAACGCATTGCCTCGAGCGCGCCCGACGATGCCGCGCAGTTGCGCGAGGCGGCGCGGCGTCACCGCGCCGAATACCTCGACGGTTACCGCGGCGTGCTCGGCTACTTCGCGGTGATCGCGCACCGCTGATTCAGGTCCCACGCGTGTCGCCGAACAGGCGGATGTGCTGGCGGTCGCTCATCGCGAAGCCGTGTTCGATACACAGCGGCCCGAGCCAGCGCTCACGCCCGTCGAGCGTGGCCGCATCGGTGCCTTCCGCCATCAGCCAGACCCGCTCGCGCTGGATGGCAAAGCGATCGGCGAGCGCCAGTACTTCTTCGACATCTTCTGGTGCGGCGACGACGAACTTGAGAGCCGCGCGCGGCTCGGCGGCCCATGCTGTGAGGCGCTCGGGCGGCAGGGCGAGGTCGGCCGGGTTGCCGGAATGGGCGAGCTTGGGGCTGACGTTGTACTGCGCGACGAGCGCGTCGAGCGCGGGCGTCGGGGCGACGGTGCCGTTGGTCTCGATTTCGACGCGCACGTCGGGGAGCAGCGCCAGCAGCTTCGCCAGCGCCGGGGCCTGCAACAATGGCTCACCCCCCGTCACGACGAGGCGCGGCTGGCCGAGCGCGGCGATCCGCGCGGCGGCCTCTTCGGGCGTCAGCGAGACCTGGTTGGCCTTGCGGTCATACGTCTCGCCGCCCCGGTGCGGCCGGTTGTCGCCCTCGAAATGCCAGGTGTAGGGCGTGTCGCACCACACGCAGGCGAGGTTGCAGCGGCTCAGCCGGATGAAGGCGCAAGGCTTGCCCTGCGAGGGGCCTTCGCCCTGCAGCGAGGCAAAGATTTCCGCCTCACCGGTATCGTCGGTGGCAAGGATCAGGCCCATCGCCGCACCGCGAAAAGCTCACACGCAGTTGACACATCTGACAGTGTCCTGGGGCAAAACTCCGAAACCGTCACCTTGCGGCAAGAAGTGTCACCTTGCGGGGTGCTGGACAGGGGCGAAAGCGCGGTCATCGGCCCCGCTTGTCAGAAACATCACCCTGTAGGAAAGTTTTTTCCTCCCCCGCCGGGGGAGGAATTATCCCAGCCGCGTCAGTGCCGCTTCGAGCCGCTGCGCCTCGGCGGTGTGGTGGGCGTGGTCGGCGCGCGCCTTCTCGACCGCCTCGGGCTTGGCCCGCTCGACGAAGTTGGCGTTGGACAGCCGACCTTCGAGCGACTTCGCTTCCTTCCGCGAGGCCTCGAGCGCCTTGGCGAGACGGGCCTTCTCGGCCTCGATGTCGATAATCCCACCGAGCGGAATGACGAAGGTGTCGCTGCCCGCGCCGACTTGCATTGCCGCACCTTCCGGCGCCGTGCCGATGTTGATCGCGGAGAAGCGGGCGAGGCGTTCGAGCGCGGCGGCGTTGCCGGCCATCACCGCGCGGGCCAGTGCGGTCGGCTCGGACAGCCATGCCGCGAGCCTCGCGCCGGGCGCGATGCCGAGTTCGTTCTTCGCGGTGCGGATAGAGCGGGTGAGGTCGACCAGCCAGTCGATCTCGGCCTTGGCCACGGCGTCGACCGCCGCTTCGGGCTCCGGCCACTTCGCCACGATCAGGTCGTAGGGCCGCTCACCCTGTGCGTGCCACAGCTCTTCGGTGATGAAGGGCATGAACGGGTGCAGCATGACGAGGATCTGGTCGAGCGCCCACCCGGCGACGGCCTTGGTCTCCGCGTCGATCGCGCCCTTGATGAGTTCGAGATACCAGTCGCAGAAGGTATCCCACGCGAAGTGGTAGACGGCGTTGGCGGCGGCGTCGAAGCGCAGGTCGGTCATCGCCTTGTCGAGTTCGGCGAGGGTTTCCACGACCTCGCCGACGATCCACTTGTTGACCGCCAGCGTCGCCTCGGGCGCGGCGACCGACTGCGAGGCGCCGATGCCGTTGGCCTGGCAGAAACGCGTGGCATTCCAGAGCTTTGTCGCGAAGTTGCGGTATCCCTCGACCCGCTTCTCGTCCATCTTGATGTCGCGGCCCTGGCTTTCCATCGCCGCCATGAAGAAGCGCAGCGCGTCGGCGCCGTATTTGTCGATCAGGCCGAGCGGATCGACCACGTTGCCTTTCGACTTGGACATCTTCTGCCCGTCGGGCGCGCGCACGAGGCCATGCAGGTAGAGTCGCGGCCAGGGGATCTGCCCGGTGTTGTGCATCCCCATCATCATCATCCGCGCATCCCAGAAGAACAGGATGTCGAAGCCGGAGATCAGCAGGTCGTTGGGGTAATGGCGTTCGAGCAGCTCGCTCTGCTCCGGCCAGCCGAGCGTGGCGAAGGGCCACAGCGCGGAGGAGAACCAGGTGTCGAGGACGTCCTCGTCGCGCGTCAGCGTATGGCCGCAGGCCTGCGCGTAGGCCTCTTCCTCGCTCTCGGCGACGTAGACGTTGCCTTCCTCGTCGTACCAAGCGGGAATCCGGTGCCCCCACCACAGCTGGCGGCTGACGCACCACGGCTGGATGTTCTCCATCCAGTTGAAGAAGGTCTTTTCCCAGCTCTTGGGGACGATCTCGATCTTGCCGGTCTTCACCGCCTCGATCGGACCCTTGGCGAGCGTTTCGGCGTCGACGTACCACTGGTCGGTCAGCCAGGGTTCGATCACCACGCCGCCGCGGTCGCCGAAGGGGGTGGCGATCACGCGCGGCTCGGCGTCGTGCTCCTCGCCGTCCTTGTCGACGTGCGGGATGAGAAAGCCGGCTTCCTTGAGCCGCTGCACCACCAGCTCGCGTGCACCGTCCACGCCATCCCGGCGGAAGCGGTGCAGGCCGAGGAATTCCGCCGGCACCAAGCCGTCGGAGGTCTGGCAGACATTGCCGTCGGCATCGAGCATGTTGAGCATCTCGCCCGCCGCGAAGCCGGCGCGCTTGCCGACCTCGAAGTCGTTGAAGTCGTGCCCCGGGGTGATCTTCACCACACCGCTGCCCAGTTCGGGATCGGCGTGCTCGTCGGCGATGACGGCGATGCGACGGCCGGTCAGCGGCAGGACGATCTCCTTGCCGATGACGCTGGCATAGCGCTCGTCGGCCGGGTGCACGGCGACCGCCATGTCGGCCAGCATCGTCTCGGGCCGGGTGGTGGCGACGTGGAGATAATCCTTGCCGTCCGCGGTGGTGACGCCGTCGGCCAGCGGATAGCGGAAGTGCCAGAAGCTGCCCTTGACCTCGTGTGTTTCGACCTCGAGGTCGGAGATCGCGGTGCGCAGCTTGACGTCCCAGTTCACCAGCCGCTTGTCGCGGTAGATCAGGCCCTGGTTGTAGAGGTCGACGAAGACCTTCACCACCGCGCGGGTGAAGTGCGGGTCCATCGTGAACTGCTCGCGGCTCCAGTCCATCGAGCAGCCGAGGCGGCGCAGCTGGCGGGTGATCGTGCCGCCGCTCTCGGCCTTCCATTCCCAGACCTTGGCGACGAAGTCCTCGCGCGAGTAGTTGGTGCGCTTGTCCTGCGATTTCTCCAGTTCGCGCTCGACTACCATCTGCGTGGCAATGCCGGCGTGGTCGGTACCGACCACCCACAGCGCGTCCTTGCCGCGCAGCCGCTCGTAGCGCACGACCACGTCCTGCAGCGTGTTGTCGAGCGCGTGGCCGATGTGCAGGCTGCCCGTGACGTTGGGCGGCGGGTTGACCAGCGTGAAGGGCTCGGCGTCCGGCCGCTCGGGCCGGAACTGGCCGGTCTCTTCCCAATGGGAATACCACTTCGCCTCGATCGCGGCGGGGTCGAAAGTCTTGTCGAGCTCTGTCGTCATATGCGGGTGCGCCTTTGCCAGCGGCGGAAAGGGTGTGCAAGGCGCGCGTAGCCCCCCGATTGCCGCCGCCATCCGCTTGCCGCCTGCCGCTTTTGCCCGCATAGCAGCACGATATGCGCGAGTGGGCGGACTACACCATCGAGGAGGGCGATGGCGGCACAAGGCTGCTGCTCCATGGCCCGCTGCTCATTGCCAGCATCGCCGTGCTCGACGAGAAGCTGCGTGTTCACGAAGGCAGCGTCGACCAGATCGACCTCTCGCAGGTCGACCATATCGACACCGTCGGCGCGTGGACCGTGTTGCGCTTTTCCCGCGCCAGCGGAGCCGAGATTACCGGGGCGAGCGAGAAGGCGAGGCGCCTGATCGAGGCGGTCGAGGGAGCCGAGAGCAGCGCCGACATCGAGCCCCGGCGCCCTCTGCTGAGATTCCGCGTGCCCGAGCACGTCGGCAAGCTGGTGATCGAAATGGCCATCGGCGGGCGGCACATGCTCGGCTTCGTCGGCGCGCTGTTTACTTCGATCGGCTACCTCATTCGCCACCCGTCGCAGTTCCGCATGAAGGCCTTCGTCCGCCAGCTCGAGCTGACCGGCGTCACCGCGCTGCCGATCATCGGGCTGATGAGTTTCCTCATCGGCATTGTCGTCGCCCAGCAGGGCGCGGCGCAGCTGCGGCAGTTCGGGGCGGAGATCTACACCATCAACCTGACCGGCCGCCTGACCCTGCGCGAACTCGGTGTGCTGATGACCTCGATCATGATCGCCGGCCGTTCGGGCTCGGCCTTCGCGGCGCAGATCGGCACGATGAAGCTGACCGAGGAAATCGACGCCATGCGCACGATCGGCGTATCGCCGATGGAGGCGCTGGTGGTGCCGCGGGTGCTGGCGCTGGTGGTGATGATGCCGCTGCTCGGCTTCTATTCGAGCGTGCTCGGGATCATCGGCGGCGCCTTCGTCGCCGACCTCACGCTCGGCATCCCGTTCCTCACCTTTCTCGAGCGGATCAAGGAAGTGGTGCCGCTTTACGACGTCTGGGTCGGAACCATCAAGGCGCCGGTGTTCGGCCTGATCGTGGCGGTCACCGGCTGTTACCAGGGCATGCAGGTCTCGGGCAATTCCGAGGAAGTCGGCCTCAGGACCACCCGCTCGGTGGTGCAGGCGATCTTCATGGTCATCGTGCTCGACGCGTTCTTCGCGGTGTTTTTCACCGAGGTCGGCTGGGCATGAGCGAGGACGAAATCGAAGCCCACGTCATCGCCGAAGCGCGCGATGACATCGTGCCCGAATTCGACGGCGAATTCCCGGTGGTCATCACCGGCCTGCGCAACACTTTCGGCGAGCAGGTCGTGCACGACAATCTCGACCTCAAGGTGCGGCGCGGCGAAATCCTCGGCGTTGTCGGGGGTTCGGGCACCGGCAAGTCGGTGCTGATGCGCTCGATCATCGGCCTGCAGATTCCTGACGAGGGCGACATCGAGGTTTTCGGCATCGAGATCACCCACGGCGACCCCGACGAGGCGGTGGGCGTGCGCAACCGCTGGGGCGTGCTGTTCCAGGGCGGGGCGCTGTTCTCGACGTTGACCGTGGGCGAAAACGTCGAAGTTCCGCTCAAGCAGTTCTACCCCGAGCTCGATCCCGAACTGATGCACGAGATAGCGCGCTACAAGGTCGTGCTCTCGGGCCTGCCCGAGGATGCGACGGCGAAATTTCCCTCCGAGCTGTCGGGCGGGATGAAGAAGCGCGCCGGGCTCGCTCGCGCGCTGGCGCTCGATCCCGAGCTGTTGTTCCTCGACGAGCCGACCGCCGGGCTCGACCCGATCGGCGCCGCGCGCTTCGACGAGCTGACCCGCGAGCTGGCCGATACGCTGGGCCTGACGGTGTTCCTCATCACTCACGACCTCGACACGCTCTACGCGATCTGCGACCGCGTAGCGGTGCTCGCCGACCACAAGGTCATCGCCGTGGGAACGATTCCCGAGCTGCTCGAAAGCGATCACCCGTGGATCCAGGAATACTTCAACGGTCCGCGCGGCCGCGCCGCGCAGGAGAGCGGGGAGCGCGCCAGGAGCATGGACAAGCAGGATAATACAGGGGATTAGGGTCGGCAGATGGAAACGCGCGCAAATCATGTCTGGGTCGGGATCGTCACCCTGGCGCTGCTCGCGGCGCTGGCCGTGTTCATCGTCTGGATCGCGGGCTGGGGCACCAGCGACCGCAAGAAATACGACATCTTCTTCCCGCAGGCGGTCGAAGGCCTCGCCGAAGGCAGCACGGTGACCTTCGCCGGCGTGCCGGTGGGCAAGGTCGACGACATGAACCTGTGGGAGAAGGACCCGCAGTTCGTGCAGGTGCGCATCAGCGTGAAGGATGACGTGCCGATCCTGCAGGGCACCACCGCCACCGTGCTGGGCAGCTTTACCGGGGTTTCGACGATCCAGCTCGACGGCGCACGCGCCGGGCAGCCGCCGATTACCCGCATGGGGCGGGACGGGGTGCCCGAAATCCAGCCCAAGGCCGGCGGCCTCGGGGCGATCCTTGCCGGTGCGCCGCAGCTGCTCGACAACCTTTCGACGCTGACCGAGCGGCTGACCGACCTGCTCGACGCCGAGAACCAGCGCTCGATCAAGGGTATCCTCGCCAATACCGACCGCATGACCGCGCAGCTCGCCGACGCCAGCCCGAAGATCAACCAGGTGCTGACCGACCTCGACGCCGCGCTGGCGCAGGCGACCTCCACGCTGGCGCAATTCGACCAGACGCTGGCCAGCACCAACCAGTTGCTCAACCGCGACGGCGCCTCGACCATGCAGGAGTTGCGCCGCACGCTGGTCTCCGCGCGCCAGGCGGCCGACGCGCTCAACGCGACGATGGCCGACGTGCAGCCCGCCGCGCGGCAAGTCTCTTCGAGCACCCTGCCCGCCGCCGAGGCGGCCCTGCGCGACCTGCGCAAAACCACCGCGGCGCTGCGGCAAATGACCGAATCGATCCAGGCGAACGGCGCGGGCAGCGTGCTCGGCGGCCAGAAGTTGCCGGACTACAAACCATGAGGCGAGACGCGATGACCCTTTCCCGCCGGGCCGGGATGGCCCTCCTGCCGCTCATCGCACTGTCGCTGAGCGGGTGCATCAGCACCGGCTCCAAGCCGCCGCCCTCGCTGCTCAACCTGACCGCTACCCAGCAGACCGCGGCGGGCAGCGAATCCAGCGGCACCGCGGCCACGGCGCTGGCGGTGCTCGACATTGCCGCGCCGCAGAAGCTCGACGTCCTTCGCGTGCCGGTGGTCACCGGAGGATCCTCGCTTGCCTACCTCCAGGACGCGCAGTGGGTCGAAAAGCCTTCGCAGCTGTTCGAACGGGTGCTCGCCGACACCCTGCGCGCGCGGGGCAACCACCTGCTGGTCAGCGGCACCGACCTCCAGTTCAGCGCCTCCTCGAGGCTCTCGGGCACACTCGACGCGATGGACTACGACGCCTCGCGCAGCGCAGCGGTGGTGCGCTTCGACGCGGTGTTGGTGACCAAGGACGGCCGCGTGCAGACGCGCCGATTCGAAGCGGTCGTGGACGGCGTATCGCCCAAGGCCGAACCGGTCGGGGCGGCTCTCAACGAAGCGGCGAACAAGGTCGCCGCCGACGTCGCCAACTGGGTCGGCTAGTACCGGGTTCCAAAATCGCCGCATTCGCCGGGTATCGGTGGAGCCGATGCGGACCAATGTGGCATATACGCGGCGTAGCGTCATCGCCGGCAGTGCGGCCATGGCAGCCTTGGCGGTCGCGGAAAAAGGGAGAGCCTCAGTGCCCCAGGCGAGGAAATTCAAGCGCGAGCGGTTCGTTGAGGACTGCCAGGCGGCCCATGGCGATGGCGGCATGGCGGCGGTGCAGGAGGTGCTCGCCGCAGCAGTCAGCGATCACCGCGCGGTGCTCGATGGGCTGGGTGAGCCGACCTCCGCGGGGTTCGACGTGCTGCTGCACTCGCCCGCGCTGACGATCTTCGCGGCGCACTGGACGCCGCAGATGAACCTGCTGCCGCACAACCACGAGATGGCCGCGCTGATCGGCATCTACACGGGCCGCGAGGACAACATCCTCTGGCGCGACGAGCCCGAGGGCCTCAGGGCCCACAGCGCCGCCTGCCTGTTCGAAGGCGACGTGGTCGCGCTGCCGGTCGACGCGATCCATTCGGTGTCCAACCCGCTCCAGCGCTTTACCGGCGGCATCCACATTTACGACGGCGACTTCTTCGCCACGGAGCGCAGCCAGTGGAACCCCGAGACGCTGGCCCGCGAACCCTCCGACGGCGACACCATCAGGGCGATGTTCGCCCGCGAAAACGAACGCCGTGCTGGGCAGTGCGGCGGGCCGGCCTAATTGCAGAGCGAAGCGATCTCGTTTGCCGCAAGGGCCGACGCCAGCCAGTTGTAATCGTATCCGTCGCCGATGCGGAAATAGACGTCGCCGCTTGGCAGGATGAGGTTGCTCAGGCCCCCGACGCCTGAGAGGAACGGTACCCAGACGTCGTGCGCGCAGCCGAGTTGGCTACCCACGTTGCGGACCCACAGCGAGTGCTGGTAGCGCCAGTTGGCGTTGTAGATCGGCAATCCCGCGTTCGCCGGGACCTGCTGCATCGCTTCGGCCAGCATAGTCTTGTCGAGCATCGGCTTCCCGTCGATCGTTCCCCCACGCTGCAGGAACCCGGCGAGAAGGGCGGCATCGTTGCGGTGCAGGACGAGGCCCCAGCCCGTGAAGGGCTGGCGGACCGCGTCGATCGAACGGCGCGTCTCCATCATCACCGGACTTGCGCCCAACTCTTCTAGCAGCGGCACCACGAGGTCCCGGTAGGAGTCGGCATCAGCACCGCGGTGCGCCTTGAGGAAGGCGTTCATGGCCGTGCCCAGCAGGTAGGTGTCGCTGGTGTGGTAGACGGTCCGGATGCCCGGCGCTTCCTGCCGCGGATAGTTGCGGCAGGCGAGGTCGACATGGGCCGCGTGGGTTTTCGCAATCAGGAAGTCGGTGGTCGGCTGCGCGTCCTCGTCGATATCGGGTTCGGCGGAATTGTAATGCCCGGTCGCCATGTCGAGCAGGTTTTCGAAGGTGACGCCTTCCCACCCTGCGTTTGCGCACTCGGGAACGTAATCGACGAGCAAGGCGTCCTTCGCCCCGGGATAAAGCGCTTCGAGCCGCATCAGCCCGATCCCGCCGGCGATCGACTTGGCCCAGGAAAACGACGGCAGGTCGAGCACGTCACAGTAGGGATAGGGCCCATGCCGGGTCGGGCAGGCTCCGGCGTAGAGCACGCCGTCGTGGACGAAGCCGAATGTCGTCAGCGCCTCCGGCTTCACATCGTCGGGCGATGCGAAGCGGGTGGCGATGGCACCGAGGTCCGAGATCGGACGAACCGGCAGGCGCGCGGCGACCTCGCGTTCGTATGCCGCCAGTACCTGCGACTTTGCCGCAACTGGGCCGGGTTCGAATTTCGCCCCGGTCAGCCCCCACATGTCGAACTGGAAGTAGGGGCAGGTCTCCGAACCGACCTGGTAGGCCAGTTGCGTCGTTTCGCCACTGTCGCCGACTGCGAACAGCGCCAGCCCGTTATGCAGGCAGTTGGCGTCGTACTCCATCAGCGAGAACGGCAGCGCGACAAACGTCGTGCCGGGATGGCTGGGAAGGTCCCAGGCCCGCCCCGGTTCGAAGATCCAGTCCCACGCCGGATGCCCTGCGACGATGGGGCCCCGCTCGACAGGAATGACCTCGAAGCCGCTCGAGACGAGGGTGACGTTCGCCCCCGGCAGCTCGCGGGTCTGCGGCACCATCGAAACGAACCCGAACTTGTCGAGGAGCACCTCGAGCCTGTCGGCCGGTTCGGCGGCGATGTGCAGCTTTCCGTCCACGCTATGCGAGGGGGGCAGGGCATCTGGTGGCGGTTCGAACAGCGAGGTCTGCCAGGCCGTCTCAGATGCGGTGGTGGCGGAGAGCGTGGCAGCCGGATCGTTCTGCGCCCGGGCCGCGCCCGCCAAGGACGAGACCATGCAGGCCGACAAGACCAGCAAGAGTAGTCTTCGAGAATTCATCGAATATCCCCCGGTCCCGACCTTAACCGGTTGACGGGGGACGGCAAGGTTCGCTCGCTCATGCAAGCACACGGTGGCCGAGCGATCCGCCCGGTCAGGCCTCGTGCGCCAGCCGGGCGAATTCCGCGGCACGCTGAAAGGCTTCGAGCCGCAGCTTGCGGCGCTCCTCGGCGTTGAAGTCCCAGCCCCATAGCTCGGCCTGCCAGTCTTCCTCGCAGTTGGCGGCGGTGAACAGGGCGTCGATGTCGGCTCCGTCCTCCAACGCGGCGAGGCCGACGGTCAGCGAGGCGGCGATGGTGGTCAGCGTCTCCAGCGCGGCCAGGGCGAAGGGATCCAGCCCGGCGAGGATTTTGCGAAGCCGGGCGAGCGTTTCGGGCGGTTGCGGGCGATGGACCACGCCGCTGACCCGCTCCATCCGAAGGCCGTGGCGTGCCTCGAACGCCGTCACCAGCGGCTCCCAAAGCTCGACCTGGCGCTTGTAGAGCGGCTCATCGGGATCGGCGCGGTAGCACAGCGTGTCGGTCTCGGCGTAGGGCAGCAGCTTGTCCGCGGTCTCGCCCGGCGCGGGGGCGATGCGGTCGATGGCGTAGTCGGTCAGGTCGCGCAGCACGAAGCCCCGAGGGTCGATCTCCTCGCCCTGCGCGGCCCACTCCGCCGCAAGCGCCTCGGCCAGCGCGCGAGAGGGGACGAGTTGCGCGCCGCCGCCCTGCGTCTTGATCGGCCGCCCATCGAGCGTGACGCGCCAGTCGCCTTCCACCTGCTCGACCGCAGCATCCTTCCAGAAGCGCTTCATGGCCGCGGGCTGCGCCACTTGCGGGCCAGCAGCGTCGGCACGAGGAACACGTCGAGGAGGCCGACGACGAGCATCACGTAGGCGGCGATCTCGGGGAAGGGCACCACTCCCCGCAGCGCTGCCAGCGCGAAGACAACCATGACGCCGCCGCCAAGGCGCACGGCCTGGATGGCCAGCCAGCGTTTGCGGGCGACATCGTCCGGCGGTCGGCTAGCCATGGAGCATCTCCTCAAGGTGCGCGGCGTCGCGGGCCACGTCCTCGGCTCCGGCGGCGATGAGTTCGGTGGGCGCGTGGTAGCCCCAGGCGACGCCGAGCGCGCGCACGCCGGCGGCGCGGGCCATCTCGATGTCGAAGGTGGTGTCCCCAATCATCACCGTGGCGGCGGGCAAGGCATCGGCCTCGGCCATGGCGGCTTCGAGCATCGAAGGGTGCGGTTTGGAGGGGTGGCGGTCGGCGGTCTGCAGGGTGGCGAAGAGGTTCTCAAGCCCATGCAGCGCGAGCAGGCCGGTGAGGCCCCGGTCGCTCTTTCCGGTGGCCACGCCGAGTTGCCAGCCTTGCGAATGAAGCGTTTGAAGCAGGCCCGGAACACCGTCGAACAGCGGTTCCGCCACCCGTCCCTCGGTCCGGGCGAGAAAGAACGCTTCCTTGTAGGCCGCGACCAGCCGGTCGACCTGCTCTGCCTCGGAATCGGGCGTCAGCCGGCGCACCGCGACCGGCAGGCTCAGCCCGACGATACGGCGGATCTCGTGGCTCGGCGGCGCGACGAGGCCACAGGCGCCGAAAGCCTGCGCCATCGCCCCGCACACGGCGCCCTGTCCGTCGGACAGCGTGCCGTCGCAGTCGAACACGGCGAGGCGCACGCTCACTTGGCGAGCCCCCGCATCAGCGAGGCGAGCGCCAGTGACCCCTGCGCCTCGAGCGCATCGGCGACGGCGCTGCGCTCCTCCACCGACTTGTTCTGGCTGAGTTTGAAGGTCGGACGCCAGGCGCGGACCTCCAGTTCGAAACCGGTGATCGCGCGGATGAGCTTGCTCCAGTGCTCGGGCGGGACATCGGCAGAGGTGTAGGCTTCGCCCTCGGCGATGCGGCCCTCCTCGCGCTCGGCAATGGCTTCGAGCAGCGCCTCCAGCCCCTCGCTCTCCATCCTGCGGACCGGGCCTTCGAGTTCGAGCGTGACGTAGTTCCAGGTCGGGACTGCGCCCTTGGCCGGGTACCAGCGGGGGCTGACGTAGGCGTCGGGCCCGTTGATGACGGCCAGCGCAGGGCCGCTGGCAATGTGCTTCGCCAGCGCGTTGCCGTTCGAGAGATGAAACCGGATCGCCCCGTCGCCGGTCGAGACGATCGGGACGTGCGCCACGCGCGGCCCGTCCGGGGTCTGCGCGAAGATCATGCCGAAGCCGATTTCGTCGATCAGCGATTCGAGCAACGCCCGGTCGTCGCTGCGGAATACGGGGTTGGGATGCATCAGCGCTTCTTCGTCGGCTTCTTCGGCTTGCCCCCGGCGTTACGGCGCGAGCTGCGTTCGCCGCGGCGGGCCTTGCGGTATTGCTTGGCGTGGGCGCGGGCGGCCTGCTTCTTCTCGCCCTTGGTCCGCGGGGGCGGGTCGTCGCGCACCGGGGCGGCGTCGCTCATGCCGGGGTTGAGCCCGAGCTGCTCCATGCTTGCGGCAAAGTGCTCGGGCAGGTCGGCGGTGACGTCGAGCTTGCCGGAGACCTGCTTGTCGCCCGCCGGCACGTCGATGATCAGGCGGCGCGCATGGAGGTGCATCTTGCGGCTGATCGAGCCGGTCAGGTAGGCGTCCTGCCCGCCGTACTTGCCGTCGCCGACGATCGGATGGCCCATCGCGGCGCAGTGGACGCGCAGCTGGTGGGTGCGCCCGGTGAGCGGCTCGAGTTCGAGCCACGCCGCCTTGGTGCCGACCCGGTCGACGACGCGGTACTTGGTCTTGGCCGGCTGCCCGCCTTCGATGTCGACATGCATCTTCTCGCCGCCGGTGCCCGGCTGCTTGGCCAGAGGGGCCTCGATGGTCCCTTCGGATATCTCGGGCACGCCGACGACCAGCGCCCAGTAGATCTTCTTGGCGCTGCGCCCGGAAAAGCGTTTCGAAAAGAAAGCCGCGCTGCCCGGAGTGCGGGCGATGAGGAGGACGCCGCTGGTGTCCTTGTCGAGCCGGTGGACGAGGCGCGGGCGCGGTTCGTCCTCGGCCGCATAGGCATCGAGCAGCCCGTCGACGTGATTGTGCGTCTTGGTCCCGCCCTGCGTGGCGAGGCCCGGCGGCTTGTTGAGCACCAGCGCGGAATCGGTCTCGCGGATCACCATCGCCTCGGCCTGCGCGATCTGCTCTTCGGTCAGCGGCATGACCTTGCGCGGGCGGGCCGCCGCGGCCTCGCCGCCCGGCGGCACGCGCAGCACCTGACCGGCGGCGAGCCGGTCGTCGGGCTTCACCCGCTTGCCGTCGACGCGGATCTGCCCGGTCCGCGCCCACTTGCCGACCATGGCGAAGCCGACCTGCGGCAGGTGTCGCTTGAACCAGCGGTCGAGTCGGATCCCGTCGTCGTCCGCATCGACCGTGAACTGGCGGACTTCCCGCTCGTCCTTGGTCTTGTCAGGGGAAGTCATCCGGCGACCCGCATGGTTATGAGGCCGATGTAGAGCGCGCTGAGGCCCGCGAGCACCGAGACGGCGGCATAGAGGACACCCTGCGCCGCCTGTCCGCGCTCGATCAGCAGCATCATTTCGAGGCTGAAGCTGGAGAAGGTGGTGAAACCGCCGAGAACGCCGACGCCGATGAACAGGCGCCAATGCTCGCCCCCATGCCCGTGGCGCGCGAGGAACCCGGCGAGCAGGCCCATGGCCATGCTGCCGATGACGTTCGCCGCCAGCGTCGCCCACGGGAACGAGGTCACCGCCTGCACTCCGAGCCAGTGAGTCATGCCACGCCCGAGCTGGTAGCGCAGGACGGCGCCGATCCCGCCGCCGAGGGCGACGTAACCGGATGCGGCGAGGGTAGATGGCGCGTTCATCCGCGCGGCCTTAGACGGGAGCGGCGAGGGTGGAAAGGGCGCGCAGCCCGGAAAACCTTGCCTTTCGCCCCCGATTCCCTTATCGGGCCCCTCGTTCGTGTCGGTCCGGAACGGATTCGGCCCAATTTTCATTGGTATTACGTTTGGTGCACCCCGCGCCGGTCTACCGCGGGCTCTCCCGATTTCGATTTCGAAAGGTGGCTTAGGTTTATGCAGATCATCGTCCGCGACAACAACGTCGAACAGGCTCTCCGCGCGCTCAAGAAGAAGCTGCAGCGCGAGGGGGTGTATCGCGAGATGAAGCTGCGCCGTCACTACGAGAAGCCGAGCGAAAAGCGCGCTCGCGAGAAGGCCGCCGCCGTGCGCCGCGCCCGCAAGCTCGAGCGCAAGCGGATGGAGCGCGACGGTTCGCGCTAACCTGCTCTTGCAGGCAGTAAACCGATAAGCCAAAGGGGCGCGGGGGTTCGATCTCCGCGCCCCTTTTGCATTCAGGATACCGTTGATGGCCGAAGTTACCCGCGTTCCGATCCAGCCGATTGCCAAGGGCTCGGTGCTCAAGCTGTGGCTCGGCCTCCTGCTGGTCGTGGCGCTGGCCGCGGGCCTTGCCTACTGGGCCATGCCCAAGGGCGTCGAAGTAAGCGAGATCACCGCGGGCGAGGGTCCCAACCCGGTCGTGGGCGACGTGGTGTTCGTCAAGTACACCGGCAAGCTCGTTGACGGGACGGTGTTCGACAAGTCGCAGGACATGCAGCTTCCAGTGCAGGGCATCCTGCCCGAAGGCACGCCGATGACGCTCGACGGGGTCATCCCGGGCTTCAAGGAAGCGCTGATGAAGATGCAGAAGGGCGGCAAGTACGAAGTGCGCATCCCGGCCGACAAGGCCTATGGCGCCAGCCCGCCCCCCGGATCGCCGATCCCGCCGAACAGCGACCTGATCTTCGAGATGGAACTGATCGACTTCATGCCCGAAGCCGATGCCCAGCGCCGCGTGCAGATGATCCAGCAGCTGATGGCCGGCCAGCAGCAGCAGGGCGAAGGCGAAGCTCCCCCCGCCGGAAACTGACTTTCCAGCGATTGCTCACAATTCGCTCATGCCTTGGGCCGCGTTTGGCGGCATGATGGCGCTTGTCCTGTAGGAGGGGAGCAAGCGTGATGGACGGAACCGAGGGCAATCACATCGACTGGCCGCTGCGGCCGTGGATACTCGCCGCACTGCTCGGCGCGGCCGGGCTGCTGGTGTGGACGTTCGCCGACAAGGGCAACGACGTGCCATGGCGCATGGCGGCGACCGCCTTCGTGTTCTTCGGCGCGATCGCCGCAGCCTTCACCATCGAGCGCGACAATTGGAAGCAGCCGCTGGTCTTCGCGCTCGTCGTCGGCCTCGTCATGGCGGGTCTCGCGTGGCGCGCAGTGTCGGCAGGCGACCATTACGCGGTGCCGCAATACGGCTTCATCGCCGGGGTAATCTCCACCGGCCTCGCGCTGCCGCTGTTCCAGTCGGGCTTCCACCGGACGCGCTTCGCCACGCCCTATCAGGCAGTCCACTATAACGTGTGGAGCGATGCGCTGAGCGCAGGGGGCAGCATGGTCTTCGTCGGGGCATCGTGGCTGGTCCTGCTGGTCCTTGCCGCCTTGTTCGAACTGCTCAAGATTCGCTTCCTGTTCGACCTTATGGACGATGGCTGGTTCGCCTGGACCTTCAGTGGCGTGGCCTTTGGAGCGGCGCTCGGCATCCTGCGCGGGCAGCTGAAGATCCTCGGCACACTGCAAGCGGTCGTGATGACCGTGCTTTCGGTCCTCGCCGTGCCTTTGGCGCTCGGCCTCGTGCTGTTCCTCGTGGCGATGATCGTCTCGGGGCCGGAAGTGCTGTGGCAGGCGACGCAGAGCGCGACGCCGATACTCCTCGCTTGCGCGGCCGGATCGTGGGTGCTGGCCAACGCTATCCTGCGCGACTCGGATACAGAGATGAGCGGCAACCCGGTGCTGCGCTGGGCGAGCATCGCCCTTGCCGCTGCGATCCTGCCGCTGACCGTGTTCGCCGCGATCTCGCTCGGCACGCGTATTTCGCAGCACGGGCTCAGTCCCGAGCGCATCTGGGGCCTGATCGCCATTGCCGTCGCCTGCGCCTACGGCCTTGCCTGGCTGGTCGCGCTGCTGCGCGGCTGGAAGGGCGGCTGGGGCGAGCGGTTGCGCCGGGCCAACCTGCACCTTGCCGCGGTTATTTGCGTCTTCGCCTTCATCCTCGCGCTGCCGATCCTCGACTTCGGCCGTATCGCCGCGGGCAACCAGTTGCAGCGGCTGGCCAGGGGGCATGTGAGCCCGGAGGACTTCGACTACACCGCGCTGCGCTGGGACTTCGGCGATGCCGGGCGCGAGGCGCTGGCGCGGCTGGCGAAGAACAAGGACGCCAAGGTTGCGGAGCTCGCTGCGGCGGCATTGGCGCAGAAGGAACGCGCCTATTCGGGGTTCGTGGGCAAGAACAAGACGCGGGCCGATTTCAACCTGCGCGTCCAGCCTGACGATGCCGAGATTCGCGAAGGCGTGCTCGATTACCTCGTCACCCATCCCTACGATTGCGAGGATCGCTGCGTCGTGCTCGACCTTGGCGAGGCGAGCGGCGGCGGGCGGCGCCTCGCGCTCGTGCGCGGCAGCGGGTACACACTGATGAACCTCAAGCCGGGTACGGGGCTGGAGCCCGAGGAACTCGGAGCCATCGAGCTGCCTACGCTCGGTCCGGACTCGGTGGTCGAGGTCGGCGAGGGCCGCGTCATCCGCATCGACGGCAAAGTTGTCGGACCTGCCATCGGCGACAATTAAGCGCGCTTGAAGCCCGCGCCCCGCGCGGCTAACGCGCCCGCATGTCGGTAGACCGTGAAACCGTGGCGAAAATCGCCAGCCTGGCGCGCATCAAGGTGGACGAGGCTGCCCTCGACCGCATGGTGCCCGAGTTCAACAATATCCTCGCCTGGGTCGAACAGCTCGGCGAGGTCGATACCAGCGGCGTCGAACCGATGACCGCGGTGATCCCGCAGGCGCTGCGCCTGCGCGACGACGTGATCGATGCCGACCCGCTGACCGGCGGCGGCATCCGCGACAAGGTCCTCGCCAATGCGCCGGCGGCCGAACACGGCTTCTTCGGTGTGCCGAAGGTGATCGAGTAATGACCGACCTCACCCAGCTCGGCGTCAAGGCGATCCGCGAGGGCGTCGCCGGTGGCGACTTCACCGCGCGCGAAGTTGCCGAGGCGTTCAACGCCAACGTCGCAGCGGCGCAGGACGCGCTCAACGCCTTCATCGTCGCGACGCCCGAAAAGGCGCTCGAAGCGGCCGACAAGGTCGATGCCGACCGCGCGGCGGGCAAGCCGCTCGGCGCGATGGCCGGTGTGCCGATCGGCATGAAGGACCTGTTCGCCACGCGCGGCGTGCAGACCACCGCGGCGAGCCACATCCTCGACCACTTCATTCCCGAGTACGAGAGCACCGTCAGCCAGAAGCTGTGGGACGCGGGCGCGGGCATGCTCGGCAAGCTCAACCTCGACCAGTTCGCGATGGGCTCGTCGAACGAGACTTCGTACTACGGCAACGTGATCAGCCCGTGGCGGCGCAACGATGGCGGAAACGCCGCGCTCGCCCCGGGCGGTTCCTCGGGCGGCAGCTCGGCGGCGGTCGCGGCGCGGCTCTGCCCGGCGGCGACCGGCACCGACACCGGCGGCTCGATCCGCCAGCCTGCCGCCTTCACCGGCATTTCCGGCATCAAGCCGACCTACGGGCGCTGCTCCCGCTGGGGCATCGTCGCCTTCGCCTCGAGCCTCGACCAGGCCGGGCCGATGGCGCGCGACGTCACCGACTGCGCGATCATGCTCGGCGCCATGGCCGGGTTCGACCCCAAGGATTCGACCAGCCTCGACATGCCGGTGCCCGACTGGGCCGGGTCGCTGAACGCGGACCTCAAGGGCAAGCGCGTCGGCATCCCGAAGGAATACCGGATGGACGGCACCGACGCCGAGATCCTCGGCCTGTGGGACCAGGGCATCGCCTGGCTCAAGGACGCCGGGGCCGAAGTGGTCGACATCAGCCTGCCGCACACCAAGTATGCGCTGCCGGCCTACTACATCGTCGCGCCTGCCGAGGCTTCGAGCAACCTCGCCCGCTACGACGGCGTGCGGTACGGGTTGCGCGACCTGCCACAGGGCGCGAACCTGCAGGACATGTACGCCGCGACCCGCGCCGCCGGGTTCGGTGACGAGGTCAAGCGCCGCATCCTGATCGGCACTTACGTGCTCAGCGCCGGGTTCTACGACGCCTACTACACGCAGGCGATGAAGGTCCGCACGCTGATCCAGCGCGACTTCGCGGCGGCGTTCGAGACCTGCGACGTGATCCTCGCCCCGACCACGCCGACCGCCAGCTTCGCGCTCGGCGAGAAGATCGACGACCCGCTGGCGATGTACCTCAACGACGTCTTCTCGGTCCCCGCCAGCCTCGCCGGGCTGCCGGCGATGAGCGTGCCGGGCGGTCTCAACAAGGACGGGTTGCCACTCGGCCTGCAGATCATCGGCAAGGCCTTCGACGAACAGGGCGTTCTCGACGCCGGGCTGGCGATCGAACAGCGCGCCGGGTTTGTCGCCCAGCCTGGGAAGTGGTGGTGAGCCTCGCAGCCGACGTCGCGGAAGGAATTGCTGCACTTGTCGAACTCGCCGGCGATATCTGGCTGAAGCTGAGCAAGGGCGACCGGAAGCGAAATGACCGAAAGTCGGATCGACAGGACGAGCGGGAAGTAGCGCTTCCCCGACTGACCGGTCGGCGTCCGGCAAGAGGAAGTGAAACGAAGGACGACTAGTTGCCGCACCCTGGGCATCACCCCTGTCGGCCGGAAGCCCGACGCGCAGTTCAGCCCGGCCTGACCGCCTCGAAGATCATTGTCTCGAGTTCGAGGAAGCCCTCGTCCATCCGCATCGAGTTGTCGATCCCGGCCAGTTCGGGATCGCTGCTCCGGTTCACCTCGCAGGGCACGATCTCGGTGAACCCGGCCTCTTCGAGCAGGCCGCGCAGCGTTGCAGGGTCGTAAATGAAGCTGTGGCCCCAGTTGCGCACGAAGTTGTTGACCATCGTCACCGGCGTCGCTGGCACGCCTTCGGGCAGGCAGTAGATGCCCTGCCGGATGTATTCGCGCTGCAGCTCGCTGAGGTCCGGACCGAGCAGACCGACGAGGAAGGCGATGTCGGGGGTCGAGATGCGGATCCTTCCGCCCGGCTTCAGCACGCGGAAGCATTCGCGCAGCATCGCGCGCCCGCCGGGATAGTCGACATGCTCGATCATGTGCTCGGAGAAGATGTAGTCGAAGCTCGCATCGGGTAGCGGGAAGCGCTGCGTCGCGTCCATGAACAGGTAGTCGCCCTCGCCGACGCGTATCGGGCACCAGTTGGTGTTGAGCCATCCCGCGCGGCGGTTCCTCCCCGCGCCGATCTGCAGCCGCCGCACCGGGTTTTCGCGCAGGTAGCGGGCGATCATGCGGCGGTCGCGGCCCGACAGGCGATAGGCCTGGCGCAGCGCAAGCTGCAGCGGACGCGCCTTGTAGACCGCCCTGGCGATGTCGGTCGCGCTTTTCGCCATTCTCGATTTCGCCCCGGACACCTATCTTGCGAGCAACCCGCCCGACGCTAGCCCAGCAAGGCGCCGGCGCGAAACGCAATCGCACGGATCGAGACACTTTCGCGGCGCGTAGCGATTGATTGCCACTCGCCAAGCCGATAAGCGCTCGGCACGAACCGCCGGAATTACCATGAGCAGCACCGCAACAAGCACTTACCGCATCCAGGGCGCCACGGGCGAATGGGAGGTCGTGATCGGCCTCGAGGTCCACGCGCAGGTCACCTCCAACGCCAAGCTGTTCTCCGGCGCGGCGACCGCCTTCGGGGCGGAGCCGAACGCGCAGGTCAGCCTCGTCGATGCCGCCATGCCCGGCATGCTGCCCGTGCCCAACCGCGAGTGCATCCGCCAGGCGGTTCGCACAGGTCTCGCCATCGAGGCGCAGATCAACAAGTGGAGCCGGTTCGACCGCAAGAACTACTTCTACGCCGACCTGCCCCAGGGCTACCAGATCAGCCAGCTCTACCACCCTCTGGTGGGCGAGGGCTCGCTGCTGATCGAGGCCGACGAGAAGGCCGGCATCGCCGAGGACAAGGTCATCGGCATCGAGCGCATCCACGTCGAGCAGGACGCGGGCAAGCTGATGCACGACCAGCACCCGACGATGTCGTTCGTCGACCTGAACCGTTCGGGCGTGGCGCTGATGGAGATCGTCAGCCGCCCCGACATGCGCTCGCCGGCCGAGGCCGGGGCCTATCTCGCCAAGCTGCGCCAGATCGTGCGCTACGTCGGTTCGTGCGACGGCAACATGGACCAGGGTTCGATGCGGGCTGACGTCAACGTCAGCGTCCGCAAGCCGGGCGATGAATTCGGAACGCGGACCGAGACGAAGAATGTCAACTCCGTCCGCTTCGTCATGGCCGTGGTCGAGGCCGAGGCGCTCCGCCAGGTCGACCTGATCGAGGACGGTGGCACCGTAGTGCAGGAAACTCGGCTCTACGATCCCGACCGGAACGAAACCCGCTCGATGCGCTCGAAGGAAGACGCGCACGATTACCGCTACTTCCCCGATCCGGACCTGCTGCCGCTCGTCCTCGACGATGCCTTCGTCGAGGAGTGCAGGGCGAGCCTGCCCGAGCTGCCCGACGCCAAGCGCAATCGCTACATTGCCGAACTCGGCGTGCCCGAATACAACGCCCACGTGCTCACCGCCGAGGTCGAGACCGCGCGCTGGTTCGAGGCGCTGCTGTCGGAGACCGCTGCTGCGCAGGGCAAGAGCGAGGGCGAAGTCGCCAAGCAGGCGAGCAACTGGCTGATCTCCGAATTCTTCGGCGCGCTCAACAAGGCCGGGCACGAACTGGCGGATTCGCCGGTCAGCCACGAGCAGGCCGCCGAACTGCTGGCGTTGGTCGGCAAGGGCACCATCTCCGGCTCCATCGCCAAGCAGGTGCTCGAAACCATGATAGAGACCGGCGACAGCGCCGGGACGATCGTCGAGCGCGAGGGGCTGAAGCAGGAAAGCGACAGCGGTGCGATCGAGGCGGCAGTCGACAAGGTCCTTGCCGACAACGCCGACAAGGTCGCCGACTACAAGGGCGGCAAGCAGCAGCTGTTCGGCTTCTTCGTCGGCCAGACGATGAAGGCCATGCAGGGCAAGGGCAACCCGCAGGTCGTCAACGAGGTGCTGAAGGCGAAGCTGGGCTGAGCGGCGGATGCCGCTCACCATTGTCCTCGTCGAGCCCGAAATCCCCGGCAACACCGGCGCGGTGGGGCGTACCTGCGTGGCGCTCGATGCCGAGCTCGTGCTGATCCACCCGATTGGCTTCCACATCACCGATGCGCGGGTGAAGCGCTCTGGCCTCGACTACTGGCCGCACGTCCGGCTGGCCGAGTTCAAGAGCTGGGACGCCTTCGCCGAGGAGCGCCAGCCACGCGCCGACCAGCTGTTCCTCTTCGAGGAGCACGCCTCCACTTCGTTCTACGAGCCGGACTACCCGGACGACGCGATCCTCGTCTTCGGCAAGGAGACGACCGGTATCCCTGAGGCGATCTGGCAGCGCTATCCCGGGCGCCAGTTCCACTTGCCGATGCGCACCGGCGTCATCCGCTCGCTCAACCTCGCCAACACGGTGGCCGCCGCGGCCTACCAAGCGATGCGCGGGAAGTTGGGATAGGGTCGGGCGGGAAGAGCCGGCCCCCTTATTTTCCATCTTGCCGGTTTTTCCGATGCTGGCATATCTCGCGCGGGATTACTCCGGGGGGAGAGGGAAATTGTACTTGCGTCGAGCATGCCTGGCCATGCTTGCGCTGTCGATCGGCAGCGCGGCAAATGCACAGGCCATCAAGAACGAGCCGCCGATGCGGCATTTCACCGAAGAAGAAATCGCCGCGGTCCAGATGCCAGCCCTGGATTTCCAGGCAACGCCCGAGATCGCCGCCGACTACGACAAGTACTTCTTCTTCCACCGCGCCAACAGCTCGTTCGACGAGGCCTATGCCGACATCACCGAATGCGATGCCCTGTCGAGCGGCGCGAACATCTATCTCGGCGCCAGCGACAGTTCGATCGCCGCTGCCTCTGCGCAGTACGGGATGGCCGCGGGCGTGATCGGTGGTGCGATTGCCGGGGCGATGATGGACGCGATCTTCGGTTCGGCCGAGCGACGCAAGCAGCGGCGCACCAACATGCGCACCTGCATGCACTTCAAGGAATACGATCGATACGGCCTCGAGAAGGACCTGTGGCAGTCCTTCAATTTCGAAGAGGGCAACGACAGGGCGGACCCGGAAGAGCGCAAGCGCGACCTGCTGATGCAGGCTCGCGTCGCCTCGGCGAGCGCCCCGAACCAGGAGGTGCTGGAACCATGATCGCAAGGACCACCGCACTCGCTGCCGCCGTTGCGCTGCTGTGCACCCCGGCACATGCCGCGGCGCAAGTCGTCAGCAAGCCGGTCGAGGAAAAGAACCTTGTCGGCGGGAAGCAGAAACTAGATCCGGCCAAGGGCTACATCTATGTCCACGGTCCGAACCGTTCGATGCTGATGCTGATCAAGACGCCGGATCAAGAGCAAGTCGAAGCCTACGAAGCCGACTGGCGCGAGGAATTGGCCAAGGCGAAGAAGAGGTATCCCTCGAAGCTCGCCAACTGGAAGCGTGATTACGATTTCGCCCAGAGGTCCAACAAGAAGAAGCTGCCCGAGAAGCCGGTCGAGCCGACCGAGGAAAACTTCAGCATCGGCAACATCGAGAGGCGCATGGTCGTCGTTCTCGGGCCGCAATTCGTCTTCTCAAAATCCGAAAGCGATTTCAGTTATCTGCAGGAGGTCGAGCCGGGCACTTACACGATCTACGGCCCGGTATTCTACGCACCGAACGGGACAGCTGCCGGCACTTGTTATTGCATGGGTACAGTCAAGTTCGAGGTCGCGGCGGGCCAGGTCACCAACCTTGGCGATTTCCCCGCGATGGCCTGGGAGGAACTGTCGGATGCCGACAGGAAAGCTAACCCGAGCCTTGCTGACTGGCAGTCCAAGCCGGTGGATTACACATTGCCGGCGTCACTGACTTCGTTCGGCGGCGCGCCGGCGGACCTGCATGCGGCCGGCAAGATCAACAACTTCTTCGGCGTCCTGGTCGGTCGCATGCCTCCGGTCCCGGGCGTCCTGGGCTACAATCGCGACGTAGTGGTCAACTTGAAGGCGGAGCAAGGCGCCGCCGAATAGCCCCCGGTCGACCGGCGTTTCGCGCCGGGCGCCGGGTGCGCCATGTCAGGTTGGCTCAGAACTCGCTGGCGTCGTGGTACTCGATCGGGATGCCGAGGCCGGCGAGCTGGCTGTCGATCTGCTTGCGGTCGCCGACCACGACGATGATCATGTTGTCGGGCTGCAGGTACTTCGCCGCGGCCGCGTCGATCGCCTGCGCGTCGATCGCGCCGTAGATCGCCGGTAGCCGCGAATAGTAGTCGTCGGGCCGGCCGAGGTTCTGGTTGCCGGTGATCGCGCCAAGGACCTGCGAGTTGGTCTGGAACGAGTTCGGCAGGCCGCGAATGTTGCCGTCGGTCACGCGCTGCAGTTCGACCTCGTTGACGCCCTTCTCCCCCGGGAAAGCCTTCATGTTGGCGATCATGGCCTTGATGGCGTCACCCGTCTTGTCGGTCTGCACCGGGCTGTAGGCGGTGACCATCGAGGGGCCCTCGTTCTCGGTCAACGAGGAATAGGCGTAGTAGGTCCAGCCCTTTTCCTCGCGCAGGTCGAGGTTGAGGCGCGAGAGGAAGCCGTCGCCGATCACCTGGTTGGCGAGGTCGAGCGATTCCATGTCGGGCGTCGTGCCGGTGATCGGCAGTACGTGGGCCATCATGATCATCGACTGCGGCGAGTTGGGCCGGTCGATCACCACCATGCGCTGCTTTGCGGCCGGGACGGCAATGTCGAGGTTCTTGGCCGGGGCCGGTGCTGACGGCACCTGCCAGGTGCCGAACGCCTGCTCGAGCAGCGGAACGAGCATGTCCATGGTGATGTTGCCGACCACGGTGATGCGCGCGAGATCGGGGCGCAGCCATGTGTTGTGCGCCTGGGAAAGTATGCCGGGCGTCAGGGCCTCGATCACGCTCGACTTGCCGGCCGAACCGACCGAGCCATAGGGGTGCGCGGTGCCGTAGACGAGCGGGCGCAGCGCGCGCTGGGCGAGGCTGGTCGGCGCCGCCTGCTGTTGCTGGATCTCGGCGAGGCGCTGGTCGCGAACGCGCGCGACGTCCTCGTCGGCGAACTTCGGGTGGCGCGCGATGTCGGCCATCAGCGCCAGCGAAGGAGCGAGGTTGGCGGTCAACGCGGTCATCGTGACGCTGCTCTTGTCGAGCGAGGTGCCGGTGTTGATCGAAGCACCGAGCCGCTCCTGCTCCTCGGCGATGTCGACCGCGCTGCGGCTGGTGGTGCCCTCTTCGAGCAGGTCCATCATCAGCGACTGGGTGCCGGCCCTGGCGCTGCCGTCGGCGGCGTAACCGGCGTCGAAGTCGAGCGAGACGCTGACCTTGGGGATCGCCGTGCGCGTGGCGAGCGTGACCGGAATGCCGTTCGAAAGCATCGCGTGCTGGACCTTGGGGAAGGTCAGTTCGGCGACCGGGGCAACCGGCGGCATCTTGCGCGGTGCGCCCACGGCAATTGCCGGGGCCGGGGTCTTGGCATCGGGCGGCGGCGCGACTTCGTTGCCGTCATCGGACCATCCGCCGAGCGTGGCGCCGTCGAGCGTGCGCTCGCCCGGTTCGACCACCAGCGTGTAACTCGGGCGGCCGAGCCACTGCTGCAGCGCCGATTGCACGCCGGTCGGGGTCAGCCGGGCAGTCGCTTCGAGGTCGGCCTTGTACTGCGCCGGATTGCCCGAATAGAGCAGCCCCTCGGCCAGCGTCGCGCCCTTGCCCGACATGCCGCCGACCATTTCGAGCGCGCCGATCTGCGAGGAGACCGAGCGGGTCGCCGCGCGCAGCAGCTCGTCGGCGCTTGGGCCGTCTTTCACCAGCTGGGCGATAACTTCGTCGAGACGCTTTTCGGCCACCGCCGGATCGACACCCGGTTTCACGTCGACCTGCGCCTGCAGGAAGCTCGCATCCTCGAATTGCAGGGCATAGGCGGTGACTTCGACCGCCAGCTGCTCGTCGCGCACGAGGATGTTGTCGAGCCGCGAGCTCGACAGCCCGCCGAGCACGCTCATGCCAGCGGCGAGTGCCGGGGAGGCGGGATCGTTGAGGCCGGGCCCGCTCCACACCTTGTAGATGCGCGTCACCGGGACCTGATCGGCGATGACTTCGCGCTTGGGCGCGTCGAGCGTCACGACCGGCGAAACCGGCATCACGACCTTCGGGCCCGCCGGGATGTCGCCGAACCACTTCTCGACCAGCGGCCGGGCGGTCGCGACGTCGATGTCGCCCGACAGCGCGAGGATAGCGTTGTTGGGCCCGTAGTTGTCGGTGAACCACTTGCGCACGTCGGTCAGCGTCGCGGCATCGAGGTCGGCCATCGAACCGATCGTCGAGTGGCGATAGGGATGGCCGACCGGGAACAGCGCGTCGCCGGTCAGGTATTCGGCGAGACCATACGGCTGGTTGTCGCCGAGCCGTTTCTCGTTCTGCACCACGCCGCGCTGCTTATCGAGCTTGTCCTGCGTGACCGCGCCGAGCAGGTGGCCCATGCGATCGCTTTCCATGAACAGCGCCAGGTCGAGCGCGCCGGTCGGTACGGTCTCTACGTAGTTGGTGCGGTCGTACCAAGTCGAACCGTTCGTACTGGTCGATCCGGCGCCTTCGAGCGGGACGTCGAAGTTCTCGACGTTTTCGCTGCCGCCGAAGAACAGGTGTTCGTAGAGGTGGGCGAAGCCGGTCTTGCCCTTGGGCTCGTTCTTCGAGCCGACCCGGTAGTAAGTCGTGACCCCGACGACCGGGCTCTTGCGGTCGGTGTTGACCAGCACGGTGAGGCCGTTGGGGAGGGTGAAGGTCTGGTAGGGGATGTCGACCTGTTCGACGAGCTCGGCCAGCGGTGCGGGTTCGGCTGTCTCGGGTTGTGCATAGGCAGCGGTCGCAAGGGCGAAGGGGAGGAGGGCTGCGGATTGGAAGAAGCGGCGCATCGAGTGTCCCGTAAGCGAATGAATTCGGCTGTCCGAATGCCTAGCACGCGCGCGCGCGGGGTGTGAGCCTTTCGACCAACGGCATACCGTTCCGGACGAGGGTGGCACGGCGCGATGGCCCAAATGCAGGATTGGCGGAGCAAATTTGACCTGAAACACTGTCAGGGGTGAAATCGACCCCTATATGCCGCTAACACACCGGGTGACGCGCGACCTCTTGAGTTGCATAAATGTCACACTATCTGTGCCGGGAAAGGAATTGAGGGGCATTACATGAATCTCGAAAAGTTCACCGACCGGGCCAAGGGCTTCCTGCAGTCGGCACAGACGGTTGCGATCCGCATGAACCACCAGCGGATCACCCCCGAGCATCTGCTCAAGGCGTTGCTCGAGGACAAGGAAGGCATGGCTGCGGGCCTGATCAAGCGCGCCGGGGGCGACCCAGCGAAGGCTGTCGCCGACGTCGACGCCGCACTGGCCAAGATCGCCGCGGTCTCGGGCTCGGGCGCGCAGGCCACACCCGGCCTCGACAACGACACTGTCCGCCTGCTCGACCAGGCCGAGAAGATCGCCGAGAAGGCCGGCGACAGCTACGTCACCGTCGAGCGGCTGCTGATCGCGCTGGCCATGGTCAAGACCAACCCGGCGGGCCAGGCGCTCAAGAACGCCGGCGCCACGCCAGAGGCGCTCAACACCGCGATCAACGACCTGCGCGGCGGCCGCACCGCCGACAGCGCCAGCGCCGAGAACGCCTACGACGCGATGAAGAAGTACGCCCGCGATCTCACCCAGGCGGCGCGCGACGGCAAGCTCGACCCGGTCATCGGCCGCGACGAGGAAATCCGCCGCGTTATCCAGATCCTCGCCCGCAGGACCAAGAACAACCCGGTCGTGATCGGCGAGCCCGGCACCGGCAAGACCGCGATCGCCGAAGGCCTCGCGCTGCGCATCGCCAACGGCGACGTGCCCGACTCCCTCAAGGACCGCGCGCTGATGGCGCTCGACATGGGCGCGCTGATCGCCGGGGCGAAGTACCGCGGCGAGTTCGAGGAGCGGCTCAAGGCCGTGCTCGACGAGGTCAAGGGCGCCGAGGGCCACATCATCCTGTTCATCGACGAGATGCACACCCTGATCGGGGCGGGCGCCAGCGAAGGTTCGATGGACGCCGGCAACCTGCTCAAGCCCGCGCTGGCCCGCGGCGAGCTGCACTGCATCGGCGCGACCACGCTCGACGAGTACCAAAAGTACGTCGAGAAGGACGCCGCACTGCAGCGCCGCTTCCAGCCGGTGTTCGTTGCCGAGCCGACCGTGGAGGATACGATCAGTATCCTGCGCGGGCTCAAGGAAAAGTACGAGCTGCACCACGGCGTGCGCATCACCGACGGTGCGATTGTCGCCGCCGCGCAGCTCTCCAATCGCTACATCACCGACCGCTTCCTGCCTGACAAGGCCATCGACCTGATGGACGAGGCGGCGAGCCGCATCCGCATGGAAGTCGAGTCCAAGCCCGAGGAAATCGAGGGCCTCGACCGGCGCATCATCCAGCTCAAGATCGAGGAGCAGGCGCTCGGCAAGGAGAAGGATCAGGCGAGCAAGGATCGCCTTGCCGCGCTGCGCGAGGAGCTCGCCAACCTCGAGCAGCAATCGGGCGAACTGACCACCCGCTGGCAGAACGAACGCGACAAGATCGCGGGCGAAGCGAAGGTGAAAGAAGCGCTTGATGCAGCGCGAATCGAGCTGGAACAGGCGCAGCGAACAGGCGATCTCGCGAAGGCGGGTGAGCTGCAGTACGGCAGGATTCCCGAACTCGAAAAGCAGCTCGCTGCCGCCGAAGGCGCTTCGGAAAACGCCCTCCTGCGCGAGGAAGTGACCGAGGACGACATCGCCGGCGTGGTCAGCAAGTGGACCGGCATTCCGGTCGACAAGATGATGGAAGGCGAGCGCGAGAAGCTGCTGCAGATGGAGCAGATGATCGGCAAGCGCGTGATCGGGCAGGAGCAGGCGGTCACCGCCGTCTCCAAGGCCGTGCGCCGCGCCCGCGCGGGCCTGCAGGATCCGAACCGGCCGCTCGGCTCGTTCCTGTTTCTCGGTCCGACCGGCGTGGGCAAGACCGAACTGACCAAGGCGCTCGCCGGGTTCCTGTTCGACGACGATTCCGCGATGGTCCGCATCGACATGAGCGAGTTCATGGAGAAGCACGCGGTCGCCCGGCTGATCGGCGCGCCCCCGGGCTACGTCGGCTACGAGGAAGGCGGCGTGCTGACCGAGGCGGTGCGGCGCCGGCCCTACCAGGTCGTGCTGTTCGACGAGGTCGAAAAGGCCCACCCCGACGTCTTCAACGTCCTGCTCCAGGTGCTCGACGACGGGCGCCTGACCGACGGACAAGGCCGTGTGGTCGATTTCTCGAACACGCTGATCATCCTCACCAGCAACCTCGGCAGCCAGCACCTGGCCAGCCTGGATGAGGGGCAGGACGTCGAGAGCGTCGAGCTGCAGGTGATGGAGGTCGTGCGCGGGCACTTCCGGCCCGAGTTCCTCAACCGGCTCGACGAGATCATCCTGTTCCACCGCCTCAGCGCGGACAACATGGGTCCGATCGTCGATATCCAGATCGCCCGGGTGCAGAAGCTGCTCAGGGACCGCAAGATCGAACTCGACCTGACCGGGGGCGCGCGCAAATGGCTCGCCCGCGTGGGGTACGACCCGGTCTATGGTGCCCGGCCGCTGAAGCGTGCCGTGCAGCGCTACCTGCAGGATCCGCTTGCAGAGAAGATCCTCGCCGGCGAGGTGCCTGACGGCAGCACGTTGAAGATCGACGAGGGCGACGGCGAACTGAAGATCGAAGTCGCCTGACGGGAGGCAAGCGATGGAAAAGGCGACCGGCGGCTGCCAGTGCGGCGCCGTGCGAATCGAGGCGGTGGGCGAGCCCTACCGCGTCGGCCTGTGCCACTGCATGGACTGCCGCAAGCACCATGGCGCACTGTTCTATGCCGGGGCGATCTTTCCCGAGGGCGCAGTGACCATCTGCGGAGAGACGCGCGACTGGAACGGGCGGCATTTCTGCCCTCAATGCGGCTCGTCGGTCTTCGCGATCAGCGGCGACGAGGTCGAAGTCCACCTCGGCACGCTCGATGCGCCCGACGGCTTCGTTCCGACCTACGAAATCTGGACCGACCGCCGAGAGTCATGGCTGCCGCCGTTCGACCTCGCCCACCGCTACCCGCGCGACCGTGACGGAGAGGGGCGCGAGGAGGGTTGAGCAATCTGGCGGAAACCCGCCAAAAAAAGGGCCTCCGCCGAGGCGGAGGCCACTTAGTAACGGGCAAAAAGGGTCGCCGTATTTGCCCTTCGGGTCGCATGATTTGACTACCGTGGGCCATATGGCCGCGCTACCTGTCCTTTCGGGCAGGTTAACGACTTTCGGTAAAGGACGAGCTTTCTGTCCAGTCCGACTTGGTTTGCCCAAATGGACAGCTTGTTCCCATCACCGCGAGGTGCATCCTTGAACCGCTGGAATCGGCAAGCCTCCCCCGTCCGAACGGCGCTCGCGTCGGGAAACCACCAAGCGCGACGCGAACTCCGACATGAGGTGCCGAAGACGCAGCTCCGGCATCGCCGACAACTTCGGCGGTTGCAGGCCGGCCTCCCCCCCCAAAGGCCGGCCTGCTTCTGTTTGGCGAGGGCCTTCCTCTCGATCGAGCCTGTCGTGTCCGCCAACTTTGCGGCCTCCCTCTGGCGGGTCTTGCCGCTTGCCGCTAAGCGGCGGCGCAAGGTACAGGAGACGCATCCCATGAAGATCGACAACACCATTGCCGCCGTCGTTACCGGAGGAGCATCGGGCCTCGGCGAAGCGAGCGCGCGGGCGCTGGCGGCCAAGGGTGCCAGGGTGGCAATCTTCGACCTCAACGCCGAGCGCGGGGAAATGGTAGCGGGCGAAATCGGCGGGACCTTTTGTCAGGTCGACGTGTCGGACGAAGCGTCGGTCGATGCCGGCTTCGCCAAGGCCCGCGCCGCGCATGGCCAGGAGCGGGTGTTGGTGTGCTGCGCCGGGATCGGCACGATCGGCAAGACCGTGCGCCGCGACCGCGACAGCGGCGAAATTTCGCACCTGAGGGTCGATCTTTTCCTCAAGACCATCAAGGTCAACCTCGTCGGCACCTTCCAGTGCGTCGCCAAGTCGGCTGCGGGGATGATGACGCTCGACGGGCTCGAGGACGGCGAGCGCGGGGCGATGGTCTGCACCTCCTCGGTCGCCGCGGACGACGGCCAGATCGGGCAGGTCGCCTATGCCGCCAGCAAGGCCGCGGTGAAGGGCATGACCCTGCCGATCGCGCGCGACTTCATGCAGGAAGGCATCCGCATCAACTCGATCCAGCCGGGCATTTTCGCCACCCCGTTGCTCGCCGGTCTGCCCGAGAAGGCGCAACAGTCGCTGGCCGCCGCGGTGCCGTTTCCCAAGCGGCTCGGCCACCCGGAAGAATACGCCGGGCTGGTGATGTTCATGCTCGAAACCGGCTACTTCAACGGCGAGAGCGTCCGGCTCGACGGCGGTATCCGCATGGCGCCAAAGTGAGCGGCGGCAAATACCATTCTCCAGTCCTCGTCATTGCGAGGGGCGAAGCGACGAAGCAATCCAGAGCGGTTTCGTGCTGCGCTCTGGCTTGCTTCGCTTCGCTCGCAATGACGAAACGAAATGGGGATTAGCCGCATGCCCGGTTGGCACATCGGCATCATCGGGGGGTCCGGGCTTTACGAGCCGGGCGCGCTCGAGGATTCGCAGGTCATTTCGGTGGGCAGCGCTTTCGGCACGCCGAGCTCGCCGGTGACGACAGGCCGGATCGGCGACGTCAAGTTCAGCTTCATCGCTCGCCATGGCGAGGGGCACAGGCTGTCCCCGGGCGAGGTCAACTACCGCGCCAACATCGACGCGCTGAAGCGCTGCGGGGTGACCGACGTGCTGGCGATCAGCGCCATCGGCTCGCTGCGCGAGGAGTTGGCGCCAGGCACTTTCGTCGCCTGCGACCAGTTCATCGACCGCACGGTGGGGCGCGAGCGCAGCTTTTTCGGCGAGGGGCTGGTGGCGCACGTCAGCCTTGCCGACCCGGTTTGCGCCCGGCTGTCCGATCTTGCCGCGCGCGCCGCCGAGGCGGCCGGAGCGCCGGTCCATCGCGGCGGGACTTATGTCGCCATCGAAGGCCCGCAGTTCTCGACCCGCGCCGAAAGCCGGATGTTTCGCGATTGGGGCGGCGACGTGATCGGCATGACCGCGATGCCCGAAGCGCGGCTCGCCCGCGAGGCGGAGCTTCCCTACGCCATTCTCGGCATGGTCACCGACTACGACGCCTGGCGCGACGAGGAAGCCGGGGTCGAGGTCGACGAAATCCTCGCGGTGATGAAGCAGAACGCCGCGCTGGCGCGCCAGACCCTCATAGCGCTAGCGACCGCACTGCCACCGGAACGCGTACCGGTGGCGATCGAAACCGCGCTCGACAGTGCCATCGTCACTCCGCGGGATCACTGGCTGGCGGCGCGGCTAGTCCGCCTCGATGCAATAATGGCGCGGATGCTGGCGCAATAATCCGCAAGTTTCAGCGGGTAAACTTCTCCTAAGCTTGCAAATTCCGAGGAATTTGCGAGAAACTGGTTTTCTATGAAACAATCTACTCGCCTCAGCGATTTCCTGCCCTATCGCCTCTCGGTCACCTCGAACGCGGTCAGCGGCCGCATTTCGCAGGAATACCGCAGCCGCTTCGGACTCAGCATCCCGGAATGGCGCGTGATGGCCGTGCTCGGCGATGCCGGCGGCCTGACCCAGCGCGACCTGACCCGGTTGACCTTGATGGACAAGGTGGCGGTGAATCGCGCTTGCAAGGTGCTCGAAGAACGCCAGCTGGTAGTGCGCGAACCCAATGCCAGCGACGGCCGCTCGCACCTGCTCAAACTCACCCCCGAAGGGGTCGAGATGCACAGCCAGATCATGCCGCTGGCGCTTGACATGGAGCGCCACCTGTTCGCCCGGTTCAGCGAGGATGAGGTGGACACCTTCCGCTCGCTCCTCGTCCGGGTCCTTGCCGAAGCCGAGGAGCTCGACAGCGAATCGTTCGACGGCGCCGATTACGGTCTCGGCGCGCCCGACTAGCTCAGCCCCACCTCCGGAATGAAAAAGGCCCCGCCGGTTTGCGCCGGCGGGGCTTTTCTTGTGGCGGTGCCCGCAGGAACCGGGAGGTCAGTTCTTGCCCGGGCCGCCACCCGAGAAGGCGTCGCTGATCGAGCAGGCCGCCGGGCCGAGAATGACGATGAACAGCACCGGCAGGATGAACAGGATCAGCGGCACGGTCATGATCGCCGGCAGGCGCGCGGCCTTTTCCTCGGCGCGCATCATGCGCTCGTTACGGAATTCGGCCGAAAGCACGCGCAGCGCCGAAGCGAGCGGAGTACCGTAGCGCTCGGTCTGGATCATGGTAGTGACCACGCCGCGCACCGCATCGAGGTCGACACGGTAGGCGAGGTTCTCGAACGCCTGGCGCCGTTCGGTGAGGAACGAGAGCTCGATCGCGGTCAGCGCGAACTCGTCACCCAGTTCCGGATAGGCGCGACCCAGTTCCTTGGCGACGCGGTTGAACGCGGCGTCGACGGTGAGACCGGCCTCGGCGCAGATGACCAGGAGGTCGAGTGCGTCCGGCAGGCCCTTGCGCACTTCGTTGGTGCGCTTGCCGGCCTTGTTCTTGAGGTACAGTTCGGGCCCCTTGTAGCCCGCCACGACGAGCGCAGCGAAGGCGCCGAAGCGCTTGAAGCTGCCCCAGTCGGGGAAGGTGTCGGTCCAGTACAGCACGACGACGCCGATGAAGCCCAGCACGATCGGAAGGATCATGCGCAGGAAGATGACGACGACCGCGAATTCCTTGTTGCGGAAGCCGGCCTGGGCCATCTTCTGCTGGATGATCTTGACCTGGCTGTCCTGCAGGACCTTCATGTTCTGCAGGGTGTCCTTGACCTTGTCGGTCGTCTCGGTGCGCTTGACCAGGCTCTGGCGCTTCTTCGCCTTCGCCGTGATGATGCCCGACTTGAGCTCTTCGCGCCGCGCATTGAGCGACTTCACGCGCTTCGCCATCGGGTCCTTGACGGTGACCGCGGCGTAGACGGCGAACATCATCGCCGCCGCCGCAATTCCGGCGAGGATCGTGCCGACGAGGACGACGTCGACGCCGAGGAGGGTCGGGCCTTGAGCGGGAGTAATCATGTTGTCGTAAGCTCCCTGCTCAGATTTCGAAGCTGACCATCTTGGCCATGATGAAGCCGCCGATGCTCATCCACACCAGGCCGCCGAGGCCGGCGACGATCAGGCGATCTTCGGTGAAGAACCCGCCGATGTAGCTCGGGTTGATCCAGTAGATCAGTGTGAACACGATGAACGGCAGCGCGCCGACGATGTAGGCGGAAGCCTTCGATTCCGAGCTCATCGCGCGGATCTTGAGCTTCATCTGCGCGCGCTTGCGCAGCACGTCGGCGAGGTTGGACAGCGTTTCGGCCAGGTTACCGCCGGTCTCGCGCTGGATCGCCAGCGTGATGACGAAGAACTGGAACTCCGGCGTCCCGAGGCGGTCGGCGGTTTCCTGCAGCGACTCTTCCATCGTCCGGCCGATCTTGATCCGTTCGACCACGCCCTTGAATTCCTGGCCCACCGGACCCGGGATTTCCTGCGCGACGACGTTGAGAGTCTCGGTCACCGGAAGGCCCGAGCGCAGGCCGCGGACGAGCAGTTCGATGCCGTCGGGGAACTTGGTGTTGAAGGCGTTGAGCCGGCGCTTGATCATCGAGTTGACGACCATGTGCGGCAAGCCGGCACCGGCAAGGATGCCGACGCCGAGCGCGAGCAGCGGCGCGCCGGTCTTGAAGAACAGGACCAGCGTCACGACCACGGCGAGCCCGGCCGAGGCATACATGTAGTGGGTCAGCGTCCAGCCGCGCCCGGTCCGCTCGAGCCTCATGGCGAGGGCCTCCGAGCGCGAGCCCGAACCGGCGACCCGGTGCATCTTCGGCTTGCGCGCGGCGATCGCCTTCTTGAGCTGCGATTCGACCTTGGCGTTGGTGCTTTCCGAATGGCGATAGCGTACGCTCTGGAGACGCCGCTGCGCCTCCTTGGCCGGCGACTTGCCGGTGAACGCGATGCTGCCGATGATCAGCAGTCCCATGATCCCGGCGGCCACCAGTACAATCTGGAAGATGCTCATAACTCGCTATCGCCTTTCGCTTGCCCCAGGGTGGTGAACCGGCCTTATTCGGCCGGTTCGACCTGCGACATTGCCTTGGGCTTCTTGCTCAGCAGCGACTTGATATCGAACTTGCCGAGCAGCGACGAATTGCCGCTGGCCGCTTCTTCGTTATCAGCGCTTTCCTCGCCCTTGCCGAGGATCGCCTTGCCGATGTCGCGGATCACCGAGCCGGCCTTGGTCGAGCGGTTGGCATCGACGAAGGTCTGGCCGAGCTTGGCGGCGTTGACCGCGGCCTTCTGGTCGTAGGGGATCACGAAGTCGATCTTGCGTTCGATCGAGGCTTCGAAATCCGCCTTGCTGATCTCGGCAGCACCGGCCTGCACCTTGTTGGCGACGACGATCGGCGCCACCGAAGGAGCATTGGTCTTGAGCCACGACAGGATGCGGATCGTGTCGCGGGCCGAAGCCAGGGTCATCTCGGTGACCAGCGTCACGACGTTCACTTCCTGCAGCAGCTGTGGATAGTTGATCAGCATGTTGCGCGGGAGATCGACGACCGTGCTCTCGAAAGCCTGGCGAAACTCCTCCTCAAGCTGCAAGAAAGCACTGCCGTCGGTCATCAGCGGCGAGTTGATCGGCGCTTCGGCGGACAGGATCGCGAGGTTGTCGTTGGCTCGGATCATGGCGCGTTCGATGAACAGGCCGTCGATGCGGCTCGGGCTCTCGATCGCGTCGGTCAGGCCGCGGCCCGGCTCGAGATCGAGGCTGAGCGCCCCGGTGCCAAAGTGGACGTCGAGGTCGAGCAGCGCGGTCGGGCGCTTGTGATCGGTGCTGAACAGCCAGGCGAGCGAGGTCGCGAGGGTCGAGGCGCCGACGCCGCCACGCGTGCCGACGATGGCCGTCGATACGTGCGGCTTGTGGGTCTCGCCCTCGCCGCCGCGCGGCGCGGCGAACACCGCCTGGGCCTGGTTCAGCGAATCGCGCACCTGCCCCGACGAAAGCGGTTTGAGCAGGTAGTCGTGAATGCCGCTGGCGAGCAGGTCGCGATAGAGGCGCACATCGTTGACCTGGCCGACCGCGATCACCACCGTGCCGGGTTCGCAGACCTCGGCCAGGGCGTTGATGTCGTTGAGCGGGTCACCGCTTTCCGACAGGTCGACCATCAGGATCGCCGGGCTCGCGGCAATCGACAGGGATTGCACCGCATTGCGCAGGCCGCCCTTGGCGCACTTTTCAGGCGCCCAGCCCAGTTCGATCACGACCGGACGCAGGACGTCCAGCGCGGATTCGTCGCAGATGAAGGCGGCGAAGGGGTCGCGGTTGCCAGCAACACCGGGTTTCCAAGGCGCATTCATCTTACTTACCCCCTTCCTGCGAGGACACTGCGGGCAGGCCGTCCGCACCGGTCGGCTTGGCTTCACGATAGGTCTTGATGGCCTTGCTCGAGCTCATCACGACAGTTTCGCCAGTGCCAGACGCCCCGTGCAGCAGGTGCTCGGGATCGGCGATCATCGCGGCGATGTTGCCGTTGACGGCACAGCCGAAGCCGGAGTGCGTGGCGTTGTCGCCATAATCGGCGAGCTTGTCGTCCCAGTTGGGGCAGTTCGGCACGGCAGCGTGGCTGCGCGTGACGACCACGCGGACTTTGCCCGGATCGACATAGCCCTCGGTGACCGGGGCCCCGGCGCTGACCAGTAGGCCGTAGCGGCCGGCGAGCTTGGCGACGGCATCATGAACCGCGACGCTCGACATCGGGTCGTCGATCGACACCCGATCGCCGTAGCCGAGGCCCAGCGAGTCGAACCAGTCGATCAGGCGGCCCTGCTCGGTCACCGGCAGGCCGGTCGAATTGGCAGTCAGGTCGAGCGCATAGTTGGCGCGTTCGATGACCGGCTGGTTGACGCTGTCGAGCGAGTAGTTCTTCGGCGCGCCGTTGGTGGCGCAGGCGCCGGTCGCCAGTCCCAGCGAGAGAGCGAGCGCGGTCGTCAGCGCCTTGTTCGTTGCGATAGACATCGTCTTCACCTTTCTCACTGGAAGCTGAAGCCGGGCGAGGCCGCCTCGGCACGCTTTTCGTCTTTCACTTCGTTGCGGCGATCGGCGTCGTCGGCCTGACGCGGAGCCGTCACCTGGTCGTCGACGCTGACGGCCGGCGGCGGAGCGGGCTCGCCCGCGGCCCGCGGCATTGGACGCTGGCCGCCGGTCACGCCGTTGTTTTCCTTGTTGAGCAGGAACTGCTGACCGGCATCCGGCGCGCGGAAGCCGTCGGTCGGCAGGTGGATCTCGCTGTCGTCGACCGGGTTCACCAGGTACGGGGTGACAACGATGACCAGCTCGGTCTGGCCCTTCTGGAACTGGGTCGACCTGAACAGGTTGCCCAGGATCGGCAGGTCGCCGACGCCCGGCGCCTTGTCGATCGTGTTCTGGGCGTTGTTGTTCAGCAGCCCAGCGATCATGAAGCTCTGGCCGGAGCCGAGTTCCACGGTCGTTTCCGCGCGGCGGATGGTCAGCGCCGGGATCTGGAAGCCGTTGAGCGTCACCGCGCCCTGGCTCGAGAGCTCGGACACTTCCGGACGCACGCGGATCGAGATACGTCCGTTGCTGAGCACCGTCGGGGTGTAGGCGAGGCTGACACCGTATTTCTTGTACTCGACGGTCGTCGTGCCGAGGCCCTGGCTGAGCGGTATCGGGAATTCGCCGCCGGCAAGGAACTCGGCGGTTTCGCCGGACAGCGCGGTCAGGTTCGGCTGCGACAGTGTGGTCACCAGGCCGTCACGCTCGGCAAGGTCGAGCGCCGAGGCGAGGTCGAGGCCGAGCAGGCGTCCGAAGCCGCCAAACGTCGTACCCGGACTGATGTTGTTGACGACCGTGCCGCCGTCGGGTCCCTCGGTGACGCCGACGCCCAGCGGGCCTCCCGGCGTCCATTGCGGCAGCCAGTTGCCGCGGCCCTGGCCGACGCCAAACTTGAACCCGCTGGTCGCATCTACCGTCGCCAGGTTGACGCCGAGCGAGCGAACCAGCGAGCGGCTCACTTCGGCGAAGCGGACGCGCAGGTTGACCTGCAGCGGCGTCGCCGTCTTCAGGCGCGAGATGACGTTGGTCGTGTCGCCGACGAAGGCGGAGACGAGGCGTTCGGCCTCGGCTGCATCTTCAGGAGCGGCGACCGTGCCGGTCAGCAGCACGGTGTTGGTGCCCATCGTCGCGACGCTGATCTTTGCTTCGGGCATCGCCAGCGTCAGCATCTGGTCGATGCTGTCGAGGTTCGAGCCGACGCGGACGTTGGCCGACCAGACGATGTCGCCGGCGCTGTTGCTGGCATAGACCGTGGTTTCGCCGCCGGACTTGCCGAAGACATAGAGCTGGCGCTGCGACTTGACCTGCACGTCGGCGACCGCGTCGTTGGCGACGAAGACGTCCGCCATGGTGCCAGGCACCGTCACCAGCTGGCCGCGGCCGATCGAGATGACGATCGACTGGGCCGGCGCGGCGATCGACTGTGCTTCGGCCGGTACGACGGGGATGCCGGACAGCGGCGCCAGCGCACTCGCGGCGATCAGCGCAGACTTGAGAAGGCGACTCTTCATTGTTTTGCCCCTCGATTGGAACACGCAGGTAGCGTTGCTCTTGAGATTGGTTGCGTTGCTCATCGGATCACCTGAGCGTCGTCACGCCGACGCCGACGGTACCGGCTGCTGAGCCCATGGCCGCCGTCTGGCGATCCTTAAGCTGGCCCGCACCCTTGTCGACGGACTCGACGGTGGTTGCAGCGGAACCGCGCGTCACGCGGACGACCGGGCCGTTCGGCCTGGCCGGCGCGCCGGCCGGCTGGGGCGAACCCGGAGCAGCGACCTGCGGCACGGTCACGGCAGGCATCGACTTGCGCTGGAAGCGCGAGACGTCGCCGCCGGTCACGAAGGTGGTGGTGCCGTCCTGCTTGGAAGCAACCGCGGTGCGCAGCAGGCGATCTTCCTCATCCTTCGACACGCCGTCCGGCACGTCGACGTCGCCGTTGGCAATCGCCAGGTCGAGTTCGCTCTGGTTGTCGGCGATTGAGCGGAGCGACATGCTCAGCGTACCGATCGTCTGGGCAACCGCGATCTTCTCGGCGATCTTCGGCGTGGCTTCGAGGGTCACCGTGCGGAAGGCCTTGACGATGGTCTTGCCGTCTTCGGTGGTGGTGGTCTCGGTCGACTGGTCGGTGGCGAGCACACGCAGGTTGTGGAGAATTGTCTCCGCCGCGTTGAGGCTCTGACCTTCGACACCGTTGATCGTCTGCGTCAGCATCAGGTCGACATGGTCGCCCGGGAAGATGAAGCCGCCGACGCCGGTCTTTTCGGACACCGGAACGGTCACGGCACGCATGCCCGGGCCAAGCGCCGCAGCGAGGAAGCCACGGTCGCCCGGGCTCACCAGCGAGCCCTGGGTCACCGGCTCACCGGCCGTGATCGGGTGGCGCACCACGGTGCCGAGCAGCTTGCTCATGTCGGCTTCGCCGTCGATGAAGTAGGCGTCCTGCACCAGTTCCTGCGGCCACAGCTGGTAGCCGATGGCGTCGGCGGTGATGATGGTGCCGACCGGCAGCGCGCGCTTCGAGACAAGGACCTTCGGCCCCTGCGGCTCGGCCGGCGCGGCCTCGGCTTGCGGCGCGGACGCGCCAGCGAACATGCTCCGGGCTGCCATGGCGGTGCCGATCGCAATGATCAGCGCCCCGAGCAGCAGAACCAGCTTCTTCCTGTCCATGGTGCGTCAAGCCCCCTTGATGGAAATCGTGTTAAGATTGACGTCGAATACGTCGTAAGTGGTTAAAATCAGGTTCACCCGAGACCTCCGGTCACGGTTGAATTCGCGGGCCAGTATTGGGCCGAAATGACCCACAGGCCGGCACATGCGATCGCCACGCCGTATGGAATAGCGAGACGTTCCTTGCTGCCGCGGATCATGTGCCATGCCGCGAAGAACACGGTCAGCACCCCGCCGAGCAGCGCCATCACCACCAGCAGCTTCAGGAACCAGGTCGGCTCGATCCAAAGCGCCAGCGCGGCGAGAAGCTTGACGTCGCCGCCGCCCATCGCACCCATGGCGAAGAGTCCGGCAAGAACGACGAAGGCGGCCAGCGCAACCCCGACCTGGAGTGCGACATCGGGCCACAGCGAAAGATCGCTCGCCCACCAGAACAGCGGAGCGGCCAGGGCGATGCCGGCATTGAGCCAGTTGCCGATCTGGCGCGAGCGCAGGTCGGTGAAGGCGGCAATCAGCAGTGCGATTGCCAAGCCTGCCAGCAGTCCATATTTGAACGGATCGTCCAACACCGATGCCCCCATGTATTCCCGAGCATCAGTGCTAGCGATCAGGGCTTACCAAAAAGTAACCACGGGCAGGAGGCTGGCATTAGCCAACGAAACAAGGCGGAGAGCGTGGATTTCGATCGCCGCGCAATTCCGCCAGCCGCCCGCGAGAGCAAATGGCAAACGCCCGACGGCTACGTACTTCGCCGTATCGACTGGCCGGCCCCGGCCAAGGCGCGCGGCAGCATCCTGTTCATGCCCGGCCGCGGCGATGCCTACGAGAAGTATCTCGAGACGCTCGACCACTGGAACCGGCAGGGCTGGGCGGTCACCGCCGCGGACTGGCGCGGGCAGGCGGGATCGGGCCGGCTCGGCTCCGATCCGGTCACCGGGCATATCGACGATTTCGCCACATGGACCACCGACCTCGCCGCCCTGTGGCGGGAATGGAGCCGGGAGAACGCCGGTCCGCACGTCCTCGCCGGGCATTCGATGGGCGGCCACCTTGTGCTGCGCGCTGTTGCCGAAGGCGCTGTCGCGCCGGATGCACTGGTGCTGTCCGCGCCTATGGTCGGCTTCCTGCCCAACTTTCTCCCGACCCGCCTGAAGCTGGCCCTCGCCGACCTCATGTGCAGGCTCGGCGATCCGCGGCGACCGGGCTGGAAGTGGAGCGAGAAGCCCGGCGAATTGCCGACCGGACGTGCCCTGCTGCTGACTCATGACACGGAGCGGTATGCCGATGAGTCGTGGTGGCGAGCCGCCCGGCCAGAGCTGGTCATGGGTCCGGGAAGCTGGGGCTGGGTGCGCGCCGCGCTGCGCTCGATCCTCTACCTGCAGCGGCCGGGCGTGATCGAGGCGGTCCGGACCCCGACCCTGCTCATCGCAGCCGAACATGACCGTCTCGTCAGCTATCCCGCCATTCGCCGGATCGCCGCCCGCCTGCCCCACGGCAAGCTGGTATCGTTCGGACCCGAGGCCTATCACGAGTTGCTGCGGGAAGCCGACCCCGTGCGCGACCGCGCCGTTGCAGCTATCGACGCATTCCTCGACACCGTTTCGCCGACATGACGCGGCACTTCGACATCGTGGTTGTCGGGGCCGGGATGGCCGGCGCCAGCATCGCCGCCGAACTAGCGCCCCATGCCAGCGTCGCGATTCTCGAATCCGAAGCCCAGCCGGGCTACCACGCCACGGGACGCTCGGCCGCGTTCTGGGAGGAATGCTACGGCGGCCCCGATGTCGTTCCCCTGACGCTCACTTCCGGCCCTTACCTGCGCGAGCTCGGCCTGCTGCGCGACCGCGGCGCGCTCTATGTCGGACGAAATGAAGATGGTGCGGAAATCGATGCGTTCATGGACAGTTTCGACGGTTCAGGCGTTACGATCGAGCGCTTCAATCGCACCCTTCTCGAGCAATGCGTGCCCGGCATCCGCCCCGGCTGGGACCATGCCATCCGCGAACAGGCCTGCGCCGACATCGACGTTGCGGCGCTGCACCAGCATTACCTGTCGCGCGCGCGCGCGCGCGACGCCGTGGTGCAATGTTCCGCCCGGCTTGAGAGAGCCGAGCGGTCGAACGAGCTCTGGCATCTCGCGCTGGCCGATGGCAGCGAGGTGCGCGCCGGGGTACTGGTCGATGCCGCCGGCGCGTGGGCGGATCCGGTCGCCCGTATGGCCGGTGCCCGCCCACTCGGCATCCAGCCGCTACGCCGCACTGTGCTTCAACTCCGCACGGCCCCGCCGCCGCCGGACGACTTGCCGCTCGTGCTCGACATCCGCGGCCGCTTCTACTTCAAGCCCGAGAACGGCCGGCTCTGGCTCAGCCCGCATGACGAGACGCCGAGCGAGCCGTGCGACGCCGCGCCCGAAGAACTCGACGTCGCCGAGGCGATCGACCGCTTCGAGGACGTGGTCGACTGGCGCGTTGAGGCGCTCGAGCACAAGTGGGCAGGCTTGCGCAGCTTCGCGCCAGATCGGCTGCCGGTTTACGGTTACGACCCGCAGGTGTCCGGGTTCTTCTGGTTCGCCGGCCAGGGCGGATTCGGAATCCAGACAGCGCCCGCAGCCGCGCGACTCGGAGCCCAGCTCCTGCTTGGACTGCCGGCCGATGGCATGACCGAACGACTCGACGCAGCGCTCTATCGGCCTGGCCGGTTCGCTTAGCCAATCTTCGCCCTGCCAATAGGCTAGGTGCGAGCGAGGCATCGAAGGAGAATCCGCATGGCCCACATGTTCGAGATCTACACGGACAACGCCGGGGAATTTCGCGTCCGCTTCAAGTACAACTCGGAAGTCATCTTCTCGACCGAGGGTTACACGACCAAGGCGAACGCGCAGAACGCCATAGATTCGATCAAGTCGAACGGGCCCGATGCAGCGGTCGAAGACAATTCCGTCAGCTGAGCGTTAGCCCGCCACAGCTTCCGCCGCAGCGCTGGCCAGGCGATCCGCCCGCTCGTTCTCCGGGTGGCCAGCGTGGCCTTTCACCCAGATCCACCTGATCCGGTGCGGCGCCGCGGCGTCGAGCATTTCCTGCCACAGGTCGGCGTTGAGCACCGGCTTCTTGCTGGCGCTGATCCAGCCCCGGCGCTGCCAGCCGGCGATCCACTGGGTCATGCCGTCGATGACATAACGGCTGTCCGAATGCAGGTTGACATCGCACGGCTCCTTCAGCGCTTCGAGCGCGCGGATCACCGCGGTCATCTCCATGCGGTTGTTGGTGGTCGCCGCTTCGCCGCCTGACAGTTCTTTCTCGTGCGCGCCTCGCCGCAGGATCGCGCCCCAGCCTCCGGGGCCGGGGTTGCCCTTGCACGCCCCGTCGGTGAAAATTTCGACTGACTTCATCGCCGACTCAGTGCCTCAATCGGCATCGCTGTTGAATACCCTGGTGGCCTCGGACCGGTAGAACTCCAGCCGCCGCACGAAATCCATCGGGTCCTTGCGGGTCACCAACGCGCCGACGGGTGTATTGAGCCAGTCGTAGGCGCGGCTCGAGATAAACCGCATGCAGGCGCCACGCGACAGGACCGGCAGCTCTGCACGTTCGTGGCGATCGAGCGGGCGTACCGCCTCGTAGCCCTCGAGCAGTGCGGAGGAGATGCGCGGGCGGAAGGTCCGGCCATGGTCGGCAAAGCACCAGGCGGCGTGCGTCACCGCGAGGTCGTAGGCGAAGAAATCCGTCGCCGCGAAGTAGAAGTCGATCAGGCCGGTGACCTTGTCGCCGAGCATCAGCACGTTATCGGGAAACAGGTCGCAATGGACCACTCCGTGCGGCAGTCCGCCCGGCCAGTTTCCGGCAAGCCACGACAGCTCGGAGAACACGGTGTCGGCCAGCGAAGGGTCGATTTCCGCGAGGGCCTCTTCGCCGCATTGGTGGATCAGTTGGTCCCACTTTGCGAGGCCCATGGTCTGTTCGCTCCGCTGCGGGAAATCGGCCACGGCGAGGTGAATCTCAGCGAGCGACCGGCCGACGCTGGCCGCCTGTGCCACCGTCGGCGCGCCGACCGAAACGCCCGGCAGGAACTCGATAAGCGCAACGGCCTTGCCTTCGACTGTGCGAAACAGGTTTCCGTCACGATCGTGGATCGTGCGCGGCACCGGCGCTCCCTTGGCGGCAAGGTGGTCGAGGAGACCGAGGTAGAACGGCAGGTGGCGCGTATCGACCCGCTCTTCGTACATCGTCAGGATGAACCGGTCGCGGGTAGTTTCGACCAGCCAGTTGGAGTTGGAGACGCCCTCGGCAATGCCCTTGGCCGACTGCAGCTCACCTACGTCGTATTCGGCAATCAGCGCGGCGAGGGTCTCGGCCGACAGATGCGTGTAGACCGCCATCAGGCGAGTTGGCGCGGCAGCTTGAAGACCATCTTTTCTTCGGCCGTGACCAGCGTGTGCTCTTCCACCTCGCGCCATTCGTCGAGCTTGTCGACGACTTCGCGGACGAGCATTTCGGGTGCCGAAGCCCCGGCGGTAACGCCGATCGTCCCCACCCCTTCGAGCCAGGCCGGCTCGATGTCCGAAGCCCGCTGGATCAGCCGGGCCGTGGTGCCGCAACGCTCGGCAACCTCGACGAGGCGGAGCGAATTTGAGGAATTGGGAGCGCCGATCACCAGCACGAGGTCGCTGCCCGGGGCGATCTGCTTGACCGCCGCCTGCCGGTTCGACGTCGCGTAGCAGATGTCTTCCGCCTTCGGGCCGACGATGTTGGGGAACTTGATGGAGAGCGCTTCGACGACCTTGGCCGTGTCGTCCACCGACAGCGTCGTCTGGGTCAGGAAGGCGAGCGGGGTTTCAAGCGCGATGTCGAGCGCAGCGACGTCTTCCACCGTCTCGACGAGCGTCATCGAGCCCTCGGGCACCTGGCCAAAGGTCCCGATCACTTCGGGATGGCCTTTGTGACCTATGAACACGATGTGCCGCCCGGCTTCGATCTGGCGTTCGGCCTGGCGGTGGACCTTGCTGACCAGCGGGCAGGTCGCATCGAGGTATTCGAGGCCGCGATCCTCCGCTTCGGCCGGAACCGATTTCGGTACTCCGTGCGCGCTGAAGACCACCGGCACGCCGTCGGGCACTTCGTCCAATTCCTCCACGAACACCGCGCCCTTGGCCTTGAGCCCGTCGACCACGAACTTGTTGTGGACGATTTCATGGCGGACATAGACCGGGCTGCCGTAGCGCGAGAGCGCGCGTTCGACGATTTCGATCGCTCGGTCGACACCAGCGCAAAAGCCGCGCGGCGCAGCGATCAGCACGGTAAGCGGCAACTTGGGCGCTGAGGGATTGGCTTCTTGAAATGGGGCGTTCATCTTGCGGCCTCTAGCCGTTGTGCCGCCGCGGCGAAAGGGCTAGGGCGCCTACGAAATTCTGACGAGGACAGTGCATGAAGATCCGTACCGCCGCCTTTGCCGGACTGGCCCTCGCGACCCTTGCCGGGTGCAAGACGCAAGGCGATCTCGTCGTCGATGAAGGTGTCGGTATCACCGCGCTGCGCACCGCCTGCCCGGCGGTCGGCATTCCGGATTACACCGGCGATGTCACGCTGTTCTCGCCGGCCGGATCGGTGACCTCGGACGCCATCGACGTGACCGCCTCGATGACCGACGTTCGCTCGACCTGTGACGAGTCGGGCGAGCGGATTTACGCCCAGGCGAGTTTCATCGTCTTCGCCCAGCGCCGTAACACCAGCGGCGCGCGCACCGTCCAACTGCCGTACTTCGCCAGCGTCATTCGCGGCGGCAATGCGGTGGTTTCCAAGCGTATCGGCACCGTGACGCTCGAATTCCCCGACGGCCAGGCCCGCGCCTCCGCTACCGGATCGGGCGGCGCTTTCATCGACAAGGCCGAAGCGACCCTTCCTGACGACATCCGCGAGCGGATCACCCGTAAGCGCAAGGCCGGACAGGCCGACGCTGCCGTCGATCCGCTGGCCGATCCGGCGGTCCGCGCCGCGGTCTCGCGCGCCAGCTTCGAATTGCTGGTCGGTTTCCAGCTGACGCAGGACCAGCTCGGCTACAACGTCACGCGCTAGGCCGGGTCCAAGTCCTTTCCCGCGCGCGCCAAACAGGCTAACGGCGCGCGCACAATGTCCGATACACAAACCCTTTACGCCGCCTTTGCGGCCAAGATCGATGCGGTGCTTACTGCGCTGGAGGCCGAGGACGCGCTGCCCGCCGGGCTGGCGCGCGCCGATGTCAGCGTCGAGCCGCCGCGCGATCCCTCTCACGGCGACCTCGCGACCAACGCGGCCATGGTGCTGGCCAAGCCCGCCGGCACGAATCCGCGCGCGCTTGCCGAAGCGATCGTCGGCCAGCTTTCGCGCGATCCGGCCATCGCCAGCGCGGAAATTGCCGGGCCCGGCTTCATCAACTTGCGGCTCGGTGGAGATGCCTGGCGCGGTGAGATCGAAGCGATTGCAGCGCTCGGCGACGACTTCGGGCGGTCGACCGTCGGCGCGGGTCGGCGGGTCAACGTCGAATACGTCTCGGCCAACCCGACCGGGCCGATGCACATGGGCCACTGCCGCGGCGCGGTGGTCGGCGATGCACTGGCCAGCCTGCTTGAATTCGCCGGCTACGACGTGACCCGCGAGTACTACGTCAACGACGCCGGGGCGCAGGTCCAGACGCTCGGCCGCTCGGTCCACTTGCGCTATCGCGAGGCGCTCGGCGAAGACATCGGCGAGATACCGCCGGGCTTCTATCCGGGCGACTACCTCGTCCCGATCGGCCAGGCGCTGGCGAGCGAATTCGGCGACAAGTACGCCTCCGCACCCGAAAGCGAATGGCTCGACTTGTTCCGCGAGCGCGCGGTCGCGGCCATGCTCGACATGATCCGCTCCGACCTCGCGCTGCTCGGTATCCGGCATGACGTGTTCTCGTCCGAGGCCGAGTTGCAGGCGGAAAAGAAGCCCGAGGCGGCGGAAGCCTGGCTACGCGAACACGACCTCGTGTTCGACGGCATGCTCGAGGCGCCCAAGGGCAAGGCGCCCGAGGATTGGGAGCCGGTCGAACTGCCGCTGTTCCGTTCGACCAGGTTTGGCGACGACCAGGATCGACCGATCCGTAAATTGGATGGCAGCTGGACCTATTTCGGCGCCGACCTTGCCTATCACATGCAGAAGGCCGCGACGGCCGACGAGCTGATCGACGTCTGGGGCGCCGACCATGCCGGCACCGTCAAGCGCATCAAGGCGGCCGTCGCCGCGCTTTCCGAGGGCGAAGGCAAGCCGATTCCGTTCGACGTAAAGCTCGTGCAAATGGTTCAATTGCTGCGCGGCGGCGAGCCGGCCAAGATGTCGAAGCGTTCGGGCAACTTCGTGACCATCGCCGACATGGTCGGTGAGGTCGGCAAGGACGTCGTCCGTTTCACCATGCTGACCCGCAAGCCCGAGGCGCAGATGGACTTCGACTTTGCCAAGGTGGTCGAAGCGTCGAAGGACAATCCCGTCTTCTACGTCCAGTATGCCCATGCGCGGATCCGCTCGACGCTGCGGAAGGCTGCGGCGGAGGGTCTGGCGCCTTCGGACGAGCATCTCGACCGGCTGGGCGATGACGAACTGGCGCTGGTCAAGCTGGCGGCGCAGTTCCCACGCACAGTCGAGGCCGCGGCACTGGCGCGCGAGCCGCACCGCATCGCCTTCTACCTCTACGACCTCGCGGCCGCGTTCCACGCCTTCTGGAACATGGGGAACGACGACCCGGCAAAGCGCATCATCCTGGCACAGGACCCGCAACTCACCGGGGCGAGGCTTTTCCTCGGTGCGCAAATCGGGCAGGTAATTCGTAACGGCCTTGCTGTATTGGGGGTTGAGGCAGTCGAGGAGCTGTAGGTTATGACCGGGGTGGGCGACCAGGACGACCTGGATGATGCGGTCGAAGTCGAAGAGCTGGCGTTCGCCGACGAAGATGATCGGCTGCCCTGGCTGGAAGCCGACGACCAGTACGAAGAGGGCGAAGTCGACACGCGGCGGATGGTCATTTTTGTCGTGGCTGCGCTTGCGCTGCTGGGGGCGATCATCAGCGTTGGCTGGTGGATGCTGAACCGACAGGCAGATCCGGCGCTGGTTGCCGATGGCAGCACGATCACTGCACCTGAAGAACCCTACAAGGAACGGCCCGACGATCCGGGCGGCGCTACCGCCGCTGGAACCGGCGATGCAAGTTTCGCGGTCGCCGAGGGCCAGCAGGTCGAATCGCGCGTCGGCGAAGGCAGCACTGTGGTGCCCGAACCGAGCATCGATCGCGACCAGCCAGCGAACGGCGGTGTCGGCGTGCAGGTCGGCGCCTATTCGAGCCGCGAGCGCGCCGAGCAGGGCTGGCAGTCGCTTTCCGGGCAACATTCGGCGCTTTCGGGCGTGAGTCACCGTGTCCTCGAAGGGACGGTCGACGGCAGCCCGATCTTCCGCCTGCAGGCGGTTGCGGGCGACCTTGGTGCGGCGCAGCAGCTTTGCAGCAGCCTCAAGGCCTCCGGCGCGGATTGCCAGGTCAAGAACTGATCGGCTGGCCCGTGGGCGCGGGCGCGGCTAGGACAGGGGCATGACCAGCGGGCAGCGGCCGATCGTCCACATCGGCTACCACAAGACGGCGACGACATGGTTCCAGAAGGCCATCTGGCCTTCGCTGGACAGCCACGACTGGATCCCGCGCAAGGTCACGCAAGCGGCCCTGCTCGATCCGCCGGGCATGCACTTCGATCCCGCCGAGGCGCGCCGTGTGCTGGCCCTCGACACCCGCGACAAGCCGGTCGTGCTGAGCGAGGAAAACCTCTCCGGCTACATCCACAACGGCGGGCTCCACGGGTTGATGGCGCCCGAGGCGGTGCGGCGCATCCATGCGGCGCTGCCCGATGCGCGGATCGTCATCTTCATCCGCAGCCAGCCCGACGCCATCCGGGCGAGCTACAGCCAGTATGTCGCCGGCGGAGGGACCTACAGCCTCGACAAGTACCTGCACACCTACGAGCGTGTCCACGGCGCGCTGAAGGCGCCGTTCAAGGCCCCGGCCTTCGAGTGGGAGCACTTCGAATACGACCGCCTCATCGCCCTCTACGACGCGACCTTCGGGCGCGAGAACGTGTTCGTCTATCCCTACGAGCAGTTGCGCGAGCCGCAGGCGCTGTTCGAGCGGATCGAGGCCGATCTCGGCGTCCGGTTTCCGCCCGGCGTGCTCGACAAGCGCGGGGCCAACGTCTCGCACAGCGAGTCGGGCATGGAGGGCCTGCGCTTCGCTAACCGCTTCACCCGCCAGTCGGTGGCCAACAAGGACTGGTACATGGACCCGCCCGGGGGCCACGCGCTGCGCAACATCGTGCGGTTCTTGCTCAAGGCGATGCCGGGCGGCCCCTTCCGTCTGCCGCAAGGCGTGGCCGACGAAATCGCCGCCTACTACGCACCGAGCAACGCCCGGCTCGCAGAGTTGCGCGACCTGCCATTGGCTGAGATGGGCTATCCCCTGGCGAGATAGACGCGCGAAACCGCTCCGCGGACAATATCGCTCGCGTCGTCCTTGAAGCAGACGAAAGTGATTTCGTCGAAGGCTTCGGGATACTGTCCGACCGCGTGCATGACCGTCATCGCCGCGACGTCCGCAGCCATCGCGAGGGGGTATCCGTAAATCCCGGTCGAAATGGCCGGAAAGGCGATGGTGCGCAGGTTGTGCGCCCGAGCGACCTCGAGCGAGGCGCGATAACAGCTCGCCAGCTGCCCGGGTTCGCCGTTCTCGCCGCCCCGCCAGACAGGCCCGACGGTGTGAATGATATGGCGCGCCGGCAACCGGTAGCCTTTGGTCAGCTTGGCTTGTCCGGTCTTGCATCCGCCGAGCAGGCGGCATTCGTGCACCAGGTCGGGGCCAGCGGCACGATGGATAGCGCCGTCGACCCCGCCGCCACCAAGGAGTGACGAATTGGCGGCGTTGACGATCGCGTCGACTTCGAAGGTGACGATGTTTCCGGTCGTGACGGTCAGACGAGTTTGGCCGGTGATGCCCATGGCGGTGCGATAAGTCGGTGCGCCGGGCCGTGCAACGTCTGTGGCTGCCTTGGTTACTGTCCACACTCCCTAACGCACATGTGCTTGCCCGCATCCGTAAATCCTGCGACCTTCATCCTCTTATGACGCCTGCGATCTTCGGCTTTTCCGGCACCGAGCTGACCGCCGACGAGCGCGCCTTCTTCAGGGAGGCCGATCCGGCGGGCTACATCCTGTTCGCCCGGAACTGCGAGAGCCGCGAACAGATGCGCGCGCTGACCGACGACCTGCGCTCGATCCACGGGCGCGATCGGTGCTTCATCTCGATTGACCAGGAAGGCGGCCGTGTCGCGCGGATGAAGCCGCCTGTGTGGCAGGGATTCCCGCCGGGCGAGACCTTCGCGAAGCTGTGGAACGTCGCGCCGGCCAGCGCGATCGAAGCGGCGCGGGCAAATGCCGAGGCGCTGGCTATCGACCTCGCCGAAGTCGGCGTGACAGTCGACTATACGCCGCTGCTCGACGTGCGCCAGCCAGGCGCACACGATGTCATCGGCGACCGTGCGCTGGGCAGCGAGCCGCTGCAGGTCGCCGCGCTCGGCCGCGCGGTCCTTGCCGGGCTGGCGCGTGCGGGGGTGACCGGCTGCATCAAGCACATGCCGGGCCATGGGCGGGCGATGTGCGACAGCCACAAGGAACTGCCGCGGGTCGAGGCGAGCGAGGCAGAACTGGATACCGATATCGAGCCGTTCCGCAGCCTTTCGGACGCTCCGATCGGGATGTCCGCGCACGTCCTTTACACGGTATGGGATGCCGAGAACCCGGCGACGCTGTCCGAATTCGTCATCGGCGAGATCATCCGCAAGCGGATCGGTTTCACCGGTCTGCTGCTGACCGACGACCTCGACATGCAGGCGCTGAGCGGTTCGGTACCCGAGCGCGCCGAGCGGGCCATTGCTGCCGGGTGCGACGTCGCGCTCAACTGCTGGGGCAAGATGGACGACATGATCGGAATCACCGAGCGACTGCCGGCGATGAGCGAGGAAACCACGCTCCGGTTCGAGCGCGCGCTCGAGGCTTCGGGCGACAGTGCAACGGCGGGCGACCAGGCCGAATTGCTGGCGAAGCGCGACGCCTTGCTCGAGGCGGCAGGGGTGCCGGCATGACCGAGGACGGCCTGATGCTCGGCGTCGAAGTCGACTCCGTGAACGACGAATGGGAGGGCCCTGGTGCCGCTCCAAGTGTCGATGAAGCGCTTTATCTGGAGCTGGACGGGTGGGAAGGACCGCTCGATCTGCTTCTCGACCTTGCGCGACGTCAGAAAGTAGACCTGCGGGAGATCTCGATCCTCGCGCTGGTCGACCAGTACATCGCCTATATCGAGCGGGCCGAGGCGCTGAAGCTCGAGATCGCCGCCGACTATCTCGTGATGGCGGCCTGGCTCGCTTACCTGAAGTCGGCGCTGCTGCTGCCCAAGGAGGAGCAGGAAGACCCAAGCCCCGAGGAACTGGCGCTGCGCCTGCAACTGCGCCTGCAACGGCTCGGCGCGATGCGCGAGGCCGCGGCGCGGCTGATGGCGCGCGACCGGGTCGGGCGCGACGTGTTCCTGCGCGGAGCGCCGGAGGGCCTGCGCGTCGACCGCGTCAACGCCTGGCAGTGCGACTGGTACCAGCTCGTCTCGACCTACGGGCAGATGAAGGCGCGCAACGAACCGGTGGTGCACATGGTTCGCGAGCGGCCGGTGATGACGCTCGATTCCGCGCTCGACCGGGTCTCGGCCATGCTCGGCGTAACGCTCGACTGGATGGAACTGCGCTCGTTCCTGCCGCAGCATTCGGACCCGCGCCTGAGGCGCTCTGCGCTGGCCTCCAGCTTCGTCGCGGCGCTCGAACTGGCCCGGCTCGGGCGCGCCGAAATCCGGCAGCAGGAGTCGTTCGGACCGCTACACCTTCGAAGGCTCGCTTCATGAAACCCGACGAACTCGTCCGCGGCGTCGAGGCGACGCTGTTCGCGGCTGAAGAGCCGATGACCGCCGAACAGCTTTCGGCCCATCTCGGCGGCGCCGACGTGCGCGAGGCACTGGTCGAACTGGCCCAACATTACAGCGAGCGCGGCATCCGGCTGGTCGAGCGCGGCAAGCGATGGCAATTCCAGACCGCGCCCGACATGGCGCACCTGCTGCGGCGCGAGAAGGAACAGGTCCGCCGCTTGTCGCGCGCCGCGACCGAGGTGCTGGCGATCGTCGCTTATCACGAGCCCGTCAGCCGCGCCGAGATCGAGGCGATCCGCGGAGTGCAGACCAGCAGCGGGACGCTCGACGTGCTGATGGAGGCGGGCTGGGTCCGCGTCGCCGGGCGGCGCGAGGTGCCGGGGCGCCCGGTCATCTACGCCACCACGCCCGAGTTCCTCAGCCACTTCGGGCTCGAAAGCCGCAAGGACCTGCCCGGGCTCGACGAGCTCAAGGCTGCCGGGCTGCTCGACCCGGTCGACGATGCCTACGAGGCCATGACCTCGCTGGACGACGACGATTCCGAGGCCGCCGACGAACCATTCGAAGAGACGGAAGACGGCGACGATGCCGTGCTGGAAAACCACGAGGAAAGCGCCTAGACTCCGCGGTCAAAGCTTTTGGAGTACTTTCCAGTGAACGTCGGACCATTCCAGATCGTAATTATCCTGCTCGTCGTGCTCGTCCTGTTCGGGCGCGGGCGGATTTCTGAAACGATGGGGGACTTCGGCAAGGGCATCAAAAGCTTCAAGAAAGGTATGACCGACGAGGAGCCGGCCAAGCCGGCGCAGCGGATTGAGGGACCGGCCGAGGACGTCAAGGCCCCCGAAAAGCAGCCGACGTCGGACAAGACCGCCAACTGACTCCGGGCGGGAGCGCCCCCACATGTTCGGTATCGACGCGCAGGAACTGCTGGTCATCGTCATAATCGCGGTGCTGGTCATCGGCCCGAAGGACATGCCTCTGGCCATGCGCACCGCGGGGCGCTGGATCGGCAAGATCCGGCGTGTCTCGAACCATTTCCGTGCCGGTCTCGAAACCATGATCCGCGAAGCTGAGATGGAAGAGATGGAAAAGAAATGGGCCGAGCAGAACGCCAAGATCATGGCCGAGCACCCGGCTGACGCGCCGCCGGAAATGGAACCGACAGGCGCCCTGCCGTCTCGGCCGCAACCGGATCCGGCGGCGGGCTCCAGCGCTGAATCCCGCACCGCACCGCCGCCCGACAAGCAGGACTGACCCGCGGACATGGCGTTCAAGATCCACGATATCGACGAGACGCAGGCCCCGCTGCTCGACCACCTGATCGAGCTGCGCTCGCGGCTGGTACGGGCGGTCGCGGCGTTCGGCGTCGCCTTCTTCGCCTGTCTCTATTTCGCCGACGACATTTTCGCCCTGCTGGTCAGGCCGCTCGCCGCAGCCTTTCCGGAAGGGGAGGGCAAGCTGATCTACACCAAGCTCTACGAAGCGTTCTTCGTGAACATAAAGGTAGCGATGTTCGCGGCCTTCTTCGTAAGCTTTCCGGTGATCGCCAATCAGTTGTGGCAGTTTGTCGCCCCGGGGCTCTACGCGCGGGAGAAGAAGGCCTTCTTACCGTTTCTCGTCGCCACGCCGATCCTGTTCGGGATGGGGGCGAGCCTCGCCTACTTTGTCGTCATGCCGACCGCCTTCAAGTGGTTCCTCGGTTTCGAAGGCACGACCGCCGGACTGCAGCAGGAAGCGCTGCCGGCGATGGGCGAATACCTTGACCTGGCGATGCGCTTCATCCTCGCCTTCGGCATCAGCTTCTTGTTGCCGGTGCTGCTGTTGCTGCTCAACCGGGCCGGGCTGGTGACGCGCCAACAACTGGTGGGCGCGCGGCGCTATGTGATCGTCGGGGTGTTCATCGTCGCAGCGGTGATTACGCCGCCTGACGTTGTCTCGCAGTTCCTGCTGGCGACGCCCCTGCTGATCCTGTTCGAAGGTTCGTTGTTGCTGATGCGCTTCAACGAGAAGAGGGCTGCACGCGAACGGGCAGAAGCGGCCGCATCCGAAGATGCCGCCGCCACTGAAACGGATGAAGCGGCGGAATAAGCCCGCCGCGCACTGTCAACTAACCGAAAAACCTACGGGCTGGTCGGCGCGTCCGTCGAATCGTCGCCGGCGATCACGAGGATGATCCCGATTGCAATCAGGGCCGCGATAACCCAGCCGAAACCGGTGCCAGCAAAGGCTTCGCTGTCAGAAATTTCCGAGGACTGGCGAGCCGGTGCAGCCGCCTGGGCTACGGTCGATCCGAGCAACAGGCCCGAGATTGCGATCGCAGTGCCCGCGGTTCGCATAAGAGACATAAACATCCTTTCAAACACATCGCAGCAAGCTACCCCAGCGCAGCCTGCTCCGGGCCTGATAACACGATATCAGGCGCATGCCAAATATCGATAATGGTTTAGATTTTTGCGCTGCATATGCGAAGCGCCTCATAAGTATATCTACCTGTTCGAATTTAACGCGTGATCTTGCGCCCTTCGTCTTCACGGGCGGGTGCATCGCCCCCGAATACACGCATTCCACCGATCCATGTCTGCAGGATCCTCGTCGCCCGGATTTCATCCGGATTCGACAGCAGCGGGTCGCGGTCGAGGACCAGGAAATCGGCCCGTTCGCCGACTTCGAGCCGGCCGAAACGTCCATCGGCGAAGCCGGCGTAGGCGGCCTCGGCGGTGTAGGCGGCCAGCGCCGTCTCGCGCGTTACCGCTTCTTGCGGACGCCATCCCCCGAACGGCTCCCCGTCGGCGTCGGTCCGGCTGATCGCCACCGCAATGCCTTCGAGCGGCACGGGCGCCTCGACCGGGGCGTCGGAACCGAAGGCTAGCGACACGCCATTGTCCTGCATCGTCCGCCAGGCATAGGCTCCGGCCAGCCGGTCCGGACCGAGACGGGCCTCGGCCATCAGCCGATCGCTGGTCTGGTGAACCGGCTGCATCGAGGCGATCGTGCCGTGTATGGCGATGCGGGCGAAGTCGGCGGGATCGACGACCTGGGCATGCTCGATGCGCCAGCGCCGGTCGCCACCGTAGGTATCGCTCAGTTCGTCGATCGCATCGAGCACTTCGGAATTGGCGGCATTGCCGATCGCGTGCACGGCGACCTGGAAGTTGTCGATCGCCGCGCGGCTCATCAGGTTGCGCAGCTGCGTGCCGTTGAGCAGTTGCAGGCCGGTGTTGCCGGGATCGTCCGCATAGGGTGCCTTGAGCCATGCCCCGCGCGAGCCGAGCGCCCCGTCGAGGTAGAGCTTGATGCCGTTCATCCGCAGCCGGTCGTCGTAGAGCCATACGGTTGGTCCCGGCCCGCCGATCAACTGCATCGTCGGCACGTCGCTGGCATAGGACATGATGCGGATCCGCAGCCGCCCCTCGTCGCCGGCCCGGCGGAAGGTCATCCAGTCCTCGGCGCTAGTGCCCATGTCGGCGACCGCGGTGACCCCGTTGCCGACCAGCAGTTCCTGCGCCTTGACCAGCGCGAGGTCGCGGTCTTCCGGGCGCGGCGGCGGAATCAGCGAGTCTATGAGGGTCGTCGCCCCGTCGACGAGAACGCCGGCAGGGGTCTTGCCGCCCGGCAGGCGTTCGATCCGACCGCCGCTCGGGTCCGCTGTCTTCGCCGTAATGTTCGCTTCTCTCAGGGCGGCCGAGTTGGCCCAGCCGGCATGGCCGTCGACCCGTTCGAGCCAGACCGGCCTGTCTGCCACTGCGGCATCGAGTTCGGCGGCCGTCGGGAAGCGGCCCAATCCCCAGGTTTCCTGGTTCCAGCCGCGTCCGATGATCCATGGCCGGTCGGGATGTTCGGCGGCGTAAGCGGCGATCTTCGCCTGCGCTTCGGCCAGCGTGCGGGTGTTCGACAGGTCGAGCGTAAGCAGCGAAATGCCGAGGCTCATGACGTGGGCATGGGCATCGATCAGCCCGGGAATGACGACGCGGCCGCGGCCGTCTTCGCGGTAATCGACCTTTGGCGCCTTCTCGCCGGACTTGAGCACGCGGGTAATGCGGCCGTTGTCGTCGAACACCAGCCCCCTGAAGCGCGTGACCCGGCCCTCGCGATCGACGGAGATCCCGTCGACATTGTCGAGCAGCGTGTCGGCGAGGGCGGGGGCGGGAGCCAGCAGGGCGAGCGCCAGCAGCGTGCGGCGGATCATGCGCAGGCCTCCGGCAGGTGGCGGATCAGGGCGCTGGTGTCCTGCCGCGCGCCTCCCGCAGCCTGCACCCGGGCATATAACTGGTCGACCAGCGCGGTCACCGGCAGCGACATTCCGCGGTCCTTCGCTTCGCCGAGCGCGATCGCCAGGTCCTTGCGCATCCAGTCTATCGCGAAGCCGAAGTCGAACTCGCCGGCGGCCATGGTCTTCCAGCGGTTCTCCATTTGCCACGACTGCGCCGCGCCGCCGGAAATCGCTTCCAGCACCCGCTCCATGTCGAGCCCGGCGCCTTGGGCGAAGCGAACGCCTTCCGACAGGCCCGCGAGCACGCCGGCAATGCAGATCTGGTTCACCGCCTTACACGCCTGCCCGGCGCCGGCCTCGCCGATATGGACGATCCTCGCGCCATAGGCTTCCATGACCGGGCGGGCGCTGTCCATCGCCCGAACCGATCCGCCGCACATGATCGCGAGCTTGCCGTTCTCGGCCCCCGCCTGGCCGCCGGAAACCGGCGAATCAAGCGCTTCAATTCTCCGTTCGGCCGCTTGATTGGCAATGTTTCGGGCGATGGCCGGTGAAACGGTCGTGTGGTCGATGAAAAGTGCTCCCGGCACCATGGCGACCAGCGCGCCGCCGTCACCCAGCACCACTTCGGCAAGATCGTTGTCGTTGCCGACGCAGGTGATCACGAGGTCCTGTCCGGCAGCCGCCTCGGCCGGGCTCGGCGCGGTAGCGACATCGAGGCCCTCGGCCGAATACTTCTCCAGCCACGTCGCGGCGCGGTCGGCAGAGCGATTGTAGGCGGTGACGCGGTGGCCGCGGCGGGCGAGGTGACCGGCCATCGGCGCGCCCATCACGCCGAGACCGAGGAATGCGATGCGCTTGGCTGTAGTCATGTGTGCATCCCTGCCGCCTTGTCCGGAGCAAAGCAATCGTTGTGGGTTTCGGGTTTCCCTTGCCGGGCGTTTTGCATTACGGCCCGCCTCCGATGAGCGAAGCAGATCACGCCCCGAATGCCGCGCTGGCCGCGCTGACACTGGCCGATGTCGAAGTCGCCGCGGGGCGGATCGCCGATGCCGTCGTGCGCACCCCGACGCTGTACAGCAAGACGTTGTCGGCGATATCCGGCGCACAGATTTGGCTCAAGTTCGAGAACCTGCAGTTCACCGCGGCCTACAAGGAGCGGGGCGCGCTCAACGCCTTGCTGCTGATGGACGAGGAGCAGCGCAAGCGCGGCGTCATCGCCGCAAGCGCCGGCAACCACTCGCAGGGCCTGAGCTATCACGGCACGCGCCTCGGCGTTCCGGTCACCATCGTCATGCCCAAGACCACCCCGGTGGTGAAGGTCATGCAGACCGAGGCAGTGGGCGGAAAGGTCCTGCTCGAAGGCGAAACCTTCGACGAGGCCTATGCCTATGCCCGCAGCATGGAAAAGCAGCTCGGGCTGACCTTCGTGCATCCGTTCGACGATCCCAACGTCGCGGCGGGGCAGGGCACTGTGGCGCTCGAAATGCTCGCCGATGCGCCCGAGCTCGACACCCTCGTCGTGCCGATCGGCGGCGGCGGGCTGATCTCCGGCATGGCGACGGTCGCCCGGGCGAAGAACCCGGCGATCGAAGTCCTCGGCGTGCAGGCCGCGCTCTATCCGTCGATGTACGACAGGATCAAGCATGCCACCCTGCCCTGTGGCGGCGACACCCTGGCTGAGGGCATTGCGGTCAAGGAACCGGGCGAGTTCACCGCGCAGATCATCGAGGCGTTGGTCGACGATATCGTGCTGGTCAGCGAACCTGAGCTGGAAAAGGCCGTCTCGCTGCTGCTGCAGATCGAAAAGACGGTCGTTGAAGGTGCGGGCGCCGCAGGGCTGGCCGCGGTGCTGGCGCATCGCGAGCGCTTCGCCGGCAAGAAGGTCGGGCTGGTGCTGTGCGGCGGCAACATCGACACCCGGCTGCTGGCCAACGTCCTGTTGCGCGACCTTGCTCGCGACGGCCGCCTCGCGCGCCTCAGGATCACCCTGCAGGATCGCCCCGGCGCGCTCTACAAGGTGATGCACGAGTTCGACGCGCACAGCGTCAACATCCTTGAGATCTACCACCAGCGGATCTTCACCGACCTGCCGGCCAAGGGCCTGGTGACCGACATCGAATGCGAGGCGCGCGACCGCCAGCAGCTCGAAAAGCTGGTCGCCGCGCTGCGCGCCAAGGGTTACGCGGTTAGCCAAGTCGAGCTGAATTGACCAATTATGGGTCGGATTGGCCCGTTCTTGCCGCAGTTGTGAAAATTAACCCTACAACAGGGGAAAATTGCGGTTAATACTCTTCTAAGCAGCGAGTCCTGCGCGCATACGTGGGTTTCGCGCAACTGGACCTGTTTTGGCTTGGAGAGGACCGCCTAGCACCGTGACGGCCCCGGTACGTTTCCCCCGCTTCTTCGTGACGAGCCCTGCGCCTTGCCCGTATCTGCCGGGCAAGACCGAGCGCAAGGTGTTCACCGAGTTGAAGGGTCCGCATGCCGAGGAACTGAACGACGCGCTCGGCCGTATCGGTTTCCGCCGCAGCCAGACCGTCGCCTACCGCCCGAGCTGTGCCGACTGCCGGGCGTGCATTTCGGTGCGGGTCGTGGCCGGCGAATTCGCACCCTCGGGCACCCAGAAGCGCAACACCAAGCGCAACAAGGACATGGTCGCGACCGAGTGCCGCCCCTGGGCGACCGCCGAACAGTTCGAGCTGCTGCAGAAGTACCTCGGCGCGCGCCATCCCGGCGGCGGCATGGCGGCCATGGACGAGGTCGACTATGCCGACATGGTCGAGCACACCTCGGTTTCGAGCTGCGTCATCGAATACCGCGAACCTTCGGTCGGCGGAAAGCCAGGGCGCCTCGTCGGCGCCTGCCTGACCGATCGGCAAGGTGACGGCCTCTCAATGATTTACAGCTTCTACGATCCCGATCATGAATTCCGCACGGGGCTTGGGAACTACATCATCCTCGATCACATTAGGCGAGCAGGGCGGGAAGGTTTGCCCTATGTTTACCTCGGCTACTGGGTCGAGGGTTCCCAGCGTATGCAATACAAGGTGCGTTATCGTCCGCTCGAAAAACTCGGACCCGGTGGCTGGCAGCGTTTCTCCGAAGAGGAGCAGGCCGCGCTCATTGCCGCCGCCGTGCGGCCCCGCAGCGCCGTTCCCTCGGTCGAAGGCGGATCGAAAGACGGCGCTCCCGGCGGCCACCACCAGTACAAGATCGCCTGACGGCGCTTTTCTTCGGCGGCTGCTGGCGGCGCTCGCCGCGAGCGCTGCGCTGATTGCCCAGCCGGCCGCCGCGCAGGATAGTACGACCGCCCCCGAACTAGAGGACCTGATTCCCGACAGCGCCGTCGACAATCCCGAGGACTGGGCCAAACAGGGTGCGCCTGACGCAGTTCCGGTCGAAGACGACATGGCGATCGATACCGCGCTGGACGAAATGTCGCAGCTCGACGTTCCGTGGCCCGACGACCTCGAACTTCCGGCGGTCGAGGCGCTGGCGCCCGAGCAGGACATCACTTTCGCCGAAGAGGACGCGGCCCCCGCATCGAGGAACGAAGGCGACACCGTGAATGTGTCGCGTGCGCTGACAATCGTCTTCCCGACCGATAGCTCGCTGCTCCCCGAGCGCGACGACCTGTCGCGGCGCTTCCAGGAGCTTTCGACCATCGAGGCGGACAATGCCGGCGACAATGCCGCGCAGCTGGCGGCGCAATCGCGCGAGGACGAGGCGCTGCTGGAACGGCTGCTGCGGCTCTACGGCTACTACGATGCGCAGGTCATCCGCTCCATCGGCGGTGAGGCCGCCGAAGGCGCCGAGGGCGCGGCCAATCCCGCACAACCCTCGGTGCGTTTCCTCGTACTCCCCGGCACACGCTATGCGCTGGGGGCGCTCGACTTCGGCGACCTCGCTATGACCGGCGCCGACTATGGCGAGATGCTCGATGCCTTCGGTATGCACGGCGGCGACCCGCTCAATTCCTTTGAAATCGCGACCGGCCAGGCCGCGCTCGACTCTGCGCTTGGCGAGGCCGGCTATCCCTTCGCGGCCATCGACGATCTCGAGCTGCTAGTCGATCACGACCGGCAGGAAGGCGACCTGACGCTGAAGGTCACGCCGAACGGTAAGTACGTTTTCGGCACGGTTACCAGCAACCTGCCCAAGTTCCTCTCGGGGAGGCACCTCGCCGAAATCGCCCGCTTCGAGCCCGGCGACCTCTACAAGCGCAGCGACGAACTCGACCTGCGCCGGGCGATCCAGGCGACCGGGCTCGTCAGCACCACGACGCTCAAGCCGGTCGAGATCTCCCCGCCGGTCGGCGACGAACCGGGCGTGGTCGACATGCAGGTCGAGATGACCGAGGCCAAGCTGCGCACGGTGAAAGGCTCGATCGGCTACGGCACGGGTGAAGGTTTCAAGCTCGCGGGTAGCTGGGAGCATCGCAACCTGTTCCCGCCCGAGGGGGCGCTCAAGGTCCGCGGCATCGCCGGCACGCAGGAACAGCTCGCCGGGGTGACCTTCCGGCGCAACAACTTCCTCGGCCGCGACCAGGTCCTGACGATCGACGCCTATGCCACCACGGTCGACTACGCCGCCTACGATGCGGAGACGGCCTCGCTGGTCGGTACCTTCGAACGGCTGAGCACGCTGCTGTTCCAGAAGGAGATAAGCTGGTCGGGCGGGCTCGAGCTTGTCGCCACGCGGGAACGGACCGCGAAGAAGGTCGGCAAGCGCGGGGTATGGCAGACCTACCTGATCGCCGCGTTGCCCGGCTACATCCAGTGGGACACCAGCGACAACCTGCTTGATCCGACCAGGGGCTTCCGTCTCTCCGCGCGAATCTCGCCCGAAGTGGCGCGGACCAACGGCGTCGATGCCTTCTATGTGCGCAGCCAGTTCGACGCTTCGTACTACCTGCCGATGAGCGACAAGATCGTCGTCGCCGGCCGCGCGCGAATTGCCAGCATTCCCGGTGCGACGGTCGATGAGATCGCCCCGTCGCGGCGGCTCTATGGCGGTGGCGGCGGGTCCGTTCGCGGCTACGGCTACCAGAAGATCGGACCGCAAAGCTCGGTCGGCGATCCGGTCGGCGGACGCTCGCTGGCCGAATTCTCGCTAGAAGCGCGGATCAAGACCGGCATGCTCGGCGGCGCGCTCGGCATAGTCCCGTTCGTCGATGCTGGCACTGTGGCATCGGGCGCGACACCGGACTTCGCCAATATCAAGATCGGCGCGGGTATCGGCATCCGATACAATACGGGCTTCGGCCCGATCCGGGTCGATTTCGGCGTCCCGCTCAATCCGGGGCCGAACGATGCGAATTTTGGCGTTTATGTCGGACTGGGCCAGGCCTTCTGATGGCTGACGACGACGCCCCCGAAACCGGCAGCGGTGCTTGGCTGGCCGCGCGGCGCGCCGGGCGCTGGGCAGCGCGCGTCCTGCTTGTCCTTGTCCTGCTCTTCGCTGCGGTCGTCGTATTCCTGCACACACCGCCCGGGCGGCAATTCATCGTCGACCGGATCGCCAAGTACGCGCCCGCCAGCGGGCTGAGCGTTACCGTCGGGCGCGTCGGCGGATCGGTGCTGTGGAACGCGACCTTCTACGACGTGAAGTTCCGCGATGCCGACGGCACGCTGTTCCTTTCGGTGCCCGAAATCGAGCTCAACTGGCGGCCGTACAAGTTCCCTTTCACCGGGCTCGATGTGCGCAACCTCGCACTCCACGAGGGGACGCTCTACGCCCGGCCCGATCTCAAGCCCGGTGATCCGAACGCGCCGATCCTGCCGGATTTCGACATTCGCGTGGACCGCCTGCTGGTCGACGACCTGCACGTCGCCAAGGGCCTGCTGGGCGAGGAGCGGGCGATCGATTTCCGCGCCAAGGCGGACGTGCGCAAGGGCAAGGTACTGCTCGATGCCGACGGCGAATTGGGCGGCGGCGATGTGCTGGCGCTGCTGGTCGACGCCGAACCGGACGGCGACCGCTTCGACCTCGATCTCGACTATCGCGCCCCGGCCGGCGGCCTGCTCGCCTCGCTCGTCGGGGCCACCGATACCCTGCGCCTCAAGCTGGCGGGCGACGGTACCTGGACCCAGTGGAACGGCAAGTTCACCGGCCGGCAGGGCAAGGTGCAGCTCGCCGACCTCAAGGTCGAGAACCGCGGCGGCCGTTATACCGTGGCGGGTGTCGTCCGTCCTGACGGTTACGTCTCGGGCCTGCGGGCGCGGGCGCTCGGCACGGCCCCGCGCGTGGCGGTGGTCGGAACGCTCAAGGACAGCGTCGCGACAGGTGCGGCCGTGGTGCGCGGCGGCGGGATCGATTTCGGCGCCAAGGGCGCGGTGGACCTCGCCGACAATGCCTTCGACCGTGTGGAACTGACCGCGACGGCGCGGGATCCGGCCTTGCTCGGCAAGGGCACCCGGCTGGAAGGCGCGCGGCTGTCGGCGCAGCTCGACGGACCGTTCCGCACGCTGACGGTGCCGCACGAACTGACGGTCGCGACGGCCGACTTTTCCGGCACCAGACTTAGCGGTCTTGAGCAACGCGGCACGATGCGCTTCGCCGACGGCAAGCTGGACCTGCCCCTCGACGCCAAGGTGGCGCGCGTCACCAGCGGCAACAGCGTGATCGATCCGCGGCTCGTCGGCGGAACTCTGCGCGGCGATATTGCGCTCAAGGGCAGCGACCTCGGTTCGGACAACCTGCGCCTCGTCTTCCCCGGTCTCGACGTCAGACTGACCCTGCGCGGGGATACCGCACGCGGCGTCTATGCACTGGCCGGGCCGGTCGAGATCCGCGGGCTGCCGCTCGACAACGTCGGCACGATGGATGCGGGCGCCAAGATCCTGTTCAAGACCGGCACCGGCGTGCCGTGGACGCTGACGGCCAATTTCACCGGGCGGCTGGCGAAAGTCAGCAACGCGACGATCGCCAACGTCGCGGGCGACAACATCCGCTTCGGCGGCGGGGTGACGCTGGGTGCGGGACGGCCGATCGCATTCTCCAAGACACGCCTCCAGGCGAGCAAGCTGACGCTGGCGCTCGACGGCAGGGTGGAGGGCGGAAGGACCACGCTGGCGGGCACTGGACGCCAGGCCGATTATGGCGAGTTCACCTTCCAGGCAGCAATTGCCGGCGACGGTCCCCGCGCCACGCTCGTCTTCGCCAGCCCGCTGCCTTCAGCCGGGTTGAAGGACGTCCACGTGGCGCTTGCGCCGAACGATGACGGCTTCGACATCGACACGAACGGCCAGTCGCTGCTCGGGCCGTTCGACGGCGCCTTGCGGATTGCCATGCCTGCGGGCGCGCCGGTGACCATCGCGGTCGACAGGTTCCACGTTTCGGACACCGACGTGACCGGACAGCTCGCCATCGCCAATGGCGCGGCCACCGGCTCGCTGACCCTCGAACACGGTGGAGTCGATGGAACGGTCGACCTTGCACCGCGCGGGGGCGGGCAGGGTTTCGACGTCAGGCTCGTGGCGAACGATGCCAGCTTCGGAGGGGCAACTCCGTTGACCGTTCGCCGGGCAAACCTGACCGCCACGGGCACCGTGGGCGGGGGCAAGACCACGATCTCGGGCGAGGCGCGCGCGCAGGGGATCAGCTATGGCCAGCTGTTCGTCGGCCGTTTCTCGGGCAAGGCCGACGTCGTCGACGGGGTCGGCAAGTTCGACGCTGCGCTGAGCGGCCGGCGCGGCAGCGGCTTCGACCTGCAGCTGACGGGCAGCGCCAACGCGGACCAGGTCGCGTTGGCGGCAAAGGGCAGTTACGGGTCGCGCAAGATTGCCATGCCGCGGCGGGCGATCCTTGCCAAGCTGCCCGACGGCGGCTGGGAACTGCGCCCGACCCAGCTCGACTTCGGAGAAGGTCGGGCGATCGCCGAAGGCCGGTTCGGCGGCGGCCGGCCGGCGAGCGGAAAGTTCAGCCTCGACAAGATGCCGCTGTCGCTGATCGACGTCGTCGGCGGCGATGTCGGCCTTGGCGGCACGATCTCGGGCATCGTCGATCTGGCCGGCGGTGCGAATGGCGACCCGACCGGCGAGGCGCGAGTCATGGCCAGGGGCCTGACCCGCTCGGGCCTCGTCCTGACCTCGCGCCCGATCGACCTCGCGCTGGTCGCCCGGCTTTCGCCGACGCTGCTGCAGGCTCGCGCGGTCCTGCAGGACGATGGCGGGGTCAAGGGCCGGCTGCAGGGCCGCATCAGCATGGGCGCCCCCGGCGCTCCGCTGTTCGACCGGCTCGAAGACGGCAACCTGCAGGCCCAGCTTCGCTACGACGGTCCGGCCGATGCGCTGTGGCGGCTCGCCGCGCTCGACTTCCTCGACCTCCACGGCCCGATCCGCGTTTCGGCGGATGCCCGCGGCACACTGCGCAATCCCGACGTCTCGGGCACGATCGCCGGCGACACGCTGCGCGCGCAAAGCGCGCTGACCGGCACCGACCTCAAGCAGGTCAAGGCGCGTGGACGCTTCGCCGGCTCGCGGCTGCAACTGACCAGCCTCTCGGGGAACGACCCCAACGGTGGGACAGTCACCGGCAGCGGCGTCATCGACCTCTCCAACATCGGACCGGGACAGGGGCCGTCGATCGACTTGCGGCTGGCGGCGAGCAACGCGCGGGTCCTCGACCTGCCGACAATGGGCGCCACGGTCACCGGCCCCATCCGCATCGTTTCGACCGGGGTCGGCGGGACGATTGCGGGCCGCCTCAAGGTCAACAAGGCGCGCTGGCGGCTTGGCGCCGCCGCGGCCAGCGAGGAACTGCCGAACATCAGGACGCGCAAAATAAACATGCCGGCCGATGTCGCCCCCCCTCGCGCGCCGGGCGCGCCGTGGCGCTTCCTGATCGACGCGTCGGCACCGAACCAGGTAAAGGTCGATGGAATGGGCCTCGACAGCGAATGGCGCGCCAATATCCGCCTGCGCGGCACGACGTCCGACCCGCGCATTGGCGGTACCGCGACGATCGTTCCGCGGCAGGGCTTCTACACCTTCGCCGGAACGCGTTTCGACATCACCCGCGGCATCATCGACTTCGACGAAAACGTGCCGCCCGATCCGCGCATCGACCTCGTCGCCGAAACCGAGGCCAACGGGACCAGCGTGGCGGTCAACGTCGGCGGCCGGGCGACCCAGCCGGAAGTCACCTTCAGTTCCTCGCCCTCGCTGCCCGAAGAAGAAATCCTCGCGCGCCTGCTGTTCGGCGGTTCGATCAGCAACCTGAGCGCGACCGATGCGCTGCAGCTCGGCGCGGCGCTGGCCAGCCTGCGAGGTGGCAGCGGGATCGATCCGATCAACAAGCTGCGCCAGGCAGTCGGTCTCGACCGCCTGCGCATCGTTCCGGCCGATCCCTCGCTCGACCGCGGCACGGCGCTGGCATTGGGGAAGCGTTTCGGGCGCAAGTTCTATGCCGAGATCATCACCGACGGGCGCGGCTACACCGCGACCGAGGTGGAGTTCCGGATTACAAGCTGGCTGGCCCTGCTTGGAACAGTCTCCTCGCTCGGACGCGAGAGCGCCTCGGTCGAGGTTTCGAAGGACTACTAGCTCTCGCCGTCGAACTTCTTGAGCACTCCGTCGAGCGGGATGGCGACGCCGTTGCTGGCCCTGACCGCATCGCCCGTGAACAGCGCGCTCGAGCCGTCTTCGCCGGTCACCTTGATGGTCTTTCCCGACTTGCTGAAGGTAAGCTTGTGGTTGCCCATGGTCTCGACGTCGACCGAACCGCCCTTGGCCTCGACCGCACTCGCGATGTCCGCCGGCGTCATGTAGCCGGGCAGGACATGGTCGCGCAGGATCGCCGCCATGGCCGCCTTCTGCGCCGGGTCGCGCAAGTCGTCACCGATATCGCCGAGGCCATCGAAGGCGTCGTTGTTGGGCGCGAGCAGGGTATAGGAGCCGACGCCGTCGAACACTTGGGCGAGCCCCGTCTGGCTGAGCGCACCCGAAATCGTGCTGAGGCTGGAATCGTCGGAAATCGCTTCGGCTAGCGTGTCCTTGGTCGGTGCGGCATCGCCGGAAGGGCTGGCGTCGGATGAGTCGCAGGCGCCAAGGGCAAGCAGCGAAAGCGCCGCGAGGGCGGCAAGCGGGCGTTTGGCCATTGCGCTCATTCCTTAGCTGACCAGCAGTTCGATCGCTGCGGCGACGAGCTGCGTTTCGGGATCGATCTGGTAGACGTAGCCATCGCTGTAGCGATAGCGCGCGCTCGGCCCGTCGACGTATTGCGAGCGATAGGGATAGGGAACGTTGTAGACGTCGTAACCGCGCGGCATCGGCTGGCCGACCTGGATGTCGTCACCGGTCAGTAGCGCGGCGATCGAGGTGATCGCGGCGGTGGTCGGATCGACCCGGTAGAACACATCGTCGGCGTAGCGATAGCCGTTCGCCGGACCGAGGTCGTAATAGCTGACATAATAGTCGGGCGCCGGACGCGGGGTGTAATAGCTCGGCCAGGGATTGCCGATCGCCAGCGCTCCGCCAAGCAGCGGGATGTATCCGCCGATGCGGTCGCCGTCGAGGCGCAACAGGTAGCCGTCGGAATAGAGATATCGCCCGCCGCCCAGCGCCAGGCCGCCGAGGCCCCACCAGTCGGGCCGAAATGTCGTGTAGCGGTATCGCGGCTCCTTCGCCTTGGCGAGGCCCGGCGGAGTGCAGCCGTTGTGCTTCTTGGCGAGGCCTGGCGGGCACCCGGCGATCAGTCCGTGCCGGTCGTAGGTGGTCCAGTTGTGCAGCGCTTCGGGGTGGTCGTAGACATGCCTTCCGTCGGCGAGCACCCGGACGCCAGAGTTGTCCTGCTTGTGGTCGTTCAATTCCTTTCCGGGCTTTTCCGGTGGACCCTTGACCACCTTCACCGGCTTGGCCTCCGGATGCGAGGCCTTCATCGGCGGCCCTTGCTCGGCATTCACGGCGGCCTTGTGAGGCGGACCCTTGTCGGACCGCATGGCTTGCGCAGCCGGTCCGCCCTCGCGCGACGGACCCTTCTGTTTGTCGCCGCCCTTCATCGATGAGCCTTGGGACGGACCTTGCTCGGGCTTGCCCCTGTTGTTCTTGTCGTTACCGGGCTGTGCGTTTGCACCGGCTGCCAGCAACGCGACCGCCGCCATGGCGGAGATGATATGTTTCATCCTGAACTCTCCTCGCAAGCCCGCAACGGCATTCGGGGCATGACAGTTCCCACCAATGCGATGAGTGGTTCCAAGGGGTTAAGGTTTCGCTATTTCGGCTGGCGGTCCGCTTCGGCTGCGAGGTGCGGGACCGGGCGGGCGGATTCGAAACCTCCGGGATGAAAAAAGGGCGCCCGGTTTCCCGGACGCCCCTTTTCGTTGGCTCTGATCGCGAGTGGTTCAGGCCGAGTAGTACATGTCGAATTCGACCGGGCTCGGCGAGGTTTCCCAGCGCAGCACTTCCGGCCACTTCAGTTCCATGTAGGCTTCGATCTGGTCCTTGGTGAAGACGTCGCCTTCGAGCAGGAAGTCGTGATCGGCAGCCAGGCTGTCGAGCGCTTCGCGCAACGAACCGCAGACGGTCGGCACTTCGGCCAGTTCGGCCGGCGGCAGGTCGTAGAGGTTCTTGTCCATGGCTTCGCCCGGGTGGATCTTGTTCTTGATCCCGTCGAGGCCGGCCATGAGCAGCGAGGCGTAGCACAGGTAGGGGTTGGCCATCGCGTCGGGGAACCGGAATTCCACGCGCTTTGCCTTCTCGCCCGTGCCGTAAGGAATGCGGCACGAGGCCGAACGGTTGCGGGCCGAATAGGCCAGCAGCACCGGCGCTTCGTAGCCCGGTACCAGCCGCTTGTAGCTGTTGGTGGTCGGGTTGGTGAAGGCGTTCAGCGCCTTGGCGTGCTTGATGACGCCGCCGATGAAGTACAGGCAGGTGTCCGACAGGCCGGCATAGCCGTTGCCGGCAAACAGCGGCTTGCCGCCGTCCCAGATCGAGATGTGCGTGTGCATGCCCGAGCCGTTGTCCTTCATGATCGGCTTGGGCATGAAGGTCGCGGTCTTGCCGTAGGCCTGGGCAACCATCATCACCACGTACTTGTAGATCTGCATGCGGTCGGCGGTGGTGGTCAGCGTGCCGAAGGTCAGGCCGAGCTCGTGCTGCGCAGCGGCCACCTCGTGGTGGTGCTTGTCGCACGGCAGGCCCATTTCGAGCATGGTCGAGACCATCTCGCCGCGGATGTCCATGCAGCTGTCGACCGGGGCGACGGGGAAGTAGCCGCCCTTGGCGCGCGGACGGTGCGCCAGGTTGCCGCCTTCGAGCTCGGCGCCGGTGTTGGTCGGCAACTCGATGTCGTCGATCTGGTAGCCCGAGCCGGCGTATCCGTCTTCGAAGCGCACGTCGTCGAACATGAAGAACTCGGCTTCCGGGCCGACGTAGACGGTGTCGCCGAAACCGGCCGACTTGACGAACGCCTCGGCGCGCTTGGCGGTCGTGCGCGGGTCGCGCGCATAGCCTTCGCCGGTCGAGGGTTCGACGATGTCGCAGAACACGATCATCATCGGCGTGGCCGAGAACGGATCGATGTAGACCGCGTCGAGGTCCGGCTTGAGGATCATGTCGGACTCGTTGATCGCCTTCCAGCCTTCGATCGACGAACCGTCGAACATCAGGCCTTCTTCGAGCGAGTCTTCGTCAATGACGCCGGCGCACATCGAGAGGTGCTGCCACTTGCCCTTCGGATCGGTGAAGCGAAGATCGACCCATTCGATTTCCTCGTCCTTGATCCGCTTCACGATGTCCTTTGCACTGGCCATGGTTGTCCTTCCTTGAAGATCTTTTTTCGTTTGTGTTGTCGGGCAGCGAGAACCCGCTCCCCGGGGTTTTGCTAAATCGCGGCGTCGTCCTTCTCTCCGGTACGGATCCGCAATGCTGTATCGATGGTGCTGACGAAGATCTTGCCGTCGCCGATGCGCCCGGTCTGGGCGGCTCCGGCGATGGCTTCCACCACACGCTCGGCCTGGCCGTCGGAGACGATGACCTCGAGCTTCACCTTGGGGAGGAAATCGACGACATATTCAGCGCCGCGATAGAGTTCGGTGTGGCCCTTTTGCCGGCCGAAACCCTTGGCCTCGGTCACGGTTATGCCGGACACGCCCACTTCGTGCAGCGCCTCCTTCACCTCGTCGAGCTTGAAGGGTTTGATGATGGCTTCGATCTTTTTCACATGATCCCTGCGAGCAAAGCCGGCGCCACCCGTTAGGCGGGCCGGACGATCCGACAATGTCCCGGCAACCATTCTTCAAGAATCGTGCCAAGGCTCGACTTGTCCGGACTAGACAATCGCTCGCGCGCCGAAAAGGGCGGAATCGCAAGATTCTCCTGCAGTGCGGCAATCATGGGGAAATTTTCGTGCGCAGGGGATGCCCGACGATAAGGCACCGTTGCCTAGGAAACGGGCAAGTTGTTCAAGTAAGCTAGAGCCGCAGGCCCGCGGTTTCGTCCAGCCCGGCCATCAGGTTGAGCGACTGAACCGCCGCCCCGCTGGCGCCCTTGCCGAGATTGTCGAGCAGCGCGACGAGCCGCACCTGCGAGCCGTCGGCCGAAGCGAAGACGTAGAGGTCCATCGCATCGGACGGGGCAGCCGACCTCCGCAGCAGCATCTCGCCGTCGGCGGGCTCGGTGCCCATGCGCACGATCGGGCTGTCGGCATAGAACCCGGCCAGCGCCTCGCGCATTTCGCCGGGCGTGCCGACGCCGGTCATGGCCGAGAGCGTCAGCGGGATTTCGGTCACCATCCCGCGGTGCGCAGGGATGACGGCGGGCGAGAACAACGGTGCCACGGCGAGGCCGCAGAGCTGCTGCATTTCGGGCACGTGCTTGTGGTTGAGCCCCAGCGCGTAGCCGCGCCAGGCGATGTCGGCGTCTTCCTCGAAGCGGCCGATCAGCGCCTTGCCGCCACCCGAATATCCGGAGACGGCATTGCAGGTATAGGGCCAGTCGGCAGGTAGCAGCCCAGCCCGGATCAGCGGCGCGAGGAGGCCGATGAACCCGGTCGGGTAGCACCCGGGGTTCGAGACCAGCCGGGCCGAGGCGACGGTGTCGCGGCCGACGATCTCGGGAAAGCCATAGGTCCAGTCCGGCGCGACGCGGTGCGCGGTCGAGGCGTCGATTATCCGGACCTTGCTGCCTTCGGCCAGCGCGACTGCTTCGCGGGCGGCATCGTCGTGCAGGCACAGGATCGCGAAGTCGGCGGCGTGGAGTGCTTCCTTCCGGGCAGCGGGATCCTTGCGCCGGTCATCTTCGAGAACGATCAGCTCGAATTCGCTACGCCCGGAAAGCCGGTCGGCGATTTCCAGCCCCGTGGTCCCGGCGGCACCGTCTATGAAGACGCTATGGGTCACTTCGGCGCCGGTTCGAGACGGTCGAGCTTGACGTAGCCCACCGGGCCATCGAGCGTCACGCAGCCCCAGGCATGGCTTCCGGCGACGTCGAGGACTTCGAAGCTGTCGCCCTCCATCAGCGAGCAGAGCTCTTCCGCACCTTCCTCGGTCCCGGCAAGCAAGGCGGCGCCGCCCGGCATGACGCTGCGCGGCTGGGGCACGGCGTAGTGCGGGACGAAGTGCTTTCCGGCGAGCGCGATGTGCGCGAGATCGCCGCGCAGCGGCACGGTCCGGGGGTCCGGCTTCCCGACCGGCCCGGCGAGGGCATAGGGCCCCTGTCCGTGCATCCTACCGCTCATCGCTTCGTTCGTGGTCCCTGTCGCGTTGTCTTCAGGCCGCGGCGCTTAGACTGCGCGGCTCCTGCGGGCAAGCTGGGGGTTTGTACCGGCTTCAGCCATAGCGATCCTGCAACATTCCCCAGGCGGCGCGCAGCCCGCAGGCCGCGCCACCCTTGGGCCGTCCCGGCTTGGCCGCGGGACGCCAGGCGAAGGTGTCGAAGTGCGCCCAGTCGATGCCTTCGCCGACGAACTTGTCGAGGAACAGCGCGGCCACGCTCGAACCGGCAAAGCCGTTGCTGTGAGTGTTGTTGGTGTCGGCCACGTCGGACTTGAGCCATTCGGCATAGGCGCCGTGCAGCGGCAGGCGCCAGACCGGATCGTCGTGCGCCTTGCCCGCGGCGAGCAGCGCCTCGGCGGTCTCGTCCTTGCGGGTGAACAGCGCCGGCAGGTCCGGGCCGAGCGCGACGCGGGCAGCGCCGGTGAGCGTGGCGAAGTCGACGATGAAGTCGGGCTCGCCCTCGCTCGCCAGCGCCAGTGCGTCGCCGAGGATCAGGCGGCCCTCGGCGTCGGTGTTGCCGATCTCGACCGTGAGTCCCTTGCGGCTCCTGAGCACGTCGCCGGGGCGGAAGGCGTTGCCGGCGATCGCGTTTTCGACCGCGGGGACGAGGCACTGCAGGTGGACCTTGAGGCCCGATCCCATGACCAGCGAGGCGAGCGCGAGCGCGTGCGCGGCGCCGCCCATGTCCTTCTTCATCAGCAGCATGCCCGAAGCCGGCTTGATATCGAGCCCGCCGGTATCGAACGCCACGCCCTTGCCGACGATGGCGAGGCGCGGGTGCTTGGGATTGCCCCAGGTCAGCTCGATCATCCGCGGGGCATGGCTGCGTGCGGCGGCGCGGCCGACGGCGTGGACCATCGGGAATTCCTGCTCCAGCGTATCGCCGCGGGTCACCTTGACCTTGGCTCCGTGCTCCTTGGCGAGCTTTTCGGCGACCTCTTCGAGCGCGGCGGGTCCCATATCCTCGGCCGGGGTGTTGACGAGATCCTGCACCAGCATTGCCGCCTTGGCCTCCGCGACAGCGGCGCTGGCTTTCTTTGCTTCCTTGGTCAGCAGGATGCGCGGGCCTTCGCCGCTGTCTTCCTTGTAGCGGCCGAAGCGGTACTGCGCGGTCTGCCAGCCGTAGAGCGCCGGGCCCGGTTCGCCGTTGGCGCGGCGGTAGGTGCCAGAGGGCAGCACTTCGGCCAGCTTTGCCATGCACCAGCTCGAAAGTTCGTCGGGATTGGCCACGCCGCCGACAGCGAACCACGCGTCGCCGTCGGGCACGATGCCGACCTGGTAGCCGCTGCCGTCGAATTTCTGCCCGGCCAGCCCGGCGCGCTGGGTCGCCGAGAGGGTCTTGGCCCAGTCCTCGAACCCGTCCTTGCTGACGAGATGGATCGGAACCGCGTCCTGCCCGCGATCCGGCTGGATAAGGTCGTCTTTTGTGCTCATAGTCGGCCCATTGCCCGTTTGACCGAAGGATTCCAATGGCCATCCGCATCGCCCGGAAGCTTGCTGTGCCTCTGGCCGTGCTTGCCCTGGCGGCTTGCTCCTCGCCCGAGGAGATCGGCGACAAGGTCGGCGTCAAGCAGGATGCGGCCACACCTGCCGGTGGAGCGACCGCCCGAGCGGGGGTGGCTGCCGATGCCGAGGCGCGTTCGGTCAAGGAGGAAACCGACCTTTACCAGTTCGAACTTGCCTGGCCGAAGGAGGTCTCGGCGATCCCGGCGCTCGCCGCCAGGCTCGAGGCTGTGGGCAAGGCGAGCCGCAAGCAGTTGATCGACGATGCGCAGGATCAGCAGGAAGCGGCCAAGGAAAACAAGTTTCCGTACCGCGCGCTCAGCTACGGCGAGCAATGGAAGGTCGTCGCCAACCTGCCCGGGTGGCTCAGCCTGACCGAGGACGTCTACAGCTACACCGGCGGCGCTCATGGCAACTACGGCCGCGATTCCCTCGTCTGGGACAAGGCGGCGGGCGAAGGGCATTCGGGTATCGACCTGTTCGCTTCGCCCGAAGTGCTGCAGTCTGCGCTGGGAGACAGACTGTGCGATGCGCTCGACGCGGAACGCCTGCGCAAGCGCGGAGCGGACTACGTTTCCAGCGGGATCGACGAGTTCGACCAATGCCCCGGCATCTCAGACGCGACGGTCATCGTCGGCTCTTCGAACAAGCAGACCTTTGACCGGATCAGGATCTATTTCGGCCCCTATGTTGCCGGTCCCTATGCCGAAGGCGACTACGAGCTGACCTTCCCGGTCGATGCCAACGTGCTCGATGCGGTCAAGCCGGCCTACCGCTCGGCCTTCTCGATCAAGCGGTGATACGCCTTCTGTCACCCCGGACTTGTTCCGGGGCGGTGCTTCCTTGCGGCAAGCGCGGCGTTGGAAGACAAAAGCACTGGCCGGGAACAAGTCCGGGCTGACATAGATGGAGCAAGTGCGGCGTAACATGGATGGTAGCCCACGCTCGCAATTTCGCGACCGCCTCGCTACATGGGGCGGATGACCGAATACCAGCACATCACCGGCACCGAGACCGTCATTCGCGACGGCACGATCAAGCTGCACGGCCCCGACGGTTTCGAGGGCATGCGCAAGGCCGGGCAGCTCGCCGCCAGGATCCTCGACGAACTGGCGACCTTCATCGCGCCGGGCGTCACCACCGGGCAGATCGACGACCTCGTGCGGCAAATGACGCTGGATGGCGGCGCGGTCCCGGCGACGATGGGCTATCGCGGCTATGCGCATTCGTGCTGCACCTCGATCAACCACGTGGTGTGCCACGGCATCCCGGGCGACAAGGCGCTGAAGGACGGCGACATCGTCAACGTCGACGTCACCCCGCTGCTCGACGGCTGGCACGGCGACACCAGCCGCATGTACCTCGTCGGCGACGTACCGCTGAAGGCGCGGCGGCTGGTCGACGTGACCTACGAATGCCTGATGATCGGCATCGAACAGGCCAAGCCCGGCGCGCGTCTCGGCGACATCGGCGCGGCGATCCAGGCCCATGCCGAGAAGCAGCGCTACGGCGTGGTTCGCGAATTCTGCGGTCACGGCCTCGGCCGCCTGTTCCACGACGCCCCCGAAGTGGTCCACGCCGCCACGGCAGGGACCGGGCCCGAACTCAAGCCGGGCATGTTCATGACCATCGAACCGATGATCAATCTCGGCAAGCCGTGGGTGAAGCTGCTCAGCGACGGCTGGACCGCGGTGACCCGCGACAAGAGCCTGAGCGCCCAGTTCGAACACTCCATCGGGATTACCGAGACTGGGAACGAGATCTTCACGAAGAGCCCCAAGGGCTTGGACAAGCCGCCCTACGGGTAAAGTCTATCACCCGTCATGCTGAACTTGTTTCAGCATCCATTTCTCCACCCGAACCACCTTCGCTTGCGGATAGATGGATTCTGAAACAAGTTCAGGGTGACGTGAATTGGACAGTGGACGGTTCAATCGCCGCTGAAATCTGAGCTGTCGTAGCTGCTGAATCGCTTTCCGCGCTGTCTGCTCTGCCAAGTGGACCAGCGGCTGAATGCGATAAAGAGCAAGCCTGGTACGATGGCGACAGCAGAATATCGAGATGGAACTCCGATTTCCGAAACCGCTGCATATGTCAGACCCGTAACAGGGACGACCACCGACGTCTCCATCCAAAACGGACGGAGATCGTTGTCCGATCGGAAGGCTTTGCCTTGGGCCTGCGGCGAAGGCTCCTCAGCTCTATTAGGGGCCCCACGTTTCAAAATATATCGCGCCTTTTTGGTCACCTCTAACCCTCCCGCGCAGCCCTGATTGCCGCCCCCGCGGCGAACGGCGTCAGCGCGCACAGCAGCAGGCTGATCGCCGCGGTCAGGGCGATCCCCGCGTCGCCTCCGGTCGAGAGTGCGCCCGCGCCGAAGATCAGCAGCGGCACTGCCAGCGGCACCAGCATCAGCCCGGCGAGCGCGGCTCCGGCGCGGAGGGTGAGGGTCAGCGCGGCGATCATCAGGCCGATGGCGGCGAGGCCCGGGGTGCCTGCCAGCAAGCCCCATTCGAGCGTGGCGACGGTCTCGCCGTCGAGGCCGAGCAGCGCGGCGGCGGGCAGGGTGGCGAGCATCAGCGGCGGGCCGAAGCTTAGCCAGTGCGAGAGCAGGCGCACCGCAGCGACGGCCTCCTCCGAAATTCCGCGCAAGGCGAACTGGTCGAGGAAGCCCTGCTCGAAATCGGGCGCGAAGAGGCGGTCGAGCGGTAGGATCGCCGCCAGCAATGCCGCGACCCAGACGATCCCGCCGCCGGCGCGCGACAGCGGTACCGGGTCGGGGCCGACGGCGAAGGGAAACAGCATCGCCACCGCGAGGAAGAACAGCACCGGCAATACCGCGCCGCCGCGCCGTCCGCCGCCGAAGGCCAGCGCGAGGTCGCGCCTGAGAAGGGTGGCAAAGACGCTCACGGCGCGTAGTCCACGATGTCGAGCGGCGTGAGGTCGCCCAGCCCGAACGGCTGGTGCGAGGCGATCAGGGCGAGGCCGCCGCCCGCGCAATGCTCCGAGACCCGGCCGACAAGCCACTTCGCCGCCGCCGCATCGAGCCCGTTGAGCGGCTCGTCCAGCAGCCACAGTCCACCGGGTTTGGGCGCGGACTGGACGATTGCCGCACGCTTGCGCTGTCCCGTGGACAGGTAGCGCACCGGAACATCGGACAGAACGTTCAGTCCGGGCGCATCAAGCGCTTCATTCGCACCATCGATGCGCGCCCAGAAGGCCAGCGCCTTGCCCAGCGGCAGGTGCTCGTCGAGCGGTAGGTTGCCGTCGAGCAGCGACACCGATCCGGCGAACTCCACCTTGCCCGCAAAGGGCCGCAGCAGCCCGGCGACGATCCTGAGCAGGCTCGACTTGCCCGTCCCGTTGGCCCCGCGAACCTGCAGCGCCCCACCCGGCGCGAGGTCGAACGACAGCCCGCGAAACAGCACCCGGTCGCCGCGGCGGCACGCGAGATCGCTGACTTTGAGGTGGGCCCCTTCCATCGCCGCGAGCGTTAGGCCAATGGGAACTTCGCCACAAGCAACGGAGACGCGCCATGGCTATCGCCGAACTCACGCCCAGCGAATGCGAGGACCTTCTGGCGGCGCATCCCGACTGGTCGCTGGCGCGCGAGGGCAAGGCGATCCAGCGCAGCTTCCGGTTCGCAGACTTTAACGAGGCGTTCGGCTTCATGACCCGCGTCGCGCTGCTCGCCGACAAGCAGGACCACCACCCCGAGTGGTTCAACGTCTACAACCGTGTCGAGATCACCCTCACCACCCACGACGCCGGCGGCCTCTCGGCGCGCGACGCGAAGATGGCGGCGGCGATCGACGGGCTTGTGTAGCGGAGGTCCTTCGAGACGTGCCTTCGTGACGCCGCTGCGCGGCTCCTCAGTCCCTCCTCAGGATGAGCGGGATTTGCCAAAAAGGTCCGCTCATCCTGAGGAGGCACTGAGCTAAGTCGAAGGCCCGTCTCGAAGGACCTACTTCCCGCTGACCTTGTCGTGCGCCTTGGCCAGCAGGCGGGCGCGCTTCTTGAGGTAGCCCGGCATCCACTTGGCGGTGAACTTCAGGCGCCGCGCGGTCTTGCCGACGAGGTGATGCGTCTGGTCGCTGGTCATCGAGGCAAAGGCGGTGTCGGCCACGACCTCGACCGGGGTGAACTCCAGCCCTGCCTCCACCACCGCATCGCGGATCTTCACGTTGCGGGTTCGGTTGGGGGTGTTCTGCAGCAGCGGGGTGTCGATGAAACTCGGCATCAGGCTGCGCACCTTGATCTCGTAGATCGCCCATTCGGCATCGAGCGATTCGGTCAGCGAGCGCACCGCCGCCTTGGTCGCGCCGTAGAGGCTCTGGTTGGCCATGCCGTGAATCGCCGCGGCGCTGGCGGTGTTGATCAGCGTCGAGCCGGGCGCGGTTTCCTTGAGGTAGGGTAACGCGGACTGCGCGCCGTAGACTACGCCGGCGAAGTTCACCGCGATGATGCGGTCGATTTCCTCGGTGGTGTATTCCTCGAGCGGTCCGCCGAGCGAGATGCCGGCGTTGTTGACCACGCAGTCGATCCGCCCACCGGCGGCGCGGGCGAAAATCCGCAGCGCCTCGTCCCAGGCCGCGCGATCGGAGACGTCGAGCTTGTGGCTGTAGGAGAACCCGCCCGGCATCCCGGCGACGGTTTCCTCCATGCCCTGCTCGCTCATGTCGGCGAGGCCGACGAACCATCCTTCGTGCGCGTACTTTTGCGCGATAGCCCGGCCGATGCCCGAACCTGCACCCGTAACAAAAACGGACTTCCTGACAGACACTTTGAATTTCTCTCCCACGTCATTGCGAGCGCAACGAAGCAATCCAGGGCTTCATAGCACGACCGCTCTGGATTGCCGCTTCGCTTCGCTCCCCGCAATGACGAATTTCGTCAGGCGTCCTCGGCCACGAGCCCCTTCACGTGGTCCTTGCCGGTGCGGATTTCGGCGGTGGACTTGCCGAGCGTGTCGCCGACCGGTTCGGCCCGTCCGCCGAGGCATTCGGCGAGGAAGTTCTCGGAAATCGCGGTGAAGGCGAGGTTGTTTTCCGGCCGTGCGAAACCATGGCCCTCGTCGGGGAAAACGACGTAAGTGACCGGCGTCCCGTCGCGCTCCATCGCCTCGACGATCTGATCGCTCTCGCTTTGCTTGACGCGCGGATCGTTGGCGCCCTGCGCAATGAGCAACGGGCGGCAGATCGCGTTGGCGCGGTGCAGCGGGCTGCGGTCCTTGAGCAGTTGCAGGCCTTCGGGCGTCTCCGGGTTGCCCATGCGCTGGTGGAACTGCTTGACCACCGGCTTCCAGTAGGGCGGGATCGTCTCGAGCAGGGTTTCGAGGTTCGAGGGACCGACGATGTCGACGCCGCAGGCGAAGACCTCGGGCGTGAAGGTTAGGCCGACCAGCGTGGCATAGCCGCCGTAGCTGCCGCCCATGATCGCCACCTTGTCGCGCGCGGTGATGCCCTCGCCGATGGCCCATTCGACCGCGTCGATCAGGTCGTCGTGCATCTTGCCGGCCCATTCGAGGTTGGCAGCGTTGATGAAGCCTTTCCCGAACCCCGTCGAACCGCGGTAATTGACGCTGAGCACCGCGTAGCCGCGATTGGCCAGCCATTGGTGCATCGGGTTGAAGCCATAGGCATCGCGCGCCCAGGGACCGCCGTGGACCAGCAGGACAAGCGGCACGGGCGCGTCGGGCTTGCCGTCGCCATCGGCGTCGGTGCCGGGCGGAAGAGTCAGGAAGCTAGGGAGCGTGAGGCCGTCGCGTGTGGCGATCTCGCGCGAGTACATCGCCACCAGCGGCGCGCCCTCGAGCTCGGGCCGGGTGACGTAGAACGGCTCGAGCGTTCCGGCGGTGCGGTCGTAGATGAAGGTGCGGCTGGGCGCGGTCAGCGGGTCGTTGCCGATGATCCAGACATCGTCTTCCTCGGTCCGCGACTGGACCGCGAAATCTCCGGGGAGCCGTTCCTTCAGGAACTCGAGCGATTTGCCGATACCTTCGTCGATGGCATGCCATTCGCGGCGCAGGTAGTTGGCCGACCAGGCCTGGACGACGCCGGTCTTGGTGTCGCGCATGGTGCCGCCGACGTCGGCCTTGTCGTGTTCGGCGATCAGAGTCTTTTCGCCGCTGGCGACATCCTCGGCGATCAACGCCGCGCGGTCGCGGCCGCGACCGTCGATCCAGTAGAGGACGCTGCCGTCGGCGGTGAAGCCTGCGGGCGAGGTGGTCATCGAGTCCTCCAGGCCTGTGGAGGTGAAAGGCTCATCCTCGACCTTGCCGTCGATGACCTTGAAGAAGTCTGCCCCGCCTTCGGCGTTTTGCTTGAGGGCCATGCGCAGCACAAGCTCGTCGTCGGCGAGGAAACCGGCGTAGTTTTCCTCGTTGCGAAGTTTCTCCGTCAGCGAGCCGCTGTTGACGTCGAGCAGGTAGATGTCGTGCATGCTCGGGTCGCGATTGTTGAGGCCGATGAGCACCTTGTCCTTGTGCTCGTGAGAGCCGCCGACGAAGCGGATGCGGGTGTTCTCGAACGGGGTCAGAGTGGTCTCTTCGCCGCTCGCGGCATCGACGCGGTAGAGGAGGAAATTCTCGTCGCCGGCCTTGTCCTGGATGTAGAGCAGGCTCTTGCTGTCGCCGGCCCAGAAGTATTCGCGGATCGGGCGGTCCTTGGCCGCGGTCATGGCCTTGGCGGCGGAGGGATCGGCCTTGGGCGCCATCCAGATATTGAGCACGCCATCGACCGGGGCGAGCCAGCTGAGCCACTTGCCGTCTGGGCTGATCTGGCCGCCGGCCTTGGTCGGATTGCCGAACAGGTTGTCGCGCGGGATCAGCGGGAAATCGGCAAGGTTCTGGTTCATGGCATGCTCTCGTAGATGTTCTGGGTTGCGCCGGAGATGGGTTTCGGCGCGGCGGATGCAAGCTGTATTACATCGATAATACAGACCAAGGCAATTGCTGTCGTCATTGCGAGGAGTCCCGGACTTGTTCCGGGGCGACGCGGCAATCCAGGGCGGCACGGAACCGCCCTGGATTGCCTCGCTTCGCTCGCAATGACGGTGACGGGGAGGTCTTGCAGCGCGGCGTTGTTGCAGCAGTGCCAGGTCAGGATGGTGACTGCGCCGGCAGGCGGTCCCCGTTCCGGCGGACGGGCCACGGCACAGGGTCACGAAGGGCACAGGTGTGACCCAAGGTCGGTTCGGTACATATCCTGTATTTTCAGTGACCTGAACGGAAAATGATCACCGGTCCGTCGGGTCACACATCCGCGGCAAAAAGTTTTTTCGCGCGGGCTGCGCATCCTCTGGCCCGCAGGGCAAGGGCGGGCGACGTGCAGTGGAGCGAAGCGGCGCGTGGCATCGGAGCGACCGTAAGCGCCTCGCCGTCGTGTAGGAAAGTGTTTTCGGCCGCCTGGCCGAATCGACGCCGCCAGAAAGGGCGGTTCGCAGCGGCAGCCGGGGCTAAGGCCGGGCCTACAACGCGGCGTTGTTGTAGCAGTGCCAGGTCAGGATCGCGACCGCGCCGCGATGCGGGCTCCACCCTTCGGCGAGCATGCGCACCTGCTTTTCGCTCGGGCGTTCGTCGAGCCCGAGGATCTTGCCGATTCCTGCCTGCACCGCGAGGTCCCCGGCCGGCCAGATGTCCTGCCGGCCCTCGGCGAAGAGCAGGTATATTTCCGCCGACCAGCGGCCGATGCCCTTGATGCGAACGAGTTCGGCAATGGCCTCCTCGTCGTCGGCCGGCAGTTCCTCGAAGTCGATTTCGCCAGCGTGGACCAGCTCACACAGGCTGCGCGCATAGCCCTGCTTCTGCCTCGACAGGCCGCAGGCGCGCAGCGTGTCGAAATCGCGCGCGAGCAGTTCGGCGGCGAGCATTTCCTCGCCCAGCTCCGCCTCCAGCTTGCGCCACATGCTCGATGCGGCGGCGACGCTGACTTGCTGGCCGACGATCGTGCGCAGCAGGGTGCGGTAGCCGCGGTCGCGGATGCGCGGTGCGGGATATCCGGCGAGGTCGAGCGCGCGGGCAATCTTCGGCTCGCGCGCGGCAACCGCGTCGAGCCCTTCGCGCAATTGTTCCGCCGTCAATCCCATGTCCGCTCCGCTTGCCAAGTCCGGCCGGATTGCCTAGCAGCCGCGCCGGTCAAGGCCAGAGGAAAGCGAACGCAATGCCCAAGCTGACTGTCGTCAACCGTGCCGGTGAGGAAAAGACCGTGGAGGTCGGAGACGGCCTGACGGTGATGGAATCGATCCGCGACAACGGCTTCGACGAACTGCTGGCGCTGTGCGGCGGCTGCTGTTCCTGCGCCACCTGCCACGTCCACGTCGATCCGGCGTTCGTCGACAAGCTGCCGCCGATCAGCGAGGACGAGAACGACCTGCTGGATTCGAGCGATCATCGCGACGAATACTCGCGCCTCGGTTGCCAGATCCCCTTCACCGCCGATCTCGACGGGCTGAAGGTGCGGATCGCCGAAGAAGACTGATTTCAGGCCGAACAAGCGCAATTGCGTTGCGGCAGGGTGCGGCGCGCCCTAGGTCGTGATGCCATGACGCGGCCCAGTACCCTTTCCAGCTCGCTCGACCTGATTGGCAACACGCGGCTGGTCCTGCTGCGCGGACCCAGCGAGGCCGCGGGCTGCGAAATCTGGGGCAAGTGCGAATTCGAGAACCCCGGCGCCTCGGTCAAGGACCGCGCGGCGCTGTGGATCGTGCGCGACGCCGAGGCGAGGGGCGAGCTCAAGCCCGGCGGCACGATTGTCGAAGGAACCGCGGGCAATACCGGCATCGGCATCGCGCTTGTCGCTAACGCCCTCGGCTACAAGTCGCTCATCGTCATGCCCGACAACCAGTCGAAGGAGAAGATGGACACCCTGCGCGCGCTCGGCGCGGAGCTGGTGACCGTCCCGCCGACCAAGTTCGCCGACTGCAATCACTTCGTCCACACCAGCCGCCGCCTCGCCGAGGAAATGGACGGCGCGGTCTGGGCCAACCAGTTCGACAATGTCGCCAATCGCCGCGCCCACCTCGAAAGCACCGCGCCCGAGATCTGGGAGCAGCTCGAAGGCCGGATCGACGGCTTCACCTGTGCGGTCGGGACCGGTGGGACGCTGGCCGGGACCGGGATGGGTCTCAAGGAATTCGACGACAAGATCACCATCGCGCTGACCGATCCCTATGGCGCGGCGCTTTACAACTACTACGCCCACGGCGAGCTCAAGGCCGAGGGTAGCTCGGTCGCCGAAGGCATCGGGCAGGGGCGGATCACCGCCAACCTCGAAGGCGCGCCGATCGACACCCAGTTCCGCATTTCCGACGAGGAAGGGCTCGAATGGGTGGCCCGCTTGTTGCGCGAGGAAGGGCTGTGCCTGGGCCTTTCAAGCGGCATCAACGTGGCCGGGGCGATCGCGCTGGGCGAGCAGCTCGGCAAGGGCAGCCGGATCGCCACGATCCTGTGCGATACCGGCTTCCGCTATCTCTCCTCGCTCTATTCGGCGGAATGGCTCGAGGCCAAGAAGCTGCCGGTTTTCGACTGGCTGCGTTCATCTTGAGGCGCTAAAACGCCCGTCCATGGCGGATATCATCTCCGAAACAGAAGCAGCGGACGCCGGCAAGGCTGCCGCCCGCGCCCATGCCGTGCAGCGGCTGCAGATCGGCTTTTTCGGTCTTGGGGGGATGATCCTGCTGATCGGCCTCGCCAACATCATCATGAACCAGGCGCTCGTGTCGGAAGCGACGATGGTGCCCGAAGCCGCGCCGACCGTCACCCCGCAAGCGACACCGTCGCCGGCGAGCGACCCGCTGGCCGATGCCGGCGTCGGGCCGGACCTGCCTTCGGAGCCGGTCCAGCAGCAAGCCCCGGCACCTGCCCCGACGAATGCGCCGCAAACCAACGCCAATTAGAGCGCTTCCCGTCCTGTTCGCCGCCTGCCTTGCCGTCCCGGTCATGGCCGGGGAGGCAGAGCAGCGTCCGGTGCTCGGCCTGATGGGCACCGTTCCGATCTACTGGGGCGAAGCGGGCGGGATCGACGACGTGCTGGCCGACAGGTCCGAGCAGCATTGGGCCCGGCCCGTGCTGGAATCCGGCTTTACGCTGCATCCGATCGATTACCTCGATGCCGATGCGCTGGCCGGAGTCGACGACCTGCTGCTGGCCCAGCCGCGCGCGCTGAGCGGGGAGGAAAACGTCGCCCTCGACGCCTGGGTCCGGGCCGGGGGGCACCTGCTGCTCTTCGCCGACCCGATGATGACCGGCCATTCGCGCTTCGCACTCGGTGACCGGCGACGGCCGCAGGACGTGACCCTGCTTTCCCCGATCCTCACGCATTGGGGCCTGGCGATGGACTTCGATCCGGACGAGATGCCGCAAGTGGAGCTGGTCGAGGCGGATGGTATCGCCATTCCGGTCAACCTGCCGGGTCGTCTTGCGCTTCAAGGCGAGTCGCCTCCATGCCGGATTTCGGCAGCGAGAGTGCTTGCGCAATGCGCGATCGGCGCCGGGTCGGCGACGATCCTCGCCGATGCCGCACTTCTCGACTTGCACGATCCCGAGTCGCATTCCGCAAGTGCGCTTCAGGCCCTTGTAAGCCTTGCATTTGCCTCCACCGGAGAAAACACGGGACGTTAGAATATGTCGAGACCCCGGAGAGAAAATCGGTCGGGATTCGAGGGTTGTGCGCAGTTCTTGCAAAACTTTTTGCACGAATTCCCCGATTTTCCCCTTTCTTCCCCGGCCCACCCGCGATAGATAGCGAGTCCATCGGACAAACCGCCCGAAATTCCTCCCGTTGTCGGGAGACGGCCCCGCTCGCGCAGGTGCCGGCGGGGAAGGTCTGTCCGTGTGCCGCAGGGGTAACTAGGGACGGGGTAACAGGTCAGTGGCTGACAAGCCCATCAGGTATCATGGAAAGGGATTTTCGCTTCGCGGCGAAAAGAACCGCCTCGTGCTGCCGACCACCCTGCGCAAGGACGTCATCGCCTCGAGCGCCGGTGAACGGCTGCTCCTCCTGACCAAGCATCCCGACTGGGAATGCCTGATGGGCTTCGGCCTTTCGCACACCGAGACCTTCGACGAATGGCTCGACAGCGAGCAGGAACGCGCAACCCGTCTTGGCCGGGATTTCAACCGCGGCGCGATGTCGATGGCGCTCTACGGCTATGAAGACCTGCCGTTCGACCAGAGCGGCCGCTTCGTCCTGAGTGCCGACCTGCTCGAAACGGGGAAAATCGGGGACGAGGTCTACTTCCAGGGCGCCGGCGAATATTTCACGATGTGGGCGCCTGAAGAGCTCTACAAGATGGACGGCGCCTTCGAAGGGGCCAAGGTCTCCTGCCGCCGGCTCCAGGCCGAAGCGCACAAGGGCAAGCGCAAGTGAGCGCGCCGCACATCCCCGTCCTCCTCGACGAGGTGATCGCGGCGCTCGATCCGCAACCCGGCGACGTGCTCGTCGATGCGACCTTCGGCGCCGGTGGCTACACGCGCGCGATCCTCGAACGTGGCGCAACGGTCCATGCCTTCGACCGCGACCCCGATGCGATTGCCGCCGGGCGAACCTGGGCCGAAACGCGCGAAGATCCGCCGCGCCTGGTCCTCCACCCGCGTCGCTTTTCCGAGATGGTCGCAGCGCTCGCCGAGGCGGGAGTCGCCCGGGTCGACGGGGTGACGATGGATATCGGCGTCTCCTCGATGCAGCTCGACCAGGCCGAGCGCGGCTTCGCCTTTTCGGCCGACGGCCCGCTCGACATGCGCATGAGCCAGGACGGCGAAAGCGCCGCCGACTTCCTCAACGGCGCACGCGAGGAAGAAATCGCCGACGTGCTTTACCAATACGGTGAGGAACGGCAGTCGCGCCGCGTCGCCCGCGCCATCGTCGCCGCGCGTCCGCTCAAGACCACCGGCGACCTCGCCCGCGTGGTGCACAAGGCGCTCGGCTATCGTCCCGGTGCGCCCAAGGACCCGGCGACCCGCACCTTCCAGGCTGTGCGCATCCACGTGAATGCCGAACTCGACGAACTCGAAGCCGGCCTGCGCGCGGCCGAAGTCCTGCTCTGCGAAGGAGGGCGGCTGGCGGTGGTCAGCTTCCACTCGCTCGAAGACCGTATCGTGAAGCGTTTTCTGCGCGAGGCAGCCGGTGCGCATGCCGGAACCTCGCGTCACGTGCCCGAGCTGAAGGCCGAAACCCCTCCGGCCTTCGCTCGGGTTTCGAAAGCCATCCGTGCATCCGCGGCGGAGATTGCCCGCAACCCGCGCGCCCGATCTGCGACATTGCGCGCCGCAGTCCGCACTTCGGCACCAGCCCGAGAAGTTACCGGGGAGGCGGCATGACCGAGCAAAGCCGCCTGCGCCGCATCGGCTGGCTCGCCGCCTTGTCGATCTGCACGCTGCTCTACATCGGGCTGCACCTCAAGGTGAACGCCGTACGCAGCGACGTTGTTCGCGCCGAACGCCAGATCGTCGCGCTCGAATCGCAGAAACTGCTGCTGCAGACCGAGTTCGAAACCCGCGCCAGCCAGGAACAGCTGGCAAGCTGGAACCGAGTCGAGTTCGGCTATGTCGCTCCCGGCGTCGGTCAGTTCGTCACCGACGAGCGCAAGCTCAACGACTTCGGTTCGCCGCCGAGCGCCGGCGCGCCGGTGCCGATCCGCGTCGCCAGCGCCGCCAGCGGCGAGGATGCGCCGCCCTATCCGAAGCTGGTTTCGCCGCTCACCGGCAAGCCGGTCGACAAGCGTCTTCTCGACACCGGGGCTGCGCGCGAGGCGATGGTCGCCAGCAATGACGGCGGCATCCGCATCCCGCTCAATGCCGTGGCGGGGGGGCTCGGCGAGTGAACGCGCTGACCTTCAACGGCGGCTATACCGCGCCGCGCATCAGGGTCGGTTTCGCCCCGGCGCGCATCCAGCTCACGGACATGCGGCGCAAGTTCCTGATTACCGCGCAGTTGCGCATGTTGTTGCTCGGTGCGGCGTTCATGGCCGTCGCCTGCGCGGCGTTGCTGCGGATCGCCTATCTCGGTTTCGTTCAGCCCGCGCCGCAACAGCATTCGATGGCCGACGCGTTGCTCCCGCCGCGCGGCGAAATCACCGACCGCAACGGTGTGACGCTGGCCCGCGCCTTCCCGGCCTATTCGCTGTGGTTCAACCCCGATGCTCTGTCCGACGGCGGCCCGCCGCTGGTGAAGCCTGCGGCTGAGGTCGCGGCCCGGCTCAAGGCGATCTTCCCCGATCTCGACACCGCAGAGACCGTCAAGCTGCTGACCTCGGGCAAGTCCGGCTACATCCGAAGCCGCATCCTGCCCGAAGAGGTCAACAAGGTCACCGCGATCGGCGAACTGGCGCTCGAAACGCCGTCGGAGGAGGACCGCCAGTACCCGCAAGGCAAGCTCGCAGCGCACGTGCTCGGCTATGTCGCTGCCGACGGGCATGGCCGCGTGGGCATGGAGAGCTACCTCGACAAGCGCCTGCTCGATCCTTCCGAGCGCGGCCATCCCGCGGCGCTGTCGATCGACGTCAGGGTGCAGGGCGCGCTCGAGGACGAGCTCGCCGCCGGCATGCGCGCGGTCGAGGCGGTCGGCGCCGCCGGCGTCGTGCTCGACGTCGATACCGGCGAGGTGCTGGCTCTCGCCTCGCTGCCCTCGTTCGATCCCAACCGGATCGACGTCGCCGGTGAGGCGAACATGTTCAACCGGGTGACAAACCAGGTCTACGAACTCGGCTCGACCTTCAAGCCGCTGACCGTTGCCTCGGCTATCGATGCCGGGACGATCACCGACCTCTCGCGCCGTTACCCGGCCAATCCTTTCCCGTTCGGCGGGTTCACGATCAAGGACAGCCACGACCTCGGCGCCACGCTCAACGTGCCCGAAACGCTGATCCATTCGTCCAACGTGGTCACCGCGCACATCGTCGAGGACCTTGGTGCCGACAAGCTCAAGCGGACCATGGCCGATCTCGGCATGAACGAGCGGCCCTATATCGAGCTTCCCGCGCGCGGCTTTCCGATCTGGCAGAGCGGCAAATGGCCGATGCTGCGCGCGATGACGGTTGGTTACGGCCATGGCGTCGCCGTTACCCCGCTGCACCTCGCCAGCGCCTATGCCGCAATGGTCAACGGCGGGTTGTGGCGTCCGGCGACGCTGCTCAGGGTCGAGCCCGGCCATGCCGCGCACGGCCGCCGGGTGTTCAAGGCCAGCACGAGCGCGCGGATGAACCAGCTGCTGCGGATGATCGCGGTCTACGGCACCGGCCGCAAGGCCAACGCCGAGGGCTTCCGCGTCGGCGGCAAGACCGGCAGCGCCGAGAAACCGGGCGCGGGCGGATATCGCAAGTCCACCCTCGTTTCGACCTTCGCCGCCGCGTTCCCGATGGACAAGCCACGCTTTGTCGTGATCGCCATGCTCGACGAGCCCAAGGCGGTCGCCGCCAGCTCCTTCCAGCGCACCGCCGCGTGGAACGCCGCGCCTATCGTCGGCAGGCTTGTCCCACGCATCGGCCCGATGCTCGGCGTCCTGCCCGACGCGAGCCGCGACATAGACCTGTCGGATCTCAAGCCGCTGGTCGGCGACGGGGGCGGCGAATGAAGCTGGCTGCCCTCGCTGAGGCGGTGGGACTCGATGCGGGAAGTGCGGCCGGAGCCGAGGTGACGGGCTTTGCCATCGATCATCGCAAGGTCGCCCCCGGCAATGTCTTCGGCGCCTTCCAGGGTGCGGTTGTGAATGGTGAAGACTTTATTCCGGCCGCGGTGAGCGGCGGTGCGATCGCGGTCGTCGCCCGGCCCGAGGCAAAGGTCGAAGGTGCGGCGCACATCGCCGACCCCGTACCGCGCCGCGCCTTCGCCCGCCTCGCCGCGCAGTTCTTCCAGCCGGTGCCGGGCACGGTGGTCGCTGTTACCGGGACCAACGGCAAGACCTCCACGGTCGAGATGACCCGCCAGGTCTGGCGCATGTGCGGCGAGCGTGCGGCGTCGATCGGCACGCTCGGCGTGACCACGCCCGACGAAAGCGTCGTGACCGGGCTGACCACGCCCGACATCGTCACGTTCCTCTCCAACATGACCGGGCTCGCGCGCGAGGGCGTGACCCATGTTGCCTATGAGGCGTCGAGCCACGGGCTCAGCCAGTACCGCAACGAAGGTCTCCCGGTCGCCGCAGGGGCCTTCACCAACCTGTCACGCGATCACCTCGATTACCACGCCGGCATGGAGGACTATTTCGCCGCCAAGATGCGGCTCTTTACCGAGGTTGTTGAGGATGGCGGCGCGGCCGTGATCTGGGCGGACGACGCCTGGAGCGGCCGCGCAATGGAAGAGGCGGGGACTCGGGGGTTACGCCTCTTCACTGTGGGAGAGCGGGGCGAAGCAGTTCGCCTGCTCTCCCACACTCCCGGCCATCTCGGGCAGGAACTCGAGGTCGAGATCGCGGGGCTGCGCAAGACAATCATGCTGCCGCTGATCGGCGCCTACCAGGTCGCCAACGCGCTCGTCGCGGCGGGGCTGGTGCTGGCGACCGGGGGCGAGCCGGCGCGGATTCTCGACGCCGTCGCCCGGCTGCAACCGGTGCGGGGGAGGCTCGAACGCGCGGCCATCACCGCCGCCGGCGCGCCCGTCTACGTCGACTACGCCCACACCGCCGATGCGCTCGGAGCTGCGATTGAAGCGCTTCGCCCGCACGTTGAACACCGCCTGATCGTGGTGTTCGGCGCGGGCGGCGACCGCGACCAGGGCAAGCGTTTCGACATGGGGCAAATGGCGAGCGCGAAAGCCGACCTCGTCATCGTCACCGACGACAATCCGCGTGGAGAGGATCCGGCGCGGATTCGCAAGATGGTGCTCGAAGGCGCACCGCGGGCGCGCGAGATCGGCGACCGGCGTGAGGCGATCGCCGCGGCCATCGCTGCGGCGGGCAAGGGCGACATCGTCCTCATCGCCGGCAAGGGACACGAACAGGGACAAATCGTCGGCAGCGGGAGCGATATGCGCGTCCTGCCGTTCGACGATGTGACGGTCGCGCGCGAGTGCGCCGCCATGGGAGGAAACGAATAGGATGAGTGCACTCGAGAAGCTGCTGGCCTGGCCTGCGCGGGACTACGACCGCTACGCCCGCGCGCTGTGGACGGCAGCCGAGATCGCCGATGCGACCGGGGGCACCGCCAGCGGGCCGTTCCAGGTCTCCGGCGTCGAGATGGATTCGCGCGACGTGCGCCCGGGCGACCTGTTCGTCGCGCTCAAGGGCGAGGCGATGGACGGGCACAAGTTCGTCGACAAGGCCATCGCCAACGGCGCTGCGGCGGTGCTGGTCGAGCACCCCGTCGACTGGCCGCACGTGCTGGTCGAGGACACCACGAAGGCGCTCAAGGCGCTTGCCGCCTGCGCCCGCGAGCGCGGCGCGGCGCGGGTGATCGGTGTCACCGGCTCGGTCGGCAAGACCGGGGTGAAGGAAGCCATCTTCACCGCGCTCGACCGCTCCTGCCGCGGCGCGGCGCACCGCTCGGTGCGGAGCTACAACAACCACGTCGGCGTGCCGCTCAGCCTCGCCCGCATGCCCGGGGCCTCGGCCTATGGCGTGTTCGAGATGGGCATGAACCATGCCGGCGAGATCGCCGCGCTGACCACGCAGGTCCGCCCCGACGTGGCGGTCATCACAACCATCGCCCCGGCGCACATCGAGAACCTCGGCAGCGAGGAAGCCATCGCGGATGCCAAGGCGGAAATCTTCGCCGGGCTCGAACCCGGCGGCACGGCGGTCATCCCCGCCGACAGTCCCCACTTCGAACGGCTCAAGGCAGCGGCCCATGCCGTCGGCGCGACGATCCTGTCCTTCGGCAAGGACCGGCAGGCCGACGTCCGCCTGCTCGACGCGGTCCCCTCGGCCAACGGCGGCTCGCTGGTCACCGCGGCGATGGGCGATCGGCGGCTGTGCTACACCGTGGCCGAGCCGGGCGAGCACTGGGTGGCCAATTCGCTCTGCGTCATGGCGGCAGTCCACGCCGCGGGCGGCGATCTAGGCGCGGCCGGGCTGGCTCTGGCCGAGATGGGCGGACTCAAGGGCCGCGGCGCGCGGCACCGAATCCCTGTCGCCGGCGGCAACGCGCTGCTGATCGACGAAAGCTACAACGCCAACCCGACATCGATGCGCGCCACACTGGCGCAACTCGGCCACACTCCTGCCGGACGGCGGGTCGCGGTGCTCGGCAGCATGAAGGAACTCGGCGACTTTTCAGACGCTTTCCACGCCCAGCTGGCCGAGCCGCTGGCCGCGGCCGAAGTCGACTATGCCGTGCTGGTTGGGCCCGAGATGATTTCGCTCGCGCGCGAACTGGGGAAAGTAGTTAACAATCCGCTTGGCAAGCCCCTGCGCTTTGCCCATTGCACCGACCCGGGAGGAGCAATTTCCGCGCTCGAGGAGTATGGCCTCGTGGCGGGTGACGCGATCCTTGTGAAGGGGTCGAATTCAGTAGGATTGACCCGATTGGTGTCGCATTTTGCAGCCAGGGAAGGCTGACAGGCACGGATGCTTTATCTTCTCGCGCAATGGCTCGATTTCGAGGGGCTTTTCAACCTCGTCCGCTACCAGACGTTTCGTTCGGGTGCGACGCTCATCACTGCGCTCATCATCGGGCTGCTGATCGGGCCGCGGTTCATCGCGCTGCTGCGCGTGCGCCAGGGCAAGGGCCAGCCGATCCGCACCGACGGGCCGCAGACTCACCTCGCCAAGGTCGGCACGCCGACGATGGGCGGGCTGATGATCCTTGTCTCGCTGATCATCTCGATGTTGCTGTGGATGGACCTGAGCAACCCGTTCGTCTGGGCCTGCCTCGCGGTGACCGGCGGGTTCGGCGCGATCGGGTTCATGGACGATTTCGACAAGGTGACGAAGCGCAGCCACAAGGGCGTTTCGGGCCGGACCCGGCTCATGCTCGAATTCCTCGTTGCCGGAATCGCCGCGTGGATCATCGTCGGCGAGGTCAGCACCAACCTCTACGTCCCGTTCTTCTCGGGCCGGGCGATTCCGCTGGGTCCCCTATATTACCTCTTTGCCGCAACGGTGATGGTTGGCTTCGGCAACGCCGTGAACCTCACCGACGGGCTCGACGGGCTGGCGACCATGCCGGTAGTCATTGCTTCCGGCACCTTCGCCATCATCTGCTACCTCGTCGGCCGCGTCGACTATTCGGCCTACCTCGGCATCCCGCACGTGCCTGGTGCCGGCGAACTGGCGATCATGTGCGCGGCGATCATGGGTGCAGGGCTCGCCTTCCTGTGGTTCAACTCGCCCCCGGCGGCGGTGTTCATGGGCGATACCGGCAGCCTTGCCCTCGGCGGCGCGCTCGGAGCCATCGCCGTCGCCAGCCACCACGAGATCGTGCTGCTGATCGTCGGCGGGCTGTTCGTGGTCGAGACCGCCAGCGTCATGATCCAGGTCTTCTGGTTCAAGCGCACCGGCAAACGGGTCTTCCGCATGGCCCCGATCCATCACCATTTCGAGCAGCTCGGCTGGTCGGAATCGACCGTGGTGATCCGCTTCTGGATCGTCTCGATCGTCCTCGCCCTGATGGGCCTCGCAACGCTGAAGGTGCGATGATCGAATCCTCCGCCTTCGCCGGCAAGCGCTTCGCCGTCCTCGGCCTCGCCCGTTCGGGCCTGGCCACGGTGGCGAGCCTTCATGCCAGCGGGGCGCAAGTGACCGCGTGGGATCGCCGTCCCGGCCCGCGCGAGGAAGTTTCGGGCATGGCCGCGATCGGCGATCCGCTGGAAATCGACCTTGCCGGTTTCGACGGGATCGTCGTCTCGCCCGGCGTGCCGCTCAATACCCATCCACTGACCGCGCGGGCGCGCGCGGCGGGCGTCCCGCTGATCGGCGATATCGAGCTGTTCGCGATGGCCCGGACTTCGCTGCCGGCGCACAAGGTCGTTGGCATCACCGGCACCAACGGGAAGTCGACCACCACCGCGCTGGTCCACCACCTGTTCGAAAGCGCCGGAGTCGCCGCGCGGATGGGCGGCAACATCGGCCTGCCGATCCTCGCGCAGGAGCCGCTGCCCGAAGGCGGCGTCTACGTGCTCGAGCTGTCGAGCTACCAGATCGACCTGACGCATTCGCTCGAATGCGACGCGGCGGCGCTGACAAACGTCACCCCCGACCACCTCGACAGGTACGACGGGTTCGATGCCTATGCTGCTTCCAAGGCGCGCCTGTTCGCGATGCAGCGCGCCGATCAGTTCGCGGTGTTCGGCTGCGAGGACAATGCGACGCGGGCGATCTACCAGACCGAGCTGGCGCGCCGCGACGCGGGCCGCGTGGCCCGGGCCGACACCGCCACGCTCGCCGCGCGGCAGCGCGGGTGGATCGGGCTGAAGGGCCCGCACAACCTGCAGAACGCCGCCATCGCCCGCCAGATCGCCCTCGAACTCGGCCTCGGCGAGGAGCAGATCGAGGCCGGGCTGGCCGGCTTCCGCGGGCTGCCGCACCGCATGGAAATCCTCGGCACCTTCGGCGGCGTTACCTTCATCAACGATTCCAAGGCGACCAACCCGGCCAGCACCGCGCCGGCGCTGGGCGCCTATCCGCGCAACGCGAAGCCGCACATTCACTGGATCGTCGGCGGCCTGCCCAAAGGCGACAACCTCGACGACTGCGCGCCCGGCTTTCCCAACGTCGCCGCCGCCTACACCATTGGCGAGGCCGGTCCGCACTTCGCCGACCTGCTCGAACCGCAGATGCCTGTGCAGCGCTGCGAGATGCTCTGCGAGGCGGTGACCCGGGCGCTGGCCGTGGCGAAGGAGGACGACGTCATCATGCTTTCGCCCGCCTGCGCCAGCTTCGACCAGTTCAAGGACTACGAGGCGCGCGGCGAAGCCTTTCGCCAGATCGTCGAGGGCCTGACCGGCGGGACTTCGGTGCCGTTCGACTTTGCCGGACGGTCGGCGGCATGACGGCGGCGCGGCCTTACATCCCGGTCATGGGCGAGCGTCGCCCCAAGCAGGCGCGCTTCCCGCAGGACCGCAAGACGCAGGTGCGCATCTGGTGGCGCGAGATCGACCGCGTGCTGCTTGGCCTCGTGCTGCTGCTGATGGCGATCGGCTCGATTGCCGTCGCCGCTGCTTCCCCGGCCACCGCGCGGCGGCTCTCGACCAGTGCTGTGCAGCTTCCCGACCTCTACTTCTGGTATGCGCACGTCCGCTGGCAGTTTCTCGCCCTGCTGACGATGCTGGGCGTTTCGTTCGTCCCGCGCGAGCTGGCCCGGCGCGGCGCGATCGTGCTGTGCGCGGCGATGCTGGCGGCGATGGCGGTGCTTCCGGTGATCGGCAACGAAGTCAACGGCGCCAAGCGCTGGCTCGACTTCGGCATTCGCTTCCAGCCCAGCGAATTCCTCAAGCCCGCCTATGCCGTCACGCTGGCCTGGATCCTCTCGTGGAAGTTGCGCGATCCGCGCCTGCCCGTGATCCAGATCAGCGCCGGCCTGATGGCGCTGGTCGTGGTCCTGCTGATGGCGCAACCGAACCTTGGCGACGCCATGCTGTTCGTCGGTTGCTGGCTGGTCATGGCGATGCTGGCAGGCTTGCCGATGCAGAAGATCGGCATTGCCGCCGGCAGCGGGGTCGGAGCGCTGGTGCTGGCCTACCTGTTCTACGAAAACGCCCGGCACCGCATCGACAGCTTCCTCGGCGGCGGCTCCGCCTACGACCAGGTCGACCTCGCCAGCCGCACGCTTATGGCGGGAGGGTGGACCGGCACCGGCATCTGGCTCGGCCGCCGCAAGATGCAGCTACCCGAAGCGCACACCGACTACATCTTTTCGGTCATCGGCGAGGAATTCGGCCTGCTCATCTGCGCGGTGATCGTGGTGCTCTACCTCGCCATCCTCGGCCGGATGCTGGTCCGCATGCTGGAGGAGGAGAACCTCTTCGCCGTGCTCGCCGCGACCGGGCTGGCAACCATTCTCGGGGGTCAGGCGTTCATCAATATTCTCGTCAACCTGCAACTCTTCCCCTCGAAAGGCATGACCCTACCATTGGTCAGCTACGGCGGCTCCTCGACCATCGCGGTCAGCATTACCATCGGCCTGATGCTGGCGATGAGCCGGCGCAACCCGTTCCTGACCCGCGAGGGCGTGGGCATCACCGCGGCGATGCCCGGCACGAAGCGGAGCGCGGCATGACCGGGCCGAACCGCCATTACGTGCTCGCGGCCGGGGGGACCGGCGGACACCTCACGCCGGCTTTCGCGCTGGCGCATGCGCTCGAACGGCGTGGGCACCATGTGGCGCTGATCACCGACGAGCGCGGCGTGGCGATCCCCGGCAAGCCCGATTTCCTGCCCGCCCACGTGCTGCCTGCCGGTCGCTTCGGCAAGAATCCGCTGCGCTGGGCGAGCGGTGTGTCCTCGGTCCTCGAAGGGCGCAGCATGGCCCTGCGGCTGTTCGACAGCTTCGAGCCGAGCGCGGTGATCGGCTTCGGCGGCTATCCGGCACTGCCCGCGCTGCTGGCGGCGCGCAAGGCCGGGATCCCCTCGCTGATCCATGAGCAGAACGCGGTGCTCGGGCGGGTCAACCGGCTGCTCGCCGGCGGGGTCGACGCGATCGCCACCGCCTACCCCGAGGTCGACCGGCTCAAGCCCAAGTACATGGACAAGGTCCACCTCGTCGGTAACCCGGTGCGGCCCGAGGTACTGGCCCTGCGCGACGAGCCGTTCCCGCCGTTCACCGAGGATGGGCTGCTGCGCGTGCTGGTAACCGGCGGAAGCCAGGGCGCGCGGGTGCTGTCGGAGGTCGTGCCGGACGGGCTTGCCATGCTGCAGCCCGCGCTGCGCAGCCGCTTGCAGGTCACCCAGCAGTGCCGCCCCGAAGACCTCGATGCGGTGCGCGATCGCTATTCGAACCACGGCATCCCGGCCGAACTGGGCACCTATTTCGAGAACATGGCCGCGCGGCTCGCCGATGCGCACCTGTTCATCGGCCGCGCCGGGGCCTCGACCATCGCCGAACTGACCGCGGTCGGCCGCCCGGCGATCCTCATTCCGTTGCCCATCGCCACCGACGACCACCAGGCCGCCAACGTGCGCGAGATGGTCAAGGCCGGTGGGGCCCGCTCGATCCGCCAGCACGCCTTCACCGCCAAGGAGCTGGCCAAGCAGATCCAGGCGCTCGCCCAGCGGCCCGAAACGCTCGCCACCGCCGCTCACGCGGCGTGGAACTGCGGGCGGCCCAAGGCGGCGGAGGACCTCGCCGACCTCATCGAAAGCTTCGGCGGCGCCGCGATGCAAGACGTGATCCGCGTCGCTGGGGAGGACGCGCGCATCGCGTCGGAGCAGCTTGCCGGGGATCCGGCGTGAAGGGCGTCGAAACCGATATCGGGACGATCCACTTCGTCGGCATCGGCGGGATCGGCATGTCCGGCATCGCCGAGGTGATGAACAACCTCGGCTACACCGTGCAGGGCTCCGACCTGTCCGAAGGCGCTTCGGTCGAGCGGCTGCGCAAGCGCGGCATCGAGGTCTTCGTCGGCCACGACGCGAAGAACCTCGGCGATGCCGCCGTGGTCGTCACCTCGACCGCGGTGAAGCGCGACAACCCCGAAGTCGCCGCCGCGCTCGAACGCCGCATCCCGGTGGTGCGCCGCGCCGAAATGCTCGCCGAACTGATGCGGCTCAAGAAGACCGTCGCGGTCGCCGGTACCCACGGCAAGACCACCACGACCAGCATGATCGCCGCATTGCTCGATGCCGGCGGGGTCGATCCGACGGTGATCAACGGCGGGATCATCGAAAGCTACGGTTCGAACGCCCGGCTCGGCGCCAGCGAGTGGATGGTGGTCGAAGCCGACGAGAGCGACGGCAGCTTCCTGCGCCTCGACGGGACCATCGCCGTCGTCACCAACATCGATCCCGAACACCTCGATCACTACGGCTCGTTCGATGCCGTGAAAGAGGCCTTCGTCGAATTCATCGAGAACGTCCCGTTCTACGGCCTCGCCGTGCTGTGCATCGACCATCCCGAGGTGCAGGCGGTGATCGGCAAGGTGCGAGACCGGCGCGTCATCACCTACGGCCTTTCCGCCCAGGCGGACCTGCGCGGCGAGAACATCCGCAGCGCCGAGGGCGGCAACCTGTTCACCGCCGTGCTGCGCGACCGCGACGGGCACGAGCGCCGGATTTCGAACGTCTTCCTGCCCATGCCGGGCAAGCACAACGTCCAGAACGCGCTCGCCGCCATCGCCGTGGCGCTGGAAATGGGCTGCGACGACGACACGATCCGCTCCGGCTTCGCCCAGTTCGGCGGGGTGCGGCGGCGCTTCACCCGCGCGGGCGAGGTCGGCGGCGTGACGGTGATCGACGACTACGCCCACCACCCGGTCGAAATCCTCGCCGTCCTCGCCGCCGCGCGCGAGGCGGTGTCGAGCGGATCGGGCGGCCGCGTCATCGCCGTGGTCCAGCCGCACCGCTACACCCGGCTGCGCGACCTGATGACCGAGTTCCAGGCCGCCTTCAACGATGCCGACGTGGTCTTTGCCGCCCCGGTCTATCCGGCGGGCGAGCAGCCGATCGACGGTGTCTCCTCGTCGGTGCTGGTCGAAGGAATGCGCGCCAGCGGCCACCGCTCGGCCAGCGAGATCGCCGGGCCGGACGAACTGGCCGCCGAACTCGCCGGCCTCGCCCGCTCGGGCGACTTCGTGGTCTGCCTCGGCGCGGGGGACATCACCAAATGGGCCGCGGGCCTGGCCGACGGCATTGCCGCCGCAAAAGCGAGGGCGGCATGAGCCGGCAGCCTGACGAACACCTGCGCGCGTGGACCAATGCCCCCGGCTCCGAAGACGCTGCTGCGCCGACCGGCTTCGTCGGCGGCAACGTGCGCGGCAAGCTGACCCCGCAGGCGCCGCTCGCCAAGCTGGTCTGGTTCAAGACCGGCGGCCCGGCCGACTGGCTTTTTGAGCCCGAAGACATTGCCGACTTGCTGCGCTTCCTCGGCGGCCTCGAAGAAGGCACGCCGGTCATGGCGCTCGGCCTCGGCTCCAACCTGATCGTGCGCGATGGCGGAGTGCCCGGCGTCGTGGTGCGGCTCGGCAAGGCGTTTTCGCAGGTCGAGGTGGGCGATGATTGCCTGCTCAAATGCGGCGGCGGGGCGAGCGGGATCCTCGTTTCCTCGACCGCGCGCGATGCCGGCATCGCGGGGCTCGAATTCCTGCGCGGCATCCCCGGCACCGTCGGCGGATTCGTGCGAATGAATGGCGGCGCCTATGGCCGCGAGGTGGCCGACATCCTCGTCGATTGCGACGTCGCCCTGCCCTATGGCAACCTGATCACGCTGGCCGCGGCCGACCTGCATTATACCTACCGCCACTCGCGCCTGCCCGACGGGGCAATCGTCGTCTCGGCCCGCTTCCGCGGCACGCCCGGCGACCCCAAGGACATCGGCGCCGAGATGGACCGCATCGCCGCCGCGCGCGAGGAATCGCAGCCGCTGCGCACCAAGACCGGCGGTTCGACCTTCAAGAACCCGCCCGGACGCAAGGCATGGGAACTGGTCGATGCCGCCGGCTGCCGCGGCCTGACCATGGGCGGAGCGCAGGTGAGCGAGAAGCACGCTAACTTCCTCATCAACACCGGCGATGCCACCAGCGCCGACATCGAGGGCCTCGGCGAGGAAGTCCGCCGCCGCGTGTCGGTGCAGGAAGGCGTGACGCTCGAATGGGAAATCCAGCGGGTGGGGCGGTGGTGAGCAGGCTCGATCCCCTCCACGTCGCCGTCCTGATGGGCGGCTGGGCGAACGAACGGCCGGTTTCGCTGATGAGCGGGAACGGCGTGGCCGATGCGCTCGAGGCGCGCGGGCACAAGGTCACGCGGATCGACATGGATCGGCAGGTGGCGGCGAAGCTCGCCGAGGCCGCGCCGGACGTCGTGTTCAACGCGCTCCACGGCGTGCCGGGGGAAGACGGCACGGTGCAGGGCATGATGGACCTGATGGGCATTCCCTACACCCATTCGGGCCTCGCCACCTCGGTCATCGCCATCGACAAGGAGCTGACCAAGCTGCTGCTGGTGCCCGCGGGCATCCCGATGCCGGGCGGGCGGATCGTCAAGTGCGCGGACCTCTACGACAAGGACCCGCTGCCGCGCCCCTATGTCCTCAAGCCGGTCAACGAAGGCAGCTCGGTCGGCGTCGCCATCGTCACCGATGAGGGCAATTACGGCAATCCTATTGCCCGCGACACCAAGGGACCGTGGCAGGAATTCGCCGAGCTTCTCGCCGAGCCCTACATCCGTGGTCGCGAGCTTACTGCTGCTGTGCTGGGAGACCGCGCACTGATGGTCACCGAGCTGGTGCCCAAGAGCGGTTTCTACGACTTCGACGCCAAGTACACCGACGGGATGACCGAGCATGTCTGTCCGGCCGCGATCCCCGAGGACATCACGCAGCTGTGCCTCGATTATGCGCTTAAGGCGCACAAGGTGCTCGGTTGCCGCGGCGTGAGCCGGACCGACTTCCGCTGGGACGACGAGCGCGGACAGGCCGGCTTGTTCGTGCTCGAGACCAACACCCAGCCGGGCATGACCCCGCTCAGCCTCGTGCCCGAACAAGCGCGGCATTGCGGGATCGAATACGACGAGCTGTGCGAGATCGTCATCGAGGACGCGCTGAGGCGCTTCGGCAAACTGGGGGAGATGGCCTGATGGCGCAGACCATTCGCCGCAAGCAGACCGGGGTCCGCCGCCAGGCGCGCAAGCAGGACACCCGCCGCCAGGTGCGCAAGGCGCAGGCGCATACCAGCACGCTGGTCGATGCACTGATACGCGTGCTGCCCTTCACGGAGGAGCAGCTGCACCGCTTCTTCCTGTTCCTGATCCTGCTCGCCGCCGCGGTCGGGGCATGGTTCGTCGCCAGCATGGCAGGGCTCAACATGCTGGTCGGCCAGCAGTTCGCCTCCGCTGCGGCCAACGCCGGGTTCGAGGTCAACCGGGTCGAGGTCCACGGCGTCAAGCGCATGAACGAGCTAAAGGTCTACGAGCGCGTGCTCGGGGCCAAGGACCGGGCGATGCCGCAGGTCGACCTCGACGAGATGCGCGCCTCGCTGCTCGGGCTCCACTGGGTCGAGGACGCACGCGTCAGCCGCCAGCTTCCCGACACCATCGTCATCGACATCGTCGAGCGGACTCCGCACGCCGTGCTCGCCAGGCCCGACCGGCTGGTGCTGATCGACGGCACCGGTCACGAACTCGAACCGATCTCGCGCGCCAACGCGAAGGGCATGCTGCGCATCTCCGGTCCCGGCGCGCAGGCGCAGGTCCAGAACCTCAGCACGCTGCTCGATGCCGCCCCGGCGCTGCGCCCGCAGGTCGCGGCGGCCGAGTGGATCGGCAACCGCCGCTGGAACCTGACCTTCAAGTCCGGCCAGCTGCTGTCGCTGCCGATGGGCGACAAGGACGCCGCCGGCGCGCTGATCAACTTCGCCCAGCTCGACGGCGTTCACCGCCTGCTCGGCGGAAAGGTCGTCGCCTTCGACATGCGCTCGCCGGAGCGCATCTACATGCGCTGCCCGGACTGCAAGGAAGCCGACAAACCCGATCTTTCCAAGGGAACCACCTGATGGCGACTCAACCCCGCATCACTCGTGTCTTCGGTGCGGTCAACATCGGCAGCTTCCGCGTTTCGGCGATGATCGCCGGGACCACCGAAAGCGGCGAGATGATCGTGCTCGGCTCGGGCCACCGCGCCGCGCAGGGCATCAAGCGCGGCTACGTCACCGACATGGCTGCGGCGACCTACGCCGTGCGCGACGCGCTTGAGAGGGCCGAGAAGGTCGCCGGGACGAGCGTGCAGAGCGTCTGGCTCGGGGCTTCGGGCGCCGGGCTTGCCAGCCGCATCAACCAGATCGAGATCGAGATCGGCGGCCGCCGCATCGAGGACGAGGACGTCGAGCAACTGCTCGGCGCGGCCAAGGACGCGATCCGGCCCGACGGGCGCATGGTCCTGCACGCTCAGCCGGCGTGCTATTTCCTCGATGGGGCGGACGGCATTTCGAACCCCCGCGGCCTCCATGCCGAACGGCTCGGGGTGGCGGTCCACACGATGCTCGCCGACGGTGCGCCGATGCGCAACTTGCGCGAGGCGGTCGAGAATGCGCACCTCGAAGTCGAAGGCGTCGTCGCCTCGCCGATCGGCGCGGGTTATGCCTGCCTGACCGAGGAAGAGCGCGACATCGGCGTGGCGCTGGTCGAATTCGGCGCCGAAGTGACCAACGTCTCGGTCTTCGCCAGCGGCATGCTCGTCGGCCTCAGCTCGATTCCGATCGGCTCGGCCGACATTACCGACGCCATCGCCAGCCACTTCGGCATCCGCCGCTTCCAGGCCGAGCGCCTCAAGTGCGTCTCGGGCTCGGCCATCGCCAGCCCGCGCGACCACCGCGAGCGCATCCCGGTCAACGGGCCGGGCGAGGACAACGCCGGGGTCCCGGCGCGCGGCGCGGACGAACAGAACCGCATCCTGCGTTCGGACCTGATCTCGGTCATCACCGGCGAGCTCGATCGGCTGGTGAGCGACGTCGGCCGCGCGCTTGAAGCCATGGGTTTCACCGGCGGGCCGGGCGGATCGCGCGGACGCCAGGTGGTCATCACCGGCGGCGGCGCGGAAATGGCGGGGCTCGCCGACTACGCGCAGGCGGCGCTGGCCAAGCCGGTCCGCATCGGCCGCCCACCGCAGCTGCGCGGCATGCCCGAGGCGCATTCGGTGCCCGGCTTCGCGACGCTCGCGGGCCTGATCCTCTACGCCGCCGAGGACCCGATCGACATCCGCGTCTTTGGCCGGGATCGCCAGATTACCATGCGTTACGGCCCTGCTGCGATGGCACAGCGCATCTGGCATGCCGCAAGGGCCTATTTCTGAATGCGAAAATCGGCTGAACAACCGAGAATCGAGCACTGTGGATAACGATTTTAACCTTTTGTACCCGCGAATCGCTTTGTGGCAGAAGCGGGGCGCACAAATTTTTGAACTCCTTCTCGGGGATATGGGATGAGCATCAACATCGGTCCGCCTTCTGTGGAGGAGCTGCGCCCGAGGATCGTCGTGATCGGCGTCGGTGGCGCCGGCGGCAACGCGATCGCCAACATGATCACCTCGGAGATCGAGGGCGTCGACTTCGTCGTCGCCAACACTGACGCGCAAGCGCTCAACAACGCGCTGGCGGAACACCGCATCCAGCTTGGCCCGGACATCACCCAGGGCCTCGGCGCGGGTTCGCGGCCTGAAGTCGGCCGCGCCGCGGCGGAAGAGACGGTCGAGGAAATCGAGCGCGCGCTCGATGGCGTCAACATGGTCTTCATCGCCGCCGGCATGGGCGGCGGCACCGGCACGGGTGCGGCCCCGGTCATCGCCGAAACCGCCCGCCGGATGGGCGTGCTGACCGTCGGCGTGGTGACCAAGCCGTTCCTGTTCGAAGGCACCCGGCGCATGCGCGCCGCGGACGCCGGCATTGAAGAACTGCAAAAGCACGTCGACACGCTGATCGTCATCCCGAACCAGAACCTGTTCCTGGTCGCGAAGGCGGAAACGACCTTCAAGGAAGCTTTCCAGCTCGCCGACGAGGTGCTGCAGCAGGGCGTTCGCTCGATCACCGACCTGATGGTCATGCCCGGCCTTATCAACCTCGACTTCGCCGACGTGCGTTCGGTGATGGGCGAGATGGGCAAGGCGATGATGGGCACCGGCGAGGGCGAGGGCGCGAACCGCGCGCTCGAAGCCGCCGAACGCGCCATCGCCAACCCGCTGCTCGACGGCGTGTCGATGCAGGGCGCCAAGGGCGTCATCATCTCGATCATCGGCGGCGAGGACATGAAGCTGCTCGAGATCGACGAGGCGGCGAACCACATCCGCGAACTGGTCGACCCCGAAGCGAACATCATCTGGGGCTCGGCGTTCAACCCCGACCTCGAAGGCAAGATCCGCGTTTCGGTCGTCGCCACCGGCATCGAGCAGAGCGCCGAGCAGGCCGCCGAGGCGAGCCGTCCGCTCAACCTCGGCGGTGCACGCGGGCCGAAGAAGCCGGTGCTGCCGCTGCCGACCGAGGAAGAACTGGCCGAAGACGCCGCTGCGGCCGAACAGGCTGCCGGCCTCTCCATCCCCGACGACGACTGGGGCGAAGAACCGGTCGAGGAGACGGTGGAATACGCCGCAGCCGCCCCGTTGGAAGAGCAGGCCTATGGCTACGCTGAGGATGAGGACGAGGAAGAGGCGGAGGAAGAGCCTGCCGTCGATGCCTCTCCGCTGCGCATGCCCGAACCCTACAGCCCCGGTGACGGCGGCGACGAGGACGAGGAATACGACGAGGAAGGCGATTCGGACGATAGTGGCGCCTTTGGTGGCCGGGACTCCGGCTTCGCCTCGCTGACCGGAACCCGCATCAACCGCGATCCTGAAGGCACCGCTGCCGCCGCCGACAACGGCTGGGACATGGGCGACGAACCCGAAGAGGGCGGCGAAGAGCTGGAACTGACCATGGAAGCGGCCGGTTCCGACGACGGCGACGACGAGGGCGGACAGGACGAACTGCTGCTCGACGCCGATCGCCTCGCCGAAGCCGACGAGCCGGCCCAGCAGCCGGGCTCGCGCCGCGCGCGCATGCTCGGTGCTTCCGGTGGCGAAGCCGCGCAGGCGGGCTCCGAGGCCGCAGCCCCGGCGAAACCTTCCGGCGGCAGCACGCTGTTCGAGCGCATGGCCAACCTCTCGCGCGCCGCAACCGACCGCGGCGAAGAGGGAGACGATGAGGACGACGACGATGACGCCGGTTCGGTGCGCATCCCGCGTTTCCTCAACCGCCAGAACAACCAGTAAGGCTGTTCGCGCCCGGTTCAGATCGCCCCGGCCATGACGCGCGCCGTGCATTCTCGATTCGGTAAATTCCTGCTGGCACCCGTGCTGGCCGGCGGAGCCATGTGGCTGCCGGCCACGGCGCTCAATGCCCAGGCGGTTATCCAGGCGCTGCCGCCGCCCGAGGTGGGCGACCTGCAGTCGGCGCTCGCGGTCCTGGCGCGGAATCCCACCAACCTCGACGCGCTGATCCGCGCCGGCAAGGCCTCGATCGCCATCGAAGACCTGCCGGCGGCGAGCGGCTTCTTCCGCCGCGCCCTGGCCATTTCCCCGAACAACGGTGAGGTCGAGGCCGGGATGGCAGCGATTGCCCTGCGGCAAGGCAATGCGGTCGAGGCGGTCAGTCTGTTCGAGAAGGCCGAGCGTGACGGGATGCCCGCGGGCAGCCACGCCAGCGACCACGGCCTCGCGCTCGATCTCGTTGGCGACAACGATGGCGCCCAGCGCTACTATCGCGAGGAGCTCAGCCGCGGCGACGATCCGGAGGTCGCGCGGCGGCTGGCGCTGAGCCAGGCCATTGCCGGCGACCAGGTCGGCTCCGAGGCGACGCTGCTGCCACTGCTGCAGCGCAGCGACCTCGCCGCCTACCGCACCCGCGCTTTCGCCCTGGCGATCCTCGGCCGCAGCGACGAGGCGGTCTCGATCGCCGAGACCATGCTGCCCGAACGCCTCTCGAACCGCATGGCGCCGTACCTTCGTTACATGCCGCGGCTGACGCGGGCGCAACAAGCCGCCGCCGCCAACCTCGGGCGATTTCCCCCTGCGGCGGAAATCGGCCGCGACAGCCCGGAAATCGCCGCCTTATCGGCGCGCTCGACCCCGCGCACAGTCGCTGTACGCACGCCCGACGCGCGGCTCGAACCCGCTGGCGAGCCGCTCGGCGGCACCGCGAAACCGAATCGTCAAACCCGGAGCCGCGACACCGCGTCAAGGCCTGCAACCGACCGGCGAGTTACCATCGGCAAGGTGGAGCAGGTTGGTTCCACGCCGATCGAGCAGCCAACGGCCCAGCAGGTCAGCGAGCCGCAACCGGTTCAGGCCGGCGAACTGCCGCCGGCTCAGCAGCAATCGGTACCCCAGCCGCCCGTTTCGCAGCCCTCTGTTTCGCAGCCCTCTGTTTCGCAGCCGGTTCTTGTGGCCGCGGCAGAGCCACCTCCTGCGCCGCCGGTCCAGCCCGTTGCTGCGTCCGAAGACGTACCGCGTCCTTCGTTGTCGATCGGCACTCCAGGCGTGGTCGAAGCCGAACCCGAAGCGGTCGAGCCGGAAGTCTCGCTGGCCGAGGCCTTTGCCGAATTTGCCGGCGAGCCGGTGCAGGCGGCGGGGTCGCGGAGCGGGGCAGTCGACATCACCAAGTTCGAGCCGCCGCGCCAAAAGCCCGAGCCGCCGCCGGCGCCCAAGCCGCCAGCCAATCCGAAGCGCTACTGGGTGCAGGTGGCGACCGGGCGCGATACCGGCGCGCTTGGTTTCGACTGGCGCCGTATCCAGGGCAAGGGCGGGGCGCTGCTCAAGTCGAACAGCGCCTATACGGCCAAGTGGGGCCAGACCAACCGGCTCGTCACCGGCCCATATGACACCGAGGCCGAGGCGCTTAAGATGGTGAAGTCGCTCAAGGACAAGGGCCTCGATACCTTTGCCTTCACAAGCGCGCAGGGCGAGGAAGTCCGCCCGCTCAAGTGATTTCGTCCACTGTGGACAAACCGCTTTTGCACACCTTGTGAACAGGCTTGGCGCGGCTTTCCACCGCTCCCGGAGGGCGCGCGATTGATTGCTGGCACAAGTCCGTCGCATTGAGCCGCCAGAGGAAGGTAAACGGACTGTTGAGCATGAACATCGGGCGCGAGCCATACGAAGAATCAGACGACGCAGCTCCGGTGGAGATGCTCGCCCAGGTGTTCGAAGCGCACGGGTGGCCGTGCGAATTCAACGGTGAGGACGAGGTAACCAGCGAAATCCAGGGCAGCTGGACGACCTACCAGGTCAAGGGCGTGTGGCGCGCCGAGGACCGGGTGCTGCAGTTCCTCTGCCTCCCCGACGTCCGCGTGCCCGACAACAAGCGCAAGGCGGCGCACGAGCTACTGGCACTTATCAACGAACAGCTCTGGCTTGGGCATTTCGACATGTGGTCGCGTGGCGGGGTGCTGCTTTACCGCCACGGGCTGATGCTCGGCGAGGAGGGCCTGTTGAGCCTGTCGATGGCGCAAGTCGCGATCGAGGCTGCAATTTCCGAATGCGACCGCTTCTATCCCGCTTTCCAGTTCGTGCTGTGGGGCGACAAGACCCCGCGGCAGGCGCTCGATGCGGCGCTGGTCGATGCCGCTGGCGAGGCATAGACTCTCGCGCGGCGGTCCGGCAGGACGCGCCACATGAGCTTTGCGAACATCCTCATTGTCGGCTGCGGCAACATGGCCGGAGCCATGCTCGAGGGCTGGCTTGCCGCCGGTATGGAACCGGGGCGTTTCACCATCGCCAGCCCGAGCGAAAAGCCGTTCCCCGTTTCCCAGCATCGCACCATTCCGGCGAGCGTCAAGTTCGATGCCATCCTGCTCGGCGTAAAGCCGCAGAAGCTGGGCGAAGTCGCCGCCGAGGTCGAGGTGCTTGCCGGGCCGGAAACCACGGTGCTCTCGCTGCTTGCCGGAGTGACGCTCGGAACGCTTGCCGAGGCCTTTCCGCGCGCCGGGGCGGTGGCCCGGGTCATGCCGAACCTCGCCGTTGCGCTGGGCAAGTCGCCCGTTGCGATCGCCGCGTTGGGGCTCGACACGCCTGGGCAGGACGCACTGACCGCGCTGATGGACCCGCTCGGTACGCCCGATTGGGTCGGTGAGGATGTCTTCGACCTCGTCACCGCGCTGGCCGGCTCCGGCCCGGCCTTCACCTTCCGCTTCATCGACGCATTGGCCGCCGCCGCGAGCGAGCTCGGGTTACCGCGCGACCAGGCCGACCGGCTCGCATTGGCGATGGTCGAGGGCGCGGCTGCTCTCGCGGCGGAATCCCCTCACGATCCGGGCGAACTGGCGCGCCGCGTCGCCAGTCCCGGGGGCATGACGCAGAGGGGCCTCGATGTGCTCGATGCCGACGAGGCACTGGTTCGCCTGATGACCGAAACCCTGCGCGCGGCGCGTGATCGGGGTGCCGAACTGGCGGCTGAAGTGCGCCGGAAAGGTTAATGCCGGTAAGCCCGGTTTTCCTTGAAAACCTCGGTAACAGTAGCGATATTGCCGGCACCGGCTTGTCGTTGCTCGGCGCCGGATTGGAGAGAATACATGGCGAATTGGAATGACCCCCAGGACACCCGAACGGGCTTCGGCACCGCACCGGGCTATGCCGGGGATGTCGCTCAGCGCACCACGTTCGACGCCGGGCTGCGCAAGCACATGCTGTCGATCTACAACTACATGTCCTCGGGCGTGCTGCTGACCGGTATCGTTGCGATGCTGACGGCGCGTTCGGGCCTTGCCCTGACCTTTGCGAGCGGCCCGCTGATGTGGCTGGTGGCGCTGTCGCCGCTGGCCATCGTCTTTGCGATGAGCTTCGGCGCCAACAAGTTTTCGACCGGCACGCTGCAGGCAATGTTCTGGGGCTTCGCGTTCCTGATGGGCCTGTCGCTGTCGACGATCTTTCTCGTCTACACCGGCGCGTCGATCGCGGCGACCTTCTTCGCCACCGCGGCGGCTTTCGCCGGACTGAGCCTGTTCGGCTACACCACGCAGAAGAACCTCAGCGGCTGGGGCAGCTTCCTGATCATGGGCGTGATCGGCCTGATCGTCGCCTCGCTGATCAACCTTTTCCTGAAGTCGCCTGCGCTGATGTACGGCATCAGTTTCATCGGCGTGCTGATCTTCGCGGGCCTGACCGCCTACGACACGCAGAAGCTGAAGTCGCAGTACCTGGAAATCCAGCAGGCGAAGATGACGAATCCGGCGATTGCAGCCGCTTTCCCGATGGGCAAGGTCGTGGTCCTGGGGGCGCTCAACCTCTACCTCGACTTCATCAACATGTTCCTTTTCCTGCTCCGGTTCATGGGTAATTCCCGCAATTGACCGCATAACTGAGTCGGTTCATCGCCGCCCGGGTAGCCCATGGCTGCCCGGGCGTTTTCTTTGGCGCTGCACAGGGGTAGGCTTTGCCTGTGATCGCTTCATGATGTTGCGACCGGCAACCAGTCGGCAGGTTCGGGAGAGGTAAGGCGTTGGTACTCAATATTCGGAAGATTTCGGTGCGTTCCGCCGTAACGGCGACGGCCATTGCAGCTCTTGCTGCTTGCACCACGCCCCCACCCCCACCCCCGCCGCCGCCGCCGCCGCCGCCACAGGCAGCCATTCCTTATCGCCCACTGCCTCCCGGTCATGCGTCCTACACGATGGACATCCCGCCGGTCGGCGCCGACGGCCTTCGCCGCACGGTCAACACCGGGCTCGACGGGTATGGAACGTTGTGGAATTTCCGCTCGGTCTGGAACGTCGCGGCACTCAATTGCCTCAATCCGGAAGACGAGCAGATCGTGGCCGGTTACGGCAAGTTCCTGACGGACAACAGGAAAGCCCTGGCGACGGCGAATGCCGAACTCGACAAGCAGTACCGGGCGAAGAACTCGTCGCGATCCAACGCCGTGAAAGCGCGCGAAGCCTTCATGACGCAGGTCTACAACTATTTCGCCCTGCCCCCGGTTCGCACCGAACTGTGCTCGAATGCGCGGTCCCTCGCCAGCAGTTACCTCGCCACCAAGCCGGGCGACATCAACCAGTTCGCTGCCGTGGGCCTCGCGCAGTTCGAGGGATCGTATCAGCAGTTCTTCACCGCCTATGAACAGTACCGCGTCGATTCGGCGGAATGGGACGCCAGGTATGGTGCGCAGTACGGGGCTTCGCAGCCGGGATATGTGGCGACGCACCCGGGCTCGGGAAGTGGCATCGGCGCCGCGCTGGCCGACAATAGCCAGCCCGTCCAGACCGGCGCCGTGAACGATCCGGAGACCGGCGCGCAAATCCCGATCATCGCCGCTCCCGAGGATGAGGCTGCGTTGCCCGTGGTGCAACCGGTTCCCGGAGGCAAGTGAGGCGATTTTAGCTCTTTCATGGGCAGAGCCTTTTCGCTAGGGAGCGCGCTCTTCGCACGGGGCCGCCCCTTGCGATGCAGACTGGAACGGGGCCGTAGCTCAGCTGGGAGAGCGCGTCGTTCGCAATGACGAGGTCAGGGGTTCGATCCCCCTCGGCTCCACCAGTGTGCCTTGGAATGCCCCGGAGCGGCCTGCGAATGGCACCCTCCTGCGCTTCCGGTGCTCACGACCCTGTAGGTCGCTCCGCGCCGGTTCTCGGATGGCAACATTCTCGGCTCGCCCCGAGCCATTCCAAGACACACTGGCCTGCAATGATCCGAGCTGCGGCTAGCAGCTCGCAAGCGCAACCGCGCGCCCGGAGCCGCCCCGCAGCGAAGCGGAGGGAATAGCGGCGAGGATAGCCAAGGGGCCGGACGGTCCCGCCGGCGCTTGAGGCGAAAACAGATGCATTTTCTCGATCAAGCCAAGATCTACGTGAAGTCCGGCTCGGGCGGGCCCGGGGCCGTGAGCTTCCGGCGCGAGAAGTTCATCGAGTACGGCGGGCCCGACGGCGGTGACGGCGGCAAGGGCGGGGACATCATCTTCCGCGCCGTGCCCGGGCTCAATACGCTGATCGATTTCCGCTACACCCAGCACTTCAAGGCCAAGCGCGGCAACCACGGCATGGGCAAGAACCGCACCGGTGCCGGTGCGGACGACCTGGTCATCGAGGTGCCGGTCGGCACGCAGATCATCTCCGAGGACAAGGAAGAAGTGCTCGCCGACCTGACCGAGGAGGGCCAGGAGGTCGTCCTGCTCGAAGGCGGCATGGGCGGGCGCGGCAACGCCAGCTACAAGACCGCGACCAATCGCGCTCCGCGCCAGCACCAGCCCGGCATCCCGGGCGAGGAGCTGTGGGTCTGGCTGCGGCTCAAGCTGCTCGCCGACGCCGGTCTCGTCGGCCTGCCCAATGCCGGCAAGAGCACCTTCATCAACCAGGTTTCCAACACCAAGGCCAAGGTCGGCGCCTACGCCTTCACCACGCTCGTTCCGAGCCTCGGCGTGGTGCACCACAAGGGCCGCGAATTTGTCCTCGCCGACATTCCCGGCCTGATCGAGGGCGCGGCCGAAGGCGCCGGGATCGGCGACCGTTTCCTCGGCCACATCGAACGCTGCCGGGTGCTGATCCACCTCGTCGACATCTCGGGCGAGGATCCGGCCGGAGCGATGCGCACCGTGCAGGACGAACTAGAAGCCTATGGCGCGGGCCTGACCGACAAGCCCCAACTCATCGCGCTCAACAAGATCGACCTCGCCGACGCCGAACTGGCGGCCGGCTTCGCTGCCGAACTCGAAGCCGCCGGGGCCGACCGGGTGTTTCCGATCTCCGGAGCCACCGGAGCGGGTATCGAAGCCCTGCTCGACGCCGTCCTCACGCACCTGCCCGAACGCACCGCGACCGAGCAGCCGCACCAGGACGACGACGAAGAGGGCGAGGCACCCGGCGAGTGGTCGCCGATTTAGGTGACGTAAGCGACTGTCTTCGCTAATCCCCAGCGCGCTATGCCTATCGAGCGCCTTTCAGACCTGACCGATGCCGCCGCGGTGCCGCGCCTTGTGCTCAAGGTCGGCTCGTCGTTGCTTGTCGGCAAGGACCGCGCGGTGCGCGAGGCCTGGCTCGAAATCCTTGCTGCCGAGATCGCCGCGGCGCGCGGGCGCGGGCAGGATGTCGTCGTCGTCAGTTCGGGCGCGATTGCGCTCGGCGCGGCGAAGCTCGGGCTTGCGGGTGGCGGCCGCGGCAGCCTCGCCGATGCGCAGGCGGCAGCCGCCGTCGGGCAGATCGCGCTCGCCTCGCTCTGGGCCGACAAGCTTGGTGCCAGCGACCTGACTGCCGCGCAGCTTCTCGTGACCATCGAGGACCTCGAGGACCGCCGCCGCTACCTCAATGCTGCCGCGACCTTCGGGACGCTGCTCGGCAAGGGCGTGGTGCCAGTCGTCAACGAGAACGATTCGGTCGCGACCGAGGAAATCCGCTTCGGCGACAACGACCGGCTGGCGGCGCGCGTGGCGCAGGCGGCGGGGGCCAGCGCCGTGGTGCTGCTGTCCGACGTCGATGGGCTCTACGACCGCGATCCCAAGGCCGAAGGAGCCGAACTGTTGCCCCGGGTCGACGGGGTGACCGACGAAATCCATGCCATGGCCAGCCGCGCCTCCGGGTCTGGCATGGGCTCGGGCGGGATGACCTCCAAGCTGCAGGCGGCCGAGATCGCCGAGCGCGCCGGGATCGCGCTGGCGATCGTCAACGGCACGCACGACGCGCCGCTGGCCCGCGCCCTTGGCGGCGACGGCATCGGAACCCTTTTCCTGCCCAAGCGCAGCGACACCGCGCGCAAGGCCTGGCTCGGCGGCCGGCAGCGAATGCACGGGACGCTCGTGGTCGATGCCGGCTGTGCGGCGGCGCTGCTGCGCGGCGGCAGCCTGCTCGCGGCCGGTATTGCTGCCGTCGAGGGCGCGTTCGGGCGCGGCGACCCGGTCGGGGTGCGCGACGCGAACGGACGCCCGCTGGCGCAGGGACTGGTCGAATACTCCTCCGAGGAAATCGCCCGCATCAGGGGCCGCCGCAGCGACGAGATCGAGGCGCTGCTCGGCTATGCCCCGCGCACTGCGGTAATCCATCGCGACCAGCTGGTGCTGCTGTGACGATAGCCGTCACCGGGGCAACCGGTTTCGTCGGCCATGCCCTGCTCGAGGAAGCTGCACGCGAGAACCTGCCGGTCCGCGCACTGACCCGAAGCAAGCAGCCGCCCGCGCCCGGTGTCGAATGGGTTCGCGGCCACCTCGGCGATCGCACTGCGCTGGCCGAGTTGGTCGACGGGGCCGAGGCGGTGATCCACGTCGCGGGCGTGGTCAACGCGCCCGATCCGCATGGCTTCCACCTCGGCAACGTCGAGGGCACGATGAAGCTGGTCGAGCAGGCCCTCGCCGAAGGGGTGCCGCGGTTCGTCTTCGTCTCCTCGCTCGCCGCGCGCGAGCCGCAGCTGTCGCGCTACGGCGAGAGCAAGCGCCATGCCGAAAAGCTGGTCATGGCCAGCGGTCTCGACTGGTCTATCGTCCGCCCGCCGGCAATCTACGGTCCGCACGACCGCGAAATGCTCGACATGTTCAAGGCGGCGCGTTGGGGCGTCCTGCCGATGCCGCCGCCGGGCCGGACGAGCCTGATCCACGTCCGCGACCTCGCCCGCCTGCTCCTCGCCCTCGTCCCTGGCGGGGAAGAGGTGACGCACAAGGTCTTCGAACCCGACGACGGACGAGATGAGGGCTGGAGCCACCGTGAGCTCGCCCGCACCATCGGATGGGCAGTCGGGCGGCGGCCGTGGGTCCCGCACCTGTCGAAGCCGGCGCTCGAGAGGATGGCCAGGCTCGACAAGGCACTTCGCGGCCGCAAGGCCAAGCTCACCCTCGATCGGGTGGGCTACATGGCGCACCCGGACTGGGTCAGCAGCCCCAAACTGCATCCTCCCGCGGACCTGTGGGAAGCGCAGGTCCCGACGCGCGAGGGAATGAAGGCGACCGCGGCCTGGTATCGCAAGCACGGCTGGCTCTGACTGTTTGTTTGGCAGAAAGGGCGGATCGGCATAGGAATGCGGCGGGTACGCGACTCCATCCGGCGGCAACGACCGCGCTCACGACCAGGGGAATGCCCGTGAAGAAGATCATGCTTGTAGCCGCGCTGGCGGCCATTGCCGCCTGTTCCGACCAGTCGGCCGCCCCCGACACCAACGCCACGCCCGAAGCGACGCCCACTACGGAGGCGATGACGCTCGCCGCCGACGGGAAGCCGTCGACCGGCAGTTTCGAGGTGACGATGGCTGACGGCAACAAGATCACTGTCGATGTGAAGCCAGACGGGACCTATTCTGCGGTCGGCCCGGATGGCGCTGTGGCCGACACCGGAAAGTGGGTGCAGCGGTCACCCGAGTTCTATTGTGAGACCTCGGATAAAGAGGGCTCAGTCCAGAAGTGCTATACTGAAAAGGTCGACGAAAACGGGGTCTACACCTCGACCGACCCGGACACCGGTGACGTCGCCACGGTTGTCCGCCTCGAAGGCTGAACCGGATACGCCCTCCGGTGGCGAACCGCGCCGCCGGAGGGTCTAGAGCTTCTCGCCGGTATCGAGCTTCGTCAGGCTGCGAAAGCCGCCGCCGTGCTTGCCGTCGCGCAAGGGGGCAATCTCTACCGAGACCCGGTCGCCGGGCTGAAGCGAAGTGCGCGTCCAGCCTTGCCGCCGGAGGTTGCTCGGGCTGGTCAGTTCGACCGCCCAGAGCTTATCGGGGTCGGTGGAACCGTCGACCTGGACGAAAATCGCCGAGTGCGGATTGACCCAACGGAACTCCTTGACCGTGCCGGTCAGCGTGACCGGGCGGCCGGAATCGAACATCGCGAAACTATGATGGGCCGGGGCCGGGGCTGCCGGGAGCAGCGCCGCGGCGGCGCAGAGGATCGCGGCGGAGGCGGCTAGGCGGTTACGGGGCATGGCGGCACTCCTGTCATGAACCCGGCGGCAGCAGGTTTCCGTCGTCGGAACTGGTGGTCGGCACGTAGATCGCGTTGCCGTATTCGTCGGTGTCCTCGTGGAAATCGCCCTGGCGGCAGACGCCTTCCTGGATTTCGTCGATGCGGTCGCGCGACCGGTTGTAGATGCGGCGCGTCTTCCACGGGCGGGTTAGCAGCTCGGGCGCGGTGATTTCCATGTCGACCGCCATGGTATCGGGCGCGATCAGGTGGATCCGCTCGCTGACGGTCATGCCGCCGTTGCTGGGAATGCCGACCGCTTCGCTAACCGCGAGATAGGTTTGCGGCAGGATGGCGGTGGTTTCGACCATCAGCGCGTCACCTTCCCAATGCCCGACCGAATAGCCGTCGAAGCTGGGATCGGGATCCTCGGGCATGGAGCGCCCGTCGGTGTGGATGCGGCGCAAGCGGTTGCCGTCGACTTCGCCGAGCACCGTCACGCGTCCCGGGGTGACGAGGAACTCGATCGCGTTGTGGGTAATCAGCATCAGCGAGGGCATGCCGTGAGGCAGGCAATCGACCAGCAGGCCGCGCGGCCGGCCGGCGTCTTCCTCGGCGAACCAGTGATCGACCTGCTTCTGCACATCGGGCTTCCACGGCGGCGAATCCGGGCCCTGTTCCTGCCGCTTCTGGTCGCCGATGTCGGGAAGCCAGGTGCCGCTGAAATCGGGCAGGTCGGCGATGGCTGCCCATTGCGCGGCGGTGGGCGCAGGCACGATCTCGTTGTCCTGCGCCTGCACGCAGGCCGGACCGGCAAGCAAAGCCAATCCGATCGAAAACAGTGCCCAACCCCTACGCATTGGGCGAGGCTAGCACGGAACTCGTGAAATCAGAAAGCGGCACGTAGCCGGGAAGCTGATTGCCTTCGTCCCTCGCCGGAGCCGCCAGAGACCCGTCAGAGGAACGGCTCGTATCCCGGAGGCAGGTCGCCCTCGGGAGTGGCTTCGGGCACGCCGTGGATGCCGCATTCGGTCTTGTCCCAACCGCGCCAGCGGCCAGCGCGGGCGTCCTCGCCCGGCAGGACCTTGCTGGTGCATGGCGAGCAGCCGACCGAGAGGAACCCTTCGGCCTCGAGCGGATGACGGGGCAGGTCGTGCTCCTCGAACCAGGCGTCGAGGTCGCCCTTGACCCAGTCGCCGAGCGGATTGAGCTTGAGCCGGCCGTCCTCGACCTCGAAGCGCGGCAGGTTCTCGCGGGTCACCGACTGAAACGCCTTGCGGCCCGAAATCCAGCTGTCGAGGCCGCGCTTGGCGCGGGCCAGCGGCTCGACCTTGCGGATCGCGCAGCAGCCGTCGGGGTCATAGGACCAGCGCAGGCCGTTCTCGTCCTTCGCGGCGAGGACCGCCGGGTCGGGGGTGACGACCGAACTGTTGGTCAGGCCGAGATGCTCGACCAGTGTGTCGCGGTAGGCCAGCGTTTCGGGGAACATCTTCAACGTATCGACGAAGATCACCGGGGTAGCGGGATCGGCCTTCGCGACGAGATGGAGCAGCACCGCGCTTTCGGTCCCGAACGAGGAGACCACCGCCACGCGACCGAGCAGGCCCTCGGCCAGCACCTCGCGCAGCATCGTCGCCGCGTCGACGCCGGCGAAGCGGGCGTTGAGCGCGTCGGCGTCGGCCTGGGTAAAGGCCGGTCCGGTTTCGATGCGGTCGATGGTTCTTTCCTTCGGGCGGCTAGCCATGCCGTTTCGCCCAGATCGGCGCGCGGTCGTCGGCCGCGGCCTGGTAGACTTCCGGCCAGGTGGTGAAGGCGCGCTGCGCGTCGCCCTCGTCGAGCGCACGGTCCGGCTGGAAGCTGTCGAAGCCGCAGCGGCGCATGATGGCGAGCTGGTCGATGAGGACATCGCCCACCGCGCGCAGTTCGCCGGTGTAGCCGGCCTCGCGCAGGATGCGTGCCGAGGAATAGCCGCGGCCGTCCATGAAGCCAGGGAAGTTGACCTCGACAAGCCGCAACTGCTCGATGTGTGGCAGGATCGCGCGGGCGTCGTCGCCCGGCTCGATGCGCACCGCGCTGGCGTTCGACTGGTCGAGGAAGGCATCGACCGTCACCGCAGCGTGGTCGACCGGTTCGTCGTCGCGGAAGCGGAACTGGACCGCGTCGGGGCCCGGAGTTGCGAGATCAGCCATAGAGCGCCTCCTTGAACGGTTCCATGCCGATCCGGCGGTATGTGTCGAGGAAGCGCTCGCCCTCCTGGCGTTCGCGCAGGTAGACATCGGCGGCGGTTTCAACCGCGTTGACGATGCCGTCCTCGTCGAAGCCGGGGCCGGTGATCTTGCCGAGCGAGGTATCCGCCGCCTCGCTGCCGCCGAGCAGCAGCTGGTAGTTCTCGGTGCCCTTGCGGTCGACGCCGAGGATGCCGATGTGGCCGGCGTGGTGGTGCCCGCAGGCGTTGATGCAGCCGCTGATCTTCAGTTTGAGTTCCCCCAGCGTGTCGCCCTTGCCATTGGCGGCGAAGCGCTCGGAGATCTTCTGCGCCACCGGGATCGAGCGGGCGTTGGCGAGACTGCAATAGTCGAGCCCCGGGCAGGCGATGATATCGCCGATGCCGTCGAGGTTGGCGGTGCCGAGCCCCGCTTCGTCGAGCTGCTGCCAGACCGCGTAGAGGTCGGCCTTGCGGATGTGCGGCAGGACGATGTTCTGCGCATGGGTCACGCGCATTTCGTCGAAGCTGTAGAGTTCGGCGATCTGGGCCATCAGGTGCATCTGCTCGGCCGAGGCGTCGCCGGGAATGCCGCCGACCGGCTTGAGGCTGATCGTGGCGCTGATGTAGCCGGGCTGCTTGTGGGCATGGCAGTTGCGTTCGACCCACAGTGCGAAATCGGGGTCGGACAGGTCGAGCGTGTCGCTCGCGCCCGTCTCGAACGGCGGATCGGCGAAGTACGCACCGATGCGCTCGAGCTCGGCCAGAGGCGGTTCGATGCCCTGCGTCAGCAGGTGGGCGAATTCCTCCTCGACCTGGCGCGCGTATTCCTCGGCGCCGAGTTCGTGGACGAGGATCTTGATCCGCGCCTTGTACTTGTTGTCGCGCCGGCCGTGGCGGTTGTAGACCCTGAGGCAGGCCTCGGAATAGGTCACCAGCTGGTCAAGCGGCACGAACTCGCGGATGCACGGCGCGATCATCGGCGTGCGGCCCATGCCGCCGCCGACGTAGAACGCCGCGCCCACTTCGCCCGCGTCATTGCGCACGATACGGATGCCGATGTCGTGCAGGCGCATCGCCGCACGGTCGGTCTCGCTGGCGATCACCGCAATCTTGAACTTGCGCGGCAGGTGCAGGAATTCGGGGTGGAAGCTCGACCACTGACGCAACAGCTCGGCATAGGGGCGCGGGTCGACAAGCTCGTCGGCCGCGGCGCCGGCGTAATGGTCGGAGCTGATGTTGCGGATGCAGTTTCCGCTGGTCTGGATGGCATGCATCTCGACGCTGGCGAGCTCGGCGAGCAGGTCGGGCGTCTCTTCCAGCTTGATCCAGTTGTACTGGATGTTCTGCCGGGTGGTGAAATGCCCGTAACCGCGGTCGTACTTGTCGGCGATGTCGGCCAGCTTGTGCATCTGCCGCGCGTTGAGCGTGCCGTAGGGCACCGCGACGCGCAGCATGTAGGCGTGGAGCTGCAGGTAGAGCCCGTTCTGCAGCCGCAACGGCTTGAACTGGTCCTCGGTCAGCTTGCCTTCGAGGCGGCGGCGCACCTGGTCGCGGTATTCTGCGACGCGCGCATCGACCATCGCCTGGTCGTATTTGTCGTACTGGTACATCAGATCACCCAATCGCGGGATTCAGGGTCGGCGGGCTTGAGCGTCAGGTCCATCCGCACGGTCGGTCCGAGCGCGCGGATGCGGTCCTTGATGTGCGCTGGACGCACGCCGTCGGCGGTCTTGTCCGCCTCGATGACATAGGGAGCGTTGACGCGCCGCGCCGCTTCCTCGCGTGCGGCAATGGCTTCGCCCTGCTCGGCCACATCGACGGCGTCGTCAACGTAAAGCGACCAGTCGACGCCGGTCCACCAGGTGACCGCGCCGGTCTTGAGGTCGTTGCCGGTGACGATCTTCATTGCTGTGCCTCCGCGGCGAGACAGGCCAGCGCGGCATCTTCGCGAGCTGCCACTTCGCCGATCACGATCAATGCCGGGCTCCGCACCTTCGCGCGCTCGACGAGGTCGGCAAGGCCGGCGAGCGGCGCGCGCAGCACGCGCATCTGCGGGCGGCAGGCGTTCTCGATCACCGCCAGCGGCATGTCGGGGGCGAGGCCGTCAGCCATGAGCTTCTCGGAAATCTGCGGCGCGGTCTTCACGCCCATGTAGATGACCAGCGTGCGGCCCTTGCCGGCGAGCCCGGCCCAGTCCTGCTCCGACAGGCCCTTGCACTGCCCGGCGACGAAACTGACGACGCTGGCGGCGTCGCGGCGGGTCAGCGGGATCTGCGCCGCGGCGGCGGCGCCGTTGGCGGCGCTGATGCCAGGGACCACTTCGACAGGAACCCCGGCGGCGCGGCAGGCTTCGGCCTCTTCCCCGCCACGCCCGAAGACATAGGGATCGCCGCCCTTGAGCCGCACCACGTCGCGCCCGGCAAGCGCCTCGCGCACGAGCAGGTCGTTGATCGCGTCCTGCGGCAGGGTGTGGCGGGCGCGCTGCTTGGCGACCGAAACCAGCTCGGCATCCGGTGCGGCGAGGGCGAGGATGGCCGGATCGACCAGCCCGTCATGCACGATCAGCCGCGTGCTCGCGACGAGCCGCGCAGCGCGGACCGTGAGCAGGTCAGGATCGCCGGGGCCTGCGCCCACGAGAAATACGGTACCGACATTTTCCATGGCGCCAAAATGCGGTCGGACGGGCCAAGTCGCCAGCGAGAATGCGTTGCCAGCCGACTAGGCGTTCTTTCAGCAGCTCTTGCAGATGTACGGGGCGGTTCAGCCGTCCTTCGGCTGGTCCATCCGCTGGGCGATCGCGGCGACAAGCTGCTGGAATTGCGCGTTGTCGCGCAGGTTGATGTCGCGCTGCGGGAAGGGGATCTCGATGTCGTTTTCCTGGAACAGGTCCCACAGTTTCATAAGCACTTCGGAGCGGACATTGCCCACGCCTTCCTCCGGATCGACGATCCAGCAGTGGATGATGAAGTTGACCGAACTCTCGCCGTATTCCTTCAGCCAGACGCTTGGTTCCGGCTTCTTGAGGACCCGCTTGGATGCGGCGGCGGCCTCCAGCATCAGCGCCTCGGCCTTGCGCAGGTCGCAGTGGTACCCCACTCCGACGGGCACCTGCATGCGCACCTGGCGGCTCGAATAGGACCAGTTCTCGACCTGGTTGATCATCAGGTTCTCGTTCGGGATCAGGTATTCGCGCTCGTCGCGGGTGGTGACCGAGACCGCTCGAATGCCGATCTTGCGGATCTGCCCGAAGGTCTCGTTGCCGGCCTGGTCGGCGATGGCGATGACGTCGCCTGGCTTGATCGAACGGTCCATCAGCAGGATGATCCCGGCGATCAGGTTACCGAAGGTCTTCTGCAGGCCGAAGCCGATGGCGAGGCCGAAGGCGCCGGAGAACACGGTCAGCGCGGTCAGGTCGATGCCGAGGACGTCGATGCCGATGAGGATCGCCATGGCCCAGACGGCGATGCTGACCAGCTTCTCACCGAGCAGCCGCTGCGACGGGTCGAGGCGATGGAAGCGGGCAAAGGACTTCTTCGCCATCCACGTGCCGATGCGCGCCGCGATGAGCACGCCGACCACGACCATCATGACGACCAGCACGCTCCATACCGAAAATCGCGTTTCGGCCACGGTGAAGCCGATCGCGTCGAGCTGCTGGACGATGTCGCCCACCGTGCCGTTGTGCTGTGAAACGGTGTCCTTGAGGGTTTCCGCGCCCTGCAGCACGTCGGTTCCGGTCGGTGCCGGCGTGGGCGCTGCTCCGATCACGCGGCATCCATCGCGGCAAACGCCTTGTCGAGATCGCCCATCAGATCCTCCGCAGCCTCCAGTCCTATCGATAGGCGAATGCCGAGGCGGTCCTCAACCCCCCATCCGGCGGGCGGCCAGGCGCTGGCGGTGCGCACACGCCCGGCATCGAAGGGCACGACGAGGCTTTCGAACCCGCCCCACGAATAACCGATGCCGAACAGGTCGAGCGCATCGACGAAGCGCGCCCGCGCGGCCGCATCGCGACCCTTGAGGACGAAACTGAACAGCCCGCAGCCTCCGGTGAAGTCGCGACGCCACAGCTCGTGGCCGGGGGCGCCGGGCAGCATCGGGCACAGCACGTGCGCCACCTCGTCGCGCCCGGCGAGCCACTCGGCGAGCCGCAGCGCCGTGGCGGTGGAGCGATCGAGCCGCACGCCCATCGTGCGCAGGCCCCGCAGCGCCAGCGCTGCATCGTCGGGCGAGACCACGGTTCCGAGCGCCTGCGCCTTGATGCGCAGCTTGCGGTAATGCGAGCCCGCCGCCGCGGCCGAGCCCATCATCAGGTCCGAATGGCCGCCGACATGCTTGGTCAGGCTCATGATCGATATGTCGCAGCCGTGCCCGAGCGCCGCGAACCCGAGCGGCGAGGCCCAGGTGTTGTCGAGCAGGCTGACCGCGCCCTTCTCGCGGGCGATGGCTGCCAGCGCCGGAATGTCGCAGACCTCCATCGTCAGGCTGCCGGGGCTTTCGAGCAACACCGCCGCGGTGCGCTCGCAGAATGCAGCCGGGAAGCCTTCGCGGTCGAGCGGGTCGAAGAAGCGCACCTCGACGCCGAGGTCGGCAAGCAGGCTCTTGGCCATGACCCGGCTCGGTTCGTAGGCGTTGTCGGTCATCAGCAGGACGTCGCCGCTCTTGAGCACCGCGAGCAGTGCCCCGGCGATGGCGGCGACGCCGCTGGGATAGAGCACGGTGCCTTCCGCGCCCGGTTCGAGCTCGGTCAGCGCCTCCGCCAGCGACCACTGCGTCGGCGACCCGCGCCGCCCGTAGTAGAAGTGCCCGTCCTCGTTGGGCCGGCCTTTGGCAAGATCGGCGCTGTCTTCGTAGAGATGCGTGCTCGCCCGCCAGACCGGCGGATTGACCACCGATCCGGTCCATTCCTTGCGCCGCCCTGCCTCGACGAGGCGGGTTGCGGGACGGTGCTTTGGATCGTCGGGAGCGCTCAAGCCGCCGGCCCCAGTTCCTTGGGCGTGCCCGGGTCGGCGGCCCATTCGCTCCAGCTGCCGTCGTAGAGCGCGACGTCGCCCTTGCCGAGCCGGTCGAGGGCGAAGAGCAGCACGCAGGCGGTCACGCCGCCGCCGCAGGTGGTGACGATCGGCTTGGCGAGGTCGACGCCCGCGTGGGCGAAGGCGCGTCGCAGGTCCTTGTCGTCGGCCATGGTCCCGTCGGGATAGAGCAGGAGGTCGAACGGCAGGTTGCGCGAGCCGGGAATGTGCCCGCTGGCCACGCCCGGGCGGAAGTCCTCGACCTCGCCGGTGAAGCGCCCGCGGCCGCGCGCATCGACGACCTGTTCGGCCTTGCGCCCGAGGTTGGCGAGCATTTCCGCCTTCATGCGGACCGTGCCCGGACCCGGTGCGGGTTCGAAGGTGCCGGGAGAGAGATCGGGCATCCCGCTTTCCACCGCGCGCCCTTCGGAGCGCCACTTGCCGAGGCCGCCGTCGAGGATCGCCACCTCCGCGCCGTGGAGGCGGGCGATGAACCAGGCGCGCGCCGAGGTCTTCACTGCGCTGTCGTCGTAAACCACGAGCCGGTCGCCGGTGTTCACGCCCAGCGCCGCCATGCGCGCGGCGAACTGCGTCGCAGTCGGAACGGCAGAGGGGACCGCGCTCTCCGGATCGACCAGCGTCGGCAGGTCGAGAAAACGGGCGCCGGGAATATGCGCGGCTTCGAACTCGGCACGCGGGTCGCGCCCGGCATCGGGCAGGTGTGCCGAGGCGTCGAGCACGACGAGGCCGGGTTCGCCGAGGTGCTCGGCCAGCCATGCGGTAGAGACGAGGCTATCCATGCCCCGTGGGTAGGAAATGCGCGTGCTGGCGTCCAGCTAGAAGGCTCGCCCGCCCAGTCCTTCGACCGAGCGCAGGCCGAGGTCGAGCCGGAACGGCTGGATCGCCCCGCTCGCCGCCGGCTCGCCCACCGCGACGGTGAAGCAGCGCGGCGCTTCGCCGTCGGAGGAGGCGCGGAAGCGCGCCAGCGGGACGAAGATGACCGCCGCGCCCTGCCGGATCGGGACGACGCTCGCCAGCGCTACCCGCAGGTCGCCCTTGAGTTCGATCGTCTCGCCCGGCGCGAGCGCGGCGACGCGGTGCTTTTCGGGCAGGACGGTGTCGGGACCGGCCAGCAGCTCCTCGCGCGGCAGCGAGGCGTGGGCACCGACCAGGTCGCCCGAGACGGCAAGGTTCGTAAAGGGTGCGGTGCCGCGGTTGGTCAGCTCGAGACGGTAGGCCAGCGTCATGTTCATCACGGTCTGGGTCAGCTTGACCGGCTGGATCAGGATGTGCAGCGGATGTTCGGCGGCGTTTCCTGCGGGCTCAGGCTCGGCGATCGGCTGGGGCTGGACGGGCGCCGCGAACGTCGGTTCCGGCAGGTCGCCGGTCGCCGGTTCAGCCGGCTTTGCAGGAACACGCGGCTTTTCGATTTCGGGGACGATCAGCACCGTCCCGCGCGGCCCGCGGGGACGCCGGAGCCACAGCGCGATGCCGCCGCCGAGCACGAGCAGGGCGGCCAGCGCCCCGATCCATCCCCACGGCAGGCCGTCGCCGGTCTCGTCGGCTTCGACAGGGGCGGGAGCCGGAGTGGCGCTCGTCGTAGGCGTGAACGCCGGAACCGGCCGAGCCTCGACGCCACTCTCGGTCGTCGGCGATGGGGTCGGGGAGGGTGTCGCAGAAGGTGTTACGGGGGTCGGAGCGCGACCGAGCTGTGCGGCCCGGCTCGGCGTTGCCTGCGGCGTCGGTGTGGGCGAAGGCTGTGCCGGCAACTGCTGGATCACGGGGGCCGAGGTCGCTCCGGTGGTCGGGGCCGGGCGGATCGTGGGCGTCGGGCGCGGCGCCGGGGTCGGTGTGGGCGATGGCCTCTGGACCGGTAGCGGGAGGTCGGGATCGAGCGGCCCTTCGGCCCGCGACGTGGGTGTCGGCGTGGGGCCGGTGGGGAGGCGGAAATCGCTCACCGAGGCGTTCGCCGGAACGGCGGTCAGCGCGGCGATGCCGGCAAGGAGTAAGGCGTGTCTGGTCATGGGCTGTGCGATTGCCCGCGAAGAGGCGGGGCGCCGTGAATAGCCCCTGAATTTCGCGCGTCAACGCGCGCCCGCTTGAACTCGTCGCCGCGAAGCGTCATCAGGTGTGGCATGACCGACACAGACGTCACCGGAGCCCCGCTCCACCTCGGCCGCCAGAGCGCTCTGCCCGCATCGCCGGACGAGGCGCAACTCGACTACGTTCCCAATCCGCGCAAGGGCTCGCTCTACTGCGTCCGCTTCGCCGCGCCCGAGTTCACCAGCCTGTGCCCGGTCACCGGCCAACCCGACTTCGCCCACCTCGTCATCGACTACGCGCCCGGCGAGACCATCGTCGAAAGCAAGAGCCTCAAGCTGTTTCTCGGCTCCTTTCGCAACCACGCCGGGTTCCACGAGGACGTCACAGTCGGCATCGGCCAGCGCCTCGCCGACGAGATGAAGCCGAAATGGCTCCGCATCGGCGGCTACTGGTACCCCCGCGGCGGCATCCCGATTGACGTGTTTTGGCAGAGCGGTCCTTTGCCGGAGGGGCTGTGGGTGCCGCACCAAGGGGTCGCGGGGTATCGCGGGCGGGGCTGAGGGACACGCCCTGATAGCTGCCACCCCTCTTTTGGCGGACGTTTTATTTGAAGAAGTTCAACAACCCGCCATCGACCAAGAGTTCGTCCGGCAAACCGTCAGGCGTGAATGCTGCCGTCACCGGGTCCTCATGGGACAACTTGAACACCAGCTTTCCATTCTCAATTGTAACCGTGGAGAAATCCGACCTGTATTGTCCCACGTAGCGGCCATCTTCCATGAAGATGATCCGGTGGCCGCCGTGAACCGCACATTCGGGGCAAATAGGTCCGAGCCGATAGTGATAGGAATAGATTGTGAAAGTATGCTCCTGAGTTCGTACCTTGCCGATGTACGAATTTCAGCAGGAAGAGTGGCTCACTCCTTGCCAGATTGCATATGAGTTAAGAATGAGCGTTCAGCATTGCCGCCGACTCGTCAATCGAGCACTCAAATCCGGGCATTTCGGCTTTGAGCGCAAGTGTGGCAGGCTATTTGCCAAGTTGAAGGCATTGCGAGATTTCCGCGACACCTAGTTGATTGGTTGACGCGGCGCACTTCTCATTGCCTCTTGTCGAAATAACGATGCTAACACTCGGCTCGCGAACCCGAGAGAGAGATGGAGTAACGAATGGCGACCGCGAAATCCGCGCTTTTCCTTCGCCTTTTCAATAAGGTCTGACGGCGGCTCGGGCCTCCATTTTCATCCGGTTTCAGATCACCATCAGGTCGTGGGCGTAGATCACTTCGCCGTCGAAGTGCTTGCGCGCCGCGGCGATCCACATTCCGTCGGTGACACCGGGCACGAGCGAGACGGTGTGCGCCAGCACCAACGTCTTGACCCCGGCCTCGGCGGCGATACGTCCCGCATCCTCGGCCTTGGTGTGCGAACCGAGCACGTGGTCGAGCAGCTTCTGTGCGTCGCCGGCGATCGCCGATCCCGATTCGCCCGAATCGACCCGCGCATCGCCGTTGCCGCTGCGGTTCGCGGTGACATTGTCGTCGGTGTAGATCGCCTCGTGCACCAGCACGTCGGCGCCGCGCGCCAGTTCGACCATGGCCGGGACAGGGGTGGTATCGCCGGAGAAGGCGATCGAGCGGTCGGGCGTGTCGAAGCGATAGCCAAGGGCGGGCACTACGGGCGGGTGATTGACCACGGTGCAGGTCACCTTGACCGTGCCATCGTCCATGACGTCCTGCGGCCTGCTCAGTTCGGTCACGTCGATCGGGCCGAGCGGCGGGTGGCCGATATCGTCGAGCCAGATGTCGATGTCCGGCTTGAGCGCTGCGAGGTACGACTGGGTCATCGCCTTGACCGGCGGTGGTCCGTAGATGCCGAGCGGCTTCACCAGCCCCGCATACCAGGCGAAGTAGATCAGCGTGCCGAGCTCGATGTTGTGGTCGGGATGGTGGTGGGTAATGAACAGGTCGCGCAGGTCCTGCGGACGCAGCCCGGCGCGGACCAGCTGCTCGGTCGCGCCATAACCGCAGTCGACCATGTAGAGCGCGTCGCCGACGGTCACCGCGTAGCTCGTCTGGTATTGCCCACCGCCGACGCTGGGCCCGGCGCGCGAGCCGAGGATATGGAGCTTCGTTGTTCCCCCTGCCGCAGCGCCAGCGGCCCATGGCACCACTGCCCCGGCGGCAAGAGCGCCGCCTCCGCGGAGCAGCCCACGGCGGTTTACCTTCCATTGCTTGGTCATTCGCGGTTCCTCTCAAGTGCGAACCGAGTTCTCGACGCGAACAAAGCGACACGAACCGTTGCGGGCAAGCGCAAACGCAGATAAGGGGCCGCCGAACGCCGCTTTAGCTCAGTTGGTAGAGCACCTCATTCGTAATGAGGGGGTCACTGGTTCGAGTCCAGTAAGCGGCACCATTCTATTATCAATGACTTACGGCCGATTTTCGCGGCGCGTTCTCCTGCGTCCGAAATGCGCTAGCAATCACATAGCTATCACCAAGCGCAAATTCCGGTTCGTGTTTAATGCATCCTTTGCGCTTTGGCTCTGCACGAATTAACGCCACGACTGGCGACGCCCGCCCCACTTGCGAGCAAGGTGTTCGTTGACGAGTCGCGGGCCGATTGACCGCCCATTCCGAGTCACCACCGCCTGGGTTCGCCCGTAGCGATCTGCGCCAGAGCGGCGCAGGGCGAACGGGCCAGCGTTGAGTAAGACAAGCAGCATGTCCCGCGCCCGAGCCGCAAGCTGGCGCTCGTAAGGGCACCGGCCCTCAATCTCCGGCGCGTCTATGTCGGCAACGCGGACCTTTTCGCCCGCGATCCAAAACGCGTCCCCATCAACCACGCAGTTGTCACGGGGACCGGGCTTGCAGAGCGTAAGGTTAAGAGCGGCGAGCAGCACCGGGCGATGCTACCCCGAGGACAATAGGGACACTAGGGCCAATAGGTCCGCTTTCGCGATTGCCGATCTAAAAGCCGACTTTCCGCTAGCGACCCCATTGCGGACATTTGCCTCGAGCTGAAAACATTGGAGATTTGGAGCACCTAGCCGCCCATGCTAAGGTTCGCAGCAGCGTCTTTGGGGGCAAGATTATGACTGGGCTGCTTTCGCGCTTCGGGGCATTAATCTTTCTTGGCTTTTTCCTAGTTGCGATCTGGGGTTTCTGGCCGACATATTTTTCCGGCCCATTTCATATGACCCAGGCCAGGCAGCAGTTTCCGCTCTACTATGTCCATGCGATTTCGATGACGCTCTGGTTCTGTCTGCTTGTCGTTCAACCGCTGTTGATACGAAAGGGCTATAGATCCCTGCACCGGCAGATCGGCAGGATAACGCCGCTCTTTGTGGCTTTCATCCTCACCGTCATGGTCCTTCTGATCCGGCAGCAGTTGATATTCATGGTCGGGCCGGATCAAGCCGTCCCGGAAGAACAGGTCGCGATGATTCCCCCCTTCCTGTTCATTTCCCTGGCCAGTGCCGCGCTCTTTGGAGCTTTCTTCACACTGGCACTCATCCACCGGAAACGGACTGCACTCCACGCACGCTATATACTATGCACGGTGTTCCCCATCATCACTGCAGCGACAGATCGCATCATCAACCGCACGGCTCCCACGGAGGCGACTTTCCCGGTCCTCGTCGGTTCATGGCTATTGTTGGACATTGTCTTGCTGACACTTGGGTTATGGGAACGCCGCAAGCTGGGAAGGCACAACCCATTCCTCATCGCCGCAGGACTTATGTTTGCCATGCAGGTATCGATGTTCACCTTGGCGCAGACGAGGCCTTGGCGGTCATTCTTCAACTGGTTTGTAAGCTAAATATCGGGCTCGAAGAAGAAATCACTTTCCCCCCTTAGCTGCCAAGTGGGAAACGACCCAAAGCGGACGCTTTCGAAACAGCTCAACCTACATAGTTCGGCCGCGATGGAACGTCATGCTAGCTTCTATACGTTCGAAGCAAATTGGAAGGTGCCGGCCGTCACGTGGCTTTGTGTATTGGAAGGATCAGGGAAAGGAGACTCACAATGAATAAGCGCGATTTCCTGAAGCT
>NZ_WTYM01000020.1 GCF_009827435.1 Croceibacterium salegens | reverse complement strand
AGAGCCCGACTTCTTAGTTCCCGAAAGTGGACATTCTTCGCGGACAAGTTGGCTGGTCGGGGGTTTGGCGCCTTTCTCCGCTACTATTCCCATGCAGTGAGGCTGTCAGTGGCGTCAGGAGCAGGATCAGGATCGGGGATCTTGTCGCCAGCCAGGAGATACGAAGCCGGTCGACGGTTATCCAGCAGAAGACCGGGCGCCCTGTTCAGTTCGAACTGACAGGCGATGTTCGTGCCAGCCTTTTGGCGTGGCTCGAGCGGCGTGGAGGATCGACCGAAGACTACGCCTTCCCAAGCCGCATCGATCGAACAAAGCACCTGAGCACGAGACAATACGCGCGCCTGGTCGATGAATGGGTGACTGCCATTGGGCTGCGACGTGAGGAATACGGTACGCACTCGATGCGGCGCACCAAGGCTTCGATGATTTACAAGGCGACGGGCAATCTCCGTGCCGTGCAAATCCTGCTTGGCCATTCCAAGATCGAGAACACCGTCAGGTACCTGGGCGTGGACATCGAGGACGCGCTATTGCTCGCCGAGCGCACGGAAATCTGAGGTCGAGGCGGTCCTTTCCCAAAACGGAAGCGGAAGGGCCGCTTCTCAAGCTCGGACATCGGACCTTTTGTCTGAAACTGGGCGGGAAGCGGCCGTTCACTGTTTGCTGCTAGCCTACATCCAGCTGCCAAAGTTGCGTTGGCCCCACTGTTTCTTCGTCGAGGCCAAAGCTTGGCCGTGGTCGACTTCAGTCGCAGCTCACGCAATCACTGTTCATGGATATTGGCGAGATCAAGATGGACCTCTCGGATGTACTCATACGGCGTAGTCTGCGCTTGCTGAAGCTCCTCTAGCAGACACTGCCGGACGTAAGCTTCGTCCTCATTTTGCATACTTCTGAACTCCACCGCCGTTCTTGGTGGCAATGGAGATGAACAGACGTTTGGGGATCTGCCCAACTCCACCGCCTCAATAATCATAATGCAATTCTATCAACCCATGAATTTGAACAGATGGCGCGACCCACAACGGTACAGGTTGGACAATTCGCGAATGACCTGGCGATTTTTTGTAATGAGAGCGCGACTCAACGAGTGTTTCGCGGCTCTTCGGAGCGGAGGCCAACCTACACTATCTCTCGATTATTCTAGGTTCTCTGCAGCGTGTTGACCGTGAAAGTCCGCAACTGGGTCGTTACTGGTTGGTCCGTTCTTGGCGCTCTGCCAGCTCGCCGTTCAGGTCACGAACTGGGTGGGAAACGGATGGCCCCATTTGCCAATCGCCCGGCCATCTTGCATGTTGTCCTTGGCCGACCGTTTCCTTCAATCAAACAAGAGGAGGTCCGCTTGACCGAACCCGTCTATATCAAAGGCTGTTGTCCTCTCGATTGCCAGGACACCTGCTCATGGGTTGCCAAAGTCGAAGACGGCCGCGTGACTTCTGTACGCGGAGCAAAGGAACACCCGATCACGCGCGGGGTACTTTGTGCCAAGGTCAACGACTACGAAGCAAGGACTTATGCAGCCGACCGCTTGCTGTATCCGCTCCGGCGAACCGGGCCCAAGGGAAGCGGCCGGTTCGAGCGGATTAGCTGGGACGAGGCGATTGGTGTCATCGCCGACCGCTTCGGCGAGGTGCACCACGAATACGGCGGCGAGGCATTGCTGCCGCATCGCTATCTCGGTTCGATGGGCATCGTCCAGCGCCGCGCCCTGATGCGAATTTTCCACGCGCTGAATTCGAGCAAATTTCACGGCAGTATCTGCGGGGCCTCGGGCAACGCTCTCGAGGCCGAAGGATTTCCCCGCGGGTTCGAACCGGAACTTATCTCCGAAAACAAGCTCATCGTGCTGTGGGGCTGCAATATCCTGACGACCTGCCATCACCAGTGGCAGTTCATCAACGAGGCGAAGAAGCGGAACGGCGCCCGTATCGTGGCGATCGATCCGATCCGCACGAGGACAGCAGCCGCGTGCGACCAGCACATTGCACTCCTTCCCGGGACCGACGCAGTGCTCGCCGCTGCAATGGCACACGTGATACTGAGGGACGGAATGGCGGACCTGGAGTTTGCCCGCGAAGTCGCCTCCGACTTCGACGATTTCGTGACCGAAGTGGAAGCTTGGGCGCCGGCGCGAGCTGAGGCGGTGTGCGGGGTTTCTTCCGAAACGATCGAGGCGCTAGCTCGCGAGTTTGCGTTGGTGAGGCCGGCATTGCTTCGCGTCGGTGTGGGGCCGCAACAATCCGTTCACGGTGAAACATTCTTTCGCACCGTTTCCGCACTCTCGATACTGTGCGGAAAGTGGCGAGACCCTGGTGGCGGGCTATTCAGCGAAACCAATCCGGTGCTTGACGAAGGTCGCGCCGAAAGTCCGCATCTCCGGACCGGCTCGCAACGAAGCCTGGACATCGCGAGGCTCGGCGAAACTCTCACTGACCCAGATCTATCGCCTCCGATCAGGGCGATGATGGTGTGGAACGTGAATCCGGCGGTCGTGCAACCCGACGTTGCTCGGGTTCTGAGCGGCCTTGCTCGCGAAGACCTGTTCACAGTCGTCCTGGAACACTTCATGACGGATACCGCCCGGTTTGCCGACATCGTGTTGCCTTCGACCACGCAGCTTGAACATTTCGACATTGTCGGTGCTTGGGGCCATCATTTCGTTTCCGCCAACAATCCTGCCATCCCGCCGGTTGGCGAGGCCAAGTCCCATGGTGAGGTGATGCGGCTGCTGGCCGCCGCGTTGGGGCTTGAGGGGCCCGAATTCGAGGAGAGCGACGAAGAGATTGCAGCCTCCACCCTTCCGCCGGGCATGGATATCGGCGAGCTCAAGGCCAAGGGCTGGATCAAGAGTCCGCCTCCTGCCCCGTCATTCGATGCGAAGGTGAAGATTTCGGCAAATATCGTGGCGCCCGACAGGCCTGATGGTCTGTTTCAGCTGCTAACTCCGAAATCGCACTACTTCCTCAATTCCAGCTTCGTGAACCAATACCGGCAGAGGCGCGCGCAGGGCGCGCCGTCGATCGACATGCACCCGGCAGACGCCACCGCGCGAGGCCTGGAGCAAGACGATCTTGCGCGGATCTGGAACGAGCAGGGAGATCTGCAGGCGCTCGTCAACATTTCCGAAGCGGTGCGGCCCGGAATCGTATCGGTCGCGGGTAAGTGGTGGGGTGCAGAGGAGCACGGCGGTGCCGTGGCAAACCTCTTGTCCCCGTCACGCTGGTCGCCGGAGGGACAACCTGCCTACAACGAGATCTTCGTGGAGGTCGACTTGGCTGCAGCGGGACAGATCGCAGCCGAGTGACGAAAGGCGCACCACCGAAAGGTCAATCCAAACGTCCGCAATGGGGTCGTTACCGGCCGGTCCGCTCGTTGCATCACCCATGCGCGCTGAAGAGGTCACGAATTGGGTGGAAAGCAGACCTCAAGTTGAATAGCCTGAAACCATGAGCTGGAGATTCAATCTCTTGAAATCAGTATTGGTCCTCGGTGTCTGCAGTCCCGCTCCTACACTTCCAGAAGGATATTCCGTAATCTACAGCGACGGATGCAAAGCTTGGCTGCGAAGCCCGGATGCAATTCTGCCCCATTCGAGCCAAATTCAACGGCTTTCCCGCGACGAAATTCGCATCCCGCTTATCGCGTGTCCGGTCATTCAAGTCGGAAAAAGTGTGTCGCCATGTCCGTTGGACGGCACGTGTTACATTGCACTTCTCATAGATGGGCCAGCGAGACGGGTTAGCCAAATCCATTTGCCGGAAGCCGACCGTTTGGCTTCAAGTATGTCGGCGATCGAAAACTACCAACGCCCATGTCTGATAGGGAGGCCCAACACTCCATGCTAACTTTCGCAAAGGGGTCATTACCAGTTCATCCGCTCATGGCAGTAAATTACCTCAGCAGTAGGGTCACGAACTTCATGCGTAGCAAACCGTGTTCGATAGCTCGGCATGCCTGCTGCGCATCCTTCCACCGAGAGCGAAGAAGCCCAGTAGCATCAATGCCCAAGCAGATGGCTCGGGCACAGCGGGTATCTGTGTCAAATACAGTCCAGCATTTGAAATGCCCTTTTGGACATTGGATGTATATGTGATTTTGTCGGTGTAGTCTGGAACGTCGAGAAGCCAAAATCCAGTCCCGTTATAGCCTGTGCCCCCTCCTCCGAAATGTATTCCGATCACAGTCCTCCCTGAAAGGACCTTGTCAAAGTCAATGACATGCAAATCCTGCCATGAATGGAGGTCAAGCCTCTCGAGCAAAGAGTTCGCAGAAGGGTCGAGACTTCCTGTGACGGCCAGTGCCTCAGTGAGCTTAGGACCGCCCCCTGAAACGAGATTTCCGCCAAAAAAACCAAGGCAACCCAATGTAGTTACATTGAATGTGACAGCGGCACATGAGGCCGATGAAGACGACTTCAATGGCTCGGCAGCAAAAGCCGGAGTCGAATTCAAGAATCCGGCCATCAGCGCAATTAGTCCGAAAATCTTTGCTCGCACGCGAATACTCCCTAACTAGGGTCGGTTTCCTCGCGTCCAGTGGACGACCTAACGAGAAAACAACTTTGGAGCAAGGGTCAACCCGAACGCATTCGCCAGACAGGGAGTTCAAGTTCGGCAAAAGGCATAGGAGCGAGAGACATCTGTCGAAACGACGTCGCCGATTCGCCACCTCCGTCAGAGGCTTGGGAGGAAACAAGGGCCATGTCTCTAACTCTTCGAGCGACACTATGACCGGAAGCGGTTATACGAATGTGGCCGATATTGAGTCAGGTAACATGCAGTACGGCATCTTTTTTGACCGTGGCTCAAGCATTTGTCCCTAGCATACGATGTCAGACGGTAAGGTACTGTTTGCATCGAATATTCGTACTCATCCGAAGTGTCACTGCAACGAGTCGATTGGCTCGGCCAGATCGATAGACAGGTGCGGGAGTGAGAAACTCTTGCTCTTTACAGATCCAATGTCTGCAACTGGGTGGAAAGCGGACGATCGGCAGGGGGCCAATCTGACCGCACCCACTATTCGAAGTTGTTATCCTACACCGACACTCGCACGTATCGGTTCTCTTGCCACCAGTAGGTCTTGAGGGTCGATTAAGTGGCGCTGCCGTGCATGCGGGCAGAAATATCACGTCGCCCGGCGTGAGATGACGGCAAGATCGAACACGTCTGCGCGAGGCTGTTCAGGACCAGATTCCAGCCGTCCTTTTTCCGCTCGAAGCCATACAGACCGCAGTTGCCGGTGCCCCCACAGAAATACATCACGAACAGAGCCGGTGCTTTACCGGGGGGAGACGGTCACCCATGCCGTGCGCAGCCTGATCAGGTCTGGTTCATCCTGGGCGATCTCCCGACTCAGCAAGTTCCTCGCGAGGTGGTGGGTTTGGGGGTCGTCGCGACGGAATTCTACCGGTTGCAACCGCCGACATCGCACCGCGAGCCGCTTGGCCTGCCCAAGCGAGGACCAAGGAGCGGCCAGCAACAGGATTGCGCCGGTCAGCAAGTTGGAAATGCCAGCTTTCATCGACGCTGGACTTACACAGTCAGACCGAGTGTCCGCAACTGGGGCGTTGACGTCGTTCCGGCCTCGCCCTTCGCTGTCGCTGTTCCGGCCTCGCCTTTCGCTGTCGCTCGGTGCCGGCTGAGGGATTTGAACCCCCGACCTTCGGTTTACAAAACCGCTGCACTACCACTGTGCTAAGCCGGCTCCGACTACGGGTGCGCGCGCTAATGCTTCATGGGACGCCGAAGGTCCAGCCCTCGGTTGCAGCGATTTCCTCCGACATGGCGTCAGGCGCCCAGAGTTCCGGGCGGTCCGCCGCGGTTTGCAGCCATGCGGCGGTGACGAGGGCGTCGGCTGAATGGTCGTCGAGCGGGCCGCTGCCGGCGACACCCGGCGAGCCGAGTGCGGCAAGGGCGGCGTTGGTGTCCTCGACGCTGCGCATCTTGGCTTTCCCGGCGCTGCGCCCTGCGGCCATGGCGGCAATGGTGGTGTAGATTTCGACCACCACCGAGCCCGCCCGGGGTAGCGGGTCGATCGGCCAGACGGGCAGGCGACCGCCGAGGCGGTGGAGCACGCGCATCCCGGTCAGGCTCGACTTGCCGACCTGACTGGCGCCGACGAGGTTGAAGTTCGAGGTCGGGCGGCAGCCGAGCCGGGCCTGCTCGGCCTCGGTCACGCGGAAGCGGCCGCGCCCGTGGTCCGCGCCGTCGCAGCGGAAGTGCGGGCCTTCGACCATGCCGTTGCGGAAGTAGGGCGCGGCGTCCGGGTGGTCGACGAAGCCTTGCGCGGCGAGGTGCGGATCGCCTTCGCACAGGCGGTCGACCATGCTCCACAGCGCGCGCGCATCGGGTGGGCTCGCGTCCCAGCCGGGAAAGAACGCCCCGCAGTCGGCGAACGGCAGCGAAATGCCGAGGTCGAGCCCGACCAGCGTGTCGGGCGGCACGTCGAGCAGCAGCTCGAGCACTTCGCCGCGCGACCAGCGATGGTCGGCCAGTTTCGGGGCTCCGCCATCGGCCTCGGCCATGGCAACCGCGATGCCCTTGTGCCGCTCGCCGGAAGCGCCCGACCAGTCGATGGCGACGATGTGCCGGAAGCGGGTCACGTCTTGCGCTTGCGGACCGGCTTCTTGGCCCGGGTGTATTCGTAGCCCATCTCGATCACGTGGCGCACACGCTCGGGGTCGGGGCTGTCGTAGCGGATCAGGATGCCCGGCCAGTTCTGGTAGTGCTTCGACTGCCAGTAGGTTTCCGGCTCCGTTTCCTTGAGCATCTCGATGGTGTCGAGATCGATCGTAACGACGAACGAGGTGGCCGCCTCGCGCCCCGGAAACATGAAGGCGCGCCCGTTGGTGGTGACGATCACGCCGGACTTTTCCCCGGCGCCATAGGCGGTGTCGGACAGGGTCAGGGCAAAGGCGGCGGCCTTGTCCCAGGTGTCGAGCGGGCCGGTCATTCCTAGCGCTCCTTCCGCAGCTTCTCCCAGTACTCCATCCGTTTGAGCACTTCGCGCTCGAACCCGCGCTCGACCGGCCGGTAGTAGGCCTGCGGCTCCATCTCCTCGGGCCAGTAGTTGGCCCCGGAAAAGCCGCCCTCGGCGTCGTGGTCGTAAGCGTAGCCCGCGCCGTAGCCGATGTCCTTCATCAGCTTGGTCGGGGCGTTGAGGATGTTCTGCGGCGGCATCAGGCTGCCGGTTTCCCGGGCGCTCTTCCACGCGGCCTTCTGCGCCATGTAGGCGGCGTTCGATTTGGGTGCGGTGGCGCAGTAGAGGCAGGCCTGGACGATCGCCAGCTCGCCCTCGGGGCTCCCGAGGTACTGGTAGGCCTCCTTGGCGGCGATGCACTGCGCCAGCGCCTGCGGATCGGCGAGTCCGATGTCCTCGCTGGCGAAGCGAGTGATGCGCCTGAGGACGTAGAGCGGCTCCTCCCCGGCGGTGAGCATTCTCGCGAGGTAGTAGAGCGCGGCCTGCGGGTCCGAACCGCGCAGGCTCTTATGAAGTGCGGAGATGAGGTTGTAGTGCCCCTCGCGGTCCTTGTCGTAGACCGCAACGCGGCGCTGCAGGAACGCGCCCAGTTCGGCCGGGCCGAGCGGTTCCTCGATCCCGGCGGAATAGAGCGTTTCGGCCTGGTTGAGCAGGAAGCGGCCATCGCCGTCGGCGCTGGCGACGAGGGCGTCGCGCGCTTCGGGGGTGAGGGGCAGCGGGCCTTCGAGTTCCTCGGCGCGGGCGAGCAACTGTTCGAGCGCGGCGGCGTCGAGGCGGTGGAGGATCAGCACCTGCGCCCGGCTCAGTAGCGCGGCGTTGAGTTCGAAGCTCGGGTTCTCGGTGGTCGCGCCGACGAGCGTGATCGTGCCGCGCTCGACGAAGGGCAGGAAACCGTCCTGCTGGGCGCGGTTGAAGCGGTGGATCTCGTCCACGAACAGCAGCGTGCGCTGGCCCGCCTCGCGCGCCTTCTCGGCCTCGGCGAAGGCCTTCTTGAGATCGGCGACCCCGCTGAACACCGCGCTGACCGCGACGTAGCGCATGCCCACGGCATCGGCGAGCAGGCGGGCGATAGAGGTCTTTCCGGTGCCGGGCGGGCCCCACAGCACCATGCTCGACAGCTTGCCCGCAGCGACCATGCGGCCGATCGCGCCTTGCGGGCCGGTCAGGTGGTCCTGGCCGATAATCTCGTCGAGCGAGACCGGGCGCAGGCGGTCGGCGAGCGGCGCGTCCTCGCGCGGCGCTTCGGGCGCGGACTGGTGCGGCAGTTCGTCGGCGAAAAGGTCGGCCATGCGCAGGACGATAGGCGCGCCGCGCGCCCTTGCACAGCCGCGCGATGGCGCGCGGTACGCAGAAACAGCTTTCCTACACGCGGCCGGTCTGCTTGCGTGCGTTCATACAAACCAGAACGATGGTGGGGAGAGAGAACCGATGTCCGGCAAGCTGTTACGGCTGATCACGGCGATCTTGGCCCTTGCCGCCGCCGGGCCACTCGCGGCCCAAGTACTGCCGGACGGGCCGGTGCTCGCCGCCGCCGACTTGCGGCCAGAGCAGTCGCTCGACGGCGAGTGGACCTGGTCGATCGATCCCTATCGCGACGGCGCGGCGGGCTTCCATGGCGGCGAGCCGGGGCAGGCGAGCCGGCGCTTTGCCGACGTCGACGTGACGCAGGCCTCGGCCGACGACCCGCTCGCGCTCTACGAATACGACCTCGACCATTCGCCGGTGTCCGTACTGCCCTCGTCGTGGCTGACCCATTCGGCGGAGATGCGCCACTATCAGGGGCTGGTCTGGTACCAGAAGCGCTTCGATACGGCGGCGAAGGACGGCGAGCGGCAGTTCATACGGTTCGGCGCGGCGAACTATGCCGCCGAGGTCTGGCTCAACGGCAAGCGGCTCGGGCGGCACGAGGGCGGCTTCACGTCGTTCGCGTTCGAGGTCACCGGGCTGCTGCGGCCGCAGGGCAACCGGCTGGTGGTCGGGGTCGATTCCCAGCGCGACGGGCAGTCGATCCCGCCGCCGGTCACCGACTGGGAGACCTATGGCGGCATCACCCGCCCGGTTGAACTGATTGTCGTGCCCGCGACCTATGTCGATGATGCCTGGGTGCGGCTGAAAGACCGCGCCACGATCGCCGTCGACGTCTCGCTCAACGGTCCGGGTGCTAGCGGTGCGCAAGTGCGCTTCCGCATTCCCGAACTGCGGATCGAACGGACCATGACGACCGATGCCTCGGGACGGGCGAGCCTGTCGCTGCCGCGCCCGCCGAGCGCGCTGTGGTGGTCGCCTGACGGCCCGAAGCTCTACGATGTCGAGATCGTCGCGGGCGGCGACACATGGCGCGACCGCGTCGGCTTCCGGACCATCGCTACCGATGGCCCGCGCATCCTGCTCAACGGCAAGCCGATCTTCCTCAAGGGCATCAGCGTCCACGAGGAGGAACTGGGAGCGAACCCGACGCGCAACATGACGCCGCAGGCGGCGCGCGCACTGCTCGGCCTCGCGAAGGACGGGCTCCATGCCAACTATGTCCGTCTGGCGCACTATCCGCATTCCGAGACCATGCTGCGCGCGGCCGACGAGATGGGGCTGATCGTGTGGAGCGAGATCCCGGTCTACTGGCGCATCGCCTTCGACGACCCGGTGGCGCTGGAAAAGGCGCGGCGCATGCTCGCCGAGATGATCCTGCGCGATCGCAACCGCGCCGCCATCGCGCTGTGGAGCGTGGGCAACGAGACGCCGCAGAGCCCGGCGCGCAACGCCTTCATGAAGCAGCTCGCGGCGGATGTACGGGTGCTCGATCCGACGCGCCTCGTCACCGCGGCGCTGCTGGTCGGTCGCGACGACAGCGGCCCAGTGCCGGTGCAGACGATGGACGATCCGCTCGCCGCCTCGCTCGATGTCATGGCGGTCAACGCCTACAACGGCTGGTACACCGGCGACCGGCTGGCCGACCTGTCGAAGATCGAATGGCGGGTGCCGCAGGACAAGCCGCTGCTGTTCTCCGAGGTCGGGGCGGGAGCGAAAGCAGGGCTGCACCAGCCGGATAATCCGGGGAAGTTTTCAGAGGAATTCCAGGCCGAATATTATCGCCAGACGCTGGCGATGCTCGCCCGGATCCCGAATTTCGAAGGGATTTCGCCATGGATCCTGAAGGATTTCCGCTCACCGCGGCGGCAGCGCCCGGGCATCCAGGATGGCTGGAATCGCAAGGGCCTGGTCTCGGAAACCGGCCAGAGGAAGGAAGCGTTCGACGTCCTGGCGGAGTGGTACGCGAAGAAAGAGTAGCACCGGGGCCTTGTATCTTTGATACTATAAGATATATCTTAGAGCATCGAAAATAAGGATACTCCCCATGCGATTCAATTTTGACGACCGCGAAATGCTCCGCGCCTGGAAGCAGGCTGCACGCGCCGGCAAGCGTATGTCGGACAAGTTCAGCCGCTTCGGCGGGATGGGTCCCGACGGGCCGTTCGGTCCGCATGGACCCTTCGGCCCCCATGGCCCGTTCGGCCCCGACGGTCCGTTCGGACCCGGTGGCCCGTTCGGCGATGACGAGGGCCGCGGTCGAGGGCGGAGGCGGCGGATGTTCGACCGCAACGAGCTGCGCCTCGCGCTGCTCAAGCTGATCGCCGACGAGCCGCGCCACGGTTACGACCTGATCAAGGCGATGGAAGAACTCACCGCCGGCGAATATGCGCCGAGCCCGGGCGTGATCTATCCGACGCTGCAGATGATGGTCGACGAAGGCGTCATCTCCGAATTGCCAGACGACACCTCGCGCAAGGTGTTCGAGGCGACCGAGGCTGGCCGCAAGGAGCTGGAAGAGGAAGCCGAAACGGTCGAAGCGCTGTTCGAGCGGCTCGCGAGTGTCGGCGAACACGTCCACTCGGCACCCAACCGCCAGATCCACCGGGCCATGGAGAACCTGCGCAACGCAATGCGTCACCAGCGCCATGCGCTGCGCGAAGGGCGCGAAGACCTGCTCGACAAGGTTGTGGAAGTTCTCGACGAGGCGGCGCGCAAGATCGAACGGCTCTAGGCGGACCGGCCCATGTCGTGATAATTCTCTCCCCGAGGGACTTCTTCCACGGGGAGGGAATTTTTTCATGACTACACTTGCTGAAGGCAAGGCGCCCGTTCACCTCTGGGTGGTCGGCGTGCTGTCACTGCTGTGGAACGGCTTCGGCTGTTACGACTACCTGATGACCGAGCTGCGAAACGAGGCTTACATGGCGCAGGTTCCGCCCCAGGCGCTGGCGATATTCGATGCCTTCCCGGTCTGGGCCATCGCCCTGTGGGCCATCGGCGTATGGCTTTCGATGCTCGGTGTGATCCTGCTGCTGCTGCGCAACCGCCAGGCCACCACGGCCTTCCTGATTGCCGTGGTCGCCGTGCTCGCCAGCTTCTTTTACCAGGCGACGACCGACCTGCCCCAGGCCATGGGCGGCGCGAGCTACTGGATCATGCCGGCGGTCATCATCGCGGTCACCATCGGCCAGTGGATGTACGCCAACCGCATGGCGGCCGCCGGGGTGCTACGCTGAGCAGCCCTTCCGCGCGGCGATGAGCCGCAGGTAGGTGTCAGCCACCGCCTGGTTGATCGCGTCCCACGAATAGGCGCGGCTGCGCACTTCGCCGGCCGCGCCGTGGGCAGCGCGAAGGTCAGGTTCGGTGACGTAGCGCTGGAGCGCGTCGGCGTAGCCGGCGATGTCCCTGGGCGGCACCAGCACGCCGTTGACCCCATCCTTGACGAGGCTCGAGCTGCCGGTCGCCTGCGCGGCCACCACCGGAACGCCGCAGGCCATCGCTTCGAGCGTGACATTGCCGAAGGTCTCGGTCACCGATGGGTTGAACAGCACGTCCATCGAGGCCGCAGCGCGGCCGAGGTCTGCGCCGCCCTGGAACCCGGCGAAGACCGAGTTGGGCAGGCGCTCGCCAAACCAGCCGCGCGCAGGGCCGTCGCCGACGACCAGCACGCGATGCGCCACCCTGCGCTTCTCCAGCACGTCGATGGCGTCGGCAAAGGTGTCGAGCCCCTTTTCCATCACCAGCCGACCGAGAAAGCCGATCGCCACCTCGCCGTCCCCGATGCCGAGCGAACGGCGCCATTCGAGGCTGCGCCGCTCGGGCGAGAAGACCTCGCGGTCGACGCCCCGCTCCCACAGCGAGATGTCGTCGTTCATCTCCTGCTCGCGCAGCACGTCGACCATGCCCGCAGACGGGGTCACCAGCGCATCGCAGCGGCCATAGAGCGTGCGGATCCAGTCCTCGCTCGGCTTTTCGAGGAACCCGAGCTTGTAATAGCGGAAATAGGTCTCGAACCGGGTGTGGACCGAGGCCAGGATCGGCGTCCCGCGTGCGATGGCCCATTTCGCCGCAGCGCGCGCAGACAGGTCGGGCGAGGACAAGTGCACGATGTGTGGATCGAACGCGTCGAGATCGGCCCTCACGCGCCGGTTGAGGCCGAGCGGAAAGTGGTATTCGGCGCGTGTCGGGATGGCGATCGACGGCAGCGAAACGAGCGTCCCCTGCGGCTCGAAGGCCGGCTTGTCGGAGGTCGGAGAGTAAACGCGCACAGTGGCGCCCTGCCGTTGCAGGTATTCGACCAGTCGGTTGAGCGCCCGGTTCGCCCCATCGACGGTCATGTTGTAATTGCCGCTGAACAGGGCAATCCGCAGGCCGGAAATCGTCATCCGAGCGCCCATAGTAGCGAAAGCGGCCCATGGCGAGGGCCGCGCGGTGAATGAACTTGCAAGCAAATCCTTATTTAGGATAATGCCTAAATACCATGAGTTCCGTGTTCGATGCCTTGTCGCACCCTATCCGCCGCGAGGTGCTGGAGTTGCTCAAGCGGGGAGGGATGACAGCCGGGCAGCTGTCCGACAACTTCCCGGTCAGCAAGCCGACCATGTCGGGCCACTTCGCCAAGCTCAAGGCGGCAGGGCTGATCCGCGGTGAGAACCGCGCCGGGCACATCGTCTACACGCTCAACCTGTCGACGCTCGAAGAAGCGGTGATGGGCTTCATGAACCGCATGGGCATCAGCCGCGAAGGCGAGGCCGAAAGCGGTCCGGAAACGGAGATTTCGCAATGAAGACGGGCAAGCTCCTGCTCATCTCGCTGGCCATTTGCGCGGCCATGGTCGCCTTTGCGTTCTATGCTGCGGGGCAGATGCCCGCCGGCGCCGAGCTCCCGACGCATTGGAACATCGCCGGCGAGGTCGACCGCACGCGGCCGGCGCTCCGGGCGCTGCTGATCCCCGCGGGAATCGGCGTCGGGCTCTCGCTGTTCTTCTCGGTCCTGCCGAGCATAGAGCCGCTACAGGACCGGCTCGAAGGTTCGGCCCCCTTGATGCGCACCGCGTGGATCGGCGGGCTGCTGATGCTCGTCTTCCTGCAAGGCATGATAGGTGCACGCGCATTCGGATACGATGTCCGCGGCGATTTCGCGATGCTGCCGGTCGGCCTGCTGCTGCTGGTCATCGGCAACATGCTGCCCAAGTCGCGCCCCGGCTTCTTCGTCGGCATCCGTACGCCGTGGACCATCGTCGACGAGGACGTGTGGATCGCCACCCACCGGCTTGGCGGGAAACTGATGATGCTGGCCGGGGCGGCACTGGCCCTTCTCGCCCTGCTTCCTTTCGATCCGGCAGTGCGCGGGGCGATCATGCTGGCGGTCATCCTTCCCAGCGCGCTCATCCCCGTCGTTTACAGCTGGTGGCTATGGAGCCGGAAGAAACGCGGCACCTGACGGTCCGGGCCGCTCAGGACTAGTGTGACACCGCGGCAACAACTAGCGTTACGCCTGTTACTAGTTTTTCGCAGGTGATTGAGTATCGCAAGGCACGACATTATCAGGGTGTGCTTGGTGCGCTCGGCATCGATCCGCGGAGAGGCGGGAGGTGCCGAAGGGAGATGGAGAACTCAATGCTGAAGCTTTCTGCCGGCAAGTCCGGCCTTGTCCGCGCTTTCCTGCTTACCGGGACGGCCGTTGCCGCCCTGCACGCGCCTGCCGCGCTGGCGCAGGATGAAGACGGTGCGGACGACCAGGTGGCCACGCAGGAAGCCGGCAGCGGCAATGAGATCGTCGTTACCGCGACCAAGCGCGAACAGACCCTGCAGGAAGTGCCGGTCGCTGTCACGGTAACCACTGCCGAGACCCTCGAGCGCGGCCAGATACGCGATATTAAGGACCTGCAGACCGTCGTTCCCTCGCTCATCGTCGGCCAGCGGCAGTCGCTCGCCGCGACCAACTTCTTCATCCGCGGCTTCGGCAACGGCGCCAACAACCCCGGTATCGAGCCCTCGGTCGGCGTGTTCGTCGACGGCGTGTACCGGTCGCGCACCGTGGCGCAGGTTACCGACCTTCCCGACGTGCAGCGTATTGAAGTGCTGCGCGGCCCGCAGTCGACGCTGTTCGGCAAGAACGCATCGGCCGGCGTCATTTCGATCTCCACCCAGAAGCCTTCGTTCACCCTGGGCGGTTCGGCCGAACTGACCTACGGCAACTACGACGCGCTCGTCGGCAAGGCCCACATCACCGGCCCGATCAGCGAAAACTTCGCCTTCAGCGTCGCCGGCGGATTCAACACCCGTGACGGCTTCTTCAAGGACGTTGGCACGGGTCACCGCACCAACGAACGCGATCGCTGGTTCGCCCGCGGCCAGTTGCTGTTCGAGGGCGACAGCGGCCTCTCGGTTCGCGTGATCGGCGACTACGACAAGATCGACGAGAACTGCTGCGGTGTGGTCAACCTGAAGTCGGGGCCGACCTTCGGCGCCGTGCTCGCGCTTGGCGGTGCAACCAACGACCCGAACGATCCGTTCAGCCGTGTCGTCTCCAACAATTTCGATTCGACCAACGAGATCGAGAACTACGGGATTTCCGGACAGGTCGATTTCGACCTCGGCCCGGGAAGCCTCACCTCGATCACCGCCTGGCGCAAGACAAACTCGCTGGCGGTACAGGATCCGGACTTCACCAGCGCCGACCTGGTCTATCCGTTCCTCCAGGAAACCGGGATCAAGACCTTCACGCAGGAAGTGCGCTGGACGGGTGAAGTCGCCCCGGGCCTCGACCTGCTGATCGGTGCATTCTACCTGTCCGACAACGTTGGCCAGCAGGAAAACCTACTCTACTCGACGCAGTTCCGGCCCTACGCCAACATCCTCGTGCAGGGCGCCACGGGCGGAGCGCTCAATGTTCCGCTGCTTGAGCAGACCTTCGGTGCGCTCGAAGGCAACCCGGCGAAATACGTCAACACGTTCTTCCAGCCCGGAACGGGCTTCCGAAATCACTTCAACCTGAAGAGCGAATCCATTTCGGTCTTCGGCCAGCTCGATTTCGAGATCACCGACGGCCTGACACTGACGCTCGGCGGCAACTACGCCAACGACTGGAAGAAGTTCCGCACCGATGCGGTCAGCAACGATACGTTCTCGGCGATCGACTTCAACGCGCCGCAGTATGCGCCGTTCCGCTACAACCTGCTGTACGGGGGCGCGCTGTCGGCCGGTGTGGGCCAGGCCCTCGGCCTCGGCCGTTCGGCCACCCCGGCAGAAATCTTCGCCTTCGCTACCGGTGCGAGCCCGGCGGGCGCTGCAGGCGCCGCGGCCTATGCCAACGTGATTGTGCCGGGTGCGACGGCCTATGCCACAGCCAATGCCAACAACCCGCTGGCCAATCCGCTGAATGCGCTGAAGCCGCTGCAATTCCTGCCGCCGTTCCTCAACCTTCCGAACTCAGTCGAGCCCGGCAAGACCCACGACGACAACTTTAGCTACACCATCCGGCTGGCTTACGACATCGACCCGTCGCTCAACGTCTATGCCAGCTACGCGACCGGCTTCAAGGCGAGCTCGGTCAACCTCTCGCGCGACAGTCGCCCGTTCGCATCCGACCGCACGGCGCTTGAGGCGGCGGGGCTGACGGTAGCCAACCAGACCTACGGAAGCCGCTTCGCCGGACCTGAGAAATCTCGGGTCATCGAAGCCGGCCTCAAGTACAACGACAACGGCCTCTCGGCCAACGTCGCGGTGTTCAAGCAGCAGATCAAGGGCTTCCAGTCCAACCTGTTCACCGGCACCGGCTTCGCGCTGCTCAACGCCGGCAAGCAGAGCACCTTCGGCATCGAGCTGGAGACCCAGGCCAGTCTCGGCGACCTGACTCTCAACTTCGCGACGACCTACCTCGATCCGAAGTACGACAGCTTCAATTCCTCGGCGGTCGGCAACCTGACCGGCACCAAGCCGGCGGGCATTCCGAAGTGGACCGTGGTGATGGGCGCGCAGTACGAGCTGCAGGTCGGCCCGGGCAACCTGATCCCGCGCGTGTCGTACCTCTACGCCTCGAAGGCGGCAGTGGTCGAAGGCCTGCCGGGCTTCCTGGTGCGCGGACCCGATGGCTCGATCATCGATAACACCGCGGCGCTGGCAGCGGCCAAGCCGTTCACGGTCACCCGCAACGATCTCACCGCCTCAATCGATTACGAGTTCGAGAACGGCCTGAGCATCGGTATCTGGGGTCGCAACCTGCTCAAGGACAACAACATCGAGACGATCTTCGACTCGGTGGCGCAGAGCGGCGGCATCTCGGGCTACATCAACGACCCGCGGACCTACGGCATCACCGGCCGCTTCCGCTTCTGATACGAGATAACAACCCGATAACGGGGGAGGAGGAGAAGGGGGCTCTTGGGCCCCCTTCTCTTTTCGTATCTAGAGGGCGCGCAGCGATTGCGCTGGGCGCGCTCGCAGCAGCGGCAGCGAGGCGCCTAGCGCAAAGGCCAGCACCAGCGCCACGCCTACGCCGAGCACGGCGAGGATTTCGCCCCAGTCGGGCAGCCAGTCGAATTCGAACAGCCGGACGATGACCAGCCAGGCGAGGCCCGTGCCCATAGCCAGAGAGACCACGGCAAGGATCGCCGCCAGCATCCCGAACTCGCCCAGTTGCAGCAGCAGGAGCTGCCTCCGGCTCGCGCCGAGCACGCGCAGGATCACGGCGTCGTAGAGCCGTGCCTCGCGCGCTGCGGCAATGGCGCCGAGCAGCACGGCGATACCCGCCAGCACCGCCACCGAAGCTGCTGCGAGAATTGCCAGGGCGACCTGGTCGAGGATCGCTCGTGCCTCGGTCAGCAGCGGGCCGACTTCTATCGCCGAACTTGCCGGGAAGGCGGCGGAGAGCTTCGCCAGCAAGCCAGGTGCGGAGGTCCCTTCGGGCAGGTCGATCGTCGCGGCGAGGTTGTGCGGCACGTCCTCCAGCGCATTGGGCGAGAAGATCAGGACGTAGTTGAAGCCGAGGCTCTCCCAGTCGATCCGCCGCAGGCTGGCGATGCGCGCGCTGCGCTCTGTGCCTAGAATGCCGACGGTGATCATGTCGCCGACCTTGAGCCCCGCCGCCTTCGCGAGATTTTCATCGACTGAAACGAGCGGCTCGCCCGAGTAATCCCCTGCCCACCACTTGCCCGCGCTCAGACTGTTGCCCTCGGGCAGCGCTTCGGCATAGGTCAGGCCGCGCTCGCCGCGCAGCGCCCATGCGCCCTCGGGCAGTTCCTGCAGTTCGGATACGCGCTGTTCGCGGCCCTCTGGGCCGTAGGCGAGAATCGCGCCGCGCATTGTCGGGACGGTCTCGATCTCGGCAGCGGGCGCGATCGAGCGGACCAGAGTGTCGAATTCGTCGACCCCGGTGCGCGGGATGTCGAGCACGAAGTAGTCGGGCGCGCGATCGGGCACCGAGCGGCGGATATTGCCGTCGAGGCTCGTCTGAACCGCCGCCAGCAGGACGAAAGCCGACAGCCCGAAGCCGAGCGCGGTGACCAGAGCGGCGGTCGCCGCCCCAGGGCGATGGAGATTGGCCAACGCCGCTCGCAGCAGTGGGTTGGCCGGACGCGGTGCCCTGGCCGCCGCCCAGCGGATCGCTCGCCCGAGCAGCGCCAGCAAGCCGAGCAGCACCACCGCTCCGGCAAGGAACGAGGCCGTCAGCATCGGTTGCGGCGCCCCGGCGAAGGCCAGCACGAGAATACAGGCGAGCCCGATCCCGACCGGGAGCGCAGCCGCTCGCGCGGCTCCCCCGAGCGGGGCGACGCGCGCGCGCATCAGCGCCATTGCCGGAAACAATCGCGCGCGGGCGAGCGGCGGTGCGGCGAAGACCAGCGCCACCAGCAGCCCGAAGGCGGCGGCGCGAACCAGCGCCCACGGGGCGATTTCAAGCTCGGTACGGACCGGCAGCAGGTCACCGAGCGCGCTTGCAAGCAGCGGGGTGACCAGCACCCCGGCGGCCAATCCGGCCAGCGCTCCCGCCAGCGCCGCCGCTCCGACCTGCAGGGCATAGATGCGGGCGATGTCGCCGCTCGTCGCGCCGAGGATCTTGAGCGTGGCAATGCTCCGCCGCCTTGCTTCGAGATAGGACGAAACCCCACCACCAATCCCGATCCCGGCGATTGCCAGTGCGGCCAGCCCGACGAGGGTGAGGAATTCGCCCATGCGGCTGACGAAGCGCTCTGCGCCGGGCGAAGCGGTGTTGCGGGTGCGAATGTCGAACCCGGCGTCAGGGAAGCGCTTCTCGAGCGCGTCTTTCAGCGTATCGGGATCGGTGTTTCCAGTGAAACGCACGCGCGTCTTGGTCTGGTAGAGCGCGCCCGGGGCGGTCAGCCCGGCGCGTTCGGGCAGGTCCCGGGTGACGATGACCGTCTGGCCGAGCTGGAAACCCTCGCTGAGCCGGTCGGGCTCGTCGCTGATGATCCCGGCGACCCGCAGCTCTGCGGTGCCGACCTTGATCGTGTCGTCCACCTTGACCCCGAGCCGCTCGGCCGCACCGCGGGCGAGCCAGGCGCCATCTTCGGGCGGCGCACCGGCCCTGCCGCCGTGCTCGAGGCGCATCACGCCATAGAGCGGCCAGAAGGCGTCGACCGCCTTGAGTTCGACCGGCGCGGTGGCATTGCCGCTGCGCGCCATGGCCTGCATCCGGTAGCCTTCGGAAAGCTGGCCGTAGGGGGCGAGGAACTCACGTTCGTCCTCGCCCAGCAGTCTTTGCCAGACCTCGATCTCGAGATCGCCGCCAAGGATGGCTTGGCCCTGGGCATCGAGCTCGCCGCGAATGGCCGAGGTCAGCGATCCGATCGCCGCCAGCGCCCCGACGCCTAGGAACAGGCACACCAGCAGCAGCTTCAAGCCGCGAAACCTTCGGTGCAGGTCGCGCCGGGCGATGCGCCAGGCGGTGGACCAGGGCAGGGTGGTCACCGCGCGGTGTCCGACGCGATCTGCCCGTCCGCCAACGTGATCACGCGGCCGCAACGCTCGGCCAGCGCCGGGTCGTGGGTGATGACCACCAAAGTCGCACCGGTCTCGGCACGGCGGGCGAAGAGAAGGTCGGCCACAGTATCGCCTGTCGCGGCGTCGAGGTTGCCCGTCGGCTCGTCGGCGAAGACCAGCGGCGGGCGCGGAGCGATGGCGCGGGCAATGGCGACGCGCTGCTGCTCGCCGCCCGAAAGTTGGGCCGGGTAGTGATCCATCCGATGCCCGAGCCCGACCGCTGCCAGTTCTTCCGCCGCGCTTTCCCACGCTCCCTCGACCCCGGCGAGTTCGAGCGGCGTGGCGACGTTTTCGTGCGCGGTCATCGTCGGCAACAGGTGGAAGGCCTGCAGCACGATGCCGATGCGGCCACGCCGTGCGAGCGCCAGCGCATCCTCGTCGAGCGCCGAGAAGTCGGCCCCGGCAACGATCAGCGAGCCCGATGTGGCGCGTTCGAGCCCGGTCAGCACCGCCATCAGCGAGCTCTTGCCCGAACCCGAGGGGCCGAGCAGGGCGAGCGTTTCACCGGTGGCGACGTCAAGGTCGATCCCGCGCAGGATTTCGACCGCAGCCGCCCCTTCGCCGAGGGTCAGACGGAGGTCGCGCGCGGTGATTGCGGGGATGAGCGTGGCAGGAGCACTTGTCACGCCCGAGCGATGGCATAGGGACGGTAAAGGAACAAGGAGCCGCAGGTAATGAATTGTCGCTCTTGGCTTGTCGCGGCCGCGCTGGCGCTCACCGCATGCGGCAGCGAAGCGCCCCCGATGCCCGAGGAAACCGCCGCCGAGCCGCGGATACTGGCCGATCCGGCCGTGCCTGTGGTCGGCGAGGAACGGCAAATCCTCGCATTCGGCGACAGCCTCTTCGCCGGGTACGGCCTGGCGGAAGACGAGGGCTACCCGGAACGGCTGCAGTCCGCACTGCGCGCCCGCGGGATCAATGCGCTGGTGGCCGATGCGGGGCTGTCGGGCGACACTACCGCCGGAGGGCACCAGCGGCTCGATTTCGTGCTCGACGCCATGAGGCGGCCGCCCGACCTCGCGCTGGTCGAACTGGGCGGCAACGACTTGCTGCGCGGGCTCTCTCCGGCCGAAGCAAGGGACAACCTGTCGAAGATTCTCGCCGACCTTCAGAAGCGCGGAATTCCGGTCGTGCTCTACGGCATGCGCGCCCCGCCCAACGCCGGGCCCGAGTACCAGCAGGAATTCGATGCAATGTATCCGGCGCTCGCGGAGCAGTACGGGGCAACGCTGGTGCCGTTCTTCCTCGAACCGGTCTACGACAAACCCGAATTGCGCCAGGCGGACCGCATCCACCCGACGGCGCAAGGTATCGAGGATATGGTTGCCGCGACGATCGACACCGTCGCCGGGGCGTTGCCGAAATCCTGATTCCGTCATTGCGAGCGTAGCGAAGCAATCCAGGGGCATGCCGCTGCCCTGGATTGCCGCGGGGCTTCGCCCCTCGCAATGACGAATTTCTAGGTGAGGCGCTCCACGGCCCCTCTGCTGACCCGCCACGTTGCCGCTTCTCCGAGGATCGCCTCGAACGGGGTGCGTTCGGTGCCGGTCAGCCAGACTTGGGCGGCGCCCTCGCGCAAACGGTCAAACAATGCTTCGCGCCGGACGGGGTCGAGGTGCGCGGCTACCTCGTCGAGCAAAAGCACGCCCGGGCGCCCTTTCGACGCGAGGCCGGCATGGGCCAGCGTCAGGGCAATCAGCATGGCCTTCTGCTCGCCGGTCGAGCAGGTCGCTGCGAGGGCCTGTTTCCCCGCCATGACCACTTCAAGGTCGTCGCGGTGTGGGCCGGTAAGTGTGCGCTGCGCTGCGCGGTCGCGGCTGCGATGTCGGGCTAGCTCCTCGATCAACTCCTCGCGCGCCAACGGCCCGCCGGCTGAATAGGTGAGGAGCGGACGTGCGAAGGGCTGGTCGGGCAGCGTGTCCAACTCGAGCGTCAGCCGCTCGACCAGCGCGGCGCGCCCGGCAGCGAGGGCGGCGCCGTGTTCGGCAAGCTGCGTTTCGATCGAGCCGAGCCAGGTCGGATCGGGCTCCTGTTCACCCGAAAGCAGGCGGTTGCGTTCGCGCAGCGCCGCTTCGTAGCGACTGGCATGGCGCGCATGTGCAGGATCGAGTGCCACAGCGAGGCGGTCCATGTAGCGTCGCCGTGCGCTCGCGCTGTCGGCGAACAGGCCGTCCATGGCCGGGGTCAGCCAGCCCACCGCCAGCCATTCCCCCAGTGCAATGGCGCTCGAATCCGCACCGTTGACCTGGACCAGCCGCCGTCCGGGCCGGTCGGACTGGGTGCCGGTACCGAGCATGACCGGCTCGCCCGCATCCCCTGTCGTCAGCGTCGCGCTCAGCGCAAAGCTGCCGTCGCCGGTGGCGGCGGCGATGTCTTGCAGCGCGGCGCGACGCAGCCCGCGGCCCGGCGCGAGCAGCGACAGCGCTTCGAGGACGTTGGTCTTCCCAGCACCGTTTTCGCCGACCAACAGGTTGAGCCGCGCCGTACCGTCGAGACGGGTCTCGGCGTGGTTGCGAACGTTGGAAAGGGTGATCCGGTCGAGCGCCATTTGCGGCTCCGGGGTTAGGCGAGGTCGATTTTTCGCGCCACGGCAAAATTCCCGAACCATAAGTTGGTGAAAAACACCATTCGTGTGGATTTATTGATAATCAATGAATCTCTAATGTGCTAAATGACATTGAAAATACACGGTATTCTCAATTTGGCACGGCTTATGCAGTATGTTGTTCATCGGGCGGAAAGGTCCCCCGAAGAGTTCAAACTGGAGACTTACAATGACTGCTTTCTCGACTTTCGCCAGCAAGGCCGCCAGCCTTTTCGCGGCCATGGGCATGACCACGTTCCTGCTCACTGCTTACTTCTACATGCCCTCGACGCAGATCGTCTCGGGAATGGTGGCATGAGCCAGGTCGTGCACAACGGCGGCAAGACCCCGTCGACCGGGTTCCGGCTCGACAAGGACAACGGCAAGCTGATGGGCGTTTGCTCCGGGCTGGCCAACTCCTTCGGAATGGACCCCCTGGCATGGCGCCTGATCTTCGTGATCGGTGCGATCGCCGGAGTTGGACTTCTCATTCCGATCTACTTCGCGATCGGGTTGCTGGCGGACTGATCCGTCAGCACCCCTTCGCGGGGTTCAGGCCTTCGCGAAGGGGGAGAAGTCGGTGCCGGAGTCGAAGGCTTCGACCCCCTCGCGCCGCTTCAGGAAATTGACCACCAGGTAGGTCACCGGGGTCAGCACCGCCTCCCACGCGGTCTTGATGATCCACTGCGAGATGACCACCTGCCAGAGCTGCTCGATCGGCCACCCGGCCAGGCCATAAAAGGCCAGCGGATAGAAAATCAGGCTGTCGAGCCCCTGCCCAACCACCGTCGAACCAATCGTCCGGGTCCACAGGTACTTGCCTCCGGTCCAGATCTTCATCTTCGCCAGCACGAATGAATTGGCGAACTCGCCCGCCCAGAACGCAGTCATCGAGGCGAGCACGATGCGCCACGAATTGCCGAAAACGAATTCGTAGGCATCCTGCCCCGGCCAGTCCTTTGCTGGCGGCAGCGCAACCACCACCGTAGCCATGAAGGCCATGAAGACCAGCGCCGCAAAGCCGGTCCAGATCACCCGGCGGGCGTGGGCATAGCCATAGACCTCGGTCAGCACGTCGCCGATGATGTAGCTCACCGGGAAGAACAGCACGCCAGCCCCGAACGACCACTGTTCGCCGCCCGGCAGCGGGATGTAGCTCGGTTTCGAAGCGCCGATTATGTTGGATAACAGCAGGATCGCGACGAACGCGGCCATGATGTATTCGTAATAGCGGAAATTCGCCCGCGCGAGCGCCTGTCCCTCAAGCCGCTGCCTGTCCCCCGTCATGATGGCATTCGTAACGCGATTCCTTTCCCAGTCAAAGCACGCTATGCCGCCCGCCACGCGCCCGTAGCTCAGCTGGATAGAGCACGAGCCTTCTAAGCTTGGGGCCGCAGGTTCGAGTCCTGCCGGGCGCGCCACTCCCTTTTTCTGCGCTACCGCCCTTTGAGCTTCTTGAGCGCGGGTTGGACAAGAGCTTTGCTTAACAACAGCAGGCGGCGCGCGGTTCGATTGTTAACGACCATTTGTCGGGATTCTTGACAGGTGGGGGGTGCGTTAAGGTTTCGCCAACCATCGTCTCCCGCAGGAATGCGCGGTTCGACAAAACTGGCACGGGGTGTGCAACAGGAAGGATACCCAACCAAGTCTTCGAACGAGGCGGGGCCTCTGTTACGGTCCCCCCTAGTCTCCAGGTCCCGCCTCCCCGAAGATTGGGTAATCACTACATCGCTGGGAAGAGCGCCGAGATCGGGACTCTTGTCTTTCGCACGCGCCTCCGCGCGCGCAACCTCGGTGCCGTTCCCTTCGCCTTCGGCTGCGGGGCACCTGCGGGCGGCCGTTCGGCCTTGCGGTCCACTGGTCGCGGACCGTTTCACACTGTTCCGCTACATGTTTTCCTGGTCGCGGCAGCCAAAGCGCGAACGCGCGCCCGCGGCGGGGCAGCTTGCTGCCCGTCCAGCGAGGACGAGCGGCCGGATGGCCGCTCGAAACGATCAAGAGGCCTTGGCGACCGCCTTTTCCTGCAGCAGCGCCTGCAGTTCGCCGGCTTCGTACATCTCCATCATGATGTCGCTGCCGCCGACGAATTCGCCCTTTACGTAGAGCTGCGGGATGGTCGGCCAGTCGGAGAACGACTTAATGCCCTGGCGGATCTCCATGTCCTGCAGCACGTCGACGCTGTCGTAGGCGACGCCGCAGTGGTCGAGGATCGCTACCGCACGGCTCGAGAAGCCGCATTGCGGAAACAGGGGAGTGCCCTTCATGAACAGGACGACGTCGTTGCCCTGGACGATCTGGGAAATGCGTTGGTTGGTATCGGACATGAAAACTTGACCCCGGGATTTGGCTCTTACGCGAACTCAGTTGGGGACGGCCGTGGTCAGTTGCAAGGCGTGCAGTTCGCCGCCCATGCGGCCACCGAGCGCGCTGTAGACCATCTTGTGCTGCATCACCCGGCTCTTGCCGACGAACGCCTCGCTGACGACGTGTGCGGCGAAGTGGTCGCCATCGCCCGCGAGGTCGCGGATCTCGACCCGGGCATCGGGCAGGGCAGCCTTGATCAGGGCCTCGATTTCCGCCGCAGGCATCGCCATGGCGAGGCCTAGCTCTCGCTCATCAGCTGGCGACGCGCCTCGACGGCCTTTTCCTCGAGCATGGAGCGCACTTCGGCTTCGTCGATCTCGCAGCCGGCGCTGGTCAGGTCGCCGAACACCTTGCGGATGACGTCCTCGTCACCGGCTTCCTCGAAATCGGCCTGGACCACTTCCTTGGCATAGGCGTCGGTCTCTTCGGGCGTCAGGCCCATCTTGTCCGCGGCCCACTGGCCGAGCAACTTGTTGCGCCGCGCCGCGACGCGGAACGCGGTTTCCTCGTCCATCGCGAACTTGCGTTCCTCGCCCTTCTCGCGGTCGCTGAAATCGGTCATTTGAGATACCTTCCCCGGTAAGCTGTATCGAATTCGCGTTAGCCCCAGCGCCGGTCAGGCCGCAAGGCCCGTTCCGCGCGCCACCCAGGGCAATTCGCCCTTCTGGTGCTGTTCGTAGGCTTCGATGGCATCGGCGCTTTGCAGCGTGATGTCCACATCGTCCTTGCCTTCGACCAGGCAGTGCTTGCGAAACGGGTCCATCTCGAAGCTCCAGCGGTCCTGAAACGGCGTGGTCACGGTCTGGGTTTCGAGATCGATGGTAATCGGGTCGGTGACCGCGACTTCCATCAGCCGGTCGATTGCGTCCTGCGGCAGGACCACGGTGACGATGCCGTTCTTATAAGCATTGCCGGCGAAGATGTCGGAGAAGCTCGGGGCGATAACCGCTGTCACGCCCATGTCGAGCAGGGCCCAGGCGGCGTGCTCGCGGCTTGATCCGCAACCGAAATTGTCGCCAGCGACGATGATCGGCGCGCCGGCATATTCGGGATCGTCGAACACGTTGCCCGGTTCGGCCCGCACCGCCTGGAAGGCGCCTTTGCCGAGCCCCTCGCGCGTCACCGTCTTGAGGAAGGCGGCGGGGATTATGAGGTCGGTGTCGACGTTCTTGCGGCCCAGCGGATAGGCGCGGCCTTCGACCTGCTTGACGGCTTTCATCAATCGGTCTCCGGCGGCTCGCCCGAGGGGATCGGGCCCGGCTGGGTCGGCTCGTTCTTCTTCTTGCGGCGCGAGGCGTAGAGCATCGCGGCGGCAATGGCGGCCGAGCCGATAGCACCGGCGATCGCCGCCTTGCCGCCAGTAGGAATGCGCTTGGTCATGGCCGGTTAGTGGGGTGCGGCAAGGCGCGAAGCAAGGGGTCAGGCGATGAATTCACCTATTGCACGCCACAGCCTGAGTTTCTCGGCGAACGGCATGGCGGCGTAGGCGGGGCTGGAGGAGGGCAGAGGGAGCAGCGCCAAGTCCGTCCCCGCCAGCAGCGCCCGCCCGATCTTTGCCGAAGTCGCCCCGTTGAACGCCACGGCTCGCAGTTCGGGCAACGTGGCGACGAGGTCGGCCAGCGAATTATGCTGCACCTCGCGGAGTGCAGCATCGAGACTGCCCTCGCGTGTCGCCGAGGCGACGGTGTCCCACAGGCCAATGCGGTTGCGGAGCAGCGTTTCGAGCCGCGCTTCGTAATCGAGCGCTTCAAGATCGCGGCCGATCACCTCACCTACGAGCCGCCAGAAGCGGTTCTGCGGATGTGCGTAATATCGGCCCTCGGCCAGCGACCGCTCGCCCGGCAAGCTGCCGAGGATCAGCACGCGCGTGTTTAGCGCGACGACCGGGGCGAAAGAGGACTTGCGGGTCACGCGACCGGCTTACCGCAGGTTCGCCTTGAGCCAAAAAATCGGGCCGCGGGTGCATTGCCCGCGGCCCTCCTCTCCAACTCGGAGAAAGAAAACCCCGCGAACCGATCGGTACGCGGGGTCTCCCTCAATTTCAGTCGTCGTCCTTGAGGAACGCCGGCATGTGGTCGGGGTCGCCCCCTTCCGACTTGGGACCACGGTCGTCGCGGTCACGGCCACGATCGTTCCTGGGTCCGCGGTCGCCACGGTCGCGGCGCGGGCCACGATCTCCGCGGTCACCGCGGTCGCCGCGCCCACCGCCATCACGACGCGGGCCACGGTCACCACGGTCGCCGCGATCACCACGCGGTTCGCGCGGCGGACGGGTGTCCTCCAGCTCCTCGCCGGTTTCCTGGTCGACGACGCGCATCGACAGGCGGACCTTGCCGCGCGGATCGATCTCGAGGACCTTGACCTTGACTTCCTGGCCTTCCGATACGACGTCCGTCGGCTTTTCGACCCGCTCGTTCTTCATTTCGGAGACGTGGACGAGGCCGTCCTTGCCACCCATGAAGTTCACGAACGCACCGAAGTCGACGATGTTGACGACCTTGCCGGTGTAGATCTTGCCGACTTCGGCTTCCTCGACGATGCCTTCGATCCACTTGCGCGCGGCTTCGATCTGGCTGAGGTCCGAAGACGAGATCTTGATCACGCCTTCGTCGTCGATGTCGACCTTCGCGCCGGTCTCGGCGACGATCTCGCGGATCACCTTGCCGCCGGTGCCGATGACGTCGCGGATCTTCGACTTGTCGATCTGCATGGTCTCGATGCGCGGGGCGTGGGCCGAGAGCTCGGAACGGGCAGAACCTAGCGCCTTGGTCATCTCGCCCAGGATATGGGCGCGGCCGCCCTTTGCCTGCTCGAGCGCCTTGGCCATGATTTCCTTGGTGATCCCGGCGATCTTGATGTCCATCTGCAGGCTGGTGATGCCCGCTTCGGTGCCGGCCACCTTGAAGTCCATGTCGCCGAGGTGATCCTCGTCGCCGAGGATGTCGGAGAGGACCGCAAAGTCCTTGCCTTCGAGGATCAGGCCCATGGCGATACCGGAAACCGGGCGCTCGATCGGAACGCCGGCGTCCATCATCGACAGGCAGCCGCCGCACACGGTCGCCATCGAGCTCGAGCCGTTGGACTCGGTGATGTCGGACAGGATGCGGATGGTGTAGGGGAAGTCGTCATGCTTCGGCAGCACCGGGTGCAGCGCGCGCCATGCCAGCTTGCCGTGGCCGATCTCGCGACGCCCGGGGGCGCCGAAACGGCCGACTTCACCGACCGAGTAGGGCGGGAAGTTATAGTGCAGCATGAAGTTCGAGTAGGAGAGACCCTCCAGCCCGTCGATCATCTGCTCGCTGTCCTTGGTGCCCAGCGTGGTGGTGCAGATCGCCTGCGTCTCGCCGCGGGTGAACAGCGCCGAACCGTGGGTGCGCGGCAGGAAGCCGACGATCGATTCGATCGGGCGGACCTGGTCGAGCTTGCGGCCGTCGATGCGGGCGCCGTCCTTGAGGATCGCGGTGCGGACGATGTCCGCCTCGATCTTCTTGGTCAGCTTGTTGGCGGTCATGCTGGTCTGGCCATCGGCCTGGGCATAGTGTTCCTTGACCTTGGCGCGGGCGGCGTTGAGAGCTTCCGAGCGGGCCGACTTGTCGGTCAGCTTGTAGGCCGCGGCAACGTCGTCGCCGATCAGCTTCTTGATCTCGGCCTTCATTTCCGAATTGTCGGAAACGGTCAGTTCCCACGGATCCTTCGCAGCCTTTTCGGCCAGCTTGATGATCGCGCCGACGACGTCCTTGCAGGCGTCATGCGCGAACATGACCGCGCCGAGCATCTCTTCTTCGGTCAGTTCCTTGGCTTCGGATTCGACCATCATCACCGCGTCCTGGGTGGCGGCGACGACGAGGTCGAGGCGGCCTTCTTCCAGCGCAGTGGTCTGCTTCGGGTTGAGGACGTATTCGCCATCGACGAAGCCGACGCGGCAGCCGCCGATCGGGCCCATGAAGGGCACGCCGGAAATGGTCAGGGCCGCAGAGGCGGCGACCATCGCGACGATATCGGCCTCGGTCTCGCCGTCATACGACAGGACCTGGCAGATCACGTTGATCTCGTTGTAGAACCCTTCCGGGAACAGCGGGCGGATCGGGCGGTCGATCAGGCGGCTGGTGAGCGTTTCCTTCTCGGTCGCACCGCGTTCACGCTTGAAGAAGCCGCCCGGGATGCGCCCGGCGGCAGAGAACTTTTCCTGGTAGTGGACGGTGAGCGGGAAGAAGTCCTGGCCTTCCTTCACCGACTTGGCGGCCGTGACGGCGCACAGCACTACGGTTTCGCCATAGGTCGCCAGCACGGCGCCATCGGCCTGGCGGGCAATACGCCCGGTTTCCAGAGTGAGGGTCTTGCCGCCCCACTCCAGCGATACGGTTTTCGTGTCGAACATTATTTTTCCTTCGTGAACCCGCCGGGCCGTATTGCCGGGCGGGGCCTCAGTGCCGGGTATTCCGTCCCGGTCCGGTGCGGGGCCTTTCTTAGCCCCAGGGCCCCTTCACCGAATTGTGAAGGATGCCTGTTTGGGTCGGATCGCGAACCCGAATGCCGGGTTCCAATTTTCGTGCGATCCTTCCAGATGCAAGAAGCGGCCCGCGAGGGGCCGCTCCGCAAAATTCTTACTTACGAAGCCCAAGCTTCTGGATCAGTGCGTTGTAGCGCTCGACGTCCTTCTTCTTGAGGTAGGCGAGCAGGCTGCGGCGCTTGTTGACCATCATCAGGAGGCCGCGACGCGAATGGTTGTCCTTGTGGTGATCCTTGAAGTGATCGGTCAGGTTGCGGATGCGCTCGGTGAGGATCGCGACCTGGACTTCGGGAGATCCGGTGTCGCCCTTGGCCTGGGCGTTGTCCTTGATGATCTCTTGCTTCTTTTCGGCGGTAACCGACATTCATATTACTCCGCGGTATCGGGCAGGTTGAAACCCCTGACGACCTTCGCCGTCCCGTCCGAAACCTCTACCAGCGCCACGGGGACATTTCGGTCCTTGGCGAGATGGAGCCCATCGGGTTGGGGCAATCCGGAAACGACACGGCCCTGTCGGACCGCCTGCACGCTTTCCGGGTCGAGGGAGAGGGCCGGGATACCGTCCAGCCCCGCCTCAAGCGGCAGGAGTATGTCTTCAAGGCGCGCGCCCTTACCGATTGCGTTCAGTTTGTCCAGCGAAATCGCTTGATTCTCGGTGAACGGCCCGGCCTTGGTGCGCCGTAAGTAGATCACGTGCCCGACGGTTCCAAGAGCGTGTGCGATATCCCGTGCGAGGGAGCGGATGTAGGTGCCCTTGGAGACATTTGCGACAAGCGTGACCGCATCGGCGAGTTCGAGCGGGGCACTGGGGTCGAACGGGTCGGGACGGCCCGCTGTGTTGGCGAAGGAGGATTCGAGCGGCTTATGCGAACCCTCGTCTCCAAGAACCGAAAACGAGTGGATGGTCACGCTGCGGGTCTCGAGGTTCACGTCCTCCCCGGAGCGGGCGAGGTCATAGGCACGGCGGCCATCGATCTTGAGCGCGGAATACTTCGGCGGGACCTGTTCGATCGGGCCGGTGAAGTGTTCGAGGATCGCTTCGACTGCAGCCAGCGGCGGGCGGCGGTCGCTGGTCGCAATCACTTGGCCTTCGGCATCGAGCGTATCGGTCTCGCTGCCGAATTCAACGGTGAAGACGTAGGTCTTGTCGGAATCGAGCATCCGCCCAGCGAGCTTGGTCGCCTCGCCGAGCGCGATCGGCAGGACGCCCTCTGCTTCCGGGTCGAGCGTGCCGCCGTGGCCGATCTTGGTCTTTGGGTATCCGCCTTCGCGCAGGTTGCGCTTCACCGCGGCCACCGCCTGGGTCGAGCCGAGGCCGCGCGGCTTGTCGAGGACGATCCACCCGTTGGGAGCTGTGGTCACGCGGGGAATGCCAGTTCGCGGCCGTGCAGCCGGATCGCCTCGGGCCAGTCATGGGCGAAGTGATCGTAGCCGACCGGGTTGCCGGCATAGATTTCGCGCACCGCGTCCTCGAATTTCGGCAGGTCGCCGGCCATGACGGTGAGGAAGCGAAAGGCGGCATCGTGGCATTGGGCCGCCAGGCGTCCTTGCTTCATCGCCGTCTCCACAAGCTTGCGTAGCGAGGCCGAGGCGCCGCCACGCTGGCTGGCGAGCCAATCCCAGTGGCGCGGCAGGAGAGTGACTTCCTTGGCCACCACACCCAATGCCGGGCGACCTCGCGGGCGGGTGTTGTCCGCCACCGCGCGCAGGTCGACATCGACTTGCCGCCCGGTCTCGTCGTCGAAGGCCAGGAGGTCCGACGCACGCTCCGGCGGAGGGACGGCGTGCATCGCCGCGGCAATTTCCGCTTCGCTCCCGCGCCTGAGCACCGCGCCCTTGTAGAATGCCGTCAACGTCATGCCGTTCGTCCTTTCGCCGGACCCATTATTACCCGGGTGGAAAGGAGTCAATATCGCCCGGGTAAAATTATCGTCCGGCAATCGACTGGGCGAGTGTGAGGTACTTGGTAATGGCCCAGTCGACCGGCCCACCGATGGTATTTTCGAGCAGGCCGACCTGCGGGGCGAACCAGCTTATCGCGACGAGGGCGAAGAACAGCAGCAGGCCATAAGGCCGCAACCGCTCGTAAGCACGGGCGAGGCGCTCGGGCAGCAGGCCCTCGACGATGTGCGAGCCGTCGAACGGTGGGAACGGCAGCAGGTTGAAAATCGCCAGGAAGACGTTGATCAGGATGAAGAAGAACATCCCGCTGGCGAACAGCGCCGGGGAATTGTCGCCACAGACGATCATCGGCATCCCGGTCTCCGAGGCCCCGAGATGGCCACCCGCAGGTACCACCAGACCAAGCACGATTGCGGCCACGGCTGCCAGGATCAGGTTGGTGCCCGGTCCGGCCGCCGCCACCGCCATCATCCCGAAGTGCGGGTTGTTGAGCCGCTCCTTCGTGACCGGCACCGGCTTGGCCCAGCCGAACACCGGCGCACCCGACAGCGCGAGGAGGCCGGGCAGGATCACCGTGCCGAACGGATCGACGTGGCGCAGCGGGTTGAGGCTAAGGCGGCGGCGTTCCTTCGCCGTAGGGTCGCCCAGCGCCAGCGCCATCCAGCCGTGCGCCACTTCGTGGAAGACAATGGCGAAGACCAGCGCCGGAATAAGAGCGAGTGCTGTGAAGAGAGTTTCGTTCATTTCCGCTAGATAAGGAGCATGCGGTCACCCCGCCAGCGCCTCGCGGAAATGTTTCCGGCACAGCGCCACGTAGCGGTCGTTGCCGCCGATTTCGGTCTGCGCGCCTTGCCGCACTCCCTTGCCGCTTTCGTCGACGCGCAGGTTCATCGTTGCCTTGCTGCCGCAGTGGCAAACCGCCTTGAGCTCGACGAGGTGATCGGCGATCCCGAGCAGCACCGCCGAACCGGGGAACAGGTCGCCACGGAAGTCGGCCCTCAGGCCGTAGCAGAGCACCGGAACGCCAGCCTCGTCGGCCAGCCGCGCGCATTGCCAGACCTGGTCGGCCATGAGGAATTGCGCCTCGTCGATCAGCACGCAGGCAAGCGGCGCCTCCTCGTGCTGCACCATCGTTTCGCGGTAAAGGTTGGTCCCCGGGGTGAAGCGCCGTGCGTCCGCTTCGAGGCCGATGCGGCTGGCGATTGGCAGTCCCTCGCTGCGGTTGTCGAGCGCGGCGGTCCACAGCATGGTCGCCATGCCGCGCTCGCGATAGTTGAAGTCGGCCTGCAGCAGGGTGGTCGATTTCCCCGCGTTCATGCTCGCGTAGTAAAAATAGAGTTTCGCCATCGGCGCCCCAGCTAGCGCCGGGCGTTTGATCAGTCGAGCGTGATCGGGCTGTGCGAATCCACCTGCGGCGGGGCGACCGATTTGCGGATCGAATTTATCGCGCATGTCCGCAGAGTTCCATTCGATACCTTGATCGTCGAGGACTTATCGATCTGCCCGTTCACGTCGGCCTCGAAATAGGCCTGGCTGATGTAATCGAAGCCCCTCAGGCAGCCGTCGTTGAGACCGAGACGGAACCAGTTGTTTTCGCGATCCCGGACGAACATCACATCGCCGTTGCCACGATGGAATTCTTTGATGACGCCGGCCCTGATCACCGTCTCGTCATCGGAAACTCCCGCCAGTGGCTGCGCTGCAAGAGGCGCGGCAAGAACGAGAGTGGCGAATGCGAGAAGGATCTTCATTGCATGTCTCCGGTCGAATGTCGGCGAAAGATACCATCATCGCCACATGCCGTGAACAGGCTCTGAATTGCTGCCTTCAATCCCCGTCGAGATCGCGGGCCACGCGAGGATCGTCGAGCAGGCGTTCGATCCGGTCGGCTTCGTCGAAGCTCTCGTCGGGCTTGAACTGCAGCTTGGGCGCGAACTTGAGGCCGAGGCGCTTGGCGACCTCGCGCTGGAAGAAGGCGGTGTTGGTGCGCAGCGCCTTGAGCACTGCCGCCTCGTCCTCGCCGAGCAACGGCTTCACGTAGGCGCTGGCGTTGCGCAGGTCGGGGGTCATGCGGACCTCGGTGACCGAAACGGCGTGCGCGGTCAGCGTCTCGTCGTGAGCCTCGCCGCGGGCGAGCAGCTCCGACAGGATGTGCCGCACCCGCTCGCCGACCTTGAGGACGCGGACCGATTGCTGTTCGGGAGTGGACGGGTTGCGGGCCATGGGCGCACAGGTGGGGCGCTCAGCCCATCTTGTCCAGTATCCGCCGCAGCGAGTTAATGTTGCGAGCGGTGGCGCGCCCGCCGACCCTGGCCTTGCTCATCGCCTGGCCGAGCTTGGAATCCGCCACCCCGCCGCAGAAATCGACGAAGATCTCGCGCACGGCGCAAGCGAGCCGCTCGGGACCGGCATAGCCCGCGGCGAAATCCTCGAATGCTTTGGTGTCGAACGGCTCGGCGAGGAACAGTGTGTGCACCTGCTTGGGCTCGCCGTCCTCGGCGAAAGGGTTGCCGGAAATCGAGGCGGCGAGTTCGTCGCGGCTGCGCACCGCGGCGAAGGTGTCGAAGCCGAAGCGGTCCCTCACGACGTAGGCGATCTTCTCGCCCAATCCGTCGCTCGGGCGCTCGTCATGGTCGAACAGCACGTTGCCGCTCGCCACCACGGTCTCGACGTTCTCGAAATCCTCGCGCTCGAGCGCCTCGCGCAGGTCGGCCATCTTGAGCCGGTTGCCACCGACGTTGATCGAACCGAGCAGGGCGACGTAGCGGGTCATTCAAACTCCACCCCCTCCCGCAAGCGGGAGGGGCAGCGAGACTTGGCACCCCGGACTTGCTCCGGGGGGCCTAGTCGCAGCGGGGTGGCCGTCGCCGGCCCATGCCCACCCCCGACCCCTCCCGTTTACGGGAGGGGAGACGATCACAGCGTCCGTTCGCGTTCCTCGACCTCGAACACCTCGAGCATGTCGCCCGCCTTGATGTCGTTGGTGTCGGCCAGCACGACGCCGCATTCGAGGCCGGCGCGGACTTCGTCCACGTCGTCCTTGAAGCGCCGTAGCGAGGCGATGGTGGTCGCCGATACGATGACGTCGTCGCGCGTGAGACGGGCGAACAGGGCTTTGCGGATCGAACCTTCGGTGACGAGCAGGCCCGCCGCCTTGTCGCGCTTGCCCGCCGGGAAGACCTGCTTGACCTCGGCGCGTCCGACGACGTTCTCGATGCGCAGCGGCCCGAGCACGCCGGCCATCTCCTTCCCGATTTCCTCGGTCAGGTGATAGATCACGTCGTAGTACATCATGCGCGTCTTGTTGCGCTCGACCAGTTCGCGCGCCTTGGGGTTCGGACGCACGTTGAAGCCGATGATCGGCGCGCCGCTGGCGGCGGCGAGCGTCACGTCGCTTTCGGTGATGGCGCCGACGCCCGAGTGCAGCACGCGGACCTTGATCTCGTCGTTCGAGAGGTTGTGCAGCGCGGTCACGATCGCTTCGGCCGAGCCCTGCACGTCCGCCTTCACCACGACCGGGAATTCCTTCACGTCGTTGGTCAGGCCGGCGAACATGGTGTCGAAGTTGGTCGGGGCGAGCGCGGTGCGCTTTTCGGTCGCCTTTTCCTGGCGATAGGCCGCGACTTCGCGAGCGCGCTGTTCGTTCTCGACGACCGTAAGCTGGTCGCCCGCCTGCGGCACACCGCCGAGGCCGAGGACCTCGACCGGGAAGGCCGGACCGGCTTCCTTGACCTGCTTGCCCTTGTCGTCGACCAGCGCGCGCACACGGCCGCTCTCGGTACCGACGACGAAGGTGTCGCCGCGCTTGAGCGTACCGCGGGTGACGAGCACGGTGGCGACCGGCCCACGGCCCTTGTCGAGCTGCGCCTCGATCACGGTCGCCTCGGCGTCGCGATCGGGGTTGGCCTTGAGTTCGAGCAGTTCGGCCTGGAGCTCGATCTTGTCGATCAGTTCGTCGAGCCCGGCCTTGGTCTTGGCCGAGACTTCGACATCCTGCACGTCGCCGCTCATCGCCTCGACGATGACTTCGTGTTCGAGCAGGCGCTCGCGCACCTTCTGGGCGTTGTATTCCGGCTTGTCGGCCTTGGTGATCGCAACGATCATCGGCACGCCGGCGGCCTTGGTGTGATTGATGGCCTCGATCGTCTGCGGCATGATCGCATCGTCGCCGGCCACCACCAGGATCACGATGTCGGTCACGTTGGCGCCGCGGGCGCGCATTTGCGTGAACGCCTCGTGGCCCGGGGTGTCGAGGAAGGTGATCTTCTTCTTGTCCTTGGTGGTGATCTGGTAGGCGCCGATGTGCTGGGTGATGCCGCCGGCTTCGCCCTTGACCACGTCGGTTCCGCGCAGTGCGTCGAGCAGGCTGGTCTTGCCGTGATCGACGTGGCCCATGATCGTGACGACCGGCGGGCGCGGCTGCAGGGTCTCTTCCGGATCGGTATCGGTCGAGCTGTCGATGTCGACGTCGCTCTCCGACACGCGCTGGATGTTGTGGCCGAATTCCTCGACCAGCAGCTCGGCGGTGTCCTGGTCGATCGTCTGGTTGACGGTGACCATCATGCCCATGTTGAACAGCGCCTTCACCAAGTCGGCGCCCTTTTCGGCCATGCGGTTGGCCAGCTCCTGGACGGTGATCGCTTCCGGCACCACGACGTCGCGGACCTGCTTCTCGCGCGGCTTGTTGGAGCTTCCGCCGTGCAGGCGGCGTTCCTTTTCGCGGGCGCGCTTGAGCGCGGCGAGCGAACGGGCGCGGGCGCCCTCGTCGTCGTTGAAAGCGGTCTTGACCGAGAGCTTGCCGCCGCGGCGCTTGTCGCCGCGATCGGCGCCGCCGCCGCGTGTTTCGGTCTTCGCCGCCTTCTTGTCTTCGCGCTTCTTGGGCTCGGGCCGCTTGACCTCGGGCCGGGCGACGGGCGTGAAGCGGCGCGGGGCCGGAGTGGCGCCATCGGCCGGAGCCTCGGCTTCGCTCGCTTCGCCTTCGGTAGGCGCTTCGGCCTCGGCCACAGGCGCGGGCTCGACTTCGGCAGCCTCTGCGGCTTGCGCTTCGGCTTCCGCTTCCGCTTCCGCTTCGGCCTTGCGGTTCACCTCGGCGCGGCGCTTTTCGTCGCTGGCGGCCTTGCGAGCCTCTTCCTCTTCACGCTTGCGCGCTTCCTCGGCCAGGCGGAGGCGTTCTTCCTCGGCCTCGCGCTGCAGGCGGGCGACCCGCTCTTGCGGCGTTTCGGCGGCTGCGGAAGGAGCCTTCTTGGGCGGAGCCTTCTTCGGCTCGGGGGCCGGTGCGGGCGCGGGTGCGGCGACCGGCGCGGGCGTGGGGGCG
>NZ_WTYM01000019.1 GCF_009827435.1 Croceibacterium salegens | reverse complement strand
TTCGGATCGATGCTGCCATCCGCCGAACGGGCCGCGCGGTCCACGTCGTCCATGACAACGGGATGCGGGCCGGCACGCCCGAGCCGCAGCAGCACCTGGTCAAGCTACTCCATACGGCGCGATGCTGGTGGCAGATGCTCTGCGATGAACAGCTGACGGTCACCCAGCTCGCCGCCCGGCTCGGAATGAGCAAGTCCTGGATGACCCGCGTCATGCGCCTCAGCTTCCTTGCCCCCGAGATCATCGAGGCGATCATCGCCGGCA
>NZ_WTYM01000018.1 GCF_009827435.1 Croceibacterium salegens | reverse complement strand
GGCTCTGTCAGAGCAAATGCACCGGCTGGTAAGGAGTTGAGGGCAGGGCGGGGGAATGCCTCGTCCAGGAAGCCAGCCAGCCCGTTCAGGTACTTCAACTCCTCGCCCGAAGTGATCCGCCTCGTAGAGATGATGTACGTCCGCTTTCCGTTGAGCTTGCGCAACGTCGAAGACCTGCTGGCCGAGCGCGGGATCGACATCTGCCACGAGAC
>NZ_WTYM01000017.1 GCF_009827435.1 Croceibacterium salegens | reverse complement strand
CATGGCTCACCTGAGATAATCACCACCGACGGCCTGCGCTCGTACAAGGCAGCGATGGACGAGCTCGGCAATGCCGGAAAGCAGGAGATCGGCCGCTGGGCCAACAACAGGGTCGAGAACTCGCACTTGCCGTTCCGAAGACGGGAAAGAGCCATGCTGCGGTTCCGGCGAATGAAGAGTCTGCAGAAGTTCGCCTCACTCCACGCCAACGTCCGCGATCAATTCAACAAAGAACGCCACCTCGCTGACATTGAGGCCAACAATATCTGTCGCTTGGCCGCCCTGGCCGAGTGGCAAACTTTCATGGCCTGAAACATGCCCGAATCAGGAATGGCTTAGCCAACCGGAGACAAGTCATTTTCAGACTGAAAGCAACATGACTCGAGATGCCCAACACCTACGCAGTTGCAACAGGACGAGACCGCCGAACTTCTATAGCGGTTTTTTGGTACCGCAGTCGCGGGAAAGATGAAACTAGTGTTCTTGAGTGAAGTTGATATGCCGTTCGCGTCTCGCCTTGCGCTCCTTCCTTAGCATCCGCTGATATTTGCGCTGCCGAGAATTATGTCGAGCTGCCCAAATTCCACTTGCGGACGATGCGACCGCCAAAAGAAGAACCACCAAGCCAATAATCTCTCTCGTTTCCATGTCATATTGGCGCCTGCCTTACGTTCCGTTACTCAAATCTATACCAGAGATAGCACTTAGTCTGGGTAGTCAAGTGCGGTTGGTGCGCACTTTCGCAAGTGAAGAAGCGGCATGAAACTGGTTCAATCGTTACTTCGCGCCATTCGTGCTGAGTGGGCCTAATGTCAGGAGTTGATCAGGCGGTGGTGCGCACTGAACCGACTCCATAGCGCAAAATATTCAAAGTTACGTGACTGTTGCGTCTCTTATGGTGCTGTCAGAGCAAATGCACCGACTCGTAACGGGGTCGAGGTAGGGCAGGGTGATGCCT
>NZ_WTYM01000016.1 GCF_009827435.1 Croceibacterium salegens | reverse complement strand
GCTGGTCTGTATCGGGTAAAGGCCCGATGTCACTAATCACTTGCCATTGAAGGTCCGCAAAGGGGTCGTTACCTGCCGGACCGCTCCTGGCACACTAACGGCTCGGCGGTGGGGTCACAAACTGGGTGGTAATCGCACATCGCTAGTATACTGGAATCTGATGAGTTTGCCCGAGTTTGAAGAACTGACTTCATCGCGAGGCAAAGCAGCTATCGGGCTGATTGGCTGCCTCGCCTTTGTCGCCATCTCGCTGTTTGCGGAGCAATCAGGGGATACAAGCTGGAAGTTGCAGGCTGGCGGCATCTTTTTTGGCCTCTGCGCACTGACTTTTGTGGCGATGCTGATCCGCCCACACCGTTTGCGGCTCGATCCCGAGGGTTTCACCCTTTCGGGTGGACTGACTCGGACACCACGAAAGATTGGTTGGCGGCACGTAGGTGAGTTCTATGTCCGGCCACTCAGTCATGGTGCCAGCATGGTCGCGTTCAAGTATGCAGATGAGGCCGTCGTTCCCTTCGGTGGGGTGCTTGGCAAGAGCGGGGGTATACCGGGTGTTTGGCCGGATGGCCCGGACGCGCTCGCCTACATGCTGAACGACTATCGTGATGCAGCCCTAAGTCATCGATAGCACAACGTCTGCAATTGGGTCGTATGCGGCTGGGCCGCCTATTCCAGTCGAACAGCAAGGCATTAGAGCAATGAGT
>NZ_WTYM01000015.1 GCF_009827435.1 Croceibacterium salegens | reverse complement strand
CGAGCCGCCCGATACCTGCCATTGCCCCACCGGCCGCCGGCGCCGCGGTCGACCAGGCCCGTAGCGCCGCGCCGGGCGCCTCGCGCGAAATCCGCATGGCCTCGCCCGGCCCGGTCGCGGCCAACGATACCGGCTCGGCCGTCGGCAGGCGCGAGGTTCGCATCAGCCCGACCACCGGACAGCCCCCCGCCAACAGTTCGATTTCGCGTGTGCAGGGCGTCGGCAGCCGCTTTCGCAGCCCGCCCTCGCGCAAGACGGAGAAGATGAAATGACCCGCCTGCTTCCCGCCACCGCCGCAGTGGCCCTGGTGAGCCTGGCTGCGCCGCTGCATGCCGAGGATCCGCGCCTCGTCAGCCGGCTCTACGACGAAACGCAGGTCGTGCGGGTCGATGGCCGCGCCAATGTCCAGACCACAATCCGCTTTGGCGACGATGAACTGATCGAAAACGTCGCGATCGGCGATTCGCAGGCCTGGCAGGTCACGCCGAACAAGCGCGCCAACCTTCTGTTCGTCAAACCGCTGGCGGATCGCGCGGTGACCAACATGACGGTCATCACCAACGAGCACACCTACCTGTTCGACCTGATGGCGAATCCCAAGAACGAGAGCCCGCTCTATGTCCTCTCGTTCACCTATCCCACGCCGATCAACCCCACGCCGAAGGGCGTCGCCCCCGTCGACGGGCCCAACGAGGTCGAGCTGGCGGCAGCGAGCGATGCACAGGCTATCGTCGATCCGGCAGAACTGAACTTCGCCTGGGACAAGACCGGCGACAGGAACCTGATGCCGGCGCGTATCTACGACGACGGCACCGCCACTTTCCTCGCCTGGCCGGCGGGCGAACCGGTCCCCGCGATCCTGATGAAGGACAAGGCAGGCACCGAAGGCCCGGTGAACTACGCCGTGCGCGGCGACGTCATCGTGATCGAAGGCGTTCCCAAGAAACTTATCCTGCGCTCCGGCAAGGACATGGCGACTCTGCAGAACAACGGCCCTGCCCGGCCAATCCAGGCTCTGGCCCGGCTCGATGAGGTGAAGCAATGAAGCTGGCAATGCGACTGGCGGACAAGTCCGCTCTCAGGGCCGAAAACGATCGCGATCCGCGTGACGGCGAAAGCGCCGAGGTCATCGACCTGGCCAGCCGTA
>NZ_WTYM01000014.1 GCF_009827435.1 Croceibacterium salegens | reverse complement strand
CCTGCCCGACCCGCCGCAGTCCAGCATGTTCCACCTGACTCTCGAGGGCGACGTCGAGGAACTGCTGCTGGCCCGCGACCGCGTTGCCCGGGAAACCGGCATCTGGCTGTTCGGCAACCTCAAGCCGGTCGAAGGCCGCGCCGCCGGGCGCGCCGAACTGTCGATGGGCACCGCTAGCCTTGCGCTCGGCGACGAAGAGATCGCCGCCGCAATCGAAATGCTGCTGGCCCCGGCCTAGCCGCCGGCACCAGCTTGCGCCGCGTCGATTTCCGCGC
>NZ_WTYM01000013.1 GCF_009827435.1 Croceibacterium salegens | reverse complement strand
GGCTTCCGAAGCTGGTCAATCTCATCCAAAATCGACCAAGTGCAGTTAGTCTGACAATGCCGTGCAGCGGCATGTCAGGAACTGGACCGATAGCCAACTGTCAACTTCGGATCGCGCCGCTAGCAAGGCAGACCATCTGTTATCACCGGAACTCGGGCATGCCTCGAGAGAGGCCGACGGCGTGTGCTCCGCTCGTAGAGATGTATTAGGCCCTCACGACTTAGTATCGTAGCCGACGCTGTGCGTCTCTATGATCTACCGGT
>NZ_WTYM01000012.1 GCF_009827435.1 Croceibacterium salegens | reverse complement strand
CGCACCCGGCGATGATCCGGCAGTCGATGCGCTGCCCGGCCCCGTCCTTGGTGAAGGTGACGTATGGCACGTCGCCTTCGACATCGTGCAGCACGACGTCCTCGGCCTCGTAGACCACCTCAAGCCCGCGCTCCTCGCGCGCGTCCATCAGGTCCTTGGTCAGCTCGGTCTGGCCGTAGACCATGACCCGGCTGCCCACGAGGTCGGCCATGTCGATGCGGATCAGCCGCTCGCCGTCGGCCAGGTTGAAGCCGTCGTGCCAAAGCCCCTCGGCCTTCATCCGCGCATCGAGCCCCAGTCGCTCCATCAGGCCGACCGTGATCGTCTCGAGCACGCCCGCCCGAATGCGCGTCAGCACATAATCCCCGGTGCGCTGTTCGAGCACCACACACTCGATCCCTTCGGCACGCAAAAGATGGCCGAGCAACAGGCCCGCCGGTCCGGCGCCGATGATGCATACCTGGGTCTTCATTTGGTAAGCCTCAAATCGGATAGTGCCCCGGCTCGGTTTCGAAGGTGATCCAGCGCAGTTCGGTGAAGGCGTCGA
>NZ_WTYM01000004.1 GCF_009827435.1 Croceibacterium salegens | reverse complement strand
CGGCAGCGAATAGCGGACCGAACCTGTTCCACTAGTGCCGCTCGGTCTCATGGCAAATGTCGGTCCCGCGCTCGGACAGCAGGTCCTCGACATTGCGCAGGCTCAAAGGGAACCGGACCTACATCATCAACACGAGGCGGATCACCTCGGGCGAGGAGTTGAAGTACCTGAACGAGCTGCCTGACTTCTTCAGTCAAGGCATCACCCCGCCCTGCACTCAACTCCTTAACTGCAAGTGCATTCGCTCGGA
>NZ_WTYM01000002.1 GCF_009827435.1 Croceibacterium salegens | reverse complement strand
TGACCATCAGGGTCGTTCGCTGAACTTGCAGCATTTTGTTGTAAGTGGAACTGCAGCCGCTGGCGGCTCATTTTCGAATCCGAGAATGACAACGCCAATTATGTCGCGTTTGCTTGATTTTGATCCGAAAGCGACTTGACCGCTGACGGCCCAGCCTTTTGCCGCTTCGACTAGCTGTGCTCATAGTCGGTGAAAAACTGAAAAAGAGCCGGATTGTG
>NZ_WTYM01000001.1 GCF_009827435.1 Croceibacterium salegens | reverse complement strand
TGGCGCCGTTTTCGAGGTCTGGGCTCTCGCGCGACGCGCGGACCAGCGCGACGGTGTAGTCGATCACTTCCTTCGCCAGCGTCACCGCCTGAACCGCCTGCTGCGCGGCGGCCAGCGCAGCCTTGTCGGTCACCGCGGCGATACCGAAATCGCGCGGCGACTGCGGCCCGCTGCGCTCGCCGAAGCGGGCGACGATCGCCGCCTCTTCCTCGGCGCTGGGATAGGGGACCAGCAGCTTGAACAGGAAGCGGTCAAGCTGCGCCTCGGGCAGCGGGTAGACGCCCTGATGCTCGATCGGGTTCTGCGTCGCCACGACCATGAATTCGTCCGCCAGCGCGTGGGTCTCGCCGTCGAGCGTGACGCGGCGTTCCTGCATCGCCTCGAGCAGCGCGGCCTGGGTCTTCGGCGGGGTGCGGTTGATCTCGTCGGCGAGCAGCACTTCGTGGAAGATCGGCCCGCGCGTCAGGGTGAACTGGCTGGTCCGGAAGTTGAACAGGTTGGAGCCGAGGATGTCGCCCGGCAGCAGGTCGGGGGTGAACTGGATGCGGCCGAACTCCAGCCCGGTCGCAGCGGCGAAGCACTGCGCGAGGAAGGTCTTGGCGGTCCCCGGCGGGCCTTCGAGCAGGACGTGGCCGCGGGCGATGAGCGCGATCAGCAGGTGCTCGACCGTTTCTTCCTGCCCGACCACGGCCTTACCGATCTCGGCCCGGATAGCCTCGGCCAGCTGGCGGGTTTGCTGCAATGCTTCGCTCATCGGCGGAAGGTCCTTTCGATCGAATTCAGTGCCTGCGCCGCGCGCAGGAGGTCGGCGGGACGGCGCGCCGCCCCGAGGGTTTCGCTTGCCCGGGCAAAGCCGCCGGGATCCTCGCCGCGCCGTTCGAGGGCCCGGGCAATGGCGGCCTGCCGGGCTTC